>NZ_OZ156465.1:1200000-2400000 GCF_964212655.1 Candidatus Thiodiazotropha sp. LNASS1 | reverse complement strand
GGCAGTATGGCGACCAGTACACAGACAAGGCTGAAAATCACTGCACAGATATGTCGCAAAAGGATGGGGCCAGCCTTCACCCCTGATCAGCCTTCCGTTCCGCAAACCGGGCATGCGGGATCGGCGGTGAGGCGCAGGGTGCGCCACTCCATCTCGAGGGCATCCAATAGCAGCAGCCTGCCAGACAACGTCTTACCGGTCCCGGTCAGCTGCTTGATGGCTTCAATGGCCTGCAGGCTGCCGATCACGCCGACCAGCGGGGCGAGCACACCGTTTGCGGAACAGGTCTCATCCATCTCGCCCTCATCCGGATAGAGGCAGTGGTAACACGGCCCTCCCGGCTCGCCGGTGAAGACACTGATCTGGCCCTCCATGCGAATCGCGGCGCCGGATACCAGGGGTGTTCCCGTCTCGTAACAGGCCTTGTTGATGGCGAAACGGGTTGCGAAGTTGTCGGTGCCGTCGAGTACAAGGTCGGCCTTTTCTATCTGCTGCCTTAGGTCGGTTTCATCCAGTTGTTTGGGTACGGTCTCCACCCGGCATTCCGGATTCAGGGCCAGCAGGGATTCACGGGCCGAATCCACCTTCAATTCACCGATGCGGGCGGTGGTATGCACGATTTGCCGTTGCAGATTGGTCAGATCGACCTGGTCGAAGTCTACCAGCACCAGGGTTCCCACACCCGCTGCGGCCAGATACATGGCGGCCGGGGAGCCGAGTCCACCCAGGCCGACGATGAGTACACGGGCATTGAGGAGTCTCTCCTGCCCTTCGATGCCGATTGAGGGAAGCATGATCTGTCGGCTGTAACGCAGCAATTGGTCATCGTTCATTGTGAATGGGTCCAGGCTCTAGTGTGGCAGCTGAATAGTTACAGGGATATAGACCATCTGTCGAGTCCGAAAGTATAAAATCCGGATCGGTCAGAGGTATTTACGCCAATGTTCCGGGCGCTGATCCCGTAGCTTATGATTCATGCGTTGATACCGGTCGGCGAAGATCATGCGGGTGCATTTGGAGTCGCTTCGGTTGCAACCCAGATTGACCCGTTCGGTCTCTTCCGTGTAGTGATAGAGGGCGCGTTTGAGGCGATAGAGCAGGCGGTTGTCGATATGCAGACCCATTGCCGTCAACCCCGTCTCTATCTGCTCCAGGGAGACCTCTATTAGCTGATAGCTGACATGTAGATGGGTTGCGGAGTAGGGAGTGGCATTCAGAATACCCTCCACATCCGCAAGCAGCAAAGCCGCAGTCGCAGCCTGATTGGGGTCCGGGTGGAGTTCGGCAAAGTGAATGTCCCGGTTTTTCACTAAGTCGTGAGGGTTGTCACCCATACATGGCAATCCTAACTAATGCGCTGAAATAATCAAGCAGGCGGACTGGACGCCGCCATACCTCAAAGCGTCTCGTTCCCGCTCTACGCCTAGTTACGAAAGAGATTTACATACCAGCGCTCATCGTCGCAGATCCATGCCAATCATTTGATCAAAGGGTACGGTTTGGCTCGCCGCGCCGTTTATCTAATCATTTGGATCTTGACCAATGAGATGGCTGAGGGTCAGGTACCAGTTGTGTCCGTCCTTCTCGATACCTAATAGCTGAGCTTCAGTGACTCGAGGGTGTCCGGAAAGGTCCGGATGGGTCGCTATGTGGGTGAAACCTGCGGATTGCAGCAGGTTTTGCACCGCATCCGCCTGTTGATAGCCATGCTCCAACAGGAGCCAGCCATTTGGTTTCAGATAGCCGGCGCTGACCTGGCGAATGATGGTTCTGATGGCATTCAAACCATCACTACCCGAGACCAAAGCCTGCTCCGGTTCCCGTGGCAACCCCCCCTGGTGGAGATGCTGATCACCGGCCTCGATGTAGGGGGGATTGCTCACGATCAGGTCATAGGTTTCATCCGCTGGCAGTGCCTCGCACCAGTTGCCATGGAGGAAGGTGATCCGGTCAATCCCTAGCCGTTGGCTGTTCTCTCTGGCTTGCGCAAGCGCCTCGGCTGAAATATCAGTGGCAACCATCCCCGCATCCGGCAGTTCGCGCGCCAGCGCCAGGGCAATGGCGCCGCTACCGGTGCCGAGGTCAACAATCCTTGGCCGGGATATATGCTGGAGGTGATGGAGTGAGCGCTCCACCAGCAACTCCGTTTCGGGGCGGGGTATGAGGGTGTCGGGATTGACCTCCAGCGACAGGGACCAGAACTCCCGCGTTCCCGTAATGTAGGCGATCGGTTCATGGGATAGCCGCCGTTCCACCAGCTTCGTGTATTGTTGATACTGATCGGAGGGGAGTTCCAATTCCGGCCAGGCATACAGATAGCTGCGCGGTTTATCGAGGATGTGGCATAACAATAGGGCTGCCTCCAGCTCGGGATTTGTATCGGGTAGTGTGCTGAGGGCCTGTTGTGCCGTTTGCAGAGCCTGCTGCAGGGTGGTCATGGCGTGTCCCGGCCGTTTCAGGCTTCGCCCATGGCGGCCAGGGCCTCCACCTGCTGTTCGCGCAGCAGGGGTTCTATGACCTGGTCCAGGGATCCGGTCATCACCTCATCCAGCTTGTAGAGGGTCAGATTGATACGGTGGTCTGTGAGTCGGTTCTGAGGAAAGTTATAGGTACGGATGCGTTCCGAGCGGTCGCCGCTGCCAACCTGTAGTTTACGCGAGCTGGCCTGCTCGTTGACGATCTTTTCCTGGGCCTGGGAGAGCAGCTTCGCCTGTAGCAGTGACATGGCCCTGGCCTTGTTCTTGTGCTGGGAGCGTTCGTCCTGACACTCCACCACGATACCGCTGGGCAGGTGGGTCAGACGTACCGCCGAGTCGGTCTTGTTGACATGCTGCCCGCCGGCGCCGGAGGCACGAAAGGTGTCGATGCGCAGGTCGCTGCTGTTGATATCCACATCGTCAACCTCCTCCGCCTCGGGCAGGATCGCCACGGTACAGGCGGAGGTGTGAATACGTCCCTGGGATTCTGTCTCCGGAACCCGCTGCACGCGATGGGTCCCCGATTCGAATTTCAAGCGGGAGTAGACGGCATTGCCGCTGATACGGCATACCACCTCCTTGTAGCCGCCATGTTCGCCCGGGCTCTCACTGATGGTTTCGGTCTGCCACTGCTGGGTCTCCGCATAGCGCAGATACATGCGGTAGAGGTCGCTGGCAAACAGCGCCGCCTCGGCGCCGCCGGTACCGGCACGGACCTCGAGAAAAACATTGCGCTGATCGTTCGGATCGGCAGGTATCAGAAGCAGTTGCAGTTCCGGTTCCAGGCGTTCCTTGGTCTCCTGTGCCACGGTTAGCTCCTCCTTGGCGAGTGGCGCCATTTCAGGATCGTCCATCATCTCCTGGGCGGCCGCTACATCCCCTTCCGCATCCACGTAGCCCTTATAGGCCTCAACCACCGGCTCCAATTGGGCATACTCCCGCCCCAGATCGCGAAACTGATTCTGATCGCTCTGGATTTCCGGATCGGCGAGGAGTGCGGTGATCTCTTCGAAGCGCTCTGCGATCCGGTCCAACTTGCCGCGCAGTGAAGGCTTCATGATTTGTTTTCTGATTTATTGAGCTGAAAAAGCGTATTGGCCGCTTCGAGCAACTCCACCTGTCCATTGAATCCGGCCTGACGCATCTGGGCGCTGGGGTTGTGCAATAATTTGTTGGTGAGGGTATGCGCCATGAATTGCATCGCCTCCTCGGGAGACTTGCCTTTGGCAAGCTGCTGCAGGGCCTTCTGCATCACTTCATCCCGCAACCGTTCGGCATAGCTGCGATAATCCTGTATCAAGCCTACGGCATCCAGAGAGCGCAGCCACCCCATATATTCCCCAACATAGTGATCGATGATCTCTTCCGCCTGTTCGGCTGCTTCCTCCCTGGAACGCATGTTCTCCTGGATCACCTCGTCCAGATCATCCACCGTGTAGAGATAGATATCGCTCAGATCCGCCACTTCCGGCTCGATATCCCGAGGCACGGCGATATCGACCATGAAGATCGGGCTGTGTCTGCGCTCCTTGAGGGCGCTTTCGACGCTACCCTTTCCCAGTACTGGCAGGGGACTGGCGGTGGAGGAGATCACGATATCCGCCTCGGCCAGGTGTCTGCTCAATTCGGTCAGGGCAATGGCGTAGCCGTCGAACTGTGCCGCCAGGTTGTGTGCCCTCTCCACGGTGCGGTTGGCGACGATGATCCGCCCGATTCCGTGCTGATTGAGATGACGGGCAGCCAGTTCGATGGTCTCGCCCGCACCGATCAGCAGGGCTGTCTGCTTCGACAGATCGCTGAATATCTGCTTGGCCAGGCTGACCGCTGCAAACGCTACCGATACCGGGCTGTTGCCGATCGCGGTATCGGTACGGATCTGTTTCGCGGCGGAGAAGGCATGTTGGAAGAGTTTGAACAGCATTTTCCCGGTGGTTCCGGCATCGGTGGCGGTCTGGAAGGCGGCCTTGACCTGTCCCAGGATCTGCGGTTCGCCCAGTACCAGTGAATCCAGGCCACAGGATACCCGCAGCAGGTGTTTGACGGCATCCAGCCCGAAATGGCTGTAGAGATAAGGGGAGACACGATCCTCACCGATGCCGTGAAAGCGGCTGATCCAATCAGCCAATGGCTCATGGTCCTTTTGATTGATGGAGCAGTAGACCTCGGTACGATTGCAGGTGGAGAGTATGACTGTCTCCTCGACTGCCGGATTTTCCTGCAGGCTACGCAGGGCGCCGACGATGATATCGGGCCCAAAGGTGACCTTCTCGCGGATATCCACGGGGGCGGTTTTGTGGTTGAGTCCTAGTGCGATTATCGACATCCGATACCGGGGGTGGTTTCTAAACAAAAAGGAAATTTTGTTATATCAAGGAGTTGAATTCAAGTTAAAATCAATTTTCACGTTCTCTGCCGTCTCAGAATTGCGCTCTTTTGAGCAGTTTGGAATTAAGCAGATCTTAATCTTTGACGTCCATGATTGACAGGAGCTAAATGATCGGAGATTAAACTGAGGATGACAATTAAGGTTAACCCCGATTGCTAAATGACCGGGTTCTCTGTTATTAATGTGACTTTAAAAACAAGAATAGACTGAATAAGAAATACCTAATTCTATAATATTTGGGGCGGATCTACCCACAAAACCGTCCATTACAGGAGGATCACTATGCAGGTGCAAAAGTTCGTGTCCGCGGCAATCACCGGCGGTTTGCTATTTTCCAGCAGTGCCATAGCGGGTGTGGCTAAAGATCTGCCGTTGCCCGGTGGCACGCCGGACGCCAACACCATTGCGGATCAGGTCTATTTCGTCAACCATTTCTATGCTCTGAAGAATTTTGGCATCACCAACAACAACAAGGATCCCAAACGGAGTAACCGGGCAATTCCTGGCAAGATCACGGTCATCGTCAATAAATCGGCCGGCAGTAAGCCGACCACCATCACCGTAGAGCGCTATCTGAATAACGAATACAGCGATGGCTCCACCAATGCGCAGGACATCGCTATCTTTCGCTCCGGTAAGCTGAAAGGCACCGGCATGTTGATCACTGACTATGTCGATGACAACAAGAGCCAGTCCTACTCCATCTGGTTGCCGGCGCTTCGTAAGATACGCCGTTTTGCGGAACCGGCCCACGACGATGCCTGGGGCGGCACCGACTTCACTTTCGGTGACGTGACCTTGCGCAAGCCCAAGGACGAGACCCATGAGCTGTTGGGTACTGAAACATTCAACGATTGCCTTGGTGCCATCGATAAGGCGGAATCGAAGAACAAGTATCTGCCCAACCCGCCGGATGCGGCCTGCGACCACAAGGGTAAAGAGGTCTACAAGCTGAAGAGTACCACCAAGCGCGAGAACTGGTGGTACGACCATCGTGTGAGCTATGTTGATGCCAAGACCTTCGCCGACTACCGAACCGAATATTTCAAAGGGGATGAGAAGGTTAAAGTAATCGATCGTGACTGGAAATCTCTCGAAAAGGACGATCCACGTGCCCAATTTTGGGGTTATTGGTACGGCAAGACCTTCTCAACAGGTCATGAAACCTGGGCAGTGATCCCCAAGGAGATCGTACAGCACGACCAGGGATGGCAGTCCGATTTTTGGTCAGAGAAGACCTTGAGAAAAATAAAACGCTAAACATAAAACGGGTGTGCCCGATGTGCGGGCACGTCCAATAAAACCGGCTTGCCTGGAATTGGCGGCCATACACATCATCGAATCCGGCAAAGAGTGACAATGAGGGCTGCCGGCTATCGTTGAACCCGGGAGGAACCATTCATGTTCAAACGCTGTAAGTTGCATCAATCGATCCTGCTTGCCTTGATTTTACCCAGTGTCGCCATGGCTGAAGTCGAGATTACTGGTTATCTGAAAAACGAAACATCCGTCTTTACACGCGATGGCCAGGTGACCGGCGAGGCGGATACGATGGTCGATGAGAGAGGCCATGACAAGGGGGATTTGCTGAAATTCGAAAACTCCGCTCGAATTTTCATGAATGGTTACCTGGGTGAAGAGAGTTCCTGGCATGCCGATCTGAACTTTATCTATGACTCCGAAGGGGTCAATGACACCTACAAGGGGCATGAGCTTTATTCCCAGCACGATTACGTAAGAGAGCTCTATGTGGATACTTCCCTGATTGGCTGGGATCTGCGCTTGGGCAAACAGCAGGTCGTTTGGGGTACGGCCGACGGCATCAAGCTGCTGGATATCATCAATCCCACCGATTTCCGCGAACTGAATCAGAATGCCATGGAGGACTCGCGGATTCCGATCTGGATGATCAATGCGGAGCGCAATATCGGCGATAACAGCAACATACAGCTTATTGTCTCGCAAGTGGAAGAGAACAAGATCCCCGGTCTCAATCCCGACGGCGATGCCGGTCATCCCTTCCTGATGAAGGGGGTCGAGACGATCAGCGGACAGGTGAACGGCTTTTTCAATGTCGCACCAGCGCTAAGTAATGTGGCGGCCACGTTCAATGGTGCCGCGATGGGCGGTGGTTTTACCGGCGGCATGATGCTGCCCGTGGGTTTGAATCTGTTCGCCGGCCTGACCGTAGACGGTTTTGCCGGTAACTTCTGGGATGCGGTAACCACACCGGGATTGTTGAATCCGACGGTACCCACCGACCCGGTAGCTGCGCCCGGTTGGTTCCTGTTGAACGCCTTTACCCAGTTCGGCTTCACTGGTCAGCCCGGTTTTCCCGCAGGTCTCAACGATCCTAATGGTAACTTCGGCACCACCAACCTGATGCCGATTACCGCTTTCAACGCCCCGCCGACGCCGGCTGATGTAACCTGGCAGCCGGGGGAGGCAAGCTCAGCCTTCGAATTCATGTCGAATGCGACCTTCGCCACATTCAACACCTTCACCAGCTTCAGTCCGACGGCGCCGACCGGCCTGACCGGCACCACCAGCGAATGGGTGCGCGACTATCCGGATGACAGCGACGTGAATGCCGGTTTCCGTTTTCGCAACTCTACCGACGGCGGCCTCAACTGGTCCTTCAACTACTTCCACCACTATGGCGCCAATCCGGATCTTGATCTCAGCTGGCGAAATGCTGCCGGGGATGAGTTGACTGTGCAACGTGCTCCGACCCTGTTTTTCGATACCAACGGTACGCCTGGACCACAGCAGGACGATACCTTCATCCCGGATGTGGCAACCAGCTTGACCCGGGACCAGGCCAGGGCAAACTGGGACATGGGCAATGCCACCACGATTCTGGTCCACGATGGGACCGGTTCCACCTACTATGGTGCGTTGGATCCAAGCGCCGTGTTGCCGGCATTGGCTGACGGTAGTCCATTCAATGAACCGCCGGCAATGGGTGCGGGTGCGCCGATCCTACGTTTCACCGAATCACTGCATCGGGTCAACAGCGTGGGTGCCTCCTTCGACTACGCCCTCGATATGGGCGATATCCCGCTGGTGCTCAGAGGCGAGTTCCTCTATGACGAGGGAGACAAGCAGCCGGTTATCGATAAGTTTCTGCTTTCGATCGGCGATCTGACCAATGCATTGAAAATGGAGGATGCCGACTACTTCAAGTATGTTCTGGGGGCGGATATCACAGTGGCCACCAATCTGCTTGTCAGCGGTCAGTTCATCCAGTTCCGCAATCTCGATTTTGTGGATGAGAAAGACACCTGTATGACCCAGACCGGCGTGATGGTGGATTGCAGTCGCTATACCGCGGATTTCCCCTCCATGAGTCTTAGCAATGGCCTGATGAAAGGGTATGAGGACAAGGAGTTCTACTCGCTCTTTTTCTCCAAGCCCTTCGGTGATTCCCAGGAACACCGCTGGAACAATATCTTTATCTACGAAGAGGGTGGCGGCAAATGGAACCGTCTCGATGTCGAGTACACCTTTACCGACACCATTCTCGGCTCAGTGGAGTGGAACAATTACTGGGGTGATGAAAACACCACCTTCGGTCAGTTCGAGAATAGCTCCAACTTCCAGGTCGGTCTGAAGTGGATATTCGAATAACGCCAAAAACCACCGACCAACGTCGAGCATCTTAACCAAGTGAGGATGTCCGGTGAGATACCGGGCATCCCTCATCAAACAGCGCTTTCACGGGGATTGAGCCATGAGTGGTTCTGAGTCAACCAATGGATCAGGAAATCGATGGGCTGAGGGTTATGCGGATTTTGTCATCAAATTCCGCTGGCCGTTGATGCTGATTTTGCTGGTGGTCACCATCGTGGCCGCCCTGCAGATCAAACATCTGGATATGCGCAACGATCCGGATACACTGCTGCCTCCAAGCAATCGCTACGTAGCGACCAACCTGTATGCCGAATACAATTTCGGTATGGGTAATCTGATGGTCTTTACCCTGCGCATCAATGAGGGGGATGTGTATAAGGGGTGGTTCGTCAACAAGGTCCAGGAGATACACAATCGGCTGGTCTCCCTGGAGAAGGCGCGGGAATCGAATTTTATCGATATCGCGGCGAAGAAAATAAAGTATATGGGGGCGGACGAGAACGGCCTGGTGTTCAAACGCCTGATACCGACGGAAGGGATCAGCAGTGATCCGGGTATCGCGGAACAGCAGCTGGCGTTTCTCAAAGAGGGCATCGAGACGAACCCCGTTATCGGCCCGATGTTGGTCGGATTCGAGGATGCCGAAGGGAATAAATGTGAATTTCAGGAGAAGGACGAGAACAAATGTACTGCCAAGTCGCTCTATATCATCGGCGACTATACCGATGAGGTAAAAGAGATCTATCTGCCCTGGGTAAGGGAGGTCAGGGCGATGATGGATGAGTATGGTCAGGATGACCGTTTCGAATTGCTGGTGGCGGGTGAGCCCTACTTCCTGGCTTGGATGCTGGCGGATCTGGTCAACAAGTGGTGGTTGTTCGTCATCTCATTCGCCATCGTGATTGCCGCGCTCTGGTTTGAGTTCCGCAACTGGCGCGGTTCCCTGTTTCCGATCATCGGTGTCAGTGCAACGATCGTGCTGACATTGGGATTGATGGGATTCTCTGCCTTCAAGCTGACTACCATGATGGTATTGACACCGATGCTGTTGCTGGCGATCGGTATCGGACACTCGGTCCAGGTGACCCGGCGCTTCATGCAGGAGCAGGCCGATTCGGGGGATTGTGAATCGGCCGCCAGGGTCGCGATCTCCCATACCATTGTCCCGGCCACCCTTTCGATCGTAACCGATATGGTCGGCTTTGCGACCCTCGCTACAGTGGATATCTCATTCTACAAGGCATACGCCTACTTCGGCATGTTCGGCATGCTGACCTTGCTGTTTACCACCACCACCCTGATTCCGCTGCTGATGATGACCTTCCCCTGCAGCCGGACGGATATGGGCGAGGGCCATGAGCAATCTTGGGAAACCAAGGTGGGTGGGGTGATCACCGGTATGTTGAATGGTCCCGGCAAGGCGATTCCGATCCTCTTTGTGATCGCAATATTCGCCTGGTCTATCTACTATACCGAAATCGGTCGGGGTATTTCGGGCCTGATGGCCGGTGAGGCCGGCAGAGCCGATCCGGAGGTGGCTCGCATACAGGACGAGTTCGACATCATGCCGGGGGTTGAAAAGGGTATCAATTACTCCCGCGCCGCGTTCAAGGAAAAATCGATCACCATCCAGCATATCGAACGGTTGAATACGATCATGCCCGGAGTGATATCGGTATCGATCCCGGTACGCGGCAAGGAACCCGTTGTCGAGCTATGCGTGGATACCTATTTTTCTGAAGATATCTACGATATCGAGGATCCATTGGAAAAGGTTGCCGCCTGTGAAAAGGCGAAGGCTGAATTGGGCTGTTGGGATCCCGACCCTTGTGGCGCCCAGGGTATCTTCAACGAGGCTGATGTGCTTGCCGACATCGAGGCGATGGAGGAGTGGATGCGCGCCCACCCGTTCATCGGCTTCACCGGCTCCTATGCGCAATACATTCGCTTGGTGAATATGCTGCTGACGGCGGAACCGGGTGAACAGCCGGATATCGGCGATCTCTATATCCCCACTTCCAAGAAACTGCGTTCCATCGATCCCGACGATGACAGGGGCGGTGACGATATCGTTCAGCTCTACAACGGCCTGCTCGAAACCATGACCGAGGAGGGCGACATGGACTCCTTCGTCATGAAGAACTGGAATGAAGGGGTGGTGATGGGATTCATCAATACCATGGATCCGATAGAGGCCCATGTGGTTACCATGGACATCCAGCAATATATCGAGGAACACAAGAACGATCCCGGTTTCAGCAAAGTCAACTTCGGTCTGCGCTCCGGTCCGGTCGAAGACCTTTCCGGTGACAGCAACGAGCTGTCTGTCGATGGCACGGACTATGTCAGGCCCGGCGTGGGTGGCTTCCTTGGCGCCACCGAGGCCACCCGCGAGGTGGCGGTGGACAACTGGCTCACCGGGCCTTTGCTGACGGCAGCGGCTGTATTTCTCATCGCCGCATTGATATTCCGCTCCGTTGTTGTCCCGGTAATCCTCATGGTGCTGCTGTTCATCACCTTGTTTGCCCAGTACGGTCTTGGCGGTTATATGACCAGTATCCAGAACTGGTCGGGCAATCTGGCCTTCCATCTCCAGGTGGCGCTGAGTATCGCCATGGGGCTTGGTATCGACTACGGCATCTATATGATGTCGAGGCTTAAAGAGGAGATGGTGGCAACCGCGGGGGATTGGCAGCAGTCATTGGTCAATACCTTGAATACCACCGGCTCGGCGGTAATCATTTCCGTGATCGTGCTACTCGGTTGTTTCATACCCTTGCTGAATACCGATCTTGCCAACACCTGGGGCTTGGGGGTCTATATCAGCCAGGCCTTGTTGATCGACGTGGTCACCGCCCTCACGATCCTGCCGATGATGGTTGCATGGCTGAAACCCAGATTTGTTTTCGGTAGATATAAAAACTAAAAAAGACCCACTGTGCTGAATCGCTGATTCAGTCCAGGCTACAGCCGGCGTTTAACGCCGGCTTTTTTAATGGCATGACTGAGAAATGTGTTGTAACCGCTACGTCTTTACTGTTGATTTTCGATCATTCGACAGAGATTCCACAAGGACAGCATAAGATGTATTCAACTGAGAAAACAGTCCCGCTGCATTTGAGCTATCCATGTCGCTTGTAATCTGTTCCAAAGCATTACAGTGCGCAACGACCTCATCAGCGCCGATGGCGGCGCTGCTTGATGCCAGGCTATGCGCTGCGCGTTTCAAACTATCCATGTCAGCCTGTTGAATGGCTTCAGTGATGATACCCAGCAGATCGGAGGATGATTCAAGATATATATCAATAATACGCTGCGGAATATCATGGTTTTGCCCTTGTTGCAGTAAGCCAATGCCATCGAGAATCTCGCGGCTCTGTACCTCCCGATGTTCTACGGAAGCCGGTTTTTCACCAGGCAAGCTATTCTGTTCATCAAGCTTTGAGGATGTGAGGGTGGCATCATCCGATGACAACCATTTTTTCAGAATATGCTGTAGTTTGTTGTGCGTCACGGGTTTGCCGATGTAATCGTCCATCCCTGCGGCCAGACACTTCTGCTGGTCGCCGTCCATAACATTGGCGGTCAATGCAATGATCGTTATGTGTTGTTTAGATTCATCCTCTTTTTTGCGAATGATCTGGGTGGTTTCATAGCCATCTAATTCCGGCATCTGAATGTCCATAAGGATCATATCGTAATGGTTGTTGCTGAGTAGCTCCAAGGCTTCCCGGCCGTTATTCGCGAGTGTCACCTTGCAACAAAACAGTTGCAGCATCTCATCGATGACGGCTTGGTTCACAAGGTTATCTTCCGCCACCAGTATCCTGGTTTCCTTCTCGGGCCTAAATGTTGGTGCAGAGTCGGTTATTGGTGTTTTCTCAAGTCTTACATCCTGCTGTTGCTGAGTCTTGGATTGATTCGTCAATAGCCTGATTGTGCTGTCGAGTTCGGCCAAGCGGACCGGTTTGACCAGGTAAGAGTCGATGCTGTTGCCAGGAACCGGTGTGGTGCTGGCGGTCGGTATCTGCGATGTCAGCATTATGATTGATGGTGTATTGAAGGCAGGATCTAGCCGGATTGACTTGCCCAGGTCAAGTCCGTCCATGTCTGAGTGAAACCGGTCTGTTATAACGGCATGAAAAAAACTGCCTGCTGAGGCTGTTTGTTTGAGCTGTTGAATGGCCTTTGCACCGTTAAATTCCAGAGTGACACGGTAGTCGAGGTCCTTTAAGGATTGGTAAAGTACTTCAGCGACACGCCGGTTGTTACCAACCAGAAGAATTCGCCGCTGACTAATCCTGCCATCTTTCTTCGGTTGCCTTGCTTTACTCTCTTCATGCAAGCCAAGGCGGGCGGTAAACCAAAACATTGATCCCTTATCTGGTTCGGATTCGAGTCCAATCTCACCTTGCATGAGTTCGACCAGTTTTTTTGATATCGTCAATCCCAGGCCGGTACCGCCAAAACGGCGGCTAGTGGAGCTATCCGCCTGTGAAAAGACATCGAATATATGCTTTTTCATCTCAGAGGAGATGCCGATGCCGCTGTCAGCAACCTCAAACCTTATCGTTAAGTCGGTAGCTGACTTCGCCCATGGCAGGACGCGAACAATTACTTCACCTTCGTGTGTAAATTTGACCGCATTTCCAATCAGATTGACCAATATCTGTCTGATGCGCTGTTCGTCACCGAGCAAAGCGTGTGGTATGGAGGGCGGGCAGTAGCTGATCAATTCCAATCCTTTTTCCCGCGCCTGTCCACCAAGTAGTTGCACGACCTCTTCTAGAAGATTGGGAAGATTGAAGATATTTTCAACCAGCTCTGCCTTGCCGGCCTCGATTTTCGAGAAATCCAGAATGTCGTTGATGATCGTCAGCAATGAGCGACCAGCGCTGTGCGCGGTGTTTGCAAAGCGTCGCTGCCGTTCATTCAAATCTGTGTTCAATAGCAGTTCGGTCATGCCGAGTACACCATTCATGGGGGTACGGATCTCATGGCTCATGGTGGCGAGAAACTGTGATTTCGCCTGGTTAGCCGTCTCCGCACCCTCCTTCGCGGACTGTAACTCAAGCAATGTGGCTGCCAGCTTCTGGTCGCGGCTCTGAATCTGCTCTAGCATGGTGTTGAATCCGTCGGTCAATATTCCCAATTCATCCGAACTGACTGATTTCACACGCAGGCTGTAGTCACCCTGCCGAGTGACGTTATCCATGGTGGATGTAAGAATGTTGATCGGTTTTGTAATCAGGCGTTGTAGGCGCAGTGCCAGCAGATAAGCGAGAAAGAAAGCGAAAACCAATACGACTGTTGCAATGACGATCTGTCGCTGCAGACTGGCATGGAGTTGGGTCAGGTCCTGTTTGATGTCAATGTAACCAAGTATTTTCTTGTTGAATCTTATTTCATGATTGACTTCGAGATAATCAGTGTGAAACTGGAAACGGGTCAATTCATCCTGGAGAGCCCCTGATTTGCTGGACCAAACGTCATGACCCTTTTCCAATTTGGGAATGAGTGGCTGGTGTTGCGGGTGGTTGCTTTTGTAGGCGGCGAACAGTGAACCTTTGTTATCCGTGATATAGGCATGGATGATGGTTTTTTCCTCACTCAGGGCAAACAGGATCTCTTCAGCTGTTTTCGGGTCGTTGAATATCAGCGTGGCGGTCGCATCGACACCCAGCACGCGAGTCAGGGCAGTGGCTGATTCGACCATTGAGTTGCGTTTGGCCACCATTTCCGAGAGGACGAATGCGACCGATGCCAAAGTCAGTGCGGCAACACTGGTGATCAATGCGATGGCGATGACCTTTACCCGGATCGGCCACCGTTTGAAGTCGAGTCCGATCACTGCTTTGCATCCTCCTGTGACGGCCTGACGCGGGTTGCCAGTCTAAGCAGTTTTGAACTGACCTTCAATTGCCCTTGATCCAGTGCATCCAAATTCACGACCAGTTTGATCTTGCGTGCTTTTTTTAACAGAACAATAGAGCCCCCGACAGGAATGAAATTGGGATGGTCGCTGACGGTGAGTACCGATTGAGCAGCAAGTCGCTGAATGAGTTCGGTGGGATAACCGGCAGCCGGCTGATGGATAAAGAGTATATTACAGTCAGAAAGTTGTTGTTCGTCTTCCGCTTCCACGACCCGTAGTTCCTTGCCATTGATCTTCTCGTCTTTTGTGATCTCTTTCATGCGATCGTTAAGCCGGCTGGAACCGAGTAGGCAATAGTTGATGGTACTGATCTGGCTTTGAAAAGTGTTGTCCGGCCAAGTGACATAGTTTGCGAAGTTATAGAGAAAAAGCGCCTTCAATCGGTCTTCGTCCACCTGTTCTGAGTTTGCGGAACCTACCGACAGACACAAAAGCAGGACTGCCATGGCAAATGGCATGATCGAGTGCCATTTGCCTGTTACGCTGATTGAAGTGGCCGGTGTCGACATGGTGTCAGAATTTCCACTCCAGCTGCAGCAATGCACTACGTTCGACCTGGGTCGACTTCAATCCGATAGGGCCGGCAAATCCGGAAAACTCGATAAATTCAGGGTGCTCATCATCCAGTAGATTCTGTAAGGAGAGCGCGACCTCCAGTGAGGGGTTTGGTCGCCATCCCAATCTCATATCAAGGCGGGTATAGCCCGTTATGTCTGAATTGGGGATCTTGTCGACATAATAGAGGCTGGTATCAAATTCAATTTGATGCGGAAGGTCGAGTTGAGAGCGTAGTTGAAGCTGATGTT
The DNA here is from genome assembly GCF_964212655.1 of Candidatus Thiodiazotropha sp. LNASS1. Lineage (NCBI taxonomy): Bacteria > Pseudomonadati > Pseudomonadota > Gammaproteobacteria > Chromatiales > Sedimenticolaceae > Candidatus Thiodiazotropha > Candidatus Thiodiazotropha sp. LNASS1. The sequence goes on along the minus strand of NZ_OZ156465.1, from coordinate 2,384,763 downwards.
CGGGAGTGATGTCGGTTGTTTCGGCGGAGGTGGTATCGTTGCTGGTGCTGTCGTTCTGCAGATCTACTTTGAGCCAGGCATGGGACATCTTTATTTGCCAATGGTCTGTGACGGTCCAGTTGGCGACCAGTTCCAGGCCGTAACTCTTTCCGCTCATCCTGTTGTCGAGTGATATGAGGGTGATGCCGGGAAAGGGAGGAGGGAGCATTTCGAATGTAGTCAGGTCATCATATTGGTTGTAGAAAGTGGCAATATCAAATGAGAGGTTAGGTATCGCTTGTGTTCGGTAGCCAAATTCGTAAGCAAATAACTTTTCTGCATCGAATTCACTATTACCGGATACGAAGATGGGACCGATTTGGATATTCACGTCCGTCTCGATACGCGAAGGTGTGCGTACCGCCCGAGACACGGCAGCCCAGTATGTACTGAATTTGTCCGGTGTCCAGATCATTCTGATATTGGGCTGAAGTTCGCTGCCGGTATAATCGTTACGCTCAAATTTAGCTCCCAGAATAAGATTCAAGCGATCCCCTGCCAATTCGATATCATCCTGGATAAAGGCACTGATGATTTTGTCCCGGTTGGTGGTGTGCCCGAGAGTGACCACGGAAGTCGAGGGTGATCGAATCTCATCCCGGCTGGTACGGTAACCGGCTCCCCAGACTATGGCGTGCCTTTCACCAATCAGAAAGTCATTTTGAAAATCGAGATCGAAGGTATCCCTGCCTTCTCTCAAAGTAGCGTTTTTGCGGTTTGTGCGATCATAGTAGAACTGCAGGCTCATATTACTGTCTGTGGAATGTCGACGTGTCCAGCGTGCAATCAGATTGCCACCGGATGTTTCGACCGTATCCTTCTCGATACTGCCCGATGGAGGCGGAAAGGGAGAAAAATTGTTCTGGCCGGCTGTGCTGTTATAGAGATCCCCCTGTATGGTGAAGTGATCTGCCTCGGAGATAATGCTGTCTCTCCGGAAGCCAAGCCGCTCACCATCCCAGTGATCCTCCGCTTCACCGCCATCGAAGAAGACGGCGCCATTCCTCCTGAACGTTTTGAGATAGACCCTGTAATGGTTATCGGTATCCGTGTTACCGCTTAAACGTATCGTTGTAGTTCCCGGTTCTTCGTTCCCGCCGCTCACGGAGAGCAGTCCGCCATCCGTATTCATGGAAGACTTCGTTATGATATTGATAACGCCGTTTACAGCGTTGGCGCCCCACAGCGTCGCCCCAGGTCCTCGAATCACCTCGATGCGTTGAATATCCTCCAGTACAGTATCCTGTACATCCCAGTAGACACCGGAATAAAGAGGTGTATAGAGACTGCGGCCATCCATCAGCACCAGCAGTTTATTGGCATAACGGCCGTTGAATCCGCGCGCGCTGATGGCCCATTTGCTGGAATCGATTTTCGCAACATGCAAACCTGGCACCATACGCAGAAGTTCCGGGAGTTGAGACACACCGGAGCGGTGTATATCTTCCTGTGTGATGACATAGATGGCGCTTGCCGCATTGGAAAGCGGTTGTGCCTTCCGTGTAGCCGATGTCACAGTCAGTTCCAGCAGATCATCGATACTCAGGCTCTTCAGTCTCTCCAGTTCATGAGTATCATTCGAGTCATCGGCGAATACCGGCAGACAGGTGAGAATCAATGAGATCAGTACTGCTTGGATCTTGAAGAGGGTTATGCGGTGGGACCAGGTGGTGCATATGGTGTTAATCAGCGAAGATTGCATGGTAAATCACTTTTGATAGGAAGCTGATTGCAATTGAACAATGGGTGAAATTCTCTAAGGAGAACGGTGAACTGAATAGGTAGGGTGAAATATCATAGTGTTGAATGTTTTTGATCCGATCCCCCATTGCTTTACCGGACATTTTTCAAAAAGGTAACGGCAGTGGGTGTCGCAACGTGGCATGCAATATCACTCTCAAACTTGTCTCAGGCATGCTCAGGTTTCCTTCCAATCCAGTTTTCCAATATCGATGCGACTTCCTTGATTTTGTAGGGTTTACCGATAAACCCATCCATACCCGAAGCCTTGCAGCGGTCCGCATTGTCCTCAGATACATAGGCAGTACAGGCAATAATAGGCAGATGGGATGGCGGTGTATGCGACTTTTCCTGTTGCCGGATACGGGTTGCAGTCTGATAGCCGTCTAAAACCGGCATCTCACAGTCGAGCAGTAGCAGGTCGAATGTCTCGGTTTGCAATAGATCAAGGGTCTCCATGCCGTTTTCAGCAATACGGTATTGGCAGCCGAGACTGTCGAGCATGCTCGTCGCAAGTTCTATATTGATTGGATTGTCTTCGGCTAGCAGGATTTTCCCTCCCAACTGTGGTAGATCGCCTGTAGCCGTCTCCTCAGCCGGCTGCGTTACTGACACTGTCTCATCCTTAGCGGATTGGAATGGGAGTTCGAACCAGAATAGGGTGCCATTGTGATTCCCGTGTATTACACCTATTTCGCCTCCCATAAGAGTGATTAGTTCCTTACAGATCGTCAGTCCCAGACCATGTCCGCTATTGTTGATGTCGTGTTCATTCGAGGCCTGTGAAAAATAATCAAAAATGATGCTGTCTTCACCCATGGGAATACCGCGGCCGGTATCTTCGATCTCGAATCGAATAAGGTATCCGCCCTCTTTGAGTTCATGTTTCGCCTGAGCACTGAATTTGACGCTGCCGGCATCGGTGAACTTGATTGCGTTGCCGATAAGGTTGATCAATATCTGCCGCAGGCGGGTGCTGTCGCCGATGATCCCGGCAGGTATCTGTTGATCCGTATAGTGTTCGATGGTTAAACCCTTCTGCTCGCCTTGGGATATAAAAAGATGATGTATTTCCTGTAGCAATCCGGCTAGATTGAATTCAGTTTTGAGCAGCCGCATCTTTCCCGCTTCGATTCGGGACATGTCGAGTAAATCGTTGATCAGTTCCAACAGGGATTTGCCAGAATTCTGTATAATCTCAGCATATCGTTTTTGGGTCGGCTTCAATTCACTGTTTAGCAAGAGTTCGGTCATACCCAGGACACCATTCATCGGTGTTCGGATTTCATGAGACATCTTGGCGAGAAATTGTGATTTGGCGCGGTTGGCTGATTCGGCCGTCTCCTTGGCCTGGGTAAGTTCACGGGTCTTCTCCTCCACCAGCTCTTCCAGATGATAGCGGTGTCTTTCCAGCTCGTGCTGGATGCTCGAGCGCTCACTGATCTCTTGTCTGAGGCCATGGTTGAGACGTGTCATCTCTGCTGAGGCCTTTTTTAGCTGTTCAATCAGATCGATATTTTCAAACCTCAGCTCCAGGCTTTCCATGAGTGATCGATGGGTGTACCGGGCGATCATCATCATCATCAGGGTGTAGGCCAGCACGCCGAGTAACAAACCTTCGGGCAGATCCAGGTCAATAAACAGATAACGTATAGCGAGAGCGATCGGCGCTGGAAGGCTGTAAGCGTAGACAGCCGCCATGAAAATGGCCAACACACCACTACCGGCAGCAATCACACCGGCACTGACGACGAGGACAAAGGCTTGCAGTGCGAGATCCTGAGGATAGAGCGGAAGCATCAACATCGCCCATCCGATGCCGGTTGTTCCCGTGGCCAGGGTGTAGAGATGCATCCAGCGAGGGTGATCATGGGCAAACCATTTCCGGTGGTTCCGCATTATAATCAGAAACAGACGTATCACAGCGGTTGCAATCATATAGATTAACCATATGACAACCGCTGCAGGATTAGTGTCCCAGAGAACGGTCGCCACTACGACAGCAATCACGACCACGGTCAGATTGGCCGGAACCCCGCTTCTGAACAATAGGTCGAGTTGTTTGGAAAAGATTGATGTTTGTCTGCTATTGTCGATCATCGTAACAGGTATGAGGGCAAGCCATCATTCACTCTTCTTTAAGGGTCATTATCTCTTCCTGGTGATCGGCGTATTTCAGAGCGATCTTCAAGAACTGATCCGAACAGGTAACAAAAGCATCCACTACATCGGGGTCAAACTGCGTACCCCTACCCTGTAGGATGATGCCTACAGCCTTTGAATGAGGGAATGGTGGTTTGTAGACCCGTTTGCTGATCAGAGCATCATAGACATCGGCAATTGCCATCAAACGTCCGCAGATCGGAATAGCGTTACCCTCGATACCATGTGGGTATCCCTTGCCATCCCATCGCTCATGGTGAAACTCAGCAATCTCCCGGGCGAGACTGAGGAATGAGTTACTACCCAATTTCTCTTCCGCAGCCAATAAGGTGTTGCTTCCCATCAGGGTGTGTTGCTTCATCTGGGTAAATTCTTGATCTGTGAGTTTACCGGGTTTGCACAGAATATTGTCGCTTATGCCGACCTTGCCGATATCGTGAAGCGGCGCGGAGAGATAGAGCAGCCGGATTGTTTCTTCATCCAGATAGTCCTTGAAGCGGTTATTATCTTTGAGTGTCTCCGCCATCACTTTCATATAGTTCTGTGTGCGTTTTATGTGGCCGCCCGTTTCCGGATCCCTGTACTCCGCTAAAGCACCCATGGCCTCTATTGTCGCCTCCTGTGTCAGCATAAGCTCTCTGGTGCGCTCTTCCACCAGCTCTTCCAGGTTATCCCTGTGGCGTTTCAATTCGAGCTGGTTATCCACACGTGCCAGAACAAGTACTGGTTTGAAGGGTTTGGTGATATAGTCGACGGCACCCAGGGTCAGTCCCTTCTCCTCATCACCCTCATCCGCGAGCGCGGTGATGAAAATAACAGGAATCTGTTTGGTCAGTGGATCCGACTTTAACTGTCTGCAGGTCTCATAACCATCCATCTCTGGCATCATGATATCGAGCAGGATCAAATCCGGCATGGAGGCTTCCCTCGCGATGCTCAATGCCCTGATGCCGTTCTTCGCGGCCCGTACTCGGTATTTTGGCCGTAGTGTGCTGCTGAGTACTTCGATATTCCCGGCTGTGTCGTCAACGATCAAAATCGTTGGCTTATCGTTAAACCGCGTCATTGCTTCCATCCTCGGCATCCAGCATCTCTTGACTGACATCCAAGGCGAAAGTCAAATCCTTCAGCTCATTGAGTGCTAGTTGAAAGTCGTAATCGTCTACCGCCATACACAGTCCCATCCAGGCATCCTTTAGTGATGAGTTGCTCAATAGTTTGCTCAATTCATCCATGATATCAACCACTGCGGTATCGTCATTTTCCAGTAACTGTTTCAGTTGGTCCAATAACGGTATCAACAGGCGAGTGTCGGGCATATCGGTTTCATCGGAAACAGAGGCTCCATTTTTAACTCCGTGCAGTTCGGTCAACACATCACTCAGCGGTTGTTCAAGCTGGCGCATCAGGATCTGCAGGTCTTCGGTCGGGGCACTGTTGCGGCAAGCTGTCTCCAGATTCAGTGCAGCCTGTTGAAGTGTGATGGCTCCAATACTGCCTGCTGAACTCTTTAGTGAATGCGCATGACGTGTGGCACTGTTGCGGTCATCCTGTTCCACTGCTGTCTGGAAACGTTGCAGGAAGTCAGATTCTGTGGATAGGAAGCGCTTGAGAATGCGTTGATAAAGAGTCTCATTGCCGTTGCAGACCGTCATGCCGACATGCTCGTCGATAACAGAGTCCGAATCATTTGCTGCCACATACTGTTGGGATTCGACGCCTCTCCGGGTGATATCCGGGATATATTTGCTCAGTACAGCGTATAGCTCATCCACCTTTACCGGCTTAGCGATATGATCGTTCATCCCTACATTCAGGGATTTTTCCCGATCGCTCGACATCGCGTTGGCAGTCATAGCGATAATCGGCAACTGTTCCTTTTCGAAACCCTCCTGAGCGCGGATGAACTGGGTTGCGGTATAACCATCCATGACCGGCATCTGCACATCCATTAAAACAGCGTCCATACGCTCCGATTCCAGTAGTTTCACAGCCTCGGCTCCGTTTTGTGCAATTTGCACCTGGATACCGATGTTCCTTAGCAGCTCCCAGGCCACTTCCCTGTTAAGTGGATTGTCTTCCACCAGCAGGACCCGTGCGCCACGCAGGCGACTGAAACGCTCCTGATTCACAGTGTAACGGTCTTGAATGTTATCTTGGTCCGGGACGAGTTTTGTGATTTGCAGCTGATTGATGCCTTCAAGCAGGCTGGATGGACTAAGTGGTTTTGTCAATATTCTGTCGGGATGGACGGCTTGGCATTGGCTCAATAGCTCCTCGGTCCCATAGGCAGTGAGCATGATTACTTTGGGTCGATCAGTAAGTGCATTCTCCCTATGGATGGCCTCCAGCACTTCCACGCCATTCATGCCCGGCATTTTCCAGTCGAGCAGGACCAGGCCGATTGGGTTTCCATGCGCTTGTGCCTTCAGCAATTCGATCAGTGCCGCGCCACCACTCGCGCAGGTCATTGTGGTAAAGCCGATGGATTCAAGAATCTCTTGCTGGATATGGCATGCGCTTTCGTTGTCATCCACGATCAATGCGGGTTTATTGGTCAAAACACCCAGCTTTGCTCTTGGCCGGATGTCAGGAGAGGCCTGTTTCATCAGGGTTAGGGAAAAGAAAAAGCGGCTCCCGTCCCCAGGCTTGCTTTCTACCTGAATCTCACCACCCATGGCTTGTATGAAACGCTGGGATATGGCCAGGCCCAAGCCACTCCCGCCATAGCGCCGGGTAGTTGAACCATCCGCCTGGGTAAAGGCGTCGAACAGATGTCCAACGTAATCTTGCTCGATACCAATGCCGGTATCGCAGACAGAGAAATTTAGTCGTACCTGATCTTGATCCTGCTCCAGCAGCTTGACTTGCACAACCACTTCACCCTGTTGGGTGAACTTGACCGCATTACCACTTAGGTTTACGAGTATTTGTTGTAGTTTGATTGGATCACCTAAAAGGAATTGTGGAATTTGCTGGTCGATATCATAGATAAACTCCAACTGTTTTTCCGCTGCCTTCTGACCAACGAGATTACTCAGATTATCGAAAATTGCATCCAGTGAAAACGTGGTTTGTTCGAGCACGACACCACCCGCCTCGATTTTGGAGAAATCGAGGATGTCGTTAATGATATTCAGCAAAGTTTGAGAAGACTGGCGTACCTTCTCCATGTAACGCCGCTGTTTGGGTTCCATATTGTCCGTAAGCAGTGCGAGATGGGTCATCCCGATGATTGAATTCATCGGCGTACGTATTTCATGGCTCATAGTGGCCAGGAACTCGGATTTCGCCCTGCTCGCCTGTTCGGCACTTTTTGCGGCTGCAATATACTTCCGGGAGCGCTCTTCGACTTTTTCTTCCAGATTCTTGTTCAGTTTTGCCAGTTTTTTGTTTGATCTGTCGATCTGTCGCATGTTTTCTTCAATTTCGGACGTACGTTGTAACAGCTTCTCCGCCATGTCGTTGATGCCACTGACAAGGGGTTTGAATTCAAGTTGATCGATAGTGGGTATGCGATACTCGAGCTTGCCATCTGAGAAGGCCTGTACACCCTGCTTGATCTGATTGACCGGTTTCGAGATCGCTCTTGATACACCTATCTGAGTGGCAAGCGTAATCAATACACCGATAATGCTGATAATAATGAAAAAACGCCGCTTTTTCAGAATCTCCTGTTCAGCCAACTGTTGTTGTTGATGAAAGTGATCGCTGATCAGGGTTTTTACCGATTCCAGGTCTTCCAACAGATGTGATTGGACAGGTCTTAATTGCTCGAGAATGTTCAACATGTAGGATGCCGATGGGTCCTGCAAATCATACTCTCCCTGGTACTGGTGGATTGCAGCTCGATACCATCTCAGATTGAGGGAAATATTTTTCAGTGTCGATCTGATTTGATCGTAAGTTTGATTATCTGCAGGCAGTAAATATGCGGGAGGCGCGGTAAACTGTTTGCTCAAAGACTTAAGGTCGGTTTGTGCCTGATTCAGAGGTGATACAATCTCTTCAAAGCGAATTTCTGTTGTCTCTCGTTCACTGATCAATAGCGATTCCAATTCGATCAACAGTCGGTTCAGAATCGAGTGTTGCTGAAAGCGAGGTTTATTCGTAAGGGAATCCAGCGGGAGTGTCTGCAAGGCGGATCTGAAACTGTTTATATATTGGATTTTCTGATGAAATAGCTCGTCGGCGTGATCGCTGTCAGCCGAATCTTCATGCTCTTTCGTGAAAGCATTGCTTAAATGCCGATAGGCTTCATCAGCCACCGGGCGATGTTGCTCATCAATATCAGATAAGACGCGACCTATGTTATCGATGATTTCTTCGCTGTTGACAGCTTTATTCCCAGCCTGTTGGGCGTAGAGCTGAAAATCCCGTTCGCTGCGGGAGATTGTGTAGACTATGCGTGTTATGTGTTGCTGGGATGTACTACGTATTTCACTCAAGACCTTGCTTTTAATATGAAGCTCGTTGATCAGGCTCTGACCCAGCAGGATCACGGTAATAAGAATCGCTAGCAGACTCACGGCACTGACGCGAAACATTGCTTTGATGCTGGGGGTGAGAAAGAGCATCTTCACTCAGTGAACCGAAGCCAGAGGGGTTCCCCAACCTCTCCGCTGCCGAAGAGTGGTATCTCGAGTAAGGGATTGGGATCGCGACCGGCTATCTCGTAGCGGGAGACACCGAACCGGTAATCCTCCCCAGGCTGAAAAGAGATATCATCGCTGTTGCCGGTATTCAGTTTGCGAGAGAATTCGACCCGCCAGACACCTGCCTGCCATCGCCCTTTGGCGCGGATGTCGGCCCGGCTCCCATCGGGTTCGCTGATCTTAAAAGCGTCGACAATATCCCCAGCATAGTCTATAGGCATTTTATTGCGGTAGGCTGATCTGCCCCTGTCACCACGCCTTATCAGATAAAATCTCGAACCCTTCTTTGAAATTATCGGTAAGGATTTTGTCATTTTATTTTCAGAATAGAGCTGAAATTTATCGTCGGCAAAGCCGACAGGGTCGGTCCGCACCGATTTCCAGTACCAGATATCGGCCTTGTAGGGTGATGCCGCTTTCAAGCTTAAATCGGTGTTTCGGGGTGAGATAGCCCATTTTAAGACGATGGTATCCTCTCGCTCCGGCCCCATACTGTAGAGTTCCGTCTGAGGGTTCCAGTGTAGGGGTTTGTGCAATCGGTTTTCGGTGGCATCTGGAAAAACGGCCAGGAGATAGATGTTTTCCTCATCGTGGCAGGCGTGTAACTCGATATCGATACCGGCGACCGCGTCCCGGGTCTTGATGGGGGTTGTTTCGTACCATACGGGGTCATCGGCCACGCCGTTGATAACGGGGGGCTGTACCGTGTGTATGCTCAGCAGCGTCTGCTCGGCAGCCGATGAGTCAGCAAGCAGCAGCATGAGTAATCCGATTCTCAGTGCATGCATGGAGGTCGTTCTTTACTTTATATTTTAACCTTTCAATCACGACAGATAGCGGCAGAAGGCGCCGACCCTTTACCCGATATGCGAATAAAACGGCATCTGTCGTGCATGACCCGATTGTTACAGATCAGGAAAATAGTGACTATTTACCCTCGATGTGTCAGAAGGTCCTTCAGTTAAAGTCTATCCGGCCGATACACGTTGTAGTTCAATCTGTCTTTAAAGGCACCTACCGCGATGAAAATCAATCTACCGATCAAGGATCAGGAATCCTCGGTAGCATCGGACGCTGAACTCATATCGACCACTGACCTTAAAGGTATCATCACTCAGGCCAATCAGGCCTTTGTTGACATCAGTCAGTACTCCCGGGATGAACTGCTGAATACCAACCACAATATCGTTCGCCACCCGGATATGCCGCCAGAGGCCTTCGCCGATCTATGGGAGACGCTGAAGCGGGATGAGTCCTGGATGGGGATTGTGAAAAACCGCAGCAAGGATGGCGGCTATTACTGGGTGGACGCCTATGTGACGTCGGTGTATGAGGGTGAGGCCAAGGTGGGTTACCAGTCGGTACGTGTCGCTCCCAGCCGTGAACGGGTGGCACGGGCGGAGAAACTCTATACATCCCTGCGCAAAGGCCGCATACCCTTCGTGCTGCGTTTTCGGCCCGGCAGCACACTGCGTCAGTTTTTCTGGCTGGCGTTGATCTTCAGCCTGCCGATGGCGCTCTTCTCGTTATTGGGTGGCTGGTCATGGTTGCCACAGCTGTTGGGTTGGATGGGCGGCATAGTGATCAGCTATGGCGTGGCATCAATTGCGACCCGCGAAGTGAGACAATCGGCGGCGCGGGCCAGGCAACTGGTGAATAACCCGATCATGCAGTATGTCTATACGGGCAATATGAGCGATGTCGGTGCAGTGGAGTTGGCGGGAGTGATGGTGCAGGCGGGATTGAGGACCGTGCTCGGACGCCTGGATGAAACCGCGAAACAGTTGGCGTCTGATGCCTGTAAATCGGCGGAAACCGTTGCTGAAGTCGGTAATGAGATCTGTCGACAGCGCTCCACACTCGAGCAGATGGCCACCGCTTCGGAGGAGATGTCCCATTCCATCGTCGAGGTGGCCAAAACGGCAGAGAGCGCGGCCGATACTACCAGAAAATCGAATGATGCGGCCACCGCCGGAAGGTCGGTCGTCGGGGAAGCCATGGATATGATCAACAGCATGGCCGGTGAGGTCGAGACGGCGGCTGAGACGATCCGGACCCTGGAATCGGAGAGTGACGCGATAGGCAAGATACTCGACGTGATCAGGGAGATAGCCGAACAGACCAATCTATTGGCGCTGAACGCGGCCATCGAAGCGGCAAGGGCCGGTGTACATGGCCGAGGCTTCGCGGTGGTGGCGGATGAGGTCAGAACCCTGGCGGACCGCACCCAACGATCGACGGAAGAGATCAATCAGATGATCGAAAAACTGCAGCGACGGGCCCATGAGGCGGGCCGGGTGATGGATGAGGGCAGCAACCAGGCGCGGGTCGGTATCGATCAGTCGAGCAAGGTTGTCGATGTGTTGAATGAGATCACGGGGATGATTACCGAAATCAGCGACCTCAACCAGATAGTGGCCACCGCCGCCAATCAACAGAGCATCGTCGCCCAGGACATCAGCGGTAACATCCACTCAGTGGGAGATGCTGCACAGACCAATGCCCGTAGCGCGGAGGCCATGACCGAACTCTCCAAGGATCTTGCCGGGCTGGCTGAGAACATGCGCTCCGTGGTTCGCGGCTTTCGGATCTGAATAGCGATGCGGAGTGGCCCGGGTATGATAAACCAGGTCGATAGGTCATTGCGCAACAAAAAATGAGACCTTCCTATACAATCAATTCGGCAGGTCTGAATCAGTACCGTCCCAGAGATTAGCAGTTAGGAAATAGAAGGTTTTTTACTGTCGAATACATTCAACTTTGCAATCGCGACGCCATGTATCCATGGAGACCCTAAATCTATCGGGGATTCCTGCCACTCGAACCGGAAGCTCCATACCGATTTAGACTGTTGCGCAATATTAAACAGGGCATTTAACTGGCGCATGTTTTCTTTAATGAAGGGGTGTGTCGGCTTGTCTGTATCAATTCGCTGAATACTTGCCGAATCGGCTGTGAAGCTTCTGGCAGTATCTGTTGAAATCAAAATCCCTGTAGAATGAATGAAACTGATCGACCGGCATGGGCGGGGCGAAGAGGAAGCCTTGGATGATGCTGCAGTGATCCTGTCTGTCTCTCAACATGTCCAGTTGCTGGTGGTTCTCAACCCCTTCGGCGATAACCTTCATGTTAAGACTCTTTGCCATTGCGATAATGGCCATGACCAGAGCCTCGTCCTCACTATTAACGTTCATATCGGCAATGAAGGCGCGATCGATCTTGAGTATATCCACGGGAAATCGCTTCAGATAGCTTAATGAAGAGTAACCGGTACCGAAGTCATCAACAGCGACACTGATTCCCAGCTCCTTGGCAAATGTGAGCCATTCCAACGATTCCGCTGTATTTTCCATCATCAGGCTCTCGGTGATTTCAAATGTCATCAGGGCGGGAGAAACGCCCGTCTCGATAATCGTATCCTTGATAAACGCTTTATCCACGGCGTGCCGATTGCGATAGGCGGACAGGTTGATGGAAATTGACATGTGGGCAAGGTCGGTGTTTCTCCATTCAGCCAGCTGCATGGCTGCATGATGGATCACCCATTCACTCAATGGACGGATCAGGCCTGTCTCTTCACAGATAGGTATAAATTTGTCAGGTGGAATACGCCCATGTTCTGGGTGGTTCCAGCGAATCAATGCTTCCGTACTGACAATCTTACAGTGTTGATAGTCCACCAGAGGTTGATAGAAGAGTTCGAACTGCTCCTCGCTGATTGCTTTGCGCAGGTCAGCCTCCAAACGGACATGTTGCTGTATTGCGGTATTCAGCTCTTCGCTAAAGAATCGATAGGTCTCTTTGCCGCTGTATTTCGCCTGGTACATGGCCAGATCGGCATTGCGCAGCAGAGTGTCAGCCTCGCGCCCGTCATCGGGGTATTCCGCGATGCCGATGCTGGCGCCTATGTGCACCTCTCGTTCCATTATCATGAACGTTTTACCGAGTGCAGTGATGATCTTCTGCGCCAAAACAGCAAGGTCATCATCACGCTTGATGTTGTGTAGCAGCAGGCTGAACTCATCACCCGCATGACGGGCCAGTGTGTCGGTTTCGCGAATGAGGTTGCTGATACGACCGGCGACGAGCTGCAATAAGAGATCCCCTGCATCGTGCCCAAGACTGTCATTGACCGACTTGAAGCGGTCCAGGTCGATAAAGAAAAGCGCGAAACGCTCATGGTACCGGCTGCCACGATTGATCGCCTGTTGCAGTCGTTCGAGAAAAAGCGTGCGATTCGGCAGGCCGGTCAATCCGTCATAATAGGCATGCCTGTGAATCTGCTCCTCCGCTTCCTTTTCCTCTGTGATGTCGCGTGAGATGCCGGCGTAATGGGTGATATTCCCCTTGTCGTCACGAATGGTGAAAATGGAGAGATCGAAAATCCGGTTCGCACCGCCTTTAATACTGTTGGTTATCTCTCCTTCCCATCTGCCGGTATTGTCTATGGACTGCCACATCATGCGGTAGAAGGAGTTATCGGTCAGGTAAGAGCGTAAGATGGATGGTTTTTTCCCGATTAATTCATCTGGCTGATAACCGGTCAGTCGCGTAAAAGCAGGGTTGACGCGTTGGATAATAGCCTTGTTGTCGGTCACCAGGATACCTTCAGACGCGGTGTCGAATACTTCACTTGCTAAAATCATCTCCTGATAGGCAAGACGCTGCTCTGTCAAATCAGTGAGCGATGCGGTGAAGTGAAGTTCATTGCCGATGGAAAATCGGGATAAGGTTATTTTAAGTGGAAACTCCTTGTTGCCGGCGTACTTGGCGGTGTACTCGTCAGTTTGTGGGTCCTCTTCTGACGTTATAGGTTGTTTCAACTGTTGCATCCTGGCTAAGAGACGAATGGCGTCATGCGAAGAGGTCAAAAGATCTGATATGGCGCACGATTGAAGTTCGTTCAAGGTGAGCCCGAACATAGATTCGGCACTGGGATTGGCTTCGAGAATCCGACCGGTTGAATCCAACATCATGATGCCGTCGGCAACCGATTCCAATAGCGAGCGGTTTCGCATTTCACTCTCAGTGATGCGATTCTGTTGTCGAGCGGCCTGTGTTCTATGGCGTGCGATTACATAGAAAGTGATTTGTATAGTCAGAAACAATGGTATACCGGTTAACAGTAGAGGATGTAAGATCCCGGCTTTGACATTTTCCAGCTCTGTCGCCTCTATATGTGAGACGACGGTCCACGGGTACCCGCTGCTATAGGTGACATTTTCATAGACATGGCGATTGTCCTGAGTGATATTGAGTAGATAGGGTTGTGTCTTAAGCGAGGTCAAAATGCCGTGCTCTGTGATTTGTTGCGTATAGTCCGCACTATTGATCTGATGCCATGCATTCGGAAGGTTCTTGGCCAGTGAAAGGTCATTGTCGAACATGAATCCCCAGCGCATGGAAGGGTCATGGTGGTAGAGCCAGAATCCCTCGTCATTGAGCAGCGCGATATGACCGAGGCGGTCTTTATATTGCGCGACAAACTCATTCAGCATCGCTTCCGCCAGGTAATTGATCACTAAAAAGCCGATTGGCTCATTCACACCGTTTAAAACCGGGGTCGTTAGCCTGATGGTCGGTTTGACGGGTGTCTCGATCCTGCCGTGCTCTTTATTCAGATCGAGGGGCGAGATATAGATCTCCTTGGGGCTCAGGTTTCTCGCCTCGTAGAAATAGTAACGGTTTGATTTGTCTTGCAGTTCTCTGTGCGGGGTGGTTTGTGGTCCTTCTGAACCCCGGTTGACTCTGATTCTCTCCATTCCTCTGATGTCAAGAAAACGGATTTGATCATAGCGTTCCTTGATTGCAATTTGGTTCGTGAAATTTTTAGAAATCGCAATCGCTGCTTGCTGGTTGTCTTGCCCTGGTCTCCATTGTTTCAACCCCTCGCTTTGAGTGAGAAGTAAAATATCAGTTATCGGCTCATGAAAAATATTGATGAGCGTCGATGATGCCAATCTGACGTTGTGCTCCTGCTGGAGCTTGAGCTGTTCGAATCTTGTATCTAGTTGCCAAAAATAGACGAGGTAAATTACGAGGAACAGAACGACAGACCAGGGAGCGGCCAGCCTGAAAAATATTCTTGTTGAGGTTTGTGCGGTCACGCAATTACCCGGGAAGCAGATTCATCCCTGAGTTATTTGCAATATAACGACTTGATGATGCATGTAGCTTTACTGTCGGCAACTAGCTTTTTTTCTTTACAGAAATTTGACTGGATTAAGCGCATTGGCCTTGATTTAGGAAATATTTTTTAACTTTCGGTATTGCTTGAGAATTAATTTCCTATCTCTGCTTCAGTGAATTTCTCCTAAGCCGACAACAGTATAGGTGTCGTGTAGATGAGCTGCCGGTTCTCCTATTTCGTCTATATTTTAATGGTAATTCGGGGTTGAGTAATGAAAGGAAATCATATTGCGGAATATCGGGATGTCGACCCCGATACTGAGAACCCGGTGCTTCTCTATTGCGATGAAGTGCATGAAATCTACTGGTTGGGTATTCCCGAGCACACTGCATTTCGTAGCAATATCTACCTGATAAAGTCCGGCGATGAAGCGATAATCATTGACCCGGGACATCAGGCATACTTTGAAAAGACCAGGGAACGCGTAGCCCAGGTGATGGACCCTGAAATGGTCAGTGGCCTCATCATCTGCCACCAGGATCCAGATGTTGC
Organism: Candidatus Thiodiazotropha sp. LNASS1; assembly: GCF_964212655.1. Taxonomy (NCBI): domain Bacteria; kingdom Pseudomonadati; phylum Pseudomonadota; class Gammaproteobacteria; order Chromatiales; family Sedimenticolaceae; genus Candidatus Thiodiazotropha; species Candidatus Thiodiazotropha sp. LNASS1. Next base: position 2,369,484 of record NZ_OZ156465.1, on the reverse strand, counting down.
GGCATCGATGCCACAATGGCTGGAAGTTAATCCGAAGATGGCAATCTTCACCACGCCGCGAACGCAAGTCCTTCTGCCCTACTACGGAGTAGGCGAATATCGCTGGCATGATGTGGTTGAAGAGCCTTCATACACTTTCAAAAGTGGTAAAAGAATCCATTTTACAGAGGCACCCTATCTACATTTTGCAGGCGCATTTACCAGTTTCGATGAATCGAGCGGGTTCCTGTTTTCCGGTGATATATGGGCGGCCATCCAGCTTGAATGGCGCTTGATTGTCGATGATTTCGAAGCGCATGAGTCTGTACTGGATCTGTTTCATGTGGATTATATGGCTTCAAATATCGCTTGTCGCGGTTATATTGAAAAGATCCGCCAGTACCGGATAAATGCCATATTGCCGCAACACGGTTCAATTATTGACTCGAAAAATGTTGACCATGCCTTGCACTATCTTGAGTCTCTGGTGTGCGGCACTGACATAATTTATCCGTATTTGACAACGTAAATGGTCAGCGGTACCGATAACAGAATCGAGGCGCTTGAACAGCAGCTCAAGTTGTTTAAGGAATCGTCACGGCAAAGCGATCTAGTGCGCAAACGTTACCAGGATGCGCTCTCGATACTTAAGCAGAAGGACTTGGAACTAAAGCAGAGTAAACAATTGATCGAGAAGGATCTCGAAATGTTGAAAGCAATGCAGCAGCAGTTGGTTGAAAAGGAGAAATTAGCGGCATTGGGGTCGCTCGTAGCCGGTGTGGCACATGAGGTAAATACACCGATTGGTGTCGCTATGACATCGATATCTGCCTGCAGTGAAGAGATCAGGCAGCTGAAAAAATCGTATGAGGCTGAAGAGCTTTCCGAAAGTGATATGGATGCGTTTTTTGAAACCGTTGACGAGTCGATGCGTCTGGCTAAGACGGGTCTCAATCAGGCTGCAAGGTTGATCAGCAGCTTTAAAATGATATCGGTCGATCAGAATATCGACGATATTCGGACGATCGATGTGTGCGATTACCTGCGGGATATCATCCGTACTTTTAAGAATCAATTGAAGAAAACAAAGATACAAGTAGAGCTGGATTGTCCACAACAAATGATGGTGAAGACATATCCTGGATCGCTGTCGCAAATTATGAATAACCTGCTTTCAAATGTTATCAATCACGCTTATGAGCCGGAGCAATCCGGTATCGTTCATATTCAAATCGAGCAAAAGGGGAATCGTCTGAACTTATTGTTCGAGGACTATGGCAAGGGTATGGACGAGTCATTGAAAGAGAGTATTTTTCAACCATTTATAACCACGGCACGAAATAAGGGCGGTAGCGGTCTTGGGCTCAATATTGTTTATAATTTAGTTGCCCAGCGTTTTGGCGGCGAAATTGAGGTCGAGAGCAAGCCGGGAGAGGGAAGTCGCTTTAATATTTCGTTAGTGGTGGAAACATTGGAATAGCGAGCGATGGCTAAACTGTTTTTTGCTAAAAAATCAAAAAAGAAGAGGCTTTCCGAAATAGGATGGAAGATTCTCATTGTCGATGATGACAAGAGTGTACACCAGGTTACAGAACTTGCCTTGAAGCACTTTGATTATAAGGGACGCAAACTTAGTTTTATCTCCGCTTATTCGGGTCAGGAAGCGATGGAAATTGCGCGTAAGGAGCGTGATATTGCAATCGTGTTGCTCGATGTGGTGATGGAAACCGAGAATGCAGGTTTCGACGTGGTCGAGTACATCAGGAATATCCTAGGCAACAACCATATTCGCATCATCCTGCGAACCGGACAGCCCGGGTATGCGCCTGAGCGATATGTGATTGATCACTACGATATCAACGATTATAAGGAGAAGACTGAACTTACCCAGGAAAAGCTTTATACGGCTGTGCGCATGGGACTGAAGTCATACGAGTTTATCAGTATACTGAACAGCCAGAAAAGATCGTTGGAATATATCGTTCAGGCCGCGCCAGCGATATTCAAAATCACCTCGCTTGAAGACTTTTTCCGCTCCATATTGAATGCCATTATCGATTTGTTGGGTATCTCCGAGGGCCACAGCAAAGTTGATTCCCTCTCTGGATTCATTGCTTACCCGATAACGGAGGATGGTGAGTACAAGATCTGCTACGGAATAAACAATCAGGGGAACTGGGAGGAGGATGAAGAAAAGATTGCCGTAATGCTGCATAGGCTCCATCCACAGCTCGACAGTATTCAAGGTGTATTCAACGTGGAAGAGGGGACGTTTGCCATACCGATAAAGGATAAGAATGAGATCGTAGCTGCAATATTGCTGGAAAATCTTGGGCATATCAGTGAACATGCCAAACGTTTGCTGAACATTCTTTCTATGCAGGCAAGCTCTGCATTCAAGAATATCGATCTGTTTGAGCTGATATCGAGAGAGCATCAGGAGACGATTAACCTTCTGGCGGTTGCGTCTGAATATAAGGACGAAAACACGGGAGAGCATATCAGGAGAATTGAATTGATAACCTGTATGCTTGCACAAGAGCTTGGTATGAACAAGGAAGATGCTGTGCAGATGGGGCAGGCATCAACACTGCACGATATCGGCAAGCTTTCAGTGCCTGACAGTGTTCTGCAAAAGCCGGGCAAGTTGACCCATGAGGAGTTCGATGCAATAAAGTTACATACAGTTAATGGCGAGAAAATACTTGCGGGTCATGGACATTTCAAATTAGCCAGTGAAATCGCAAGAACACATCATGAACACTATGATGGATCAGGTTATCCAAATGGCCTTGCCGGGGATGAAATACCGCTAAGTGGCAGGATAACTGCATTGGCGGATGTTTATGATGCGCTATCCAATGAAAGGCCTTACAAAGACGCCTGGCCGAATGAGGAGGTAATGGATCTCATACGAAGTGAGCGGGGAAAACACTTCGATCCCGATGTTGTAGATGCTTTTTTCAGACTTGTGGAAAAAGAAGTTTTATAAATTGTATCTTAGCCAATTCATGGATTAAGAAAGTGAAACGACCACTTATTCGTAAATACGGTAGAATATTTGCCTTAATGTTCGTGCCGCCGGTTGCGCTGCTTTTTGGCATATCCGCCTGGCTTTTTAACACAGATATAGAAAATGGAGCAGTACTAACAAGACAGTCGGAGATGTTGAGCCTGAATCAGAGCAAGAGTGTGTTCGAGCAATTGCTGCAAGGTGCTATGCAGGACCTCATGTTTATCGCCGCTGTCGATGATCTTCGTCAGCTTGCAATTCCATCTGGGAGAGATCGATACACTGAGCTTTTGGCGCTTGATTTTAAATCAATGGCAGAGGAAAAAGGGCAATTCGACCAGATCCGATATCTCAATACCGAAGGAAGGGAGATAGTAAGGGTCAACTATCGAAACGGAATGGGAGTCATCGTTCCTGATTCTGAATTGCAGGACAAAGGTGGGAGGTACTATTTTACGGAAACAATGAGTAAGGACCGTGATGAGGTCTTCGTGTCTCCACTTGATCTCAACATGGAGCATGGCGAAATCGAGATGCCATTCAAGCCAATGATACGTTTGGCGACGCCTGTCTTTGATGCTTCCGGCAACAAGCGGGGCATGGTGATAATCAACTATCTCGCTGATAAGCTGATTAATATGCTTGATCAGGACTTATCACCTACTAGCAGTCAGATGTTGCTTAACGAAGAAGGGTATTGGCTGAAAGGAGAAACAAAAGCCGATGAATGGGGCTTCATGTTTCCGGACAAGAAGGGACTTAAGATATCAAACCGCTACGCAGATGCCTGGAAGCAGATGACAAGTGCCGATTCGGGACAGTTCACAACAGCTGATGGTTTGTTCAGCTATACAACAGTGGAACCTGAAAAGCTGCTCGATAAATTGGATCTAAAAATAGAGACAAACAACAGCGCGGTAACCGGCGCTGTTAACTGGAAACTTGTACGTTTCATCACAGACGCCGAACTCGATAAACCTGTCATTACATTAGGCAAGCGGTATCTTGCAGTGAATGCCTTGCTGATTTCGATCTTGGGTGTCGTAGCTCTACTATTGAGTCGTGCTAAATTGTTCAAGATTGATGCGCAACAGCAACTGCATGAAAAGGAAGAGAGAATCAGTGAGATCGTGAATAGTGCCTTTGACGCAATTATTACGATAAATGAACGTGGTGTTATTGAAACCTTCAATCCGGCTGCATGCACAATGTTCGGTTACCATGTGGATGAGATAATTGGGGAAAAGGTTAACATCTTAATGACCTCCCCGGATCGTGAATACCATGACCTGCATATCCTGAACTATATCGATACCGGTGTTGGTAAGTTTGTGGGAAAGCCTGGGCGTGTAACAGGTGTAAAGAGTGATGGAAACCCGATACAGATAGAAATCTGCATCGGTGCAAAGAAGATAAAGGATCACTGGCTATTCACGGCAATCTGTAGACGATACCAAGAGGAACGAAGACAAGTTGAAGCTGGTTCAACTTAAGCGCAGGATTTGAACCTTGAGGTATAATCGATCTGCTTCACCAGTATGCATCATTACCGGGGTTTGATCTTCTTCTTGTTGGCGTGAGCCTTCCTTTTTTGATATAGCAGCTTTCTCAGACGCTCCTTGAGTGGGAGATGGCTGACCGGACAACTTGATGCCAGAGATTGAGGTGTCTTCGGTACCTCGTCCCAGGAATCGACGATCTGGCCATCAGCCAGTTTGATCAGACGCCCAGCGGCTCTTTTTACGTCAGGATCGTGTGAGGAGATGAGGAATGTTGTACCAAGTCTTTGGTTTAGTTCATGCATCAAGTTGATCAAGTGTCTACCGGTCATGCTGTCAAGGTTTGCCGTAGGCTCATCGGCAAGTATCAGCTTGGGGCCGGAAGCAAGTGCACGGGCAACAGCGACACGTTGTTGCTGGCCGCCGGATAACTGGTCCGGCCTACGATACCCGAGATGACCAATCTCCACTTCATGCAACCAGTGATTCGCTATATCCAAACTCTCCTTCCGGCTCTTACCCTGTAATTGACAGACGTAAGCGACATTTTCACGTGCGGTGAATACACGAATGAGATTATAGGCCTGAAATACAAAGCCGATATTGCGCAAGCGAAATTGTGTACGCTGATCCCTGTTCATGTTGAGAATATCATGCCCAAGGACCTCAACATTTCCGTTGTCAGCGGATTCCAGTGCACCGATGATGTTTAGTAGTGTACTCTTACCGGATCCGGACCGTCCTGCAACCACTGCGAATTCACCGGGCTTGATATCGAGATTGATGCCGTGGAGTGCGGGAAAAGGCATGGTGCCGACCCAATAGCACTTGTGCAGTTCACGGATACCGATGATCGGTGATTCCTGGTACTTGACCATACGTTATATCGAGCCTTGTATCAGGTGTTTTGGCAGGTGATAAAGCTGTCTCCCACTGGGGAGGTATAAGAAAAGCAGTCCTCTTGTATTTCGAAATGTGGTTGTATCTAACAGCATAAGTTGTGTGTCGTATAATCAAGGGTTATTGAATGCGCAGTGCCTGACTTAGAGATAAGTGGGTAGCTCTCCATGCAGGGTAGATGCCTGCCAGCAGTGCCGCAATAAGTGTGGCGCCGAGAATTTTTACTGCAGAGCCCTGAGTCAATTGCGGATGTATGATTGGGTCCATATAAAAAAACTCGAATGCACTCGCGAAATGTGTCAGATTTATACCGCTGTCGGCTAGTGCGTAGACGATCGAGCTTCCCGCCAAATAACCTAGAATCGCTCCAATGAATATCAGCATGACGGCTTCCAACAGCAGCATAGAGAAGACTTGTGATCTCTTGGTTCCGATGGCAACGATGACACCCAATTCCTTTTGTCTCTCATGCAGGGATATCAGCATGGTATTCAGGATCTCAATCAGTACCAGGATGATGACCACCAGAAGAACTACAAAACCGTAGGCATCACTGAACTCAAGCCACTGCTTAACCATCGGGTCCAGTTCCTGCCATTGCATGATTTCATATTTCCGCTCAGAAAGCTGTTGAGCAAACAGGCGATAAAGGGTGTCGGTATTGTCATGTATATCTGCACGGATGACGATATCTGTGACAGAATCCTCCATCTGCAGCCATTGTTGTGCGCTGTTCAGGGTGATCAGAGCCAGGCTTCTGTCTATTTGTGGTGCGCCGGTTTCGAGAATGCCGCGCAGAAAAAAGACCTCCGAGGTCATTTCGCCGTTCAAGCGTTGTACCATCAAGATGACCCTATCGCCGAGTTCCGCACCAAGATTCTGCGCGACAGTATGTCCGAGTACCAGATCGTGGCTCATCCCCGGTCTCAGCCATACACCTTCAGTGACACGTTGATCCATGGAAGTGACCCATGTTTCCTGCTCCGGGTCGGTTGCCATGATCTGTAGGCCTGCACTGCTGCCTCCCACGGAAGCCAGACCTGAGGTGCGGATGCGTTGTGTCCAACCTACGATTTCCGGGTAACCCTGCATCAATCTTGAAATCTCTTCAGGTTCCAGAATCCGGTCATTGAGATTTTGTGATGTTTCAAAGCCCTTGGCGTGGATCTGCAGGTGTCCGGTATAGCTGAGGATGAAATTAGTCTTCATCTGGCTCAACCAACCGTCGTTCAAGGCGCTGAGGAGGGTCAATGTGGCAATGCCGAAGCTCATCGTCAGCAAGGTGATCAAGGTGCGGCGTCGGTTACGCAGAAGATTGCGTGATGCCAGTTGTAAATAGGTGAGCAGACTGAGGCGGTATGATTCAGCCATTTCTTATCGCCTCGACTGGTTGCAGCAAGCTGGCACGCCAGGCGGGATAAATCCCCGCAATCAACGATGCGATAAGAATAATGCCACTGGTAATGCCCAGGTGATCGAGTTTGAGATGGGGGCGGATCAGCGGATCAACATAGAAGCGAGACGTGGAACCGAGCAGGATCGAAAGATCGATACCGTAGAGGCCGGTGATAAATACGCTGGCATATCCCAGAATAATGCCGAAGATTATGCCTGCAATGCCTATCACCGCCGCTTCAATCAGTAGCATCCCGGCTATCTGATAACCTGTCGTGCCGATCGCCATCAAAACGCCGAACTCCCTGGTCCTTTCCAGCATTGAAATCAGCATGGTATTCAGTTCGCCAGCCAGAACGATGAACAACACCACACCGAGAAAAAGATAGAGAAAACCATTATGCAGAGTCACCCATTCTTTCATAACGGGAAACATCGTGTACCAGGGCATAACCTCCAGTGATTCATTTTGCAGAGAGTGCTCGAGTTCTGAAACCAGGGAAGGAATATTTCCCTCATCACTGCTGATAACAAAAGTGGTTACCTGGTCGTTTAAATCCATCATCTCCTGAAGTGTTGCAAGACTGGTGAGCGCCATGCCTTTATCCAATCCCATTTCACCGCTGGTGATGATACCGACCAGGGTGAAAGACTCCGCCACCATTGCGCCGTAGCGATCGTACCCGATAATGATTACTTCATCGCCAAGTCTGATCTGCAGGTTGTTGGCCGTGGTGGCGCCCAGAATCAGCGCATATTCATCTTCCGGCGCCAGGAAGCGGCCTATGCCGATCCGTTTGGCAAGTTCGGTGACCCGTCCCTCACGGATAGGATCCATGCCGATAAGCATCACTCCCTGGGTGGTGAAATCGGAAGCGGCCAGACCAAAACTTTCAAGGCGCATACTGTAGTCAGATATACCGGCCTGATGCAGTGAATCGACGACCCTGCCTGGATTGGTGATGGACTTTGACAGTTCGGGATGCTGAAAAAAACCCTCGTGATGGATCTGTATGGAGCCGATGATGGCCTTCTGAAAGTTCCCCAGCATATTGCGATGCAGGCCCTCGTTGAATCCCCAGAGAAAGATCAGCGAGGCTAGGCCTACTGCAATTGCCCCGACGGTCAAGAGCGTTCGTCGTTTGTGTGTGAGCAGATTTCTCAGCGCCACAGTCAGGATGGTGTGGACGACTGTTGTGGTCGACAGGCTCATCAGTTCCCCAGGAAGAAATAAAAGAGATCCCTGCGATCAAGGATATAGCATAATCGGAAATACTTTCGAAGCGATGTTGCGCTATTTTCTCTTGGCCGGGTTAAAGATATCGTCCGCCAGTGGGACATTGAATTGGATTGATTTCAATGTGATGACGGTTCTTTTGCCAGGTTGATCTTGGGGTGCCATGGTCCAGCGGGTTGGGATGAGTCGACCGTCCATAATCCTGATCTGGTCAAAAGTCATGCGTCGGTTTGCCATTTTCTCGCATTGATATTCCATCTCCAACGGAATGCCATTGGCGCGGATGCGCTGGATCAACCGTTTCCAGGTCACCGCAGCTGTGGCAGATGGGGTTGATTCGATTGTCACAATAGCCTGTTCACCCACCCCTTCACGGGCAACGATACGGTGACTGTATTGATCGACCAGCGAATCTGTCTCCAGCAGGTCCTGATTAAGGAAATCGGAACCCATCCAGGGATCCTGCATCATTGCCGGTGAGATATTGATCTGTCTGCGAAGTTTGGGCAGGTACATGGAGAGGATATTGTTGACCTTGAGGTAGACAGTACCCTTTGTTTTGCGCGGGGAGAGGATTTCCATGCGGAAGCGGTTGTTGTCGATGTCATCGTGACTGCGGAATGACATCGTGCGTTGCCAGTCAGGCCGAATAATATCGACCTGATACTCAGCGACGGTGCCGCTGGAACGCATCAATGTTTCGGTCTTTCTCAGCAGATCGACAGCCTCCTGTTCGGTCTCACCGGCCAGGCTCCCGCTGCTGCAGATGATCAGGATCCACAAAGCCTGAATTAATCCTTTCATGAAAAAACGCACTCCTGAAGTCGGATATATATGTTAGATTATAAGTAATTATTAATATAATACCAGTCCGACATTTTTTCATGATAGATGAGGTGCTCTGCTCGGGTATCCGTCACAATTTTTCCGATGCGGCAGGAGTGATTGCTAACGGCTGCCGTGCAAGCGATTCATCACTTTGCTCAATTCACCTTTTACGACTTCATCGAGACATTCGATGGCATCATCGATGGCGCCGTCGATCGCTTCACGGTCAATTTTGGATGGGCGTCCCAAGACATAGTCGACCACCATGTTTCGGTCGTTGGGATGGTCGATACCGATACGCAGACGATGGAAATCCCTGCTGCCAAGGGCGCTCATGATGTCCCTTAAACCATTGTGGCCTGCATGTCCGCCGCCTGTTTTGAGGCGTACCTGCCCCGGTTCCAGGTCAAGTTCATCGTGTACCACAAGTATTTCGCTGGGAGATATACGGAAATAGTTGGCCAGACTGGAAACCGCCTGACCGCTTCGGTTCATATAGGTTATGGGTTTTAAGAGGCGTACCTCTTTCCCGGCAATATTCAGCTTGCACGCCAAGCCGTGGTGGCGCGACTCATTGCGAAAGGGTTGATTGTGTTGCCGGGCCAGCCTATCCACAAACCAGAAACCTGCATTGTGGCGGGTTTCCTCATGGTCTGGTCCGGGGTTCCCCAGGCCGACGATAAGTTTGATGGGGTGTTGTACCACTATACTATTCGCTAAACCGGTCCACTACTGCAATGCGGCAGAGTAGGGTGCCGGTCGTGTGCGATCAGGGGGGATGTTTAAGTCCCCCCTTCGACCTGAGTTATTCCGCCGGTTCCTCGTCACCCTCACCGGCCTCTTCTTCTTCTTCCCTCGGTTCGACTTCGGTAGCGTGAGCGGTGTGGATGGTGAGCACGATTGGATCCTCATTGCCTTCATGGGTGATCAGATCGACGCCATCGGGCAGTTTCACTTCGGAAGCGTGTAGTATTGTGCCCATCTCCAGGTTGGTCAGATCGACCTCGATGAACTCCGGCAGGTCCTTAGGCAGACAGGTGATCTCCATATCACTCATTACATGACTCGCCTGGCCACCAGCCTTGATACCGGGAGAGGCCGATTCGTTGATAAAATGGATCGGGACATGCAAACGGATCTTCTCGTCCGCCTGGATCCGTTGAAAATCCACATGCAGAAGGAAAGGCTTGGCCGGGTGGCGTTGAAGATCCTTAAGCACCACCTGTTCAGTCTTTCCGCCGAGTTTCAGGTTTAAAAGGTTTGCATAGAACCCTTCGTTCGCCAGTGAATGAACAAGTTCATTGTGGGGGACGCTGATCATGGTCGGATCCTTGTGGGCGCCGTACACGATACCCGGCACCAGACCGGAACGACGCAGGCGGCGGCTCGCACCTTTCCCTGAATCGCTCCGAGATTGAGCGTTAATTTCAAAATTGGCAGACATGGCAGACTCCGTATCTGTGGTTTTCTGTGTGTGGATGCGTCGTTTCGCGACCAAAGCGACGCGATATCGCTGTATCACAGCGGACGCGCGATTCTAACAGAATTTGCTTTTATTTCCAGCCCCGTCTGCGAGTACAGGTTGTTGGTGATCGGTCATGATTGTCTCTACGGTGAAAGGTGGCTGTCTGTTGGAAAGGCAAATGAGTGGAAAGCCGGCGAGGTTGCCGAAACGGCGATTCAAGGGCGCTTATTCTATGACAGCCAGGATCTGTTGCACTTGTCAGCGCCTATTAAATGGACTGAGTTGCCTCTGAGGACCATGTGACGCTTGAATTGTGTGGTGTGGTCAGTCGATGAACAGGGAGCTGACGGACTCCTCATTCGAAATGCGGCGCATCGTCTCCGCAAGCAGTTCCGCAATGCTCACCTGGCGGATGGGTGTGCAGAGTTTGGCATCTTCGGAGAGAGGAATCGTATTCGTTACCACCAGTTCATCCAGCTGGGAGTTGCTGAGATTGGAGACGGCAGGTCCGGAGAGTACCGGGTGTGTACAATAGGCCACCACCTTGGCTGCACCGTGCTCTTTCAGGGCAGTGGCGGCCTGACAGAGAGTCCCCGCGGTGTCCACCAGGTCATCGATAAGAATACAACTGCGTCCCTCCACATTGCCGATAATATTCATTATCTTGGCTTCATTGGGCCTGGGTCGGCGTTTATCGATGATCGCCAATTCCGCATCATCCAACCTTTTTGCCAACGCCCGCGCCCTGACTACGCCACCTACATCGGGAGAAACGACGACGATATCCGGGTGTTTTTGACGCCATACATCGCCCAGCAGGATCGGGGATGCGTAGACATTGTCAACCGGGATATCGAAGAAGCCCTGGATCTGGTCGGCATGCAGGTCCACAGTCAACACCCGGTCAGCGCCCGCAGCACCGATCATCTTGGCTGCCAGTCGGGCAGTTATCGGTACGCGTGCGGAGCGGGGGCGCCTATCCTGTCGCGCATAACCGAAGTAGGGGATCACTGCTGTGATGCGTTTGGCGGATGACCAGCGCATGGCATCGATCATCACCAACAGTTCCATCAGATTTTCATTGGTTGGCGCTGAGGTGGGCTGGACGATGAAGACATCGCGACCACGTACGTTCTCATGGATCTCCGCCATGACTTCGCCGTCGCTGAAGCGACCGACATGCATTTTTCCAAGTGGGAGGCTGAGGTGAGCTACGATTTCATCGCTCAGTTCCGGGTTGGCGTTTCCGGAAAAGACCATCATGGCAGTGGCAGGCACGGTTTTGATCCCCTTTATCAAACAGTGGATTGCTATGAAATGGCTGGGGCGGCAGGATTCGAACCTACGAATGCTGGGATCAAAACCCAGTGCCTTACCGCTTGGCGACGCCCCAATTAACTCAGTTCGGGTTGGAGTAACTCCAATAGCGGGGAACGGTTGATCCCGCGCGCAACAAAACCATTCAGACTCGCCGGCTTCCTTTGAAGCAGGTTGCGAGCCAACCGCTGATCAGCAAAGGCGGCGAATACACAGGCGCCGGTGCCGGTAAGCCGGGCATCTGCAAACTGGTTCAGCCAATCCAATGCTTCCGCCACTTCAGGGTGGCGTCTGCGTACCACGGGTAGACAATCGTTCCGACAATCACCCTGCAGAAAGGCGCGTATTTTGATCCGGGGTGAGTGGCGTGTCAAATCAGGTTGGTTGAATACCTCTGCGGTGGAGACGTGACATGGCGGTTGCAATACCAGATACCACTTCTCCGGGAGATCGATATCGGTCAATTCCTCACCGATACCTTCAGCCCATGCTGCATGGCCATGGATGAATATGGGCACATCCGCGCCAAGGGTCAGGGCGAGTTTTGTTAACTCCGACTGGTTGAGCGAGAGTCCCCACAACCGATTGAGGGCCATCAATGTCGTTGCTGCATCCGAACTGCCCCCGCCAAGTCCACCACCCATGGGGAGGTGTTTTTCCAATGTGATTTCAGCGCCTTGATCTGAACCGCTGGTCAATTGCAGTAGTCGGGCCGCGCGATAAATGAGGTTATCCGCCGGTGAAATACCACTTGCATCGTCATGTAGGATGATCTGGCTGTCATCACGTCTTTTGATGTGGAGCCGGTCATGAATATCGAGAAATTGGAATACGGTCTGCAGTTGATGGTAGCCATCACTGCGCCTGCCGGTGATACGCAGCATCAGGTTCAGTTTCGCAGGTGCAAGATAGACGGAGCTTTGGTCAGACCTACTGCGTACCGACATGGGATGAGTCAGTTGTTGACGCCCAGGCGCCTCATGACCGGATTGATAAACCGATTACCGGGATCGCGCTCATTGGCTGCATTCCACACCTCAATGGCGCGCTGTTGCTGACCTAAATGCCATAATACCTCTCCCAGATGGGAAGCGATTTCAGCATCGGGGCTGATTGTGGCAGCCTTGTTGAGGAACTCCAGAGCAGATTCCAGGTTGCCCATGCGAAATTCGACCCATCCCATGCTGTCGAGTATGGCGGGACTCTCAGGTTTCAATGCCAGGGCCTGCGCTATGTAATCTTTGGCCTCTTCCAGACGATCAGTCTGATCGGCAAGGGTATAGCCGAGAGCGTTCAAAGCATCGGCGTGTTTCGGCTGGGACGCGAGGATTTTACGCAGATCATTCTCCAGCAGATCGATCCGTTTCAAATCGGCCGCATTCAACCCCCGGGCATAGAGCAGGTCTGTGTTGTCCTCAAACAAATCCAGGGCTTTGGTATATATCTGATGGGCGGTCTCATAATCCCTCGCCTCGCGCATCAGCTCAGCTTCTATGATATAGAATCTTACCTCGTGTGCGCTCTGGGTGATGCGAAGCCGTTGCAGTGTTTCACGGGCCTGATTCAGGTTTCCCTGGTCAGCCAGAATTTTGGCGATTCGAATCTGTGCATCGATTACATTTTTTCCTTCCACCCGGCTATACCAGTCCAATGCCTGCCCTGGTTCCTCCTCCTCCTCGGCGATCATCCCCAGGTAGAAGCTGGCCTGGTTGCGCTTCTTCCTTTTATCGACCAGTGATTTCAGATAAGTCTTTGCTTCTTGATATCGTTCCTGCTGTAGATTGATGATACCAAGGGAAAAGGCGATGTCGCTGTCATCGGGAGCCTGTTCATAGAGAGATTGATAAATGCCGAGAGCCGCTTCTGTCTTATTCATTTCAAGCAGCAATCTGGCGTATGCTTTTCCCAATTGAATATTTTCAGGTGCATTGAGATATGCCTGCTCGATAAACGCCAGTCCCTGCTCTTTTTGCTCCATTGAGATGATGGTTTGTGTTTTGAGCACCAGACTTTGGGTGGATGCTGGATCGAGTGCGAGGGAGCGATCGATGTAGTTCAGTGCGAGATTGTTCTGTTTGGCGCGATTGGCGGTCAAGGCGAGGGCGTAAAACGCCTTCGGGTCCTGGCTCTCTTCATTGACGAGCTGCTGCATGATGAGCAGCGCCTGATCAGGCGCTGCAGACTTTTCGGCAATGGCGGCTGCCTGGAGGTATCCGGAATGCCCATGACTGTTTGCGATTTCTACCACTTTTTGCAGGTTTTGAATCGCCTTATTAAGTTCACCCTTGCGAATATAGAGGACTGATGCGATCTGGCGGGCCTTGAGAGAGTTTGGTGAGATTTCAACCCACAGTGTTGCTGCCTCCAGTGCGGCGTCCGGCATATTTGACTGTAGGCCAAGACCTGTCGCACGTTCCGCGGCACCCTCATCCCGAGACTCCTTGGCAGCCTGGAATGCGTGCTCGAAGGCAAGTTTGCCGTGTCCTCGCTGGGCGGCGATTTCACCGGTGAGGGTGTTGTAGATCAGGTCCCTGCTGAGACCATCTGTGGCATAGGTCTGCGGAGTCTGTTTTATCGCTTCATCCGTTGTGACCGGAAGACCCGATGTGCTGGTCGGATTGTTGGCGCAAGCGGAGAGCAGCAGGCTCGGTACAATCAGAAGTTGCTTAATTTGCTGGTTGATATGCATATGTTTAGTAGTAATAAAGGTAATTCGCGCTCACTGCAAGTGTTCTCTCGCGCTTCCGGCGCCTTATGCCTGTGTCGTCAAACCGTAGTTTGAAGTGCATCAAGCAGGCAGGCTGCGATTGCCACGCCGGATGCCCAGCTGCAATCCCGTAACGAGGATCTATCAATATCGATAATGGTCACGCCATATCGGGCCTATGCAATAGACAAAAAATTGTTTGGAATGTTGTATTGACTTTGCTCGGTCTAGGCGTCAGAATGCCCGGCTCTCGCTTGGAGGGGTTCCCGAGTGGCCAAAGGGATCAGACTGTAAATCTGACGGCTCCGCCTTCGGAGGTTCGAATCCTCCCCCCTCCACCAGGTGAAATCGGGAAATTGGCGGTATTGACCAGGTGACTCGAAGTGTCCCCCAGACTATTTTTCAGGGGGAGGATGCGGACCGATAAGAGGTTCGACGAAGGCGCTGAAAGCGGCTTCGAACAACGCGCAAGGCGCGTTGGTCCGGAGGGCGGAAAGCCAAAGGCTTGGAGTAATCCTCCCCCCTCCACCAGGTGAAATCGGGAAATTGGCGGTATTGACCAGGTGACTCGAAGTGTCCTCCAGACTATTTTTCAAGGGGAGGATGCGGACCGATAAGAGGTTCGACGAAGGCGCTGGAAGCGGCTTCGAACAATGCGTCAAGGCATTGACGGAGAGGGAAAAAAAGGAGGCCGTGAACAACCTCCGGCCCCTCCGGCTAAGAAAATTAGGGTTAGCGGTTGTGGTGAGCGAAGCGTCGCTTGGCTGCGCGGGTGTAGTTCAATGGTAGAACTTCAGCCTTCCAAGCTGAATACGTGGGTTCGATTCCCATCACCCGCTCCAATATGATTCTGTACTTCATTGTGCAGGTAGCGGCAGTGCTGTGGTTGCAGTGCTGCCGCTCGTTGTGATCCCGGCGGGCTTGCCCCTGAGGGTGGCAAGGGATTGTACGGAGAATTTTGCCCAGATAGCTCAGTTGGTAGAGCACACCCTTGGTAAGGGTGAGGTCGGCAGTTCAAATCTGCTTCTGGGCTCCATTTGACGACGGCGTGCGGAAGCGCGCGAATTTATCTTTATACAATAGAGAACCTGGAGAGCACTCATGTCCAAGGAAAAATTCGAACGCACAAAGCCGCATGTCAATGTGGGCACGATTGGTCATGTAGACCACGGCAAGACCACGCTGACGGCGGCCATCACCACGGTACAAGCGGCCAAGTTTGGCGGCGAGCAACGTGCCTTTGACCAGATTGACAACGCGCCGGAGGAGAAAGAGCGCGGTATCACGATTGCGACCTCGCACGTGGAGTACGAGTCGGAGACGCGACACTACGCGCACGTGGACTGTCCGGGCCACGCCGACTACGTGAAGAACATGATCACGGGTGCGGCGCAGATGGACGGCGCGATCCTGGTGGTATCGGCGGCGGACGGCCCGATGCCGCAGACCCGGGAGCACATACTGCTGTCGCGTCAGGTTGGTGTGCCGTACATTGTGGTGTACCTGAACAAGGCGGACATGGTGGACGACGAGGAGCTGCTGGAGCTGGTGGAGATGGAAGTGCGGGAGCTGCTGGACAGCTACGAATTTCCTGGCGACGACACCCCGATCATTGTGGGTTCGGCGCTGAAGGCGCTGGAAGGCGACACCACGGAGATTGGCAGCCAGTCGATCGACAAGCTGGTGGAGGCGCTGGACACCTACATTCCTGAGCCTGAGCGTGCGGTGGACGGTGCGTTTCTGATGCCGATCGAGGACGTGTTCTCGATTTCGGGACGCGGCACGGTGGTGACCGGACGAGTTGAGCGCGGTGTGATCAAGGTGGGCGAAGAGATCGAGATAGTCGGTATCAAGGAGACCACCAAGACCACCTGTACGGGTGTTGAGATGTTCCGCAAGCTGCTGGATCAGGGCGAGGCGGGAGACAACGTGGGCGTATTGCTGCGTGGCACCAAGCGAGACGAGGTGGAGCGCGGCCAGGTACTGGCGCATCCGGGCTCGATCACGCCGCACACCCATTTTGAGTGTGAGGTATATGTGCTGAGCAAGGATGAGGGTGGCCGTCATACGCCGTTTTTCAGCAACTATCGACCGCAGTTTTATTTCCGGACCACCGACGTGACGGGAGCCTGTGACCTGCCGGAAGGCGTGGAGATGGTGATGCCCGGCGACAACGTGAAGATGGTCGTGAAGTTGATCGCGCCGATCGCGATGGAAGAGGGACTTCGTTTTGCGATTCGCGAAGGCGGCCGGACCGTGGGTGCCGGTGTGGTAGCCAAGATTATCGAGTAAATTCGGTATTTGATGTCTGCGGGGTGGGTCGAAGGCCCGCCCCGCTTTTACTTTTTCAAGGCCAATAGCTCAATTGGTAGAGCAGCGGTCTCCAAAACCGCAGGTTGGGGGTTCGATTCCCTCTTGGCCTGCCATACATATCGGCATACGGAACTATGAATTCGAAGTCCCAGGTAGAGGCATCGAGTCTCGATACTGTCAAGCTCCTGCTGGCGGTGGGGATCATTGTGAGCGGCATTTACGGGTTCTATTACCTGGATAGCTATTCACAACTTTTACGCGTTTTGGGTCTGCTGGCCCTGGTAGGGGTGGCCTCATTTATCGCCTATACGACGGCAGTGGGCCGTACCGTATGGGAGTTTGCCTCCTCCTCCAAGGTCGAGGTGCGCAAGGTGGTTTGGCCAAGTCGTCAAGAGACGATGCAGACCACCCTGATTGTATTTGTCATGGTGCTGATCATGGGTATCGTACTCTGGCTGTTCGATATGATGTTGAGCGCAATCCTCAAGGCGCTGACCGGAACTGGATAAGGAGACGTTATGGCAATGCATTGGTATGTGGTCCATGCCTACTCCGGCTTTGAATCCCAGGTCCAGCGTTCACTCAAGGAGCGTATTGAACGTTATGGCATGCAGGATAAATTTGGCGACATTCTCGTCCCTACCGAAGAGGTGGTGGAGATGCGTGCTGGCCAACAGCGCAAAAGTGAGCGTAAATTTTTTCCCGGCTATGTGCTGGTACAGATGGAGATGACCGACGATACCTGGCATCTGGTCAAGGATGTACCAAAAGTTATGGGATTTATCGGCGGTACCGGTGACCGCCCGGCACCAATCTCCGAAAAGGAGGCGAATGCCATTTTGCAGCGGGTACAGGAGGGGGTCGAAAAACCCCGGCCAAAGGTACTGTTCGAACCCGGCGAAGTGGTACGTGTTATCGATGGGCCCTTCAACGATTTCACAGGCGTTGTAGAGGAGGTCGACTACGACAAGAGCCGATTGAAGGTATCCGTACTGATTTTCGGTCGCTCAACCCCGGTGGACCTGGAGTTTGGCCAGGTTGAGAAGGGCTGATTACCCTGAAAGATTTTTCATAGTGAAATAGGGGAGCCTGGGTGAGAGTCCCAGGCGTTTGCACCCAAAATAGAGGTAAACATGGCTAAGAAGATAATGGCTTACATCAAGCTTCAAGTGAAAGCTGGTGAAGCGAATCCGAGTCCGCCGGTTGGTCCCGCCCTGGGTCAGCACGGTGTGAATATCATGGAGTTCTGCAAGGCCTTCAATGCGAAGACCCAGAGCGTGGAGAAGGGGTTGCCCATACCCGTGGTGATTACCGTCTACAACGATCGCTCTTTCAGTTTCATCACCAAGACGCCGCCAGCTGCTGTTCTGCTGAAAAAGGCGGCGGGACTGCAAAAAGGCAGCTCTACCCCGAACACGACCAAGGTCGGCACGGTCACCCGCCAGCAGCTTGAGGAGATTGCCACAACCAAGATGCCGGACCTGACTGCAGCGGATATGGATGCAGCGGTTCGCACCATTGCGGGCAGCGCCATGCAGATGGGTCTCAATGTTGAGGGGGTGGAGTAGATCATGGCTAAGATGACGAAACGGGCCAAGGCGATCCGGGAAAAACTCGAGGCCGGTAAGCTCTATCCGGCAGAAGAGGCTTTCGGTCTATTGAATGAGCTATCGACGGTGAAATTCAGTGAATCCGTGGATGTCAGCGTCAACCTGGGTGTCGATGCGCGCAAATCCGATCAGGTCGTACGTGGCGCCTCGGTGCTGCCTCACGGCACTGGTAAGACAGTGAGGGTTGCCGTATTTGCACAGGGTGCAAATGCTGATGCCGCCAAAGAGGCGGGCGCCGACAAGATCGGCTTCGAAGACCTTGCCGATGAGATCAAGGGCGGAAATCTGGATTTTGATGTGGTGATTGCCTCACCGGATGCGATGCGCGTGGTCGGGAAGTTGGGACAGATCCTGGGTCCTCGTGGCCTGATGCCGAACCCCAAGGTCGGTACCGTTACACCCAATGTGGCTGAGGCGGTGCAGAATGCCAAGGCCGGACAGGTGCGTTACCGTACCGATAAGGCGGGCATTATTCACTGTTCGATCGGCAAGGCTGATTTCGAACCGCAGAAGTTGAAGGAGAACCTGGAGTCTCTGCTGACTGCGTTGGTGAAGGCAAAACCGAGCTCGGCAAAGGGCGTCTATCTGAAAAAAGTGACAGTCTCCACAACCATGGGGCCTGGATTGACGCTGGATCAGGCATCTCTTGCCGTTTGATAGAAATTTTACGCTGCCAGGCATCTTGCACAGAGTACCTTGCAGCAATCTGGAACTTTGGGGTACCGGCCTGGCCGGTGCTGTCAAAGACCGCAGGTGCATGAATCGGCATGCTTAATTACCGCCTGCGCAGACGGGGCGCCCCCAATCAGGAATATCCTGATGATGGTGTGCGTGTGGTTGTGGTGCCGAAGGTGCCATGTATGTATATGGGAATGAGATTTTCCCCATTATCAGGAGGTAACGACTTTGCCACTTAATCTTGAGCAAAAGAAAGCCATCGTTGCCGAAGTCAATGACGTAGCGAACAGCGCATTGTCAGCTATAGCCGCTGAATATCGGGGGCTGACGGTTGATGAGATGACCCTACTGCGACGTGAAGCGCGCAATAGCGGTGTCTATATGCGGGTGGTGAGAAACACTCTCGCCAAGCGCGCTCTCGAGGACACCGATTTTGCCTGTATGCAGGAAGGTATGACGGGGCCTCTGCTCCTCGCCTTCTCCCAGGAGGATCCGGGTTCTGCAGCACGCGTCATTAAGGACTTTGCCAAAGAGCACAAACTTCTCGAGGTCAAACTGGTATCCATCGGCGGCAAGATGCTTGCACCCGGTGATATCGATGCACTGGCCAAGATGCCGACCTATGATCAGGCTATCAGCATGCTGATGGCTGTCATGAAGGCGCCGGTGGAGAAGCTGACTCGTACGCTGAACGAAGTGCCTGGCAAGCTGGTCCGGACTGTGGCTGCGATCAAGGACGCCAAAGAGGCGGCCTGATCGGCTTTAACTTATTACACATCAACGTGCAAAACATTTTTTCAGGAGTTCAATAATGGCTGTTTCTAAAGAAGAGATCCTCGATGCGATCGCCGAGATGTCCGTCATGGACGTGGTTGCTTTGATCGAGGCAATGGAAGAGAAATTTGGCGTATCCGCGGCTGCGGCTGTGGCTGCTGCGCCGGTAGCGGCAGCAGGCGGCGGTGAAGCCGCTGCAGAAGAGAAGACCGAGTTCGACGTGGTATTGGCTGAGATCGGCGGCAACAAGATTGCCGTCATCAAGGCTGTTCGCGGTATGACCGGTCTGGGCCTTAAAGAGGCGAAGGAGGCGGTTGAAGGCGCACCGTCCACGCTGAAGGAAGGTATCAGCAAGGAAGAGGCTGAAGAGGCCAAAAAGCAGTTGGAAGAGGCGGGCGCCAAAGTCGAGATCAAATAAGATTCTCGTCTCGATCGTCTGCAGGCAGGTGCGGTTGGGGCTGGTGGCGTAAGCCGCCGGCCTTTTCCCGCTTGTCACAAGGGTGTTTACCAATCCCTATGAAATGGTATTGATTGCCCCTTGTAGAACTGAACCGATTACGATTCAGGTATTTAGATTATATAGGCGTTGATCATCAGCCGGCTGGATGTCGGATTTTGACTTCGCAATCACCAAGCCTTTGACACTGAGGGACGGCAGCATGGCCTATTCTTTCACCGAAAAAAAGCGTATCCGCAAAGACTTCGGTAAACGACCCAGCATCCTGGATGTACCGTTTCTTTTAGCCACCCAGATCGATTCCTATCGCGGGTTCTTACAGGATGGGGTTCCGCCCGAGGAGCGACAGGACATCGGATTGCATGCGGCGTTCAAGTCGGTAATGCCGATTACCAGCTATTCGGGTAACGCAGTGCTCGAATATGTTAACTACAAGCTTGGTGAACCCGTATTCGATGTCCGGGAGTGCCAACTGCGAGGAACCACCTATGCGGCACCCCTGCGTGTGCTGGTGCGTCTGGTTATCTACGATAAAGAGGCGCCTGCAGGCTCCAAGGTTGTCAAGGATATCCGTGAGCAGGAAGTCTATATGGGAGAACTTCCCCTGATGACCGACACCGGTACCTTTGTCATCAATGGCACTGAGCGGGTCATCGTGTCACAGTTGCACCGCTCTCCCGGTGTCTTCTTCGACCACGATCGCGGAAAGACCCACTCCTCCGGCAAACTGCTCTTTTCTGCCCGGGTTATTCCCTATCGCGGATCCTGGCTCGATTTCGAATTCGATCCAAAGGACAATGTTTTCGTGCGTATCGATCGCCGGCGCAAACTGCCCGCGACTATTCTGTTGCGCGCGCTGGGTTACGATGCGGAACAGATCCTCGAGATGTTCTTCGAGACCGACACCTTCAGCCTCACCAAAAAGACCCTGAAAGTGGATCTGGTACCGGAGCGTTTGCGTGGCGAGACCGTCAGCTTCGATATCAAGGTAAGCAGCAAGGTCATAGTCGAGGCCGGTAGGCGTATTACCGCACGTCACATACGCGACCTTGAAAAGGCCGGTGTGAAAAAGCTGGATGTGCCGCGTGATTTCGTTTACGGCAAGGTGTTGGCGCACAACGTCGTCGATAAGGGGACGGGTGAGCTGATTGCTGAAGCCAATACCGAGATCACAGATGAGCTGTTTGAGAGTCTGGTCGAGAATGGGGTGAAGAAGCTGAACACGCTGTTCACCAATGACCTTGATCACGGGGCCTTCATTTCCGATACCCTGCGCATCGATCCGACCACCAATGAGCTGGAAGCCCAGGTTGAAATCTATCGCATGATGCGTCCCGGTGAGCCGCCGACCAAAGAGGCCGCGCAGAACCTGTTCAACAACCTCTTTTTTACTTCGGACCGTTACGATCTGTCAGCTGTTGGCCGAATGAAATTCAACCGCCGTCTGAGCCGAGAGGATGAAGTCGGGGAAGGCGTGTTGTCGAAAGAGGACATCATCGACGTCCTGAAAGAGCTGATCAATATACGTGACGGCAATGGAGTGGTGGACGATATCGATCACCTGGGTAACCGTCGCATACGCTGTGTCGGCGAGATGGCCGAGAATCAGTTCCGTGTCGGGCTGGTACGCGTCGAACGGGCGGTGAAAGAGCGTTTGACTCAGGCTGAGTCCGAAGGCCTGATGCCCCAGGAGATGATCAACGCCAAACCGGTCTCGGCCGCGATTAAGGAGTTTTTCGGCTCCAGCCAGCTGTCCCAGTTCATGGATCAGAACAACCCCCTGTCCGAGGTGACCCACAAGCGGCGTGTTTCTGCCCTCGGTCCCGGTGGTCTGGCGCGGGAACGGGCCGGTTTTGAGGTGCGCGATGTGCATCCCACGCATTACGGTCGTGTTTGCCCCATCGAAACGCCTGAAGGACCCAACATCGGTTTGATCAACTCGTTAGCGGTCTATGCGCGCACCAATAAATACGGATTCCTGGAGACTCCCTACCGCAAGGTGGTGGACAGCAGGGTGACCGATCAGATCGACTACCTCTCCGCAATCGAGGAGGGACGCTTCGTCATCGCGCAGGCCAATGCCTCGATCGATGCCAAGGGCATATTGACGGATGAGCTGGTCTCCTCCCGTTTCCAGAATGAGTTCACCCTTTCCAGCCCGGACAAGGTGCAATATATCGACGTCTCTCCCAAGCAGATTGTCTCTGTTGCGGCTTCGTTGATACCTTTCCTGGAGCATGATGACGCCAACCGGGCGCTGATGGGTTCGAACATGCAGCGCCAGGCTGTGCCAGTTCTTCGCGCTGAAAAGCCCCTGGTAGGTACCGGCATCGAACGTGTGGTGGCGGTCGACTCCGGTGTTACCGTGGTTGCCAAACGCGGCGGTGAAATCGAATCGGTTGATGCGGCGCGCATCGTGGTGCGGGTCAACGACGATGAGACCGAGGCGGGAGAGCCGGGTGTCGATATCTACAACCTGACCAAATACACCCGCTCAAATCAGAATACCTGCATCAACCAACGGCCTTTGGTGAATGTTGGTGATGTGATTGCCCGGGGTGATGTATTGGCCGATGGTCCGTCCACCGATATGGGTGAATTGGCGCTGGGTCAAAATTTACGGGTCGCCTTCATGCCTTGGAATGGCTACAACTTCGAGGATTCGATCCTGATCTCGGAGCGTGTCGTACAGGAGGATCGTTTTACCTCGATCCATATTGAAGAGATGACCTGTATGGCCCGTGATACCAAACTCGGTCCTGAAGAGATCACCGGCGATATCCCGAATGTGGGTGAAGCGGCACTCTCGAAACTGGATGAATCAGGTATTGTCTATATCGGCGCAGAGGTGCGTGAAGGGGATATCCTGGTCGGTAAGGTGACGCCCAAAGGTGAATCGCAACTGACGCCGGAAGAGAAGCTGTTACGGGCAATCTTCGGCGAGAAGGCGTCTGATGTAAAAGATACCTCGCTGCGTGTCTCTTCCGGAATGGTCGGAACCGTCATCGATGTCCAGGTCTTTACCCGTGACGGTGTCGAGAAGGACGCCCGGGCGCTGCAGATAGAACAGGTGGAGCTGGATCGCGTGCGCAAGGATCTCGATGATCAGTTGCGCATCATGGAGGATGATACCTTTCAGCGTGTCGAAAAGATGCTGATGAGTAAAGTGGTCGACGGTGGTCCCAACCAGATCAAGGCCGGCGCCAAGGTCACCAAGGCCTATCTTACCGAGATGGAGCGTGACAAATGGTTGGAGATCCGTCTGCGCAATGAGGAGTCTGCCGCTCAACTGGAGGCCATTGCCGAGCAGATCAAGGCCCAGCGCGAACTCTTCCGTGACAAATACGAAGAGAAGAAACGCAAACTGACCGCCGGGGATGATCTTGCCCCCGGAGTACTGAAAATGGTCAAGGTCTATGTGGCGGTAAAGCGTCGTATACAACCGGGCGACAAGATGGCCGGACGTCATGGTAACAAGGGTGTTATCTCTACCATTGTACCTGTCGAAGACATGCCGTTCGATGAGAATGGCGAGCCGGTGGATATCGTGCTCAACCCCCTTGGCGTACCCTCTCGAATGAATGTGGGGCAGGTGCTCGAGACCCATCTCGGTTTTGCAGCCAAGGGTGTAGGGCGTCAGATAGGCGCTCTGTTGGATGCCCAGGGCAAGATCGTGGAACTGCGTAAGTTTCTCGAGAAGGTCTATAACACCAGTGGCAAATCCGAGGATATCAAGTCATTGAACGATGATGAAGTGGTGGCAATGTGTCAAAACCTCAGACAAGGTGTGCCGATGGCAACGCCGGTGTTCGATGGCGCCCACGAATCAGAAGTCAAGCATATGCTGGAACTGGCAGGATTGCCGGAGAGCGGTCAATGCAAGCTTTTCGACGGCCGAACCGGAGACCCGTTTGAACGCGAGGTAACGGTTGGCTATATGTACATGTTGAAGCTGAATCACCTGGTCGACGATAAGATGCATGCACGCTCCACCGGTCCCTACAGCCTGGTAACCCAGCAGCCCTTGGGCGGTAAGGCACAGTTTGGAGGCCAGCGATTCGGTGAGATGGAGGTGTGGGCACTGGAGGCCTATGGTGCTGCCTATACCTTGCAGGAGATGCTCACCGTCAAGTCGGACGACGTCAACGGCCGTACCCGTATGTACAAGAACATTGTGGATGGTAACCATCAGATGGAAGCCGGGATGCCCGAGTCGTTCAACGTACTGGTCAAAGAGATCCGTTCGCTGGGCATCAACATAGAACTGGAACAGGACTGAGGACTGACGCTGGTCAGTAACCGAATGCAGGAGAGACGATCTTGAAAGATCTACTGAATATTCTAAAGCAGCAGGGTCAGACCGAAGACTTCGATGCTATCCGTATCGGTCTGGCATCACCGGATATGATCCGTTCCTGGTCCTATGGCGAAGTTAAAAAGCCGGAGACCATCAACTATCGTACCTTCAAGCCGGAACGGGATGGTCTGTTCTGTGCCAAGATCTTTGGTCCGGTCAGTGACTATGAGTGCCTGTGCGGCAAGTACAAGCGGCTCAAGCACCGAGGCGTGGTGTGCGAAAAGTGTGGCGTAGAAGTCACTCTGGCCAAGGTGCGGCGCGAGCGCATGGGACATATTGAGCTTGCCAGTCCGGTGGCCCATATCTGGTTCCTCAAATCATTGCCGTCGCGTATCGGTTTATTGATGGATATGACCCTGCGGGATATCGAGCGGGTACTCTATTTCGAGTCTTTTGTGGTCGTCGATCCGGGCATGACCCCACTTGAGCGTGGTCAGTTGTTGACTGACGAACAGTATTTGGATGCCATCGAGGAGAACGGAGACGAATTCGATGCCCGTATGGGGGCGGAGGCGGTCTATGAGTTGTTGAAGACCATTGATATCCCGGAAGAGATCAAGCGTCTGCGGGAGGATATCGAAGGCACCAACTCGGAGACCAAGATCAAGAAATTCACCAAGCGGTTGAAACTGCTTGAATCCCTGAACGAATCGGGCAACCGGCCGGAGTGGATGGTGATGACCGTTCTCCCGGTGTTGCCGCCGGAATTGCGACCGCTGGTTCCCCTGGATGGCGGTCGATTCGCTACCTCAGACCTGAATGACCTCTATCGTCGTGTCATCAATCGGAACAACCGGCTGAAAAGGCTGCTGGATCTGAATGCACCGGACATCATCGTGCGCAACGAAAAGCGCATGCTGCAGGAGTCGGTGGATGCGCTGCTCGATAACGGACGCCGTGGACGCGCCATTACCGGTACCAATCGGCGCCCGCTGAAATCTTTGGCGGATATGATCAAAGGCAAGCAGGGGCGTTTCCGTCAAAATCTGCTTGGCAAGCGTGTCGACTATTCCGGGCGTTCGGTCATCGTGGTGGGTCCGACCCTGAAGCTGCATCAGTGCGGCCTACCGAAGCGGATGGCGCTGGAACTGTTCAAGCCCTTTATCTTCAGTAAGCTGCAACTGCGTGGCCTGGCCACGACAATCAAGGCAGCGAAGAAACTGGTGGAGCGTGGCACGGGCGATGTCTGGGATATCCTGGAAGAGGTGATCCGCGAGCACCCGGTGATGCTGAACCGTGCACCGACCCTGCACCGACTCGGTATCCAGGCCTTCGAACCTGTGCTGATCGAAGGTAAGGCGATCCAGCTCCACCCATTGGTCTGTACTGCATTCAATGCCGACTTTGACGGTGATCAGATGGCGGTCCATGTGCCGCTCTCGCTGGAGGCCCAGCTCGAGGCGCGCAGCCTGATGATGTCGACCAACAATATTCTGTCTCCCGCCAATGGCGATCCCATCATCGTTCCTTCTCAGGATGTGGTGTTGGGTCTCTACTTCATGACCCGTGAACGGGTCAATGCCAAAGGCGAGGGGTCAGTCTTCAGTGACATCAAAGAGGCCAAGCGTGCCTATGAGTCAGGCGCTGTCGATCTGCAGGCAAGGGTTAAAGTACGCCTGAACGAGGTAATCGTCGATGAAGATGGAAACAGGGACGAGAGCGTCCAGGTATTCTCCACTACCATCGGTCGGACCCTGGTATTCGATATCGTTCCCAAAGGTCTACCCTTTGCACTGGTCGACCAGCCGATGGGTAAAAAGGTGATCTCAAACCTGATCAACGCCTGTTATCGCAGGTTGGGTTTGAAGGATACTGTCATCTTTGCCGATCAACTGATGTATATGGGATTCCGCTTCGCCACCCGCGCCGCGGTCTCTTTCTGTTCCAATGACATGGTGGTGCCAGAGGAGAAGAGTCAGATCCTAAGCCAGGCCGAGGCCGAGGTGAAAGAGATCGAGAATCAGTACACCTCCGGTTTGGTCACCAACGGCGAACGCTATAACAAGGTGGTCGATATCTGGTCCCACACCAATGACCAGGTGGCAAAGGCGATGATGTCCAAGCTGGGCAAGGAGAAGGTGGTCGATCGCAACGGTAACGATGTGGAGCAGGACTCCTTTAACTCCGTCTACATGATGGCCGATTCCGGAGCCCGTGGCTCTGCCGCCCAGATTCGTCAGTTGGCGGGTATGCGTGGTCTGATGGCGAAACCTGATGGCTCCATCATAGAAACCCCGATTACGGCGAACTTCCGTGAGGGTCTCGATGTTTTGCAGTACTTCATCTCTACCCATGGTGCCCGAAAAGGTCTGGCTGATACGGCGTTGAAAACCGCCAATTCGGGTTATCTGACACGGCGTCTGGTGGATGTAGCCCAGGACATGGTGGTGCTTGAAGAGAATTGCGGTACCGAAGAGGGCTTGCTGATGCAGCCTATCATCGAGGGTGGCGATGTCGTCGAGCCATTGCGCGAGCGGATTCTCGGCCGTGTCACCGCCGTGCCCGTGTATCGTCCAAACAGTGATGAAGTGGTCTGCGATGCCGGGGTGATGTTGGATGAAGAGGGTGTGGAAAGACTCGAGATGGCAGGTGTCGACCAGGTCATAGTGCGTTCCGCCATCACCTGTGATGCAAAAGTGGGTGTCTGTTCCAAGTGCTATGGCCGTGATCTGGCGCGCGGACATCTGGTGAATCGAGGTGAGTCGGTGGGTGTCATCGCGGCGCAGTCGATTGGTGAACCGGGTACTCAGCTGACCATGCGGACCTTCCATATCGGTGGTGCCGCTTCGCGTGCAGCTTCCGTGAACAATATTCAGGTAAAGGCTGCAGGTACAGTAAGGTTGCATAATATCAAGACAGTCAAGCACTCGAGCGGACATCTGGTAGCGACCTCTCGTTCCGGCGAATTGACGGTAGTCGATGAGGTGGGCCGCGAGAGAGAGCGCTATAAGGTTCCCTACGGTGCGACTCTGCAGATCGACGACGGTACTGCAGTGGATGGTGGTCAAATCGTTGCCAACTGGGATCCCCATACCCACCCGGTTATTACCGAAGTGGCGGGCGTGTTGCGGTTTGAGGATTTTGTCGATGGCGTGACTGTGCAGAAGAAGACCGATGAGGTGACGGGTTTGAGTTCCCTTGAGGTCATCGATCCCAAGCAGCGTCCTGCGGCGGGTAAAGACATACGGCCGATGGTCAAACTGGTGGATGCCAAGGGTAAGGACCTCAATATTGCCGGTACCGACATTCCGGCACACTATTATCTGCCCGCCAACGCGGTGGTGAATGTGCAGGACGGGGCTGATGTAGGGGTTGGTGACGTACTCGCCCGCATACCTCAAGAGTCATCCAAGACTCGTGATATCACAGGTGGTCTGCCTCGTGTCGCCGACCTGTTCGAAGCGCGTAAACCCAAGGATCCAGCGATTCTGGCGGAAGCTACGGGTACCGTCAGTTTTGGCAAGGATACGAAAGGTAAGCAGCGACTCGTCATCACCGACTCGGAAGGTGAGCATCACGAAGAGCTGATTCCGAAGTGGCGGCATGTGAATGTGTTCGAAGGTGAGCATGTTGAGAAAGGGGAGACCATCTCGGATGGCGAGCTCAACCCCCATGACATCCTGCGCCTGAAAGGTGTGACAGATCTTGCCGAGTATCTGGTAAAAGAGATTCAGGACGTCTACCGGTTGCAGGGTGTGAAGATAAACGACAAGCATATCGAGGTCATCATTCGCCAGATGCTGCGCAAGGTCGAAGTCACGGCAACCGGTGACGGCCGCTTCCTCAAAGGAGAGCAGGTGGAGAAGTCCGCATTGCTGGAAGAGGCGGAAAAACTGCGTGGTGAGGAGAAACATCCCGCACTGTATGAGCCCTTGTTGCTCGGTATCACCAAGGCGTCTCTGGCTACTGAGTCTTTTATCTCTGCGGCATCCTTCCAGGAAACGACCCGGGTTCTGACGGAGGCGGCGGTACGCGGCCTGTCGGATCGTCTGAATGGATTGAAAGAGAACGTCATCGTGGGACGCCTGATACCCTCCGGTACGGGGCTCTCCTACCACACCGAGCGTCACCGTAGGCGTCATGAGGAGCTGATGGCGTCTGAGGCGAAACCCGAACTGGTTGTGGAAGAGGTGGAACAGGCGTTCAAGGAAGCGCTCAATACACCCGAATCGGAGTAGCTGTTCGACAGGGATTTCATGACAGTCCCTTGACAACAGGGTGGAGCGGGCATAGAATGCGCGCTCCTTAGACAGGCCGGCCTTTGCCGGCCTCTCGTTTCTGCCTCTCAATTATTCGTCTAAGACGTTGTTGAGTAAGGCTTATTCTGACCAGAGAAATTGCTTTCACTTTCTGTTGTCTCGGTATCAGCAGAAAGGATTCGGCTTCTCCGGTTTTTTTTATGCAAAGTACAAACATCACGTCCCTGGAGACGGAATAGATGGCGACAATCAACCAACTGGTGCGCAAGCCCAGGAAACGTAAAGTACAAAAGAGTAATGTGCCGGCGCTGGATGCCTGTCCGCAGCGACGTGGCGTCTGCACCCGTGTCTATACCACCACACCGAAAAAACCCAACTCCGCGTTGCGTAAGGTTGCTCGTGTCAGGCTGACCAACGGTTATGAAGTTTCGAGTTATATCGGTGGTGAGGGACACAATCTGCAGGAGCACTCGGTGGTACTGATTCGTGGCGGTCGTGTAAAGGACTTGCCAGGTGTTCGCTATCATGTGGTGCGCGGCAGCCTCGATACTTCGGGTGTCGAGAAGCGGCGTCAAGGTCGATCCAAGTACGGCGCGAAGCGTCCGAAAAGTTAACGGTCTGCTGGTCAGACAGAATTCAACGAGTTTGAGATAGAGCAATGCCAAGAAGACGAGTTGCAGCGCGGCGTGAAACACTGCCCGATCCCAAGTATGGAAGCGAACTATTGGCCAAATTCATCAACATGGTGATGCAGGACGGTAAAAAATCGGTAGCGGAAAAGATCCTCTACGGCGCATTGGACACAGTGGTCGACAAGCGCGGTGGTGAGCCGCTTGATCTGCTGGAGACGGCGCTTGAGAACGTGCGTCCGCTGGTGGAAGTCAAGTCACGCCGTGTCGGTGGCGCAACCTATCAGGTTCCGGTCGAGGTTCGTCCCAATCGTCGCAACTCGCTGGCGATGCGCTGGTTGATCGAGGCATCACGTAAGCGCAGCGAGAAATCGATGGCATATCGCCTGGCGGGTGAGCTGCTGGATGCTTCGGAGAATAAGGGTGCGGCGGTCAAAAAGAAAGATGACACCCATCGAATGGCCGAGGCGAACAAGGCATTTTCACACTATCGCTGGTAAGCGAAACTTAATTAACTCTAACTTAGCTCTTTAAAAAACAGGTTTGTAACGTGGCACGGAAAACTCCTATCGAGCGCTATCGCAATATCGGTATCATGGCGCACATCGATGCTGGCAAGACGACAACGACAGAGCGTGTGCTCTACTATACTGGTGTGTCTCACAAGATTGGTGAGGTGCACGATGGTGCGGCCACCATGGATTGGATGGAGCAGGAGCAGGAGCGTGGTATCACCATCACTTCCGCGGCCACAACCTGTTTCTGGAGCGGTATGGCTCAACAATTCCCCGAGCACCGTTTCAATATCATCGATACTCCCG
The DNA here is from genome assembly GCF_964212655.1 of Candidatus Thiodiazotropha sp. LNASS1. Taxonomy (NCBI): domain Bacteria; kingdom Pseudomonadati; phylum Pseudomonadota; class Gammaproteobacteria; order Chromatiales; family Sedimenticolaceae; genus Candidatus Thiodiazotropha; species Candidatus Thiodiazotropha sp. LNASS1. The sequence goes on along the minus strand of NZ_OZ156465.1, from coordinate 2,339,306 downwards.
GGCATGTCGACTTCACCATCGAAGTGGAACGTTCTCTGCGTGTACTTGACGGCGCGGTATTTGTGCTTTGCGCCGTAGGCGGCGTCGAACCTCAATCTGAAACTGTTTGGCGTCAGGCCAATAAGTACAATGTTCCCCGTATGGCATTCGTCAACAAGATGGACCGTATGGGCGCGGATTTCTTTCGTGTTGTCGGTCATCTGAAAGACCGTCTGGGCGCAAATGCGGTCCCGATTCAAGTGCCTGTTGGGGCTGAAGAGGGCTTCAAGGGCGTTATCGACCTCATTAAGATGAAATCAATCGTCTGGAGCGAGGAGAATATGGGTGCTCAGTTTGAGTACACTGATATCCCCGCCGATCTGCAGGATACATGTGATGAGTGGCGTGAGCACATGGTTGAGGCAGCTGCGGAGGGAACCGATGAATTGATGGAAAAATATCTGGAAGAAGGTGATCTTTCAGAAGAAGAGATTCTAGCCGGTCTGCGTGAGCGTACCCTGCGACTCGAGATTGTGCCGGTAACTTGCGGCTCGGCCTTTAAGAACAAAGGCGTTCAGGCCGTACTCGATAAAATCATTGAGGTCATGCCGTCTCCTGTGGACGTGCCGGCGATAACCGGTCTGCTGGATGATGCTGAGGGGACTGAAGAGTCTCGGCCCTCTGATGACAATGCGCCGTTCGCCGCTCTGGCGTTCAAGGTCGCGACAGATCCATTCGTCGGTACTTTGACTTTCTTCAGGGTCTATTCAGGTGTGCTCAAGTCGGGTGACTCTGTGTTCAATCCGGTAAAAGGCAAAAAAGAGCGTATTGGCCGTATCCTGCAGATGCACTCCAACTCCCGGGAGGAGATCAAAGAGGTGCTGGCAGGCGATATTGCCGCGGCAGTCGGTCTGAAGGACGTCACGACCGGTGATACCCTGTGTGCCATTGACAAGCCGATCACCCTGGAGCGTATGGAGTTCCCCGAGCCGGTCATCTCGGTTGCGGTGGAGCCCAGGACCAAGGGCGACCAGGAGAAGATGGGTATCGCACTCTCCAAGCTGGCACAGGAGGATCCATCCTTCCGGGTCAGCTCCGACGAGGAATCGGGTCAGACCATCATCTCCGGTATGGGCGAGTTGCATCTCGATATCATCGTCGATCGCATGAAGCGTGAATTCAAGGTGGAGGCCAATGTGGGCGCACCTCAGGTGGCCTACCGCGAGACCATTCGCAGCTCCATCGAGCAGGAAGGCAAGTTCGTACGTCAGTCCGGTGGTCGCGGCCAGTTCGGTCATGTCTACCTGCGCATCGAGCCCCAGGAGGCGGGTTCCGGCTATGAATTCGCGAATGAGATCGTGGGTGGAGCGGTTCCCCGCGAATATATCCCTGCGGTCGACAAGGGTGTGCAGGAGGCCATGGGCAACGGCATCAAAGCCGGTTATCCTGTAGTGGACGTGAAAGTCACCCTCTATGATGGTTCCTACCACGATGTCGACTCCAGTGAAATGGCCTTCAAGATCGCCGGCTCCATGTGTTTCAAGGAGGGTGCCGCCAAGGCGAAGCCTGTCCTGCTCGAACCGATGATGAAGGTGGAAGTCATCACACCGGAAGAGTATATGGGCGATGTGATGGGCGATCTCAACAGTCGTCGCGGGATCGTGCAGGGTATGGATGACACGCCTGCAGGCAGGCAGATCAAGGCCGAAGTGCCACTGTCCGAGATGTTCGGCTACGCCACCGATCTGCGCTCGGCCACACAGGGTCGTGCGAACTACAGCATGGAGTTCGCCAAATATTCAGAGGTGCCGGCAAATATCGCCGACGCCATCATCAAGAAACAGTAACGGGTATAGGGGTAGCACTGTGTCCAAGGAAAAATTCGAACGCACAAAGCCGCATGTCAATGTGGGCACGATTGGTCATGTAGACCACGGCAAGACCACGCTGACGGCGGCCATCACCACGGTACAAGCGGCCAAGTTTGGCGGCGAGCAACGTGCCTTTGACCAGATTGACAACGCGCCGGAGGAGAAAGAGCGCGGTATCACGATTGCGACCTCGCACGTGGAGTACGAGTCGGAGACGCGACACTACGCGCACGTGGACTGTCCGGGCCACGCCGACTACGTGAAGAACATGATCACGGGTGCGGCGCAGATGGACGGCGCGATCCTGGTGGTATCGGCGGCGGACGGCCCGATGCCGCAGACCCGGGAGCACATACTGCTGTCGCGTCAGGTTGGTGTGCCGTACATTGTGGTGTACCTGAACAAGGCGGACATGGTGGACGACGAGGAGCTGCTGGAGCTGGTGGAGATGGAAGTGCGGGAGCTGCTGGACAGCTACGAATTTCCTGGCGACGACACCCCGATCATTGTGGGTTCGGCGCTGAAGGCGCTGGAAGGCGACACCACGGAGATTGGCAGCCAGTCGATCGACAAGCTGGTGGAGGCGCTGGACACCTACATTCCTGAGCCTGAGCGTGCGGTGGACGGTGCGTTTCTGATGCCGATCGAGGACGTGTTCTCGATTTCGGGACGCGGCACGGTGGTGACCGGACGAGTTGAGCGCGGTGTGATCAAGGTGGGCGAAGAGATCGAGATAGTCGGTATCAAGGAGACCACCAAGACCACCTGTACGGGTGTTGAGATGTTTCGCAAGCTGCTGGATCAGGGCGAGGCGGGAGACAACGTGGGCGTGTTGCTGCGTGGCACCAAGCGAGACGAGGTGGAGCGCGGCCAGGTACTGGCGCATCCGGGCTCGATCACGCCGCACACCCATTTTGAGTGTGAGGTATATGTGCTGAGCAAGGATGAGGGTGGCCGTCATACGCCGTTTTTCAGCAACTATCGACCGCAGTTTTATTTCCGGACCACCGACGTGACGGGAGCCTGTGACCTGCCGGAAGGCGTGGAGATGGTGATGCCCGGCGACAACGTGAAGATGGTCGTGAAGCTGATCGCGCCGATCGCGATGGAAGAGGGACTTCGTTTTGCGATTCGCGAAGGCGGCCGGACCGTGGGTGCCGGTGTGGTATCCAAAATTATCGAGTAAGTGATAATGGCTAACCAGAGAATACGAATTCGTCTGAAAGCATTTGATCATCGACTGATTGATCAATCTGCACGTGAGATAGTGGAGACCGCTAAGCGTACCGGCGCACATGTGCGTGGTCCTATTCCACTGCCGACAAAGAATGAGCGATATACCATTTTGATTTCACCGCATGTCAACAAAGATGCACGTGATCAATATGAGATTCGCACCCACAAACGTCTGCTCGATATCGTCGAGCCGACCGATAAGACCGTGGATGCGCTGATGAAGCTCGATTTGGCTGCCGGCGTCGACGTGCAGATCAAACTGAACTGAGGTTAACAACGATGGCGATTGGAGTAGTCGGCCGGAAGGCAGGAATGACCAGGATATTTACCGAGCAGGGAGAATCCATCCCGGTTACGGTGATCGAGGTTGAACCCAACCGTGTCACGCAAATGAAAAGTGACGAGAATGATGGTTACTTGGCTATTCAGGTCACCACCGGTGATCGTAAGAGCTCGCGTGTGAACAAGCCCGCTTCAGGCCATTTTGCGAAAGCAGGCATCGAGGCCGGACGTGGTGTATGGGAGTTCCGTGCTGAGGAATCCGACATCGACGGCATTGAAGTAGGCAGTGAAATCAAGGCTGACCAGTTCGAGGCTGGGCAGATAGTCGATGTACGTGGACGATCCCAGGGTAAAGGGTATCAAGGTGGTGTTAAGCGCCATAACTTCCGCATGCAGGATGCCACTCACGGCAACTCGTTGTCACATCGTGCACCCGGATCGATCGGACAGTGTCAGACGCCGGGGCGTGTATTCAAAGGCAAGAAGATGGCCGGACAGATGGGTGCAGTACAGCGCTGCCAGCAGAATCTGGAAGTCGTGCGCGTCGATGCGGAGCGTAACCTGTTGTTGGTGAAGGGCTCTGTGCCAGGCTCAAAAGGTGGTGATCTGATTATCACCCCCGCTGTGAAGATGATTAATAAAGGGTGAGTCTGATGGAACTCAATGTACAAACAGCAGTAGGTGCACAAACGCTGAAGGTCTCTGACGAGGTCTTCGGTGCAGAGTTTAAGCAATCACTGGTGCATCAGGTGGTATCGGCCTACATGGCAGGTGCCCGTGCCGGCACCAAGGCACAGAAAAACCGCTCTGCAGTTGCCGGTGGCGGCGCCAAGCCTTTCCGTCAAAAGGGTACAGGTCGTGCGCGTGCCGGTACCAATCGCAGCCCGATCTGGCGCAGTGGCGGCGTGAACTTCGCGGCTTCCCCGCGCAGTTACGCCCAGAAGATTAACCGCAAGATGTACCGCGGCGCGATTCGCTCGATACTCTCTGAGCTCAATCGGCAGGATAGACTGGTCGTGGTGGATGAAATCAGCGTTTCCAAACCCAAAACCAAGGAGCTGGTTGAGAAGCTGAAGGGTATGGAGCTGAGCGATGTATTGGTTGTGACTCCCGATCCGGATGAGAACCTCTATCTGGCATCCAGGAACCTCTATGGTGTTGATGTGCGTGATATCGATGAGATCGATCCGGTAAGTCTGGTGGCTTATGAGAAGGTGTTGGTTACCGAAAGCGCAGTGAAGAAACTCGAGGAGACACTGGCATGAATAACGAGCGTCTCATGAAGGTTCTTCTGAGTCCCGTGGTATCTGAGAAGAGCAGCGTGGTTGCCGATGCCAACCAGCAATACACATTTCGCGTGGCTACCGATGCGACCAAGCGGGAGATCGCACAGGCGGTCGAAAAGCTGTTCGAGGTCGAAGTCGAGCGGGTACAGGTTGTAAATTGCAAGGGCAAAACCAAACGCTTTGGTCAAGTCAACGGTAAACGTTCTGACTGGAAAAAGGCATATGTTCGTCTCAAGCCTGGTAACGATATCGATTTCGCGGCCGGTGCATGAGCAAATAAGATAGGATTTGGATTATGGCAGTCGTTAAATCAAAACCGACCTCCGCAGGCCGCAGATTTGTGGTCAAGGTCGTCAACGATGAGCTCCATAAGGGTGCGCCCTATGGTCCATTGGTGGCAAAAAAGAGTAAAACCGGCGGGCGTAACAATAACGGTCGTATAACTACGCGTCATCGTGGCGGTGGACATAAACAGCGCTACCGCATCATCGATTTCAAGCGTAACAAGGAAGGTATTCCGGCAACAGTTGAACGCCTTGAATATGATCCGAATCGGACCGCGCATATTGCACTGATCCGTTATGCAGACGGTGAACGCGCCTACATCATTGCGCCCAGCAACCTGCATGTGGGTGACCAGGTCGAATCAGGGTCGGGTGTGGCGATCAAGGTGGGTAACTGCCTGCCGTTGAGGAACATGCCGATGGGTTCCGTGGTGCATTGTATCGAGATGAAACCAGGCAAGGGTGCCCAGCTTGCACGTTCCGCCGGTGCATCGGTGCAATTGGTGGCACGGGAAGGCGAGTATGCCACCCTGCGTCTCCGCTCTGGTGAAATGCGCAAGGTCCCCGCTGATTGCCGAGCAGTTATCGGTGAGGTTTCAAACTCCGAGCACACGCTACGCTCATTAGGCAAGGCGGGAGCCACACGTTGGAAGGGTATACGCCCGACTGTGCGTGGTGTTGTCATGAACCCTGTTGATCATCCGCATGGTGGTGGTGAAGGTCGTACCTCGGGCGGCCGTCATCCGGTATCGCCATGGGGTGTGCCAACCAAGGGGTATAAAACCCGTACCAACAAACGCACAAACAAGATGATTGTGCGCCGTAGAAACCGTAAATAATTGATTAGGGGTTAGAGTCGTGCCACGTTCAATCAGAAAAGGCCCATTCATTGACCACCATTTGATGAAGAAGGTGGATGAGGCGGTAGCCCAGAACAACAAACGTCCCATCAAGACCTGGTCACGCAGATCTCTCGTGGCGCCGGAGATGGTGGGACTGACGATCGCTGTATACAACGGCAAGCAGCATGTCCCGGTGTTGGTATCGGAGAACATGGTCGGACACAAGCTGGGTGAGTTTGCACTGACCCGCACTTATCGTGGCCACGCCGCTGATAAGAAGTCCTAGTAGAGGAAGTGACGATGCAGACTACAGCAAAATTGCGTCATGCCCGGATTTCGGCTCAGAAAGGGCGACTGATCGCCGATCAGATTCGCGGCCTTCCGGTTGAGCAGGCCCTTGATATTCTGTCGTTCAGTAAGAAGAAGGGTGCCGGGCTGGTAAAAAAGGTGCTTGAATCGGCGATCGCCAATGCAGAGCACAATGATGGTGCGGACATCGATGAATTGAAGGTGGCAGCCGTCAGTGTCGATGAAGGGCCGACCATGAAGCGTATTCGCGCACGTGCCAAAGGACGTGCAACCAGGATTCTCAAACGCACTAGTCACATCAATGTGACTGTGGCGGAAAAGTAACAGGCAAGAGAGGCCGAAATGGGTCAAAAAGTACATCCAACCGGGATACGTCTTGGCATTGTAAAAGACTGGACTTCCAAGTGGTACGCGGATTCCAAGCACTACGCGGATCTGTTGAACAATGATCTCGTAGTCAGAGATTTTTTGAAAAAGAAGCTGTCACAGGCGTCAGTCAGTCGAATACAGATCGATCGTCCGGCGAATAATGCCCACATTACCGTCCACACGGCACGGCCCGGACTGGTAATTGGCAAAAAGGGCGAGGACATCGATGCCTTGAGATCCGAAGTGTCCGGCATGATGGGGATTCCCGTACACATGAGTATCGAGGAGATCCGCAAGCCGGAACTTGACGCTCAGTTGGTCGGCGAGAGTATTGCGCAGCAGCTGGAAAGACGTGTCATGTTCAGGCGTGCTATGAAGCGGGCTGTACAGAATGCCATGCGTCTCGGTGCAGAGGGTATCAAGGTCCATATCAGTGGACGGCTCAACGGTGCTGAAATTGCACGTTCCGAATGGTATCGGGAGGGGCGTGTACCATTGCATACGCTGCGTGCGGATATCGATTACGGTTTTGCTGAAGCGAATACAACCTACGGTATCATCGGTGTCAAGGTATGGGTCTTCAAAGGTGAAGTCTACGGTGATAATGAGGAAGTTGAAGTAGAAACCAAGACTACCTCGTCGGGTAAGAGGTCGTAAGCAATGTTGCAACCTAAACGGACAAAATTTCGCAAACAGCATAAAGGGCGCAATCGCGGATTGGCGATCAAAGGCAGCGATGTCTCTTTTGGTGAATACGGACTTAAATCAACCGGACGGGGCCGTATTACCGCAAGACAGATCGAGGCTGCTCGTCGTGCTATTACCAGGCATGTAAAGCGTGGTGGAAAAATCTGGATCCGAATCTTTCCGGACAAGCCGATCACTAAGAAGCCTCTGGAAGTTCGCCAAGGTAAAGGTAAAGGCAACGTTGAGTACTGGGTTGCTCAGATTCAACCCGGCCGCATGCTCTATGAGATTGAAGGTATTTCCGAAGAGCTGGCCCGCGAGGCATTCGCGCTTGCTTCTGCCAAGTTGCCTGTTTCGACCACATTCGTGAAGCGGACGGTAATGTAATGAAAGCATCAGAGTTAAGAGAGAAGTCCCAACAAGAGCTGACAACTACGCTCGAAGAGCTTCTGAAAGAGCAGTTTAATCTGCGTATGCAGCGGGGCACAGGCCAGTTGGCCAAGCCGTCGCGCATGAGGGAAGTTCGCAAGGATATAGCACGTGTAAAGACTCTTATGAATGAACAGAAGTCGGGTGAGGCATCATGAGTGAACAGCAGGCAACAAACCGGACGCTGATTGGACAGGTTGTCAGTAGCGCGATGGATAAATCGATCACTGTATCCGTCGAACGCCGTGTAAAGCATCCGGTTTATGGGAAATTCATGCGCCGTTCGACAAAGGTACATGCGCATGACGAAGCGAATGAGTGCCAGAAAGGCGATACCGTGATGGTGGAACAGTGTCGTCCACTGTCGAAAACCAAAACTTGGCGTTTGGTTAAAGTGCTGGAGCGTGCCGGCTGAGAGCTGTTCTCAGAGTGCGTCCAATCGAAACTATTTGGAATTAGGGCAATACCATGATTCAGATGCAGACCAACCTCAGTGTTGCTGACAACAGTGGCGCGAAGCAGGTTCAGTGCATAAAGGTGCTGGGTGGTTCTCATCGCCGCTATGCAGGGATCGGAGATATCGTAAAAGTCAGTGTCAAAGATGCCATACCTAGAGGTAAAGTGAAAAAAGGTGATGTCTACAATGCGGTTGTAGTCAGAACCAAGAAGGGCGTTCGTCGTCCGGACGGATCAGTGATCCGTTTCGACACCAACGCTGCCGTGCTGTTGAACAACGCACTGCAGCCCATAGGTACGCGTATCTTTGGCCCCGTGACCCGTGAATTAAGGAGTGAGCGATTTATGAAGATCATTTCGCTCGCACCAGAAGTTTTGTGAGGCGGCATCAATGGCAAGCAAGATTAAAAAGGGCGACGAGGTAATCGTCATCAGCGGAAAAGACAGAGGCAAACGCGGTACTGTAGTCAGAATGCTGCAGGACGACAGGCTGGTTGTTGAAAATGTCAATATGGCAAAAAAACACACCAAGCCCAATCCAAATCGCGGAGAGCCTGGCGGCATACTTGATAAAGAGATGCCTTTACACATTTCCAACGTGGCCCTCTACAATCCGGCAACCGATAAGGGTGACCGGGTCGGCTTTAAAATTCTTGAAGATGGCAAGAAGGTTCGAATCTTCAAATCGAATCAAGAAGTCGTCGACATCTGAGGCGTGATCAGACATGGCAAGATTACAGCAACAATATAGTGAAACCATTGTCCAGGAGTTGATGGACAAGTTTCAGTTCGGCAGCGTCATGCAGGTTCCCAAGATCACCAAGATCACTCTGAATATGGGAGTGGGCGAGGCGATCGGCGATAAGAAAGTCCTGGAAAACGCGGTCGGTGATATGGAAAAAATCGCGGGTCAAAAAGCGGTCATTACCCATGCCCGCAAATCCATCGCCGGTTTCAAGGTGCGTGAAGGATGGCCGATCGGTTGTAAGGTGACCCTGCGCCGTGAGCGGATGTACGAATTTCTCGATCGCCTGATCAACATAGCGATACCCAGAATTCGGGATTTCCGTGGCCTGAACGGCAAGTCATTCGACGGCCGTGGGAACTACTCCATGGGCGTTAAAGAGCAAATCATGTTTCCAGAGATCGATTACGACAAGATCGACGCTATTCGTGGCTTGGATATCACCATTACCACTACGGCGAAGACCGATGAAGAGGGTCGTGCGTTGCTGGAAGCCTTCAAATTTCCTTTTAAGAACTGAGTCCGGAATATGGCAAAAAAGAGCATGATCGCACGCGAAAACAAGCGTGCCCGAATCGCCTCCCAATATGCTGCCAAGCGTAGTGCCCTGAAGGCGGTTATCAAGAATCCAAACAGCACATTCGAGCAGATCGAAGAGGCGACGCTGAAACTGCAGAAGCTGCCTCGGGATGCAAGTCCATCCCGCAAGCAGAACCGCTGTCGGGTGACAGGTCGGCCACACGGTGTCTATCGCAAATTCGGACTCTGCAGAAATAAACTGCGCGAAGCCGCGATGCGCGGCGATGTTCCGGGGCTTGTTAAAGCCAGTTGGTAAGCGTATAATTGCGCGCCTTTACTCGGGTCAGCTGCTGGCCCGTTTTGTTATTTTATGTTTCGGTATCGCGCCACAAAGGCGGACTGACCACAGGAGCTCATTATGAGTATGTCAGATCCCATCGCGGATATGCTTACACGCATCCGTAATGGCCAGGCAGCCAAGAAGACGACTGTAGAGCTGCCCTCCTCAAAGCTTAAGCTCTCAATTGCTAACCTTCTGAAAAATGAAGGTTTTCTTCAGGAAGTCTCAATCAATAGCGAATCCAAGAAACCGACGCTGGTTTTGGAGCTGCGCTACTATCAAGGTCGCCCTGTTATCGATTTGATCAAGCGAGTCAGTCGGCCCGGGCTGCGTGTCTACAAGGGCAAGGATGAACTGCCCAAGGTGCGTGGTGGTCTGGGTGTGGCGATTATCTCCACCTCAAAAGGTGTGATGTCCGACCGTGCTGCCCGGGAGACGGGTCAGGGCGGTGAAGTCATCGCCTACGTTGCGTAAGGGGGATGATGAGATGTCACGTGTAGCTAAGAGCCCGATTACACTTCCATCCGGTGTTACGGTCAAAAAGAGTGAGCAGTCGCTCAGTGTCAAGGGACCCAAGGGTGAAATGGCGATGGAGATACACCCATCGATAGATGTTTCCGAAGAGGAAAACTCCCTTAAGGTAGCGCCGAAGAGCGAGAACAAGGCAACCTGGGCCATGGCTGGCACCATGCGGGCGCTGGTCAACAATATGGTGACCGGTGTCAGTCAGGGATTTGAGAAGAAATTACAATTAGTTGGCGTCGGTTACCGTGCCCAAGCCGGTGGTAAATCACTCAACCTCAATCTGGGTTTCTCGCATCCCATTGACTATCCGGTTCCTGAGGGTATCAGTATTGCGACACCCTCGGCCACTGAAATAGTCGTCAGTGGAAGCAACAAACAGCGTGTCGGTCAGGTGGCAGCGGAAATTCGCGCTTTTCGTCCGCCGGAGCCTTACAAAGGCAAGGGCGTACGTTATGTAGACGAATATGTGGCGCGTAAAGAAGCCAAGAAGAAATAGGGTAGAACGATGGAAAAGAAAATATCACGCATACGTCGTGGACGTCGTACTCGGGCAAAGATTCAGGAGCTTGGCGCGCATCGTCTCTCTATTCATCGCACGCCCCGACATATCTATGCTCAGGTGATCAGCCCGGATGGCGGCAATGTGCTTGCCAGCGCCTCGACACTCGATAAAGCGATTCGGGGTGAGATCGAGGGTGCCTGCGGTAATGTCGATGCGGCAAAGATCGTCGGTAAATATATCGCTGAGCGGGCTAAATCCGCCGGTGTAGAGAATGTGGCCTTCGACCGCTCAGGTTTTCGTTACCATGGGCGGGTCAAAGCACTCGCAGAAGCGGCGCGTGAAGCCGGTCTTCAATTTTAAAGGTTCTGGATTATGGCTAATTTCAATGCAAAGCCTGAGGGCGACGAGTTTCTTGAAAAGCTGGTCAATGTAAACCGGGTGGCAAAAGTAGTTAAAGGCGGCCGTCAGTTCGGATTCTCCGCACTGACTGTTGTCGGTGATGGCAAAGGACGAGTCGGTTTCGGTACCGGCAAGGCGCGTGAAGTTCCGGTGGCAATTCAAAAGGCCATGGAGACGGCACGCAAGAACATGGTATCGGTTCGCCTCAGCGGTTCTACCTTGCAATATCCCGTTACAGGCAGACATGGTGCTGCAAAGGTACATATGCAGCCAGCCTCTGACGGTACCGGCATTATCGCCGGCGGTGCGATGCGTGCCGTTTTTGAAGTGCTGGGTGTACAGAATGTACTGGCGAAGTGTATCGGGACGAACAATCCAATGAACGTTGTTCGGGCGACCATCAACGGCTTGCAAGAGATGACAGATGCCGAGTCCGCTGCTCTGAAGCGCGGCAAGAGCGTCGAGGATATCCTGGGGTAGGTCATGGCTAAGAAAAAAATGATGCGTGTGACTCTGGTGCGCAGCACAAGTGGCAGATTGGCAAGCCATAAAGCGTGTGTCGCCGGGTTGGGATTACGACGTATGCACCAGATCGTAGAAGTGGAGGATACTCCAGCAACACGAGGCATGGTGAATAAAGTCAACTATATGGTCAAGGTTGTGGAGGCCTGAAGATGCGCTTGAATACACTACAACCTGCCGCTGGCAGCAAGACCGCCCGTAAACGGGTCGGGCGAGGTATCGGCAGTGGATTTGGTAAGACCTGTGGTCGTGGCCACAAAGGACAGAAATCACGCTCCGGCGGCTATCACAAGGTTGGATTTGAAGGTGGCCAGATGCCACTGCAAAGACGCCTGCCGAAGGTTGGTTTCACTTCGCGTGTCTCTTTGGCAGCGGCTGAGGTACGTCTAGGCGAGTTGGCGAAGGTCGATGCAGAAGTGATCGATCTTGACGCCCTGAAAAAGGCAAACCTGGTCACACGATCGATAAAAAGAGCGAAGATCTTCGCTTCGGGCAATATTGATCGTGCCGTTACCGTGAAAGGTATTGCTGTGACCAAGGGCGCTAAGGCAGCAATCGAAGCGGCTGGTGGCAAGGTCGAGTAATCATGGCCAATCAGGGAACACAAATGATGGGTGCGCTTGGCAGCATGGGCCGATTGACGGAGCTTCGTCAACGGCTGTTGTTTGTCGCAGGTGCGCTGTTGGTGTTCCGCATCGGTACCTTTATACCTGTGCCTGGTGTCAATCCGGTAGCATTGGCAGCTCTTTTTGAACAGGCCCAGGGATCAATTCTGGACATGTTCAACATGTTTTCCGGGGGTGCCCTGGAACGTGCCAGCCTGTTCGCGCTAGGCATCATGCCCTATATATCCGCGTCGATTATCATGCAGCTGATGTCTGCAGTCATTCCATCTTTGGAACAGTTGAAAAAAGAGGGTGAGTCGGGGCGTAGAAAGATAACCCAATATACCCGTTACGGCACGGTCGTTTTGGCGACTTTCCAAGCCGTGGGTATTTCGATAGCGTTGCAGAGCCAGACCGTCGGCGGCGAAACCATCGTTATCCACCAGGGTATGGGTTTTGTCGTTACTGCTGCCGTATCGCTGGTAACAGGCACCATGTTCCTGATGTGGCTGGGTGAGCAGATCACCGAGCGTGGCATTGGCAACGGTATTTCGCTAATCATCTTTGCCGGTATCGTTGCAGGTCTTCCATCCGCTATCGGTGGTACGCTGGAACTTGCCCGTACCGGTGAACTTAATGCGCTGACGATCCTTTTCCTTTTTGTATTGGCGATTGCTGTAACCGCCTTCGTTGTCTTCGTTGAACGGGGGCAGCGCAGGATTACAATCAATTATGCCAAACGTCAGCAGGGCAGAAAAATGCTGGCCGCGCAAAGCACGCATCTGCCGTTGAAATTGAATATGGCAGGTGTAATTCCGCCGATCTTTGCGTCCAGTATCATCCTCTTTCCGGCAACACTCGGGCAGTGGTTCGGTAATACTGAGGGCACACGCTGGATACAGGATATATTCGCCAAGCTGTCTCCAGGTGAGCCGGTATATGTAATGGCCTACGCAGCGGCGATAATCTTTTTCTGTTTTTTCTACACTGCGTTGGTCTTCAATTCACGGGAGACCGCCGACAATCTGAAGCGATCAGGTGCGTTCATACCCGGTATCCGTCCGGGGGAACAAACGGCCAAGTACATCGACGGTGTGATGAGTAAATTGACCTTTTGGGGTGCGATCTACATCACCCTGGTCTGTTTGCTGCCTGAGTTCCTGATCGTGGGCTGGAATGTCCCCTTCTATTTTGGTGGTACATCATTGCTGATTATTGTCGTGGTGGTTATGGATTTCATGGCGCAGATACAGGCGCACATGATGTCGCATCAATACGATGGGCTGATGAAAAAGGCCAATCTGAAGGGCGGCGGTGCGGGATTGTTACGCTAGCGTCGAGCGCTACAGTTTTAAATATTTGGAGTCTGAATCATGAAAGTGCGTGCATCGGTAAAAAAGATCTGCCGAAATTGCAAAATTGTACGCCGGAATGGCGTCGTCAGAGTGATCTGTAAAGAAGGGCGTCATAAGCAGCGTCAGGGTTAATCAGGGCAAAATTAGTGCCACATCCGCTTGATGCAAGCGGTTGTGTAGAGTAATATTGCGCGTTTCCCTTTGGCAGAGTGCCAGGGGTTTGTTCAGGAGATTTAGAGATGGCTCGAATTGCAGGGGTCAACATTCCAGACCGAAAACATGCGGTCATTGCACTGACATCGATATACGGTATCGGGCGTTCTCGTGCGGGCGATATTTGTAAAGAGGCCGGTATAGAACCGAACGTCAAGATCCAGGAACTCAGTGAGGACCAGGTGGAGAGCATACGTACAATCGTTGCGCGCTACACCGTCGAAGGCGATCTCCGTCGTGAAATCTCCATGAATATCAAACGTCTGATGGACCTCGGCTGCAATCGTGGGATACGCCATCGTCGCGGACTACCGCTCCGTGGCCAGCGTACCCGTACCAATGCCAGGACACGCAAAGGGCCACGTCGCCCGATCAAGCGTTAAACAAACCATATTTATGAATCTGTAGGTGCAGAAGATGGCTAAACCTAGTATCCGTGGTAAGAAAAAGGTAAAGAAGAGTGTGACCGATGGGATCGCGCATATACATGCCTCTTTCAACAACACAATCATTACCATTAGTGACCGCCAGGGCAATGCGCTGGCTTGGGCCACCGCTGGTGGATCGGGATTCCGCGGTTCTAGAAAGAGCACCCCGTTTGCGGCCCAGGTGGCTGCTGATCGCGTCGGACAGATGGTCAAGGAGTATGGCGTCAAAAATCTTGATGTGAACGTGAAAGGCCCCGGGCCTGGCCGCGAATCCGCTGTGCGTTCCCTGAACAATGCGGGATTCAAGATCACGAGCATCTCTGATGTTACGCCCATTCCACACAATGGCTGCCGTCCTCCCAAGAAGCGCCGCGTCTAATTACTGGAGTTACTGAAAATGGCAAGGTACATCGGACCCAAGTGTAAGCTAAGCCGCAGGGAAGGTACTGATCTTTTCCTGAAGAGCCGCGTGCGTTCACTCGATTCCAAATGCAATATGGAGAAGGTGCCCGGGCAGATGGGAGATCGCCGTCGTCGGGTATCCGATTACGGTTTGCAGCTGCGCGAGAAGCAGAAGGTGCGTCGTATCTACGGCATAATGGAAAAGCAGTTCCGCAACTACTACAAAACTGCTGCGCAGAGTAAAGGCGCAACCGGTGAGAACCTGCTGCAACTGCTTGAGACACGTCTCGACAACATTGTCTATCGAATGGGTTTTGGCTCTACCCGAGCTGAAGCGCGTCAACTTGTGAGCCATAAGGCGATAGAGGTCAATGGCAAGGTAGTTAACGTACCCTCATTCAAAGTTACAGCGGAAGATGAAGTCTCTATCCGGGAAAAGGCAAAGAAACAGCTCAGGATTCAGGGGGCACTCGAACTGCAAGGGCAGTATGGTTTTGTCGATTGGGTTGAAGTTGATCCGAAAGCGATGAAAGGCAAGCTGAAACGTGTACCGGATCGATCAGATTTGTCAGCAGAGATTAATGAACAACTGGTCGTCGAGCTCTACTCCAAGTAAGCCTTGACGAGGGAATATACATGATCGATAGCGTTACGGAATTTCTCAAGCCCCGGATAGTAAACGTTCAGCCCCTCACGGCTACACGTGCGAAAGTGACCCTTGAGCCGTTGGAGCGGGGCTTTGGCCACACCTTGGGGAATGCATTAAGGCGCATCCTGCTCTCATCGATGCCTGGCAGCGCGATCACTGAAGTGGAGATCGCCGATGTACTTCACGAATACACCACGATGGAAGGTATTCAGGAAGATGTGCTTGATGTGCTGCTTAATCTCAAGCAGGTTGCGATCATTATGCATGCACGCGATGAGGCGACCCTGAAATTGCAGAAGAAGGGTCCGGGACAAGTGCTTGCCAGCGATATCACTCTGGATCACGATGTGGAGATTGCCAACCCGGATCTGGTTATCGCCAACCTGACGAAGTCAGGTGAAATCAACATGACGCTGAATGTACGCCGCGGACGTGGTTACCATCCGGCGGCTGCCCGCGCGGGTAGCGCAGGGGATGAGCGTCCGATCGGCATGTTGCAGGTGGATGCATCATTCAGCCCGATAAGAGAAGTGGCGTACAGTGTCGAAGCGGCCCGTGTCGAGCAGAATACAGGCCTTGACCGTCTTGTCATAGAACTGGAGACAAACGGTACAATCGATCCGGAAGAGGCTATCAGACGCTCCGCCAGCATATTGCGTGATCAGCTCTCCGTGTTTGTCGATCTGGAAGCTGAAGCCGCAGAATCGGTATCCGAGCCCGAAGAGCCGGCAATCGATCCCATACTGCTGCGTCCCGTGGATGATCTCGAACTGACGGTACGCTCTGCAAACTGTCTGAAGGCGGAAAATATCTTCCTTATTGGCGATCTCATCCAGCGCACTGAGGTGGAATTGTTGAAAACCCCGAATCTCGGCAAGAAATCACTGACCGAGATAAAGGACGTACTTGCCCGCCGCGGACTTTCGCTGGGTATGCGCCTTGAGCATTGGCCACCGGAAAACATCGAAGAGCAGCTGACTCACTAAGCAGTTGCACTGACTATTTATTAACTTTTGAATTTGTGGAAGTCGAATCATGCGCCATCGCAAATCAGGACGGCAGCTAAATCGTAACAGCAGCCACCGCAATGCCATGTTCAGAAACATGACCGTCTCTCTGATCAATCATGAAATGATCAAGACAACCCTGCCCAAGGCAAAAGAGTTGCGACGTGTCGCCGAGCCGCTTATCACTCTCTCCAAGACGGACAGTGTGGCAAAGCGCCGCCTAGCCTTCACCCGGCTGCGGGACAAGGCTGCAGTTGGAAAGCTGTTCGCTGAACTGGGTCCTCGTTATCAGGAACGCCCAGGAGGTTACCTACGCATCATGAAGTGTGGTTATCGCCCCGGCGATCAGGCGCCTATGGCTTATGTGGAGCTGGTTGACCGCCCGCTGCCTGAAGAGCCTCAGGACAGCGAAGACGAAACTGAGGCTGAAGAAGCCTAAGCCAGAGCAACTAATCAGGCTCTGAAAACCCACATCTATTGATGTGGGTTTTTTTATGCGCGTCATAATGCAGATTAACCAGGTATTGAATACTAGAAACCGGAGCAAGGTCAGCGTTTCAAACTTTTCATCAGTTCCTCAAGTGCAATGCTCTGGGTTCCAATGTTGTCGTCGTGCCGGGGGTTATCTGTTTCAAAGATACGTTGCCCATTAATCATGCCAGATATGTCCGAACCCTTGCCAGCAAGATCATGGCTGAAAACCGCAATGATGTGGAGCAGGGTAAAAGTTGCTATCACCAGGTAACTCAAGTGATGCAGATCGTTGAGACTCAACCCGCCAATCATCGAGATACCCTTGAGCAGAAACAGACCGCTGGCAGCAATCAAAAGCATGAAAAAGTGGAGTGCCAGGTAGGCAGGTCCCCAAAGCGGGTTGTGGCTGTACCATTTGGGTAAGGGTGCTTTACCGAGAGTTAAATAAAACTTCAACACTAACCATGCTTGCGACAGACGATGCAGGTCCGGCTCACAGGAGGAGAGGTGTTCGCTGCCTTTACCAAATAGGAGCAGGTAAATTCTCAACAGCAGTGCTGGCAGAAACAGGCCGCTGAGCATAAAGTGAATCTCGGCAGCGCTTTGTGCCATCAGGGGTGTATTGTTCATGAGCCAACCGGTGATCAGCAACCCGATGCAGGAGAGCCCGAGAATCCAGTGGGCGAGTCTGAGTCTACTGCTCCAGACCAGGACCCGGCTGACATTAGTTACCTGCATATTCAATCACCCGCCTACTCACTTTCGTGGTGGTATTACAGCATGCATAATCCAACAACGGAACGAGAATAGCCTGGACAATTGTCATGGTCTTTGTGCCGATTGGATGTATCCCGGCAGGCTGTTGTCAAATCAACGACCACCCGGATTTATTATGATCAGAGAGAGAAAAAGCAAAAAAGAACGCAGAGTTGAGCGGGATCAGGCAATGCTGCGGTACACCAAGCAGCGCCAGAGAAACCTGTTGGCGAAGCCCGGTGTACATCAGTTTATCCTGGTACTGGATCAGATGAAGGCCGGGTTCAACGTGGCGAAGATCTTTCGCAGTGCCGAGGCTTTCGGCGCGCACGAAGTTCACTTGGTGAATATTGGTCCTTTTGATCCTGCGCCAGGGAAAGGGGCATTTAAAAAGGTACCGGCGCTTTTTTTCGACAGCTTCGATCAAAGTTATCGGGAACTTACTAAACGTGGATACCAGATTGTAAAGCTGGAAGGGGGGTGTAAGCGCATACTAACCAATTTCAGTATGGATAGCAGGATTGCCTTTGTTCTGGGCCATGAGGAGTGGGGTCACAGCTTCAATGAGGAGGACTACCCGGATATCCTGTCGGTGTCCATTCCTCAATTCGGGCAGGTGGAGAGTCTGAATGTCTCGGTGGCGGCATCTATCGTTATGTACGAGTATGTGCGCCAGCATCAGAGTCCAGTGTGACCCGGGTTTTCCCGATTGGGACACATGCCGACCAGCGATATAGCTAAAATCTATCGATCAGGGAATTCTATAGATTTCATCGTTAACACGGACACAACAATGACAGTCAGTGACGCGAGTAGTAACCATGTCATTTGATTTCTCCTCTTATTATGTTTGAACTGCACTGAGCCAGTTACGCCAACCATAGATCAGATACAGTCAGTTTTATGTGATATATAACTGAGTTAGCTTAAGAAAGGCTTAAAAAAAGCGTGAATTAGTTCACATTCGTTTGCAATTAAAGACGGGACCTGCCCATGAAGATCAGCGTGGGGGGGCGCTCGCTGTCTATCCTGATACGCGTAAGGCTTGCGGTGGCAATGGAAAGCCGGTACATGGAATTGAGGGGGGCTTGCAGGGTGTGGTTGATAATCGAGCGAATCACGCCCGCATGGGCCACAAGCAGCAGATGCTGGCCCAGAAAACGCTCACAGGCGTTGCTGTAGGCGTCAAGAACCCGTTCATTAAAATGATTCAAATCCTCGGCCTGTTGAGGCCGGTTTTGAATTGGGTCGTGGTAAAAGCGTGACAGGATTGCCTGGTCACGCATGCGGAGCTGGTCACCCGTTTGGCCTTCCCAGTCGCCGAAACCAACCTCTTTCAGCCGTTCATCAAGCTCTACGGCAATCTTGAGTTCACGTCCCAGGGCAGTGGCAAATTCGCTGCAACGACGCAGGGGTGAACTGACAATGGCCTGCCAGGGGCGTCCACCGGAAACGGCTTGCCACATCTGTTCCCATCCGCGGTCACTCAAGGGATCATCAATCTGTCCCCGATAGCGCCTCCCGCCGACAGGTTCTCCATGGCGCAACAGATCGATCCTGGTGACCCTGTCAGCCACCTAAACCAGTCCGCTGAATGTGAGAAGTGCGACTATCACCAGATAGACAACAAGCGATCTCCAGACGAGGGCCATGGCGGCTTTGGCAAGAAAGCTGAAGGATTGCATTCCCTCATTCGCTTCGTTGATCAGCGTCGAGAGCCGCATGGCACCGCCGCCGGTACAGATCAGGGTTCCGCTGTTGCTGTCGGCGAATTCGCTGAATCGGTTTTCGTGGTAGCTGCGCCAGCCGTAAAGGGCGTCCTCGAAACTGCCTGCGATGGCGTAACAGAAAGCGGTTAATCTAGCAGGAATCCAATCAAGGATTGTGACCAACTGTTTGCTGTTGAGGTGGAAATCGGGATCTTGATTGGCCTGCTCCATTGTCGGCAGCCAGGTGGCGATGCGATAGGCCATCGAGCCGATTGGACCCAACAGTATGAACCAAAAGAGTACTGAAAACAGACTTTGGTTTGCCTGGGCCAGCACGCCTTCGGCCACCGCTTGAGAGCGTGCCGGTTCGCTGGTTGGCGGTTCATCCTTGAGAAGCGCGGCGGCAGTGGCCCTGATTTCGTTATCCTCATCACTATCGACGGCCTCGATATAGCGGTTGACTTGCGAGTCCAGGTCATTGGGACCCAGACAGTAGAGCAGAATTGCCACCGAGAGTGCGAACCAGAGCAATCCGAACAGGGCATCTTCAAACAGATGTTGCAATATTGACAGCGCAAGCACGGGTGGCAGTATCAACAGCAGTACCCCGATGACACCCTGCCTCATCCGTTGGGGTAGCTGGTGCCGGTCAAACCACTGGTAATAGGTAGTCAACCAGCCATTGTTACGCAATTCGCTGTAACCGAGTAGAAAACGTTCTGCTATCAGGCAGATTAAAATGATCGTCAGAGTCATCGGGCAAGTGTCAGATAATCGAAGATAAGTTTCAATACATATCCTGAGGTTTGAGGCATGTTATGCAACTTTGTATGGGATTCAACCCTTACAAGTTGGCTCCCTTATCGATGTTATGCCTCGACAGGGACATGCCCAGCGAAGCATACATCGCCATCACCAGGCAATGGTTGGATCTTCCCCGGAAGCAGGATTCTCATTATATGACGGCAGGGAGGGTCACTCCGGTGCTGATATCGAGTCTAAATAGCGTGGCCAGTCGAACATCGGCCCGGGATCTGTTTTACGCCCCGGCGCAATGGCGGCATGGCTTGTTATACGATCGTGGGTGATCGCAGGATAGTGGTGCATGACTTCTCTGGTGACTTGCTGCAGGGCCTGGTATTGATCATCTGTGAAGGGTATCTCGTCCGAGCCTTCAAGTTCGATGCCGATGGAGAAATCATTGCAGCAGTTCCGACCGCAATAATGAGATTCCCCGGCATGCCACGCCCGCCGGTTCAAGGGGACATATTGCGTTATTTTGCCTGTGCGCTGGATGAGTAGGTGACAAGAGACCTTGAGTGCTTTTATTTCGGTAAAATATGGGTCTGCCGTAACATCGAGTTTGTTCATGAACAGATCATCGATCCAGCCCCCTCCAAACTCGCCGGGAGGCAGGCTGATACTGTGAATGACAAGCAGGTCGACCTCAGTTTCAGGAGGTCGGTCATCCATGTTTTCCGATGGGTGAAACTCAGCGCAATCCAGTAGAATGTCTTCAGATTGGATCAACTCAGTTCCGATTTGGTTTTGAGCCCTTTCAACACCATATCGGTATAGCTGACGATACCCACGATTTCGCGGTTGTCCACGACAGGCGCTCTGGAAAGGTCAAAGCGGCTGAAGATTCTTGCGCAGTAGCGAATGTCCATACTTGAAGAGACGGTCAATGCAGGCTTGGTCATGATTTCATAAATATTGACCCGCTCCGGCGCCCGGTCCTTGGCCAGTACCTGGCGGGCAATATCGGAAAGCATCACCAATCCATACTCGTCGTCGTCATTGCGTTTTTTGACAATCAACGATTTGGTCTCTATATGGATCATGCGTTCAAGTGCCATTAGTACGGTATCCATCCCGTCGACCATGTCAAAGTCGGTTTTCATGACATCCCGAACCCTGATTAGTTGTCGATCGTTCATAACTCCTCCTCGATAACTTGTGTGAGTGTCTGGATCTGGTGGCTGACGCCGACCGCATCTTCGATGTCTAGTTGAAAGGCGATGCCATTTCCCGGTTCTTCATCAAACTGGCCGGCTTTTGATATTGTCTCCAGAATGGTACGACTGAGATGCTCCTCGACCAGCAGCAACAATACATCCCGTTGAGTATCAAGGGTCAAACCGAGAAATGTCTTTGACTGGTTGACGCCCTCGCCACGCGCATGATTGATGACTGTGGAGCCTGTGGCTCCTGCGGATCGGGCAGCCTCAAGAACCTTTTCGGTTGTAGTGTCTTCTACCAGGGCGATGATGAGTTTGAAGTGCATGAGATTTACCTCGTTGTATCATCTGTCTTTCTTTTCGAACGCCATTCGCTCAGCTGAGCGTAGGCCATGACTGACATGATCGGAAAAAGGCAGGTAAAGGCGATGAGGCCAAAGCCGTCCATCACAGGATTGCGTCCCGGTATATTACTCGATAGTCCAAGTCCAAGAGCCGCAACTAGTGGAACCGTGACAGTGGAAGTGGTTACCCCTCCGGAATCGTAAGCCAGGGCGATGATCGAACGGGGGGCATAGACTGTCTGCACAATCACCACCACATAACCCACCATGATGTACCAGTGTAAAGGCGTGCCGGAAATTATCCGGTAGCAACCCAGGGAGACACCGACCGCAGCGCCGATGGCGACCGCAATGCGTAATCCCCACTGACTGATGGCGCCTGCAGAGACTTGATTCGCCTTGATGGCGACAGCAATCAGGGAGGGTTCTGCAATGGTGGTGGAGAAGCCGATGCTGGCCGCAAACAGATAGACCCAGAAGTAGTGGTGCCATTGAACGGTACCGGCCGTAGTGGGAATATTGAGTATTTCAGGGGAGGTGAGCTGATTCGCCATCAACTCGCCCAGTGGGAAGAGGGCCAGATCCAGCCCCTCCAGGAAAAATACCAGGCCAAACAGAACCAGAAGAAAGCCAAACAGGACCTCTTTAGGGTTTTTTATCGGTCTGCGCAGAACCAGGAACTGGAAGCCAATAAGGATACCGGCGATCGGCAGGACATCGAGGATCGTGCCTATCATCACTGCGAAGAAGTGCTGCAAGGCTTCGTTCATAGCAGTAATCCATATCCCATGACGAAGATCATCGGGGTCAGAGAGGCAAAGGCGATCAGGCCGAATCCATCGGTCATTGGATTGCGGCCCTTGATGCTGGAGGCGAGTCCTACGCCAAGGGCGGTAACCAGGGGAACGGTGACTGTGGATGTGGTGACCCCACCTGAGTCATATGCAATACCAATAATTTCTTTTGGTGCTATAGCTGTCATTAATACAACACCAAGATAACCGCCAATGATCAGATACTCCACGGGCCAGCCCTTAACGATACGCACTACGCCGAACACAATTGCGAATCCGACGGATATCGCTACGGTGTAGCGTAATCCTTGGGCATACTCCTCTTGTGCATGGGCTGTATTTTCGATCATACCGCCGACAGCGGCCACATTGGCTGCCTCCTGGGCGATTTTGATCAATGCGGGCTCAGCCACCGTTGTACCGAATCCGAGGGCGAAAGCGAACAGCAGCAGCCAGGTCAGGCTGCCCTTCCTTGCAAAATCCCATGCCATGCCTTCGCCGATTGGAAATAGGCCAAGATTCAAGCCCTCGATAAACAGGGTCAGGCCCAGCAGGACCAGCACCGATCCTATGAGGATGGTGCCGAGATTGGGTATTGGCTGCTGCAGGACCACCAACTGAAAAAAGGTGATGACCAGTACAATCGGCAGCAGATCACGGATGCTGTCGGCGAGGGAAGAGAATAGGCGTTTGAGTAGGCGCATCGATGGAGGTGGGGCTGTTTCAGGTCGTTTATTGCTCTTCTTTGGGACAGGCCTTTTGGAGCTATTCCGCAATCATTGAACGATACCTTAGATTCACGTCAGCTTCTATTCCTCAAATTACCCTATATTGGAGATCGGGTCGATCCGTTTTGATGGAAAAAACGCCCATAGGTATCTATCCACCTGCCAAGTCGGGCGAGATTTTCTCTTCATCGATGGGTGGAAGAATGGCGAATCGGAATTAATTTCGCAAAAGTATGAGGCACTCAGCTGGGATGGTGCCGGCTGGTATTACGACCATATGATTGGTTTTTTGTAGAACTCATTGATTATACGTGCGTTTGGTGCTAATTTTCCCTTTGTGCCCTGGGTATTTAGCTTCATTTCTTATCGCTGAAAGGCGCTTAATGTGAGGTTATTCTCAAACGATATCCGTGAAGTAACATAGCCTTAGGCTAGATGCGGGTATCAGGGACCGGTCGGCATCTTTTTGGATATTGATGGATACCTTCAAGTGGCAATAGATGCGAAGGCAAGACAACATTATTACATTCGGCTCAGCTGTGCCCCGTCGAAAAAAAATCACTCTTGACGTGAACGGACGTAGGATTGCGTCTGAGTGTCGCAATCTCGTAGGTAAAACGTTACCAAAATTGATGAGCGGCCTATTCGAGAATCTCGATGATGCTCTCTATGAAATGGCCAACAAATCCGAGAGCAACGCCCTGCAGAATATCTATTTCGACTCCATGCGAGAGCTCCGCAAGCAGCGGTCAGGTATCGATCGCAGGTTTAACCAGGAAGTCCTGCGGGCCTACGATAGTTACTGGCAAACGGGCGAAATAACGATCCAACAACCGACCCTCGATGAACTGAGTCTGGAATCGGAAATGTCGCTGGTGGATGATGAGGATCTGGAAGACTCATTAGCCGTCACTAATATGGTCAGCAAATCCGAGAGCCGCTACACTCGCGAACTCTACGCCATGAGTCAACGTTTCGGCTACCTGATCGGGGGTGGATCTGTCGATGAGACTATGGCCCAACACACCCCACTGGCGCCGGGTGTCATCTGTAACGCATTCCAGATCTCGATGGCGGGTGTTCCAGTTGAGCTGCCGGTCAAATTGGTTGTCTACAAGTTGTTTGACCGCCACGTGATGCACTATATCGGTGGCCTGTATGATGAGATCAATCTGCTCTTGGGCCGTGCCGGTGTCATACCCAAGCTGACACCAAAGGTCCGCCGCAATCCGGTTTCCCCAAGCTTGCGTGGTGATGGGGGCGAAAGCTACATGGCAAGTGACTCATCCTATATGAGTTCATCCGCACCCGCATCCACCGCAACAGCCGCAACGGAAGAGGTGATCCAGGCTGAGTTGTTTTCAAACCTGCAGCAACTGCTCAACCTCAGACGTGCAAGTGCCGGTGGAAGCAGTCTGTTGGCATCCAGTCTGATGCTTACCCCACCGGCCGGCAATGTTCCAGTTGTCGATACAGGTGAACTCCTGGGTGCGCTCTCAGCTATCCAGCAGTCGAATGTGGTGATGCTGCCACAAGGGCGTCGAGTCAATCAGCCCCTGACACCCGATGAGATGCGGGCTCAATTGGTCACTGATCTGCAGATCGCCAGAGATGGTCAGGTCGTACGCTCTCTTGGGGATGCGGACAACGATACTATCGATGTCATCTCCATGATCTTCGAGTTTATCCTCGATGATTACAGCCTGCCCGATGCCATGAAGGCACTGATCAGTCGTCTGCAGATACCCATGCTGAAAGTGGCGATCATCGACAAGACTTTTTTCAGTCAGAAGGTTCATCCCGCAAGGCGTTTACTCAACAGCCTGGCTCAGGCAGCTGTTGGCTGGAATGATACAGGTGATCGTGCCAACGACACCCTGTATAAAAAGATCGAGCAGGTAGTAAAAAGGGTTTTGAACGAGTTCCACGACGATCCCGGTCTGTTTGCGGAGTTGGAAGAGGATTTCTCGAGTTGGTGGCAGAAGGAGCAGCGAGGCGCACAGATTGCGGAGCAGCGCACCAATCAGATAACCAAGGGAAAAGAGCAGCTCAAATCAGCCAAGCAGATCGTTTCTGAAGAGCTAAACAAGCGGTTACGCACTCAAAATGTCATTCCCGAGGCGGTGATGTCTATTCTTGAGGACGGCTGGAAAGATGTACTGTTACTTATCTACCTGCGTGAAGGATCGGAGAGTAAAGGCTGGAGCGAGGCATTGGAAATCGTTGACAGGCTGTTGTGGAGTGTACAACCCAAGTCCGAATATGGGGAAAGGCAGCAATTACTGCGCGGTATCCCTGAACTGTTGAGAAATATCCGCGAACGGCTGAATAGCATCTCATTTGATCAACATAAAATGGCCAAGTTGTTTAAAGAGTTGCAAAACTGCCATATCGGCGTCTTGCGTGGCGGAGACAGCAGTCAGATACATACCGCTGGAACGAT
The DNA here is from genome assembly GCF_964212655.1 of Candidatus Thiodiazotropha sp. LNASS1. NCBI lineage: Bacteria > Pseudomonadati > Pseudomonadota > Gammaproteobacteria > Chromatiales > Sedimenticolaceae > Candidatus Thiodiazotropha > Candidatus Thiodiazotropha sp. LNASS1. Next base: position 2,313,856 of record NZ_OZ156465.1, on the reverse strand, counting down.
GCCGGTTAACCAGTATGAGATCCATTTTCCGGATAGCAAACTTGTGGCTGATCCCAACAGCCAGCTGCATGAAATGGCTGAAGAAGCGATCAGTGAGAATGATGATTTCACTCAGCAGGCGGTTGATCTGGAAACCGGTGAATGGCTTGAAATCATTGATGGAAGCAGTAAGGTTCGGGTCAAATTGTCGTGGAAAAGCAATGTTACAGATACCTATATCTTCGTTAACCGTAAAGGCATGAAAGCCATGGAACTCACCACCTTCGGCCTGGCCAAGCGTTTGCGTGAAGGCACGGCGAAAAAGGTGGAACTTTCAGCCAAGCCGATCATGGATCGAGCCCTGGATGCAATGCTCGATGCTTTGAAGAAAACAACTTCAACCTCTGCATCAGCCTAGGGCCGATTGGATGAGTGTTAACAGGCCCTAGCCTGTTAAAGAAGCAGATTTATCCCTATCAGGCGCCACATACCACACAAAGCGATGGCTTGACGCCATGCATAAGCAGCTGATAAGAAATTCCAATCGACCGTACACGGTCAGTTAACTGTTTTATTGCACCGTTAAGAGGACAGGGTTGATCATGAGTGAAAAAATCACAGATTCCGGGCTGAAGTTTGAAGATCTGAACAAGGGGACAGGGGATATTGCAATATCCGGTAATCGGGTCTCGGTACACTATACCGGCTGGCTGCTCGATGGAGAAAAATTCGACTCCTCCCTGGATCGTAACCAACCCTTTGATTTTACTTTAGGCAAGGGCATGGTGATTGCCGGATGGGATGAGGGGGTTGCCGGCATGAAGGTGGGTGGCAAAAGAAGGCTGACAATTCCACCGCAATTGGGGTATGGCGCTCAGGGAGCCGGTGGCGTGATCCCTCCGAATGCCACATTGGTATTCGATGTTGAACTACTTTCCGTCGAGGGATGAGCAGGCTGCCGCCCCTCAACCTGATCAATGAACAGGTTGGACAGGCATTGTCGGAGGATCTTGGCACTGGCGATTTGACTGCCGAGTTGCTGGATGAGCACGTTCTAGCGCGAGCACACATTATCTGCCGACAACATGCCGTGATATGTGGTGTTGCCTGGGTGAATCAAGTCTTCGGTCAATTGGATGGTAGCATTGAACTCGATTGGCGGGTTGCAGATGGAGACTCTGTCACTCCCGGCTCGTTGCTTTGCAGGTTGCAGGGTAACAATAGATCATTGTTGAGCGGTGAACGGACGGCACTCAATTATCTACAGACCCTATCGGCAACCGCAACGGTGACACGTCGCTATGTGGAGGCAGTGGAGGGAACGGGTGTGACCATACTCGACACCCGAAAGACCATTCCCGGCCTTAGGGTGCAGCAGAAATATGCGGTGGCCTGTGGTGGCGGCCGGAATCACCGTATTGGTCTGTATGACGCCATCCTCCTTAAAGAGAATCATGTGCAAATTGCCGGATCGATTGGGGCCGCACTGAAACGGGCTAACCAGATCGCAACCGACGGGGTGGAGATCGAAGTGGAGGTGGAATCCTTGGCTCAGCTTGATGAGGCGTTGTCCGCCGGAGCCAAAAGGATACTGTTGGATAACTTTGGGCTGAAGATGTTGCGTGAGGCGGTGGCGATGAATGCCGGACAGGCAAGGCTTGAGGCTTCCGGCGGCGTTAACCTCGAGACAATACGCTCGATTGCCGAAACGGGCGTGGATGATATCTCTGTCGGAGCCTTGACCAAGGATGTCAGGGCAGTTGATCTCTCGATGTTGTTTATAGACTAAACAACCCTGTTTCTATACGCGCTCATCGATCAGTGTGCCGATCAGTTCATTGGCGGTTTTCAGGGTTTTCACTTGCGCCTTGGTATGGTTGGCATGTTGTTGCAGTTCAACCATGGCACGGGAGAGATCAGTCGGTTTGGCTTGATTGGTCTGCTGGGTGCTGGCGATCTCCGATGCTACACGACGCATCCCCTGGAATCCCTTTTGAATCCCCTGAAGTGCCGGTCCTGTTATCGAATTGATACCCATGATAGATGCAGCTTCCTTTAAATACAGCCGTTCTAATCCGTTTGTTGGCAGTTTTTCCCGATTCTTTAATTGATTCGTTCTTAAATAGGGGGTGGGTGGTCGAATTGGTGAATTCCGTTCCCGAGGGTGGGGGGCTACAGGGTTTGTGATAGCAGGCCTATGAAGCCCATTGATGGCGTGGCGGGAAGACCAGCCGGACGGTTGTGAACTGGTGGTGGTCAGAGGGCAAGGCCCAGTGACGGAAGCTGGCGCGACGCAGCGTGGGTTGCGTGTGTAAGCTGGCACCCCGCAGAGAGTAGTGTTTATCGCCTACAGCCTGGGTTGAAGCCCTGTCATCGGGAAAGGGTTGAAATGAGGGATAGTGGTGATATTTGTTACCGCACCACTCCCAGGCGCGCCCCATTTGGCTCACAACACCCGTGCGCACTGCCAATTCCCACTGATATTCATGCTGGATCACGGCACCTGAGAATTCACCGTTTTCACGGCGGCCAACCCAGTTGCAGAAGGCTTGGGCCTCATAGTGGGAGATACCGGTAACCGGTTCATTGGGCGGCAGGTGAGAGATACCGTTGATAGCCACTTCATACCATCCACCCCTATGATCCTGCCGCCAATATTCGGGGTGTCTGTGACCATGATGATTCAGCCACTGCCAACCTTCGTTAATCCACAGCGAATCATCGTTATAACCGTCCGCCTGCATAAAACTGAGATATTGCGCATTTGATACCGGCGTCAGTGCTATCCGAAAACTGCTGAGTTCAACGGCTTGTGGTGGCAGCTCATTATCGTAAGCGCGTGGTTCATCCCGGGCGCCGATGCGATAGTGTCCCTGGGAAATCTCCCTGGTTTCCCACTTGGGTATGCCGGGTTCAAGCGGTTCCTTGCATTGATATGCCTGATCCCGTTCCTGGAGAGATCGCTGGTTAAGAAGGATCAACATGGCTTCATAGAGTTTCGCCTGCTCTTGCAGCAGGAACCAGGGGAGTCTGTCATGATGGAGCCAGGGATGATCGGGCAGTGCAGATGGAGTGGCTAGTCTGCGCAGATGTTCGTCATGAATCTCCGAACCCCAGTTGATCAGGTGATCAACAGATGGCAACCGGCTGCATTGTTGTTCCAGAGTCAATGCATTCGGAGAAAAGAGTTGTTCAACTCTCATGGAAAGGTCGTCATCGTGTTGCAACCGCTCTCTGAGCCATAGCAGTTCCAGATAGACGCCACGGCCGAAATACCAGTTGAGTGAGGCAAGTCGTGGATGAAATTGTCTGGCGCAATCTGCGGCTGGAATGGACGTCAATAGATCAATCTGCGATGCATGCAGACTGCTCAGTTGGCCAAGCAGTGTGGTTGAGGTCATATCACCCTTTTCCGTTCGACAAAGCTGACTATGTTAACGGAGGGATATATTGGGGGGAAGTCTACCGACAGTTCTCAGGTTATAGTACGTCAAGCCTCACCCTAGGCTTCGGATCCCGGCAGGGTGAGGTTAGTCATAGGGGATAAACTCATTATTAGACGCAGCCGGTGGGTTTTGGCAGCCCGCCATATTTGGTAATCGGTTTCATCGGACCCGTAAGCCAGAGCTTGAACATGGCTTTCTGATCGGCGCCGAGATATTTTGAGAATTTGCGGATAGGCGGCACTACGTTGAACTCATCATAATACTCCCGAGCTTTCAGGATCTGCTGCCATTTCTCATCGGTGAGTTCATACTCGTCGTCTTCTGCCATGGCTCTGGCGACTTCCGGGGTCCATGCGTTCATATCGGCGAGATAACCATCTCCATCGCGCTCGGGTAGTTCTGTATTCATTTTGCCTCTCCTATTACCAACTAAAAAGGTAGGTTATTTTCGAAGCGAAGTTTAATGTGAAATACCAGTCTGTTTCCACCCCAAAAAAATCCTGGTTTTAGGAATCCGGTCTAAGGCGTGTCTGATGTGGAAGCGTTGGAGAGTGCAAAAATGTGTTTCAGGAATGCTGATTTATCTTCGCAACTGGTTTTAAACTGGAGGCGCCTCAAGCCCGTGGTCAGGCGGACATCCAATCCGAAGGGATCAAGACCGACAACTTCGACGGGGGTATCGGCCGGTATGCCATTGCTATCGAGCAGTTGTTTCGGCAGATCATGGTTGTGGGAGTTCAACTGGTAAAGCAATTCCGCTTCATCCGCAGTTGAAAAGGGGATGGGCGGCGGGATACGGCTTGGATCAAACCAGCGGGCAGATCCGAATCCGCCGATATAGTAATAGTGTTTCACATCCAGTCGATAGAAACGGAAGTTGAGCTCTTTCCGATAGCGGCGTGCCTCCGGATAGAAACGAAAGTATCGCTCGGCTGCGGCAGTTGAATTGACAGTTTCGGCCTGCGCCAGGCAAGTAAGCCGCGCCAGCTGCTGCACATCGCCATCCCCCTGGCCAGTCAGTGTCAGGGAACAGCGAGGGTCGTGCTCGAGGTTCCTTGTATGTTGCGCCAGGTGAGAAATCAGCAATAGAAGGTTGCCCTTCGTATCGCGGCAAAAGGGCAAAAGTGAACCAAATGGGTAACCTTGGTATTTTACTGAATGAGTAGACAGTAAACCGTGATAGCTTTCCGACCAGAGTTTGTTTATATCTTTTAACAGCTCTCCCGTTGATGATTCGGTATTCATTTTATTGTTCTCACCGTGGTTCAGTTAAAGCTTTGTAGTTCTGCTAATCAGACTCGATGCCCGGATTGAGGTTAACCTCTCCGAGCCGTTTTTGAATGGACTCTATTTTACCTTGAAGGCCGTGTTCTCTGGCTGGGCGGCTGTCGATCTTTATCGCGGCATAAACGCGCTGGCATCCAGTCCCATGAATAATCTGGGCAGCCTGCTCAACAATCGCCAGGGCCTGGGTGATATTCGGGGTTTCTATCAAGGTTCCCATCGCTGTCAATTGGTATTCGATTCCAGTGCTGTCGATCATTTCGATCACCCGGCTCACTTCTTCACTGACGCTCACCCCTCTGTCCAGGGGGAAGATACTGAATTCCAATATTACCGACATGACTCGCTCTCTGAATCTCTCAACACAACCATAGTATACATCTGAGATATTTTACCCTGGATTGGGCATGGATGAGTGGTTGGCATTTGGAAAATGAAATATCGATTTAACAATTCTTCACAGGCTTTGGGTTTATTCCGGTGCAGGGATTGCCCTAAGCTGCAGGCAGTACTCAAAGGCCGAGACAGATATGAGCGTACTGGCTTTTCTATTGGTTGGTATGGCTGCCGGCTGGCTGGCCGGGGTGGTTATGAAAGGCCATGGCCATGGGCTATCGGGTAATCTGTTTCTGGGGATTCTGGGGGCATTGATAGGTGGATATCTTTTTGAATTTTTTGCGGTCGACAGCAAGGGGTTGCTCCCGTCATTGATCACTGCAACAGCTGGCGCGATACTTGTTCTTACCATCACCGGACTGGCCAACAAGCGTTGAACATCAATTTGGCCAAGCAGAGAGACAGTATCGCAACAATGACGGGAGAAGATTCATGGATCTTACAATAGAGACTATTTTGAACACTTACATTATTCCCTGGGGAACCAAGATCGTTATGGCACTGTTGGTGTTCATTATCGGTCGATGGATAGCAAAATTGCTGACCCGTACGCTGAAAAGACTCATGGAGAGAGGGGACATCGACCAGATGCTGATCAGTTTCCTCGGTAATATCGCATACGCAGTACTGCTGGCAGTGGTGGTGCTTGCCGCGTTGGAGCAACTCGGTGTCAATACAACATCTGCACTGGCTATTCTGGGTGCTGCAGGCCTGGCCGTCGGTTTGGCATTGAAGGATTCGTTGGCAAGCTTTGCTGCGGGTGTGATGTTGATCATCTTCAGGCCGTTTAAATTGGGGGATTTCGTCGAAGCAGGCGGTGTGTCCGGCGTGGTTGAGGAGATCCGCATCTTCCACACGGTTCTCAAGACCGGTGACAACCGCGAGATCACCATGCCCAATGCGCAAATATATAGCGGCACTATCATCAACTATTCCGCCAGGAACACAAGACGAATCGATCTGGTGATCGGTATCGGTTATGACGATGACATTAAAAAGGCAAGAGACCTGCTGCAGCAGATCCTCGATGCCGATAGCACAGTGCTAAAAGATCCCGCGCCGACGATTATGTTGTTGGAATTGGGCGAGAGCAGCGTCGATTTTGCTGTACGTCCCTGGGTGAAATCTGGGGATTACTGGGTGACGCGGGCAGCGCTGCTTGAAGCCATCAAGGCGACATTTGATAAGCAGGGTATCAGTATTCCCTACCCGCAACGGGATATTCATATGATTCAAGCGACGGCTGCCTAGGAGTTGTAGCCGCCGTATCCGTAATTTAAAAAAACCTGGAGGTTTGATTATGCACATTAAAAGAATTGCCATAGCCCTGGCCTTAACGCCGATACTGATCAGTAGTCACGCAGTGGCAGAAAAGGGACTGGCCTACGATAGTGTTAATTCGGTTTGGCGTACCGGCTATGGTGAGTGTTGGACCACCTCCCACCGTGACAAGGCACCGGCTGATACCAGCTGTTTCGGTGAGCCGGCAATGGAAATGACAAAGGCTGAAGGCGATGCCGACAATGATGGTGTTGTGGATAGTAAGGACCAGTGCCCCGGTACGCCAGCCGGGGTACAGGTCGATGACAAAGGATGCGCCCTCGACAGTGATGGAGACGGTGTGGCCGACAGCAGTGATAAATGCCCGGATACGCCTGCCGGCGCAAAGGTCGACGCCAGTGGCTGTGAGCTGGATAGTGATGGCGACGGCGTGGCCGACAGTAAGGATGACTGCCCGAATACGCCTGCCGGCGCTACGGTAACCGATGCCGGGTGCGCGGTTCAGATCGTCTTGCAGAATGTCCTGTTTGATCTCAACAGCGATAAGGTCAGCGGTGAATACACATCCACATTGAACCAAATTGCCGATTCACTCAAGGCACGTCCCGATATCAAATCGATTGAGGTTATCGGACATACCGACTCCACGGGTTCTGCGGCCTATAACCAGTCCCTTTCCGAGAGGCGTGCGAAGGCAGTGGCTGACAATCTTAAGGCACAGGGAGTGAATGGCGCACTGTTCACCACCAAGGGGATGGGGGAAGCGTCTCCCGTTGCCGACAATGCAACAGCAGAAGGGCGCGCGCAGAATCGGCGTGTCGAATTGAAACTTGACTAAATATTGTCAATAAACAATGTTCATTAAGGCAACAGCTTGACTTTTGTCATGCTGTTGCCTGGAACTTACTGCGTATTATGAGAACACTTATGTTGACACCATCGCCAGGCAGTGGTCAGTTAGTAGGCATGGATCAGCTGAATCCTGAACAGCCGCAGCAGGTATGTCCGGTGTGTTTGAATCCTCGCCAGTATGGTGGGATTGTATGACGTTAACTACCTTGGAGTCATCTATGCGAATAGCCTATTTGGAAGATGATAAAGTGCAGTCAGCGGTAATGAAGGAATGGTTGGAAGCTGAAGGCTATGTCTGCAGGGCATTTGATAATGCTGATGCTTTTATGCGTGAGTTGCGTCATGAAACCTATGATTTGTTGATAATGGATTGGGAATTACCGGAAAAAAGCGGTGTAGAGGTGCTCTCCTGGTTGCGAGGCGACCGGGAGTGGGATCTGCCCGTATTCTTTATCACCCACAGGGATGGTGAAGCTGACATCATCGAAGCGCTGGAAAAAGGTGCCGATGACTACCTGGCGAAACCGGTCAACCGCGAAATCATGCTGGCACGGATCAAAGCCCTGGTCAGGCGGCATAGTGGTCGGCGCGATCATTTGGAAGTGAGTGGTTTTTCACTTAACAAGGATAACAAAACGCTCACCTTGAACGGTGAGCCTGTGGATATGACGGAGAAGGAATTTCAATTGGCGTGGATGCTCTTCACCAACATCGGACGCCTGCTTTCCCGCGACCATCTGCTGGAGAGCATATGGGGATTCGGACCGGGCCTGATGACCCGTACTGTGGATACTCATATCAGTCGACTCCGCCGTAAACTCGGTCTGACACCGGAGAACGGATGGCGTCTGAAGGCGGTCTATCACCAAGGTTACCGTCTCGAGCAGCTGACCGAGCAAGAGTAGTTCGCTGGAATCCCGGCTTGAGCGGGTATATCCTATTGCATGCTGATTCCGGCATGGATCGCCAGTAATATTATCCTGAAATCGAACACATAGGGTCATTTCGAAGGTCCGGAGCGGAAGCCGATTGAGTGATCTTCAAGTCCAAATTGTGGTCGATGAGTAACTGGCAAGATGACTAGAATCATCACATCGCTCCTGTTCTTCGTCCTAGTCGTGATAACGGGACAGGCATGGTCGGAAGACTGGGCCTATCGAATTCACGAGGGAGAGAATCTTTCCATCGTCGCAGAACGCTTCCTCAAGTCGGAATTCACCCCCGAGCAATTACAGATCTACAACGGTATCGCCAATAACACAGAAATTCCGATCGGAACTGAGATCCGTGTGCCGATCGACTGGCTGAAAGAGGTGCTTGCGGGCGTAAAGGTCAAAAGTGTTTTCGGGGATGCCTCTCTGCAGCGAACGGGAGCGAGCGTATCAATCGTTTTGGTAGCAGGTACGATGCTCAATGCTGGTGATAGAATTTCTACCGGTGTCGGTGCTTCAGTTTCATTACAATTCGCGGATAATTCCACACTGTTGATTGGCGAAGAGAGTGAAGTGGTATTCGATGCACTCTCATCTTTTCATGGCATGGGTATGCTGGATACTAGGATTCGCCTGCAACGGGGGCGAATCGAGAATCGCATCAAGCCACTTAGAAAGCCGGAATATCGATATGAAATACACACCCCGGCCGCAGTGACCATGGTCCGTGGCACGAAATTTCGCGTCTTTTCGGATGCCGGGGATGAACAGACCCGCAGTGAAGTGACTGAGGGGGGGGTCAACATCACCGCTGAAGGTGAGACTGTATTGGTTGAACAGGGAGAGGGGACTCTGATAGAAAAGGGTAAGCCCCCGTCTCCCCCGCGTGCGCTGTTGGCACAGCCGGATCTGACGGAAATGACACACCAATTCACGATGGATGGCGTGGTGATTGAATGGTCACCGCTTGACGGGGCGGCTGCTTATCGCTATCAGCTTATCAACAGGGAGGAAATGATGGTCGCAGGGGGAATGAGTTCGGACAATCGTATTGAGTTGCCGCGACTGCTTGCGGGTGATTACCGGATCGTATTGAGAGGTATTGACGAATTGGGATTTGAGGGATTCAATGCCTATCGTAATTTCACCCTGGAAGCGGTGGCGCCATTACCTGTGCGGGCGGAGCCTGAAGGACTGACAGCGCCGACGCTCTTTCGACCGCAGTTCAGTCGTCATGGTATCCATATCCGTTGGACACAGGTAGCGGGTGCTTGGGCGTATAGGTTGATTCTTGCCAGAGATATCGAACTTGAGGATAAGCTTTTCACCAGGTTGTCCGAAGATAACGCATTCATTTTGCAACCCTTGCCCCCAGGGCACTACTTTATCGGTGTGGAGGCGCTATCTGCGATTAACGATGATCGATCACGATCCGATATATACCGTATCGGTATACCTGTTTGGTGATGGCGCAGTGTGATGGTGGAGCTTCCATGACAGGTAAAAGATGAGGGATGACATAAATCCTACAGGCACGGTGACACGATCCAAGACGTACTCAGAACGTACACGCAGTGCTTTGATCATGTTGCTGCTAACCAGCTTGTTGGCGGCCAGCAACTGGCTCTGGCGATGGGATCTGCTGTTGTATGATTTACAGATGGGTTTTATCTCCAAACCCGTTGCTGAAGATATCATTATCGTCGCGGTGGACGAGAAGAGCCTGGAAGCCCTGGGACGCTGGCCCTGGTCGCGTCAGATACACGCAAAGCTTGTGGACCGGCTCACCCAGGCAGGGGCCAGAGCCATTATCCTCGATATCCTGTTCGCCGAGCCAGACCGAATCGATCCCGAATCAGACAACCAACTGATCCAGGCAATCGCCGCCAGTGAACGCGTGTTTATGCCGGTTATTCTGGAAGAGCATCGGCAGGGAGGAATGTTGGTGGAGTCGATGCCATTGCCGGCGCTCTCAAATGTGGCTGCGGGGCTGGGGCATGTGCATATGGATCTGGATGCCGACGGTATTGCCCGTGGCGTGTTTCTCTATGAAGGATTGGGCCAGGCGTATTGGCCGCATTTGATGCTGTCTGTGTTGAACTGGTTAGAGCCCGGGAGGGAGGGAATGCGTACCGCACCCACCAGCCGGCAGGCGCCGAATATCCACACAATCAACCGACATACCCATCGCCTGATACCCTTTTATGGTCCGGCAGGTCACTATCACCGATACAGCTACAGTCAGGTACTCGATGGCGATTTTTTACCCGATCTCTTCCGCGACAAGGTTGTATTGGTTGGTGTTACGGCGACTGGGATAGGCGATGCCCTGCCTACCCCTGTGTCCGGCTATGGGGTGCCTATGCCTGGTGTGGAGATCAACGCCAATGTCCTGCAGAGTTTGAGACAGGATGAGGCGATTACCCCGGTTCCCTATCTGCCCCATTTGTTGGGCAGCGCCCTGGTCGTGGTTCTTCCCTTTGTCCTCTACCCCTACTTTCCCACCCGAGCGGCACCGCTCGTGTCACTGGTTCTTCTGGTTGGCTTTTTTCTTTTTACCATTGCACTACTGCGTGGGGCAGAGTATTGGTTCCCGCCATCCGCCGCCTTGCTCGGGTTGTTGCTGAGTTATCCACTATGGAGTTGGCGACGCCTTGATCAAGCGGTGCGTTATCTCAACGAACAGCTTGAACGCATGCAAAGTGAACAGCGTCTATTGCCGGTAGAACAGCCTCCCAGCGATATGACTACGGCAATGGAGTTTCTTGCCAGATTAATGCCGTTGCAGGGATGGGTGCTCTACGATGCCGGCAGCGGCAAGCAACTGCTGCAAAACGGCACCGCACTGGGGCCGCCGTTGGAGTCTCTGGCAATCGGCGCATGGCAGCGATCAGGCGCAGAGCTATGGACTGAGATACAACGACCGGATACGGCCTGGCGGTTGGGTTTGGTCTGGCCGAGAAATGAGGTGCCTGTGGGCCGCTCGATGAAACTGGTCGATGAGTTCGCCCTGCAATTCTCACTTGAATCAGAAGCCAAACAGGACAGTGTGCTGGAAAGAGTGGAATTGCGTATGCAGCAGATGCAGGAGGCCAATGCCCGTTTGCAGCGCTTTCGCCATCTGATCAGTAATGCGGTGGGACAGATGGATGACGGGCTGATGGTCATCAATGGCCTGGGGCAGGTTGTGATGTCAAATCCCCGAACCTCCTTCTATCTTGGCCATCCGGCCGAAAAGGAGCTGTTGGGCGAGGATGCCTATCACCTGTTGAGCGTATTGGAGATACAGGGTGCGGATACCTGGCAGGAAGTCTTCAGGAAGGTATTGCTGCATAAAGAGCCTGTACGTTTTGAAGCCGTTCGACCCCCCGACACTGAACTGTTTGTCCAGCTGAAGGCCCTCGAAGCGGTTGATACTGAGTTTCCGGGTATGATCATTAACCTCTCGTATATCGGCGCGTTGAAGCGATCAGAACGCACGCGGGCAAAGATGCTTAATTTTCTCTCCCACGATATCCGTTCTCCCATCACCTCTCTGCTCTCATTGACTCAGTCCAGGCAGCTGTTGGATGGGAGTGCAAAGGAGATGGCCGAACAGATTCAGCCTTTGGCGCGCCGCTCGCTAAAATTGGCGGATAACTTCCTGCGCCTGGCACGGGCCGAGGTTGCCGAAACCACCTCATTCACCGATACCAATTTTATTGAGGTGGCACATAATGCCGTAGACGAGGTCTATGTCCAGGCCAAAGCCAAGCAGGTAAGGCTGCAGCGGCTGTTTAACGAGGATGAAATGTGGTTGCGGGGTGATTTGGGCTTGCTGGAGCGGGCCCTGGTCAACCTGCTGGAGAATGCGATTAAATTCTCTCCGCCACAGAGCCAGGTGACGATGACCCTGTCGATCAAACACTCTCGACTGATATGTGAAATCGAGGATCAGGGTCCCGGTATCCCGGAGCACCAGTTGAATGACATCTTTATGCCGTTTATGCAGGCGGATTCAAATCAAATCCTGCGCAAAAAAGGTGTTGGTCTGGGGCTGAGTTTTGTCAAGGTGGTCGCGGAAAAGCATCATGGATCGGTAGCGGCGAATAATGGGAAGAATGGCGGTGCGGTGTTTACACTCAATCTGCCGTGTGAGGATAGTGCGTCGCCTTAAAGCGTTTACTGTCCGCACGGGATGGCAGGTCGCTAAAACCGTGTCGAGGGTGTTTGTTTGCGGCAAGGAAAAGCGTGCATAATGGGCGTTTTCGACAGATTATCCGGAGTGACCGATGCCGCAATACCGTTCCCGTACGACCACCCATGGGCGCAATATGGCCGGTGCCAGGGCCTTGTGGCGGGCCACAGGCATGCAGGATGGCGACTTCGATAAACCGATTATTGCGATCGCCAACTCGTTTACCCAGTTCGTTCCGGGCCACGTACATCTGAAGGATCTTGGGCAGCTGGTTGCAAGAGAGATCGAGGCGGCTGGTGGAGTGGCCAAAGAGTTCAATACCATTGCCGTGGACGATGGCATCGCGATGGGGCATGGCGGCATGCTCTATTCCCTGCCATCAAGGGATATCATAGCCGACTCCGTGGAGTATATGGTCAATGCACATTGTGCCGATGCGCTGGTCTGCATATCCAATTGCGACAAGATTACCCCGGGCATGCTGATGGCTGCACTGAGATTGAACATCCCGACCCTGTTTGTTTCCGGTGGTCCCATGGAAGCGGGCAAGGTCCGGTTGCATGGCAAGGAATACCACCTTGATCTTGTCGACGCCATGGTATCGGCTGCCAATCCGGATGAGAGCGACGAGGATGTAGAGAAGATCGAGCGATCCGCCTGTCCCACCTGTGGCTCATGCTCAGGCATGTTCACCGCAAACTCCATGAACTGCCTCACCGAGGCCTTAGGGCTGTCGTTGCCCGGTAATGGTTCGCTGCTGGCGACCCACGCCGACCGGAAACAGCTCTTTTTGGAAGCGGGGCATCGTGTCGTCGAGTTGGCTAAACGATGGTACGAGCAGGAGGATGCCGCGGCCCTGCCGCGCAATGTGGCGACCTTCAAGGCCTTTGAGAATGCCATGAGTCTGGATATCGCCATGGGTGGTTCCACCAATACCGTACTGCATCTGCTCGCCGCTGCTTATGAGGGTGAAGTCGATTTCACCATGGCCGATATCGACCGGTTGAGTCGTAAAGTGCCTAACCTTTGCAAGGTCGCCCCCGCCACGCAACAGTTTCATATGGAGGATGTGCATCGGGCTGGTGGGGTGATCGGCATCCTGGGAGAACTGGACCGTGCAGGTTTGGTTCATCGCGATGTGCCGACTGTCCATGCGGCCAGTATCGGTGAAGCGATCGATCGCTGGGACATCGTTCGCAGCATGGAGGAGGAGGCGCGAAACCGCTATCTGGCGGCACCCGGTGGCGTGCCCACACAGGTAGCTTTCAGCCAGTCGTCCCGCTGGCCCGACCTGGATCTCGATAGAGAACAGGGCTGTATTCGGGATCTCGAACACGCCTACTCCCAAGACGGGGGATTGGCCGTCCTATATGGCAACCTGGCAAAACAGGGATGTATCGTCAAGACGGCCGGTGTAGATGAATCGAATCTGAAGTTTCGCGGGCCGGCACGTATCTTCGAGAGTCAGGAGAGTGCTGTAGAGGCGATACTGAATGACAACATCCAGGCGGGCGATGTGGTCATCATTCGCTATGAGGGTCCGAAAGGGGGACCGGGTATGCAGGAGATGCTCTACCCGACCAGTTATCTCAAGTCAAAGGGATTGGGCAAGGCCTGTGCGTTGATTACGGATGGTCGTTTTTCCGGCGGTACATCCGGGTTATCCATCGGACACTGTTCGCCCGAGGCGGCGGAAGGTGGAAATATCGGTTTGGTGGAGGAGGGCGATATCATCGAAATCGATATTCCGGGGCGCAGCATACAGGTAGCGTTGGGCGATGATGTGCTGCAGCAAAGGCGTGAGACCATGATCGCAAGGGGTAACCAGGCCTGGCAACCGGCCGGCAGAGAGCGGACAGTATCTCAAGCCTTGAAGGCATATGCCGCATTGACAACTTCGGCTGCCCGCGGCGCTGTCCGGGATCTTACTCAACTCGATAAGGTGTGATGCGGCCACACTTTATTTTGTTTTTTATCATTGCGGGTTGTAGTGGAGGTGATCCGACAGCCACCAATCCCGTATTGATTTTCGAGGACGCGTTTGAGAACGCTCTCGATGAAGTGGATATCCTGGCCGAAGGGGGTACCATGGTGCGCGGTTTCGATGCCTGGTTGAAACTATCTCCCAAGTTGACGACCCTGCATCCTCGCAATGAGGCTGAATATGCCTATCGCGATTGCGAAGAAATGGTGGACTGGTTCCATACCGTTAGCGGTGATGATAACCTTCAGCGGCCGTATAGCGGACTGGTCTGCCAGGTTTCCAAGGAGACCAGATTCAAGTTTGACAATGGTCGCTGGCTATTAACAGACCGAAGCCGAGGTTTATCCTATTATCGGATCTGGAAATATAATAACTGAATAACTATAACGTTTAATTACATAGCCATGACAAGTATTCACCCTGATTCATTAGGGATATAAAAAAACCTGAGTAAGGTGTAATCAGCCGGAGGCGGATGGTGTATTTTGATCTCAAGCGGTGTTATCTGTTTGCTCACCTGGATGATAGTCAATTCGAACATGTGAAAAAGATGGCTCATCAAGTAAGGCTCAGGGATGGTCAGCTCTTTTTTCAATTGGGCGATCCGGCCACCCACTTTTTCCTGGTGCTGCAGGGACAGATGAAACTGACACGCCTCTCCATGCAGGGGCAGGAAAAGGTGATCGAGATTATTACACCGGGACAGACCTTCGCAGAGGCGCTGATGTTTGGTGAGCACCCGGAATATCCTGTCAATGCCGTTGCCATCGGTGATACCTATCTTTTAAGTTTCGAATGCGCCCCGTTTCTCGAGATACTGCGGGGTTCCATTGACACCTGCTTCAAACTCATGGGGGATATGAGTCATCGTCTCAAGAATCTCATTCGAGAAATTGATGAATTGACCCTGCAGAGCGCCAGCTGTCGTGTTGCCAGTTTCCTATGGAAAAGATGGCATACCGGGATAGACAGCAGCAACAGTTTTGAGCTTCAGACCCCGAAAGGGGTAATTGCCTCCAGGCTTTCAGTGACACCGGAGACCTTCTCCCGCATATTGCACAATTTTTCCAATCAGGGATTGATCCATGTGGATGGCAGCCGGGTGGAGGTGCTGGATGAGAAAGGGCTGCTCGAATTTGCGGATATAACCGGCAAGATCAACCGGGAAATTTCACCCACTTGAGGGCAATAGGGTTTTGAAATGCCTTGGGTTTCACATCCATAGAGGCATTCCTCCTGTTTGCCGGGTATACTCTCCTCCCTTGGCGATAATCAACCTTTTTTAGTAGAAAGTGATGAAGGACAGTTTCCCATTCCCAGTAGCTCGAATCGGCCTCATTGGCGGCGGACAGCTGGGACGCATGATGGTCAAGGCGGCAAAGCGCCTGGGGTGCACTTGCGTGGTCCTCGACCCGTATCCTGGTTCCCCTGCAGGACAGGTTGCCGGGCATCAGATAATCGGTGGATATCACGATCCTGCAAAATTGCGCGAGCTGGCGGAATCCTGCGATGTGGTGACATTCGAGCTGGAAAATATCGATACAGAAACTTTGATCCAGCTAGAGCGCGAGGGGCATCGCATCAACCCTGCTCCCGCTTTGCTCTCGGTGTTGCAGGACAAGCTGTTGCAGAAGCAGTTTCTGGCACACAACGGCATTCCCACGGCAGAGTTTGTGGAGATGCCGGAACCCGAGTTACAAGCCTTTGAATCATTTGGCTTTCCACTGGTGCAAAAGGCGCGTCGCGGAGGCTATGACGGTCGCGGTGTCTCGGTGATGCCGGTTGCGGAGGATTTCGACAAACATCTGCCAGTGGCTTCATTGGTGGAGCGATTCGTGGACGCCAAGAAGGAACTGGCGGTGATGGTTGCCCGCAACCAGGAAGGGGAGTGCATTGCCTATCCCACGGTGGAGATGTGTTTTCGCCCGGGTGAGAATGTCCTCGATCTGCTGCTCTGCCCTGCTGCTGTGAGTGCAAAGATAGCCGCGGCGGCGGAGGCACTGGCAACGCGCACCATCGATGCGCTGCAAGGGGTGGGCGTATTTGGTGTTGAGATGTTTCTCACCCGGAATGACCAACTATTGGTCAATGAAATCGCTCCGCGTACCCACAACTCAGGTCATCATACTATCGAGGCCTGTATCACCGATCAGTTTGAACAGCATCTGCGAGCCATATTGGGTCTGCCCTTGGGCGCCACCGACCTGCTTTCCCCTGCGGCGATGATCAATCTGCTCGGTGATAGCGCGGCCCACGGTAGGCCTGTGATCGAGAATATGGCGGCGGCCCTGTCGATAAAGGGTGTCTGTCTGCATCTGTATGGTAAGGCGGAAGTGACACCCTACCGCAAGATGGGGCATGTCACCGTGCTCGATCCGGATCTCGATGCGGCCAGAAATAAAGCGGAGCGTGTGCGCGATCTGATTAAAATTAACGGAGAACAGCATCCATGAACCAACCAGTTGTGGGCATTATCATGGGAAGCGATTCCGATCTTCCCGTCATGCAGGAGGCGGCGAAGGTGCTGCAGGAGCTGCAGGTACCCTATGAGATGACCATCGTTTCGGCGCATCGCACACCTGACAGACTCTATGACTATGCCCAACAGGCGGCAGACCGGGGTCTGCAGGTGGTCATTGCCGGTGCGGGCGGCGCTGCCCATCTCCCGGGCATGGTGGCTGCTATCTCACCACTACCGGTCGTTGGCGTACCGGTGAAGACCTCGACCCTGAGCGGCGAGGATTCGCTGCTCTCCATCGTGCAGATGCCGCCGGGTGTGCCGGTTGCCACCGTCGCCATCAATGGCGCGCGTAATGCCGGTATCCTGGCGGCACAGATTCTCAGCACCGCCCAGCCCGAGCTGCGACAACGCATCATCGACTTCAAGCAGGCCCTTGAGACGATGGTGATGTCCAAGGTCGAGGCGATGGCGAAGCAACAAGGTGGCTAATACTGCCTAGTATAAAAGTCCGCAAATGAACGCTGATGAACGCAAATAAGTGCGAAATACTTTATTAGCGCGTCCCCTGGTTCCCACGGTCCACCGTGGGAATCCATACTTTGTCCCACTACTCGCTGATATCTGCATTCCCACACAGGAGTATGGAAAAGAGAGCAGAGTATCTTCTTAAAAATTTGCGTTCATTAGCGTTCATTTGCGGACTATTTACCCCGTCCAGCTACACTTACTAGGTTGAAATGCCGGAGTTTCTCCCCAATCTGTAGGGTATCTAAGAATTTTTCGGAGTATTACCCATGCGAATGGACCGTTTGACCAGTAAATTCCAGATGGCGCTGGCGGATGCCCAGAGCCTGGCTGTCGGGCGTGATCATCAGTTCATTGAACCGGTGCACCTGATGATCGCCCTGCTCAATCAGGATGGGGGGACTATCCGCCACCTGCTCACCCAGTCCGATGTCAATGTCAACCAGCTGCGTTCGAGCCTGAGCGCCGCCATGGAAAGGCTGTCCAGCGTCGAGGGTGCGGCGGGAGATCTGCATATCTCGAATGACTTGGGACGGCTGCTAAACCAGACCGACAAGCTGGCTCAACAACGTAACGACCAGTACATCTCCAGTGAACTGTTTGTGCTCGCTGCTGCGGAGGATAAAGGGGAACTGGGAGAGATACTGCGTACAGCGGGCGGATCCAAGGCCGCCCTGGAGCAGAGTATCGAGAAACTGCGTGGTGGACAGAATGTTGATGATCCGAATGCAGAGGATCAGCGCCAAGCACTGGAGAGGTACACCATCGATCTGACGGAGCGCGCGGAGCAGGGCAAGCTGGATCCCGTGATCGGGCGTGACGACGAGATTCGTCGCACCATTCAGGTACTGCAACGTCGTACCAAGAACAATCCGGTTCTGATCGGCGAGCCCGGTGTGGGCAAGACCGCCATCGTGGAGGGGCTGGCACAACGCATCATCAACGGTGAGGTGCCGGAGGGTCTGAAGAGCAAGCGGCTGCTCTCTCTCGATATGGGCGCCCTGATCGCCGGGGCCAAATTCCGCGGTGAATTCGAGGAGCGCCTCAAGGCGGTGCTCAACGACCTGGCCAAGCAGGAGGGGCAGATCATTCTGTTCATCGACGAGCTGCATACCATGGTCGGCGCAGGCAAGGCCGAAGGCTCCATGGATGCGGGAAATATGTTGAAACCCGCACTGGCGCGGGGTGAACTTCACTGTGTCGGGGCCACCACCCTGGATGAGTATCGCCAATATCTGGAGAAGGATGCCGCGCTGGAACGCCGTTTCCAAAAGGTGATGGTGGAAGAACCCAGTGTGGAAGACACCATTGCCATTCTGCGCGGTCTGAAGGAGCGCTACGAGGTCCACCACGGGGTGGATGTCACCGATCCCGCCATCGTGGCGGCTGCAACCCTTTCCCACCGCTATATCAGCGACCGCCAGCTGCCGGACAAGGCCATCGATCTGGTGGATGAGGCGGCCTCCCAGATCCGCATGGAGATCGACTCCAAACCGGAGGAGATGGACCGGCTCGAACGGCGCCTGATTCAGCTCAAGATAGAGCGTGAAGCGCTCAAAAAGGAGTCGGACGAGGCCTCGAAGAAGCGCCTGGCGGAACTCGAGGCGCATATCGATCGCCTGCAGCGGGAATTCTCCGATCTGGAAGAGATATGGAAGTCGGAGAAGGCGGCGCTGCAGGGTACCACGCATATCAAAGAGTCCCTGGAAGAGGCCAGGCTGGAACTCGAGACGGCGCGCAGGGCCGGCGATCTGACACGCATGTCCGAGTTGCAATATGGCCGCATTCCCGAACTGGAGCGACAGCTCGACATGGCGGCCCAGGTCGAGATGCAGGAGATGAGACTGTTGCGCAACAAGGTCTCGGAAGAGGAAATCGCCGATGTGGTAGCCAAATGGACCGGCATCCCCGTCTCCAAGATGCTGGAAGGGGAGCGGGACAAGCTGCTGCGTATGGAAGAGGAGCTTGGCAGACGGGTAATCGGTCAGGAAGAGGGCGTACGTGCAGTAAGCGATGCCATACGCCGCTCCCGGGCCGGGCTCTCCGATCCCAACCAGCCCAATGGCTCGTTTCTTTTTCTCGGACCCACCGGTGTCGGTAAGACCGAGCTGTGCAAGGCCTTGGCGGAGTTTCTTTTCGATACCGAGGAGGCGATGGTGCGCATCGATATGTCGGAGTTCATGGAAAAACACTCGGTGGCCCGACTGATTGGCGCCCCCCCCGGCTATGTCGGTTATGAAGAGGGCGGCTACCTGACCGAGGCGATACGCCGTCGCCCCTATTCGGTGGTGTTGTTGGACGAGGTCGAGAAGGCCCACCCCGATGTCTTCAACGTGCTGCTTCAGGTACTCGATGACGGCCGTCTCACCGACGGGCAGGGTCGAACAGTGGATTTCCGCAATACAGTCATCGTGATGACCTCCAATCTGGGATCACAGGTAATCCAGGAGATATCCGGTGAGGAACACTATCAGGAGATGAAGGCGGCGGTGATGGAGACGGTTCGGCAGAACTTCCGTCCCGAATTCATCAACCGGCTGGACGAGATCGTGGTTTTCCACCCCCTGGCCAGCGAGCAGATCCGGGCCATTGCAAAAATCCAGATCGACTACCTGCACAAGCGGCTGTCGGATCACGAGATGGGGTTGGTGATCACCGATGCGGCCCTCGACCGGCTGGGCGAGGCCGGTTTCGATCCAGTGTATGGCGCGCGGCCGCTGAAACGGGCGATCAGACAGCAGCTGGAAAATCCCCTGGCCCAGGAGATCCTGGCGGGCCGCTTCGGGCCTGGGGATACCATCGAGGTGGATAGCACCGAGGATGGTTTGACCTTCAGCAAACGACAACAGGTTACTGCGGCTTAAGTTGATAAGTCCGCAAATGAAAGCTAATTAACGCAAATAGTTGCCAATTATGCTTTAGAGAATTTGCACAGGCAGGATTGCACAAAAATCTGCAAACAGATAATGCGTCGTGCTGAACTTTACACAACTTTATTATTTCTTAAATTTGCGTTTATTCGTGTTCATCTGCGGACAATATTCTTAATTGTTTGCCATCTTAAGGTAGCTTCTGTGAAGCCGTTCGGTGGCGTTGATCAGCGCTTCAAGGCTGCCGTTGTTTTCGATGACATCGTCCGCACCCTGCAGGCGGGTCTGGCGGTCGACCTGGCTGGCGATGATCTGTCTGATCTGCTCCCTTGATATCTCATCTCGTGCGAGCACCCGTTCGATCTGCAGCGTTTCGTCGCAATCCACCACCAATACCCGATCGGCAAGTGACATCTGACCGGTTTCAAACAGGAGTGGAATCACAAGCACGGCATAGGGGGCGGATTGCCCGGCAAGCCAGCTCTCCATTGCCTCCCTGATGCGGGGATGCAGGATACCTTCCAGCCGTCTGCGTTGTTGAGGATCGTCGAACACGGTCTTACGCAAAGCTGCTCTATCCAGCACCCCGTTGCCATCCACCAGCTCTTCTCCGAAAGTGGCTTGAATCTCCAACAGTGCGGGTGAACCGGGTCTGACCAGCTGATGGGCGAGCTGATCGGCATCGATAACCGGTACGCCCAAGGATTCCAGATGGGAGGAGACAGCGCTCTTACCGCTGCCGATGCCCCCTGTCAGGGCAATCACCAGCATCACATCATACCGGACCAGCGCAGATAGGCGGTGTTGATCTGTTCCCCCCACATCAGGCTGATCCAGCCCGCGGCCGCCAGATAGGGACCGAAGGGGATGGGAATATTACGATCGCGACCGCGCACTACGATCAACAGGATACCGACTACAGCGCCAACCAGGGCCGAGAGCAGGATGATCTGCGGCAGATAGTGCCAGCCTAGCCAAGCCCCGAGCATCGCCAGCAGTTTGAAATCCCCATACCCCATGCCCTCCTTGCCGGTGAGTCGCTTGAAAAGCTGATAGACGCTCCACAGAGAGAGGTACCCGGCAGCGGCGCCGATAAGGGCGGTGCGCGGGTCGGTGAATACATTCCCAAGACTGATCAGTAATCCCAACCAGAGAAAGGGGAGAGTGATATTATCGGGAAGCAGCTGGACATCGAAATCGATCACGCTGAGGGCGATCAAGGCCCAGGTCAGAAAGAGTGCCGCCAGGGTGGCCCAGGTGAAGCCGAAATGGTAGGCGACAGCAAAGGAGAATAGACCGGTCATTGCTTCAATAACCGGGTATCTTGGACTGATTGGAGCCTTGCAATTGGAGCAGCGACCTCTCAGTAGCAGCCAGCTAATGACCGGGATATTCTCCCAAAACCGGATCTTATGGCGGCACTTGGGGCAGTGGGAAGCGGGTTGGCTGAGATTATAGGACTCTGAAGGTGTGGTTGCCTGTTCGCCATTCAATTCGGCACAGTCACTGCGCCATTGGTTCTCCATCATTTTCGGCAGACGAAGAATGACAACATTGAGAAAACTGCCGACTACCAATCCCAAAAGTGTTGTAAACAGGAGCAAGGCCCAGCTATTTTCCTGCAGGAAACTGATAACAACCACGGTAATTATTGCAATGTTCTAAATCGAAATTGTTAGAGATGTAGATTAGATTACCGCTCCCATCTTAAAGATAGGCAGATACATGGCGACAACCAGTCCTCCAACAAGGGTGCCCAGTACTACCATGATAATGGGCTCCATCAGACTGCTCATAGCATCGACTGCATTATCGACCTGTTCCTCATAAAAGTCGGCTACTTTGTTCAGCATATCATCCAGCGCGCCGGACTCTTCGCCGATGGAGACCATCTGCACCACCATATTGGGGAAAAGGTTACGTTGTCTCATGGCAAGCTGCAGAGACTGACCAGTGGCCACGTCTTCCCGCATCCGTAAGACAGCATCACTGTAAACGACATTGCCCGTCGCACCGGCGACGGAGTCGAGTGCTTCAACCAGTGGTACTCCAGCGGCCGACATGGTGGCGAGTGTGCGGGAAAAGCGGGCAATTGCCGATTTATTGAGAATCATGCCGACCACAGGGATTTTAAGCAGTATACGATCGACAGAATGTCGAAAACTGCGAGAACGTTTCCATATATATGTAAATACATAAACAACCGCTATAAACCCAAGAATTATGGCCCACCACCAGTCTCGTGCAAAATGAGATAGATTTACCACGAGTTGAGTGAATGCCGGTAGATCAGCGCCAAAATTTGTGAAAAGCGATTCAAACTGTGGGATGACGAATATCAGTAAAATTGCTGTCACTACAATAGCTGCAACAATGATTGCAGCAGGATAAAACATCGCTTTTTTAATTTTGCCTTTGATAGATTCCGTTTTTTCCTTATAGGTGGCAATTTTGTGGAGTAGCGTTTCGAGCACACCCGCATGTTCACCTGCACGAACCAGATTGACAAACAGGTCCTCGAAATGCAATGGATGTTTTTTCAAGGCATCGGCCAGGGCGGTACCACCTTCAACATCTGCCTTAATGGTGAGGATCAGCTCCTGCATAGATGGATTCTCATGTCCCCGACCTACGATATCGAAGGCCTGTACCATGGGTACACCGGCAGACATCATGGTGGCAAGTTGTCGGCTGAAGACAGTGACATCGGCACTGGTAATCTTCTTTTTGGTGCTTAATATCGATGTGGCCTTTTTTCTGACCTTGAGGGGTGTTACTCCCTGTCGGCGCAGATCCGCCTTAACCATGTTGATATCGGTTGCACGGCTTTCACCCGTGAGACGAGATCCCTTCTTGTCCATTCCCTCCCAGGAATAGAGGTGGGATTTTACCTGAGCTTTCTTTCTTGGAGGCGCCATGGATTAGTCCTTGGTTACCCGGTTGAGTTCTTGGAGGCTGGTAATCCCCTGCATCACTTTACGCAGACCGGATCGGCGCAGGTTATTGACACCCTCTTTATCCGCTTGCTCTTCCAATTGCAACGATGAGCCGCCTTCCATAATAATCTTTCCCATCGTTTCAGAGACGGGCATAACTTGAAATATACCAACACGACCCTTGTAACCGCTGGTACACAGGTCACATCCTACCGGTTTGTAGATGGTGAAGCCGGTGTCAATATCCTGTTCGGTGAACCCCTCCTCCAAGAGTGCCTCTTTAGGTAGGTCGTCAGATGCTTTGCAGTGCTCACAAAGGCGCCTGGCGAGACGCTGGGCCATAATGAGGAGCACAGAGGAAGCTATATTGAAAGGTGGGACACCCATGTTGGCCATACGCGTAAGTGTCTGGGGGGCGTCATTGGTGTGTAAAGTTGAAAGTACCAAGTGGCCTGTCTGAGCTGCCTTGACCGCAATTTCAGCCGTCTCGAGATCACGAATCTCACCCACCATTACGATATCGGGATCCTGGCGTAGAAAGGCTCTTAAGGCTTCCGCAAAAGTCAGGCCTGTTTTGACATTGGTATTAACCTGGTTGATGCCCGGTACCTGAATCTCTACAGGGTCTTCGGCGGTGGAGATGTTGACTTCCGGCTTATTGAGCAGATTTAGTGCGGTGTAGAGACTGACCGTTTTACCGCTACCGGTGGGGCCGGTGACCAGGACCATTCCATAGGGTTTGTTGATGGCGCTAAGAAACTTTTCGCGCTGTTCCTCCTCGAACCCGAGCGCCTCGATGCCGAGTTGTGCACTGGTGGGGTCAAGGATACGCAGTACAATCTTTTCGCCATACAGGGTTGGGCATGTATTGACACGGAAATCGATAGCGCGGGACTTGGAAAGTTGCATCTTAATGCGCCCATCCTGAGGGACACGCCTCTCGGCAATATTCATGCGCGACATAACCTTGATGCGGCTGGATAGACGGTTGGCTAGATTGGAGGGGGGGCTGGCGACCTCGTGTAACAGTCCATCCTGACGATAGCGGATACGGTAGGTGTATTCGTAGGGTTCGAAATGGACATCGGAAACACCCTGTTTTATGGCATCCAGTAGTATTTTATTTACATATCGGACGACTGGTGCCTCGTCGACATCCAGCTTTGATTCATCATTTTCCTGTTCATCATCGCCACCGGAGACATCCAGGTTGTCCAGGTCGGCATCCAGCAAATCATCCATGCCGGATTCCTGGGCCTCCATAACCTTGTCGATAGTCCGTTTGAGCTTGTTCTCCTCGACTAGGATCGCTTCTGAAGCGAGGCCTGTATTGAATCGGATTTCATCCAGTCCCTGGTGGTTGGTAGGGTCAGATACGGCAAGAAATAGACGGTTTCCACGACGAAAAATGGGTAAAGCATGGTGGCTGCGGACGAGTTTCTCGGCAACCTCGTCAGTAGGTATGACGCCAGGATCAAGTACATCAAGATCGAAGATGGGTACACCAAATCCTCGTGAGGCGGATATGGCGATATCAATACTATTTAATATTTTATTTTCAACAAGATAGCTGACATAGGGTACTTTATTTTTCAGTGCTTCCGCGAAGGCGGACTCTGCCTTTTCTTCACTGATTAAGCCATCCTGGATCAGGCAACGTCCAAGCCCGCTTAGGTTAATTTGTTGTTTTGCTTTGGCCATCCTTAAACTATTCGATATTGTCTTTCATGTAACAACCTGTGTCGGCAGGCATCTTGGATAATTTAGGTTGAAGCTCCAATTAGTGGGCCTGCCTGTGTGAATGTTATACATTTCACAATTAGCTGGGAAACCCTTTTATTAACTCTATACACGAGCTACAAGTAACAACCTATTGATGCTTATGCAATATAGTCTTGTATCCAATAGGAATCAATTTAACGTGATTATGTTTTATTGCGGGCAGGGCATTAAATAATGTTGGGCCTGAATCCCTACAGGTTGACTCTAATATTCGATAAGAGATTTGTCCATGTAGTTTGATGGATTTGTGGTTAAGTGATGTAAAAAGTGTATGCTCATGAAATTGCAGAAAGTCAAAAAAATGTCAATTTCTGACGAAATCTGGACATTTGTACTTTATTTTTGAAAGTGGTCTGTTGTTCGATATTAATTAATTTAAAAAGTAACTTATTGTTATTTAAGGTGAAAATGAAATATTTTAATTTTGGGCACAATTATTGCTCATTATTCCGCATGATTCGGGTGTTCCGTTTCAATTTGACATATAGCTATAGGTCTCTATTTTGATTGAGGACAATATTATGAGAAAACAATCTGGTTTTACGTTGATTGAATTAATGATCGTCATTGCGATTATCGGTATTTTGGCTGCTATTGCGCTGCCTGCTTATCAGGACTATACCGTTCGTGCCAAGGTATCTGAAGGTGCTATTGCAGCCAGCGCCATCAAAGTTGGTGTTACTGAATTGTTTGCCGATGA
This sequence comes from Candidatus Thiodiazotropha sp. LNASS1, assembly GCF_964212655.1. NCBI lineage: Bacteria > Pseudomonadati > Pseudomonadota > Gammaproteobacteria > Chromatiales > Sedimenticolaceae > Candidatus Thiodiazotropha > Candidatus Thiodiazotropha sp. LNASS1. The sequence continues at coordinate 2,288,251 of NZ_OZ156465.1, read as the reverse complement.
TGGGCAGGATGGGCTTTCAAGATATAGTGGTGTAATTGCAAATGATCAGGCAAGCCTTATTACTGATAAAATTACCGGAATTACCGTTGATGGATCAAACGGCCTGATTACCGTTACTCTGGGCGGTATTAGCCAACTCACGGCAGGTAATGACTTAGTTTACTATCCCACTATCAATGGGAATGCTCTAGCAAATGATAATTCTGCAGGCACCATTGAATGGGATTGCTCAACTCATACGACCATTGAGCCTAAATTCTTGCCCGCTAATTGCCGTAATTAGTTATATGCCGTAGTGGGTTAATTTGGGATTAGCCCCTTCTTCCACATCAAACATTACCCCCTTTTAGGGGGTATTGTTTTTATAGGGTTCTATTTTTTATTCAAATACTCATCTTTTGCATATTGTAGATTATCGATATAGATAGTTGATTTTATTCTATGAAGACAAGGTTAGGATAATATCCTTTGTTATTGTTACCAAAGGCCACTGTGAAATGAAGGCTAGATTATTGGTGTAGATCATTCAAAATATTTTGTATGTTATTGGTAATTCCATAAGCTGTGAGTTCTATATGCTGTGGAATAGCCGCCTTCTTTCAGCGGTATAAAATATTCTTAATACACAGAAGGCTCTGCTATTGAGCTTGCCATGCCTACATAATGGAACTACGAAAAGAACTGGATCCCCGGCCCTGCTGGAGAGGCATCGACAGTTTGAAAGATTAAAGAGTCTCACAATAACCCTTATGCGTGAGCCGTCAAGCAAACGCGCTAAGGAGAAACGATGAGACAAGTAGAAAGTTTAAGCCACACGAGTTGGGAGTGTAAGTACTATATAGTGTTTGTCCCAAAGTACTATCGGAAGGCACTTTTGGGCGGATCAGGCGGGAGCATGAAAAGTAATTTCATCGTTTGGCGAGGCAGAAAGCGAGTTTGATATAAGAAGGGCATGTGATGGATGATCAAGTTCATATAATGATATCGACTCCACCAAGATATACGGTATCGGGATTAGTATTGTTTATCAAAGGGGAATTTGCGATCCCCCTGGCCCGTACCAACATGTGTCGTAAGAGGAACGATGTCTGTCATCATTTCTGGTCCAGGGGATATATAGCTTAGACTGTTGGTAGGGATGAGCAGATGATTCGAGGGTATATACGATAAAAGATAGCTGAAGACAGCAGGATAGATCAAATAAAATAGACATAGCATCCCCTTTGAGGGATCAAAAGAGCCGATAGGTTCCGTTTGACATGTAGCTTCGAGCGTTTCATTGCTAAAGCCCTTGTCTTTACCACGGGATACTTACTGAATTAACATTCAAGAAGCCAGTTTATAGTAGTAATATGCAAATTATGAGATGTTGTTACGTTACATGGCTCATGTAGACATTCTTTAAATGAATTCAGTTCAGATGCTGGAAATTATTGACTATGATAAATCTTGGCCAGAAGAGGCATTGGACGTTAATAATAAATTATTTTATTGGCGCGTCGATAGTCTTTGCTACTTCAATTAAGCTCGCCAAACCCATCGCGTCTCCAGACCTTTGGTGGCATATGGCGCTTGGTAGGTATTTCATTGATACCGGCACATTGATCGCTGATCATTCAATATTCACATGGTCCAACGCTACATCCCATCATACCTACAATAGTTGGATCTCTGATATCAGTCTATATTTGTTGTACGAATCTTCTGGTGTAGGCGGATTGCTTTTTCTGAGATTTGCAGTTTTTTTAGCAATTCTAGTTATGCCATTGCGTTTCTCTGTAACAAAAAATGTGGCTGACAATGCACTTGCATGGGTGGTTATTGCTTTAGGTATAAGCTTATGTTGGCCATCCCTCCTGGTCAAGCCTGAGTTATTCTCTATGGGTATGATGTTCTTGGTAGTGTGGCTTTACTATAGGGCGAGAGCAATTGGAGACGATGCATGGAAATCGGTTTACTTGTTTCCATTGATCATGGTGGTATGGGTGAATACACATGGTGCGTTTTTCCTGAGCTCATTGTTTTTTGCATCGACTTTTGTAGGTGAGCTTTTCAATATGATGTTCAGCTCAAGTCAAGCAATGTCAGCAAAGTTACGTAAGCATTATTTTATTGCATTACTACTCTGTGCATTGGCAACACTGATAAATCCCTATGGTATGGATTTACCTCTCAGTATAATAAATCTAGTGACATCTGAAGGGGCTCAGGATTACAGGGGAATAAAGGCCTATCTTCCAACCTATATATTTAATGAACCTCCATTTTTCCTATTAGATTATTTAATATTATTAATGATAGTTTTTGTAGTCCTTATCTGGCAAAAATTGAAAAACAGAATGACTGATTGGGTAGTTATTATTTCATTTATTGCGTATTGTATACTTTTTACTCAAATGATACGTACAACTTATTTTTTAGCTCCCGTATTTATGTTTGCTAGTTTGGATCTGCTCTCAAGCAAGAAAAATTCGATATTGTGGCCAGAAAAATATTTTTATAAATATACAATCATTGTTATTGCGCTACTTTTAGTTTGTTTAATCGTTTGGCGAGCACTAATATATGAATTTAGTGCGATAACAGATCCAGTTGGTCGAGTGGAGGCTATGTTGAAGATTGAACACGAGTTTCCACAAGCTGAATCTGAATTTATTAGAGATAATATGCCTGGAAAAAATATTGGTAATTCATATCATGATGGAGGATATCTAATATACCAATTATGGCCGGATAAAAAACTATTTGTAGATCCCCGATATTTTCCGTTTAAATCATGGATAAAGTCATTTCTTGGTTTGTCTCTTGAAGGTGGAAAAATCGACTCTTTTATTAAAAATAATGATGCGGATGCCTGGCTTATAAATCATAAGCGTGCTGTTCTAATTGAGTGGTTTATTCAGTCAAATCAGTGGTCGCTTGCATTTATAGGTCCGGTTGGGTGTGTGTTTGTTCCATCAAAAGAGTTTAGCGGGAGGACCGAATACTCAATAGAATTGTCAAAAATAAACAATATATTCATTTTGTCAGAGGTGTTTACTGCTGCATTAATGCAAAATAATATCTATTTGGCAAAAAATCTACGAACTTACACACAAGATAATGTCCATGATGGCCATGTTTATAAAGATCTTTTTATATCTGATCTGAACGCCCAGATCCTTGGTATGGAAGCATTGACAAAAGGTGAATATAAGCAAGCTGCAGAGCTTTTTTCAAATTCTAATTTTATTAAATATGCAAAAGTATTGAGTGCAAAACTATATAGAACTTTTGCAATAGACGCATGGAACAATAAAAATTACTCCATTGCTCGGGAGTGGAGTATTGCTGCCTATGTTGTTATGCCTGAAAAAATATTACCTGATATATATAATTTAGTGTTGACTGATTGGCATTCCAGAAATTCATCAGAAAATGCTTTGTTGCCTGATGATGGTATTGAATGGACAGGTTTTGCAGAGTTACTTATAAAAAATAAAAAGAGGACAGATGATGAGAATTTAAGCAGTGTAGCTGAATCCATGCTCAGAGGTAATTATAATGGTGATGCTTATTTGTATCAACACTCCGGATACAAGAGTAAAAGCAAGGAGTAGTTGTATACTTCAGTCTGAAAATACAATATCAACAGTAACACTAGTTAAAAGTAGAAAAATTCTTTCGATGCGTATGATATGTGTTTTAATTTACAGAAAATATCTTAAATATGAATGTAAGCTTTAACAATTTATAAAATGAAACGTAAATTAATGATTTTGGGTGCGGGAATATTTCAGGTCGCTGCAATTAAAAAGGCAGTCGAGCTTGGTTACTATGTAATTACAGTTGATAATATACCAGATAATATTGGTCATAATTACTCCCATGAATCAATCAATTTAAGTACAGCAGATGCAGAAAAAGTTATAAAATCAGCATCTAAAAAACAGATTGACGGTATTTATGCTATGGCATCGGACGTTGCACTACCAACAGTTGCAAAAGTAGCAGAGGCGTTATCCCTTCCAGGACCGGATGTGAAGTACATTTATACAATACTTAATAAGATCACATTCAGATCATTACAAAAAAAATTAAAGATGGATTCGCCTCAATTTATTGAAGTTCGTGACTTCAATAAAGCTGTAACTGAATGGCAAGGTGGTCCTGCTATTATTAAACCAGCGATGAGCTCAGGCTCTAGAGGGGTATCAATGCTTGAGCAAATGGATGTTACATCACATGCTTATTATAAATCAGCCTTAAAGTTGTCAAATAATAATTGTGTGTGTTTGGAGGAATTCATTGATGGTCAGGACGTTAGTGTAGAAGGATTTATTTTAAACAATAAAGTTCGATATGCTTTTATAAGTAAGAAATATATACATAACTTTGCCGTAATAGGCCATGAATTACCGAATAATATTAGTGGGGAAATACAAAATAATATACTTGACCAGATTCAAAAAGTTGTCGATTCAGGAATTGTATCGAATGGACCATTTGATGCCGACTTCAGGATAGGTGAAGGTCGTGTAGTTTTGTTAGAAATAGCACCGAGATTGGGTGGAAATGGATTACCTGTTCTCGTTGAAGCGGCTTATGGCATTTCGTTAATAGAGCTTTCACTAAAGTATGCAATGGATGAACCTTCTCAAATATTAGATATAGAGCTCGAAGAAAATGTGGTACCACATGTTTCTATATTACTCTATCCAGAAAGAACAGGCACCGTTGAATCGCTGTCATCTGAGGAATCAATTATCTCAAAATTAGATAAAGTAGAAGAGTTATGTATTAATTTGGTTCCTGGTCAGAAGGTAGATCGATTTGTTCATGGAGGGCACGTATTTGGCTATTGCATTCTAAATATGATAGAAGGCATAGGATTTAACAAATTGGCCGAACAAGTAAAAAGTGCTATTTCAATACAATACAATTAGGCGGTGATATATTGAATATTAATAATGATATCGCATATTCTGTTGTGATCCCTGTATTCAATGCAGAGGAAACATTATACGAATTGACTTCAGAACTTATTCAGCATCTAACATCTGCATCGAAATCATATGAGATTATTTTTGTTGATGACTGTAGTGGAGACAATAGTTGGAATTTAATTCGTGAGTTGGCAGCTGAATACGCAGTGGTAAGAGGCTTTCAGTTGATGCGAAATTCTGGGCAAGGTGCAGCAACTATGGCAGGACTTGCAAAATCGCGAGGCGCCTTTGTTGTAACCATGGATGATGATCTCCAGAATCCTCCATATGAAGTGCCTCGATTATTCGAATTCATGGAACAGCATACTGAAATAGATGTATTGTTCGGCCGTCCAAGAGAAAAACATCATGCATTGTGGCGGCGTGCAGGTAGCGAGATAATTAATCGTTTGAGTAATATAATGTTCGAACAGGAATCGTCTTTTAAGCTTACGAGTTTTCGTGTTATTAGGCGGGAAGTATTAATTCCCTTACTTAAATTGAACGTTCCAGAGCCGGCGGTTGGCGCATTGTTAACAACGTTGACGAAGCGCTTGATTAATGTGGATGTCGATCATGCCCCTCGTGTTGCTGGGGGGAGTGGGTACTCAATAGGTCAACTTCTGAGACTGACAATGAGTAAGTTTTTGGGGTTTTCAACCTTCCCGTTGCGCTTTCTTGCAACATTAGGGGTTATTGGTATAGGTATAAGCTTCTTACTTGGTATGTATATATTGTTTAGATATTTCTTCGGTAATATTGTTGTTCCTGGTTGGACGACACTGTCGCTCCTTCTTATTGGGCTTTCAGGATTCCTGTTTTTGGCTTTTGGAATAGTCGGTGAATATTTGCAACAGATTCTCAATATTACAAGACTTAATCCGACATACGTGCTGCGATCTACAGAAGAAGAAATCAGCAGTGATGGAAGTAGACCAGAGTATGTGCTATCCAGTAATAATGATTGAAAACAGACAAGCTTATGATGATAAATTGATATTAATACAATAGTTAAGTATAGAAAGTGTGTAAGTTATTTGTCAGCAGCCGGCCAAGATTAGTATTGATTAGATAAGCTTCTAAGGCATTAATATTTTATGATTATTAATATGACTATTCTATCGAGTGATTTAATAAACAATAAAAATGTTCGACGATAAAAAACTGTTATTAATGGCAAACGAAAACCCACTAGGTTTTTATGTTTGCAATATGGATATTTTTGATTTTAATTATCGTGAGTTTTACTCGGCATTCATCTGCCACTATGACAAAATCAAACTAGCTTACTCCTACAAAACAAATTATTTACCAGCACTATGCCAACGCATAAAACACTTGGGTGGTTATGCGGAAGTAGTGTCGAGAATGGAATATGATCTCGCATTGTTGCTCGGAGTTACAGGTGAGGATATAGTTTTCAACGGTCCTCTGAAAACATATGATGACTATATATTAGCCTCAAAACATGGATCATTGGTAAACCTTAGTGAAGCATATGAAGTAGATCTGTTGCAAGACCTGTCTAGGGAATATAAGGAAATAAAGCACAGAGTGGGAATACGTTGCGCAATTCAGCTACAGGGAGAAATGCCAAGTCGTTTTGGTTTTGATGTGAGTAGCGAGCATTTTCACTCAGCCATAAATACTATATCAAATTTGTCCAATGTGCAGCTTGAAGGGCTGCACTGCCACATGATCCCGGCCGAGCGAAGGCCTGAAGACTACCATGAGATATCGTCCAGACTTGTTGAAATAAGTAAACAGATTTGGGGTAAGGAAGGTCCTGGCTTCTTAGATTTGGGTGGTGGATTTTTTAGCAATATGTCAGCTGATCTTAGGCGTCAGTTTAAAATAAATATTCCAACATTCAAAGAGTATGGAATTGCAATTACTGAGCCTTTTGTATCTTCATTTGGAAAGAACGGTAGACCGCAATTGATACTAGAACCGGGATTGGCTTTGGTAGCGGATACATTCAAATTTATTTGTAAGGTTGTTGATGTAAAGAGAGTGGCTGGTAAGAATACGGTGCTTGTATCTGGTAGTGTTTACAACACTATACCCACAAAAAGCCAAAAGAATCTACCCTTGACACATATTGAATCTGATAGTGAGAGCTCGCTATTCATCGAGCCTCCAATTGACATTGTTGGGTACACATGTATGGAGGATGATTATTTGTATCGAGATTATGATAAAAGACTAAAAATTAATGATATACTTGTTTTTGGAAATGTTGGCGCCTATTCACTTGTGCTCAAGCCTCCATTTATAAATGGTAATGTACCTGTTTTTTCTTATAGGGATAAATCAGATGAAAAAAAGGTCTTAAAAAGAGAGGAGACTCTTGATGATATAATTAGAACCTATGAATTTGATAGTAAGTAAAAACTAACAGTATCTAGCCACAGAAACTGAAGCAGAGATATATAAGGTGATGACAAAAAGAGCCAGCAATCATATTCTTGTTACTGGTTGTTATCGTAGTGGAACCACGATAGTGGAAAAGATTGTAAACATGCATCCAAATGCTACTATTGCCTCACAACCATTTCCTATACTATTTTTTATTTTTAAAGAACAGTTTAACGATATCAGAGGTATAAAAAGAAGATATCCGCTTGACCATTTATTTTTAGAAACTAGTTACGTAAATCAGGAATTTAACAAATATTTAATAGAATATTCAATTAACAAAAAGACTTTAAATGAATTTCAAAACAGGATGCGTAATTATGCAGAAGGCCTTTGGACACCTGAAATTATTGATGTATTAGATCAACTAAAGCCAGGAACATTTTTTGATATTTACAAAAACTTATTAAACCTTTTGGCGGATATCTATTCAGCAAAAAGAGAAGAATTAATTGGCAGTAAAGAAGTATTAATTGAAGAATACGCTCCGGCAATGATTAATGAGGGCGTTAAAGTAATATTCGTTGTGCGTGATCCTCGTGACATGATCACATCACTTAACTTCAGAATCAGAGATAACCTAACAGGCGAAAATAGACCAATACTTTACAGTCTTAGAGTATGGCGAAAAAGTGTAGCCTTTGCATATGCAGCCACTAAAAGGAAAAAAGGTTGTATGGTGCGATATGAAGATCTCGTATCAAATAAATGGCAAACATTAAATAAAATCACAAATTATCTAGGCGTTGAGGATTTTAAAAAAGATATATTCGATAACGGGATTGTTGATCAGAATGGAAAACCTTGGAAGGGTAACTCCTCATTTGCAGATCAGAATGGTATTTCTGTAAATTCTTTACAGAAATACAAGAATTATCTACCGCAAAATGTAAAGAGATTTATTGAAGTGTTATGTGCACCTGAGATGCAACTACTTGGGTATACTTCGAATTACCTTATTGACGAAATAGATGAATTAATGGATTCCTATAGAGATCCATTTGAGCCTTCCCATAGTAAATTTCAAACAGGTTATAGTCACAATAAAGAACGGCTAAAGCATGAAAAAGAACGTATAAGGTTATTGAGACGTGGTATAGGTGATGTTGAAATGCAGAGACAATGGTTCATCACGCCAGAAATATACACTGCAATGTCATCGATGTATGGCTAAATGGATACAACACCGTTAAAACAGATAGTCAACAAGGATGTTTTTATTTCTGTTTTATTGTTGGTTATGGCAATACTCTGCAGGTCTCTTGCCTTCGTATTTGCCAAGTATGCAGCCTTAGAAAGTATAGGCGGCGGCGTGACTGGTATAATTATAAATATATATTATATTGCGGAAATTATGGCCCTAGGAATCCAGATGGTATTCTGGATGCTGGTACTCAAACGGATGCGTTTAAATATTGCCTATCCAGCAATGTCTTCTGTTTATGCCGTTAATGTTGCATGGGCATGGTATTTGTTCGATGAAAATATAAATATGCTACATATTGTTGGCTGCACAATTATCATAATTGGGATAATAATTGCCTCAGTATCAAAAGAGATACAGAAAATATGAGTTATCTTTCAAATCATTTAGCTCTGTTAGCTGCAGTCATACTTACTGTCGGTTCACATGTTTTGCTCAAAAAAGGCAGCACAAGTACAAAAGGGTATTTAAACATGACTACAATGACAGCTGTAATGATGTTTAGCTTAGTAACGGTGCTTATTGTTTATTCATTACAGGCCATAATGCTTAAAACAGTGATTGCAATGAGTGCACTGACATTCGTACTGATGCCAATTGCCAGTTGGATTTTTCTTAGAGAGGAATTAACTAAGCGGGGTATATTGGCATCTATTATCATTGTGTTAGGAATTATAATCTATTTATCTGGCGGTTAATTATTAAACTACTGACGAGTATACTATGAGGATCTGTATATTTTGTGATTCTAGGTATGATAATAAAGAATGGCAATGCCCCGCTTGTCAACTATCCCCGCCTGAGATTGACAGATTTCCTGTATTAGCCGAAAAATTAGTGCAAGCAGATAGCGGTTATAATGTTGAACATTTCGCAAAACTCGCGCCATTGGAAACACGCCATTTCTGGTTCAGGTCTCGTAATAGATTAGTGATATGGGCGCTGCAAAAGCATTATCCACGAATGAAAAAGATGTTCGAAATCGGATGTGGAACAGGTTATGTGCTTTCAGGAATTGAAAGGGCATTTCCGAATGTCGAGCTGTCAGCGAGTGATATTTATATTGCAGGTTTACAATTCACAAAAGGTCGAGTGGATAGGGCAGAACTATTCCAAATGGACGCAAGAAGTATACCTTTCGATTCAGAATTCGATGTTATTGGCGCCTTTGACGTATTGGAACACATAGTAGAAGACCAAAAAGCATTATTTGAAATGTATCGTGCTGTTAAACCAGGTGGAGGAATTATCATAACGGTACCTCAACATACATTTCTTTGGAGTCAGACGGATGTGCGGGCTTGCCACGTGCGTAGGTACAGTGTTGCGGAATTGAAGGATAAAGTAGAGGAAGCTGGTTTCACAATCAAAGTATCAACATCTTTTGTATCTCTGTTGCTGCCAGTGATGATGCTATCAAGATTACAGAAGCGAAAAGGTGATAACACTGATCAAACATCAGAATTGATGGTTGGAGGAGTAACAAACTGGATTCTAGAGAAAATACTTGACTTTGAGCGGATATTAATACGCAATGGACTACATTTTGCAGCTGGTGGATCACTTCTAATGATAGCAGAGAAATGAGAAACAAGTGAGGGTGCAATGAAAATCCCCTTTAATAAGCCATACATGACTGGCAAGGAACTTTGGTTCATCAGTCAGGCACATGCCAATGGGCATCTGGCTGGGGATGGTGATTTCACAAGTAAATGCAATGCCTGGATAGAGAATCGTGTTGGATGTGAAAAGGCACTCTTGACTCATTCTTGTACCGCTGCTCTTGAAATGACAGCGATTCTTGCAGATATACAACCCGGTGATGAAGTCATAATGCCATCGTACACCTTTGTATCGACAGCAAATGCCTTTCTCTTGCGCGGTGCCATACCTGTTTTTGTCGACATTAGAGCAGATACGCTCAACATTGATGAAAATAAGATTGAAGATGCAATTACAAGTAAAACAAAGGCTATTGTTCCAGTTCACTATGCAGGTGTAGGCTGCGAGATGGATGTGATTATGGAGATTGCACAGCGCCATAATCTCTTGGTAATAGAGGATGCAGCGCAGGGAATCATGTCTAACTACAAAGGTAGGCCTTTAGGCTCTATTGGACATATGGCAACGCTGTCTTTCCATGAAACAAAGAATATAATTTCTGGTGAGGGAGGGGCGTTACTAGTTAATGCTCCAGAGTTGGTAGAGCGTGCTGAAATTGTCCGTGAAAAGGGTACAAATAGAAGACAGTTCTTTCGGGGGCAGGTAGATAAATACAGCTGGGTAGACATTGGCTCTTCATTCCTGCCTGGTGAGATCATCTCTGCATTTCTATGGGCTCAGATGGAAGAGGCGGAAGAAATAACAAAACGAAGATTGAATATATGGAATACTTATTTCCAGTGGTTTGAAGCATGTGAGAATTTACAGCAGATTCGTCGCCCGATAGTGCCTGCTAATTGTAGTCATAACGCTCATATGTTCTATTTGCTTCTTCCTGATATAAAAGCCCGGACAGAGTTCATTACTAACCTCAAACAGCGGGATATTCATGCTGTTTTCCACTATGTGCCATTAGATAGCTCGCCAATGGGACGTCGATTTGGCCGTAAAAACGGTGATATGTCTAATACGGACAACATTGCTAATCGATTAGTGAGGTTGCCATTGTGGGTGGGAATTGAGGAGCATCAAGCGTACGTTGTCCAACAAATACTAGCATCTTTAAATTAGTTAACAAGTCCTCCTTTAGGCATTACATTTAACCCTAATCAATTCCAAGTTTATCCAAACGATAGCGTAGAGAGCGTAAACTCATGCCTAACTTTTTGGCAGCTGCGGTTCTATTCCAGCGCGTCTCTTCAAGAGCTTTAACTATCGTCTCACGTTCTATCTGCTCCATTCTGTCATCTAGGGGCTGTGAGCTGCCAATACTATTTTCAGCACTCTGTTGATTGGTGGGTAGGTGAAGATCATCGGCTTTAATGGTGGAACCATCGAGAAGAGTGACCGAGCGCTCAAGGATATTTTCCAGCTCTCTGATATTGCCAGGAAAAGCGTATTTTTTCAGTTTATTTAGTGCATTCGAAGAGAGCTTGGATTTCTTTATATCTGAATCTCGTGCAATGCGAGTGAGAAAGTGATGAGCAAGTAATGGTATGTCTTCTACTCTTTCCCTCAGGGGTGGAAGTGGTAGTTCAATGACATTGATACGGTAAAAGAGATCCTGCCGAAAGTCTCCGGTTTCGACCATTCCAGAGAGTTTCTTGTGTGTGGCACTGATAATGCGGACATCTATAGGAATTTCTTTTTGACTACCGACGGGACGTATGTGCTTTTCTTGAATTGCACGCAATAATTTCACTTGCATATGAAGCGGTAGATCTGCTATTTCATCAAGAAACAAAGTGCCGCCATCGGCACTGAGAAAGAGCCCTTGATGATCCTGGTTGGCGCCGGTAAAACTCCCTTTTTTATGCCCAAAGAGTTCACTTTCCATCAATTCCTGGGGGATTGCACCACAGTTGACGGCAACAAAGGGGTGGTCAGCACGTGGACCATTTTTGTGAATTAGCCTTGCTGCGAGTTCCTTGCCAGTGCCTGATTCCCCACTGATATAGACAGGCGCCTGGCTGCGGGCCAGCTTATCGATTAGCTGCCGGATTTGTACCATGGGAGGTGAATTGCCGAGCATGAGTGAATGTTCGGATGCCCCCGATATGTCATGTGATGATTTGCTGGATGGATTCGGTCTACCCAACTTGACTGCTTGTTGCACTAGTTTGCGAAGCATTTCGAGATCAACGGGTTTAGAAACGAAATCGAAAGCTCCCGCTTTGAGAGCCTCGATAGCGGATTCCATATTGCCATGTGCAGTGATCATGGCTACGGGGAGATGTGGGTAGGTATTATTTATATGCCGTACAAGATCGATTCCATTACCATCGGGTAGTCGCATGTCAGAGAGGCAGAGGTCAAATGATTGTTCGGTGAGCAGTTTATGAGCGGTATTCAGATCGAAAACAGAATGTGAAGCGATCCCCATACGCATCAAAGTGATTTCGAGCAGCTCGCAAATATCTGGTTCATCGTCTACGATCAATGCCATCGGCTGGGTCATGTTGGTCTATCCCCGTGTTGCCAAAGGTCAAAGTGGAGTCGAAAGCAACTGCCTCCTGTAGGACCTGGAATATATTCCAAACGGATATGATTGGTTTCACTCAACTCTTTGGCGATATACAGTCCAAGCCCGGTGCCAGTGTTTCGCGTGGTGAAAAAGGGCTCAAATATTTGCTTTGCCACCTTTGGTTCAATGCCTGGCCCGTTATCGATTATATCAACGACAGGGTGATTGAATTCTTGAGTAATTCCGCCAATTATATGAACTTTCAATGTATCCTTTGGACCATGTTCTCGGGCATTATTGCAGAGATTTGCTACGATTTGTCGTAATTGTTCTGGATCTGCAATGATCTCAGTATTTGTAGGCTCAATCTGCAGAAACAATTGATGGCTTTCGAATCCGTGATGCTTGATCAGTTCGATAATGAGCCTCTCTAGCCATGGTTTAAGTTGGAGATTATGTGGTTTTCCGGGGTCGCGGCGAGAGAGCTGCAGCACATTTTCTATCACCTGATTTACACGTTCGGTATTGGTTTTAATGATCTCTGTTAATCGTTGGTCCGCAGGATCCAGATCAGGTGATTCGTGGAAGAGTTGACTGGCGTGACTGATCGCTCCCAGGGGATTACGGATCTCGTGGGCGATGCTGGCCGTCAGTCTGCCCAACGAAGCCAATTTCATCTGTTGTGCCTCTCGAGTGATTTGGGAGGTGTCCTCCAGGAATATCAGCATATCTCCTTTTTCCTTACCCCCCAGTGGATTGAAGTGAGCCCTCAATTCAGGCCCCTGGCGTTGAGATCGAAAATTATAGTATCGCCGTTTCGCACTAGAGTCGTGTTTTTTCAACATATTTGCGAGTTCAGGCGAGGCCTTGATTAATTGATTCCCGGTGGTGGCAGGCATGCCCAGCAGGTGCCAGGCGGGATCATTCATCATGACGATCGTGCCGGAGGCATCGACAACCAATACCCCGGTACGCATGTGCTGGATGACATAGGCATTGATTTTTGCCAGGTGGTTCAACTCATTGGCCCTGTCCTGCGCCAGTTTTTCACTGGCCCGCACGCGACCACTCAGCACCAGGGTAAGCAGGGCGGTGGCGAAAAAGACGGCGCCAAGGAACCCGGCCTGAATGAAACGGGGCAATATGGTGGTCTTGCTCAGGGAGATATATATTTGATCCGTGATCACCGCCAGGGCCGCCAGGGCGGCAAACAGCAGTGCGGCGCGGCCATCGATAATCAGTGCGCCGGCAATGATTGACACGGCGATCAGCATGCCCATGCCGGTCTGGACACCGCCACTGGCATGGGTCAGCAGGAGAATGGCGCTGATGTCCACGAACAGGGCCAGGTAGGTTTGCTGCACGGGATTAGGGGAACGCCAGAGAAAAAACAGCACGGAAACGAAGGTCAAAGCGGTATAAAGTGTGCCAGTGATCGCAAACAGCTCGGGCACCACTGATCCTAAAAATGTAGGTCCGCTGCCTGAATAGAAAAAGAACATCAGGGTAAGTGAAAGGGTGATTCGATAGAGCAGATAGAGGCTGAGGGAACGCCAATGAGTATGGTCAGCTCCTTTGTCGGCTTGGCCGCTGTTTTTCAGGGTATCATCGAGTGAGTCAAGCCAGTTCAGCATGATGTTCAGGATTTCTGTTTCTCAGCCGCCTTCTGATGGGCTTTGCTGCAATAATACACATCGCCGCTACAGACCGCTTCGTTTTTGGGTAGATGCAGACCACAATAGGCGCACTGGACACTGTCTACCGATTTGATCTGTTGCGACTTGTTGTTTTTTAGCTGATTTTGTCGCCAGAAATGGCGGCCGATGAGGAAAACGCCCCACAGTGCCAATGCGATAAAAATATACCTGAGTCCCATCCGGTTGATTCTTTATTATGTGTGGATAGGAGTCAATCGTGATGAATGGGTCTTGCAACATCCGCGGCAATAGTCTGCAATGCCTCTGGAAAACAGCGTCTGTTTCGATTTGATCACATGCAGATTGATGGCTGACGCATGACTCGGATTGTTGTTGATTGGGCTTTCAATGGTGATCTGCTCGAATGAACCCATGGTTTCAGGTGATAGATTAGGAGTTGGCCCTTGAAGTTAAAGATAGTACTCGCCCAGCTCAATTTCCTGGTTGGCGATATAGAAGGCAATGCTCAACGCATAATCGATGAGGCCATGGCTCATGTCGGTAAGGCGGACGCTATTGTATTTCCCGAGTTGGCGATCACCGGTTATCCACCGGAAGATCTGTTGTTGCGTGATCACTTTATCCAGCGGGTGGAGCTGGCGGTTGCACATATTGTTTCGCGGGTGTGGGGTATCCACCTGGTTGTGGGCTATCCAAGACGCAGGGATGGGGAGCTCTACAATGTGGCGGGGGTCTGGCGTGACGGCGAGATCCTGGCCGAATATGAGAAGCACAAGCTGCCCAACTACAGTGTATTCGACGAAATGCGCTATTTTTCACCGGGCAGGGAGGCGGTAACCTTTGAGTTGCAGGGCGTGCGCATCGGGCTGACGGTATGTGAAGATATTTGGGAAGTGGAACCCGCCGCCATGAGTCGGGCCGCAGGAGCCCAGCTGCTGCTCAATATCAATGCCTCTCCTTTTCATATCGGTAAGGCGCCGGAGCGTGAAGAGCTGGTGCAAAATCGTGCTCGGGAGAACAGTTTTCCCATCGTCTATGTCAATCTGGTCGGTGGACAGGATGAACTGGTATTCGATGGCGGTTCATTTGTGGTGAATGCCGAAGGCCGGCTCATACAGCGCCTCGATTTCTTTACGGAGACCAGCGTTTGTGTCGATCTCTCCATGGAGGAGGACCCTACGCAACCGTCGACCGGGATGATCGCACCGCTTGTGTCGGAGGAGGAGCGGGTCTATCAGGCGCTTGTCACCGGGGTGAGGGATTATGTGCTCAAGAATGGATTCAACGGGGCCATTATAGGCCTTTCGGGCGGTGTCGACTCCGCCCTGACGCTGGCAATTGCGGCAGATGCCCTCGGACCGGATCAGGTGGAGGTGGTGATGATGCCGTCCCGATACACCGCGGAGATGAGTAACCAGGATGCCGTTGCCGAAGCCGAGTTGCTGGGAGTGGAGTATCGCACCATATCAATCGAGCCCGCTTTCAATGCCTTTCTGGAGATGCTGGCGGATGAATTCGCCGGCAGAGCCGTCGATGTGACGGAAGAGAATATCCAGGCGCGCTGCCGCGGGATAATACTCATGGCGATCAGTAACAAAAAAGGACGCATCCTGCTCACAACGGGAAACAAGAGCGAGATGTCGGTGGGTTACGCAACCCTGTATGGCGACATGGCGGGCGGATTCGCTCCGATAAAGGATGTTCCTAAAACCCTGGTCTATCGCTTATGCCGCTATCGAAACTCACTGTCACAGGTCATTCCCCGGCGGGTCCTGGAGAGGGCGCCGTCCGCTGAGCTGGCGCCGGATCAGAGGGATAGTGATTCACTCCCTGATTATGCCGTGCTGGATGAGATTTTGGAGCGATATGTTGAATTGGATCAATCGGTTATGGAGATCGTTGCGGCAGGATTCGATGAGCGGACGGTGCTGCGTGTGATCGGCATGGTGGATAGTAACGAGTACAAACGGCGTCAAGCGCCGCCAGGCATAAAGATCACCCGTCGTGCCTATGGGCGAGACCGCCGCTATCCGCTCACCTGGTCTAAACGAAATCGTTGAAAGTGGAAAGCCGCTTGATAAAATTAGTCTTACTTTCAAGTGGTTGTGATAAGCCCTTTTGGGGTTTCAGTGATTGACCAATTTCCCCTCGGGGGTCTGAATGCGATATCTTGTTCCAGCGCAATCAGATCCACAGGTGCAATTAATGCCCGCAAATTACCCACTTTTCACCAGGGACCTGCTTAAAATCTCTCACCTTAATGGGCCGAATCGTCAGGATATGTACCTAATACAAGAAAATGAAACGGTTGCAGGCATGGACGCGCCGCTCCAGGGGGCGTTACAATTCCGGCGAGCCAATTACTGAACTAGAATGAATTTCCTCAGCTGGGAGCAGAATATCAATGAAAAAAGTCGAAGCAATCATTAAGCCTTTCAAACTGGAGGATGTTCGCGAGGCCTTGTCTGAGGTGGGTATTACCGGTATGACCGCCACCGAGGTGAAAGGGTTTGGACGTCAGAAGGGACATACCGAACTCTATCGTGGCGCAGAATATGTGGTCGATTTTCTACCTAAGGTCAAGTTGGAGCTGGTGGTGGCCAGTGATCAGGTTGCGGCTTGCATCGAAGCGATCACCAATGCTGCGCGGACCGGAAAGATCGGCGACGGGAAAATCTTTGTGACACCGGTGGAACAGGTCATACGCATCCGTACCGGGGAGGAGGATGAGGCCGCAATCTGATCCTTCGAGGATCTCAGTCATGGCTATAGTGGTTCTCTGGAGATCACCTCTTTTTCCGTTTCAATTTCAGCCGGGTTATTTAAACGGCCATTCTCAAGATTGAGGGTCAATACCCGCCTCGCATCATCTGCAAGTTCGGTCATACCCAGTCTTGTGTAGGCATCGACCATGATCTCCAGCGCCCTTTGCATCGCATCAGTGCGCTGAAACCGGGTGACCACCCTGTTGGCCCGATTGGCGGCCGCCAGATAAGCACCCCGTCGCATGTAGTATTCCGCGATGTGTATCTGATATTTTGCCAGGTTGTTTCTGAGATAGAGCATCCTCTGTCGCGCGTCTGCTGAATACCTGCTGTCGGGATAACGGCGTACAAGTTTGTCGAAGTCATTGAAGGCATCGAGTGCTGCACCGGCATCTCTCTCAGACGGATCGGATGGGAGTATCCGGCTGAAGATACTCTGGTTCCGGTTATAGTTGGTGATGCCTTTCATAAAGTAGGCATAATCGACATATGGGCTCTGGGGATTCAATTTGATAAATCTATCCGCCGCCATGATCGCTGATTCCGGCTCACTGTTCTTATAGTGGGCATAGATGATGTCTAGCTGTGACTGGGTGGCGTACCGGCCAAAGGGAAAGCGTGCCTGCAATCCGTTATAGTGCTTGATCGCTTCATCATAATCGCCATCCATCAGCGCGCTTTTGGCTTCTGAATAGAATTGGCTGGCACTCCAGTTTTTTGTTACATCGATCTGATCCGGCATGGAACAGCCGCTCAGCAACAGCGTGACAAGGGTGATGATCGAGAACTTCCAAAGCATGGCTAATCAATACCTAGGGTATGTTTGATAAACGCTGAAGTATAACGGAACGCGTGATGGGGGTATAACCCGTCTTTGATGGCTTCAGTAAAGTGCGTAGTGTGGTTGAAACGGCGGATTTTGTAAAACAGCAACCTCAATGGGACAATACGGATCATCTATGTCGGATGCCAAATTCATTGATAAAGTTCCTCCCCGTTCAGTGGTGATCCCTGAAGAGTGTGCAGGCAGCCGGCTCGATCAGGTGTTGTCCGATCAATTCCCCGAATTCTCCCGCAGCCGTCTGCAACATTGGATAAAACTGGGCCTGGTGGAGCTGGATGGGCGCCCCTGCAAGGCCAAACAGCGGATCCGCGGGGGAGAGCTGATCAATCTTCGGCCGATACCGCAGGATGAGGTGGAGGCAGAGGCACAAGCGATCGAACTCGACCTTGTCTATGAGGATGAGCATCTGTTGGTGATCAATAAGCCCGCCGGATTGGTGATGCACCCTGCGGCGGGTAATCCCGACGGTACCCTGTTGAATGGTTTGTTGAACCATTACCGGCCCCTGCAGCAGATCCCCAGAGCCGGTATCGTTCACCGCCTTGATAAAGAGACCAGCGGTCTACTGGTGGTCGCAAAAACCCTGCAATCGCAGCATGCGCTGGTCGGGCAGTTACAGGCGCGGAGTGTTAAGAGAGAGTATCTGGCGCTTGTGCAGGGGGAAATGATTGCCGGCGGCACTGTCGATGCGCCGATCGGCAGGCACCCGGTCAACCGCCTGCGTATGACAGTCCACGAGACGGGAAAGCATGCGGTCACACACTATCGAATCGAGCAGCGTTTCCGTGCCCATACGCTGTTGCGGATCAGATTGGAGACCGGACGCACCCATCAGATTCGTGTCCATATGCGCCACATCCGCCATCCGCTTCTGGGTGATCCGCTGTATGGAGGGCGGCTCAAGCTGCCGTCAGCTATCAACGATGAGCTGGCCGCCGCGATCAAGGGATTCAGGCGCCAGGCGCTGCATGCCACCCGGCTTGAACTGATTCACCCGGAGACGGGTGAACGGGTCGCTTGGGAGGCGCCTGTACCCACCGATATGCAACAATTGATCGATCTCCTTGCCGAGGATGCCAAACGATGATTGATGTGCTGCAGCCTGCATGGCCCGCACCTTCGAACGTGAAGGCATTGGTTACCACGCGCCAGGGAGGATGCAGTGCCGCGCCTTTTGACAGCCTCAATCTGGCTGACCATGTGGGCGATGACCCGGCCTGTGTAGCTCGAAACAGAGCGTTGCTGGCACGGGAGTGCCGGTTGCCCGATACGCCGTTTTGGCTCAGTCAGGTGCATGGCTGTTGCGTGGTCTCTCCGGACAGCGCCAATCCCGGATGCCAGGCCGATGCCGTCTATACCGACCAACCCGGTGTTGTCTGTGCCGTACTCACGGCCGATTGCCTGCCGCTCTTGATCGCCGATCGACAGGGTAATGAGGTGTGTGCCGCGCATGCGGGTTGGCGAGGTTTGGCGGCGGGTGTGATCGAAAATGCATTACAACGCTTCAAGAGTCCCATGGAGGATCTGGTAGTTTGGCTTGGACCCGCCATTGGACCGGCAGCATTCGAGGTTGGGGATGAAGTTCGCGACCGTTTCCTCGCCTATCGGCAGGCGACAGCCCAGTCATTCACTAACAATCGTCCAGGGCACTGGCTGGCCGATATCTATGCATTGGCCCGCATGCGCCTCATCGATGCCGGCGTGGAGTTCATCACCGGTGGAGAATATTGTACCTTAACCCAGGACAGGCTCTTCTTCTCCTACCGCCGTGATGGAGTGACCGGTCGAATGGCTGCAATGATTTGGCGCGATTAGATTACCTGATTCACAGCGGGATCTGTTTCTGGACCAACAACCGGCACTCATTTATCCTGCATGCGGGAGTGTCTGATCATGAACTTTGAGGAGTGAAAATGAATTGGCTGATGCTGACCCTGGTGGGTGAAGACCAACCGGGAATAGTTGCCCAGGTTACCGACGCGCTCTATCGTGGCGGATGTACCCTGGGGGAGAGTTCGATGATTCGTTTGGGTGGTAACTTCTCCATCATGATGATGGTCGATGGGGGGCACGGTGAACAGACCCTGACAAACCTGATTGCACCTGTGGCGGATCGGCTGCAACTCAAATTTCATATCGATCCGATACATGGCGGACTGCATCGGCACCGGGTACCCAACTTCCAGGTCAGGGTAAATGGCGCGGATCGCGCCGGTATCGTGGCAAAAGTGACCGGAGCCCTCGCCGAATGTGGCTTCAATATCCTCGAGCTGGCATCGGATGTGGTAGGTGATTCGGAGAAGCCTGTCTACATCATGACCATACAGGGATATGCGGAGGCCGAAATCGAGACACTCGAATCGGCGTTGCAACCCCTTGCGCTGGAGGACATCGATGTTCACATCTCATCCGTAGAGACCCTGATCGGCTGACCTCATGGCGATATTGGAAATATTGAAGCTGCCGGACCCGAGACTCAAGCAGCTGGCGGATGAGGTGATTCACTTCGATGATGAGCTGCATGGATTCATTGCCGATCTGGAAGAGACACGCCAGGCAGGACCGGCCGCCGTCGGTATCGCAGCCCCCCAGGTGGGGAGGTCTCAACGTATCGTTATTTTGGATTGTTCCACCACCAGAAAGCCGGTACCGAACCATGGTCACCTGATCCTGGTAAACCCGGAAATCACCGAATGGGACGGCTTCGAGCTCGGTCGTGAAGGTTGTCTTTCAGTACCCGATTATACCGGGAATGTAATTCGTGCGGAGCGAATAAAAGTACGCTCGCAGGATCCTCAGGGTGAGGATCACGAATTCGAGATGGAAGGATTTGAAGCGCGGGCGCTGCAACATGAGGTGGACCATCTAGATGGCATACTCTTTATCGACCGCCTGGTGAGCCGCCGCACTGACCTGTTTCAACGCAAGGTCTATCAGAAGGGCGGTAAAAAGTGAGAGGTGGAAGCTCAGCGAGCGGGTGGGATGATTAAATCCCGGAGCAATCAACGGATCAAGAATGTATTGCCGCAAATAGACGCCAATCACCGCAAACCATCGCAAATGATATAACCATGTGTATGGCGAACATGCGATCCTTTACCTGGCCATCTATTTCAGTCAACCTCCTCGAGCTTATCGAGCGCTGGTGTATGCAAAGCATTTCATTGGACAACTTTTTCTCACGGCAGATAATTTGACTTGATTTGCGGTGATTGGCGTCTATTTGCGGCTAGTTTATTTGTGTTTTGTTACCTTGAGCAGGGTAAGAACTAACAAAAAGAGAAAGTGAAGCCACTTCAACAGTGAATACATTCATACTGATAATACTGCTGCTTGCCGTGGTCATGGCCATAGCCGGATTGAACAGGCGTTGCCGTGAAGCTCGGCGAGCCGAATGGGGTGTTGCCTGGCTGAACTGGCTGGATGGGTTCAACCGCCTGTTTTGCCATGTCTATCACCGACTGCCCCAGACTGAATTGCCGTTGCCTGAAACAGACGGTGCGATCGTAGTATCCAATCACATCTCCGGGCTCGACCCTCTGTTGATGCTGGCATCCAGCAACCGGCCCCTGCGCTTCCTCATTGCCAGGGAGCAGTATGAGCGATTTGGCTTGCAGTGGCTGTTCCGTGCGGTGGGTTGTATTCCCGTGGATCGGGAGAACTCACCGGAGAAAGCGATGCGTCAGGCGATCAAGGCGCTGCGTGACGGCGAGATAGTGGCACTCTTCCCCCACGGCAAGATCCATCTCGACAGCGATCCGCCGCGTAAAATAAAGGCCGGAGCCGCCCGTCTGGCAGCGTTGACCGGGCTGCCTCTGGTTCCGTTGCGTATCAGTGGTGTGAGTGGCCAGGGTGGTGTGATGCTGCCGGTTTTCATGCGCGGACATGCGCGGATTCAGCCGCTTCCCGTGATCGAATCGACCGGTCAATCACCAGACAGCCTGAATCAGGCGATCCAATGCGCCTTGGATCAAATACCCCAGTGCTGAATGTCTGGCCTCCCGTTTACTCAGCAAGTATGATTGTGCGTTATTTTTGAGTAGGGTCCTCCCAAGGGTTAACGATGAAAGTTACAGTTTTTGGTTCAGGGTATGTCGGTTTGGTTACCGGAGCATGTCTGGCAGAGGTCGGAAACGACGTCGTCTGCATGGATGTGGACGAGCGGAAGATAGCGATGCTCAAGCAGGGTGAGATACCGATATATGAACCGGGTCTTGAGGCCATGGTGGAACGCAATGCCAAGGCGGGAAGATTGCATTTCACCACCGACGCCGCCGAGGCGGTGGCGCACGGGTTGTTTCAGTTCATCGCAGTCGGCACGCCACCCGACGAGGACGGCTCGGCGGATCTCCAGTATGTGCTGGCGGTGGCGGCATCGATTGCGGAACATATGGATGACTATCGGATCATCGTGGATAAATCCACTGTTCCCGTGGGTACCGCGGACAAGGTGAGAGAACGCGTCAATGAGGCCTTGCGTACACACGGTAAACAGGTGGAGTTCGATGTGGTATCCAATCCTGAGTTTCTCAAGGAAGGCGCCGCACTCGACGATTTCATGAAGCCTGACAGGATTATCATCGGTACCGACAATCCGAGAACAACCGAGCTGCTGCGTGCCCTGTATACCCCCTTCAACAGGAATCACGACCGCTTGATCGCCATGGATATCCGCTCCGCCGAGCTGACCAAATATGCCGCCAATGCCATTCTCGCCACCAAGATCAGTTTTATGAACGAACTCTCCAACCTGGCGGAGAGGCTGGGCGCCGATATCGAACAGGTGCGACATGGTATCGGTGCGGATTCCCGTATCGGCTATCACTTCATCTATCCCGGATGCGGCTATGGCGGTTCCTGTTTCCCGAAGGATGTCAATGCGCTGGAGCGCACTGCCCGGGAAGTGGATTACGATGCCCAATTGTTGACGGCGGTGGAGGCGGTGAATCATCGCCAGAAGCGGGTGTTGTTCGATAAGATCAGCCGACACTACTCGGGTGAGCTGAAGGGCAAGACCTTTGCCCTCTGGGGACTATCCTTCAAACCGAACACCGACGATATGCGTGAGGCATCCAGCCGGGTGCTGATCGAGGCGTTGTGGGATGCCGGGGCGAAGGTTCGGGCATTCGATCCGGAAGCGATGGAAGAGTGTCGCCGAATTTATGGTGAACGCCAGGATCTGGTCTACTGCAGCGACCAGGAGAGTACACTCAAAGGTGCTGACGCTCTGGTAGTGGTAACAGAGTGGCAGGTCTTTCGCAGTCCCGATTTCGAACAGATCAAACTCGCCCTCAGTGAGCCCGTGATATTCGATGGCCGCAATATCTATGATCCCAAACGTCTCAAAGAGGCCGGTTTCAGCTATTACGCCATCGGCCGGGGCGACTGATTGTCCCGCCAGGTTGTCTGTTGTCAAGGAAGGTGTTGTTGAAGCGGGCCGCAAATAAACGCAAAGAATTTAAAAGGTCCGCAAATGAACGCGAATAAACGCGAATATCTTATCGTTTCCACGCCGGAGCGTGGGAACTAGAAGAACACCGGATAGAGTTCCATCTGACCTTTTTGAGCGGCGCCATTGCTCTGCCTGAGGTCGCCTTCATGCGGTAAAGTAAGCGTACTCCCTGTCGCTAATTAATAAGGAACTCCTCACTCCAGGCAAACGGATCAGTGATACATCCCGACCCCTACATCAAGCTGGTCACAGAACTTGGCGATCTGCGCCAGGTAATGGCCATTGATGACATACGGAGTGACCAGGGGATTACTCTGGTGAAGCGGGGTGAATTCGTGGATAGCTCGAAATATGATCGGTTGGTAGGTCATAAACTACTGCGACCATTGGACTTTTCGTTGGCTGTTGAGAATAGGATAACGGCTGAAAAGCTGATGCGCGATGGCAAGCGGTTACTGCATGATGAGCCTGAACTCGAACAGGCCATTGATCGGCGCTTTATCCAGAGAGATCTGCTGACCCCTCTGGGGACTGTCCCACTAGAGCCGCAACTGGCATTCAAGTTGACGGTTTGCCGGGAATGCTGCGTTGACCGTTATCATCACATGATGCGTGTCGCATTGATTGCACTGTATGTCGCTTCCCGCTTGAGATGGCCCGCTGACGACAGGCAGGAGCTGGCCACGGCTGCACTTTTCCTGGATCTTGGGGAGATGCATCTGGAGCCCTCGATCTTTACCAGTCGACAGCCTTTAAACATGGCACAGCATCGCCAGATCTACTCCCATCCCGGTATTGCCTATCGGTTCCTGAAGTTATTCCCAAACTACCATCCCCGCATCAGCGAGGCGGTGCATCAGCATCATGAGAGACTCGACGGCAGCGGTTATCCCAATGGATTGTCAGGTGATAGCGTGACGCCCGCCGCCCGGGTGCTCGGGGCGGCCGAGCTGCTTACGGCGATCCGGCTGGAACGGAAAAACAGCGGCGGCAGACTCTTCTCCACCTCAGAGGTGTTGAAATTCAATACCGAACGGTTCGGCAAGGATATTATGGTGCCCTTGATCGAGGCCGCAAAACGTGTCGATGGGGCTATGGATAAAGTATCCCCGACGGGTGGTATCAATAAGACGATCCTACAGGCGCGTATGAAGCTCCTGAACGATATATTGCAGGGCGCGGATGCGATCGATGTGAGCGGTGACAACGAAATGGCCAGATTTATCGTGCAACAGCTGAAACGCCTGACAGGCATGGCAAAACGTTGTGGTTTCGATCTGCGTGCCCCAGCCAAGCTGTTGAACATTATCGGTAATGAGGAGAAGGCGCTCTCTGAACTGGATGCACTGGTCAGAGAGATGATCTACCTGGTACAGAGCACAGCCAGAGAGGCCTTGAGACGTTGGGTCAAGGATGGAGTACCCGAACTGGAGCAGGAACCCCTCACTAAATGGCTGAGGCATACGGATCTGGTACTGTACAGTGCGGGTTTTCTTTCCCAGTGACAGATTCAAGGGCTTGAAAGTCGGGTCTGACAACAATCCGGGCTGTTCTCTGTATACCGTCGATCATCTCAAATTCGCCGCTGTCAGTTGCCGGGTGGTACCCGGGTATAAAGCGTGTTTAACTCTGATTTGAACCGTATGGAGTTATAACGCGTGCCTCACTTCTCTTTTAAAGATTCATGGTTCGTGTTCCTTGCCTTGCTTCTTGCAACGGCAATTCTGTTGGGAACCGATCTGCCAGGTGAAAACCGCCTGATGTACTCACTGCAGGATTCCGGTCACTTTCTGATTTTCACCCTGCTGACACTGATTGCGTTGTGGCCAAATCGTAAAGGGCGGGACCGGCCGATATGGCCGGTATTGGCCCTGGCTTTGATATTCGGCCTCCTGATAGAGGCGGCACAGTATCTGATAGGCCGCGATCCTAGTTTGCATGATGTCATATTGGATCTTCTGGGTATTGCCGCAGGCGGCATATTGTACAACGGCTTCATCAGACGATCCCTGGTGCCACATCTTTCCATCGCCATTGTCTTACTGCTCGTCCTATCCGCCTTTGCCCAGCCCCTGTATTGGTACATTGCCTATCAGGTCAGGGCTGATCAGTTTCCCCGATTGATCGATCCGGATATTTTTTTCTCCAGGGCACTGATCGAAGGCAGCGAGGGTGGTGAGGTGCGCCATGTCGACCTGCCGGAGGATTGGTCGTTGCCGGCGGATTTGGACATCGATTCCTGCGCTTATGTCACGCTGCTGGAAGGACGCTGGCCCGGTATTGACATTCAGGAGCCTGAATCGGATTGGCGTAGTTATGAACGCCTCGAACTGCTGATCTATTCCGATCAGTTGGAGGATCTGCCCCTAACCCTGCGTATCCATGACCAAAGCCACAACTGGCAGCTGGAGGATCGATACAACCTAAGTCTGGTGATCCAACCCGGTTATAACCACTTCTCCCTGCCATTGCATGAAGTCGAGGATGCGCCAAGCAGGCGCACCATGGATATGGCGGCTATCTCCGGTGTGATGATTTTTGCCACGCGAGATTATATCGGTAGAGGTTTTTGTCTGTTGTCGATGGGGCTTCAATAACGCGTTGTAGCCACCAGGAATGGGATGCCTCTGCCTGCCAACCCCAGGTGACGGTTAAATCGTAGTTAATCATGTTGTGAATGATTTGGATGCCACAGAACGGCGAAAGATAGTGACCGATTGGTCGGGGTGAGAGGATTCGAACCTCCGGCCCCTGCCTCCCGAAGACAGTGCTCTACCAGGCTGAGCTACACCCCGAATCTTGATCTGGGTCAGCCTAAAGCTGACGCAGCGAGCGAGAGATAGTAATGGAAACGGGTAGTCGATTCAATTGGTTCTGGCGACCGAGAAGTCTGCGAGGCTGGCGAGTGCCTGCCGATAGGGGGTCTCGGGCAGGGCTTCGAGGGCGCGTTTGGCCTGTTGCGCCTGCTGTTGCGCGAGCTGTTGGGTGTAGTTGATGGCGTCGCAGTCGGCGATGGCCTGCATGACGAAATCGATCTCTTCCAGGCCGCCGTTTTCGATGATATTCGCCAGGCGTCGGCTTTTTTCTTGGCCGGCGCACTTCATGGCCTGGATCAGCGGCAGGGTCGGTTTGCCTTCCGCCAGGTCGTCGCCGATGTTTTTACCGATCTCCTTATTCTCTGAGTTGTAGTCCAGGGCGTCATCCACCAGCTGGAAGGCGATACCCAGATGCAGTCCGTAATCCGCCAGCGCCTGTTGCTGATCTTCGGCAACCTCGGAGATGATGCCGCCAAGACGCGTACCGGCCTCGAACAGGGTGGCTGTCTTGCGTTTTATCACCTCCATGTATTCCGCTTCGCTGGTATCGGGATTGTGCACATTCAGCAGCTGCAGCACCTCGCCTTCCGCGATGCGGTTGGTGGCGTGAGAGAGGACGTCCATTACCGGCATGCGGCCCACGTCGACCATCATCTCAAAGGAGCGGGAGTAGAGAAAGTCACCTACCAGAACACTCGCCTCGTTACCCCATACCGTATTCGCGGTCTCCCGGTTCCGCCGCAGATCAGAGCCATCCACCACATCATCGTGCAGCAGTGTGGCGGTATGGATGAACTCGATGATGGCGGCCAGGTCGATATGCCTCCCACCCGCGTAACCGCAGGCGCGGGCGGCCAACAGCACAATCATCGGCCGCAGTCGTTTTCCTCCGCTATGGACGATATAGGCGCCAATCCGGTTGATCAGCACCACATCCGATTTCAGCTGCTGGATGATCATTTTGTCGACAGCATCCATGTCGTCGCTGATGAGTTCGCGAATAGTTGTTATATCCATGGCTGTCATGACTCACACAAAGTCCACGCATGCTAGGAGGGGGTGGCGAGAGTGTCAAGCAGCATCTTTCTTTCATCAGCGCTGGCAGGCGGGGCAGAAGAATGTGGAACGCTGTCCGATGGTTTTGCTGCGAATAGTCCCACCGCATCTTGGACAGGGCTTCCCCGGCTTGCCGTAGACCTGAAGCGACTGGGCGAAGTAACCGGGATTGCCGTCCTCTTTGAGAAAATCCCGCAGGGTGGTGCCGCCCTGGGCGATTGCCTCCTCGAGTACGTCGTGGATCTCCTCTGCTAGTCTCTGATAGCGCCGGCGGGAGATCCGGTTGCTGGGTCGGGTGGGATGGATGGCAGCACGGAACAGGGACTCGCTGGCATAGATGTTTCCGATTCCGACAACGGTCTTACTGTCCATGATCAGCTGTTTGATCACGGTACGACGCACCTTGCCCCGGGCAAACAGATAGTCGCCGTCAAACGTGTCGCCAAGGGGTTCCGGACCGAGATCGGCGAGCAGGGGGTGGTTGATGGCCGGTTGATCGGTCCAGAGTACTGCGCCGAAACGTCTTGGATCACGCAGTCTGAGTCGCAGGCCATTGCCCAGTAGAAGGTCGAAATGATCGTGTTTTTGTATTGCCGTATCAGCTTCGACAATGCGCAGGCTGCCGGACATGCCGAGATGCATGATCAAGGTGCCGTGATGAAAGGCCATCAGCAGGTATTTGCCCCGCCTGTCCACCGATAACAGCTTCCTCCCCTTCAATGTGCACGGCAGATCCTCGGGAATCGGCCACCGCAACCTGGGTTGACGGATAGTGACCTGGCGTATGCGTTGGCCGGTGATATGGGGGGCTATGCCCCGGCGTGTAGTTTCGACCTCCGGCAGTTCAGGCATTCGTTCAGGTTCTCATACTAATCTGTGGTTTTCGCCAGCCAGGCTTCAGCCGGTGCGATGAGGTGGTGATAGAAGCCATCCGCAATCAGGTGCATCTGCCTCTGATGGAGGACATAACGCCAGCCATTGACCGGATCGTTGTTGCCGAAGCTGAGTGTCGTGTCATCGAGTGTCATCACGATAGGGGATGGTGCCAGGCCGTAGGGTTCCAGGTCATCAGGGGCTGTGAATCGGCTCAGGCTGGGGGTCCGGCAGATTTTCAGCAGTTGCTCGACCCTGGATTGATCGGCGGGTTGGTCGCCGCTCATCCATTGGTTCTGTCGCCGCATCAAACTGATCTCACGCCCCTGAAGATCATTGATCCTTATGCGGGTGATCTGTTGCGGATCGAGGTGGGTGAGGGGCGGCAGGGGGGCTGGTTGTGATAACCATACCAGCAGTCCCGACAGACCTGCTACAGCAAGCAGGAGCAGATTGATTTTGGTTCTTGATACCATCGCTATGCACGATTCCGTCGCCAGGCCATGACAGCGCCGACAGCCAGTAGCATGAGCGGCAGCACAATCAGGGAACCGAGGCCGATTGTGCCGATGGCAAGCCTCGACAGATGCAGTTCGCGGTCGCTGGCTTGTGGCGCGGGTATGCCGATCAGCTGATCATCCCCGACCAGCCAGCGGCAGAGCGAGAGACCAAGATCAAGGTTGCCGGCATTGTTGAGATAGCTGTTGGCGAGAAAGTCACCATCACCGATCACCAGTATCCGCTGTTCCCTGTCATTGTGCCGGCGTTCGAGAGCAATGCCGATCGTGAGCGGGCCCGCCTCCTCACCTGCCAATGGATTGCGTTCGATATCACCACTCAGTGGACCGGTTTCGTTCCAACTCTTATCCAGGGTTCGCAACAGGGGCGTCGCTTCCCAATCCCGCTGCTCGGAGAGTGTGAGCGCCGCCGACTGTGGAAACAGGGTCAGCAGATTGAATCCCCGGGTGGCTTCGTGATTGGAATATTCCGGGACCACAGTGATGGCCGGATTATCGATACCCAACGCCTTGACATTGGCATCCACGATCGTGCCCGGTAACTGTTCGATACCGAAAAGCTGCTGTATCAAATCACCCAGAATCCAGTTGTCCGGGTCGCTCAACAGCAACAGGTTGCCACCCTCCGCAACATATTCGGAAAGCCGTTCAATCTCACCTGGCAATAGGGCGCGGATAGGGGAGGCGATGACCAGCAATGCGGTATTGTCGGGCGGGCCGGATGAAGTGGCGAGGTCAAGCCCCGCGATCTGGTATCCCTGCTGTTTGAGAGATTGACCGAACTCGCCAAGATCGTGATTCGCCTTGCCCGTAAGATCGCGTTCGCCATGGCCGCTGAGCCCTGCTATCCAGTAGCTGTTGTCACGGCCCAGGCGCAGGATGGCGTTGCTGAACTGCTCCTCGTCCACTTTCTGGATACGCTCCTCCCTCTGTTCATAGCGCAGCACAATCTCACCGGATAGGCTGATGCCCTGACGGCGCGCTTCATCAGGGTGGCGCAGGGGATCGATGAAGGTCAACTCGATATTTGGTTTGTGGTGCTGATAACGGGCCACAAAGCGTTGAATGCGATCACGCAGCTTGGCCGTTTCTCCCACATATGCCGTTATGCTCAGCTCACCCGGTGTGCGTTGCAGGATATCGATACTGGCTGGGTTGAGGCTGTTGCTGCCCTGGCGGGTCCAATCCCACTGCATGTCGTAGCGACTGCTGAGCCAGGCCAGCAGCACCAGCAAGACGGTCATCACCAGATGGAACAGCAGATCGTTGAGACGTGAGCCTACCCAATTAATCATCCACGACGCCTCTTGTCGAGCCTGTATAGCGCCAGGCCTAGAAAGAAGAGCATCAGTAACAGGAAGTAGGCCAGATCACCGAAACGTATGAGACCGAGCTGCAGATCGAGATAGTGGGAGGGCCAGGCCAGCCAGTGTATAAAACTGCCGCCCTCGGTATTTTGATCGAGCAGTGAAATCAACAACAGCAGACCATAGCTGCCTGCGGCAGCGATTCCCGGGTTCTCATTGAGTGTCGAGAAGTAGAGACCGATAGCGGTGAATGCGCCGCTCAACAGAAGTAATCCGAGGGTGGCGGCAAACAACAGTCCGAAGTCAAGCTGGATGCCTGAGGTGAGGCTTACGCAAAGCAGTAACGGTATCAGGATGAACAAAAACTGAAACATCAGGATAGCGAGAAATTTGCCCGCAAGTATGGAGAGGTTTGATAGCGGTGCGCTGCTCAGGAGGGCATAACTGCCATCGCGAAACGACTCGCTGAAACTGCGGATCGTAATGATCGGCGTGATGATAAGGATCAGCACCGACGCAAGACCGTAGAGCTGCAACCCCAGATGGTGGCTCAGTCCCAGGCTGCGGTTGGACGACTGCATACCGTTGAAGATCTCCAGCGTGGCGAGAAACTGCCAGCTCAGCAGGCTCAGACTGAGACTGAAGATAACCCAGGGCAGTGGTGTGCGCATCAGTCTCCGCCACTCCATCCAGGCCAGATAGGGCGTCATGAATGCCCCCCGGTGGTGGCCTGCAGAAACAGCTGTTCGAGACTCATCCGCTCCGGTTTCAGCTCAATCAAGCCCCATCCCTGCGCCACGATCTGTCGTGCCAGTTCACTGGGTTGGCAGCCCGGTTCCAAGGTGATGCGATAGTAGTCGGTGTGCATCTGCTCTGCCTCTGCCACCCCGGTCATCGCCTTGATCGATTCCGGCTCCGGGTTCCGGTCGAGGCCGATACGATAATAGGTCTGCGCCGGTGGCGTTATCTCCCCGCTATAGACGCTCTGTCCCTGTTGCAGAATGGTGACCCGGTTACAGGTCGCTTCTATCTCCGGCAGGATATGGCTGGACAGGATCACCCCTTTATCATGGGCAAGTTCCTGGATCAATTCACGAACCTGGCGGATCTGTGCCGGGTCCAGTCCGTCTGTCGGCTCATCCAGGATGACAACCCGAGGGTCGTGAATGATCGCCTGGGCAAGACCGACCCGTTGTTGAAAACCCTTGGAGAGTTTTCGTATCAGTCGTCTTCCCGCCTGTTCCAGGCCGCAGCGCTTCTTGGTGCGTTCCCGTGCCTGCATCGATTGTCTTCTTTTCAGTCCATGCAGGTGGGCGCAGTCCCACAGATACTCATCCACGGTCTGGTCACGATGCAGGGGAGGGCGTTCCGGGAGGTAGCCGATAAAACGTTTTGCCTGGGTCGGCCGGTTTAACAGGTCCTCTCCACAGATGGATATGGTGCCTGCGCTGGGTGCAAGGTCACCGCTGAGCATCCGCATGATAGTCGATTTGCCCGCACCATTGGGTCCCAGCAAGCCAAGAATGTCACCCCGCATCAATTTCAGATCAACAGCAGATACTACCTGGCTGCTTCCGAAGTGACGGCTGAGTTGACTTGTTGTTAACAGTTTGGGCATAAGCGTAATAGTTGGCTGTCCGCACAGTGCGGGAAAGGCCGCCAAGGCAGAGACCTGCCAAACATATCACCCTTTGTACGCTATGCAAGACCTTGTGTTTAAACTGCTACGCAAATCATACCGCCGGCCAGAGGCAATCGCTGCGGTCGATGGAATACCGACCTTTGCGGCCGGGCTGTAAAGCGGGATTTGACCTCCAGGCAGTATTCTCCATACTGCACCGGTGCCGATCGATTCCACAATTAGGCTAGGGTCTGTTAACAGGCCCTAAACAGAGTATGTTTCCGATATGAGTGTGTTCACTGAGATGGAGGGTTGATGAACGGCTTTGATTGCCAGAATGAAACGGGTTATCTGCTGGGTGTCGATACAGGAGGCACCTTCACCGATTTCGTTCTGTACCGCGCTGGAGAGATGCGGATACACAAGGTGCTGTCGACGCCACAGGCACCGGAACAGGCCATCCTGCAAGGAATAGAAGAGCTGGGGCTTGGGACAAGCGATCTGGTTATTGTGCACGGCTCTACTGTCGCTACCAATGCCGCCTTGGAGGGCAAGGGCGTGCATACACTCTACATCGGTAATCGTGGCCTGCAGGATATCCTCACGATCGGACGTCAGGCGCGCAGTGAACTCTATAATCTGCAGCCGCACGCCAGGGCTGCGCCTGTGGCGGCGAACGACTGTCTGCAAACCGGCGGCCGCCTTGACAGCCAGGGAGAACTGGTCGAGCCACTGAGCGATGAGGATATCGATACGCTGAAGGGCGAGGTTGCCCGCCGAAATCCCGAGGCTGTGGCGATTAACCTGTTGTTCAGTTATCTCGATGACCGCTTCGAAAGGAAGATAGAGGCAGCGATACCTGAAGGTATCTTTTGTTCCCGTTCCTCCAGCGTACTGCCGGCAAGCGGCGAGTATGAGCGTGGGATAGCCACCTGGCTCAACAGCTGGGTGGGACCGTTGGTGGAGGGTTATATCGAGCGCCTGCGGGTACGTCTTGGCGGGGCGCGAATCTCAGTGATGCAGAGCTCCGGCGAGGCGATCTCGGCGGATCAGGCTGCACGGCAGGCAGTGCGGATGCTGCTCTCAGGCCCGGCAGGCGGTTTGGTCGGTGCCGGCTATGTGGCCGCGGCATCGGGTCGCAGCCAGCTTCTGACCCTCGATATGGGGGGAACCTCCACCGACGTGGCATTGATTGACGGGAGCCCCAGATTGACCCGGGAGGGGCATATCGGACCCTGGCCTGTGGCTGTGCCGATGGTGGATATGCATACCATCGGTGCCGGGGGCGGCTCACTTGCCTGGGTGGATGCGGGGGGCATGTTGCAGGTAGGTCCGAAGTCTGCTGGAGCCGACCCCGGACCGGCTTGTTATGCCCGTGGCGGCACCGAAGTGACGGTTACGGATGCCAATTTGATCCTCGGCCGTTTGCGAAACAGTGCTTTCCTGGGTGGGCGTATGCAACTCGATATGCAGGCGGCTGAGAAGGCAATGGGGCAATTGGCGCAGCGGCTTGGGCTCTCTCTGCACAGGGCGGCGGAGGGAGTGATCAGAGTCGCCAACGAGCATATGGCGCGTGCCCTGCGCGTGATTTCAGTTGAGCGGGGAGTTGATCCGCGCAGTTATATCCTGCTCTCATTCGGTGGCGCGGGTGGGTTGCATGTGTGTGCTTTGGCCGACGCCCTGGGCATGCGCTCCGCCCTGGTGCCGCTCAACGCGGGTGTCCTGTCCGCCTTGGGAATGTTGGCAACCCGGCCGGGACGTCAGTTGGTGCATGCCCGTCTTGGGCTGTTGCAGGCATTGAGCGACAGTGAACTCCGACAGGCGTTTTCCCGGCTCGCGCAGGGTGGAGTGACAGATCTTGTGGAGGAGGGCATAGCCAGGGATCGGATCGAGGCTGAATATGCCTTGGATCTGCGCTATTTGGGACAATCCTATACCCTTACCGTCCCCTGGAGCAGCCTGGAGCGGGCGGAAATCGATTTCCATGAGCGACACGAAATTCGTTACGGCCATCGCATGTCGGCGCCCGTGGAGTTGGTTAATCTGCGTGTGGCCCTGCGTGGTCCGCAGACAACGATTGCATTGAATGTTACAGCCGGATCCGAGCCGGCCGAGGCTTGCGAGCATTTGACAGTCTGGGGAGTGGATATACCAGTGCCGCGGTATGAGAGAGCGCAACTGGCTGTGGGGCAGGCGCTTGCGGGGCCGGCGCTGATTACGGAAATGGCGTCAACCACTTGGTTGGCGCCCGGTTGGCGTTGTACAGCGGATAGCGCCGGTAATCTGTTGCTCGAAAAGATGTCGTGAAGCCAGGCTGATCGGAGTCTATCGGATTATCCGTCCGGACATAAAAAACCCGCCGAGGAGGCGGGTCTCTACCAGGGAGGGTTCAGATCTATTTGATCTTCGATTCCTTGTACATCACATGCTTGCGTACCTTGGGATCGAATTTTTTGATCTCCATCTTTCCCGGTTGGTTGCGCTTGTTCTTGGTCGTGGTGTAGAAGTGTCCAGTGCCGGCACTGGAGACGAGTTTGATTTTATCACGCATGACTCTGGGCTCCTGGGTTAGACTTTTTCGCCGCGGGCGCGCATTTCGGCAAGCACCGAATCGATCCCCTTCTTGTCGATGATGCGCATACCTTTAGAGGATAGACGCAGACGGACCCAGCGTTTTTCACTCTCGACCCAGAATCTGTGGGTATGCAGATTGGGGAGAAAACGACGCTTAGTCTTGTTGTGCGCATGGGAGACGTTGTTTCCCGTGACCGGGCGCTTGCCGGTGACTTGGCAGACTTTTGACATGGTCCAGACCTCGAAATAGTTATCCCTGGATAGGGGGCATAGCTTTATCCCCCGGGCGAAAGGCGCGTATTTATACCAGAGTAAGGGTTGGGAGGCAAGTTAAATCAGCCCGCGTTCAGCCAGCGAAACCGCTTCTCCCTCGCCAATCACGATATGGTCGAGAACACGGATATCCACCAGTGCCAGGGCATCCTTGAGGCGTTGGGTGATCTGACGATCGGCCCGGCTCGGTTCAGCCACCCCTGAGGGGTGGTTATGGGCGAAAATGAGTGCGGCGGCATTCAGCTCCAGGGCTCGTCTGACGACTTCTCTGGGGTGGACATTGGCCCCGTCAATCGTGCCGCGAAAAAGCTCTTCATAGCGAATCACACGATGCCGGTTGTCTAGAAACAGGCAGGAGAATACCTCATAGGCATAGTGACGCAGTCTGGCTCGCAGATAGTCTTGGGTCTGTTCCGGAGCGGTCAGACTGCCGGATGTTTCAAGCTGCTCATGCAGGTATCGCCGAGCCATTTCGAGGACCGCCTGCAGTTGTGTGTATTTTGCCATGCCCAGCCCCCTGGACTTGCAGAAACGTCGCTGGTCGGCACTGAGCAGATGGCGCAGACCGCCGAATTCGGCCAGCAGACTGCGCGCCAGATCCACTGCTGTCTGGCCGGCAACACCTGTGCGCAGAAAGATGGCCAGCAGTTCTGCGTCCGAGAGTGATTCCGAACCCCGCTGCAGCAGTTTCTCTCTGGGTCGTTCATCGATGGGCCAATCGGTAATCGGCATATTAAAGACCTCCTTGTCTTTGATCTAGGGCCGATTGGATGAGTGTTATCAGGCCCTAGGTAATCAGGCTCCAGCCTAATCTGTACTTTCCTTTTGATCGATTGTTTCCACAACCATCCGGTATAGGCGGCCGGACCTTTTACGCTCTATTTGTACCGGCAGGTAGCCCAACGACGGTGCGAACCAGATAGTGTAGTCCGGCTTGCGTGACTCTTTGCTTCGCCTCACCCGCAGGCAATTTATCTGGCCAAAGGGTGTTTCGATTTCTTCCTCACCCTCGACAAGAAATCGATAGCGCTTGATTTTTCCGCCGTCGGCCACCTGGTAGGAGATATCCTCCCTGCCCTCAGCCAGGTGCAGGCGTACCAGCAGTTGCTGGCTGAGTCTGTCCTGAGTGCCGGATGCGATGGGTTGGGACCAGGTGACACCGCCGCTGGTAGTGCGGACCTTGTCTGCCTGCCAGTCAAATACCAATTCTGTGCGCTCATTCTCATTCCCCAAATCCTTATAGGTATAACTGATCGGTTGGATTGCGTCCCCGGTCAATCGTCCCTGACTCACTTCGATGATCTCATCGGCACTGAACCAACCCGCAAGCATCCCCGGCAAGGTATGGGCATTATAGTGGTACTCACCCTTCTCATTCAGGCTGAACTCAAGCATCAATTCACCCAGCGGAATGACATTGCGCTTAACGCTGAATGTCGCTGAAAAGGGCTTCAGCAGTCCCTCAGTGTCGGCGTTCAAAGGCATGCAGCAAAACAGCGCCGTAATCCCCAATAGCCAGCCACTGTGGTATCGGAGCCTGATCATCGATCAGCTATCCGATAGGTTCCAGCGGGGTGAACACCACGGGTTTTTCAAGCCTCTTTCCATTCAGTATGACCTCGCCGTTCTCATCCATTGATAAGCGTTTCTCTGCGAACCAGCGTATTGCCAGGGCGTAGATCTGGTGCTCCTTCCGCAACACCCTTGCCGCAAGGCCGTCAGCGTCGTCGTCCTCCAATACAGTTACCTGGGCCTGTACAACCAGTGGGCCGCCATCCAGTTCCTCGGTGACGAAATGGACACTGGCCCCGTGCAGTTGATCGTGTGCGTCCAGCACCCGTTGATGCGTGTTCAATCCAGTATATTTCGGCAGCAGCGAGGGATGGATATTCAACATGCGTCCCGCATAGTGACGAACGAACCCGGTCGTCAGAATGCGCATGAAACCGGCCAGGGCGATCAGGCCCGGCGAGTAGCGGTCGATTAATTTCATCAGTGCACGGTCGTAGCTTTCCCGGTCTGTGAACTCCTTGTGATTGAGGATAGCTGTTTCGATGCCGGCCTGCTCGGCCCGTTGCAAACCGTAGACATCAGGGCGGTTGCTTATAACAGCGCGGATCTCAATGGGGAGATCGATCAGCGTGGCATCGATAATTGCCTGAAGGTTGGTGCCACTACCGGAAATCAGCACCACGACAGGTAGTTTTGGCACTCCACTCACGCAAGCGGTCCGCTTATCTCAACCCTGATATCGGTGTTGTCTGCGGATTCTATTGCCCCGACAACCCAGGCGGTTTCACCCATATCGTTGAGCAGCTTCAGGGTGGTTTCGGTCTCTTTTTGTGCAACACAGACAATCATGCCGATGCCACTGTTGAAGGTGCGCAACATCTCGCCGTTGGCCAGCTTGCCCTGAGTTCGCAGCCATTCGAAGATAGGCGGAAGTTGCCAGCTGCCGCTGTCGATCACCGCTTTGCAACCATCGGGAAGGACTCGAGGAAGGTTTTCGGGCAGTCCGCCACCGGTAATGTGGGCCAAGGCATGAATCTCCACCTCTTGCATGAGGGCCAACAGGGGTTTGACATAGATTCGGGTGGGCGCCAGCAGTGCATCACCCAGGGTGTTATCCTGGAAGGGCTGATCCAGGTTTGCGCCACTGACCTGGAGTATCTTGCGTATCAGGGAGTAGCCATTCGAGTGGGGTCCAGACGAGGCTATGCCAATCAGTGTGTCACCCTCCTGTACCCGCTCCGGGAGTATCAGGCGGCTCTTTTCGGCAATACCGACACAGAAACCGGCCAGATCGTAATCGCCTTCCGCGTACATGCCCGGCATCTCGGCGGTTTCACCGCCTGTCAGGGCTGCCCCGGCCTGTTGACAGCCGGCCGCGATTCCCTGCACCACATCGGTGGCGATCTCCACATCCAGTTTTCCAGTGGCGTAATAATCCAGAAAGAACAGGGGTTCGGCGCCTGCGACTACGATATCGTTGACACACATAGCCACCAGGTCGATGCCGATCGAATCATGGCGATTGAGCTCCAATGCCAGTTTCAGTTTAGTGCCTACCCCGTCCGTGCCTGAAACGAGCACCGGTTCCCGGTATCGATCCAGCGGCAGCTCGAAGAGTGCGCCAAACCCACCGAGTCCTGCGAGTACACCTGAACGGAAGGTCTGTTTAACAATCGGTTTGATACGTTCGACCAGTTCATTGCCCGCATCGATATCAACACCGGCGTCCCGGTAGCTGAGCGATGAGGGGTTGCTGGGTTTGGATTCATACTCCACGGGATGATACTCCGGCTTCAGGCCCTAGGTGATTCAGACCGGGATTCTAACAGAAGAAGTGGGACTCAGTGAGTGTTGTACATGTTCTGATTTTCATCTTTTCCGCAGGCGCGTTAATATTTCCCGCTATGCGATGATCCGATAAGTCTGTTTCTCAGTGCAGACCCATGGGGTGGCTCATGTTTTCCCTACTGGAAACCAGGTAGCCGAATAGTGATTATCAGAGAACCCTTGTGAAGTGTGACGATTCAATGATTCAAACTCGACTGAAGATGGCTTTCCAGTGGTTGATGTTTTCGGCTGCTCTGTTGTCAGCGCCATGGGTATCTGCCGAACGGGTGGGGGAGCTCTATCAAGCGGAGGTTCCGGTTCACGGCCAGAGCGCACAAGCGAGGGCGGATGGAATTCGCTCGGCCTTCGCCAGCGTAATCGTGAAGGTGAGTGGTGATCGTGGCCTCTTGAACCATCCCGAGATCCCCGGCATCCTTAAAAAAGCGTCCGCATATATCCAGCAATATCGCTATAAGACACTTGAAACCTCCAATCCCGAGGCTGCACCGGATTCACCGGATCGCCTGTTGTGGGTGCGTTTCGATGAGCGGGCGGTCAATCGTCTGCTACGTCAGAGCGGTGTGCCGGTGTGGGGTGGTACGCGACCATCCATCCTGGTCTGGTTGGGCCAGGAACAGGGTGCGCGACGTGACCTGCTGTCACTCGAGCGGGAACGGCGCTTGAGACACTATTTAAACAGAGTGGGGGAGTCACGGGGACTGTCATTTCTCTGGCCACTCATGGATATGGAGGACCGAAACGCAATACGGGTAAGCGATCTGTGGGGCGGTTTTGAAGAGAATATCCGCCGGGCCTCTGAGCGATATCAACCTGATGTGATTCTTGTCGGCCGTATGACCCGGCAGGGCTCACGCAGTTGGCGAGGTGAGTGGTTGCTCTATCTGCCCGATAAGGTCAATCGCTGGCAGACCAGTGCCGAAGGTAAAGTGGCCCTTGCCAGTGAGGGCTTGAATCAAGCCGTTGATGCCCTTGCGTTGCGTTTTGCTCCACAACAGGTTACTCAGGGGGAAACCGATATCAGGATTCGCGTACATGGACTAACAAGGTTGGCAGACTTTGTATTGGTTAAAGAATATCTGCAGTCGTTGGCGATGATCGAACAACTTGATCTGCTATCGGCTGATACCGAAAAGGTTAATTTCAAGGTCCGTATTCATGGCAGTAGGGAGGCATTGGAGCGTGGTATTCAACTTGGTTCCGTGCTCGAGCCGGTGGAGTCCCTCGATTATTCGGCAGCAGTTGAAAATAAGAACCCAGAGGTGGTTGTTGGCGAAAGTCTGGTATATCGCTTGCGTTAGGGCCTCTGAAATCATCTGACAATATGGGACACTACACACGATTTACGCCCAGCGGGGTTGTCATTCGTAAATTCAGAGTGGTTATACATCGCTCATGCAGCCTTGCTGGACAGACAGTAATTCTGCCAGGACCGATTGGATGAGTGTTCACTGGCCCTAGCATGATACGGAGCCGCCATTTCGATGCAGAGTAAGGATATCCCCAACCTGATCAGTGTACTGCGCATCTTATTGACTATCCCGATTGTCTGGTTGTTGTTTGAGCATGAGTTCTCCTATGCCCTGATACTGTTCGCAGTAGCCGGTATTTCCGACGGCATCGATGGTTTCCTCGCAAAACGGTTTGGTTGGCAAAGCCACCTGGGAGGTTTACTCGATCCTTTAGCCGACAAAGCCTTGCTGATGAGTTCATTTCTGGTGCTCGGAGGTTTGGGGCTGATTCCTGTCTGGCTGGTGATGCTTGTGATCTTCCGCGATCTCACCATTATGGGTGGAGCGCTCTATTATAATTTCAGTGTTGAAGAACTGGACGCTAATCCAAGTCTGATCAGTAAGTTGAACACATTGTTACAGATAGTGCTGGTGCTGCTGGTAGTGACAAATGCCGGCCCTTTTACCCTGCCTTCCCAGCTGCTGACCTGGCTCACCTGGGTTACCGGATTCACCACCCTGGTCAGTGGTATTGCCTATGTCTGGGTATGGACAAACAAGGCTCGTGACAAAGGCTGGCGCTGATGACGCCGTCGCGGATTGGAGGTTGTAATATCCGGTACCAGCGTATGGCTGGATATATAGCAGGTAAGTCTGTAGTGCGGATGGTGTTTTTCTTTGGTCATGTTTAGACTTCACTAGGTATCAACTGAGAGTAGATTGAAATCATGGAGGGGGATAATGAAGTACCTGACTGTTATTGTCATTGGCGGTTGCCTGCTGTTATCTTCTGCTGCCATTTCCGAAGAGTCTGTCAAGGGTGCAGGTATAGAGGGGAATCGCTATATCGGGGTTATGGTCTCTTCCCCGCAATACAAGGAGGATGATTCCAATACCGATTTTCGCAGTGCCGGCTTGCTGGTGCGAGGGGGCATGGAGTTCAATGAGTTTCTGGCAGTTGAAGGTCAGTTCGGTCTGTTTGGCGAGGATGTGGTCAATGACCGCAGCTATCAGATCGAGTATCTGTTGAGCATCTATGCCAGGGGCAATCTCCCTCTCCTCGACAGCCGGACCCGACTCTTTGCCTTAGCTGGAGTGACCCATTTTTCCGGTAATGTACCCGGATTCAGCAGTGTGGATGAGACTACGATTGGCTATGGTATTGGTCTCGAACTCTATGCGGACGAACAGAATGCGCTGACGCTTGAGTGGCTGCGTCATGCTGTCGGCGATATCCATAATGTCGACTACAAGCTGGAGTCGGCTAGTCTAGGGTTTGT
This sequence comes from Candidatus Thiodiazotropha sp. LNASS1, assembly GCF_964212655.1. Lineage (NCBI taxonomy): Bacteria > Pseudomonadati > Pseudomonadota > Gammaproteobacteria > Chromatiales > Sedimenticolaceae > Candidatus Thiodiazotropha > Candidatus Thiodiazotropha sp. LNASS1. The sequence goes on along the minus strand of NZ_OZ156465.1, from coordinate 2,247,694 downwards.
TCATCGCTTTTAGGGACTTTATTACTGCCTGCGGGGTGCCGCGCATTGGTGTCAGGCAAACACTGTCTGGGCATCGAATACCGGCCCATCGACACAGACCCGTTTCATCGCCGGCCCCTGAGGTGTTTGCACCTCCACCACACAGCCAGCGCAACCGCCAACGCCACAGGCCATGAACTCCTCCAGAGAGACCTGGCAAGGTATATTATGCTTGGCAGCCAATTGCGCAACCGCTTCCAGCATCGGGTGGGGGCCACAAGCAAAGATCTCAACCTCAGACAATGCCTGCATGTTGAGGGAGCTGATCCATTGTTCGGCCAACTCAGTGACATAGCCTTGAAATACTCCAGGAAAGCCCTGCAGACTGGCAAGCCTGCAGCCTATCCCCCAATCGTCCAGCAGCGGCATGCTGGCGATCACACCGTCGGCCAGCCCTGGAATGATGATTTGAGAGGGGATGGATTGAAAAGGAAACGGCACCTCAGAGCCGAGAATCACAAAGGGTTGTTTCTGCGGGTCTTTACGCAAGGAATCCGCCAGAAATACCATTGGAGGCATGCCGACACCACCGCCTATCAAAAGGGGTTTATTACGGCCCGGGCTAGGGGTGAAGGGATTACCGACAGGGCCCAAGAGGCTGATCTTCTCCCCGGTCGTGCGTTGTGCCAGCAGTCCGGTTCCCTTGCCTACACGTTTATACAGCAGCTCAATCCAGCCATGTTTGGCGGAGCAACGCATGATAGAGATCGGCCGGCGCATTGGAAGCTGCGGATCACATGTGAGATGCACAAAACTGCCGGGCATTGCCTTTGCGGCGCAGTGGGGAGCGAGCAGGCGCATGATGAACTGATCGCCGGCAAAAGCCTGATGTGAAAGGATTTCAGCATCTTCAAGAAAGACGGTGTCACGTTGCATTTTCTTCATGGGTATTTTGAGAATAGACCAATCGGCCTTTCAATAGTGTGTGGGTGACCCGTGCCGGCATTTCCCAACCCGTGAACGGTGTGTTTTTACCCGCGCTGAGGAGCTTCTCCTTGTCTACAATCCAGCGTTGACGGGGATCGAAAATACAGATATCCGCCGGGTGATTTGGCGTCAATCGCCCCATCCTCAGGCCGAGTATGTCCGCCGGGCCACAGGTCAGGCGGGCAATGGCGTCGCTCAGCTCCAGAACCCCCTGATCGACCAGTTTCAGGGTCAGGGGTAACAGGGTCTCGAGTCCCGAAATACCCGGTTCCGTGTCGGGGAAGGGTGATGCCTTGGCGTCTGCCTCATGGGGCTGATGGTCGGAACAGATCGCCTGAATGACGTTCTTTGCGACAGCATCGCGTAGGCCGTTACGGTCACTGTCATTTCGCAGGGGAGGTCTGACATGGTGGCTGCTGTCGAAGCCCTCGATATCCGTTTCGCTCAGATGCAGCTGGTGGATGGCTACATCGGCACTGACCCGTCGCCCTTCACGCTTGGCCCATGCCATGGTCCGCGCAGCACTTGCACTGGAAAGGGCGTGAAAGTGGATTACAGCTCCAGTGGTCTCCGCCAATGCAAGATCGCGGGCAACCGCGACTGTCTCAGCCGCTTCGGGAATGCCCGGCAGACCCAGCCGGTCGGCGACCTTGCCCTCATGAGCACAACCGTTGTTACTGAGGTAGTGATCTTCCGGACGTAAAATGATCAGCAGATTGAATGTGGATGCATACTCCATGGCTCGACGTTGAACCAGGGTGTTGGCTAATGGGGTATAGGCATTGGTGACAGCTATGCAGCCAGCCGCCTTGAGTGCCGCCATCTCGCTCAGTCGATCGCCTTTCAGGGCCTGGGTCAGAGCACCCTGGGGCAAAAGACGGCAATAGCCCGCTTTACGTGCCTTGTGTCGGATCTGTCCGACCACCGCAGGGGTGTCGATTACCGGATAGGTGTCAGGGGTGCAGCAGATTGTGGTGATCCCACCGCTGGCCGCAGCCTGGGTTTCACTGGCTATAGTGGCCTTGTGTTCCGCCCCGGGTTCCCGCAGGTTGGTGTTGAGATCGATCAGGCCGGGACAGACCACCTGTTCAGTGGCGTCGATGGTGAGACTTGCCTGAAACTCCCTTGGGGGGGAGCCGAGACAGAGGATTCTACCGCCGGCGATGTGCAGATCAGTGATCTCGTCAATGCCGTTTGCCGGATCTATGACCCTGCCACCGAGGATTGAGATGTCTTTCTTCTTTCTCATCCCGCCACCTCCTGCATGCGCAGGTTCTGGGTGCCTATAACCTTCGAGATCACCGCCATGCGTATGGCAATGCCATAACTGACCTGCTGCAGGATTACGGATTTTGAACCGTCGGCTACCTGGGAGTCCATTTCGACACCGCGGTTGATGGGCCCTGGATGCATTACGATCGCTTCCGAGTCGGCCAGTGCCAAGCGTTTTTCAGTGAGTCCGTAAAGACTGAAATACTCATGCTCAGAGGGGAGCAGTGCACCCTGCATACGCTCTTTTTGCAGACGCAGCATGATGATGACGTCCACATCCCAGATACCCTCTTCCATATTGTGATAGACATGAACACCTAGACTGCGCGCATCCGATGGCAGCAATGTGCGAGGAGCCACAGCTCGAACCTCCGAGACCCCGAGCGTATTCAGGGCGAGTATTTGCGAACGGGCTACCCGGGAGTGGAGTACATCGCCGACAATGGCTACCCGCAGTCCGGCAAATTCACCTTTATGCCGGCGGATGGTGAACATATCCAGCATCGCCTGGGTGGGATGGGCGTGACGACCGTCACCGGCATTGATGACGCCGACTCCCCGATCGGCGTGTTGTGCAATGAAATGGGCGGTCCCGCTGCTGGCGTGACGGACGATGAACATATCCACATGCATCGCTTCCAGATTGCGTAGCGTGTCCAATAGAGTTTCACCCTTGGAAGTGGCGGAAGCGCTGATGTTGAGGTTGAGGACATCCGCCGAGAGACGTTTCGCTGCCAATTCGAAGGTGGTTCGTGTCCGGGTGCTGGTTTCAAAAAAGAGATTGGCGACTACTTTACCCCGGCATAGGGGGACTTTCTTAATGGTTCTTTCGGAGACCCCGGTGAATCCCTCTGCCGTGTCGAGGATTTCAGTCAGTGTCGCCCTATCCAGTCCATCGATGGTAAGGAAGTGGAGCAGTCTCTGTTCATCGTCCAGTTGCAGGGTTTTATTGCTGAAACTCATAGCCGTCTAACCTTGTTCATCACTGCGTGAACTCCGATTTGTCTTGGTGCCGATCACCAATCCGAGCGGCTCGGGCCCAATCAAGGTGATATGCTGGTTCTGCTCCAGTTCCGGGTGCAATCCGACCACGTCAGGCTGTATCGGCAATTCCCGCCCGCTGCGGTCGACCAGTGTGGCCAATATGATCGATGCAGGACGTCCATAGTCGAAGATCTCATTCAGTGCCGCCCGGATTGTCCTTCCCGTATGCAGGACATCATCTACCAGGATGATATGACGATCATCCACCGGTATAGGGAGATCGGAAGGGTGAACTTCGGGATTCATTCCGATGCGCGTGAAGTCATCCCGATAAAAAGAGATATCCAGCGTGCCGAGAGGATCATCCAATACGAGCTGGTTGTGCAGTATTTCAGCCAACCAGACACCGCCGGTACGGATACCGATCATTAACGGATCTGTTATCTCCCTCGAGTTCAACAGAGAACGGACTTTGTCCGCCATTACGTCTACCAGAGGTCTCACCTCATTGGCATCCATATACATTTTTCTATTGTTCATTTAACCAGGTTTCCAAAATGAGTTTGGCTGCTACGGCGTCATAGTTTTCCAATCGCTTGGCTTTATGTCCCAGTCTGTCCCTGGCTTCGAAGGAGCTGTAACGCTCATCAGCCAGATAGACCTTGATATGAAATCGCCCCTCAAGTTGTCGTGAGAAGCGTAATGCCGGTTGTGTGGCATCTGTTTCGCTGTCATCCACATCGAGTGGCAGACCGACTACAAGGGCCTGAGGTCTCCACTCTTCAATAAGGCTCGCGATGCGTTGCCAATCAGGCTTATGATTAACCAAATGCAATGTTTCCAGCGCGGTTGCCGTACCTGTCACCGTTTGCCCGACAGCTACGCCTATTTTACGGCTGCCGTAATCGAACCCTAGCAGGGTGCCCATCCGATATCGCTCTCTATGCGTGGCCAGTATCGCCGCTCAACAGGTTCAGGTCCACGCCGAGCAGGTCGGCGGCTGCCTGCCAACGCTCATCGCTGGCCCGGTTGAAGATGATGTCGCTCTCAGCCGGCCCGCTCAGCCAGGCATTCTGAGCCAATTCACTCTCAAGTTGGCCCGCACCCCAGCCGGCGTATCCAAGGGCAACGAGATTGTGTTCAGGACCCTTGCCGGCAGCGATGGCCTCAAGGATATCCAGTGAGGTTGTGACACTGATATCTGTGGTGACCTTCAGCGTCGATGCCCATTCCGTACTGGATTCATGCAGCACGAATCCCCGGTCACTCTGTACAGGGCCGCCGATATAGACCGGCTGTTCAGCAATGTCGGTGGTGCTGATCTGTATCTCCAGTTGTTCGAATATATCCGCCAGATGCAGATCCATAGGACGATTGATGACTATACCCATTGCACCGTCGGTGGTGTGTTCACATATATAGGTGACGGTATGGAAGAAATTCGGGTCCTCGAGGCGCGGCATGGCGATGAGGAAATGGTTGGTTAAATTGGTTTCAGGACGCATGGCCTATAGTATCCAGTTGCAGACGCCCCGCTGCAACAGCTATTGCGAGTTGAGCCGGCCGCTGCGTAAAAACTGCCAGGTACGGGTGATATCAAGAATATCGGTCTCTTTTCTGATCTCGTTGGGAAAGGGTGAAAAGGGGGCGGCCAAACGCACGATTCGGACTGCTGCGTCATCAAGGATCTTATGGCCGGAGGAATGGAGTACCTTGATCTGTTCAACGCTGCCATCAGCCTTTACCGCGACATGGAGTACCAGATTGCCGTAGAGTCTGCTCCTTTTTGCCTGGTCAGGATAGTGAGATTACCTATTCGTTCCACCTTTCTCCGCCAGGCATCCAGGTATGCGGCATATTTATACTCCTTTGTACTGGCATTTATCGACTTTCGCTTGGGCATTTTTGCATAGGCCCGGGTCTTCTTTTCCAACTCGGCGGTCACTCTGGCTATTTCCAACGCCTTACTGCTCAACAGCTGTTTGGTTGAAGGAGTGGGTGGAGGAGCTTCCCGGGGTGGCGGAGTTGGTGTCTTCAGCTTGGAGATCGCAGTGTTGAGTAGAGGCTTTTGGGGTTGTGGTGTCACCGGTTCTGTCGGTGTCGACAATTCGGGTATTGGTAGAGCCAGCGGTGCCGCAGCCTCTGATGTCGGGGGTTTGACCAGTTTGCTCTCCTCACCTCCACCCTGTTGACTGGTTTGGGCAAGAAAATCGGGTTTTTCATCCGTCTTGTTGTCTTCCGTTGGGCGTCGCAGCACCATCACCTCCAGGCTTTGCTGGCGAAATTCCGGTTTGCTTTTTTCGGTTGGTTTGAAGGTGATGCCCAGAATGACGAAGGCATGGACGCAGGCAGCGGCGAAGAGGCTCACGCCCAAAAGATCAGTCTGTTTGCCGATGACCATCATTTGTTTAGCTTATTGCTAATCGCATCCATTAGATCTGCAGCGATATCGAGTCCATACTGGTTATCCAGTTCTCTGATACAGGTGGGGCTGGTGACGTTTATCTCTGTCAGATAGTCACCGATAACATCGAGCCCTGCAAACAGGATTCCCCTCGACCTGAGTGCCGGACCCACCTGTTCGGCGATCCATCTGTCACGCTCTGTAAGGGGTACGCCCTCACCCCTGCCGCCAGCCGCCAGATTACCCCTGGTCTCGCCTTCTGCGGGGATTCTCGCTAGGGCAAAAGGTATAGGTTCTCCATCAATCATGAGTATACGCTTGTCACCGTTTGAAATCTCAGGAATGAATCGCTGAGCCATGGCGTAACGGCTGCCATGGCGGGTCAATGTCTCTATGATTACACCCAGATTGGGATCATTCCGGGTTATCCGGAATACAGACTCACCACCCATTCCCCCCAGGGGTTTGAGGATCACATCACCCTGTTCCTGATGGAATGTGCGGATCTCATCGGCGTTGCGGGTTACCAGGGTGGGTGGGGTGCACTGGGGAAAGTGGCTGGTAAACAGCTTTTCATTGGCATCGCGCAGGCTGTTGGGGCGATTGACCACCAGGCAGCCGTGCATTTCGGCCTGCTCCAAAAGATAAGTCGAATAGATATATTCCATGTCAAACGGTGGATCTTTGCGCATCAATACGACATCCAACTGATGCAGGGGCAGTAGGTGCCTTTTACCGAACTCAAACCATTTCGATCGATCATCCCGGAGCTGCAGATCACAGGTCGATGCCCAGCAGACACCATCCCTTAGTGAGAGGTTTTTCTGTTCCATATAGTGAATTCGCCAGCCCTTGGCCTGTGCGGCAAGTAACATTGCGAAAGTACTGTCTTTTTGGATTTTGATGGTACCGATGGGGTCCATCACTACGCCGAGTTGTATGGTCATGAAGGCATCTTAATGGGCAAAAACAGAGTTAAGTTTTTAAATTCATTGCCGATATGGTGACTTACATATGGCAGTCAGCGACTTATTGCAAGCTTTAAGTTTCTGAATTGGGAAGTATATTCTTGATGCAGACAGGCTGTCTTGCTATTTTGGGGGTGTTATATATCAGGTTAATGGAACTGACCGGGAGTAGAGTCCTTCTGATGGTGCACCCCCATATGCTCGAGAGGGTAGTGTCTGAGTTAACTTAGATAATAATTGAGGTGTATTGCGATGGCGACACGGTATGCCCGTATCACCTGCGAATTTTATATCTTTTTGAAATTCAAGGTATTTGCGCTGTTTGCAATGCTCTTGTTCGCTCAGTTTACTGTTGCTGAGGAGGATCCCTACCTGTCAGCTATTTCGTCTGAAGCTGAAAAGGTGGAGTCAACGGAAACCACCACTGGCAGCGAGGTTGACGATGAAGATGTGGTTGACGGGCCAAGCCTGAAGGCATTCGAGGAGGATCTCAAGGCGAGTTACATGGGTAGTTTTACTTTTTATAAGAAATTGCCAAGACGCTCTCGTGAAGAGGTATTCGAAGAGTACAAAGGTGGGGCGTCGATCGATGAGATACGTAAAAAGATTATGGATCGCTTTCTCAATCAATAGGCGTCATGCGGGACCTGATATCATCAGGTGTTATTTTTTGAGTCTAGGCCAAGTGGAAGCAGAAGGTTAAAGCATATGAAATGGCTCTATTATGGAACGCTGGTAGCTTTGGTAAGTTTCTTTCCTTTGCAGTCAATCTCGGATGAGTTGCAGGTTGGGAAGGAGATGGACATTAAGCTGACAAGTGATAAGCCCTATCTTCATGTCATCCACGAGGGAAAATCGGTGAAGGTGCAGCGGGTTCAGGATCCGGAGTATGTGCTCAAGGGATATTATGCGAAGACGGCTCGTAAATGTCCGCCGTTCTGTCTGCAGCCGATGCAAGTGGATTCAAGCGTGGCTACAATCGGTGAGGTTGAGCTCTTCGACTTTATGGAGACGAAATTCCGAGATGGCAAAGGAATCTTGATTGACGCGCGCACCCCTGAGTGGTTTGAGCGTGGCACTATCCCCGGATCGATCAATATCCCGTTCACTGTGCTCAGTAAAGTAGGTACTGCGGAAAATGATGATGCATTAAAGCTTTTCGGCGGTAGACTTAGGGGGGAAGTTGGCTCGATCTCGCGTAAGCTCGAGGAAATGGGCATTATCAATAGCGAGGGTAAAACCGATACATGGGATTTCACCAATGCCAAAGAACTCGTTCTCTGGTGTAATGGTCCGGAATGCGGGCAATCCCCCAGGGCAATCAAAGGGCTCTTGAGTGTAGGTTACCCTGCAAACAAAATCTTCTATTACAGAGGTGGTATGCAAATGTGGCAGCTGTGGGGGTTGACGACAGTGGTGCCAGGGGAATGAACCACTCTGTAGTTGTGAAAATAGGGTTGCTGGGGTGTTTTGGGTCTCAGCATTAATTCAGATTTAACTAGGTCCGTGACATGAGGATTTTGATGTGAGCGGTGATGATAATGAGATGGACATATCTGGTGTCAAAGTCATGGTCATCGATGACAGTAAAACAATCCGAAGGACAGCTGAAAGCCTTTTGAAAAAGGCAGGGTGCGAAGTCACAACGGCTACAGACGGTTTCGAAGCATTGGCAAAGATTGCCGATCACCATCCGGATGTGATTTTTGTCGATATTATGATGCCGCGGCTCGATGGCTACCAGACGTGTGCTCTGATCAAGCACAACGATGTCTTCAAGAAAATTCCTGTGATTATGCTCTCGAGTAAGGATGGACTGTTCGACAGGGCGCGCGGGCGTATCGTTGGATCGGAACAGTATCTGACCAAACCTTTCACTAAGGATGAGTTACTCGGGGCGATCAAACGCTATGTCAAGCATGCAGCATGACTTTTTAAAGACATTTTGACATCAGCCGATAAGGCAGAAAACCACCGGGTAGAGAAAGACGATGATTAAAAATATATTTCGCAAGGGCCGCGAACAATCCGTCGAAAGCGATGTGCCGGTATCGAGTCAGTCAAGGGCCAGGGTTCTGGTGGTCGATGATTCACCCACTGAAATACATATCTTCAAGAAAATCCTGGAAAAGCAGGGATATCAAATACTTGTTGCAAAGGATGGCCAAGAAGGCGTCGATGTGGCCAAGCAGGAACTGCCCGATATCATCCTCATGGATGTAGTGATGCCGGTTTTGAACGGATTCCAGGCCACAAGACAGTTGAAGAATGATGAGTCTACGGCAAATATACCTGTCATTATGGTCACCACCAAGGGGCAGCAGACAGATAAAAACTGGGGTATGCGCCAAGGTGCCACGGAATACTTGGTAAAACCAGTGGCTCCTGCCGAATTATTGCATAAGATCAAGGCGTTGATCGATGCCTGATACAACCCTTGCGCCTCCCTCCTCTGTAGAAACACCACAGGCTGTGGTGGGGCTCCTTGCGGAGCTGGAACAGCGTTGTAGAGATAGGGCCTATGGTCTGCCACAACAGAAGCTGATTCAGAGCTATTGGGAGGGCGTGATGTTCTATGTGGGGGAGCATCGTTTCGTTGCGCCATTGAGTGGCGTCAAGGAGATCCTCAATCACCCCTCTTCATTAACGCCCGTACCAGGTTCAAAGACTTGGATGATGGGAGTGGCGAACGTTCGTGGGACATTGATTCCTGTAGTTGATCTGCAGCTCTATCTGATCGGTATGAAAACCCGACATGGCAGGCGCAGTCGAGTGCTTGTAATTAACCTGGGAAGCGGTTTGACCGGGGTATTGGTCGGGGAGATGGTGGGTATGCGTCACTTTGCCAGGGAGACCGCGAGAAAGACGCAGTTCGTCAACGACAAATTTTCAAAATATGTTCAATTCGAATTTGATCAGGATGGCATGACATGGCCGGTTTTCAGTCTCTCGGCACTAGCGGAAGACCCGGGCTTTCAGATTGCCGCGACCTGATGCAATGGTGAACATCGGATGAGGACATGGGCTTTAGCTTTCGGGAGAATTCAGAATGAAAGGTAGACGCGCGGGTAGTACGTTGCCCTCCAACAAGGTCATCACCATATTAGCCATACTGGTACTGGTGAGTCTAATCCTTGCACTCGTAACCTTCTTGCACACGACCCAGCGTGAATCCTACGACGAGCAGTACCTGATCCGTGCTGCCGAGCAGCAGGTACTGGCTCAGCGAATCGCAAAATATGCTATATCCGCCGCTCGCGGTGAATTGCAATCGTTTGCGCCGCTGAAGAAGAGTCGTGACCGCTTCGACAACATCATGTGGGAGCTGAAGAACGGTACAAAAAGCCAGGGGCTCCCGGCTTCGCCCATAGAGGTAATGCCTACGGTGCGGAATCTGGAGAACAAGTGGCTTGAATTGCAGGGAAATATCGATGAAATACTAAAAGCGCAAGAGAATATTCTTGCGATCGATGAGTTCTCCGCCGTTGTTTCAGAGTTTGTTCCTCAGTTGCAGGAGTTGTCGGAGGAGTTGGCTGAGGTTCTGATCAACAGTAATGCTCCCAGACGACAGATCTATATCGCCACTGAGCAGGAGATGTTGATTCAGCGTATCAACTCAAACGTCAATCTGGTGCTTGAAGGTGGTCAGGAGACTGCAGCGGCGATTGACCAGTTCAGTCGCGATGCCGATTTCTTCGGCCGTATCCTGCAGGGATTGCTGAATGGCGACAAAGAATTGGGTATCGCCAAGGTCAACGACAAGATCGCCAAGCAGAGATTGGCGGATGTCTCCACACTGTTCGCTACCATCAACGACAATACCACTGAGATCATCAGCAATATTCCTGATGTGTTGCCAGCCCTTGAAGCGGCTTCCGTGGTCAACAATTCATCCGACAATGTAAGTAATGCAGCAGAAGAACTGATCGCGGCCTTTGGCGAATCTCCGGGTCGTTTCTCTGTTCTCGGGATAAAGGCAGGACCTGTAATGATCGCCGTGTTCGGTGCTGCAGCGGTGCTGTTTCTGGTGCTGTTGGGTGTGCAGTTGATTATGGATGCGCAACGTCGGGAACAGGCAAGTAAGCAACAGAATGAGGCAAATCAGAAAGCTATCCTCCAGCTGCTCGATGAAATGGGTGATCTGGCGGATGGCGACTTGACCGTAACAGCAAGCGTAACCGAAGACATTACCGGCGCGATTGCCGATTCCATCAACTATGCGATCGAGGCGTTGCGTGAACTGGTCACGACTATCAACAGCACCTCTGAGCAGGTTTCGGGCGCGACCCAGGAGAGTCGTGCCACGGCCATGCATCTTGCCGAGGCGAGTGAGCATCAGGCAGAGCAGATCACTCAGGCGAATGAGTCGATCAAGACGATGACCCAGGCTATCGATCAGATGTCGCAGGATGCGACCGAGTCGGCGGAGGTCGCGAAACGATCGGTGGAGATCGCGAGTACCGGTGCGGATACCGTGCGTAATACCATCTCGGGCATGGACAATATTCGTGAACAGATCCAGGAGACGTCGAAACGTATCAAGCGCTTGGGTGAAAGTTCGCAAGAGATCGGTGATATCGTTGAACTGATCGATGATATCGCGGATCAGACCAACATCCTGGCATTGAATGCCGCCATGCAGGCGGCCATGGCCGGTGAAGCGGGTCGCGGCTTTGCGGTGGTTGCGGACGAGGTGCAACGCCTTGCTGAACGTTCAATCAATGCTACCAAACAGATTGAAGCACTGGTTAAGACCATTCAGGCAGATACCAACGAGGCAGTCACTTCTATGGAAGCGAGCACCTCAGGTGTGGTCAAGGGAGCGACTCTGGCCGAGGATGCCGGTGAGGCATTGAAAGAGATTGAAAGCGTATCCCAATACATCGCTGACCTTACGGGTAAGATCGCATCATCAGCACAGGATCAGTCAAGTCAGTCGGTGACTGTCAAGGATACGATGAGTGTTATTCAGGAGATCACCAATCAGACTTCGGAAGGCACGCATCAAACGGCTAACTCGATTGGCATGTTGGCTGATCTTTCGGATCAGCTGCAGAAATCCGTTGCTGGTTTCCGGTTACCTTCATAGTGGCCGAGATCATCGATTGATGCGAATGCAGATGCGAGTTGCCATAGTCATCCCAACAACCATCCTGATTGGAGTGCGCCAAGTATGAGTAATGCGCAAGAATTTGGTGCTCTGAATTGGGTAAAGGATGAGTTGGACATCTCCATTCGCCATGCCCGGCAGGCCCTTGAGGCCTATGTGGAGTCACCCGGAGACGGCAGTTCGCTCGCTGTATGTGGTGATCATCTGCATCAGATTGCCCGTGTCTTGCAGATGGTACAGGTGTATGGCCCCAGTATGCTCACCGAGGAGATGGAACTGGTTGTCAGAGACATGGCAGAAGGTTCGGTCAGACAAGAGGAGGATGCGGCCGAAGCCTTGATGCTGGCACTTATTCAACTGCCGGACTATCTGGAGAAGCTGCAGGGCGGTGATGCCGATATTCCAATGATAATTCTGCCATTGCTGAATGATCTGCGTGCGGTGCGGGATGCTCCACTGCTGTCGGAAGCGGCACTGTTCAAACCTGAAATCGACACGGCTCGGGCAACGGGTGAAGCGAATGCTGAGTTGCCGATGTACGCTCGGCAGATCAGGCAGAAATACCATTTAGGCCTGCTCAGTTGGTATCGCAAACGGGATACCATTCACGGCTGGCCGCTGTTGCGGGATGTTTTCGCCACTCTTCATCAACATGCGGGTACAGAGCCGGTACACCATCTTTTCTGGGTTGCCGAAGGTCTGATGCACGGTTTGATCGAGGGATCGATTGCCCCGGGAATTGCTGTTAAGCAGTTATTCAGCCGTCTCGATCGCAAAATGAAGACGATTATCGACTCGGGTGAGCAGGCGCTGGTTGAGACTCCGCCAGAAGCTCTCTTGAAGAACCTGCTCTATTATATTGCCCGGGCGGAATCCGACAATACCCTGATAAAAGAGATCAAGGATGCCTATAACCTCGATTCTGTCATGCCCAGTGAGGCTGAACTGACCGAGGGTAGGTTGGGCTTGACCGGCTCCAACGCTGAATTGGCTGAGTCGATCAAGGATGCGGTTGGCAGCGAACTGACCCGCATCAAAGATATTCTCGATCTGTTCATGAGGGATGAAAAGCCTGACATGGAAATGCTGGGTCATCTGGAGGCCCCAATTCGGAAACTGGCGGATACACTTGGCATGATCGGCCAGGGTGCATTGCGATCGAGGCTTAATCGGCAAGCCGACAAGGTAAAGAATTTCGTTGAGCAGGAAGTACTGCCTGAAGAGTTCGAACTCATGGAGATGGCTGGAGACATTTTGTATGTGGAATCCTCGCTCAGTACCCTGCATACCTTTCAACCTGTAAAAGGGGATGGGTCGACTGATGATGATCTGGTGCAGAGTCTTCCGGAAGGTGAATACCAGAATCTGATCAAACAGACGGTCAGAGAGGCGAAAGTAGAGATTGCCAAGTCTAAGGAGGCGATCATCAGCTTTACCGAGGCAACGGATAACAGCTCGGTTTTAGATAGCGTCTATGAGAGTTTCAAGCGGGTTCAGGGGGCGCTGAACATGCTCAACCTGCGTGATGCCGCTGAACTGATGTATCACACGGGAGAGTTTGTACAATCCTACCTGATCGATGATGAACACATACCTGTCCGTCAACAACTCAACTCCCTTGCGGATGTGGTCAGCAGTATCGAGTATTATCTGGAGACACTGGTGGACGGGGCCGGTGATCGTCAGGAGATACTGGCAATCGCCCAGTCTGCATTGAATGATCTGCAGAATCTGGGCGGTGTCGAGATCACGACCTATACCGAACCATCCGAAAACATCAATCTCGAAGAGTCGGCCGATCAAACAGAGGGCTATGAGCTCGATGAGGAAGAGATCTCTGATCTGGAGCTGGGTGCCAGTAGCCTGCAGATAGAGCAGCCGCAGCCTGAGCTGGAAATCATCCCTGAAGAGTCCATGGACTCGGCACCTGCACAAGAGGCTGAAACTCAGGAACCAGAGCTTGAAATCGAGCAGGAACCCGAAATCGCATCTGTTGATAAGCCCGTGCTGGAGGACATCGATCCTGAGATCCTTGAAATCTTCACGGAAGAGGCGCGGGAAGAGCTGGAGGCAATCCAGCAACATCTTCCGCGGTGGCAACGAGATCAGAATGACAGAGAGGCGCTGGCAACATTCCGACGTTCGTTTCATACGTTGAAGGGAAGCGGACGCCTGGTTGGCGCGAAAGTGATCGGTGAGTTGGCCTGGGCGGTTGAAAACATGTTGAACCGCCTGATCGACGAGACCATCAAGGTCAACCCTGACATGATGGATCTATTGGACCGAGTCACCGATTCACTGCCGGAGTTGATCAGCTGCCAGGAAAAGGGTGTATATCCGGACCTGGATGTTGAACTTATCCAACGCCAAGCCTATGCGTTGGCTGATGGCAAGCCCATGCCTGTCGCCAATCCGGAGCAAATGGAGCGCGTTGACGAAAAGCCGGCAGAGGAAGAGGTACTCGAAGTAGATACCCAGCCATCTGAAGTTTCTGAGGATGTCTTGAGTGAAACCGCCACACCGGTGGTTGAGATTGAAGAAGAGTATGAAGAAGCGACAGATGCAGAAGAAACAGAATCAAAACAGGAATTCGATACCTTTCTCGACGAACTGTCGAGTCTGGAAATTGACACTGATCGATCTGAAATCTCCGACCAGGACTATGAACCAAGTGCCGAGGCTGCAGTCTCCGGGACAGATACCACAATAGATGCCGAAGAGATATTACCGGAACAGGCGGCCGAAGAGGGGTTGCTTGAGGACTTCACCGATTCCGATTTAGAGATCGAGATAGATTCGGAGTTGCTTGATGTCTTCGGTGAAGAGTCCGAGGAACATATACTGGAGATCGAGCAGTTCATCAAAGGGGCTAGAAAAGCGAAGACGGAGATACTGATACCGGAAGAGGTGGTGCGTGCTTGCCATACCCTGCACGGTAGTGCCCATATGGCGGGCATCTCACCAATCGCCATGCTCAGCGATGCGATGGAGGACTACGCCAGGGCATTGCATGAGCAGCAAATGGTTGTCGATGAGGAGATCCTTGAGCTGTTCGGTGGCAGTGTTGGTTACATTCGGAAACTGCTCGAGTGGTTACCTGAAGAAAGTCTGCCCGAACCTCATATAGACACCTACCTTAACGGTTTGCGCAGTGCACGTGCAAAAATTGAGGGTGAGGAGCGGGTAGCTGTCGAAACACAGCCTGAACAGGAAGAGGTCCGTTCAACAACTGACGATCTGGAGTCAGTGTCTGAAGTTGATCAATCTGTTGAGGAAGCTGGGGAGGCGGTTGTAGGGGAGCTGACGTCAGAATCGGAAATCGAAGAACCTGTTGAACCGATCGCGGATGACGCCATTGTACCATTCCCTGCGGATGAAGATTCGCAACCTGGCGAGGTAAAGACTGATCTACCCGGGACAGCCGATATTCCAACTCAGGATGCGATTGAATCAAACCTGATAGACCTGGCCAGCTACCAGCTCGATGAGGAACAGTTTGAGATTGAGGGAGATGATGAGCTGGTTGAGATCTTTGTCGAAGAGGGACGGGAGCTGTTGGACAATCTCGAACGGCACTACAACGGATGGACTGAGTCTCCTCTGGACACTGCAGTCGTGGACGATTTCAAACGCTCCCTGCATACCCTCAAGGGGAGTTCCAGGTTGGCAGGCATCAACCCAATAGGGGATCTGAGCCATGGTCTGGAAAACCTTTTCGAACGCATGTCCCGCGAAGAGATCGAACCGGATGCCTCTCTGCGGAATATGGTTCGCCAGGCCCTGGATGTCCTGGCGACACAAATCGATGATGCCGAGTCGGGCGGAAATGTACGCTTCTCATCTCAACTGCTATCCAGCCTGGAGGGGCCTCTCTCAAGCGCCGGGCTGAATGAGATAGATCAGGTTGAAGTCGAGGATGAGACTATTGACGGGGATCTGCAACTGGCCGAGGTTGAGGATGACGACCTTGAAGAGGAACTCCAGCTAATCGATGTCGAGGATGACGATCTTGAAGAGGAACTCCACCTAATCAATGTCGAGGATGACGATCTTGAAGAGGAAATCCAGCTAATCGATGTCGAGGACGACGCCGTTGAGGAGGAGCTGCCACTGCCCGAGGACAACGTGCTTGGAGAGGAGCTGGATCTGGCTGAAATCGACGATGACGGCCTAGAAGAAGAGTTGCAAAAGGCAGAAGAATCGGGTTTGGAATCTCCACAGACAGAAGCGGTAGATACCTCCTCCTACTATGATGAGCCAATGAGCTTTCTGCATGATGGCGACCTGTTCGAGGTGAGCGAGGATCCGGAGCTGGTTGAGATTTTCATTGAGGAATCACGGGAGTTGATGGAAGCCCTGGAGGACAATTATAACCAGTGGTGTGAAAACCGGGCAGACCATACAGGCCTGGATGGAATGCAGCGGGCGTTGCATACCATCAAGGGAAGTTCGCGTCTTGCCGGTATCGAGCCTGTGGGTGATCTGAGTCATGCCATGGAGTCCTTGCTGAACGGAGTAGTCAGGGGGCAGGTGGACATATCAGATAGAGTGTTCGCTGTTGTACGCCAGGCCCTGGATTTGATTGCCACACAAACGGATGATGTCGCCAATACCGGCAAGGTCCATCAAGCCGATCCGATGATCGAGCGGATCCAGGAAATCATCGATAATGCGTCACTGGAAGAGGATTCCATAGAAGAACTCATAGATCCGAACCTTGAGGAAGAGCTGGAAGAGTCTGAGAGGGGTGCTGATGCAGTCGCTGAATCGGCCCCTGACGATGAAGATTTGGTGATACCTTTCGAGAGCTTCAATCTTGATGGTGTCAACGAGGAAGCAAGCAATCTGACAGATGAATCCTTCATGCTTGCGCATGATGAAGTACTGCTTGATGTTGGTGAAGATGATGAGTTGGTGCAGATCTTCATTGAAGAGGCGAAGGAATTCATTGAGCATATCGAAAACAGTTATCAGCAGTGGTTTGAAGATGTTGAAGACCATACAGCCATCGATGGTGTACAACGCAATCTGCACACATTGAAAGGCAGTGCACGATTGGCTGGCATTATGCCGGTTGGCGATCTGAGTCATGCCATTGAATCGGTGATGACATCCATTGTCGAAAAAGAGATTGATCCGATCGATATGGTCACCGATGCAGTGAGACACGCCATCGACCACCTGGCCCAGCAAATCGAGACAATTGCGAAATCCGGTAAAGTGCCTGCCTCTGATAGCGAGGTCGATCAGCTGCAGAATCTGCTTGGCGGCGAACCCACGCCTTCACATGCAGATTTGGTCGAGCCGATCCAGGAAGTCCAGGTGGATGAAAGCAGCGAAGAGATGGAGGTGGCTGAAGAAGTCATTGAGTCGGCGACAGTACTCCCGTTCAACGAAGAGATTGCGAAGCTGCTTGAGCCGGATAAGAAAGAGGATGAGGAGAGCTTTAAGCCCACCAAGGAACAGGTACGTGTCAATGCGGATCTCATGGATCGCCTGGTTAATCATGCGGGTGAGGTGAGTATCTACCGGGCACGACTCGAACAACAGAATAGCGTGCTTGGGTTCAATCTGTCAGAGTTGGAGCAGACAGTTTCACGTCTGCATAATCAATTGAGAAACCTTGAAATCGAAACCGAGGCACAGATCATCTACCGTTGGGAACGGGAGCATGAGGATGATCGTGATAGGACCGAGTTCGATCCGCTCGAACTAGACAGATTTTCTACCATGCAACAGCTCTCCAGGGCCTTGATGGAGACGGTCAACGACCTGGGGAATATCAATGAGTCGCTGAGAGACCTGCAACGCGAAACAGATACATTACTGTTGCAACAGTCGCGTATCTCCACTGATCTGCAGGACGGGCTGCTGCGCACACGCATGGTGCCGTTTGCTCAACTTGTACCCAGGATGCAACGCCTGGTTCGTCAGACCGCCGGTCAATTGGGCAAGAAGGCCAATCTTGAGTGTTTTGGTGTTGAAGGGGAATTGGATCGCAGCATCCTCAACCGTATGGTACCGGTACTGGAGCATTTGCTGCGCAACTCGGTTTCCCATGGTATCGAGTTTCCCGAAGATCGTCAGAAAGCAAGTAAGCAGGAACTGGGCAGAATTTCCCTCTATCTCGATCGCGAGGCGACCGATGTACTCATCACACTCTCTGATGATGGGAGAGGATTGGATATCGAGGCGATCCGCAAACGTGCCCTGGAACAGGGTATGATCGATGCCAATGCCGAGATCAGTGATGATGACTTGATTCAGTGCGTGTTGTTGCCAGGATTCAGTACTGCCAAAGAGGTTACTCAGATATCAGGACGAGGCGTTGGTCTCGATGTGGTAACCAGTGAAGTCAAGCAGCTGGGTGGGTCTTTAGAGATCGATTCACAACCCGGTCGTGGTACCAGTTTTATCATTAGATTGCCTCTGACCCTTGCAATCTCCGATGCCCTGTTGGTTCGCGCGGGAGAAGAGATCTATGCGATTCCCCACGGCAGCATATCAGGCGTCGTCAGGATTCGCCGTCAAGAGCTGATGGGCTGTTATGAGGGGGGGCGTGAAGGCTTTAACTACGGTGGTAAGAACTACAAGGTCAGTTATCTCGGTCGTATGATGGGGGTCGGGAAGCACGAGATACCGGAAACGACGCGCTGGCTGCCTCTGTTGTTGTTGCAGACAGGTGAACATCAGGCTGCATTGCAGGTCGATGAACTGCTTGGCAGCAGGCAGGTTGTGGTGAAGTCACTTGGTAAGCAGGTCGGCAGTGTGCGTTGGATCACCGGCGGTACTATTCTTGCTGATGGAAGGGTGGCATTGATACTCGATCTTGCTGCCCTTGTGCGCATGGATGCCACTCATGCCGCTTCCCCGCTCAGCATAACCAAGGAGGCACCGAAAAAACGGGCAGAGGATCAGTTGCGGGTTATGGTGGTGGATGATTCCATTACCGTGCGCAAGGTCACCAGCCGCTTGCTGGAACGCCACGATATGGAAGTGGTCACGGCAAAAGACGGGGTCGAAGCAGTTGCACTGTTGCAGGAACAGGTGCCAGATATCATGTTGCTGGATATCGAGATGCCGCGAATGGATGGATTCGAACTGGCACGGCATATCAATAACTCCGTCGACTACTATGGTTTACCGATCATTATGATCTCATCCCGGGTGGGTGATAAGCATCGGCAACGCGCCATGGATTTGGGCGTAAAACGTTGCCTTGGTAAGCCATACCAGGAGAGTGAATTGCTGGATAATATCAACGAGGTCCTGGCGGAAAGCAGATTATGAGCCGAACCGTTGTCAAGGAGGTTAGAAGTATCCTCATTCCACTCCATGAGCTTCAACTCCTGTTGCCAAATGCAGTCATTGCCGAAGTGATAGGTTATCAGGAACCCGAGTCTGTGGAACAGGGAAAGCCTGATTGGCTTGTGGGGAGCACTATCTGGCGCGGTGTGGTTATTCCCATTGTCTCATTCGAGGGTATGCTGGGTGCGCGGGTCGTCATACCCGGACACCGTGGCAGAATCATGGTCATGAATACTCTGAACCAGCAACAAAAGCTCACCCATATCGGTTTGGTGGTGCAAGCCATTCCGAGCCTTGTCAGAGTAAGTGCCGACAACGTCATTCCGCTGAATTCGGAAGATGAACTCGATCCACTGATTAAACAGCGGGTGGAGTTGGATATGAATCCGGCAATGATACCTGACCTGGATGAAATCGAACGACAAGTTTTAGATGTCGTAAACTGACACCCGCCCTCATCCCGCACCCTTGTCTCTACATCAGCGCTACATAGAAATACTGCAAAAAAACGGATTTGAGCCTGATCCTCATCAGGAGATCGTAGTTGCTTCCTTTGAACGCCTTGCCGGAGAGTTACGACGGAAAGCAAGATCCAGTGGCTGGTCTTGGTTTAAGCGGAATGTATCTGTCGAGGGCATCTACCTTTGGGGTGGGGTTGGCAGGGGTAAAACCTGGCTGATGGATCTTTTTTTTCAATACGCCAGGGAAGCCGGTATCGAACGCCATCACTTTCACAGTTTCATGCGTCAAATTCATCAGCGTTTGCAGCATCGCGAAGGTGAAAGTGCACCGATGGAATTGATTGCTGCCGAAATGGCGCAACGCATGCAGGTATTGTGCCTCGATGAATTCAACGTTATCGATATCGGTGATGCCATGCTGATGCGTGGCCTGCTGGAAGCATTGGAAAAATCTGGAATAATTTTGGTGACAACCTCCAATCGACATCCTGATGAACTCTACACGGGAGGCATACAACGGGACAGTTTTCTTCCCGCCATCGATATTCTGAAACGCAACAATCATGTGATTAAGTTAATGGGGGATGATGATTACAGGTTACGGCTGTTTGAAGCCTCAACCGTTTATCATACGCCTTTGGGAGACAATGCGGCGAAACAGATGAAGCAGGAGTTTGATCGCCTGGTGTGCGGAGATGTGGAGAGTGGTGGGCGTTTGTCAGTTCCGGGTAGGGCGATCCGATTTCTAAAGCGTGCTAATGGCGTGATCTGGTGCGACTTCAATGCCTTGTGTGGTCCACCCCGCTGGCAAAACGACTACCTTGAATTGGCGCGTTGCCACCATACGGTGTTTATCTCAGATATTCCCTATCTTGACGGCACCTGGGATGATCGCACACGTCGTTTTATCAACCTCGTTGATGTATTTTATGACCGGAAGGTCAAGCTGGTTATCAGCGCTGAAGAACTGCCGGAACGACTCTATGCCGGTACACGTTTGGCATTTGAATTCAATCGAACCGCAAGCCGCCTGAAAGAGATGCAGTCTGCCGCCTACCTTGAGACGGCGCATATCGGCTGAGTTTTCAATCAGAAAAGTCACCCCAAAGCGTTTGTACCGCGGCAATGGTTGCCAGTGGTGCCGTTTCGGTACGCATAATCCGCGGTCCCAGCCGAACACCGATAAAGCCCTTCTGGATGGCGAGTTGACGTTCATTGCTTGTCAGTCCGCCTTCGGGCCCGATGAGGATTGAGAGGCTGGTTTGGGGAGCATCGATCTGATGCAGGGTAAACCGGCTGCGGTGATCCAGTAAAATCGTCGTGGCACCCTCTTTACTACTCAATGCGCTTCCATACTCCACCGGTTTGTCGACAACCGGTATGCGGCATCGTCCCGACTGCTCACAGGCATTGATAACGATACGCCTCCAATGTACCAGTCGGCGGGTACTCTTTGTTTCATTCAGTTTGACGACGCAACGATCGGTGAAGACAGGTGTAATTCGGTTGACACCGAGTTCGGTCGCCTTTTGTATTGCGAAGTCCATGCGTTCGCCTCGGGAGATGCCCAATATGAGGTGAATCACCAGATTGCTTTTCGCTTCATGCCTGATTGGTTCGCCGATTGTGGCGGTTACCTTTTGTTTGCTGACCTGAGTCAGTGTTGCACCATACTCCTCACCGTCAGTGTTAAACAGTGCGACATTGTCTCCGGCACGAAGTCTCAACACCTGGTTGATATGGTGTGACGGTTCTTCCTCGAGGGTAATCTGCAAACCATTCTGCAGGGGATGAGAAGTGAAGAATCGATGAATACGCATATTGCGAATGACCTACTGCAAAACAGAGTATGGAAAATGTCCGCTAATGAACGCACATCAGGGCATAATTAACGCCAATGATATGACAGGTGTAGCCAACAACCAGAAGTTACTTTCAATGATATTGATTGCAAAGTGGTATTAGTTTCGATCATCGGAATTCACATTGTCGTGGCTAGCTTGCTATTTCCTCGCTGCCTTCGGGATACTCGGTTTTCTGGATTGCCATGGCAGCAAGGCGTTGATCGATTAGATTCTTAACCATAATCAAGAGTCCCAAACCTATGAAAGCACCGGGTGGGAGGATTGCAATCAACATGCCGGGGAAATTTTCGATCTTGATTGTGAGTCCCTGTGCGGCCTCGCCAAACATCAGATGCGCCTGATCGAACAGTGTACCCTGCCCCACCAGTTCGCGCATACCGCCAAGTGTAACCAACACTAAGGTGAATCCGATACCGATACTTATACCGTCCACCAGGGAATGAGAGAGATTGTTTTTTGAAGCAAAAGCTTCTGCGCGACCGATGATGATGCAGTTGGTTACGATCAGGGGAATGAAGATGCCGAGTATCTTATGCAGCTCATGAAAATAGGCATTCATACTCAGTTCAATGGCGGTGACGAATGAGGCGATTACCAGGACAAATACAGGTAGACGTACTTCAGGGCGTACAAAGTTGCGTATCAGAGAGACTGTTGTATTGGAAGCAACCAGGACAGCTGTCGTTGCAAGCCCCAGGCCAAGGCCATTGATGGCTGTATTGCTCACCGCAAGCAAGGGGCACAGGCCAAGCAGGGCGACGAGTGCCTGGTTGTTGTGCCACAACCCGTCAACGATGAGATTACGGTATCTTTGTTCAGCCATAGCTTATCCCTTATGCTCTATTGTTGGGGATCGATCGTAAAGCGCATCTTTGTGATCCCTTACATAAAGCAGTGTCTTCTTCACGGCCTGGACAATGGCGCGTGGTGTTACGGTAGCTCCGGTGAACTGATCGAATACGCCACCATCCCGTTTGACGCCCCATTTCTTCAATGGCGGATTGTGCAACGATTTGCCGTTGAAACCGTATACCCAGTCTGAGCGCGATTCCTCAACCTTGTCACCCAGGCCGGGGGTTTCTTTATGGCTGATCACTCTTACGCCACCCAGCGTACCGTCGTATCGGACCGCCACCAGCAGTTTGATCGGTCCACTATACCCGTTGGGTACGACAGTGTTCAGTACAACGGCCACCGGTTGTTCCTGTTTGCGGCCGCGATAGACAGTTGTCTCATCCCGGCCGAGGGAATCTTTTGCGCTGACTGTGATGACATCGGAGATCATATCGTTGTCAATGCTCTCAGATGGCACAAGTGCATGCAGCGAGCGTAACAGGGCTTCGCGTTCGTTCAATTCGATGCGTTCTTTAGTAAACGCATGGGTCATGGTCACCAGAGAGGTGCCTAAAACCGCAAATGATGCAAGGATTGCAGCTGCAATCAGTATTGCATGTCGGTTATTCACGCCTCACCTCACCATGTCCGTAGGTTCGCGGGCGGGTATAGTAATCGATGGTCGGTGCTGCCATATTCATCAGCAGTACAGCAAAAGCCACAGCATCCGGATAGCCTCCCCAGGTGCGGATGATGTACACCAGCACTCCGATTGACGCGCCATAGATCAACTGACCGGTTCGAGTGGTGCAAGCGGTGACGGGATCGGTTGCGATAAAGAAGGCACCGAGAATGGCTCCGCCGCTGAAAACATGAAACAGCGGAAAGGGGAAGCTCTCTGCATCGAACAACCAGAAGATGGCCGCCATGCCGGCCAATCCGCTGAGAAATGCCAGAGGTATATGCCAGGTGATGGTACGCTTGTAGACCATCCAGATCCCACCCATCAGGAACCAGTTGCCGATCCACTCCCAACCGAGACCGCCAAAATCACCCCACAAGGGATTCTGCCGGATCTCGCTGATCATGCGATTGAGATCGAGATTGGTACGCATCTGGTCCAATGGAGTGGCCATGGTGAGAGCATCCAGTGTTATCTCCTGAGGTAGTGCGCCGGTAAACTTATATGCCAGGATTTGTGGCAGATTGAGCTGCTGCTCCGCCAATATGAAAGGAGGCAACCAGCTGGTCATCTCCACCGGATAGGAGATCAGCAACAGGACGTAGGCCGCCATGGCGGGATTGAAAGGGTTATAGCCCAAGCCGCCATACATCTGTTTAACCATAATGATGGCGAAGGCCATGCCAAGAATAACCAGCCACCAGGGCAGCAGCGGAGGGATGGCAATCGCAAAGAGCAGGGCGGTGACAACTGCGCTTAGATCCAACAGTACCGGTGTCACAGGGCGCTTGCGCAGTTTGATCACCATGGCCTCAAAAGCGGTTGCGGCGATGACAGCCAGTATCAAATTGATCAGCACGCCCCAGCCGAAGTAGAAGATCAGGGCAATAATCCCGGGTAAGAGCGCCAATACGACCTGCAGCATCACCTTATCTACCCTGTTGATGCGTTTGGTGTGGGGAGAGCTTGTAGTATGGAATTCCATTATTCGGGATGCTCCTTCTGTTGCTCCTTCTCCTCTCGGGCAACCAGGCGTCTCTTGTCCACTGCCTCGATCTGCGCCTGTTGGGTGGATGTCAGATTTTCGGTGTTTTTTGGCCTGTGCTGTTGCTTGGCCTTTTTATCGGCTGCGCGTTTCATGGCTGCTTCGATGGCGGCTTGTTTGGCATCCTTATCGCTGGTTTCCTTTTTGGGTTCTTCCCTCTTCTTCGCCGGCGGTTTACTCTTTAGGTCCTGTTTCTTTTTACGCAGCCTTGCTTTACGTTCCGCTTCCAGTCGCTCCAGGCGTGAGACCCGGAAGTCGTGCCGCTGTTTGGCGTGCTCGGATTCACGGCGTTCCTGCTCCTGTGCCCAACTCTCCGCCTTGGCATAACGATAGTACTGGACCAACGGGATATGGGAAGGACATACGTGGGAGCAACAGCCGCATTCGATGCAGTCGAACAGGTTGTAATCCTGTGCCTGTTCCAGGTCTTTGGCCCGACTGTACCAATAGATCTGTTGCGGCAGCAGATTGGCTGGACAAACATCGGCACAGTGTCCACAGCGGATGCATGCCCTGGCCGGTTGCGGTGGCGGACTCTCCTCTTCGCTTGGGCAAAGCAGGCAGTTGGCGCCCTTGGTGATGGGGACCTGGTCAGTGTTCAGGTCAAATCCCATCATGGGGCCACCCAGAATCAGTTGCTGCGGCTGTTGTTCGATATAGCCGCCGGCCTGGGCAATAAGGTCCCCGGCAAGCATACCCAACGGGGCTTCAAAGTTACCCGGCTCACGAATCCCCTCGCCGGTGATCGTCACGATACGGGAAATCAACGGCCGGCCTTCGAGCACTGCATCTGCGATGGCTGCGGTAGTGGCAACATTATGGCAGATTACACCCACTTGGGCAGGAAGGCCGGAAGTGGGGACCTCGCGCCCGGTGAGGATCCGGATCAGCTGTTTCTCGCCGCCACTGGGATAGATTGTGGGAATACGCACCACTTCGATATTCTCTTCATCCCGCAACTCCTGAAACATAGCGAGAATCGCTTCGGGTTTGTTGTCTTCGATGGCGATCAGGCACTCTTCACTCTGCAGCATGTGATGTAGGATACGTGCTCCCTCCATCACGCGACCTGCAAAGTCCCTCATCAGCCTGTCATCGCAAGTGATATAGGGTTCACACTCGGCGCCATTGATGATCAGGGTCTTGATGGGCTTGCCCGGATTGAGTTTTATCGCGGATGGAAAGGTGGCGCCACCCATGCCCACGATACCCGACTCGCGGATGCGTTGGCGTAACTCTCGAACACCCAAAGATTTAAAATCGGTCATCGGTTCAGGTAGATCCACCCAGCTGTCGTCGCCGTCGGGTTCAATGACGATACATTGACCGGTCAGCCCTGAAGGATGGGGCACAACATGTTCGCCTATCTCAATGATCACACCTGAGGTGGGTGCATGCACAGGCGCGGAGACCGGGGCGTTAGAATTGGCAAGGATCTGTCCTTTGAGTACCCTCTCTCCGACGGTGACCAGGGATTGCGCCTGGACACCGATATGTTGCTGCAACGGTAGCACCAATCGGCCGGGCAGTGTGGCCTGCCGCAACGGCTTATCCAAAGAGATCTCTTTTTTCTCCGGCAGGTGCAGGCCGCCATGAAATTGCCACAGCTTCCGGGTCTTGCCTTTTTTCGATTCAACATACATGGGATTCAGCCTGCCTTCCTGAGTGCGTCGGGAGTTGCAATCTCCTCCAGGCCGCTTTGTGGGAAGGGCCAGCGCCAATTTCCCGTATTCAATGCTATCGGTTGCATCACAATGCAGTCGACAGGGCAGGGCGGCAGGCAACGTTCGCAACCCGTGCACTCGTCAAAGATAACGACATGCATCTGTTTAGCGGCCCCGATAATGGCGTCTACCGGACAGGCCTGCAGGCAGAGGGTGCAACCGATGCACTCCTCCTCCTTGATCAATGCGATGGATTTCGGTTTCTCCTGTGCAACAGTTTCATCCAGGGGCATGGGATCCCGCCCCAGGAGGTCGGCGAGTGCGACCATGGTGGTTTCTCCACCGGGGGGGCAAAGATTGATCTCCACTTCGCCAGCGGCAATGGCCTCCGCATAGGGGCGGCATCCTGCAAAACCGCATTGACCGCATTGGGTCTGGGGTAACAGTTGTTCTATCTGATCAGTAATCGGATCTCCTTCCACGTGAAACCGGATACTGGCATAACCAAGCAGAAGGCCGAACAGGGCGGCAAGGGTGGAAACAGTCAAGATGGCAACTAACATTGATACGTGATCCTTACGAGGCGACCAGTCCCGCGAAGCCCATAAAGGCCATGGACATCAAACCGGCGGTGATCAATGCGATTGCGTTTCCTTGCAGTGGTTCAGGGACATCCGCTACGGTAACCCGTTCACGAATACCGGCAAACAGTACCAGGACCAGTGAGAAGCCCACAGCGGCACCGAATCCGTAAAGTGCGGACTCAATAAAACCATGTTGCTCCTGGGTATTGAGCAGGGCCACACCAAGCACGGCACAGTTTGTGGTTATCAGTGGCAGGAAGATACCCAGCACCTGGTACAGCATGGGACTGGTTTTATGCATCACCATCTCGGTGAACTGGACCACAACCGCAATCACCAGGATAAAGGCGATGGTGCGGAGAAATTCCAAACCGAGGGGAATCAACAGATACTCATTCACCAAATAGGAGCAGATAGCGGAGAGGGTGAGTACGAAGGTCGTGGCCAGCCCCATGCCGGTTGCCGTTTCCAACTTGCGGGAGACACCCATGAATGGACACAGCCCCAGAAATTTCACCAGGACGAAGTTGTTCACCAGCACGGTGCTGATCAGGATAAGGGCGTATTCTTGCATAAAATAAACTGTCAATACGTGTTGGCGTAAGGATAAGCGGCTGTTTAATTGGTTACAACTCGTGTCTAATGGGTAATTTCACGATACTATGCGTGTCCGGACCATTTACCGCATTGATATGCCGCAAATGGCACGGTTTATGGCGATAAAATAGTGTATCAGGCCATAAAATCAGGCCTGAAACCCTCACGATGGGTGGGTATTCCAATAATTTAGATGTAGTCTTGGGTCAATATTACCTCGCCTGTCCGGAGTGACTAATAACAGGTGCCTGTCAGAAAAACAGGCCATAACGAAAAATAGAGGATGAGGAGTGAATATGAAATTAGAATCATTGGCGCTACATGCCGGCTATGAATCGGAACCCACTACCAAGGCAGCTGCGGTTCCCATCTATCAAACCACCTCTTATACTTTTGACGACACCCAGCATGGTGCGGATCTGTTCGATCTCAAGGTGGTCGGCAACATCTACACCCGTATCATGAATCCCACTACGGCGGTGCTGGAGCAGCGCCTGACCGAGATGGAAGGTGGTATCGGCTCCTTGGCATTGGCGTCGGGAATGGCGGCCATTACCTATGCTATCCAATGTATCGCCAGCAGTGGTGATAATATCGTCAGTACCAGTCAGTTGTACGGGGGCACCTATAATCTCTTCGCGCATACCTTCCCGCGTCAGGGGATTGAAGTGCGTATGGCCTCATTCGACGATTATGAGAAGCTTGAACAGCTGATTGACGACAAGACCCGGGCCCTGTTTTGCGAATCCATAGGCAATCCTGCGGGTAACGTGGTGGATCTGGACAGATTGGCCGAGATTGCCCATCGTCACGGCGTTCCTTTGATCGTGGATAACACGGTGGCCACCCCCTATCTCTGCCGTGCCTTCGATCACGGTGCCGATATCATCGTCCATTCGCTCACCAAATATATCGGCGGTCATGGCACCACGGTCGGCGGGGTGATCATCGATTCGGGTAAATTCGATTGGGTGGGAAACAAGGCGCGTTTTCCGATGTTGAATGAACCTGATCCCTCATACCACGGTGTCGTCTATACAGAGGCGCTTGGCCCGGCCGCCTATATCGGTCGTTGCCGGGTGGTGCCGCTGCGCAATACCGGTGCCGCGCTCTCCCCACATAGTGCGTTTCTGATCATGCAGGGCCTGGAAACCCTGGGGCTGCGTATGGAACGGCACTGCGAAAACTCCCTCGCAGTGGCGGAATACCTGAAGCAACAGGCGCAGGTGAAGTGGGTCAACTATGCAGCCCTGCCGGAGAGTCCGCACTACGAACGCTGCCAAAAGGTCACCAAGGGACAGGCATCCGGCATCCTCAGCTTCGGTATCGAGGGAGGCCGTGAGGCAGGCGCCCGTTTCATCGATGCATTGCAGATGATCCTGCGCCTGGTCAATATCGGCGATGCCAAGTCACTGGCATGCCACCCCGCCACAACCACCCATCGCCAGTTGAGCGAAGATGAGTTGGCAACCGCGGGTGTAAGCGCGGACATGGTACGCCTCTCCATCGGCATCGAACACGTGGACGATATCATTGCCGACATCAGCCAGGCGCTGGAAGCGGCGAAGGGATAAGCAAGATTTTATGAGTCCGCAAATGAACGCGAATGGACGTTAAAATCTTTATGCAAGCAGGCCCCAAAGTGGATGAAATAAAGATCGGATCCGTCTAATGAGATCCGATCTTTTTTAATTTGCGTTTATTGGCGCCCATTAGCGGACAGATATTCAATCCTACTTTACTCTCCTTGTTCACCCATATCCCCCGGCGGCCTAGTTGTTCAGGCCGGCGATCAGTTCCAATACTTGTTCCGGTGTAAACGGTTTTTCCAGCCATGGCCGCGCAGTCTCCCTAAGAAATGGTGATATGCTCGCCGACAGGGTGTCGCCGGTGATGAATGCGGTGCGAGCAGCGAGCACGGGATATTTCTCTTGCAGAATACGCCAGAGTGCCGGTCCATCCATATCCGGCATGCGAATATCGCACAGCAGGATATCGCACCGATGGTCTCCCAGCCAGTCCAACGCCTCGCGCCCGCTGTTGACCCGGGTGGCCATGAGTCCCGCCGATGTCAGAATCTCCTCCAGCAGCTCGGAAATCTCGCTTTCGTCATCGACTATCAGGATATGTTCCTGCAGGGATGGTTGCACGTCATCTATATCAGATTGCTTGGTGTCGGCTTTGTCGGATAGTTTCAAATCCAGCCACAATGAAAAGATGGCACCCTGTTCGCTCGCATCAAGACAGAGTTCACCACCATGATCGCGGGCAATGCCCTGGCTGACCGAGAGGCCGATCCCAGTACCTATATCGGCTTCCTTGGTTGTGAAAAAGGGGTCAAAAATCCGTGGTTTGACCTCTTCAGCAATACCCGGTCCATTATCTCCGATGCGACAAAAGAGACGGTTGTTCTGCTGCCCGGTTGTGATTATGATCCTACGTGGCCATGAGCACTCTTCCAACACGTGTTGTGCATTTACGAGCAGGTTGATTATGACCTGTCCTATCTGATCGGCGTCCATGAGTGATTCGGGCAGATCCTCATCCAGGTCCATCACCAGAGCAATATCGGCGGTACGCAGTGCGTAGGCCATCAGATCCACTGCACTGGTAACTACCTGGTTTAGGCTGGCAAGGGTCAGCTCCGGTGGTTTTTGTCGTGCCATGGAGAGGAAGGTACGTACGATGCGGCCGCAACGGTCCGCCGCCATGTGTATCTTCTGAACATCCGGTCGGATGGTTTCGTCGCTGATTTTGGATTCAAGCAGCGCAGTCCGCCCCATCAGGATGGCTAGAGGATTGTTAAGTTCATGTGCCACGCTGGCGAGCAGTTCACCCATAGCAGACAGCTTTTCGCTCTGTCTCAATACTTCGCGTTGGCGTGCCAGTTCCTCGGCTATCCTTTTTTGCTCGGTGATGTCACGGGTGATCGATAAAAGGTGGGGTTGACCGCGATAAGGCATTGGAATGCTGCGTGATTCCAGGTCGATTACAGCACCATCTTTGCGAATTGCACGGATTTCCATGCTCGACGCCTTATTATCCAGCGCTTTAGTACGATATCGGTTATAGGCATCCATCGAATCAGGATGGATGATTTCACGGAAAGGTTTAGAGAAAAACTCCTGTTTGCTATAACCGGCCATGTGCCAGGCCGCTGGGTTGGCGTCAACCATCTGGCCGGTGCTGTCCCACAGGATTAACGCGTCACTTGTGGCCTGGAATATGGAACGATACTGTTCTTCACTCGCCTGAAGCGCAGCCTCGGCTTGCTTGCGCGCGGTGATCTCGCGAGTGAAGGCAAGGATTCGCTCCTGCCCGCCGATTGACGCACGGCGCAGGTATACCTCATCCCAGTGCAGGCTGCCATCTTTGTTTTTGCGGTGCCATTCGAAATGCAATTTCTCACCATCGATCGCGCGCTTGATCAGGCGGGCTGCATCTTCAAGCGTATAGGGAGGCACCCCTGAGCTTAGCTGGCCAACATCGATATTGCGCAGTTCCGTCTTACTATAACCATAGGTGCTGCAGGCGCGTTCATTGACGTCGAGGATGGCACCGGTTTCGATGTCGTGTACAAAGATGCAGGCTTCGGATGTCTCGAAGATTTCCCGGTAGCTGATCTCGGATTCGCGGAGCTCGTTGTCAGTACGCTCGCGCTCAAGCTCGCTGGCGGCACGGCCTGAAAAGATCTTCAGCAATGATTCGGTCAGGGCCTGATTGTGCAGCGGTCGGCTGTCAAGAATTGCGAGCAGACCAAGAACCCGGTCGGCGGAATCGAACAGTGGGATCGCGGCGTAACTATGGGCACCGATCTCGACCAGCAGCTCGTCTTCAGGAAACAGTTGCTGTATATTCCGTGAATAAAAACGGAATTTCTGGCCTATTACATTGTTGCAGGGACTACCCTGCAGCGGGTAGGTGATTTTGTCCTGTATTTCTCCCCTAGCGTATAACGCCCGTGTGCGGATGTGTTCCTTGCCTTCCAGAACACCGATCAGAGCATAGTCGGCATTTGTTGCCTGTGACAGGTATGAGACCAGGGTATCGAACAGGTCTTTGCCATGCGCCTTGGAAATCCCAAGTGCGGACTGACGCAGCGCTTCCTCAGCCCGCTTGCGCTCGGTGATATCAGTGGAAATACCGCAGACTGCATAGATATCGCCATTACTGTCATACAACGGAAACCTGTTGGAGATATAGGTATGCAAGCCGTCATCGAAGGTAACGGTCTCCTCGAATTCGAGTACCGTGTTACGTTCGATGACCTGCAGGTCGTTGGCTCGAAATTCATCAGCTGTCTTTTGTGGAAAAACTTCGTGCAGCTTTTTACCCAAAACCTCGTGAGAGGAGGTGTCCAGTAATCGCTCGAAGGGCTGGTTGACAAGGATGAAACGGTCCTCGACATCACGCACATAAACGACTGCAGACGAGTTATTCAAAATTTGTTGCAGGCGTTCTTCGCTTTCCCTGACCATCTGTAGTGCGCGATGATTTACCTTGAATGTATTGGAAATGAGGTCCGCCCATTTTTGCCACAGGCTGGGCAATGAAGGTTCTTGCGTTGTCGGGTTTGTCGAAGCGTCATGTATATACTCCACCAGGCTCAGCGCCGGTGCGATATAGTGCTTGCGTAAAATATTAATCGCGATAAACAGAGTAGCTATCAGAGTGGCGAGTATGACTGCGTAGGGAAGTAATCGGGGAATCAACAGTGCCAACATTTCGTCATGGCTGACCAGATAGATCAGAATCCATGGTGCATGACGGGTTTGCTGTGTTACCAGTATATGGCCGTTAGTATCCCGATATGCTGGATTATCCTGTACATACTTAGGTTTCCATTGTTCACCGAATACATCGGGAAACAGCTCCGCTGCCGACATGATCGTATCGGGTGGTGCACCATTGGAATCCGCCAGTAACATCTGCTGTTTGTTTAATATCAACAAGCGACCAGTAGTGGGTTTCAAATTCTGCAGAAAACGTTCCAGGGTGATAAGTTTTACATCGGTGCCGACAATGCCGTGAAACTCATTATCAAGATAGACAGGGGCACCCAGGGAGACCATTGCACCCGTTCCGCCAGCATCGATATAGGGTGCGGTCCAGTAGGTTTTGCGCTCCGGATTATTTTGTGGTGTACCCGCCTGGTAGATTTCATATTCAAACCACTTATCAATAGATTCCCGTAAAGAGGTCATGCCACTGGCTGCGAGGATCTCTTCAGTACTGAACCAGGGATAAACTGCGACTGAATTCAATTGCGTGGCAAAGAAATAGGACCATTGAAAATAATCGGAGACATCGTGTGTGAGCCTGGCCAGGGAGAAAAATTCCAATGCCTGGTCGATACTGACATCACCTATGCCTGTCTGGCGTGGATCCTGGCCATTCCATACCAATTGACCGACAAATGCGCGCTTATCGTTTGGTACATCGTCCAGGGTATAGGCGTCCAATTGTCCGTTCATCATCTTGGGCTTGAAATGGTTACGCAGATCACTGGGATAGCTAGGTGGACTGGTAAGATAGTTTTCCGACCAGGCTTTCAATTGCAGTACATGATCGTTGGCCTGCTTGGCGATACCGTCAAGTGCAAAGGCATAACTCGAAGTGGTTTGCCTGAGATTGTCGACCACCTGTGCTTGCTGGTCCTGGTATTGGTTTGCGGCAAGAATGGTGATAATGACGAACAGCGGCAGGACAATGATGAGTAAGGTCCGGCGATAGCGAACGTACAGGTGGTCCACTGATGCCTTTTCGCTGTGGAAGCTTGCCGTGTCCTGTATCGATTTATTTGGCATATCCATTATTGAACATACATATAACCGACACCGCGAACGGTTTTGATCGTATCCGGTTTTTCCGGATTCCGCTCTATCTTGCGTCGTAGGCGCATGATGCGTAGATCTATGGATCGATCATATACGTCCCAGTCGCGATGGTGGGCAAGCTCCATGATCTGATCTCGGTTCAGGGCACGGTTGGGATGTTCTGTGAACACACGCAACAGGTCGAATTCCATTGCCGTGATAGGTACTTCGTGTCCGGAAGCGTCGAACAGCTTATGCATGTCTAGGTCGAGTTCGCATACGCCAATCCTTATCCTGCCTTCAGTAATCTCGGTTGGATCTGCCTGATGTCGGCGGCGTATTACACTCTTGACTCTAGCCAGCAGTTCGCGCAAATCGAAAGGTTTAGCGACATAGTCGTCGGCACCGATTTCGAGACCGACAACACGGTCAACAACATCGGCGGCAGTCGTCAGCATGATGATGCCTACATTTGGATGGGTGTCACGCAGCCAGCGTGCCAGAGACAAACCATCCTCTCCAGGCATACGGATATCGAGAATGACAAGATCGGGGACTTTTTTATTGAAAAGCGGACGGGCTTGTTCTGCACTGTATGCACTGAGTACGATAAAACCCTGCTGTCCGAAATACTCAAGCAGAATTTCGCAAATCTCGGGCTCGTCATCCACGACGAGCAAGGAGGTGCCTTCAGTCATGATGAACTCTGGTCATTATCTATTCCCGATTATGCAGAATTCCAACTCGACGGGATACTTGTTTGAAACAATTAAAACAAAAATAGCAGAGCGTTGAAGATACTGACAAACTTCGGTTCTTCCGTCACCCTGATCCGCGTATAGAATTTTTCTGTTGTGGGCCAGATATCAGTAGGAATGATAATCAGTAAATGGTTGAAAGTATGAGAGGTTTTAATATCGGATTGTATGTTTGATGAGCCTGTCCCGGGTTGGAATAATCACCGGTTCCACAACCATCATTATTCATCAACCAAACAACCCAGAAGCACTGTGTGTTTCATTTGTGTTCACGTTACAGGAAACAATTTCTACAAATTCGTCAGTCCACGAAATTTTATTGATACCCGCCACCCTTATTCTTCTATTTAAGTGATTCAACACGACATTACAGGAAAAGCTTCAATGCATGGTGTCGGTCAACGAGCAGCCTTGGTAAACAAATTGAAACGGGTGTCATTGTCGCGCAAGGCGACTGTGTTGACACTTCGGTATGCGGTATGGATTTTACTGCTGTTCGGTGGCATTACACTGTGGGCCGCAATCCAGTTGCCCTCTTTGCAGATTGATGTTTCACCGCGTTCGCTGGCAACCGCCGACGATGACTCCATGCTGTTATCTGATGAGTTTAAACAGGGCGCCGAGAATATGGCCCTAGTTGTAATCGAGGATAGAGAGTTATTCGCGGAGGAGAGCCTGCGCGCTGTCAAAAGTATCATTCAAGAGTTGCAAAGCCAATCATTTGTAAACAGGATAGAAAGTCTCTTCAATACACCTAATCCAAGGGTGGAAGGCGAAACTGTCCACACGGATCCCTTCATCCATCGTGTTGACCCGACTCCCGAAGAGATCGATCGGATTATCGGCGATGCCCGTGCAAACGCATTGGTGCATAGAAACCTGTTATCTGACGACGGTACAATGATGGTTCTCACCGTTGAGTTGGTTGCCGGTGAACTGAAGCACGATAACGGTTATCGGATTGCAAACGAGATTGAGAATCTCCTGGAACCCTATGAGGAAAATTTCGATCAGCTCTACCAGCTTGGCACGCACTATATCGGGCTGCAGGCAAGCAGATCGATACAGCAGGACTTCCTATCGTTGATCCCTCTCAGTCTGGTGCTGCTGTTGGCGGTTCTGACATTGATGTTTCGCAGTTTGATACTTGCGTTACTACCGATATTAACTTCTATCATCAGTATTATCTGGTTACTAGGTGGCATGGCATTCCTCGGTATGCCGTTCACCATCATGACCTCGATGGTACCGGTGTTGATTGTAATAATCGGTTCGACTGAAGACATACATCTTATATTTGAGTACCTGAAAGGACACAGCTCAGGTATTGGCACAGGTGCTGCCATCCGATATATGGTTCGACGTTTGCGTTTGGCGGTAGTGTTAACCTTCATTACCACCTATTTAGGTTTTGTGGCAATTGGTACAAGTCCGATCAATATGCTGCGTGAATTCGGCTGGGTGGCCTCGACCGGGCTGTTGGTCAATTTTCTTGTAACTGTTGTCCTGCTTGCCGTGCTGTTAAAACTCTTTGGTGCCAGGATGACAAAGTCCAAACATGATCAGTACTATGGAATGGCAGTGTTTGAAATGCTAAGCAATACCTTATCCAAACTGATTCTGAAACATAAAAGTAAGCTGCTTGCATTCTCAGGTGTGGTATTGGCGGCGTCAATTTCGAATGGTTTGAATCTGAATTTCAATAATAACTTTCTCGACTATTTTGCCGACGGTTCTGACGTGAAACAACGCATTGAGTCGCTGGAAGGCCGCATCAATGGAACAGAATACTTTTTTGTCGTTTTAGATGGACGCGTCGAAGGTACTTTCAACCAGCGTCGTTACCTGGATGAAATCAGCGAAATCCAGACCTATATTGACGCATCCGTTGTTTTTCACGGCTCAGTGTCATTGGTAGATTACCTGGTTCTACTGAATCGTGTAATGAACGATGGGCGTGGCAATGAACTGCCTCAGGATGATGAGATAATCGAAGGGTTAACCAGCCTGGTCGACATGAAAAATATGCGTTCTGTGGTCGTGGAGGATTTCAGCAGTACAGCAATTATCGTCCGCCATGGAATTGCGGCATCGGAAGAGGTGCACCGGGCGTTGGAAGAGCTGAAGACGTTTCTCGATGAGCACATTGATCCGGCCCTTAATGTTACATTAGTCGGATCAACGATCTCTTCCAGTGAAGCCCATCAGCTTATGTCGCAAAGTATGCTGACCTCTCTGGCGTTAATGCTGGGCGCCATTCTTGCAGTGGTGTCGCTGCTGTTTTCAAGCTATAAGGCTGGTTTGGTCGCAACAGTTGCCAATGGATTTCCGATTGTTCTGTTATTTGGTGTGATGGGTTGTTGCGGCATCAAGGTGGATGCTGCGACATCGATGATAGCGGTGATTGCATTGGGTATCTGTATCGATCACACCATGCATTTTATGGTCTGTTACAGATCCGCCCTGAACCTGTACAGAAACCCGGTATGGGCGGTGCGCTGTGCGATGAAACACAAACTCATCCCGATTACCACGGCCAGTCTGGCACTGTTTATAGGATTGGGAGTGCTGGTTTTATCCGGCTTTGAACCGATCGCCCGCTTTGGTATGTTGAGTGCGCTGGTAATCGTGGCAGCCTATTTTTCCAACCTGGTGATCATGCCTGCATTACTGCTCATGCGTACACCGGGTAAAAATGCAGAGGCATGGTTGTACCGCGTCATAGTCAGGCCGATCGGTGGATTGTTGCTGCTGCGAAGACTTGCCAATAATCCACAGATCAATGCAAATGATTACTGATTGCCGGGTTGGCTGCTAAACAACCTCTCGGATCTGTACGCACAACCCGGCTTACCTCTACTTCACCCGCATCCCCGGTTGCGCCCCCTGATCGGGATTGAGGACGTAGAGATCCTTTCCTCCAGGTCCAGCCGCCAGAACCATACCTTCTGAGATGCCGAAGCGCATCTTGCGCGGCGCCAGATTGGCCACCATCACGGTGAGCTTGCCTTCCAGATCCTTCGGAGCATAAGCCGACTTGATACCGGCGAAGACATTGCGGGTCTCGCCGCCCAGGTCGAGAGTCAGCTGCAGCAGCTTGTCAGCTCCCTCAACGTGCTCTGCCTTGGCGATGCGCACGATTCGCAGGTCGAGTTTGGCGAAGTCATCGAACTGAATGGTATCGGCGATGGGATCTGTGACCAGGGGAGAGTCAGCTGCAGGTTTGGCCGTCTGGGCAGGTGCCTGCCCCGCCAGATCCTCTTTCGAGTGCTCCAGCATCGCCTCGATCTGCTTTGGATCGACCCGGGTCATCAGCGGCTTGAATTTACCGATCTGATGCCCAGTCAATGGTGTTCTCAGCTGTTCCCAGGTCAAGGGCTCGATCTGCAGGAAGGCCTCCGCCATCTCGGCGGTACCGGGCAGAATCGGCCGCAGATAGCCGATCAACAGGCGGAAGAGGTTGAGGCCGTCGCTGCAGATGGCCTGCAACACCGCTTCCTTCCCTTCTTCTTTTGCCACCACCCAGGGTTTCTGTTCATCGATATATTGGTTGGCCCGGTCGGCCAAGGCCATGATCTCGCGTACGGCGCGGCTGAACTCCCGCTTCTCGTAGTGTTCGGCAATGGCCTCGCCGGCGTTGACGAAGTCGTTGAACAGGGTTTGCTCGGTAACCTGATCCGCCAACTTGCCGTCAAACCTTTTGGTGATGAAGCCGGCGCAGCGGCTGGCGATATTGACCACCTTGCCTACCAGATCGCTGTTGACCCGCTGGGCGAAGTCCTCCAGGTTGAGGTCGATGTCGTCCACACCGGAACCCAACTTGGCGGCGAAGTAGTAGCGCAGGTACTCAGGATTGAGGTGATCCAGGTAGGTGCGGGCCTTGATGAAGGTGCCGCGGGACTTTGACATCTTGGCCCCGTCCACGGTGAGAAAGCCGTGGGCGTAGACCGCGCTGGGGGTGCGGAAGCCCGCGCCGTGCAGCATCGCCGGCCAGAACAGGGTGTGGAAGTAGATGATGTCCTTGCCGATGAAGTGATAGAGCTCGGTCTCGCTACCTTCTGCCCAGTACTCGTCGAAGTCGAGCCCATCGGTTTTGTCGCAGAGGTTACGGAAGCTGGCCATGTAGCCGATGGGTGCGTCGAGCCAGACATAGAAGTACTTGCCCGGGTGGTCCGGGATCTCGAAACCGAAGTAGGGAGCGTCGCGGGAAATATCCCACTCCTGCAGCCCGGCCTCGAACCACTCGCCCAGCTTGTTGGAGACCTCGCTCTGGACATGCCCGCCGCCGGTCCACCCTTTCAGCATGCTTTCGAAGTCGGCCAGTTTGAAAAAATAGTGGTCCGATTCGCGCTGCTCCGGTACCGCGCCGGAGATGGCGGAGACCGGGTTCTTCAGCTCTGCCGGTGAGTAGCTGGAGCCGCAGACCTCGCAGTTATCGCCATACTGATCTTCGGCGCCGCACTTGGGATTGGGACAAGTACCCTTGATGAAGCGATCGGGCAGGAACATCTGTTCCACCGGGTCATAGGCCTGGGTGATGGTGCGTTTGACGATATGGTCGCCATCCCGGTTGCGCTCATAGATGGTGTTGGCGCAGGCCTGGTTCTCCGGTGAGTGGGTGGAGTGGTAATTGTCGAAGTCGACACGGAAGTCGGCGAAGTCGGTCTGGTGCTCCTTGGCCACCCGGGTGATCAGGGCCTCCGGCTCAATGCCCTCCTGACGGGCGCGCAGCATGATCGGTGTGCCGTGGGCGTCATCGGCGCAGACGTAGATACACTGATGCCCGCGCATCTTCTGAAAGCGTGACCAGATGTCGGTCTGGATGTACTCCACCAGGTGGCCGATATGGATCGGACCGTTGGCGTAGGGCAGTGCGCTGGTGATCAGGATCTTGCGGGCTGTCTGGTTCATCTGGTTTCAAACTCGTCAGCGGGTCAGTTGTAAAACGAACAATTATCGCACAACAACCGATTAAATAAACGTGCCATTGGTGGAAAAGAGTGTGAATGCGGGAAGTCCGCAAATGCATGCAAATGGCTATTCATAGACTATTGCCATTGCTTTAACTATCCAAACTGCCTGCCTTATCGAGTGCTTTAGAGCAAACGGCGGATCCAACAATCGACCTGCAGTGCTTAGGTAGACAAACCATATGCGTTTATTCGCGTTCATTTGCGGACTTAAAAACCGATCTGCAATTCGCTACTGGTTAATGCTTTGTCCCTGCTGTTCGATACCGCTGAATACGGCTGTCACTGATCTATCATTCGACTGCAGTCAACTTCTCATCTCGCTGCAAATTATTCGTCATGTCAGTTCGTTATGCTTCCGGTATTTTTAACGTTTTGGAGGCATAGCAGTGCTGAATGTCGAGCAGGTTTTGACTGAACGTTTTCCCGGTTTTTTCAACAATAAACCACAGTTGTTGACCAAACCGATGTTGACCCTGCTCCGGATGCTCTTCCACGAGCGGGAGATTAACCGCTTTCTGGAAGATCACCAGGGTCTACGCGGTCTTGATTTTATTGAAAAGGTACTGGAGTACTTCGACCTCGATTATCTGGTTTCAAACCGGGATCTGGAAAATATCCCACCTACCGGTCGTGTGGTGGTGGTGGCGAATCATCCGTTAGGGGCGCTCGATGCCCTGAGTTTGATTTTGATGATCAGTCGGGTGCGTACCGATATTCGGGTAGTGGCCAACGATCTGCTCTCGGCCCTGGAACCGCTCGGTGATCTACTGCTTCCGGTGGACAATATGGGTGGCAGTTCCAGCCGCAAGGGTATCAAACAGGTCTATGAAGCCTTGGAACGAGAGGAAATGGTCATTGTATTTCCAGCCGGCGAAGTCTCCCGGCTGCGTCCCAACGGTGTGCGGGATGTGCGCTGGAAAAACGGATTTCTCCAGTTTATCCGCCGTACCGAGGCCCCCATGCTACCGGTTTTCATCGATGCCAAGAACTCCCCCCTGTTCTATGCCGTCTCTCTACTCTATAAGCCCATCGCCGCCCTCTTGCTGGTCGGTGAGATGTTCCGCCAGCGTTCCAACACTATCGGCTTTCGGATCGGTGGGTTGGTGCCTGCCGCCCATCTCAATGTGGATGGGATCAGGCCTAAGGCGCGGGTGCGTATTGTACGTAAACACTTCTATCGGGTGGCGCAGCGCAAACCGGGTATCTTCACCACCGAGCGCAGCATCGCCCATCCTGAGTCGCGACAAGCGTTGAAAAAAGAGCTGTCCAAAGGGCGGCTGCTGGGTGAGACCCGGGATGGAAAACAGATCGTTCTCATGGATTGGGAAATCGGCTCGGCCTTGATGCGTGAAATTGGCCGCTTAAGGGAACTGAGTTTTCGCAAGGTGGGCGAGGGTACGGGCAGGCGCCGGGATATCGATAAATATGATACTCATTATCGACACCTGGTACTTTGGGATGACAATGAACTGGAGGTTGTCGGATCGTACCGAATAGGCGAGGCTGGGCCGATCATCAACGATCGGGGAATGCAGGGGCTTTATACCACTTCGCTGTTTGATTTTGACGAGAGCTTCCAACCCTATGCGGAGCGGGCCATTGAACTGGGGCGCAGTTTTGTCCAGCCTCGTTATTGGGGTTCAAGGGCATTGGATTATCTGTGGCAGGGCCTGGGAAGCTACCTGCGTCACCATCCTGAGATTCGCCACATGTATGGCCCTGTCAGTATCAGTGATCGCTATCCGAAGGCCGCACGAGACCTGATGGTGGTTTTCTACAAACACTACTTCGGATGTAAAAGTCGACTGGGCGAAGCAAAAATCCCCTATCAATTGGATAAGGCGTGTCAGGAGGAGTTCTCCCGGCACTTTTGCGGGGATGATTTGGAGAGGGATCTGCAGGAGCTTAAAAATCAGCTGGCGTTATACAACGTCACGATTCCAACCCTGTTCAAACAGTACACTGATCTGTGTGAACCGGGTGGTGTCTGCTTTCTCGATTTCGGTAAGGATCCCGATTTCGCCGGCTGTACCGATGGCATGATCCTGGTTTCCGTGGATAAGGTAAAATCGGCCAAGCGTAAACGCTATATCGGCGATTGATGTCAGTCTTGGTTGTCCGTCCCGTGTCAAGCAGCTATAGAAGCCGAACAGGATGCGCCTCTGTATCGCAATCAAAGGTGGTACATGCTTCTATGATGATATACGCATCCATGGGCAAGCTGTCGACGATCTCGTCAACATCGAACCTGGTGTCATCGTCCTCATCACCGCAGTACATCACCAGGTCATTGCTGAAAAAGCACTCCTCGTCATTACGCGTATCGTGATCACAGGATCCAAATGCGTCACAATCGGCGAATCCAAACTGAATGTCGTTAGATTCATCGAGATTACTGTTCACACTGAGAAAGAATCTTGCGGTGTAGCCAAAAGCGCCGTTGTCATCGACCTTCCAGATCAGATCGAACCTGCCGCCATTGATCGCCGGGTCGATGGATGCGCGGCCATCTTCGAGATCTTCGGTAGAGACGGAAACGTCAAACTCCTTAATATCGACATCATTATCATTGCCGCAGCTTACGACGATCAGGCTGATCAATGAGGTGAATAATAAATTTTTAATCATAGTGAACCTTTCTTCCATGGACAGGTAGTAATGCCGCATAAATGAGAACTCGACCCCAATAGCGGTTGATGCTTAGATGATATGACAATCGACGCATTATGGGTACTCGCGACTATGGTGCATGGTATATAGATACAATGACGCAGACTAATTATGTGCGGTTTCCCGCGAGTCCTGTATCAATATATGCCATTTCGGTCGTCTCCAGCTATGGCGAAAAGCGGCCAGATCCGATTCCAATGCAACCCTGGCCTTTTCCTGGCCATCCAAGAACAGGACCAGATCAAGCTGCTGCTTTTGTGAGTCGTAGTTCCGGTCGAACTGCTTGACGATCTCGTTGGCGGGTGTTGCGAGCCGTCCCAGAATCTCAACCACCGGCAGTGTCAGGCCGGCCTTGTCCCCATTGGCTTCATAGGCCTTATAGACCAGTTCAGTACAGACTAATTCCCTGTCGGTGAGAAAATCAAAGTTGAAATCATAGGGCCTGCCACTGTAGTGAAACGCCTGCAGGATAGCTTTCGCCTTGTCCAGTCTGCTGAGTCTCGGGCGCATAACCGCCAGAGAATCGGCGGCTGCGGAGTGTTCCAGTGAGGTGAAAACAACCCCTTCGCTGACCGCTTCGATTACCCGGACCAGGTGTTCATTCTCCCGCATTCCGAGGCTCTCTGCGTAGGCCTGGGGATAGCGATGTTGGAGGAGTGCTTCGAACTCCCCACTGTCGATCCCTTGATGGCGTACCCACGCCTTGATGTCGGCGGATTGAAAGTAGTGCTGACGTTGTTCAGGGGTGCCGATGAAGAGTGCGGCATGGGGCCAGAATCCCGGTAGTCCGATATTCGAGAGATACCACTCACGCCGTTCCAGTAAAATATCACCTGGCTCCAAACGGGGTTGCAGGGAGCTGATCTGTTCCAGTGTGATCAATGACTGATGAGGTCTGCGAACGCGTACATCACCCATCCATTGGGAGATCCCTTTCTGAATCGGAAAAAGGGCCTTGAAACTACTGTCCTTGACGATCCGGACCCCATTCTTGATTGTCTGCTTGATTCCCTTTCCCTTGCCATAATCCCAGATCTTGGCCTGATCCTCCCGGATTCCCGGGTTCAGACGGAACCCGGGCTCTTCGCCATGCAAGCGATAGGCAAGGGCAAGTCGGGTGAACTCCGTCGCAATGGCAATATGCAGGTAGTGGTATTTCACCTCTGTATAGGTGTCATGTTCGAGTCCAAGCTCAGGGATGGGCTCATTCAGCAGGGTGTGAAACTGAGAATTGCGCTCGGTTATCTGCAGAAAATCGAGCACATATCGATAGCGGGCCAGGAAAGCGGCATAGGCAATACGAAATGCCATTTTACGGACCCGTTCATCATGATGCTGTTTGTAGCCTGCGTAGGATTGACTGATCGAGTCAAGGATTATCAGACGATCCAGAAAACTGATCCAGGTCGATAAGATCTTCTGCCGTTGCGCCCGATTGACGAGTCGATTGTCAGACGTCTTGGCAGGTGGGAATAGTTCGCCGTTCAATTCCATGTAGCGGAGTGTGTCGGCAAGACCGATACGTTGAATGAATACCACATCCCGGTCATTGATCAGTTGCTGTTGCAGGGATGTCTCAATGGAGGGTGAGGCCAAAGCCGCCTGGCCGCCTACGGAGATGAGCAGTAACAGGAGAACTGATAGATTTGGATTTTTCACGCTTACACTCCTTGTGTTCTGCCTCGGTCAGACCAGAAAAAGCAGTATCAGTCCACCTAAAATAAAACGATAAACGACAAAGGGCAACATACCGATTGTCTCTATAAAACGCAGAAAATAGTGGATGCAGAGATAGGCTGTGATAAAGGCAAGCCCGGTCCCCAGGCTCAGTGAGAGCCAATCGGCAGGTGTGTCGCTGCGCATCAGCTCCAGGGTCAGCAATCCGCCTGACAACAGGATGGTGGGAATCGAGATCAGGAATGAAAAGCGGGATGCGGCTCTGCGGCTCAGTCCGAGAAAAAGCCCGCCGGTAATGGTCGAACCGGAGCGGGAGGTGCCGGGTATGATGGCCAGTGCCTGAAAGAGGCCGATCACCAGTGCATCGAGCCAGCGGATATCATACTCATCCCGCTGACGCTTGCCCATGCGATCGGCAACCAGTAACAGGATACCGAAGACTATGGTGGTAATGGCAATCACCAGGGGTGAGCGCAGATCGGTCTCCACCAGGGATTTCATCAGCAGACCGAACACCCCGACAGGCAGTGTGGCAATGATGATCATCCAGCCCAGGCGGGACTCTCTGGAACGGGCCGCGGGATTAAGCCAGGCGCGGAAAAAGTCACTGCTTATAGAGATGACTTCGTGACGGAAATAACCAACCACCGCGGCCAGAGTCCCAACGTGCACTGCCACGTCGAAGGCAAGTCCCTGATCCGAATAATCGGTGACGATGGGTGCCAGGATCAGG
The DNA here is from genome assembly GCF_964212655.1 of Candidatus Thiodiazotropha sp. LNASS1. Classification (NCBI taxonomy): domain Bacteria; kingdom Pseudomonadati; phylum Pseudomonadota; class Gammaproteobacteria; order Chromatiales; family Sedimenticolaceae; genus Candidatus Thiodiazotropha; species Candidatus Thiodiazotropha sp. LNASS1. The sequence goes on along the minus strand of NZ_OZ156465.1, from coordinate 2,204,323 downwards.
TGAGCGGAGCTGGAAATAGGCAGAAATTCAGTCAATCCCTGCAATGCGGCAAGGATGAATATCTGTATCAGTTCCATAACAGGAATGGCACCTGTCAGTTATTGGACCAGGGGGCATCCAGCTGTTTTCTCTCCCAGGCGAGGGATGAGCTGGCAATGATCGCAAGGTCATCGTAGCGTGGTATCCAGTCCAATACCTCGCGCACCTTTTCGGCCCCTGCCACCAGTTCCGGCGGGTCGCCCGCACGTCTCGCCGCCTCGATGATGTTAAGGGGTGATCCATTGGCGGTTTCCACTGACTTCAATAGCTCGCGCACGGAATAACCATGGCCGTAACCGCAATTGAGGGTGGTCGATTCGCCGCCATTGCGCAGATATTCAAGGGCCTTGACATGGGCGTCCGCCAGATCTTCCACATGAATATAGTCGCGTACCCCGGTGCCGTCCTTGGTGGGATAGTCCGTACCGAAGATGTAGACCGCCTCACGCTTGCCCACGGCGGCTTCACAGGCCACCTTGGTCAGCAGGGTCGCCTTCGGCGTCGACTGGCCGATCCGGCTCTCCAGGTCGCAGCCCGCCACGTTGAAATAACGTAAGGCGACATAACGCATATCGCTGGCGGCGGCAAGATCACGCAACATCATTTCGGACATCAGTTTCGAGGTGCCATAGGGATTGATCGGGTTGGTGGGCGCCTCTTCGTAGGCGATACCCGATTCGGGTATGCCGTAAACCGCCGCCGTGGATGAAAAGACAAAATGCTTGACCCCGGCCTCTGCACAGCAGGCCAGCAGATTCCTGGTATTGCAGGTGTTGTTGGCGTAGTACTTGAGTGGATTTTCCACGGATTCGGGGACGATTGTGTGGGCGGCGAAATGCATGACCGTATCGATGTCGTATTCAGCAAGTATGCGGTTCACCAGATCCGGGTCGCCTGTATTGCCGACGACCAGCTCACCATGCAGAACGGCTTGGCGAAAGCCGGTGGAGAGATTGTCAAGGGTGACCAGCTTCTCACCGGCCTCACCCAGCTGACGGGCTGTGTGACTGCCGATATAACCCGCACCACCGGTAACGAGAATCCCTTTCTGTGACATTTGACATTCTCCTTACTTGTATTGAATGGCCGTTGATAAAAATGAGGCACATGATAGCGGGGCTTGGGGACAGAGTCATGTTTTGGGTGGCTGTGGTCAGCGGCCGGCGGGCGATGGTCAGGGGTGAGGTGATCGGATTTTGAACAGCCTTCTGGTGTTGGCCGCCGTCTGCTCTGCGATCAGTTGCGGCTGTTGATTGCGCAGTCGGGCGACCGTCTGCAGGATCTCGGGTAGGAAGGCAGGCTCGTTGCGTTCCCCCCGATGATGGCTGGCGGGCTGGTCGGGCGAGTCTGTTTCCAGCAGGATCGCATCCAGCGGCAGTGATTTGATCAGGCGGTGAAGCCGTTTGGCCCGGTCGTAGGTGATCGGGCCACCGAAGCTCAGATAGAATCCCATGTCGATCAGCCGGTGAGCCTGTTGTTCGCTGCCGGAAAAGCTGTGCAGCATGCCCTGCAATCCTGCAAAGCGGCGCAGGGTGTTGATCACCTCTTCCACCGATCGCCGCGCGTGGATGATCACCGGCAACCCCTGTTCCGCGGCGACCTGAAGCTGTTGTTCAAAATAGTGTTGCTGCAGTGCCGGTTGGGGATCCTCGATAAAGAAATCGAGACCGCATTCGCCGATCGCTACGGGGTGTTCCTGTTCAATCCAGTCCAGTAACAAGGTCAGGTGTTCATCACGATGGTCGGAGAGATACATCGGGTGAAGACCATAGCTGGGATAGAGCCCGCTGTGCTGCTCGCAAAGCTGTTTAATTCTTGGCCACCACGCTGCCTTGATGGCAGGAATGATCTGTTCCAGGACGCCTGCGTTATGGGCACGTTGCAGGGCCTGTTCTCGGTCAACACCGAAGCTGACATCGTCAAAGTGGCTGTGGGCGTCGATCAGCCGCGGGTGAATACCCATTGGTCTTCCTTGGAGAGTCGTTTGTCAAAACGGTAACCGTCCCAGTCGAAGCCCTGGATCTCCCGAGGATCCTGCAGACGGTTGTCGATGATATAACGACTCAACAATCCGCGCGCGCGTTTGGCGAACACGCCGATCATGCGATAGGTGCCGTTCTTTTTTTCCTTGAATTGCGGGGTGATGATGCGGCCCTGTATCAGCTTTGGTTTGATCGATTTGAAATACTCGTTGGAGGCCAGGTTGATCAGGATGTCATCACCCTGGGCCTTGAGATCCTTGTTGATGGCCTGCGTGATCTGTTCCCCCCAGAAGGCGTAAAGATCCTTGCCTCGTTCATTGGGCAGCTTGGTTCCCATTTCCAGGCGATAGGGCTGCATAAGATCGAGGGGACGCAGTACGCCATACAATCCCGAGAGGATTCTCAGGTGACGTTGGGCGAATTTGAAGCCCTCTTTGTCTAATGTCTCGGCATCCAGTCCGCCGTAGACATCCCCCTTCATCGCCAGCGCTGCCTGTTTGGCATTCTTCAGGGTGAAGGGTGTCTTCCAGTCATGGTAACGATCGAAGTTGAGTTCCGATAATTTCATGCTGAGTTTCATCAATTCGGCCAGGTCCATGGCTGTGTAGTTTCGCAGGTTGTTGATCAAACTGCGCGACTGTTTCAGAAATGCGGGTTTGGTATGGGTTGTGGTAACCGGCGGTGTCTCGTAATCGAGGGTTTTAGCGGGGGAGATCGTAATCAACATCTGACTCTACTACCTGGATCATGTTAACTCCTCAATGATCGCCAGTGTCGGGATCAATTACAACCGTTGTATGCTCAGGGTAAAACCCCGGGTTTCTCGGGGCTACTGCCGCTGGTGTCCAGGGACAGGCAGTCGCTTTATTGTTCCGGTCAGATAGAGACGATACCCATCCCATGTTAGGCTTGTGTTCCTGTACCCGTCTGACTGGGTGTAGCGTGATTAAACACAGCATAGATGTAAGGCTATGAGCCGTTATGAGTGAGGAGATATTTCAGCGACTATTGCAGGTGGTTCAGGATCTGTATGCTGAAACCAAATCCTTGACGGAAAATGATAGCGAGCTGCAACTCTGGTACAACCGGGGCTATGCGGATGGTATGGTCGAGGCGATGCAAAAATTGGGTTACTCTGCACCACTGGAGGCCGCCGGTGTTGTCGTTGATAGATCGTTGATTGCCGGCCACGAATTGCTGCCGTGGGGTAAGGCCTACCGGCATGGGTTTGAAATGGGTGAAAAAGAGACTGGAGAGGTGCTGTAGCCAGGCCCTGTTGCCCCTGAAAAAGTGCCAATCGAGGCACACCCCAAGGGCACTTCCTTCGGGGCGCGAGGAGAGAAGTTTGGTGATACCAACTGAACATATAAAAATCACACATCGCTCATATTGCCTTGCCGGACGAATAACCAGTCCCGGCAGAGCCGATTGGTTGAGTGTTAACTGGTCCTTATGAAAGTTGTCTCATTCAATACCAACGGCATTCGTGTACGCGAGCATCAGTTGAGTCAGCTCAAGGCTGTCTATGATCCGGATATCATCGGCATCCAGGAGACCAAGGTGCAGGATGCGGACTTTCCTGTTGAGATGATCGACGGGCTTGGTTACAAAGCTGGATACCATGGCCAAAAGACCCATTATGGCGTGGCTTTGCTCTCCAAGGCAGAACCGATTCTCATCGCCAAGGGATTTCCCGGGGATGACGAGGATGCCCAGCGCAGATTGATTGTCGGTCGCTACAATTCGCCAAAGGGTCAGCCCCTGACCGTGATCAACGGCTACTTTCCTCAAGGTGAGAATCGCGCTCATGAGGTTAAGTTTCCCGCCAAGCGTCGCTTCTATGCCGATCTTCTCGATTACCTGAAAAGCGAGCATGATCCCGGTGAGGCCCTGTTGGTTATCGGTGACATGAATGTGGCGCCGCTCGACAGCGATATAGGTATTGGTGAGGACAATGCCAGACGATGGTTGAAGACGGGTAAGTGCAGTTTTCTGCCGGAGGAGCGCGATTGGCTCAAGGCGTTGCAATCCTGGGGACTGCAGGACAGTTTTCGAACCCTCAAACCGGACGTAAGTGACCTTTTCAGCTGGTTCGATTACCGCAGTCGGGGGTTTGAGCGTGAACCGAAAAGAGGGCTGCGCATTGATCTGGTGTTGGCCACCACCCCATTGATCGAGTGCTGTACCGATGTAGGTATCGCTTACGATGTCAGAGCGATGGAGAAACCCTCAGACCACTGCCCGGTCTGGGCCGATTTCGATTATTGACACCTTAGGGCCTGTTAACACTAATCCAATTGGATTAGTGTTAACAGGCCCTAACCTTTGTATTCGGGTGAAGTCGATGCCAGAGGTCAGTCTGCGGTTTTATGAAGAGCTCAACGATTTTCTGCCACAAGCCTTGCGCAAGCGCAGCTTCTCATACAAATTCAGGCCGAAATCGAGTGTCAAGCATTTGATAGAGAGTCTTGGTGTGCCCCACACCGAAGTGGAAGTGATTCTGGTCAACGGGGAGTCAGTCGATTTTACTTATGCAGTGCAACCGGATGACTGTATCAGCATCTATCCTGTGTTTGAGTCCATGGATATCACTCCCCTGCTGCGTCTTCGATCCCGACCGTTGCGCTCGCTTCGATTTATGGCCGATGCACACTTGGGGAAACTCGCGCGATATCTGCGACTGCTCGGTTTCGATTGTCTGTTTTTCAACGATACCGGCGACAAGAATTTGGTCCGGATCTCAGTGGAACAGGGACGGGTATTGTTGACCCGTGATAGGGATTTACTGATGCATCGAGTCATAACGCGTGGCTGTTTCATACATGCAACCCGACCGAGGCGGCAATTGATAGAGCTGGTACAACGGTTGCAGTTGGCAGGCATGTACAATCCGTTTACCCGCTGCATGGAGTGCAACGGCCAAATGGCGGCAGTGGAAAAGCCGCGTATCGAGGATCAACTGCCAGGCCGCGTCCGTCGACACTATAATGATTTTTGGCGTTGTGATGAGTGTGGACGTATATATTGGAAAGGGAGTCACTACCGTGAAATGCGGGCATTCATCGACTCCCTGGCCACTCCGTTAACGAAACAGTAGGAAATGAAAGTGATGCCGCAATGGATAGTATTGATCTTACTCAGCCTCGCTTCCACGGTACTCCCTGCCGAGGAGATAAATGACAGATGCCTGAAACGGGTCTTCATACACTATTGCCTGGGGGGAAGCATGGACCGGCTGCTGCGGCAGCGTCCAGCCGATATGGATCCCATCGTCAATGGCGATCGCGCCGGCATCATCTATACCAAGGGTCGCGAGCGGATCTATGTGATGGCCTTTCAGGGCCGCATCTACAAGGTGCTGAAGACCTATGATCCTTCGAATCAGGTAACCCTGCAAAGGCTGCAACGCACGCTGAGCGATAAGTATGGCAAGCATCTGGATATCAGCTATCTGCCTAAATATGCACGAAACATGGCGGGAAAAATCGGTGCCGTGCGCCGGGGTGAGGGGGAACTGAAGTATCGCTGGCAGCTACCAGCATCGCCCTGGCGTGTCGAATTGACCTGGACCCGCAAATTGGGAATTTCCCTCGCCTATCTGGTGAATGCACTGGATAGGCAACAGCGTGAGGCCGATGAGAGCAGTCTCTGAATCCGATTCATTTGTGACACCGGCCAAAAAAATCATATAGTCCTTTCGCCGACACCGGGTACCGAGGGTTAAAACCATATATAATTTATGGGCTTAAAAGGAAAGGATACAGGAATTAAAATCATGAAACACTTATCGATTCGTTTAATCAGTCTGCTTTTTTCGCTACTGCTGCTACAGGGATGCGGTGGTGGTGGCGGTGGCGATAGCGACGGTTCCACCTCGTCGGGCGGTACGATCTACACCGGCTCGACTGCGGAAGCCACCATCGATGCGTCGAATGCCAAGGACCTCACCACAGGAGCGGCTTCAGGCACACAACAAGCGGTCGTCTCGGATGCCTTGTCGGAAGTTGCGATGCGTCCACAGGAGACTGCCGCTTCCAAGCTTATGGAAGTGGCCCCTAGGATTGCCCAGTGGATAGACCGGCTGAGAAGTCCCAATGCCGCCAAAACGACCGACTTGACGGCGGAGATCTGTGATGCGGGCGGCCGTGCGATTGCGGATACCAATGAGGCCGAGACCGAAGGCAGCATTAGCTTCACCAACTGTGCCCTGAGTGACATGGATGGCGGCACATTGGTGATCAATGGTGCGGTTACTTTCAGCGCCAATACCGGTACCGACAGTTTGCGCATGGTTTTCAATGTCACTGTCACCTACATCGGTGAATCACAGGCGATTAACCTGACCCTTGCCTGCAGCAATATCTCCAGCGCCTCCGTGGCCTGCTCCATGACATCTGATTTCACCGGGATCGACGGCAGGATCTATCGTGTGGAGGATCTATCGGTAAGCGGCAATGAGTTTTCTGGGTTCTATGTCAGTATGACCTTCTATGATCCGGATCACGGACGGGTCGATGTGACAACCTCCCAGCCACTCACCTACGATTGCGCGGAAGCCGTTCCCGGCAGTGGCATGCTTACCCTGAGTGGTGGCAGTGGCAGCTTCGCCACGGCCAGTTTCGACAATTGCAGTGCATATACCGTTACCGTCGACGGGGTAGGTACAACTTACAACTGGTAAGTCTACGGACAATGGCCTGAACGCATCTTCGGCTGCGTTCAGGCTATCTTTTCAGTGTCCCGGGGGTGCGCTCGACCTCTATGTTCCGGACCGCCCCCTGTAACTGCAACGACGCCTCATCGATACCGCTTATCAATACCTTGACGATGCGGTTTTTCAAATCGACTCCGCCGGGCTCTGTTGCCTTTACCCGCAGATAGTTGGGAGTGTAACCTCCCCAGCCATGCTCATCACCGCCTTCGATCAGGATCGGCAGGGTATGGCCGAGGTGGTGCTGCAGCGCCTTTCGTTTCAATCGCTCACCCAGTTGATGCAGCGCTTGACTGCGTTGCCGCTTGGTTTCCCGACTGAGCACCCCCGGCAGGCTGGCGGCCTTGGTGCCCTGACGGGGGGAATAGGCGAAGATATGCAGGTCGCCGAAACCGATCTCTTCGACGAATTCGAGGGTTTCCTGCCACTCCTCTTCAGTCTCACCGGGGAAGCCGACGATGATATCGGTGGTGATATTGATATCCGGAACATGTTCTCTGGCCTGATCGACCAATCGGCGATACTCATCCCTGCGACAACGCCTGGCCATGCGTCTCAGTACACTGTCCGATCCGCTCTGCAAAGGCAGGTGCAGGTGAGGCATAAAGCGGGGGTTGTCGAACAGGGTCCAGAAATCTTCGGGTAGGTCCCAGGGTTCGATGGAGCCGATACGCAGGCGGGGGATATCCGTCTCCCGCAAAATCCGGCGGATCAATTCGGCAATGGAAGCGTCTATATCGGCGCCATAACCCCCGATATGGACCCCGGTCAGTACCGCTTCCTGAATCCCCTGGTTCTGCAGCTGGTTTATCTCGGCAATGATCTCAGCAGCCGGGCGACTGCACTCTTCACCCCTGGCCAGGGTAACGATGCAGAAGCTGCAGCGATAGCGACAACCGTCCTGGACCTTGATGAAAGCGCGCTGGTGTCCCCTTGAGAGCAGACCTGTGGCGTCCGGTTCGGTGGCGCTCTGGGGCATCACGCTAAGATCGAGTCTCTCGCTGACAATCTCCACCAGCCGTCCTTTATCCTGATTGTTTATCACCAGATCCACACCCTCTATCTCCGCCGCGGCATCGGGATTCAATGATGCATAGCAGCCGCTGACAACCAGACGGGCATTCGGATTTTGCCGGCTGCTGCGACTTAGCAACTTACGCGATTTACGTACCGCCTCTTCGGTTACGGCACAGGTATTCACCACAAGCAGGTCAGCCTCTTCCACCTGTTTTGTCATGGCGTGGCCAAGGAGCTGAAAGTCGCGGCTCCAGGTCTCCATCTCCGCCTCGTTGAGACGGCAGCCCAATGTCATCAGGTGTATGCGCATGTGAGATCGGTCCAGAAGTGTATCTATGGGGTTTGACTGGTGGGCAAAGGTAATGTCTGCACTGCTCGGATGCAAGCACGGACTCAGGTTTTGAGTCACCGGATGGGGTATAGTTCTGTCATGGAATGGTTTACCCAAGCTTCGACCCTGCTGCAGGTATTGCTGATCCTCGGATTCGTCTGCCTCATACTGCTGGGCTGGGTGCTCTATTGGCTGGCGCGGCTGCTCGATACCCAGCAGCGTGAACAGCGCGCCCGTATTCACCATCAGCAGGCGCTGCTGGAGTCACTGCATGCGCAGGAACGCCACTACACCCGGGAGCAGAGCGAATTGCGCGACCTGATGACCGAGCGGATCGCCCGTGGCACGTTGGCCCAGCAGCGCCTGCTGCACGGGATGCAGCAGACCCAAATGGAACGGTCAGACAAACTCTATCAGGGTATGGAGCGACGCTATGGCGAGATGCAGCAACACCTCTCCGAGGGTACCGGGCGTCTGCGGCTTGAATTGCTGGAACAGTTCGAAGGGTTGAAAAAAGCGGTTACACAGGGCCTGGGAGAGGGCAGACTGCAACAGCAGGAGAAACTTGGCGAGCTGCGTGAATCCCTGGCGCAGTCTCTGGTGCGGCATCGCGAGGCCTTCGACGAACGTCAACTGGAGACCATGCGACAGCAGCATGAAACCCTGCAATCCGGGATGGGCGAGGTGCGTAAACAGGTGGCTGAGGCGTTGACCCAGCACGCTGACAATCTGGGAAAGAAGGTGCAGGGCCTGACAGAAACAACTGACAATCGGCTCAAGGAGATAAGCGGCCAGGTGGAGAAACGCCTCAACGAGGGTTTTGAGAAGACCACGGAGACCTTCAATCAAGTACTCACACACCTGACCCGTATCGATGAGGCGCAGAAGAAGATCACTGAACTCTCCACCAATGTGGTCAGCCTGCAGGAAGTACTTGCGGATAAACGTTCCCGTGGCGCCTTCGGTGAGGTGCAGCTGTCGGCGCTGGTACGCAATGTGATGCCGGAATCGGGTTTTGCCCTGCAACACACCTTGAGCAATGGCCGGCGGGCGGACTGCGTGCTGTTTCTGCCCGATCCCACGGGCAATGTGGTGATCGATGCCAAGTTTCCACTGGAGTCCTATCAGCGCATGCTGGATGACCAGCTGGCGGAAACGGAGCGTGTTCAGGCGCAACGGCAGTTCCGCAACGATATCAAAAAACACATGGAGGATATTGCATCCCGTTACATCATCCCAGGAGAGACCTCAGATGGGGCAGTGATGTTTATCCCTGCGGAGGCGGTATTCGCTGAGATCCATGCCCACTTCCCCGATCTGGTGGAGGAGGCGTTCCGCAAACGGGTCTGGCTGGTATCGCCGACCACCATGATGGCGATTCTCACCACCGCCCGCGCCGTACTCAAGGATGCGGCCACCCGGGAGCAGGTGCATATCATCCAGGAGCATCTGCGCGCCCTGTCGAAGGATTTCGGTCGTTTTCAAAACCGCATGGATAACCTGGCGAGGCACATCGGCCAGGCCCACCAGGACGTCAGTGACGTCAATATCTCAGCACGCAAGATCACCAATCGCTTCGAGAAAATCGAGAAGGTCGAGCTCGAGGAAGAGCAGAGCCCGGATCTGCCGGTGTTTCGTAAGGCAGCCCTATCCGATGCTGAGGATGATTGACAGGCCCCAGTTGAGGGGGAAGCCGCAAATAACGTAAATCACCGCCAATGTACGCAAAATAGGGCTCACCTCGCCGGAATCGATTGGCGTGAATTGGCGCTTATCAAATGGGCTGCTTCTTTCCCTGATCGTCCAGGCAGACATAGGTGATCGTGGTGGTGAAGACACTCTCTTCCTTGCCGCTCTCAGGATCCTGGGCAAACACCTTGGCCAGGTATTGCACGGATGTCAGCCCTTTGTGGCTTTGTTGGATATCGAAGCGAAGAATGGTCCCTTTTCGCACACTGCGATGAAATTCCACGCGATCCATGCCGATGGTGACGAATCGTCGTCCGGGATAGTCATGAACCGCGGCTATCCAGGCGTATTCATCCACCCATTGCAGCAGATTACCGCCAAAGAGGTAGCCGTATTGGTTGAGATGTTGGGGTATGACCAGCTTATGGTTTTCCATCACATCTCCATCCCCGGGACATGCAGGCCGGGTGGTGGAGGGGTGGGTGAGTTCTGATGCATCAGCAGTCGCCAACCCTCTCCGGTTTTACGGAAGATGTTGGTGGCGTAGACAGGTTGTGGCTCATCCTGCCCGGGGCTTTTCACCAGCTCCTCAATCAGGTGGATAGCAATATCGGGGGTTTCGACCCATGCCAGATGTTTGGTCTGGATGTCTAGGCTAACATCACTTTGCATCAGTGGTTCCCAAAGCTTTCTGATCGCATCTTTACCTCTTTGCGCGGCCATCATCGGCAATAGACAGAGCACCTCTTCGCACTCCTCCCAGACCTCCATGAATGCCTGCAGATCCTTCTCTTCTATAGCGTCGTAGTAGGCGTCTTCGGCATCTTGCGGTGTGGTATATGGGTTGCTCATTGTTTTTCCTGTGTGGTGTCTGTCGGTCAGCACTTCAACCCCGGCTGAAAGCTGTTCGGTCTGTAGATGCGGAATAGATGAATGATACTCATTGAGGGAAATCATGGCGAGGGGCGGATGACGATGGTCGGATGTCGCCCGAAATGTGTATCACTATCCTATTATCCACCCATATCGAACTTAGCCGAAAGATACCCCTCTGACATTCGCTGGCGGAGTCTCCCGTCAGATTGATGTCGGCGGGAGGGGGTGTTTCTCTGATTCTGGGATTGTTGCACCGGCTATCCGACGCCCTCGTCGAAGCTATTCCCTAACTTCGCAGCTTTCCGTATGATCTGGCCTCGCTCTCCAAGTCAGTGACCCGGAATCAGATAGGACAATATATGTCTGACACAATCGACCAAAGCCTTGAGGGAATTGAACAGGTTCCGCTGAGCCAGTTTACCGAGCAGGCCTATCTCAACTACTCCATGTATGTGATTCTCGATCGCGCCCTGCCCAACATCGGAGACGGTCTGAAACCGGTCCAGCGGCGTATCGTATACGCCATGTCGGAATTGGGGCTGAGTGCCACGGCAAAGTTCAAGAAATCTGCCCGTACCGTGGGTGATGTGCTGGGTAAATTCCATCCCCATGGCGACACTGCATGTTACGAAGCGATGGTGTTGATGGCGCAGGGCTTCTCCTATCGATACCCGCTCGTCGACGGTCAGGGTAACTGGGGTTCAGCGGACGATCCCAAGTCGTTTGCGGCCATGCGATACACCGAGTCGAGGTTGACCGCCTACGCCCAGCTGCTGCTTTCAGAGCTTGGCCAGGGTACCGTGGAGTGGGTGCCGAATTTCGACGGCACCCTCAAAGAACCGTCGATCCTGCCCGCCAGAGTGCCGAACCTGCTGCTCAATGGTACATCCGGCATCGCGGTCGGCATGGCAACCGATATTCCACCCCACAATCTACGGGAGGTGGTAAGCGCCTGTATCCATCTGCTGGAGTCGCCGAAGGCAACTGTTGCTGAATTGATGATGCACATCCATGGGCCCGACTACCCCACTGAAGCCGAGATCATCACACCGGCGGATGAGCTGCTGAAGATCTATGAAAACGGCAGCGGTTCGATACGTATGCGTGCCCGATATGAACGAGAGAACGGTGATATTCTCATCACAGCCCTGCCGCATCAGGTCTCCGGCGCCAAGGTGCTGGAGCAGATTGCTTCCCAGATGCAGGCGAAAAAGCTGCCGATGGTCGACGATCTGCGAGATGAGTCGGATCATGAGAATCCGACCCGCCTGCTGATCGTGCCGCGCTCCAACCGGGTCGATGTGGAACGGGTTATGTCGCACCTTTTCGCGACCACCGATCTGGAACGGACCTATCGGGTGAATATGAACCTGATCGGTATCAATGGACGACCGGCGGTCAAGGATCTTCGCTCCCTGCTCAAGGAGTGGTTGCAGTTTCGCACCGAAACAGTGCGCAGGCGTCTGCAGTATCGGTTGGACCAGGTGTTGGATCGTCTGCATATCCTAGAGGGCTTGATGATCGCTTACCTCAATATCGACGAGGTGATCGCCATTATCCGCCATGAGGAGGATCCGAAGGCCGAGTTGATCAGAAGATTCTCCCTCTCGGAGACTCAGGCAGAAGCGATCCTCAACCTGCGCCTGCGCCATCTGGCCAAGCTGGAAGAGATCAAGATTCGCGGCGAACAGGATGAGTTGGAGCAGGAACGAAAGTCTCTGGAATTGACTCTCGGTTCCAACCAACGGCTGCGTACCCTGATTCGCAAGGAACTCAAGGCCGATGCTGAACAGTATGGGGATCAACGCCGCTCACCCATTGTTCGGCGTGAGTCGGCGGAGGCGCTGGCGGAGACCGACCTGACCCCGAGTGAGGCGGTTACCGTGGTGTTGTCCGAAAAGGGGTGGGCGCGTACCGCCAAGGGCCATGAAATCGATCCGGCGACACTCAACTACCGGGCGGGTGACAACTTTTTGGCCGCAGCGCGTTTGCGCAGCAATCAACAGGCGGTATTTGTCGATTCCAACGGGCGTAGCTATTCACTGCTGGCCCATACCCTGCCTTCCGCCCGCAGTCAGGGAGAACCCCTGACTGGCCGTCTCTCACCGGCTGCCGGTGCGACTTTCATGGCTGTTGTCGGTGGCGATCCTGATGGGGAATATCTGCTTGCCTCCGATGCGGGTTATGGATTTCGGGTTAAACTATCCGATATGCTGGCCAAGAATAAATCCGGCAAGGCCCTGTTGTCGTTGCCGAAAGGGGCCCGGGTTCTGCAGCCTGGCGTCATATCGGACCATAGTCATGATAGAGTCGTTGCTATCTCCAATGAGGGCCGCATGCTGGTTTTCCCTCTCTCCGAACTGCCGCAACTCGCGCGTGGCAAGGGCAACAAGATTATCGGTATTCCCGCCAAGCGTGTGGCTTCGAGGGAGGAGTTCGTGGTCGCTCTGGCAGTGGTGCCCCAAGGTGCCAGCCTTACCGCCCATGCAGGCAAACGGTATATCGTACTCAAGCCGTCAGACCTGGATGGTTATCAAGGTGAACGTGGACGTAGGGGGGGTAAGCTTCCTCGTGGTTTTCAACGTGTCGACAGGGTTGAGGTGGGCAGTTAAGCGACATCCCACGCAGGTCTGGTGGTATCTGCCGCATGGGCTCAACAAGGCCGTCTAATTGCATGATGGATAGATCGCAGCAATGAAGTGGCACAGCATGATTTCAGGCCAGTGGCAATAGGCGGATAACGCTGTTTAGAAGCAATTGGCTTGGAGACTTCCACCGTTCATCGCTATAATGGTCAGTTCACAGCAGGGCTATGGTGTTTTTTTACCGCGTCCAAGCTGCAAGCGAAAGTGGCGGAATTGGTAGACGCGCTGGATTTAGGTTCCTGTGGGGCAACCCGTGAGAGTTCGAGTCTCTCCTTTCGCACCAGTTTTTTCCTCGTGATTGCCAATTGCAATTTCCAGGATATTTCCAGTTTTTACAAATATATAGTGACAGATCAAGGCTGTCAGGAGAAGAACCATGCAAGTTTCGGTGGAATCGGGTGAAGGGCTAGAGCGACGCGTTACGGTCGAATTGCCGGCTGAGCAGATCGAGGTGGAGGTCACCAAGCGTCTGAAGCAGATTGGTCGAACCGCCAAACTGGATGGCTTTCGTCCGGGAAAAGTACCTATGAATCTGTTGCGCCGAAATTACGGTGGCCAGGTCCTGCAGGAGGTCTATGGTCAAATGATCGAGAGCAGCTACCAGGAGGCGATCCAGCAGGAGAAGCTGCAACCCGCGGGGATGCCGAAGATCGAGCCCAAAGAGAGCACCGAAGAGGGGTTGTTCAGTTATGTGGCCACCCTGGAGGTTATGCCTGATATCAAATTGACCGAACTCACGGGAGAGATCAAGCAGCCCGTTGCCGAGATCACCGCGCAGGATGTCGAGGATATGATCGAAAAACTGCGCAAACAGCGTGCTACCTGGAACAACGTAGACCGTGCCGCTGCCGAGGGTGATCAAGTGAAGATCAGCTTCAAGGGTTTGGTCGACGGGGAGGTGTTCGAAGGCGGCAGTGCCGAAAACGTGGATCTCGTGCTTGGTTCCAATCGGATGATCGAGGGCTTTGAGAGTGGTCTGGTGGGAATGGTCAAAGAGGAGAAACGCTCCATTGACCTGCAATTCCCCGAGGATTACCGGGTGGAAGATCTGGCGGGAAAACCGGTAACGTTCGAAGTCGAGGTGAATGAGGTTGCGGAAGAAGTGCTGCCCCAAGTCGATGATGATTTCGCCAAGGACTTTGGCGCCGGTGAAGGTGTGGATAAACTGAAGGAAGATATCCAGGAAAACATGCGGCGTGAACTTTCACAGCGTGTCAAGGCTCGGATAAAGAGTCAGGCGATGGATCTTATATTCGAGCAGAACAAGATCGACATTCCCAAGGCGCTGATAGAGGAGGAGATCGAGGCGCTGCGTAAACAGACTCGGGAACAGATGGGACAGGGAGCCGGTAGTTTCGAATTGCCCCGTGAGATGTTTGAAGATCAGGCCAGGCGGCGTGTAACCCTGGGCCTGTTGATTGGTGAGATCATTAAACAAAACGAGATTCAGGTCGATAACGATCGTGTACGCCAGACAATTGAGGAGTATGCGGCCAGCTACGAGCAGCCGGAAGAGGTTGTCAAGTTCTACTATGGCAATCAACAACAATTGGCTTCGGTACAGAACGTGGTTTTGGAAGACCAGGTAGTCGACTGGGTCATAGAGCAGGTGGAAGTAGTGGATGATGAGACCACATTCACCGCGTTGACAGAGCAGGGTTGACCCTGAGGAAAAAAAGCAGCTATGAACGAACAGTTTTCATCAGGAATGCCGGATGCACAAAACCTTGGTCTGGTACCGATTGTCATTGAGCAGACAGCCAGGGGTGAGCGCTCTTTCGATATCTATTCGAGACTGCTCAAGGAGCGGGTTATCTTTCTGGTTGGGCCGGTCGAAGATCATATGGCCAATCTGGTTGTTGCCCAGCTACTGTTTCTTGAGTCGGAGAATCCTGACAAGGATATTCACCTCTATATCAATTCACCTGGAGGATCGGTCACTGCGGGCCTCTCTATCTACGATACCATGCAGTTTGTCCGTCCTGATGTCAGTACCATGTGTATCGGTCAGGCAGCCAGTATGGGGGCGTTATTATTGGCGGGTGGCGCAAAGGGAAAGCGGTATTGCCTGCCAAATTCCCGTATGATGATCCACCAACCCCTGGGCGGTTTCCAGGGACAGGCGACAGATATAGAGATTCATGCGAAAGAGATTCTGTTGTTGCGGGAGCGTTTGAACTCCATCCTGGCCCATCATACCGGTCAGAGTCTGGCGAAGATCGGGGAGGATACCGAACGCGATAATTTTATGGGAGGCGAGGAGTCTGTAGCCTACGGCCTGATTGATTCTGTACTGAGCAATCGCGAAGGGGCGGCAGACTGAATAACCTGTCTCTGAAGGCGGTTACCGACTGTATCGGAGGCCTGATACGCAGATCAGAGTTTCGTGACTCTGACCTTGCCATCTATGCGCAGTTAGATATGATTGAGTTAAAAGCAGGTTGATTTCGGTTCGAGGAGTGAGATATGGGCAGTGACAAGAGCGGAAAAGGCGACGACGGCAAGCTGCTGTATTGCTCCTTTTGCGGCAAAAGCCAGCATGAGGTACGCAAACTGATCGCCGGTCCTTCCGTCTTCATCTGTGACGAATGTGTCGAACTCTGCAACGACATTATCCGCGAGGAGATGCAGGATCCCGGGGAAGAGAGTATCAACAAGCTTCCCAAGCCTCACGAGATCAAAAAGACCCTGGATCAATATGTCATCGGCCAGCATCGGGCGAAGAAGGTGCTATCGGTCGCGGTTTACAACCACTACAAACGCCTCGATACCATCGGTAAAGAGAGTGATGTGGAGCTGGCCAAATCCAATATCCTGCTGATTGGGCCCACCGGATCGGGCAAAACCCTCCTGGCTGAGACACTTGCCAGGCTCCTGAATGTACCGTTCACGATTGCCGATGCGACTACCCTCACCGAGGCGGGTTATGTGGGCGAGGATGTGGAAAACATCATCCAAAAGCTGTTACAAAAGTGTGATTATGATGTGGAAAAGGCCCAAACAGGCATAGTCTACATTGATGAGATCGACAAGATTTCCCGAAAATCAGACAACCCCTCAATTACCCGGGATGTATCGGGTGAGGGCGTACAGCAGGCCCTGTTGAAACTGATCGAAGGTACGGTGGCCTCCGTACCCCCCCAAGGTGGGCGCAAGCACCCCCAGCAGGAGTTCCTGCAGGTCAATACCTCGAATATCCTGTTTATTGTCGGTGGTGCCTTCGCCGGATTGGAAAAGGTCATCAAAGATCGTTCCGAAAAGGGTGGTATCGGATTTTCCGCGGAAGTAAAGAGCAAGGACGACTCACGCTCGATCGGCGATATCATCGTCGATGTGGAACCCGAGGATCTGATCAAATATGGTCTGATTCCCGAATTCGTCGGTCGTCTGCCTGTTGTGGCCACACTGCAGGAGCTGGATGAAGCCTCGTTGGTGAAGATCCTCACCGAACCGAAGAATGCCCTGACCAAGCAGTACAGCCGCCTGTTTGAGATGGAAGGCTGTGAGCTCGAGATCCGTGAAGACGCACTGCGCGCCATTGCCCGTAAAGCCATGCTTCGCAAGACAGGCGCACGGGGATTGCGCACCATCTTAGAACAAGTACTGCTTGACACCATGTACGATCTTCCCTCTATGGACGAGGTGACGAAGGTCGTAGTGGATGAGGCAGTGATCGCCGGCGAGTCTGAACCGCTGATGATTTATGAAAACAGCGACAAGCAGATCGCCGCATCCGATTAGCACAACATCACAAAAATAGTGGTCTGTTCTACGTGCGAAAGTCAGACCGGCCGGATTGACTGACAGATGCTGGTATGTTCTTGAATTCATAACATATCTATTGGGTATGTTCGTCACCAGAGGGTATATATCTGCTCTATTCATTGCATTACAGGCTTGAAACATCCAGATTCCACCCTTATATATGTCCTTTATAGTGTTGATCCGAATAAATGGATGCGGATTGAACATAGTTACCCGCCAGTATCAAATCCCTGTACTGACTGTCATACCTGAGGTTGAAGGTTTTTAGGCAGAGAGACTGCCGAAATGAGGATAATTTAATGGGCCACGAGTACACAGATTCCATGAAGACGATCAGCCAGAATAATCTCGTGCCGGTTTTGCCGTTGCGCGATGTGGTCGTCTATCCCCATATGGTCATTCCTCTGTTTGTCGGCCGTGATAAGTCGATCCAGGCACTGGATTCGGCGATGCAGAGCAACAAGCAGATTCTGCTGGCAGCGCAAAAGAGCGCTGATGTGGATGATCCGGACGTGGTTGATATGTATGCAATCGGCACCCTGGCAAACATACTCCAACTTCTCAAGTTACCCGACGGTACTGTCAAGGTGCTCGTCGAAGGCGGAGAGAGAGCACGTATCACGGAATTCGTTGATACGGATGAGTTCTTTACCGCCAGGCTTGAAACCCTGACTGACACGATCGATGTGGCGGGCCGTGAGAGCGAGGTACTGATGCGTTCGGCCACCAACCTGTTTGATCAGTATGTCAAGTTGAACAAAAAGGTGCCCCCTGAGGTGCTCACATCACTCTCAAGCATCGATGATCCCAGCCGTCTTGCAGATACCATTGCTGCACATATGTCATTGAAGCTGGAAGAGAAACAACATGTTCTTGAGATGCCCAACGTACGCGAGCGTCTGGAACATCTGATGGGATTGATGGAGGGTGAAAACGATATCCTGCAGATGGAGAAACGGATCCGTGGCCGCGTAAAACGCCAGATGGAGAAGAATCAGCGCGAGTACTATCTGAATGAACAGATGAAGGCGATCCAGAAGGAGCTCGGCGAGATGGAGGATGCGCCGAACGAGATTGAGGATCTCACCAAAAAGATAGAATCCGTCGGTATGACCAAGGAGGCCAAGGAAAAGGCAACCAATGAGTTGAACAAACTCAAGCTGATGTCCCCCATGTCCGCTGAAGCCACAGTGGTGCGTAACTATATCGATACCCTGGTCGGTCTGCCCTGGAAGAAACGGACCAAGATACGTAACGATATCGGTGCGGCCGACGCGGTGTTGAATGAAGACCACTACGGTCTGGAGAAGGTCAAGGAGCGTATCCTCGAGTATCTCGCGGTACAACAACGAGTACGAAAACTGAAAGGACCGATACTCTGTCTGGTGGGGCCTCCCGGTGTCGGTAAGACCTCCTTGGGTCAATCGATAGCCCGTGCCACCAATCGCAAATTCACCCGCATGGCCCTGGGCGGGGTAAGAGACGAGGCGGAAATTCGTGGACACAGGCGTACCTATATCGGCGCATTGCCCGGCAAAATCATCAACAACCTGAG
This sequence comes from Candidatus Thiodiazotropha sp. LNASS1, assembly GCF_964212655.1. Taxonomy (NCBI): domain Bacteria; kingdom Pseudomonadati; phylum Pseudomonadota; class Gammaproteobacteria; order Chromatiales; family Sedimenticolaceae; genus Candidatus Thiodiazotropha; species Candidatus Thiodiazotropha sp. LNASS1. The sequence goes on along the minus strand of NZ_OZ156465.1, from coordinate 2,185,713 downwards.
TAAGGTCAAGACCCGTAATCCGCTGTTTCTCCTTGACGAGATAGACAAAATGGCGATGGATTTTAGGGGTGACCCGGCATCGGCCCTGCTGGAGGTGCTCGATCCGGAACAAAACCACACATTCAATGACCACTATCTCGAAGTCGACTTCGATCTGTCCGAGGTAATGTTCGTTGCGACCGCGAATACCTTGAACATCCCTCCGGCGTTACTCGATCGCATGGAAGTGATCAGGCTGTCCGGTTATACCGAAGATGAAAAGGTCAGTATTGCCGAACGCTATCTGGTGCGTAAGCAGATGGAGAATAACGGATTGAAGCCCAATGAACTCATCATCAGGGAGTCCGCGATACGCGATATCGTCCGTTACTACACACGTGAAGCGGGTGTGCGAAATCTGGAACGGGAGATTGCCAAGATATGCCGTAAAGTGGTGAAGGATATTCTGCTGAAGAAACCAAAAGGCAAGATCACCGTTACACCCAAGAAGCTTGAAGACTATTTGGGTGTTAAAAGATTCCGTTATGGCCGGGCTGACGAACACGATCAGGTCGGTCAGGTTACCGGACTGGCCTGGACCGAAGTGGGCGGTGAACTGCTGCGCATCGAGGCGGCATTGATGCCTGGGAAGGGCCGGCTCAGTCATACCGGTCAATTGGGTGAAATCATGCAGGAGTCCATTCAGGCGGCCATGACTGTTGTCAGGAGTCGTGCAGATTCTCTCGCATTGGAAGAGGATTTCCACCAAAAATGTGATGTTCATATCCATGTGCCCGAAGGTGCGACGCCGAAAGACGGTCCCAGCGCAGGTGTCGGTATGTGTACCAGTCTGGTATCCGCTTTGACAAAAATACCGGTTCGGGCGGATGTGGCAATGACGGGGGAGATCACCCTGAGAGGTGAGGTTTTACCGATCGGCGGACTCAAAGAGAAGCTGCTTGCCGCTCATCGCGGAGGTATCGCAACGGTTATCATTCCCGAAGAGAATGAACGAGATCTTGTTGATATACCAAAGAATATTAAACAAAATCTTGATATCAGACCGGTCCGCTGGATCGATGAAGTGTTGCAGGTGGCACTCAAGGAGATGCCGCAACCGAAAGAGGGAAAGTCAGCGGATGCGACACAGACTAAGGGCGGACAACAGCAGGATGGCGACGAGGTCAAGAAACGGGGTGCGCCGACCAAGCACTAGTATGATTCGAGATGCTATATCTCTGTCACAACAGTAACAAATGTTAAGAATAGGTCTTCTGAGTTGCTTGACAGGGTATCTGGCAGCCGGTATAAATTCTGGCGTTTCGGGCCCCAATCGGGCCATTACATAACGCTTCTAAAGGCGGTAATTCCGCCAAGACCATCACAGGGGAAAATGATTAATGAATAAGGCCGAACTAATTGAGGCAATGGCGGAATCTGCGGACATTTCCAAAGCGGCTGCCGGGCGTGCGCTCGACGGTATGGTTGACGCAGTAACAAAAGCGATGAAAGAGGGTGATACGCTCTCGTTGGTAGGATTTGGCACCTTCTCAGTGAAGGATCGGGCCGCTCGCGAAGGCCGTAATCCGCAAACTGGCGAGACGATTAAAATCAAGGCCTCAAGAATCCCGTCATTCAAGGCTGGTAAAGCATTGAAGGATGCAATAAACTAGCGCGCCTTCAGGTGAGGTATCTCTAACCGATTGACGATATACCCCACTAGCAGGGTGCTTAGCTCAGCTGGGAGAGCATCGCCCTTACAAGGCGAGGGTCGCAGGTTCGATCCCTGCAGCACCCACCAACTCGGAGCGGTAGTTCAGTTGGTTAGAATACCGGCCTGTCACGCCGGGGGTCGCGGGTTCGAGTCCCGTCCGCTCCGCCAACTTTTATCATCAACGGGGTATCTGGCAGATACCCCGTTTTTGTTTTAGACGTATGGCACCTGGTCAACTTGCCTCAGGTGTAAATAAGTGAGTCACTGGTCATGCTTCAGGTTATCAGAGATAAAGCGCAGGGTTGGATCGCATGGGCGATCGTAATATTGATTTCGATTCCATTCGCACTTTGGGGAATCCAGTCCTATCTGGGAGTCGGTTCCGAACCTATTGCGGCAACAGTCAACGGCGCCGAAATTAACGAACGTACCCTGGATAATCAGTACCAGCGCTTCCGTCAGCAACTGCGCGAGCAGCTCGGTGCAGCCTATCGTCCGGAAATGTTCGATGACGCCAGGATGCGCAAAGAGGTGTTAAACCGTCTGATCAGGGATGAACTGGTGCAACAGACTTCCAACAGGATGGGATTACGTGCGGGAAGCAACATGATCCAAGCCTCGATACTGAGTATGCCGACGTTTCAAAAGGATGGACGCTATGATCAGCAGACCTATGAACGTGCATTGCGCTTACAGGGTCTCTCACCCGCTGGTTTCGAAGATCGCGTACGTCGTGCCTTGGTTGCGGAACAGCTGTCACAGGCGGTTCATGCAGGTAGTTTTGTCACTCCAAAAGAACTCAATGAGAATCAAAGGTTAGTGAAACAGACCCGTGAATTATCCTATTTCGTGGTTCCCGCCAGTGATTTCAAACTGAGTGATGAACTCTCCGATGATGAAATCAAGACCTATTACGAAGCCAACCAAAGCGCCTTTATTTCGCCTGAAAAGGTTAAGGTCGAGTATATTCTGTTGGATGCCGGGACTGCAGGCGGCACCATTGATGTCGATGAAGAACGTCTTCGCGGTTACTATGAGAACAATCAGGATGAGTTCGGTCTTCCAGAGCAGCGCCAGGCCAGCCACATCCTGATTCTGGCGGCTGCAGATGCGGATCAATCGACAGTGGATGAAGCGAAGGCAAGGATCGATGTCTTGGCCGAAAGACTGCGTGATGGTGAATCATTCGAGGAACTGGCCAAACAGAACTCCCAGGACCCGGGTTCCGCTGCCGCGGGCGGTGATTTGGGTTTCTTTGGCAAAGGTATTATGGACCCGGCCTTTGAATCCGCTGTCTATGCCCTCCAGGAGGGTGGGGTGAGCGAGCCCGTGCGTACCAGTTTCGGTTTCCATCTAATCAAGCTGACAGGGATCAAGGATGGGACTGTCAAACCGTTCGAAGAGGCACGGACTGATGTAGAGGCGGCCTATCGTAAGTTCGAGGGTGAGCGACTCTATTTTGAACTGGCGGAGCAGCTTGCCGATCTGAGCTATGAGGACCCGGACAGTCTGGAATCTGCCGCGTCCGTATTGGAGCTTAGTATTCAGCAGAGTGACTGGATTACCCGGGAACAGGGTGCAGGTGTATTCGCCAATCCCAAGGTGAGGACGGCAGCCTACAGTGACGACGTGCTGAAAGAGCATAATAACAGTGAATTGATCGAGATCGATGGCACCAGCTCACTGGTACTTCGGGTCCTTGATCATCAGGAGTCCTCTGTGCTGCCGCTGGATGAGGTGAGACAACAGATCACCGAGACCCTGCAGCAGCAACAGGCCGAACAGCAGGCCCAGGCCGAGGCAGAGAAACGAATGGCTGAAATGGCCGCAGGTGCTCCCTTATCGGATGTTGCCAATAGCTATGCCGTGACCGGTCCAATGACGGTGGATCGAAATGACCGGCAAATCCCACCGGGATTGTCGAGTGCGCTTTTCCGCACTGCAAAGCCGGCTGCCGGTGGATCATCGCCAGGCACTGCACGGCTTGCCGGTGGAGACTTTGCAGTCTATCTACTGACGGGTGTCACAGAGGGTAGTGCTGACGATAAGAGCAATCTACAACAGCAAGAGAGCCTGCGTCGCATGCTGGGCAGGGATCACTATGAAATGGTGTTGACCGATCTGGAATCCCGTGCGGATATCGAAATCCTGCTGAATACCGATAGCGAATAGGTCGACTTAGACTCGGCATCAAGCGATGCCGAGAATATGGTATCCCGAGTCTACATAGATAATATCCCCGGTGATTCCCGAGGCAAGATCGGAACAGAGAAATGCGGTGGTATTGCCCACCTCTTCAATGGTGACGTTGCGGCGTAATGGATTTCTTTTCTCCGCCTCTTCGAGCATGCCCTTGAAGTTTTTGATCCCTGATGCAGCCAGGGTCCTGATCGGGCCTGCGGATACAGCATTGACCCGGATGCCTTCAGGGCCGAGTGATTCGGCCAAATAACGAACGTTTGCCTCCAGACTCGCCTTCGCCACTCCCATGACATTGTAGTTGGGGACGGTGCGTACTGCGCCAAGGTAGCTCATGGTGACCAGGGATGCGTTTCGACCCTGCATCAATGGTCGTCCGGCCTTGGCGAGCGCGGCAAAGCTGTAGGAACTGATATCGTGAGCCAATGCGAATCCCTCACGAGTCAGATTGTCAAGATAGCCACCTTCCAAATGGTCGCGGGGTGCGAACCCCACCGCATGCACGATGGCGTCCAGGTGACCCCACTGTTGTTCCAGGGTGCCGAACAGGTCTGCGATCTGTTGGTCACTGGTGACATCCAGGGGCATAACAATGTCTGCGGCAAACTTTTCGGCGGCATCGTCGACGCGTTTTTTAAGCTTTTCCGTCTGATAGGTGAGCGCCAGCTCAGCACCTTGGCGGTGCATGGCCTCGGCAACACCCCAGGCGATGGAGCGGTTACTGGCAATGCCGACAATGAGTATGCGTTTGTTTTGTAAAAAGCCCATGGAACGATTCCTTACAGGAGTTATCGATATATGCACGGGGAGTGGCATATAGACAGACTCACTTAGAGTTAAACTGCGTAACTTACCGGAATTTATCTTCAGCGAAAAGTGCAGGTGATGTGTTCGGGGCTACTTGAAAAAATCCATACCCTGTTTCTTCATTATTCACATCACACAGGATTGCTTACTCTTTCAAGTCCCGGGAAAGCATAATAGACTCTCTAAGGCCTGTTGGATTAGTGTTAACAGGCCCTGGTTTTTTTTAATTACTTATCCTGGGTCACAGGAGTAACTTCATGCAGCGACGCTTAAACGGTCGGGATGTTCTCTATTTCGGTGGTCTTGCTCTGGTGTTGATTACCATCGTCCTGGTTATGTATATGATCGACCGGCAATGGCAGAAGATGTCTCGCATGGAACAGTTGATGCGAGAGCAGGCTGGAGACATCCGGGAGATAACAGGTCAGGTCAGAAGCCTGGATCAACGCATTCAACAGGGGGTCAATCTGGCACAACAAAGCGGCTCGTCTCAGCAGGGTCAAATGGCCACTGCATTCGAGCGGGCCTATGCCGTTACCCAGCAGCCCGATTACAGTCAGGGGGACTGGCTGGTGCAGGCATTCGGTGTCAACCTGAAATCCCTGACCCCGTTTATTTCACAGGACGTTTACTCATCCCAGGTGCAGGGTTATATTCTGGAGACCTTACTGATCCGCAATCCCGATACCCTGGAGTGGCAGGGGCTGTTGGCCCATGATTGGTCTGTCAGCGAGGACGGTCTTACCTTTATCTTCAAGCTTCGAGAAGGATTGCAGTTCTCGGACGGTTTGCCGCTGACGGCCGAGGATGTGGTTTTTACCTTTGAGTTTATTATGACCGAGGCGATTCAGGCGCCGCGGGAGCGGGCCTATTACGCAAAGATCGAATCGGTGGAGGCCCTCGATCCACTGACGGTAAAATTCCAGTTTGCCGAACCCTACTTCAATGCACTCTCATTGGCCGGGGGTATGGAGATCATGCCGAAACACTTCTACCAGCCCTACCTTGGGGATCCCAACAGCTTCAACCAATCAAAGGGGGTGTTGTTGGGTTCAGGTCCCTATCGTCTTGAAGACCCGAAGGGTTGGGCGCCGGATAAAGGAGGCGTGGAGCTGCGTCGAAATCCCCGCTACTGGGGGCCTGTGGAACCGGCCTTCGACCGGCTTATCTGGCGGGTGATCGAAAACGACAGCGCACGACTCACCACGTTCCGCAACGGTGAGATCGACACCTATGGTTCGCGGCCACGGGAATATCAGCAGTTGATCGATGATGAGCAGATTGGTGATAAGGCTCAGCATTGGGAGTATATGAGTCCGGTGGCGGGCTACTCCTATATTGGCTGGAATCAGCTGCGTAACGAGAAGCCGACCCGGTTCGCAAAAACTGAGGTGAGGCAGGCGATGACCTATTTGATCGATCGTCAGCGCATTGTCGATGAGATCTATCTCGGTTATGCAGAGGTCGCTGTGAGCCCATTCAGCGCCAGCAGCAAGCAGCACGATCCCGCCACTACGGCGCGCAACTATGATCAGGCAAAGGGGATTGAGCTGCTCTCCAAGGCGGGGTATGCCGACCGTGATGGAGACGGCATCCTAGAGGACAGTGATGGCAGGCCATTCGAATTCGAGCTGGTCTATTTTCAGGGTAATGAGGATACCGGACGAATGGTGTTGTTTCTGAAGGATATGCTGGCCCGTGCCGGTATCCTGCTGCAGCCGAAGCCCACTGAGTGGTCGGTGATGCTCGATTTGATGAAGAAGCGGGATTTCGATGCCATTACACTGGGGTGGAGTAGCGGTCTTGAAACAGATCTCTACCAGATGTTTCACAGCAGTCAGATCGCGGGAGGCGGGAACAACTTCATCAACTACAGCAACCCGGAGTTGGATCGCCTGATCGAGGAGGCGCGGGCTACCGTGGATGAAAAGAAGCGTATGCCTCTGTGGCGTCAGGCAGAGGCCCATCTCTTCAACGATCAGCCCTATACCTTTCTGAGGCGGAGCAAGAGCCTGGTGTTCATCGACCGGCGATTGCGTAACGTGGTCAATACCAAGGTCGGCCTCAACCTGGGACAAGTGCCTCTTGAGAACTATGTCCCCATCGTTGAGCAGCGATACACCCAATAGATGCTGACCTATCTGCTTAGACGTCTGCTGTTGATGTTGCCCACATTACTGGGTATTACTCTGGTGGTGTTCGTGGTCATGGCCGCATCGCCCGGTGGTATCAGCGCCCAGAGTCTGGTGGAGGGGCAGAACCTGGACCCGGAGGCGAAGAAAGAGATCGAGGCCTATTACAATCGTCTCTACGGGCTGGATGATCCCCCCTATCTGCAATATCTTCGTTGGTTGAATAATGTCTCACCAATCGGTTTCACCTTCGATGAAGAGAATCGGATGAGCGGCTTCTCTTTCACCAAAGGCTCCGACCTGGGCCGCAGTTTTCGCTATGGGCGCCCGGTCACTGAGCTGCTCTCGGAAAGAGTGCCCATCACCATCCTATTGAATGTCTTGAGTATCCCGATCGTCTATCTGTTGGCACTGCTGGTCGGCGTGCGCGCGGCAGTCGAGCGGGGACGCTCCTTCGATGTCAGCAGCGGCATGATCATGCTCGCACTCTGGTCGGTGCCGACCATGCTTGCAGGTGTGCTGATGATCGGCTTTTTCGCCAATGAGCAGTATTGGCGTTGGTTTCCCACCGCCGGTTTGAGCGATCGACTGGTACTCGACCAGGTGTTCATGCCCCATTGGTCGAGCCTGTGGGATATAGCCCTGTTGTTCATGGTGGTTATGCTTGCGATCTCACTCTTTCTGGCGTTGGGACGTCTTACCCTGCGGCCGTTCAGGGAGATCGCATTCGGTCTTGTCTGGGCATTGTTGGGAACGGCCATGGTCTATCAATTGCCTGAGGCGCAACGTTCCCTGTCATTGTGGATCGGCATTCCAGTCATCTTCGCCCTGCTTGCCGCCTGGCTGGCAAGCAGTGACTACCGCCTGTTGCGGCAGCTCGGATTCCTCACCACCGGTCTCCTGGTGGGGCTTCTGCTCGCGGTCTACTGGATGCAGGGAAACTGGGTGAGGGGATTTCTGCTGGATCGGCTCTGGCATCTGGCGTTGCCGGTGATCTGTCTCGCCTATGGTGGTTTTGCCGGCCTTGCCAAGCTGACCCGCACCGCGGTGTTGGAGAACCTGCTTTCCGATTATGCGCGCACCGCCAGGGCCAAGGGGCTGGCGGAAGCGGTGGTGCTGTGGCGACATGTTTTCCGCAACAGTCTGCTTCCCCTGATCACCGTGGCTGCCAGTCTGCTGCCCAGCCTGTTGGCGGGTTCGATTATCGTGGAGAGCATTTTCAGTATTGAGGGTATGGGTAAACTGGCGGTGGAGGCGGTGCAGACCAGGGACCGTGAATTGGTATTGTCGATCACCCTTATCGGGGGCTGTCTGACCTTGTTGGGTTATCTGCTGGCCGATATTTTGTATGCCTTGGCCGATCCGCGGGTGAGCTATGAGTAGGACTGCGAAGAGGCGTCAGAGCTACTGGCGCAGGATTCTCGGCCAGACCTTTGTCCGCTGGGGCGCACGCCTGGGTTTACTCTGGGTGGGTATCCTCGCTCTGGTGGGTGTTTTCGCTCCCTTCCTTGCCAGTAGCTTCCCATTGTTGCTCAGTCATGAGGGTGAGATCAGCAGTCCGGTGCTGAACTATCTGCAGCCGGTCGATGTGCTCTTTCTAGTGGGCTTCATCACCCTGTTGTTGCTCTATCCCTGGCAGATCACGCTGCTACGCAAGTTTTTGATCATGTTCTTCGTACTGGCGGTAGCGGCGCTTTTCGCTTATCTCTGGGTCAAGCCTCAACAACTGGTTATCTATGAGCAGTACCGGGTTGCCGATGCCGCCGGTGAATATGACTGGGTGGTTTACGCGCCGGTTCCCTTCTCACCGAAGGATTACCAGAGGGATCGGGGCGATACCGGCTTGGAGGCGCCCCTTTCGCAACAGTCGCGAGCCCATTGGTTCGGTACCGAACAGAACGGGGCCGATGTGCTCAGTCGGATGGTCCATGCCTCCAGGATCGCCCTCGGCATCGGCTTTGTGGCCACCGGGATCGCCATGTTGCTGGGGATCATTATCGGTGGCCTGATGGGCTATTTCTCCGGTGTGGTGGATATCCTCGGTATGCGTCTGGTGGAGATTTTCGAGGCCGTGCCGACCTTGTTTCTGTTGTTGACCTTTGTCGCTTTCTTCGGTCGCAGCCTCTATATCATGATGGTGATCATCGGTATCACCAGCTGGCCAGGTTACGCCCGCTACGTGCGCGCCGAGTTTTTGCGTCTGCGCAAGCAGGACTTTGTCCAGGCGGCCGAGGCGGCGGGCCTGCCGCTGCCTTCGATTCTGTTCCGTCACATGTTGCCCAACGGCATGGGTCCGGTGTTGGTGGCGGCCAGTTTCGGCGTGGCATCGGCGATCCTCGCCGAGGCGACGTTGAGCTTCCTCGGGCTTGGCCTGGTGGATGATCCCTCCTGGGGTGAAATGCTCAATCAGGCGGTACAGTCATCCCGCTTCAACTGGTGGATGGCGGCCTTTCCCGGCGGCGCCATCTTTCTCACGGTCTTTGCCTATAACCTGATCGGTGAATCGTTGCGAGATGCCATCGATCCCTATCTGAGCAAGTCGGGCTGATGTTACTGTCGGTGAAACAGCTCCATACCTGGTTTCAGCACCAGGGACGAACCATCAAGGCCGTTGATGAGGTCAGCTTCGAAATTGCACGCGGGGAAACTTTCTGCCTGGTCGGTGAATCGGGCAGCGGTAAATCGATCACTGCACTTTCAATCATGCAGCTGCTGCCAAAATCCAACCTGCAACGACATACGGGTGAGATCCACTTTCATGCTCAGGGTGAAGCGCCGGTGGATCTGGCTGGCCTGAGCGAGGCTGAGATGCAGCAGGTGCGGGGAGGGAGGATCGCGATGATCTTCCAGGAACCCATGAGTTCGTTGAATCCCGTTTTTACCATCGGCGAACAGATCCTCGAGGCAGTAAGACTCCACTTTCCCGAACTCTCCGAAGGGGAGGCATGGCAACGGGTATTGGAATCCCTGGAGGCGGTACAGCTGCCCGATCCGCAGACCCGGGTCCACAGCTTTCCCCATCAGCTGTCGGGGGGGCAGCGTCAACGGGTGATGATCGCCATGGCCATGGCCTGCGAGCCCGACCTGTTGATTGCCGATGAACCCACCACGGCGTTGGATGTCACGGTTCAGCGTGAGATCCTGCGGTTGATGAAGACCCTGCAGCAGCGTACAAGTATGGCAATTCTGTTTATCACCCATGATTTCGGTGTAGTGTCCCAGATTGCCGACCGCGTCGGTGTCATGCAGCGGGGCAAACTGGTCGAGACCGGTGACACCGAGCAGATAATTCACCGTCCCGGCCATAGCTATACTCAGGCATTGATTGCCGCCCTGCCGGAGAATCTGGCCCGCAACCAGCCCCATGAACAGCATGGTGATCAGATGCCATTGATCAGGCTTTCCCGGCTGGAGATCCATTTTCCGGTGCGAAAGGGGTTGCTGCGGCGGGTCGTCGATCAGGTGCGCGCGGTGGACGGTGTCGATCTGGAGATACCCCGCGGAGAGATTCTGGCGCTGGTCGGTGAATCGGGTAGCGGCAAGACGACTCTGGGGCGGGGTATCCTGCGCCTGACCGAACCCACCGCCGGTCGTGTGGCTTTCGATGATACCGATATTACAGAAATGAACAGGTCGCAACTCAGGCGTTTCCGCCGCCATATGCAGATCATCTTTCAGGATCCCATATCATCCCTGAACCCGCGTCTGAGTATTGCCGCTATCCTGACTGAAGCGATGAAGGTCCATGGGATCGGTGAAGATCAGGATGCGCGTATTGAGATAGCGAGAGACCTGCTGGATCAGGTACAGATGGAGGAGGATACCTTGTGGCGCTACCCGCATGAATTTTCCGGCGGTCAGCGGCAGCGGATCGGTATTGCGAGGGCACTCTCCCTGAACCCCTCTTTCATCGTTTGTGACGAGATCACCAGTGCTCTGGATGTCTCCGTGCAGGCGGAAATCTTGCGCATGCTACTGGATCTGCGAGCCAAGCATGGGCTCACCCTGCTGTTCATTACCCATAATATCGGTGTGGTGGAGTATGTCAGTGATCGCACCGCAGTGATGTACCAGGGCAAGATCGTCGAACAGGGGAGAACCGAGGATATCGTCAATCGTCCGAGCAATCGATATACGCAACAGCTGATCGCTGCGGTACCGAGGGTGCCGGTCTGATCCAACCATGATCGATCACTTGCTGAAGATCAGCGGTCTGCGGCTCACTTTGAAAAACGCAAACAGCAGGCTGTGTGTTGTTGAGGATCTCGACCTTGAGATCCAACAGGGTGAGACATTTGCCCTGGTAGGCGAGTCGGGTTGCGGCAAGTCGATGACTGCGCTGTCGTTGATGCGATTGTTGCCACCCTCCGTCCACATCGAGGCGGGAAGGATCGATTTCAACGGTTTCGACCTGGTGGATCTGGATCGGCAATCGATACGGCGCCTGCGTGGGGGTCAGATGGGCATGGTATTCCAGGAGCCGATGACCTCGCTCAATCCGTTGATGAGTATCGGTCGACAGATTGCTGAAGCGGTGACGCTGCACGATGATCTGATGAAGAGTGCGGTCAACCAGCGTGTGATCGAATTGTTGCAGGCTGTTGCAATCCCGGATCCGGAGCGTTGTGTCCATCGTTATCCCCATCAGCTCTCCGGTGGGATGAAACAACGGGTGATGATTGCGATGGCGCTGGCGGGTAATCCCAAACTTCTGATTGCCGATGAGCCCACCACTGCCCTCGATGTCACCATGCAAGCCCAGATTCTGGGTCTGATGAAGCACTTGCAGCAGGCAAAGGGCATGTCGATCCTGTTGATTACGCACGATCTGGGTGTGGTAGCGGAGATGGCGGATCGGGTTGCTGTCATGTATGCGGGTGAGATCGTCGAGAGCGCCGAGATAGGCGCTTTTTTTCGCCATCCCAGGCATCCCTACAGTCGTTTGCTGTTCGCTTCACTGCCCGAGCGCAGGCGTCCGGGCGAAAAGCTGGCCGTGATCGGAGGCGCTGTTCCAGCCTTGGGCAGCGAATTCATCGGCTGCCGCTTTGTTGCGCGTTGTGATCAGAGCAGGCAGGCCTGTCATGAGACGACACCAGACTGGCTGCCGGGAGAAAACCGTTCCGGGGTGCGTTGTCTGCTCTACAAAGATGAGACGTTGAAGCTGAATGTGAGTGATACGGATTGCGTGTCACATCATTCCTTGCCGGACAGAGACAGGAGACCGCTGTTATCGGTCGAGAATCTGCGGGTGCACTTTCCTGTCCGTAAGGGGTTGCTGCAATCTGTGGTCGGTCAGCTCAAGGCAGTGGATGGTGTCGACCTGGAAATCGCCCGAGGATCGGTGGTGGCATTGGTCGGCGAGTCGGGTTGCGGCAAGTCCACGCTGGGCAAAGCGATTCTAAAACTCATCGACTCGACCGGGGGGCGAATTGTAATCGACGGTAAGTCGCTTGGCGGCATGCGAGGGAGAGATCTGAGACGCCTGCGTGGTGATATCCAGATTATCTTCCAGGATCCGGTTTCATCGATGAATCCCAGGATGAAGGTGGCTGATATCGTTGCCGAGGGCATCCTTGCCCAAGGTACCCATAGTGGAGCTGCGCTGAGGCGGCGTGTCGAGTCCTTGCTGCAGCAGGTCGGTCTGCCGGCATCGGCCGCCAGTAGATATCCTCATGAATTTTCAGGAGGCCAGCGGCAACGTATCTGTGTGGCGCGGGCACTGGCGGTGGAGCCACGCCTGATTGTCTGTGACGAACCGACCAGTGCGCTGGATCTTTCAGTACAGGCGCAAATCCTCAATCTGCTCAAGGGATTGCAGGGTGAGCTCGGGCTCTCCTATCTGTTTATATCTCACGATATCTCCGTGGTGGCCTATATGGCTGATGAAATTGCAGTCATGTATCTGGGCAGAATAGTGGAGAGGGGACGGACCGATGAGGTTATGAAACATCCTCGGCACCCCTATACACGTGCACTGCTCTCAGCTGTTCCTGTACCCGATCCCGGCAGGCAGCGAACAGTCATTCAATTGCCGGGAGAACCACCGTCACCGGTCGCACCGCCCAGTGGATGCCATTTTCATCCGCGTTGTCCGCAAGCTGAAGCGAATTGTGGATCAGCCTATCCTGAAGAGAAACACATCACTGGGACGCATAAGGTCAGCTGCTTTCGTGTCAGTGTTGGCAAGCCATGATAGGTTTTGTTTACACAAATCAAATTCCAGTAGTTTAAATTCAATAAAGTAATCCGGAAATTGTGCCGATCTCGCTATGAGGGTGAATTTCACTCAACATGTTACTTGCGAAGGTGCACAGCCATGAAAAAAATCTCTCTTCCACTTTTTATTGCATTGTTGCTGGCTATTGCAGTCAGTGATGTTTTAGCGGTCACTGCCAGTGAATATGCTGTGGTCATTAATCTCTCCGGGAGACAGAGGATGTTGACTCAGAAAATGTCCAAGGAGATGCTTCTGATTGCAAATAAGATAGATGTGGAAGGAAACAGGGCGAACCTGAAAAAAACCGCCAAGCTGTTTGATACCACATTAACAGGTTTGCGTGACGGAAACGCTGAAATGGGATTGCCTGCGACAGAGGGAAGGGTGATTCTCAAACAGTTGGATAAAGTCAGGAAATTATGGGATGAATTTCAATCGGTGGTTTCCGAAGTCGTGCAGGGGGGGAGTGTCGATATCGCCAAAGTGGCGCAACTGAATCTCCCATTGCTGAAAAATATGAATACCGCAGTTCGCTTGTATGAAAAGGAGGCCAAAAAGGCGACTGGCAAGAGTGCAGGTGTAGTGATCAATCTTGCCGGTAAGCAGCGTATGCTGACGCAAAAGATGTCGAAGGAGATGTCGCTTGTGGCCTTGAAACATAATACGGACGACAATAAATCCAATCTCCGCAGCACAGCCTCATTATTTGATCGCACGCTCAAGGGACTGCTCGATGGGGATGGGGATCTGGAACTCCCGGGCACGAAGGATAAGGCTATCCGCAGTCAACTGATGGTTGTTGGCGATCTGTGGAAAGAGTTCAAGCCCCTGGTGGAGCGTGCGGCAGGTATCGACGCCAAGGGGGTTTCAAAAGATGACCTCTTGCAGATGTCAAAACTGAACCTTCCTCTGCTTAAAGAGATGAACAAAGCAGTAAAAATGTATGAGCAACTCGAACAGTAGTTGTCCCTGTCTCGTTAAGAGGTGACTTATCATGTCAATCTCATCCTGGTATATCGCAACCGTCAGCCTTGTCTTTGAACGGTTTAAGATTCGCACGCTGGTGTTTATGGGGATGGCCTTTTTCATCGCGTTGATGCTGTTTACCACCCTGTTTGCACTATATCAATTGGGACGTACTACGGATGACCTCTCAAAGGCGGCCGAGCAGGCAGTCGATATTCGCATCGTCGTTGAAGAGGTGGAGGATGGTTCTATCGTAGCGTCATCCTCGGCATCCAAGCTTAGCGACGATATGAACAGCACACTTCTTAACATGCTTAAGACCAATGTGTCCGATATGGCTCAGATCCAGTCCGCATTCGAGAAGATGGTGAAAAACCTCAATACCTTGATCGAGGGTGAGGAAGATGACCCAACGATGCTGATGCTCGAAATCGAGGATATATATGAGCAGGTCAGGCGGGAATCCCTGCCACGGGTCAGAAGTATCGTCGGTGAGTTCAAGAAAGCGGCGCAAGAAGGTGCACGACAGGCGGGTGTAGCGAAGGATCTACAATTGTTGGCGGAGACGTTCAAGGAAAAGTCGGTTAAGGCGGCGGCAGCATCCGAAGTTATCGAACAGGATTCGGCAACCTCGGTGCAGAGAGCAGAGCAAAGTATGCAATTACTGATACTGACCATAGCGGTATCGGTTGTGTTTGTTTTTATAACCTCATTCAATACCTATTTGGTTATTAACCGGCCGATTTCACTAATGCGTGAAAGGATCAAGGATATCGCGGAAGGAGAGGGAGACTTGACCAAGCGGCTCAACGCGGATGCAAATAATGAATTGGGTGAGCTCTCTCACTGGTTCAATGTATTCATGGATAAGCTCCAGGTATTGATACAGAACGTTAAGGAATCGAGTGGGAAGATGACTGAAGCGGCTTATCAAATGTTGGAAATGACCGAAAAGTCGAGTGCTGGCGTCCTTCATCAGAAGACAAAGACAGAAGATATAGTGCATGCCATGCAAAATCTCTCTTTGGCTGTTGAAAGCGTTGCGGAAAGTGCTGCAGCGGCCGACAAGGCCACCGATTCTGCAGAAAAGGAGTCGTTAAAGGGCAGGGAGGATCTGCGAATGACCATCAACAGTATCACGACGCTGGCAGAGGAGATCGATACTGCTGCAAGTATTATCAATGGTTTTCAAAAAGACAGTGAGGATATCGGGGGTGTGCTGGATGTTATAAAGGGAATCGCTGAACAAACGAATCTGTTGGCATTGAACGCAGCGATCGAGGCGGCGAGAGCCGGGGAACAGGGCAGGGGCTTTGCCGTTGTGGCTGATGAAGTTAGGACTCTCGCCACCCGGACACAGGAATCGACACAGGAGATTCAGGAGATTATCATCCGGTTGCAATCCGGAGCGGAGCAGGCGGTTACCGCCATGAACTCAGGTAGGTCGCGTGGACATGAGACGGCACAGCAAGCGAAACAGGCTGGTGTATCGCTGGAATCGATAACGCAGGCTGTCAACCAAATATCTGCGGTCAACTCCAAGATTGCTGACGCGACAGTCGATCAACGCAATGTCGCTTCAGATGTCAATGATGGGATAAACACAATCAATCAGGTGGCTGAACAAACTGCCACCAGAGCGGAACAGACCACCAGGCAGGGAGAGGTGGTCTCCCTGCTTGCCCAGGAACTGAACACATCTGTAAAACAGTTCAGGGTGTGAGTGGGTAGACTCTATTTTTCTTCGGGTTAGTAGCGGCGAAGAGTGATCCTATTCTGTTTTAAGCAGGATTATCATCTTCCGATACACGACACTACTAAGATGAATGCCCTTCAGTCCCGGCTGAGGAACAGTGCGGTGTTGATCAGTCAGGGACTGGAAAACAAGGTTAATTTCATCATCGATTCCAACATGCATGATCCGACCATGCCGGGGGAGGAGTATGACCATGATATTCCTGCCCTGATGACGCACCCTATGCTGTGAAAGCACAGGGCTGTAATTGCGTGGTGGTTGTCGAGCCAGAGTGAATGTGGTTATCTTGCGGATCTGTATGGTGGTCAGTGTTTATACACAATATATCGTTCTTTACGGGATTGTGGTAAACCGTTGCTGTTGCGTCAATTCGGATCACTGGCCGATTTGCACAACAGAAGAAGTGATTTCACAATGGGCTAAGATAATATAACCAGCCTGCAGGGGGGACCCCATGTCGATCGATTGGACAAAAACAGCTGCGGCTATATGGCGACCGCGCAGAGGCGATCTCAGAGCCGTTGAACATATCGATCAAATAGGGCTTGATCAGTTGGTTGGCATTGATGATCAAAAATTACAGTTGTTACGCAATACGGAACGTTTCCTCTCCGGAGAGGGCGCCAACAATGCACTGTTGTGGGGAGGCAAGGGTACTGGTAAATCCTCACTCATCAAGGCGGTGTTTAATCAATACCGGAGGCAGGATCTGCGACTGATCCAGGTCGATAGAAACGATTTGATCGAACTGCCGGAGATCGTAGACGGAATCAGAGGGTTAACGCAACGATTCATTGTGTTTTGCGATGATCTGACCTTTGATATTGGCGAGGCGTCCTATCGTGCATTGAAGAGTGTACTGGATGGCTCCATAGAAGCGCCGCCCGCGAACGTGCTGATCTACGCCACATCCAACCGGCGTCATCTTCTGCCTGAGTTCATGAGTGAAAACCGGGAAGCAAGGATGGTGGGGGATGATCTTCATTTGGGTGATACTACTGAGGAAAAACTGGCACTGTCAGACAGGTTCGGTCTGTGGCTCTCATTCTATCCGGTGAACTGGCATGGCTACCTGAAGATTGTGGATAGCTATTTTCCTGAGTACAGCGGGGATCGCAAAGCACTCCATGAGGCGGCGAAACAGTTTGCAATGGCGCGTGGAGGGGCAAAAAGCGGCCGAGCCGCAAAGCAGTTTTTCAAGGCCTATTCATAGGGTATGTGAAGTTGTGATACCCGGTGCTGTTGCATCTGAAAATGCGTCAATCAAGGCGCGAGGAGTGAAGTTTTGAAGATCCAAATGAGCGACGAGCACCGCCGAGCGGCGCTTTTTCAGGCGTACCCCAAGGGTACTTCCTTCAGGGCGTACCCAGCAGGCCGATTGGATGAGTGTTAACAGGCCCTAGCATGAAAAAAGCCTTAGGCAGAGGTCTGGCCAGCTGGTCAATACACCATCCGATCGGTGTAGTGATGATAACACTCGCATTCATGGTGCTGGGCCTCATGGCGCTTGGTCGTCTGAGCGTGGACCTTCTTCCACATGTCGTTTACCCGTCAATTGCGGTCAGGGTGATAGATCCCGGTGTGCCTGCGAAGATTATGGAAGATCAGGTCACACGTCATTTGGAAGAACAACTCTCGATAACTGAAGATGTGATCCATATAGGTTCGAGAACGCGTGAGGGGCGTAGTGAGGTCGATCTGGCGTTTAAGTATGGCACGGATATAGACCAGGCACTGCAAGATGCAAGTACACGTTTGGATCGTGCCAAGCGCTTTCTGCCGGACGGTATCGATCCACCGATTATCTATAAACATGATCCGTCCCAACTGCCGGTGGCGGAATACGTCATCAGCTCATCTCTGCGCGATCCAGTGGCGCTGCGCAGTTGGGTGGACTATGAGTTCAGCAAATCATTTTTGAATCTGCCAGGTGTCGCGGCCGTTGAAGTGGGCGGAGGGTTGGTGCGAGAGATCAACATCTATGCGGACCAGCAGCGTATGACTGGTTTGGGTATGCATCTATCCGACCTGACTGATGCCCTTAGGTCATCGAACGTCGAGACTGCCGGGGGCCGGCTTATTACTGAGCAGGCCGAAATCAGTGGCCGGACTGCAGGTCGATTTCGGTCTGTGGATGATATTCTGCAGTTACCGTTAAGACGCGTAGGGGATGATGATACAACCACCCTGATTCGGTTATCAGAGGTTGCTCAGGTGGTGGATGGCGCGGAAGATGAACGAATGCGCATTCGCCTCAATGGTCTTCCTGGAATAAAGCTATCGATACAAAAGCAGCCCACTGCGAATACGGTTGATGTGGTGGATCATGTTACGTTCAGGTTGGAGGAGCTTAAAGATCAGGCGCTGATACCCAAGGATATCCAAATACACCCTGTCGATGACCAAGCCCGATTTGTACGGCGGGCACTCGATAATGCCATCAGTTCGGCAATGACTGGTGCGGTATTGGCGATGGTGGTTGTATATCTGTTTTTAGGCAGTATCCGGCGCATGTTGATTATTGGGTGCGCCATACCGATCGCAATACTCGTTACCTTTATACTGATGTCTAGTGCCGGCCTGACGCTTAATATCATGAGCTTGGGAGGGTTGGCCTTAGGTGTCGGTATGCTGGTGGATAGCACCATAGTGATGTTGGAAAATATCTACCGTCACCAAAGGGAGAAGTCAAAAAGTGAAAAGGCCACTCAAATATCCAGCTATGCCGCGAGTGAAGTAAACAGTGCAATTGTAGCCTCGACAACTACCAACCTGGTGGCCGTTTTGCCGTTTCTTTTTGTTGGCGGCCTTGTTGGGCTGCTTTTTCGTGAGTTGATCTTTACCATCTCTGCCGCCATTTTGGCGTCAATGATCGTTGCCTTGACTTTGGTGCCGGCACTTTCCGGCAGATTGTCTATTGGCCTTAAAGACCGGTTAAGGCAGGTAATTGATAATCTGATGCTGCAGCTGCAGGCCGGCTACTCCGGTTTGGTTGAGATTTTACTGCGGAAACCGTGGCTGCCTCTGGTTGTATTTGTGTTGTTGCTTGTATTCGCATTATTCAAGCTGGTGCCGGAGAAGCAGATATTCCTGCCACAGATTGATGAGGGTCGTATCAGCATAAGACTTGTTGCAGATCGCGGCATCAATTTGAAAGGTATGGATGATCTGGTGTATCGACTCGAAGAGATAATAAGGCGCCAGCCGGAAACGGAATCCATATACTCTCAGATAGGCGGGTTCGTATTTGGTCGTTCACGCTATGAATCAGTCAACAGGGCCAGTATCAAGGTGATTTTAAAGCCCGCCCGTATGAGACAAATCAGTAGTCGGGCCTGGGTCGACCGTGTCAAAAAAGAGATCAAACAGGCCAAATTACCCGGATTGTGGATGGGTATGAGGGTACAAGGTGTACGTGGAATCCGGCTAAATTGGGGTGACGATGACCTTAGTGTACGAATAAAGGGACCGGATCTGGATGTTCTGAGCCAGCTTGCGGTGGAGGTTGATGAGAGGCTTGAAAAAGTATCCGGGCTAAGCAATGTCGAGAGCAGCAGTGATGATATTACACAGGAGATCATAGTCTCAGTGGATCGTCAGCGGGCAGCCTATTTCGGTATTGATGTGGATGAACTGGGAGAAATCGTCAGTCTGGCGCTGAGTGGTGAGGTGGTTACGGATTACCTGGAGGGGGGGCGAAGTATACAGGTAAGAGTAAGGTTGTTGGATTCGGATATCGCTACTCCCGCCGATCTTGAATCTATCGTCATATTCAGCCAAACCGATCCTTCAGTGCCGATACGCTTAGGGGAGTTGGCCAAGATAGAGTTATCGCCATCCTTTGTGACAATCAGGCGAGACCAGCAACAGAGAATGTCTGAAGTTAGCGCATCGTTGGGTGGTGATCTGTCATTACCGGAGGCGATATCGGAAGTGAGAAGCATTGTTGCGGCTATGGATCTGCCAACCGGTTACGCCATAAATTACGGAGGTAGTGTGGAGGTTATGAAAAAAGGACGAGACAATGGAATTCTGCTGCTCTGTCTGGCGCTTTTTCTCGTGTTGGTTGTGATGTCGGTTCAGTATGAATCACTGAGAAATCCCCTGATAATCATGTTTTGTGTACCTTTCGGTTTGATCGGTGTCGGGATAGGATTGAACTGGGCGGATTTGCCAATCTCCATGCCGGTTTGGCTGGGACTGATCATGCTGGCTGGAATTGTAGTGAACAACGCTATCGTGATGGTTGAGTATATCGCATTGCGAAGAGATGCGGGACAGGATAAGAATGCCGCCATAACAGAAGCGGCTCAGCTCAGGTTGCGACCGATTCTAATGACTACACTGACAACGGTTGCCGGAATGACGCCGTTGGCATTGGCGCTGGGAGAGGGATCGGAAATGTTGCAACCTCTGGCTGTGACATTGATATCCGGGCTCTCCTTCTCCACCTTCGTTACACTGTTGTTGATACCATCGGTCTATCGACTGATCGGCCGGTGATGAACAATCAGTGATTGTTCAATCTTCATTTTAATGATTGAAGCGTGCCTCTCACACGACCACGACGGTCGTGTCTTGCAAATAACGGTAGTTATTTGTGGCTGACCCTGTTCCTGCCCAGCTGTTTTGAAGTGTAAAGTGCATCATCCGCTCTCTTTATCAGCGAGTCTGCATTATCCCCTACACGGTAGCTGGTGACACCAAAGCTGCAGGTTACCGGTTCATCAACCTGGAACTGAGCCTGTTCGATAGTCGTTCGCAGGCGTTCGGCAATCTTGAGTGCTGTATCCGAATCAGTGTCCCGGCAGATGATGATGAACTCTTCACCTCCCCAGCGACCGATGCTGTCATTGCCCCTGGCCGACGTTGACAGGGCATGGGCTACACCTCGAATCACATCGTCACCGGCTTGATGCCCATAGTGATCGTTATAGTGTTTAAAGCGATCGATATCGAGGATGATCATTGCGAGTGGGAATGGGCGGTGACTCGTCTCAACCAGGTACTCTTCAATGATTTGATCGATCTTACGCCGATTATAGAGCTGGGTGAGGGCGTCGATCTCGGAAAGTGTGGCCAGCTCGCGGTTTTTTTGCGCAAGTTGCTTTTGTGTCTCCCGCAGCTTATCCAAAGCGTTATTCAACTCGGCATTCTGTGCCTGAAGAATCTGCTTTGTGAGTGCTTTTGATGCAATCAGCCTGAATACTCTTGCAATGTATACCGCCAGGACAACAAAGGCTGAAAGAAAGACGAGTTTGAGAATAATATTGACGTTGCTGACACGCTCGGAAACGAACTCTTCGGTAATGGTCCCGAGTGCAATGGTTTGATCATGGATGGCGAGGGCGACAATCAACAGGTAAGCGCCGATACTGAGCAAACCACTGGCCAGGGTCAGTATTGGAGAAAATCGCAGGGTCGAGAGGCCAATCCAAAGAAAATAAAGAACAAAGGCTTCTGTCTTGAAGGTGCGAAAGGTGCCGAAACTATAGATGACGATGGATAACAACAGGATGTCGATGCTTACAGACGGGTACTTGATCCAGCTGGGCGGGTTTGGATCTTTCAGCTTAAAGAAGACAAAGATCCCGTAAAAGAGGTTGATGAGTGATGCCGATATAATGGCATTGAATGAGTGTGCCGGTAGCTCTTGACGTATGCCAAAACCCACCGCGAAGTAGAGAAACGTCAGCAATAACCGGGCATAATTGGCATAGCGTTCGCTTTTTCGCTCTTCATGTAACAGCAGCTCTTTTAGTTGTGTTTCAGAGACAGCATCATTGATTGCACTACTCATAACTCCATTGATTCCTTGTCAACCTGAACAAACATCTCCCTGCCATATCCTGCAGTCATAACACGGTTTCCATGCCTGTTGCATGATTTAGTATACAAACCGTGCCATATATTTCCCTGCTGAATTTATGGTTATCGCCCTCATTGAAGTGTCGGACACAATGTATGGCTAGCGATATTGGCGTAAGTACCACCATTCGAACAGTCGCTTCAGCCAATGAAAGATTGTCATATTCGGCATCACGATGTTTTTATTTTCGGTTCGTGCCACGAGCATTCCACTGGTTTGGCTGTCTACAATACATACCAGTTCCACTTTAAAGGTCTCGCTTGGCGTTTCGCCCTTGAATTCAGCGAGCAGGTTTTTGGCTGCCGCTGTAGCCTGAAGATCAGCCATATGGGCCTGTTTGGGCATCCACTCCGGGCCCGGGAAGCTGCCTGAGTCACCCGCAACATAGACGCTGGACATGCCTTCGACCCGGCAATTGGCATCGGCCTTGATCAGACCCCCGGATGATCGTGGTAATTCAGTATTGTCGAACCACTGGTTACCGGTCATGCCAGGCATAAAGAGAATCAGGTCGGCATCGAAGCTGCCTCCCTCAGTAACAACGCTTGTTGCCGTGAATTCCACCATTTTATGTCCGAGATGGGTTTTGATGTCTCGTTTTTGCATCTCCTGGATCAATCCGCTAACAGCCTTGGGACCCAGCCGTTGGCCAGGTTTTTCCGCTGGTGTGAAAAATATGAGTTTGAACCTGTCACGCCGTTTTTCGAGCCTCAATTGACGATCGATGCCAAACAGGAATTCGAACATCGGCCCGCCACGCATTGCACTTGGCTCTTTGGGATTACCGGAAAATCCTATGGCAATGACACCGCTATCCAACTCTCTGAGGCGATCACGGATTTGCATTGTAGCTGCGATGCCTTCACAAGGTGTTATGGCGTTTTCGATCCCAGGCAGTTTTTTTATGAAGCGGCCTCCCGAAGCGATGATCAGACCATCGTTCTCAACTTCACCATCAGTGGTTTGCAGGATCCTGCCATCACCACTGAGTCCGGTGGCTTCGGCAAGATGGTGTTCAACCCGCATGCGTCTAAAAAAAGGCCCCAGAGGAATGATGAGATCATCGGGTTCGCGTATACCTGATGGAATCCAGATCGAACCTGGAAGGTAGTGAAATTCCGCTTTGGGACTGACGACGTTTATCTCAATCGACTTATTCTTGGACCGAATGGTCTTGATAGCGGTCAGTGCCGCAAAACCGCTGCCAACTATGGTTACTCTTTGCATTCCTTAAACTCCGAATGTTTTTTAAGTTTCTACATATCACCGGTAAGGGCTGACAGATCTTTCTTTTTTTCTCTTTGGCTGAGAATATACGTGATTCCGAGCCAAGTCGGAATTTACATTCCCGCATCCTTTTCAAACAACATAGTCGGTTAGGGGATTTACAATCTCCAAGCCCATTATGGATCCGGCAAAATTATGGTCTGCAGGGGTAGAATCCGACAAAAATTCCCCGGTTGACGCCATGCGTGGAAAACGTGAAGGGTTGTGTTCCGGGCAGAGGGGGCTTATCGGAAATCATCTCTAGTGCTGTGTCCCATATTATTCGATGATTTCTGTGTGATGAGCAGCCATTATCCGCCAGGCGCGTGGCGCCGGGAATGGTGGACCCTTTCCATGCAGCGCGCCTGGAGGGGTGATAGATTCGAGATCAACTGCGCCTGTCAGAGACCGATCAATTCGGCATGCAGTCCTTGAAAGTGGGTTATAGCCAACAGGTCTTGACTGTTTACCCGTTCAGGGTTGTACTCGATCACAAACAGATGCGGTCGCTTGGGGTCGTTATGAACCGAGACGACGCCGTCCCGCACGCGAAATGCGTCCTCCAGTTGAGCGAGGCCGTCGCTATCCAGCGTTTCATCCACGTGTAGAGTGACATCCGCGAGATCGATATTCATGATTTCTCCCTCTCATATCCGTGCTTGAATATTGTATGCCAGATATAACCATTCCAAAGCGGTATTGCGCTTGTTAATGGCGATTGGTCTATTTATTGAATTTAACGTTTATGGCCGACCCCCCAACACGTGTAATCATGTGTGAGAGTCCGGCTTTTCTATTAGTATAGGAAATGTTTTGCTGGAAGTATTGCGCCTGGTTGCCTGGGGATATCGTGCAACCGGTCAATTTACGGGTTCTACCTTCATGCCTGGTTCGAGCTCCAGGAATCCTTTGGTGACAATCCGGTTGCCGGTCTCCAAACCCTGTACGATTTCAATCCTGTCGGCAATCCGCATGCCGCTCTTTATCGGTGCCCGCTGTGCCTGCTGCCGCTCATCGAGCCTGAAGACAAACTCTCCCTCGGTATCGCGTTGCAGTGCATTGAAAGGGACAGTGATTCGGTCCCGTGTCGCGGTTTGCAGCATGACCCGACAGAGTTGACCTGAACGGGCACCGTTCGGGATCGGTTCAAGAACAACCTCAATTGTTCCCATGCGTGTCTTTTCATCGAGTTCAGGATAGATCCGGTGAATCCTGCCGCTGAAGGGTTGTTCGCCAAGGCCATCTATCCGTACAGTGACCGGATCATCGCTATTCAACTGGGGCAGCAACAAGTCAGAGACCAGGATCCTGATGATCAGGCTCTCGGGATTAATGATAGTCATCAGGTGGGTGTGGCGAGGAACCACATCCCCGGGCTCCACCAGGCGTTCGCTGACAACGCCGGCGAAGGGAGCGCTGATACGCGTGTATCCCAGTCTTGTCTGCAACACCCTTTTCTCCGCTTCGGCTACGCTGAGATCTGTCTGTGCCTGCGCCAGCTCGTCCTGGGATACCGCCAGCCGTTTCGCCAATTCCTCCTGGCGTTTGAGGTTTAACCGCATCTGTTTTGCGGTGGCCACCGCCTTCTCCAATTCCGAGTTAAGCAGCTCCTCATCCAGCGTGACGATGGTCTCACCCCCAGCCACACTGTCGCCTTCAAAAAATGGCAGTTTGGTTATTCTGCCCTCTTCCTGGTTGAATATTCGAACAGTCTGACGGGGTTTCAGCGTACCGTTTCGTTCATGGACGGGGCCCAATGCCCGAAGCTCGACAACTTCGATGGCTACCAGATGTGTCTTATCTTCATCCTTGACTTGTTTGCCATGCGCACTCTCGGTTGATGACTGCGAACAACCAACCAGCAGGATTGATAGGAGCGCGATGCCGGGTACGCTCAGGTAATGGGGTATGGTCCTCATCAGCGAATCGCTGTTCAGGCCAGACCGACCGGCTTAGGCGGTATGCCGTTGGGTACGTAGGGGTGGTAGTGTTTGACTTTGCGTCCGACGTTACGCTGCACGATTACACCGATGATCTTAAACTCGCCATCTTTGAGAGGTATGTCGGGATAACCCGATTTCAGTGCAACCAATCTTTTAGCTGACTCCCCCTCGGATATGTATTGTCGGAACCAGCGCTCGCCTTGGGCTTCAGCCACAACGAAAGCACCGGTAGCGCAAACTTCGGAAGGCTCGATAACGATAATGCATTTTTCGGGAAATTCCGGTTCCATGCTGTCATCCAGTACCTGTAGGGGGTAAAGTTCGTTGTAACTGCAATCTTCACTCATCGATAATCACTAACTGTATCTGTTTTGGGGTTGCCAGGCTGACCCTCGTGTATTAAACGGCGCTTTGGTTGCTATCAATCGCTCCTGTTGGCGCTGATTTTAATCGATTTTAAATGGCGTGAAAGGACTTAAAACCAGAAAAACAGCAGGTGAAAGCGCATACTGGCACTAATTTCGATAAAATTCCGCTTCCAATCCACTCTCTTTCCAATATTAGCATGGTCCACTCATCCAAAAGCCAACCTCAGGTCCACAAAGACCGGCGTGACTACCACAATCTTCGTAACATGCTGCCATTTTTATGGGAGTACCGTGGACGGGCCCTGCTTGCCTTGGGATGTCTGGTGCTGGCTAAGCTGGCCAATGTGGGTATCCCGCTGGTGTTGAAAGAGATAGTCGACGCCCTGGATAAGGGTGATGAAACCCTGTTGGTACTGCCGCTTTTTTTCCTGCTTGGCTATGGGGCGCTACGTCTCAGCAGCTCGTTGTTCAACGAGTTGAGGGATGCCATCTTTGCGCGCGTGCGATATCGAGCGATGCGTAATCTCTCCAACCGCGTGCTTGCCCACCTGCATGAACTGTCGTTGCGGTTTCATCTGCAGCGTCAGACAGGTGCGATCAGTCGCGATCTGGAGAGGGGTACGCGCTCTGTTAGCACGATATTTAACTATCTGGTGTTCAGCATCATCCCCATGGTAGTCGAATTCGGCCTGGTGGCAGTGATCATGCTTAGCCAGTATGAGGTCATTTTCACCCTCATCACCTTTGGCACAGTCGCTGTCTACGTCGCCTTTACCCTGGCGATTACCGAGTGGCGTATGGAGTTTAGGCATACCATGAACCGCCTGGACTCACAGGCCAACAATCAAGCCTTCGACAGCCTTATCAACTACGAGACAGTTAAATATTTCGGCAACGAACCGTTGGAGTTGCGGCGCTTCGATGAAACGCTTTCACAATGGGAGGACAACGCAGTAAAGAGCCAGACCTCAATGTCTCTGTTGAATTTCGGTCAGGGTGGGATCACCGCCATCGGGGTAACTTTCATTATGCTGTTAGCCGCCAACAGCGTAGTGAAGGGGAGTATGTCGATCGGAGATCTGGTGCTGGTGAATGCGTTTATGTTGCAACTGTTTATACCGCTTAACTTTCTAGGCATGGTCTACCGTCAGATCAAGTACTCGCTTGCCGATATGGACCTCATCTTCAAACTGCTCGAGGAGCAGGCGGAGATAACCGATGCGAAGGACGCCAAACAGTTGCAACTGGTTGCTGGGGAAGTCAGGTTCGAACAGGTCGATTTCCACTATCAACCGGAAAGGGAGATTCTGCATAAAGTCGATTTCACGATAGCTGCCGGTGAGAAGCTGGCCGTGGTGGGCCATAGCGGGGCCGGTAAATCCACTCTGTCTCGACTCCTGTTCCGGTTTTATGACGTTACCGACGGACGCATCAAGATCGATGGACAGGATATTCGACATGTCACCCGCAGCAGTCTGCGTTCAGCGATTGGCATCGTGCCGCAGGATACAGTGCTCTTCAATGATACGATTCTCTATAATCTTGCCTATGGCCGGCCGGATGCCAGTCATGAAGATATCGAAGAAGCTGCACGCATAGCGCACATCGCTGAATTCATAGAGCTGTTGCCGGACGGCTACCGGACGGTTGTGGGTGAGCGCGGACTGAAACTGTCGGGCGGTGAAAAGCAGCGGGTTGCCATCGCGCGTGCGATGCTTAAACGACCGCGCATTCTGGTTTTCGATGAAGCGACCTCTTCGCTTGATACCAAGACAGAGCAGGCGATTCAGGAGACACTAGGAGAGGTGGCGAAGCACCATACAACCCTGGTGATTGCCCATCGCCTCTCCACGGTGGTGGATGCCGACCGTATTCTGGTCATGGAGGGGGGGCGCATCATGGAGCAGGGCAAGCACCATGAATTACTCGGGATGGGCGGTCTCTATCATCAGATGTGGCAGCTGCAGCAAAAAGAGAGACAGGCGTTGGAAATGATAACAACCACGGATTCAGTAACGTGATAAAGCTTCACTACCAATATGGTGTCCACAACCGCACACCGTGGATGCGGGCGCCGGTCGGTGTGATGTCTTTCCAGTCCGGGGAAGGCTATATCCACGGGTGGCATGAATGAAGATCTACCTGGTCGGTGGTGCGGTGCGTGACCAGCTATTGGATCTGGTGGTCACTGAGCGTGACTGGGTCGTGGTCGGATCAACCCCTGATGAGATGCTGGACGCCGGTTTTCGGCGTGCCGACAGTGAGTTTCCTGTGTTCCTGCATCCCGAAACCGGTGAGGAGTATGCCTTGGCACGCACCGAGGTGAAGACGGCGACGGGTTATAAAGGTTTTCAGGTCGAATATGGCCCGCATATCACGCTTGAACAGGACCTGCTGCGAAGAGATCTGACCATCAATGCCATGGCGATGACTGAGGGTGGAGGCTTGATCGATATCTGCGGCGGGCGTGATGATCTCGACAGTGGCGTGCTACGTCATATTACAAACGCATTTACCGAGGATCCGGTACGTCTGCTGCGGATTGCGCGATTCGCCGCCAAGTTGGGTTGTTGGGGGTTTCGGGTGGCGCACGGAACCCATGCCCTGATGAAAAAGATGGCGCTTTCAGATGACCTGCTGAGCTTGAATGCGGAACGCATTTGGCGGGAGATGAAGGGTGCATTCTCAACCCCGCAACCCTGGCGCTTTTTTGAAGTCCTGCATCGTTGTGGAGCGCTGCAACGGTTGCTTCCAGAGCTGGCAGAAGGGATGGTTTCAGGTGGCCATGGAGAAAAGACAAGGGACGAATTTACGGCGCCACTGAAGCGGGTTGCAAATGAGAGCGAAGATCCCGTAGTTCGGTGTGGCGTGGCATTGTTCGATACCGCCTCGCGCCTCGCGCAGCCGGATCAATGGATGCGGCAACTGCGCATCGAAAAGGCGGATCGGCAATTACTGCATGACTTGTTGCGATTCCATCGGCTCTCCCAGGAAGCGGAACAAGCCGAGCAAATACTCCGATTCGTGGCGATCCTCAATCCAAAGCGACAACCCGTGCGTTTTCGCCGCTTTGTTGCGGCATCGCACGGTTTGTGGCCGCAGCAGGTGGAAAGTCTGTTACCCAAATTGGAATATTCGGCTGAACTCCTGGGTTCACCTATGCCTGAGGAACTGGTCCTTTCCGGACTGGAGGGGCAGGCACTGGGTGAAGCACTGTTTGCCTGGCGTGTGGTCAGATTGGAAGAGGTGATGAGCCAAACCCGCGGGTCAAACTGACCGTAATTCCGGGTTCGTGATAGAGTCTGTCTATGCAAGCCGAAGAGGAACAGCTGTCGATGAACAAAGTCCCTGACATTGCCGGGGGTAATGATCGTCCGCAAGATAAATTAACCTGGATCGAGGGTTTGATCGATTCGAAGCACTGGCCAAGCCTGAGAATCCTGTTTACCGGTAACCTGCTCCTGCCCATATCGATTTTGGGTGGCAGTGTCGTGGCAAGCCTGTTTACTGTATTGATAATGTTCAGTTATCAGCAGGGACGTTCCACATTGCAGGTTGTACTGTTGTTAAGCATAGTGTTGACACTCTTTTCCCTGATATTGGTGCTGATACGCCTTCGCAGTCAACTATTGCATCCACTGTCGTCGCTGGAACAATTCGTCAATCAGGTCTGTCAGGGCGAACCGGTTGCCAGCAAGGGTCATGAACAGACCGGTGTGCTCAGCGGCATGGCCCGCGATATCGATAGTCTCAGCGAGGAGCTTACCGATATCTACGAGGATATGGAGGTTCGGGTGGCCCGCCAGACAGCACGACTCGCCCAGAAGACCACCTCCCTGCAAGTGTTGTACGATGTGGCGGCGGGTATCAATCAGTCGGAAAATCTTGACGAGCTGCTATTGGAGTATATGGGTGTCTTCAAGCGCATGGTAAACGCCCGTTCAGCCACCGTGCACCTGGTTTTGCAGGATGACCGGGTACGCCAGGTCGGCTGTATCGACCTACAGGGAAGGCTCTACAATGAACAGGAGATGCTGCCGATAAAACTCTGTCAGTGCGGCATCGCACTGTCTCCGGGTGATATTCTCTGCAGCCAGGATGCCCGTGTCTGCTCCCGCAGAAATAACCGGACCATGTACGGGGCGAATGAGGTTGAGCGTGTATCGGTGCCTATGTGGTATCACGGTGACGTACTTGGATTCTATCATCTGTATGTGGACAAACCCGGCATCTACGACGGCCGGGAGGACGTGCTTGATATCCTGAACACCATTGGCAGTCATCTTGGTATGGCGGTCGCCAAACAGCGCTCGGACTCGGAAGCGTGGCGCTTGTCGATCGTCGAAGAGAGAACCTCATTGGCCCATGAACTGCATGACTCGTTGGCGCAAACCATTGCCAGCTTGCGCTTTCAGGTCCGTATGCTGGAGGAAACGTTGCAAAACAATCCGATCTCCGAGAAGGCAATCCAGGAGGCGCAAAGAATGCACAATGGGTTGGATGAGGCCCATGACGAGTTAAGGGAGCTGATCAACAGCTTCCGGGCTCCCTTTGACCAACGGGGGTTGGTACCGGCGCTGAGCAAGCTGGTAGAGCGTTTCAATCAGGAGACAGGCATACCTGCCTTCTTTCAACCCGATTGCCTTAAAACGGATTTGGATACCAGCCAGGAGATGCAGGCGCTGCGAATTGTGCAGGAAGCGTTGGCCAATATTCGTAAACACGCCAAAGCCCACACAATCCGCGTCTTGTTACGTTGCCGCAGTCCGGGTAGTTATCTGATTCTGGTGGAGGATGACGGTGTGGGTTTTGAGGGAGCAGTGCCGCAGGGAAATCCTGGAGAACACATCGGGCTATCTATTATGGAGGAGCGGGCCAGGCGAGTCGGTGGTGAATTGTCGATCGAGAGTGAACCCGGTGAGGGTACCCGGGTAGAGTTGGTGATCCGCAATGAAAAAAATGAAGCAAGTCTACAGAGGTGAAACAAGATGCGGGTATTACTGATAGATGATCACGCCCTTTTCCGTATCGGCTTGCAGGAACTGCTGGAGCGTCGTGGCATCGATGTCATCGCCATTGGCGATTGCCTGAAGGGGATCGAGACTGTGGCGACGGAGCGTCCGGATGTGGTGCTTCTCGATATGCGTATGCCTGACATGACCGGCACCGAGGTGTTGAGCGTGCTGCGTAAGCACTATCCGGATATGCCAATCAGCATGCTGACGACCAGCCGTGAAGAGTCGGATGTCATTGAGGCCCTGCAAAATGGCGCCCAGGGTTATCTGCTGAAGGATATGGAACCCAATGAATTGATTGATGCGCTGCAGCAGATTAAACAGGGGCAGACGGTTGTCGCAAAGGAGCTGACCGGCGTGTTGGCTAAGGCAGTACAGGGGGAAAGTCAAGGCAACTCACCACCGACCTCTTCATTGGATGAGCTGACGCCCCGTGAACGGGAGATCCTTTGCCACTTGGCTGATGGTCAGAGCAATAAGGTCATCGCCCGCAATCTGGGTATTTCTGACGGTACGGTAAAATTACACGTAAAAGCGATACTGCGTAAACTGGAGGTCCATTCCAGGGTTGAGGCAGCGGTGATCGCAGTAGAGCAGAATCTCTGTTCTCGTGGACAACTTTGACTTGTGTCATGCATGACATTTATCAGGGCATGAAAACAGAAAATAGGTTTTTCTGTCATCTACGATTTCAATCATTTCAATCGAGGGAAAATAGCGGAACGTCCCCATACGGCAGGAACCCCCGTGCCAATCTGAGGTTTCATTGCATTGCCGGACGAAAACATAGTCTCAGCAGAGCCTATTGGATCAGTGTTAAAAGGCCCTAGAAAGATAGATGAAAAACTTCTTAAACTTGATCAGTGACAGTCTCACTGATGTCAAAGAGATAATGCCTTGGGATCTGGAAGAACGGATGCAAGACAACCCCGGGTTACTGATTGTCGATGTGCGTGAACCCTATGAGTATGACGCGATGCATATCGAGGGTTCGCTCGCCGTACCCCGGGGTATTCTCGAGTCGGCATGCGAATGGGACTATGAGGAGACGGTTCCGGAACTGGTGAATGCGCGGCAGCGTGAAATCATCGTTGTCTGCCGCTCCGGCTATCGCAGTGTACTCGCCGCATATTCCATGCATGTACTGGGTTATGAAAATGTAGTCTCTCTGAAAACCGGTCTTCGGGGTTGGAACGACTATGAACAACCTCTTGTGGACAAGCTGGGTAAGGCGGTCGAAATCGAGCAGGCCGATGACTATTTCACACCCAAACTACGCGAGGAACAGCTCAGACCAAAATAATAGTTATGAGTTTTTAGTTATTAGTTTTGAGTTGAAAAGTTTGCTTTTCTAATTGTTTATCTCCCTTATTCAACTCAAAACTAATAACTAAAAACTCATAACTCTAGAGTCTAGTAGTCGACCGGCGAGGTGGCGCCCTGTTCCGAATGGGGCGGCGCTTCATACCATGCCAGTTTTTCCTGCAACTCCACTACATGGCCGACGATGATCAGGGTTGGCGGTTTTGGACGTTCCTGTTCAACGATATCCATAATCGTGTCAAGCGTCCCCGTGAATACCCGTTGCATATGTGTTGTGCCCTGTTGAACCAATGCGATCGGCATTCCCCCGCCGACACCATGATTCTGTAGTTCTCGACAGATGACAGGCAGGCCAACCAGACCCATATAGAAGACAATGGTCTGATTCGGTTGTGCCAGCATTTCCCAGTTGATATTCATACTGCCGTCTTTCAGATGGCCGGTAACAAATGTCACCGACTGGGCGTAGTCTCTGTGGGTCAGGGGTATGCCGGCATAGGAGGCGCAGCCGGAAGCGGCGGTTATGCCTGGTATTACCTGGAAAGGGACCCCCTCTGCGGCCAGGGTGTCGATCTCCTCACCGCCGCGTCCGAAAATAAAGGGATCTCCACCTTTCAGTCGCAATACCCGCTTACCCTGCTTGGCGAGTTTTGCGAGCAGTTGGTTGATCTCTTCCTGACGCATGGTGTGTTTGTCACGCTCTTTACCGACGTAGATGTGCTCTGCGTCATGACGGGTCATATCCAGAATCGGTTTGGCTACCAGGCGGTCATAGATAACCACGTCTGCCTGTTGCATCAAACGCAGGGCACGGAAAGTCAGCAGATCCGGGTCGCCGGGGCCGGCGCCGACCAGGTAGACCTCTCCTGTCTCATCGGGTGAAATGGGTATACTCAGTGCCTTTTCCATCAACTGGTCGGCTTCGTCGTCATGACCGGAGAATACCCGTTCAGCAACTCCCCCTTGGAGAATGCGGTCCCAGAACAGCCGCCTCTCTGCGGGCTCTGCGAAACGCTCCTTTACCCGTTGTCGAAAGCGATTGCAGAGTTGTGCCAGGCGACCATAACCTGCAGGTATCAAGGATTCGAGACGGGAGCGGATCAGACGCGCCAGGACGGGTGAGGCGCCACCCGTGGAGATTGCGGCGACAACCGGAGAGCGATCAATGATTGAGGGTACGATGAAACTGCACAGTTCCGGTTGATCGACCACATTGACCGGTATGCGCAGATTGCCGGCTATCTCGGCAATGTGTCGGTTTACCGCGGAGTCGTTGGTGGCCGCGATGGCGAGATGTTGCCCTGACAAGTCCTCATCCCGGAATTCTCTGGCCAGGTGTGTATATCGTCCCATATCACGCCAGGTGGTGAGGTTGTGGCATAGATCGGGGGAGATCAGAGTCACATCGGCACCCGATCTCAGCAGCAGCGCCATTTTTCTTTCAGCAATGGCCCCACCACCCGCGACCAGGCAGGAGCGATTCTTCAGATTGAGGAAAATAGGGAAAAATTCCATAATAAAAACAACCAGATAGTGTAATACTCGACGAGTTTGGTTTTATTGACCGTGACTCTATCATGACTCAATCACCCTGAAAAACCTAAGCTTAACTGAGGTAATATAACTTGCAATATTTAAACACATTAATATACTAATTAACCCTGTTATTAGTTTTCAAAAGGCGAAACGGCAAGTGATGATTCAGGAAATTGATGCTCACGATCTTCAGGCCCGTATCAACGAGGGCGATGACTTCCTGCTGCTGGATATCCGTAGCGCGGGTGAAATCGCTCAGGGGGTACTGCCAGATGCAGAACATCTGCCGATGCATCTAATACCTTTGAAAATCAGCGATTTGCCAAAAGACAAAGCGATCATACTCTACTGTCACAGCGGAGCGCGTTCCTATCATGCATGTGCCTATCTGGCCCAGCAGGGATTCCAGAACGCAATCAATCTGCGTAGTGGCATATTGGGTTGGGCAAGATCGGGCTTTCAACTGGCCGCCAGACTGGCGAGTTAGTTATCGACACTGGCTATCAGTGATAGCGCAGTATTCATTGACATTCGGGCTGCCCGGTCACTTGCGTTTGTCAGACGCATGACATATAAAGGTCCGTCTGTTTATTAACGACAAACATAACCACATTAAGATTATAGCTGGAGGTCATACCATGGCAGATTTTGATCAAGAACTGGACGCAAGCGGGCTCAATTGTCCACTGCCTATTCTGCGTGCTAAGAAAACCCTGAATGGTATGGAATCCGGCAAAGTATTGCACATCATCGCTACCGATCCAGGTTCAGTGAAGGATTTTGAGGCGTTCGCCAACCAGACCGGCAATGAGTTGATGGAGTCTAAAGAGGTCGGCGGTAAATTTGAATTTCTGATCAAGAAGGCCTGATTGGAGTTATTCAGGAGACAACACAATGTCAGACGAAAAAAAGTTAGCCATAATCGCAACGAAAGGTTCCCTTGATTGGGCGTATCCTCCGTTTATTCTGGCCTCCACCGCTGCCGCCCTCGGCTATGACACTGAAATATTTTTCACCTTCTATGGCCTGCAGCTTCTGAAAAAGAATCTCGACCTGGAGGTGACGCCACTGGGAAATCCCGGTATGCCGATGCCGATGGGTATGGATAAGTGGTTTCCGGTACTGGGTCTGGCTCTGCCGGGAATGCAGGGCATGATGACCGGTATGATGAAGAAAAAGATGGCCTCCAAAGGGGTAGCGGATCTCACCGAATTACGCGAGCTTTGCCAGGAAGCCGAAGTCAAGCTGATTGCCTGTCAAATGACGGTCGATCTGTTTGAGATGAACACCAGCGAGTTCATAGACGGTATCGAATATGCGGGTGCCGCACGCTTCTTTGAATTTGCGGGTACCAGTGATATCTGCCTTTACATCTAACCCGTTGTAAAATGCAGTCACGGCGCCGCCCCAAAAGGGCGGCGTTTTTTTTTGGCGCAGAAAAAGATTCTACCCCTGATTTGGTGGGAAACAGTTGGAGAACAAGCCGCAAATGGACGCTAATCACCGCAAATAAAAACGCAAATTGTCTGCCAAGAAAGCCGACCAATTAATTTCAAACCCAATGCCATGGTTTCTGTAAACCTTAGGAATTCTTGATTCAATTGAAAAGGTAATGGATTGCGTGGTAACCACGCATATTGTCATACCATTGCGATATTTTGCAGTGATTAGCGTCCATTTGCGGCTTGTTGTTTTACGTTGTAACGATCTGCGGAAAAGGCAAAAAAAAAGCCCCAAGCGGGTACCCGGGGCTCGATGTTTATGAAAACGTGTCTGCTTACATGAACTGTCTCTTGATGCCGATGCCAAACAGGTGGACACTCGAATCATAATCACCATTGACGGCGCTGGTACCGTTGGTTTCGCCGGCATCCGGTGCCGCATGAACGAACGTCGGATCGATATCCAGCGTTCTGTCATCGAATTTGACATACATATAACCGGCATCGATGGTCCAGCCGTTGCTCAGGGTGTGTCCCACTCCCAGGCTGAAGAGTTGGCGATCCGCATCGGGTATGCGTGGGCTGTAAAACTTATCATCCTGCGGCGTTTCATCGAAGGTGTATCCGATGCGCAGTTGGGTTGCCTGGGTGAAATCGTAGCTGATACCGATACGGTAGGCATTGGCGTCATCCCATTGGTTGAGACTGGTGACGATATTGGTGCCCAGTTGATCCTGGTCGACGACGAGTTTATCGAACGAACTCCAGCCCGTTCGCGTGACATCGAACTCAATGGCGAGTTTGTCCGTAGCCTGGTTTCTAACCCCGACCTGCAGACGCCAGGGTAATTTGAGATCGGCATTTACCTTGTTCGTCAGGAAAGAGGGTAGCGCACCTGCCGGCAGTTCGACCGTGCCCTCTACCGGAATATTTGCCTCTGAGTGGTAACTGCCGCCAAAGCTCCACCTGCCCTGGTCGACCATGAACCCCAGATTGAAGCCCACACCGCGACCGTCACCTTCCAGGTCGGCTGCGGGATTTGAACCCGGCATGCCGGCATTGATATCACCGTTGAAGATGACTTCGCGCATCCAATAGTAGTCGACACCACCGGAAAGGCTGGCATTCTCGTTAATTTTGTAGGCCACACTGGGGGAGAAAGCGACAATCTCCAGCTTGCTCTGTGTCGGTATGGTGGTGCCGGGTGGATACTGTGCATCGAATGTTCCCGCGGGCCATTCAGTCTCCAATCCAAAAGGTGCGTTGACGGACAGGCCAAGAGACCAGGTTTCATTGAGCTGTGTAAAGGCGGTAAAGGCAGGAATCGCTACGGTATCGTTTGCCTCGCTGTCTACGGTTCCGGATCCCGTATCGACGCTCAGGTCCGGCACAACCAGCAGCAGGCCAAGTTCCAAGGCACTACCCGTATGAAATGCCATGGCAGCGGGATTATAGGCGATGGCTGAGAGGGAATCAGGGTTTGCAACCATGGCATTGGAAAGGGCAAGGCCGGTAATGTTCAATTCGGGAACCGCAAAACCTGACGCCTGAGCTGCCTGATTCATCGTCAGCAAGGCTGCACTGCAGGCCAGCGCCAGCTGAGAAATCTGAAGGGTTTTCTTATAGTGTGTCCGCATATTTCCTCCGCCGTGATTATCAATTATTGTAAACCTGCCCCGATCACCCCTGCATACTTGTCGGTGAGCCGGGCCGTTCTGATGCGACATAGGCGTACCCATTGGAGTCGCATTGAGACTGATTTTGTGAGGCTAGAGGATTTTTCATCGAATTACCATGTTTTCAAGTCCTGAATTTACATCTTGAGCGGTGCTTTCCATAACGATTTCTTCCAATATCGCCTCATCCCTGTCAGTTTGCCTTAACAACTCCCATAGCCTGATGAGATATGGTATAAATTGAGTTTATCTAGATTAAAGGCTGGTTGATAGGACCATAAATACAATGGCGGATCGAAGATTACAAGTTTTTCATACGGTTGCGCGTCTATTAAGTTTCACCAAAGCGGCGGAGACCCTGCATATGACTCAGCCGGCCGTGACCTTCCAGGTACGTCAGCTTGAGGAGTATTTCAATACCCGCCTGTTTGACCGTACCCATAATCGCATCAGCCTGACAGAGGCTGGTGAACGTGTGTATGAGTACGCTGACCGGATTTTTGATCTCTATGCCGATATGGAAAACTCCGTTCGTGAGATGACGGGTGAAATCAGGGGAGCACTGACAATCGGCGCCAGTACAACGATCGCCGAATATATGCTGCCCGCGCTACTGGGTGATTTCGGCGCCCGTTACCCGGAGGTCACCATCCACTTGCGGGTCTCTAACTCAGAAGGCATCGTCTCGATGGTCGAGAACAACACAATCGATCTGGGTGTTGTCGAAGCCCCGGTCGGCAATAAGAATCTGGTAGTGGAGATGTGTCGTGAGGATCATCTGGTTGCGATCGTGCCACCCAGTCATGACCTGGCCAATCTTGAATCGGTAGAGATAAAGAAACTTCTTGAATACCCGTTTATTTGCCGTGAAGAGGGGTCGGGCACCCGGGAAGTGATCAATGAATATCTTGAAAACAACTCCTGCGATACTGCGATGGACATCTCTATGGAGCTGGGCAGCCCGGAAGCGGTGAAAGGTGCAGTTGAAGCGGGGATGGGGGTCTCCGTGGTCTCCCGTGCCACTATCCAGAAAGAGTTGAAACTGGATACCTTGCGCGCCATCAATCTGATGCCGAAGCTGGAGCGTCCTTTCTCTTTTGTTCATCAAAAGCAGAAATTCCGGCTGCGTGCCATGGAAGAGCTGCTCGATTTTGCCAGGGGTTATTGTGAAGATCACGCCGAGGAGCAGCTCTAGTATATGACATTACAGCAGGGCCGATTGGATTAATGTTAACAGGCCCTAGTAGCCCGGTCATTGTGACAGCGTTGTCTTATCGATAACGACGCAGAGGACGGAATCATTGTGCATTTTGTTCCAAAACAGCAGAAACTAGCGGCTGACCAGCAGCGGTTACTGGACCTCTTCGATCGGTTGGACTCTCAGCAACGACAGACCCTGCTCTCCTTTGCCGCTTTTCTGTCGAGTCAGGAGAGTGTCGAGGGTGAGCCGGAGGAAGAGGGGATTCATGAACCAATGCAGATCGAACGGCCTCAGGAGGAGTCTGTTGTGAAGGCCATCAAGCGTCTTTCAGAAAGCTATTTCATGCTCGAAAGAGAACGGTTGCTTGATGAAACGTCGTCATTGATGATGGCCCATATGATGCAGGGACGTGATGCCGTATCGGTCATCGATGAGTTGGAGGCACTGTTTGCCCGGCACTACCAAAATTATCTTGATGATCGTTAACAGACCCTCTGTAGTGCCTTCAAGTAGGTAGTCCTATGCAGGTTGTAACAAATTGGTTCAAGCGTTACTTTTCCGATCCTCAGATCGTCTTCCTGACGCTTTTTCTGCTGCTCTTTTTTGGTGTCGTCATCACCATGGGGGATATGCTCGCCCCGGTGTTGGCAAGCATCGTTATTGCCTATCTGCTGGAGGGCGTTATTTCTCAGTTGGAGAAACGCTCATTTCCAAGATTTCCCTCAGTACTGATTGTATTTATCCTGTTCCTGTTGTTTGTCACGCTGGTCATGTTTGGCCTGATGCCGCTCCTGTCCAACCAGGTGACAGAGTTTCTGCAGCAGTTGCCGATCATGATTTCCATGGGGCAGCAAGCACTGATGCAACTGCCGGAACGCTATCCCGATCTGATTCCACAGGAGCAGGTCGATCAGCTTATCCAACAGATAAGGAATGAGATCGCCTCATTTGCACAACAGGCCGTCACCTGGTCCCTCGCCTCGGTCGTCGGTGTGATCACATTGATCGTCTACCTGATTCTGATGCCGCTGCTGGTATTCTTTTTTTTGAAGGACAAACACCTGATCATCGATTGGTTTGTGATGTATCTGCCCAGGCATCGACGCTTTGCAGGTACTGTTTGGAACGATGTGGATAAACAGATAGCCAACTATGTCAGGGGTAAATTCTGGGAAATCGTCATTATCTGGGCGGTCAGCTTCGTCACATTCAGACTGCTTGGATTGAATTATGCTCTTCTGCTGTCGATGATGGTGGGGCTGTCGGTGATCATTCCATACATCGGGGCGGCTGTGGTCACTATCCCTGTACTCTTCATCGCCTGGTTTCAATGGGGCTGGAGCAGTGACTTTGCGTGGCTGGCTATGGCTTATTTCGTCATCCAGGCGTTGGACGGTAATGTGCTGGTGCCTCTGTTGTTTTCCGAGGTGGTCAATCTGCACCCGGTTGCGATCATAGTATCCATCCTGGTGTTTGGCGGATTCTGGGGCTTTTGGGGTGTTTTTTTCGCAATTCCCCTGGCCACATTGGTACAGGCTGTTTTGGTCGCTTGGCCAAAGAGAATCGAGGAAGAGGTGATTGACAGGCCCTAGCTTGCGCCAGGGCTGTAGGATTAGCGTAAATTTATCACCTGGCCGTTTCAGGCCGTCTTCTTGGTGTTGATTCCGAACAGTGTCCACAGGGGACAAAAGGAGACGAGGCCGGTGACCAGGGGAACCGCACCGATTGCGCCCCACCAGTTGATGGGGTCACTCAGAAGAAAACCCCAGGCGAGAATCGCCAAACCTGCGACGATTCGGATTATTCGTTCAATACTGCCGATATTTTGAGTCATGATCCGCTCCTTAATTTATTGACTGGTCAAAAGCGATACGCCCCCACTAAATGGATGTGCTACGAGCATCCCGGCGTCGTTGAGGATTGAGCATACCTGGAGCAATCAGCTTAGTATGTGACAAAGTCACACACTGTCATGCGTGGTTGAGTCGTTACTCAGTGCTTTTTTCATTCAGATGATCCCGGTCCTCCAGGGTTATTGCGCCCCGGGTGATTGAGATCAAACCCTGTTGCTCGAAGTCCTTTAATATTCGACTCACCACTTCACGGGAAGTGCCGAGATCGGAAGCAATCGATTGATGTGTGACCTGCATGCGGTTACTGACGTTGTCGGTATTCTGCAGCAGGTAGCCTGCGAGCCTGCGGTCCACTCGCCGGAAAGCGACCTCTTCGACAACGCTGATCACATCACTGAGTCTTTCGCTGATAAGCCGGAACAGATAATCTCTCCAGGCTTGCTCAGTATTTGACCAGCGTACGACATCGGATGTTGATATGATCACGGCCTGTATTGGCTGTTCGCTGACGGCAAAAGCCGGGAAGGGCTTTTGGCTCATGATACAGGAGGCGGTCAGGATGCAGCTTTCCCCGGGACCAATCCGATAGAGGGTAATCTCTCTGCCGTTTTCACCGATTTTATAGATCCTGGCGGTACCTTCGATCACCAGTGCCAGGTGGCTGCACTGCATGCCTTGCTGGCATATCGGTTGATCAGCTGGCAGATGTATGACTTTAGTACTGCCAAAAAAATGCCGCACGAAATCGGCATCGGCACACTGTAAAAAGTGAAACTGTCTGATTAGCTCATCAATGACTGCAGGATCAGTTATCATGGCGGACGCGGGTTTGAGTGACGGTCGAATGTCTCACTATTGCTGACAGAGAGAAGATCATTCGACACTACTATAATTGGTGACGCTGCAGAAACAAGTGCGACAACAGGCTTTAATTGCACAGATTTGCTACACTTGTCCAGGCTTAATATGCTAATTTATGCACATATGGTGGGGGTTTTATAACCCGGGCAATCGGGCATGACAGATCCAAACGAAGAAGCGATTAAAATAAAAAAAGAGCGGGTACGGTTGTTATATGCAAACGGTACGACGCTTATTATTGCCAACCTTATTGCCGGACTGATCTTCTTTTATCTAAACAGGGCCTGGGAAATCCCGTTGGGGTTGATCTGGGGTGGTTTGCTGACAGTGGTCCTGGTAGGTCAGACCGTGCTGACCTTTATTGTGCGCAGAAGTGCCCTGGAACGCATACAGATGTGGCGTTATGCGTTGTTGCCCGGCATTTTTATGCTGGGATTGTTATGGGCCGCCGCACTGATCCATCTGCTGACCCATCCCATGGAGACCGATTACCTGGTCATAGATCTGGTATTGATCGGTACGGTTTTTCTTCTCACTGCGTTGCTGCTGACCATAGATACCTTTTTTAGCATCATTTTCGTCCTGACCGCTTCCGCACTCGTGTTTCTCAGCATTTCAGGAAACAAAGATCTCGTATCCGATGAATTTCTGATCGGGATGATCGCCTATGCCTTGGCGTTGTTGATACTATCAGCCTGGATGATGGTGTATCAGCAGGGTTTCCTGCTGCTTGCCGCTAACCGCGTGTTGCTGCATGAACGCATGGTCGCTTCCGAGACCGAGCTCAGCGAAATGAGAAGTCGTCTGATCGTGGAGAATGATCAGCGACAAACAGTGGAGCAGGAGCTGTTCCTGGCCAAAGAGGCTGCTGAGAGTGCAAATCTCGCTAAGTCAGAGTTCCTGGCCACAATGAGTCATGAAATCAGGACTCCGCTGAACGGCATCCTGCCGATCCTTGAAATGCTGTTGGAGACTAAACTGAATGGTGAACAAAAGCAATTTGTCACCACTGCGCTCAACTCTTCCCAGGTGTTGCTCAGTATCATCAACGATATTCTCGACTTCTCCAAGATCGAAGCGGGCAAGTTGGATCTGGAGTTTATTGATGTCACCTTAAAGGATGTCATCAGTCAGGTGACGTCATTGATGAAAAACGCCGCTGATCGGCGCAGTTTGAAGCTTACATATAATATTGCCCGGGATGTGCCGAGAATCGTGCGTGGAGATCCAATCCGGCTTCGTCAGATCCTGACCAACCTGGTCAGCAATGCAGTAAAATTCACCGAGAAGGGCGAAGTCTCCGTGGAGGTTTCCACCCGTCAGTCGACACGGACAGAGGTGGAATTGTTGTTTGCCGTAAGAGATACCGGTATGGGGATGTCGGATGAACACGTGCAGCGTCTTTTCGAACCGTTTTCTCAAGCTGACGCATCGACCACCAGAAAACATGGTGGAACAGGATTGGGCCTGGTCATTTGCAAGCGCCTGACCGAACTGATGGGGGGACGGATCGGCGTGAAGTCTCATATAGGAAGGGGATCCTATTTCTGGTTTATTCTACCGATGAGAAAGTCACTGCAGGAGATTCCTTCCAGCCGACGAAATCTCAATGATATCCGCACTCTGTTGTTGGCTGAAAAAAATAACCCTGAAATCAAGGTATTGGCGAATTCTCTAAAAGAACTGGGGATGATACTGGAGCAAACAGATGACCAGTACGACGCACTATCCAAACTGAAAACGTCAGCAAATCTGGGCGCCAGTTGGCGCTATGAACTGCTCGTGATCGATGCTGAGTTCACCAGTGTCAATCTGCTTCAGGTTGTCAATTCCGCACGTGAGATTGCCCACATGAGAGATGTCAGTGTTTTGGCGATCAATGTTCCGGTAGAGAGCATCGAAACGCTCGAGGGCTTGTCGATTGAGTGTTTGAGCAGTAGCGGCAGAAGCAAGGATATCAAACAGCGTCTGTATAGAATCTTCGATGTGGAGCAAATATCGACGGCGTCCACCACACCCGAAGAGGTTCCGGTTCCTCGGTTGCCTGACGATCACTTGAACTGGCTTGACAAGCAGGGTGGCGAGGAGGGTATTAGGCAGCCGGGGAGCGAGAGGGAGGAGGACCGCGAAGCAATGATGCAACACACCCGACTCGCGGGACGCGTGCTGGTGGTTGAGGATAACCCGGTCAATCAGGCGGTAGTGAAGAAAATGCTGGAGAAGGCGGGGCTTTCGCCGATAACAGCAAATGACGGTATGGAGGCGATGGAGGCCATGCATCAGGAACAGTTCGATGTGGTTCTGATGGATTGCCAGATGCCGCGCATGGATGGATATGAGGCGACTGAGGCGATCAGGGATAGGGAGGCTACCCATGGACTGATGCGCACGCCGGTGATTGCCATGACTGCGAACGCCATGGCGGGGGATCGGGAAAAATGCCTGGCGGTCGGCATGGATGATTACCTCTCGAAGCCGGTCAAACCGGCTCAACTTGAGAATATGTTGCGTCAGTGGCTGCCCATGGAGGAGATGATCGGCCAGGGTGAGGAGCGATTGGTGGTGGAACAGGTCAGCGGCGGTGAAGAGATATCGATGGAATCAATCGATACATCGAGCGAAAGCTTGCAGAGCGAAGGAGACAGCAGTATGCCAGTCAGTGGCATGATAGACCGCACTGTTTTGGAGGAGTTGTATGAGATCATGGAGGACGAATTCGTTTCCGTGCTCGAGAGCTATCTAAAAAGTGCGCCCGGGCTCATGCATGGTATACGGGATGCCGTAAAGGATCGTGACATGGATGCCCTGGTGAAGTCAGCCCACCCGTTAAAATCGAGTAGCGCCAATGTGGGGGCGATGGAGCTCTCCATCCTTGCCCGAGAACTGGAGTTCAAGGGGCGTCAGAATGATACCTCGGGATTGGTCAGTAGTTATAACCAAACCGCAGATATATATCGCCGGACCATTTCAGAACTGAAGACGATCATTGATCGGGGCAGTATTCATTAGGGACTGTTAATGCCCTTGTCACGCTCCTAGCCAATCCTTACTGATGGGGCAGGGTCCCACCCTATACCCTTTGCAGCTGGTTTGGGTGGGTACCTCTATCCACCTAAGGCTTATAGATTTTCAGATGCATAATCCGCAAGCCGCGATCTCTCCCCCCTCTGCAGGGTTATATGCCCGCTGTGGGGCCAGTTCTTGAACCGGTCGACGGCATAGGTCAGGCCAGATGTCGTTTCTGTCAGGTAGGGTGTATCGATCTGGGCCACATTGCCGAGGCAGACGATCTTGGTGCCGGGTCCGGCACGGGTGACCAGTGTCTTCATCTGTTTCGGGGTCAGATTCTGGGCTTCATCGAGAATGATGTATTTGTTTAAGAAGGTACGGCCCCGCATGAAATTGAGGGAATGGATACGGATCCGGCTGCGCAGCAGATCTTCAGTGGCGGCGCGTCCCCACTCACCCCCTTCTGTCTGGGTCAGAACCTCCAGATTATCCATCAGCGCGCCCATCCAGGGTGTCATCTTCTCTTCTTCAGTGCCGGGTAGAAAGCCGATATCCTCGCCTACCGGTACCGTAACCCGGGTCATGATGATTTCGCGGTAGAGATTGAGGTCAAGTGTCTGCACCAGGCCGGCAGCCAGGGTGAGCAGGGTTTTACCGGTGCCGGCCGTGCCCAGCAGTGAGACGAAATCGAGCTCGGGGTCGAGCAGCAGATTCAAGGCGAAATTCTGCTCCTGATTGCGTGCCGTGATGCCCCACACCGCATGCTTGGGATTGGTGAAATCCTCCATCAGTTCAATGGTTGCATTGTTCTCTTCTTTCTTTCTGACGATGGCTTGAAAGCCCTCATCT
This sequence comes from Candidatus Thiodiazotropha sp. LNASS1, assembly GCF_964212655.1. Taxonomy (NCBI): domain Bacteria; kingdom Pseudomonadati; phylum Pseudomonadota; class Gammaproteobacteria; order Chromatiales; family Sedimenticolaceae; genus Candidatus Thiodiazotropha; species Candidatus Thiodiazotropha sp. LNASS1. Next base: position 2,141,732 of record NZ_OZ156465.1, on the reverse strand, counting down.
CCCGGCAGGTGCAGGCATTGGCTGGGATACCAGGCTTCAGTATCGGGTCCAACGACCCGATAGAAGGTCCGTCCCTCCTCCTGCCATGACTCGAGCTCCTTGGTGTGCTGCTCCCAGAAACCCGCCGGCAGACTCTCCATGCCGCTGTAGAGGAGATTGACATCCTCCAGGACCTTGTCATTGGAGTAATCCTCAGCATGAATGCCGACCACGGCCGCCTTGATGCGCAGGTTGATATCCTTCGATACCAGTATGATTTTTCTTTCGGGGTATTCCGACTGCAGGCTGAGGGCTGTCGCGAGTATTGTGTTGTCGGGCGTATTGCCCGGCAGTGTCGAGGGCAGGTCACCGCTGATTGGCTTGGTCTGGAAAAAAAGATGGCCGCTCAGGGACTCGGTACCGCCATTCAGCTGCAGGGTGTTTAGAGGAATGCCGTCACAAATGGCGGATTGAGGTACATTGCCCATCAACTCATCGAGGAAACGGCTGGTTTGGCGGACATTCCTTGCAACCTCAGACATACCCTTTTTTCCCTTATCCAGCTCTTCCAACACCACCATCGGCAGGTAGATATCGTGCTCCTTGAAGCGGAACAGGGCGGATGGGTCATGCATCAGTACATTGGTATCGAGGACGAAAAGACGGGTATTGTTGGATCGTTTTTCTGACATCTGTGTATCGGTTTATCTTAGGGCCTGTTAACAGTGGTGAACAGACTACCCACCACCGCAGACATGGGTGTTTTCGCTGATTGAGAATAGGAACGATAATGCTCAGGCAAGTTTTCCGGCTCGCATCGCCTTCAAGGTGTCCAGGACTTCCTCTGCGTGCCCCTTGACTTTGACCTTACGCCACTCCCAGCGCAGATATCCACTTTCGTCGATCAGAAAGGTGCTGCGTTCTATGCCGCGTACCTGCCTGCCATACATCGATTTCATTTTTATGACATCGAATGCGTGACACAGCTTCTCCTCTTTATCGGCTATGAGATCGAATGAAAATCCTTGTTTTTGCTTGAAATTTTCCTGGGCCTTCAGGCTGTCCCTGGAAGCTCCGAGGATAATGGCGGATTGACGTCTGAACTTAGCAATCAAGGCGCTGAAATCCAGCCCCTCCTGGGTACAGCCCGGGGTACTGGCTTTAGGGTAGAAATAGAGAACGATGGGTTTTCCATGAAAGTCGGTGAGTTTGATGTGCTTGTCACCGGTAACGGGCAGCTCTATATCGGGCACAGGGTTTCCGATGGTGATGGCAGACATTATACGCAGCTTCCTCTTTAGCCCTTGATGGGTTCTATGACGGCATCCAGATTCAAGGCATCGCAATAATCCATGAACTCTTCCCGCAGGGCGGCAATGTGGATTTCGGAGGGTATGCCGACACTCATGTGTACCGAAAACATGGGGGTGCCTGTGTGGGCCGCCGAATAGCTGTTGGTTACCATGTCCTCTATATTGATATCGCGCTCAGAGAAGAATTCAGCCAACTGATTGACAATACCGGGATGGTCCATAGAGACCACTTCGACCATGTAAGGCAGGAGGTTGCTGCTGCGCACCTTACCTTCCGTACGTTTGCAGATGATGGTGAGTCCCAGGTCCTCCTGTAGTTCGGGTACTGCGGATTCAAGTTTCGCCAGGGTGTTCCAGGGACCCTCGATCAGCAGCAGGATGGCGAATTCCCCCCCCAAGACCGTCATTCTGCTGTCGGTAATATTGCAACCTTCATCAAGTATCTTTCTCGAAAGGGCTTTGACGATCCCAGGCTGATCTTTTCCAAGTGCTGAGATGACCAGATAATTCTTTGGCGTAGACATAAAAATTGCTTAGTGTCGTATGGTTATTGGGAATTAAGCATAGAGTGTAACACCTGTTATCTGCGTCTAGCGATATTTTTACAACTATCCGGGGGCGGTTTTCCCATGCTACTTGTCATCATCACAAGCCACAGGATACCATTGCCGATTATTCAATGAATCGGGGTGCGGGGCGATGTTTCACGGCAGTATGGTAGCAATGATCACTCCCATGGTGGAGGACGGCAGCCTGGATGATGCCGCTTTGCGTGCGCTTGTGGAGTTTCATATCCGGCAAGGCACTGACGCGATCGTCGCTGTCGGCACGACCGGCGAGTCCGCCACCCTGGACGAAGAGGAGCATTGCGATGTGATCCGGCGGGTGGTCGACTATGTCGACGGCAGGGTGTCTGTGATTGCAGGTACCGGTGCCAACTCGACCCGGGAAGCCGTCACTCTGACTCAATGCGCCAAGGAAGCGGGTGCGGATGCCTGTCTGTTGGTGACCCCCTACTACAACAAACCCACTCAGGAAGGGCTATATCAACACCATACAGCGGTTGCCGAGGCGGTTGATATTCGCCAGATTCTCTATAATGTGCCGGGACGTACTGCCTGCGATATGCTGCCTGAGACAATCGCCAGGTTGGCGCAGGTGCCGAACATCATCGGAGTCAAGGAGGCAACCGGTGATCTGTCGCGATTACATCGGCTGCGTGAGCTTTGTGATGACTCATTTGAGTTTTACAGCGGCGATGATGCCACTGGCTGTGAGTTCCTGTTACAGGGCGGGCACGGCGTCATCTCGGTAACTGCGAATGCGGCTCCGCGCCTGATGCACGAAATGAGTATTGCCGCTCTGGCCGGCAGAGATGAAGAGGCGCGTGCGATCGATGCGAAGCTGGCTGGATTGCATAGTGCGCTGTTCGTGGAATCCAACCCTATTCCTGTGAAGTGGGCAATGATGAAACTGGGGTTGGCGAATCGTGGGATCCGGTTGCCGCTGACGTGGCTGAGCCCGTCGGCGGAAGATGAGGTTTTACAAGCAATGCATCAGGCCGAAATTCTATGACCATTCACCAGATGGGTATTCAGTACGGGCCGTGCGTACTTGAATGGCCTCATTGTGTCTTCGTCAATGTGTAGTGATTCTGTTTCAAACTTATCGCTCGTTTCCATTGTCATAGGCAACACATAATTACCAGACGATATTCTTAGACATGCAATCAGCTTTCGCTTTTCTGATAATCATTTCTCTGGCCTTCACGCTAACCGGATGCAGCTCCGGTGGTGGCTATTTTTCCGACTCTGAACGAGTCTACCGTTCTCAGAAGGAGACGGTTGATGATCTTGAGGTGCCACCGGACCTCAGTCGTTCGTCAATACAGGATGCCATGGCGATACCCGGTGCCGGGGCATCGTATGAAGAGTATGCCAATAAACGAGGCGGTGGCGGGGGTGCGGCCATATCTGCAAAAGATGAGGTTTTGCCGGAATTTAACGATATAAGGGTTGAGCGCGACGGCGATCAGCGCTGGCTTGTTATCAATGCGGAACCGCAAGACGTGTGGTCAAAAGTCGTCGAGTTTTGGCGTGGTCACGGGCTCCTGTTGGTGGAGCAGGACCCGACCATCGGTGTCATGAAAACCGATTGGCTCGAGAGTCGTGCCGATATTAAGCAAGGTCCGATTACCGAGTTTTTTCGCAAGACCCTGGGCAGTATCTATTCATCGGCCACGCGTGACCAGTTTCGTGTACGTCTGGAGAAAGGGTTTGTGCGCGGAACCACCGAACTCTATCTGACTCATCGAGGCATGGAGGAGAAGCTGAAAGAGGATTTCAGCGGTAATGCCGACACGACCTATTGGACCCCCCGGCCCAATGATCCGGGTATCGAGGCTGCGATGCTACGCAGTATCATGGTCTATCTCGGGATGGCGAATGAGAATGCGGAACAGGCCCTGGCTCGGGGAGATGAGAGGGAACAGCGTTCCAAATTGATTAAATCCGGGGAACGCTCCGAGCTGTGGATCAATGAGGGCTTTGCCCGCGCATGGCGACTGACCGGCGTTGCACTCGATCGTGTCGGCTTTGCGGTGGAGGATCGGGATCGCTCATCCGGCATCTATTTCGTTCGTTACAGCGAGTTATCGGGAGCGGGCCAGGAAGACAAGGGGTTCTTTTCCAAGCTGGCTTTTTGGCGGAATGATGAAGACAGTATCGATAAAGAGACGCAATACCAGGTCAAACTCTCCGAACTCGATGAAAGAACACGGGTGCAGATCAGAGACCAGGATGGTGCTGAAGCCGACATCAAGGCGGCCGGAAGAATTCTCACTATGATACACGAGCAGATTCGCTGAGGCGTGTCGTTACGATTCGCCATACTGGGTAGCGGCAGTCAGGGAAATGCCCTGGTTATCGAGACCGCATCAGTCAGAATTCTGGTGGATTGCGGGTTTCCAGCCCGCGAAATCGAGTGTCGCCTGAGCGGGTTGGGCATTGAGGCGGATTCTCTGACCGCTATTCTTGTCACCCATGAGCATTCGGACCATGTTCGGGGCCTGGGTCCCCTGGCCAGGCGTTATGGTATTCCGGTATGGATGACTGCGGGGACGTTCCATGGCGCCAATTACGGTAAGTTGCCCACTCTGCACCAGATTGACAGCCATACCGGGTGGTGGTTCATTGGCGACCTGGCTGTGGCCCCCTATCCGGTCCCTCATGACTCCAGAGAGCCCTGCCAATTTCTTTTTCGTGCCGGGGGGGGCACACTGGGACTACTTACGGATACAGGTTATATCACGCCGCATATCGCAGGTATTCTGCAGGCATGCGACAGTCTGGTGCTTGAATTCAATCATGATTCGCAGATGTTGGCGAATGGGCCCTATCCCCCCAGTCTACAGGCAAGGGTCGGGGGATCCCATGGCCATTTGAACAATCACCAGGCAGTTGGACTGCTGAAGCGTTTACAAACGTCCCGACTACAACACGTGGTAGCATCCCATCTGAGTGAGAAGAACAACTCCCCCGGACTGGTGACTGAGCTGATACTTCAGCAGTTGCCCGACCTGAGCGATCGGTTTTCCATCGCATCACAGCATGATATTACAGATTGGTTTCGACTGCCGATCACACAGCAGGTCTGAAATCCTGTCAATATTAGCTCATCGCAAAATACTTAAATAATTTTAATTTTCAGTAGGTTGGGTATAATCTTAGCGTTTTTTATCAAAAGCGGTTTTTGCCTCCTCTCCCGGCTTTACCGCAATCCCATAATATCGGAGAGGATGGAGGTATTGTTCAATGGCGCATATCGTCATTATGGGTGCTGGTACGGGGGGTATGCCCTGTGCCTACGAATTACGCATGGAGCTGGGGCGTGAACATGAGATCACGATGATCAATGAACGGGAATATTTCCAGTTCGTGCCGTCCAATCCCTGGCTGGCTGTAGGTTGGCGTGATCGATCACACATCACTTTTGATATTCGTCCTCACCTGGAACGCAAAGGTATCAATTTTATCTCCAAGCGAGTCGATAAAATCGATCCCGATGCAAATCAGCTGACACTCGACGGCGGAGACACAGTCAACTACGACTACCTTGTTGTCGCAACCGGCCCGCGGCTTGCTTTCGAGGAGGTTGAGGGTTCGGGACCAGAGGGTTTCACTGAATCAATCTGTACTGTGGATCATGCGGAAAGGGCCTATGACGCCTACCGGGATCTGCTGGATGACCCTGGTCATGTGGTTATCGGCGCAATGCCCTTCGCCAGCTGTTTTGGTCCCGCTTATGAATTTGCCTTCATCATGGATTCGGATCTACGAAAGCGTAAGATGCGAGACAAAGTACCGATGACATTCGTGACATCCGAGCCATATATCGGACATCTGGGCCTGGGTGGTGTTGGGGACTCGAAGGGTTTTCTCGAGAGTGAGTTTCGCAACCATCATATCAACTGGATCACTAACGCCAAAGTAACCAAGATCGAACAGGGCAAAATGGTCGTCGAGGAGTTTGACGATTCCGGGCACAAACTGAAGGAGCATGAGCTGGATTTCACCTATTCGATGATGATCCCCGCATTCAAGGGTGTCGATGCTGTCGCCAACGTTGAAGGTTTGTGTAATCCCCGCGGTTTCGTTTTTGTCGACGACCATCAACGTAACCCAAAATATCCGAATATATTTGGCGCCGGTGTCTGTATCGCCATCCCGCCCGTGGAAGCGACCGCTGTCCCCACCGGGGCGCCCAAGACCGGATATATGATTGAGTCGATGGTGACCGCCATCGTTCACAACATTGCGGATGAACTGGCCGGCAAGGAGGGTACGACCCTGGCTACCTGGAATGCCGTCTGTCTTGCCGACATGGGAGATACCGGTGCCGCTTTTGTCGCATTACCGCAAATTCCACCCCGTAATGTAGCCTGGTTCAAAAAAGGCAAGTGGGTGCATATGGCCAAGATCGCCTTTGAAAAGTATTTCATCCGCAAGATGAAGAAAGGGACCTCTGAGCCGATTTATGAGAAGTACATCCTCAAGATGCTGGGCATTGGGAAGTTGAAATAGTTTCTTGCCATTGCGGAAAGGAGAGGCCCGGTCTGTAACCGGGCTTTTTTTTGCCTTGTCGGCAACAATCTTTGAAGTCCTATATCGATAATTTCGTTGCCAGGTCCAACCGTAGATTTCGTGGGGTTGTTTGGTTGTCCGATAATAAAAATATTCGCGTACATTTGCGGACATACTAATCATTCGCGACTATTCGCGGATTACTTGTACATCTCACTATCACCAAGTCACCGATTCAGTGGCTTAATATTGTGGGTATCAGCTAGGGCTAAGTAAGCAGGGGGCTGTCTCAAGTACTCTTGAGACCCTGACCGCTACCTTATAGGGCGTCCGAGTAATAATATACATTGACTGGATTTGATATGCTGCGCACTCGGCAGATGGAAGTGAGGCAATGACTGTGCAAATCAACAGACGCATAACCCAGGGTGTACTGGTCGGTGGGGTACGGATCGGCGCCGGTAATCCCGTAGTGGTGCAGTCGATGACCAACACCGATACGGCGGATGTGAATGCCAGTGTGGAGCAGATCAAGGCACTCGCCCAGGCCGGTTCGGAACTGGTGCGTCTGACTGTCAACAATGAGGCGGCGGCCGGGGCGATTCCGAAGATTCGCGATGGTCTGGCGCGCCAGGGTATAGCGGTACCGCTGATCGGCGATTTTCACTTCAACGGCCATCGTCTGCTCAGGGACCATCCAGCTTGTGCCGAGGCACTGGCTAAATACCGCATCAACCCAGGTAATGTCGGCAGCGGCGAGAAGCGCGACAGTCAATTCGCCAGCATGATCGAAACCGCCTGCCGTTATGATAAGCCGGTGCGTATCGGCGTCAACTGGGGGAGTCTGGACAAGGGTCTGGTAGCGCGCCTGATGGATGAGAATACCCGGGCCGAGAAACCTCTCGACAGTGTCGAGATGGTGCATAAAGTGATGGTGGTGTCGGCCCTTGAGAGCGCTCAGCGTGCCGAGGAAGTGGGGCTCCCGGCTGACCGTATCGTACTCTCCTGTAAAATGAGTGGTGTCCAGGACTTGATTGCGGTGTATCGAACGTTGGCGGCTAAATGCGACTATGCACTCCACCTGGGGTTGACCGAAGCGGGGATGGGCTCCAAGGGTATCGTCGCCTCCAGTGCCGCCCTTGCGGTGCTGCTGCAGGAGGGTATTGGTGACACCATACGCATCTCACTGACCCCGGAACCCGGTGGGGCGAGAACCGAGGAGGTGATTGTCGCCCAGCAACTGCTGCAGTCGATGGGTATTCGTGCATTCACACCAATGGTGGTTGCCTGCCCGGGATGCGGTCGTACAACAAGCACCTATTTCCAGCAGCTCGCCAAGGATGTGCAAAACCACTTGCGCAACATGATGCCGGAGTGGCGCAAGGAGCATCCCGGGGTCGAGGCAATGTCAGTAGCAGTGATGGGGTGCGTGGTGAACGGGCCTGGGGAAAGCAAACAGGCTAATATCGGTATCAGCCTGCCGGGAACCGGCGAAACGCCATCGGCGCCGGTGTATGTGGATGGTGAAAAGGTGGCTACGCTTAAAGGCGATGATATCTCAGGGCAATTCATGGCATTGGTGGATGACTATGTCAGAGAACACTACTGATAAAAAATGATGAACTTCCGATTTCATCACCGTATCCCGGTCCTAAATCGAAATCTATGGAAAGGGATCGCAAACAACACAAACATACCGGAGGAAACTATGAAGAGAGTGATGATAGCCATATCCCTATGCTACGGTATCTCGATGGGTGTGGTGGCGGATGAAGCCGCACCGAGTGTCAGTGTCAAGCGCCTTGCACTGGAGTCGGCGAACCGGATCGCCCTGGGTGCGATTGAGGCATGCCGTAAACAGGGTATCCAGATCGGCGTCACGGTAGTTGACCGGGACGGGACGGTACAGGCAGTTATGCGTGACACAATCGCTGCCCAGATTACGGTGCCGATCAGCCGCATGAAGGCTTTTACGGCTGCCAACTTCAACGCAGCGACTTCAGCATTGAAGAGTCGTGCGAACACACCTATCGGCCAAATCGATGGCCTGGTCATGTCTGCCGGTGGATTACCCGTTCAGGCAGGTGGTCAACTGCTTGGTGCCGTGGGCGTGAGCGGCGCGCCGTCTGGAGAAACCGATGAGGAGTGCGCGCAGGCCGGTATCGATACTATCATTGACGATCTGGAGATGGAGATGTAACGGCCACCTCCCCGGGATGACCAGCGGGGTGTGCAAGTTGTAACGATAAGATCGCCTGTCAAGTACGCGTGTGCCCCCGCGCCCTATTGTGGTTGCGGGATTGTGGGGGTGTTTCTCGGGTGTGCAGGGTTATGGTCGCCGATAGTTAAGAGTGCAATTGCACATCTTCCTGATGACCTTGTGATGTGGCATGCTGAGAGGACTGGTGCTCATCGCTCAGCAGGGATCTCGTCCACTGTTCCATGAGAGCATTTGCAACCGGCATGGGGGCTTCCATAAACGAAAGTGTGACACGGTTGTCCGTTTCACAGACACCGAGCGAGCGGGGCCGTGTGGCCAACTGCTCAGCATCCTGCAGGCTGAAGCCGAAACAGAAGACAATATTATATGCGGCGACGATATGCTCAGCGACAATGCCTTCCGCTAGTTCCGAGGTGTGTTTCAGGTGATCGAATGTCGTGATATAGCGTGCAGCCTTATGTGACTTCACCTGTTCCACAAGAAAGGCGACAATCTCTTCGGTTGTGTCGAATCTGCATTCCGAAAAGTCCATTTCAATGCTGAAGATCGGAATCCCGATCTCCTTGACGACCTGTTTCAACTTACCTCTCCCTTGCCTGATGAGTCAGGAGAGCAGAATAAGATAGCGGATTGCTGCAGGCATTGAAAAAGGTCAATCTTCTGCGATTCTATGCAGATTCGGGATATCCAGGAGGAAATGGTTGGTGTTGGTTTCGACCAGCAGACTCTGGCGCTTGAATTCAGCGATCGTACGGCTGGCCGTCTCGGTGGTGATACCCAGCATGGCGCCCATGTCTTCCCGGGCAAACAGGTTGCATTCGCTCATCTGTGTATCCTTGACGAGGCGCAACAGCAGACGGGCCACCCGCTGTTTAGCGGACCCTGTGGAGAGTTCGGTCAACCAGGCATCGGCCTCCTTCAGGGCGCGCTGCCAGCGATTGAGCAGTTCCCGGTGGAGGGCGGGATTCTCCTTGCTCAGGCTTTCCACCACACGCACCGGCAGGGCACAGACCTCGGTCTCATGAAGTACAACCGCGTCATGCTGATAAGTTTCGCCTACGATGCACTCCAGTCCGGTAATATCGGTGGATCGGATCAGCCGGACAATCCGCTGGCTGCCGTCAGGCAGGTACTGCACAAGCTTCAGGACCCCCGAACGTACCGTATACATACGTTCGCCCTTATCACCTGCGCGGTAGAGTGTTGAGCCAACCGGTAGAGTATATTGATCGATAGGATCGTGTAACTTTTCGAAATCCTTCTCTTCCAGATTGGCAAACAGCACAGACTCGCGTAGGGAGCACTTCAAACAGTCAGCCACACCATCCCTGGCATCCGTGAAAGTGACATTTTTAACCATTGCAATGTTCGTCCATAAGGGATGAACCGTTATCACCCGTATAAGCGTTGAAAAACAGGGTAGTTCAGTCAACAATACCAGATCGGAGAGAGTGTGGATAGAGCCTTCCGGCGGGCGGCTTTTCGGCCACCAAAAGGGGATCCGGGGGCATAAGTGAGGGTGAATTCTTGGTTAGGGTCCAGCTTCTCGATGATAGCCGCGGTGCCGGCGTGCCGGGGTCGGCAATCGAATTGTTACAAGATGTGGAAACCGGCCATGGGAATGCATATTTCATCAGTAAACAACAGGACATGTAATTGGAATTCTTGCAATAATAGCGGGAGTCCGTACATGGAGGAGGGTGATGACAACCAAACCGGTAGAGGCTTCAGCGCAACATATCCTGGTGGTCGATGATCAACCGGAGAATCTGCGAAGCCTGGATCAGATATTAAGCTATAGCTATCAGGTCTCTTTGGCGGCCAATGGCCAGGCTTGCCTTGAACAGGTGGCGCAAAGCACACCCGATCTTATCCTGTTGGATGTGGATATGCCGTTGATGGATGGTCTGACTGTGTGCCGCTTGGTCAAGGCGGATCCCGCCACATCCATGATCCCCATAATCTTCGTGTCGGCCTTGTCCCGCCTCAGTGAACGCCTTGCCGGCTATCAGGCCGGAGCTGATGATTATGTCACCAAGCCTTATGATGTGGATGAACTGCTGGCTAAGATTCGTATTGCCCTCAATAACCGTCACGATCTGGAAGCGGCCCGGGAGCGCGCCCTCCTTGCCCAGGAGGAGATGGAGGCTTCTCTGGCAGCCTGTATCGAACTGAACCTACTCGCCGATTTTATCGATAACAGCCTCGATTGCGATGATTTGCGTACTCTGGGTGAGGGCCTGCTGGAGACCTTTGATCGTTTCGGTTTGAGGGTGATAGTGAGGCTGGTGGAGAGTGGACACTACTTTTCCCATGCGGGTGAAGTCGGCATGTTGGACCAGGAGATGATGGAGAGCCTTTATGATAATGGCAAAATCATCGATTTCGGTCACCGTTCGCTGTTCAACGCTGAATCGGTTTCCGTGCTTGTGCGCAATATGCCTGTCCATGACCAGACGCGCTACCAGCGTTGGCGGGACAATCTCAAGCTGCTTGTGGAGGTCGTCAACAGCCGCATCTTCAGCCTGCAGCAACAAAGCAACAGGCAGAAGGAGCGGGAACGCCTGCAACCCCTGATCGCAGGTATCCACCAGTTGATCGAGAAGCTGCAGCACTCCGGGGATGACCTGAACTGGGATCAGGCGTGCCACGACCTGAACCGGTTACGCATGGCCTGGGAGTCACAGCGGGCGTAACTCCCAGGCCCTCAAGCGCCGTTCAACCCACCTTCGGCAAATGGCTGAGTGATGCCTGAATCGCATCATCCGGGTAGTCGAAGTCTTCCAGTTCTCCTTTGAAGTAGCGGTCATATGAGCTCATATCGAAATGTCCATGACCGGACAGGTTGAAGAGCAGGGTTTTCGCTTCACCCGTTTCGGCGCAACGTCTCGCCTCCCGAACGGTGGCGGCAACCGCATGACAGGACTCCGGCGCGGGAATGATGCCTTGGGTCTTGGCAAAGAGTTCGCCGGCTTCGAAAGTCTCCAGTTGGGGGATGGCCACTGCGCTCAATAGCCCCTCGTTGTAGAGCTGGCTGACGAGCGCCGAATCGCCGTGATAGCGCAGACCCCCGGCATGGATGCCGGGTGGCATGAAATCGTGGCCCAGCGTATACATCTTCGTCAAAGGCGTGAGGCCCTCCGTATCGCCGTAATCGTAGGCGTATACGCCTTTGGTCAATGTGGGGCATGAGGTCGGTTCAACGGCGACCAGATCGATCTCCCTGCCTGCCGCCTTGTCGGCAAAGAACGGGAAGGCGATACCGCCGAAGTTCGAGCCCCCTCCGCAGGGAGCGTAGATCGCATCGGGGTATTCCCCCACAAGCTCTAGCTGCTTTTTTGCCTCTTCGCCGATAATGGTCTGGTGCAGCAATACATGATTGAGCACCGAACCCAGGGCGTAGTTTGTATCCGACCGGCCGGCAGCCTCCTCGACGGCTTCGGAGATGGCGATACCCAATGACCCGGGAGAGTCGGCATCCTGTTCCAGGATATGACGTCCTGACTGGGTCATGTCAGTAGGGCTCGGAAAGACCTCGGCGCCCCATGTCTCCATCATCGAACGACGATAGGGTTTTTGTTGATAACTGACCTTGACCATATAGACCCTTACTTCCAAATCGAACAGTTGCCCGGCAAGGGCCAGGGAGCAGCCCCATTGCCCCGCCCCCGTTTCGGTGGCGAGTCGTTTGATGCCCTGCAGTTTGTTGTAATAGGCTTGCGCGACCGCGGTATTCGGTTTGTGCGATCCCGCCGGGCTGACCGCTTCATTCTTGAAATAGATCTTGGCAGGAGTCTTGAGCGCCATTTCCAAACGTTCGGCGCGATAAAGGGGGGATGGCCGCCACAGACGCAGCACTTCACGGACCTCATCGGGAATAGGGATCCAACGTTGTGCGCTCACCTCCTGTTCGATAATGGCGTCAGGAAAAATTGCGCTGAGCGCATCCGGAGTTACCGGAGAGCCGTCGGGGGCAAGGATTGGCGCCGGTGGATTGGGCATATCAGCCACGATGTTATACCAATGGGTCGGCATATCTGCCTCTTTCAGCAGAATCTTGGTCTTCATAAGTTATCGTCTCCCGCTACTTGGCCCGAGTCCCAAATAGTGATTTGATAGCCCGTCCATGATGCAGATCTTGTTGGATTGGAATGGGTGTTTTTCCATATCCTGACAACGATGCAGGATATAAATAAAACTACCGATAAATTAACATGGCGATAATCACATAACGATTGGTTTTTTACCAGCAGAGCTGATTGGATCAGCGTAGGATGAAGCTTTTTAATTGAGATATGTCATGAATGAATTCACCCGGGTTCTTCGATGCCGCTGATAACCCTGCGCAGGCTGCAGCTCAGCTATGGCGATCGGCCGTTACTGGATGACATCGACCTCAACATCGAGAAGGGGGAGAGGATTGCGCTGCTCGGCCGTAACGGGGCCGGCAAGTCAACCCTGATGCGAGTGATTCAAGGTGGTATCGTCCCGGACGACGGGGAGCGTGTCGTGAGCAACGGGACAAGGATTGCGCATCTGATCCAGGAGGTGCCGGATAAGATCGAGGGGAGTGTCTTCGATGTGGTGGCGGACGGCGTCGGTCAACTTGCCGACAAGATCAAGGCTTACCACAAAATAAGCCATCAGCTTGCGGAAACGGGCGATGACAGCCTGTTGTCATCGCTGTCGAAGGCGCAGCATGAACTCGAGGCCGTTGAGGGCTGGCAACTGGAGCAACGGGTGGAGACAGTCATATCCAGGATCGGTCTGGATGCCGATACGCAGTTCAGTGCGCTGTCGGGAGGCCTGAAGAGGCGTGTCTTGCTGGCCCAGGCCCTGGTTATGGAACCGGAGTTGCTGCTCCTCGATGAACCCACCAACCACCTCGATATCGAGGCCATCCGGTGGATGGAGGAATTTCTTCTCGTTTATCCGGGTGCAATCCTCTTCGTCACCCACGACCGGGCATTCCTGCGGCGGATCGCTAGCCGGATTCTGGAACTGGATCGCGGCAGCTTGACCGACTGGCCGGGTGACTATGCCAATTTTTTACGCCGCAAGCAGGAACTGTTGAATGTGGAGGAACAGGCCAATCAGCGTTTTGACAAACGGCTTGCCCAGGAAGAGGTCTGGATTCGTCAGGGTATCAAGGCGCGGCGCACCCGCAACGAGGGTCGGGTCAGGACGCTTAAGGCAATGCGGGCGGAGCGACAGAAGCGGCGCGATCAGCAGGGCAGGGTAAAGATGCGGATCGATGCGGGAGAGCGTTCAGGCAAGCTGGTCGTGGAGGTCGAGGATATCAGTTACGCCTGGGAGGAGAAACCGGTGGTGCGCGATCTCTCCACCACCATCCTGCGCGGTGACCGGGTGGGTATCATCGGCCCCAACGGCTCCGGCAAGACAACCCTTTTGAACCTGCTGCTGGGAGAACTGCGGCCCGATACGGGCAGGGTCAAACTCGGCACCCAGCTGCAGGTGGCCTATTTCGACCAGCTGCGCGGTCAGCTCGATGAGGAAAGTTCGGTACAGGATAATGTGGGGGGCGGCAGTGACAAGGTGGATGTCGGCGGAAAAAGCAAGCACATCATCGGTTACCTGCAGGATTTCCTGTTTACCCCGGAACGTGCCAGAAGCCCTGTGAAGGCACTCTCCGGCGGTGAACGCAACCGTCTGTTGCTGGCCAAGCTTTTCACCAGGCCGGCCAATGTACTGGTGCTCGACGAGCCGACCAACGATCTGGATGTGGAGACGCTGGAGTTGCTTGAGGAGTTGCTCTCCGACTACCCGGGAACCCTGCTGCTGGTCAGTCACGACCGGGAGTTTCTGGACAATGCGGTGACCAGCTGCCTGGTCTTCGAAGGTGTAGGAAGAGTGGCGGAATATGTCGGTGGTTTCAGTGACTGGGAGGCTCATGCCCGAGCCAGGCAATCAGTGGAGTCGAAACCAAAGGGCGGGGCCGGGGTCAAGTCTGTCCCAGAGAGGCCGAAAAAGAAGAGTGAGAAGCTGAGTTACAAAGACCAGCGGGAGCTCGATGCGCTGCCTCAGAGGATTGAAGCACTTGAAGTGCGGCTCGACGAGTTACAGACCAGGCTGGGCGATCCGGACCTCTATCGCACCCAGGGGGAACTGGTCGCAGAGCTTCAGCAGCAGATGTCCGCGGTGCAACTGGAACTGGATCAGGCCTATGAGCGTTGGGAAACACTGGAATCGATGCAGACCGGCAGTTGAACGAAGTGCTTTCACCCTGTTCCTGCTTACACTGATGACGCTGATTTGGGCAGATGACGCAATGGCGGGCGCCGGCTGTGCCGTGGCAAAGCGTCTCGGCAACTCCCTGGCCATCGAATGGGTGGCCGCTCCGGACGAGAGCGTCGAGTCGGCCATCCACAAGGCCAAACAGAAGCTGATCGAACAGGGTTACCGCAAGAAAGGGCAAGACGTTCACGCCCAGGCCGGTATCGGATTGCGCCATGCCCACATGGTCATAGTCAAGACCACCTATACCACAATGACAGGGCGCACCCGCACCAGCTATGGCTGCGGCTACAGCCCACGCTCGGCCGCCGAAGCGGAACGGGCGGCGCTCTATGACCTGCGAAACTATTCCTGGGGTTGGAAACCGGAACTGGGATATGAAGTGCTGCAGTCGTTTCGCTATTGATCGACCGCTGATTGAACCGATACCTCCAATGGAAAAGCCAGTCTGGCTCTATACTTTAATCTGAAGCCCCGTACCTGGAGCTGTAATTAGCCCCAGGAACCATTGAGTTACCCTGGAGGAATGGGTTGCGACAGGTCACCTATAGTTCGTCAACCGATCCCGGTGTACACGACGCTTCCAGAGGTATGATCAGGGTATTGATTGGAGGCCGGGTTGAAGTGATTGACAGAAAAACGCACTGGCAAAAAATATATCGGGAGAAACCTCCCTCTGAAGTGAGCTGGTATCAGACAGAACCAAAGCTATCGTTGGAATTGATCCATCGCTGCCGGGTTGCCAGGGATGGGGCGATCATCGATGTAGGGGGTGGTGCGTCGGTACTGGTCGATCACCTGTATAGGCAAGGTTATACAAACCTGGCTGTATTGGATATCTCTGATAGGGCGCTGGCTGTCGCTAAACAGCGACTGGGAGATGCGGCAGGTGAAATTGAGTGGTTCGAATCCGATATTACTGAATTCAAATCACCCCACCTGTTTTCGCTTTGGCATGACCGGGCTGTGTTTCACTTCTTGACCGATAAATCGGACAGGGATGCCTATATGGAGGCGTTGAAGCTGGCATTGAGACCAGGAGGCCATCTGATTATCGCAGCGTTTGCGATCGGGGGTACGAAAAAGTGCAGTGGTTTGGATATCGTGCAATATGATGCATCAAAACTAAAGCGTGAGTTGGGCGTGGCGTTCGAGTTGGTGGAAGAAAAAAACGAGATGCATATAACGCCGGCAAACAAAGCGCAGCAATTTACCTATTATCGTTTTATCAGGGAAGCGAGCAACTAGGGATTATTTTAAAAAACTTCGATTCTTACATGATGAACTGAAATCAATCGCCAGCGGGATCAATTCGAATTACATACTTAGATTACAATGGCTATCTATGTTTTACTGGCAATAAATATCGCCAGCATATTTATTTGTCACCAGATCGCTAAATCGCGTGGAGGCAGGCCGGTATTGTGGGCGGTTCTGGGCGCGGCCTTCGGTCCGCTTGCGATCCCTTTTGCATTAATGATCAAACCCGGCCCGGTGGATAGAACAGGAAAGTAATCCTTTATCCTCGCGGGTGATTTCTCTGATCTATTCCAGGTGACGGTAAGGTTCAGTTGTGCAGTATCATTCATGGTTCGCGCTGTCTGTCGTGGCCGGTATCACTACATGTGGGCAGTTTGCCGCGATCTCGTTATACACCTGCCATGACGTGCCCTCATACCTGCGGGAGAAATGGAACGGAATCAGGTGGCGGACAGCGGCGCTGTTGGCGATCTCCGCGCAGGCGGTGGTGGTCAGGTGGCCGGTGCGTCGGGCCTGCGTGGCATCCTTCTGCATGAATGGGGATTCGCAGAACAGGGTGTGTGCCTGCCTGGCCAACAGGGTGAGTCGATCGCGGTTATGGGGCGTGTCAGCCAGGTCAGTGGCATAGACGATTTTGCTGCCGGGCGTGGTCAGGGTGAGGGTGGCGGCCAAGGCGCCAACCGTCTCGCTGGTTCCATCCGGCAGGGAAAGATACTCATCCAGCCGCTGTTCATTCATCAGCTGCTTCAGCCTGGTCAGCCAGGGACCGGGTTGCAGTCCGCGTTCACTGAGTTTCTCCTCGAGCACATTGATCTGCGGCACAGGTTCGAAGGCGTAGGCGATGACGGGTATGCCGTGCTCGAGGGTGACGGCGCGCACGCGAAATTCGGGCTCATCGACTACGATACCATTCTTGATCACAGTTTCACCGTTTGGACGAATGCCTGCCGAACCAGCCTGCAGATTGAAGTGGATCAGTTGTTCGCCATGCAGCTCAGCGACCTCGAATCTGGGGCCTCGATCACCGATCCGGTCCCAATGGATGCCGTTGATCAGATGCTCTATCTGCGTAGCGAGGCCGGGAGGCCCATACAGCCGGCATCTTCCCGATTCGCCGATACGCGATCGCAGCAGCCAGAGAAAGCCGCAGATGTGGTCCATATGGGTGTGGCTGATGAAGACGTCGCTGACCTGGTGCGCGATCCGCGCCGGGAGCCGTGCGCCGTCGCCCAGGTCGAAGAGCAGGCTGCGCCGCTGGTGTGCCAGGCGGAGATGGAGTTGTGGATCGCCGAACACACCGTTCATCAAGACTGCGGTAGCACTCGGGGTCTGAACCATGGGCCGGGGTCCGGTATCCTGCGGCAGCTTGTCGTCGGGCACCAGATCGGAGGGGGGGAGGTAACGTACCACGCTTTCCGCAAAGCGTTTGCCGGTGACCAGCAATCCCGACTCGTCCCGGACGGCATCGCGCACCAAGATAACCCCTGTCTGCCTGTTATCCGGGGGTAGCAGGATCCGGAGTCTCTCCTCCCCCATGTCAACCACCTCACCCATACCGACAGTGCGGGATCCATCGAGAAACGCAACCTGCTTGCCCACCCAGGCTTCGGTTGCCTGGCGGGGCGGTGTCCCCAGGACAGCGACTTCGGACAAGTCGATATCCACCTCGCTCGCATGGGACAGGTAGTCGTCCCAGTGGCGTGTTCGCTGCCGGTCGCGAAGGCCCTTTCCCGGCCGGCTCGCCGACGCTGAAGCCTCGACAGCCACAACCTCGGCGGCCAGCGCCCGCAGTTCCTGACTGAGGTGGAGTGGCTGTCCCTCGCGCATCAACACCATCACCAGATCCACATCCGCACGGTGTGCCAGTGATGTCAGGAGTTCAGCCCCCGCCACACCCCGCACAACCCCGGGTGTGTCGAGCAACAGTGTGCCGCCTTCCACCTGGTTGGCCAATTCACCGGCGGCCTCGATCAGTGGCAGGCGGAAACGGGCGGCGTCGAGACTACAGACAGCCGCGCGACCGACAACCTCCCATGCGTCCTGTTTCCATAGGCCCAGATTGACCGCGCCCGGGATACCGAATGCCGGCATCCCCGGGTCCGCCGCGAGACAGTGGACCGGTCTGCCTGCCTTGTGCAGTGATCCCGCCAAGCCTTTTACCAGCGTGCTCTTACCGATGCCGGGTGGGCCGTACAGGAGTACCCGTCGTGCCCGGGCCAGTAGCAGCTCGGACAATGATTCCGGATGCTCTGCGGAGAAATGTAGCTTCATCTGTGCAGGTCCATATGGCGCAGGCAAGTTTTTCGGTGGCGGTTGACAGGTCCGGATAGAGGCTGCCGAATTTCGTCACAGCTTACCACTTAAGCATATTGGATTATGAAGGATTGACTATTTGAGGGATCAAATGAATAGAGGAAAAATCAGCCGGCAATGAGTGCGTGGCATGGTCCTCGCTGTCGTAGCAGTCGTTGAGCGGTTACAGAAGGCAGAAGTAGCGCTACACTGATTCCATCAGGTCCAGTCCGGAGACAAATGCTCAGGCATTCCCAAGGGGGGTATATGGCACCAAGAATTCTCGCATTCGCAGGCAGCAGCAGGAATGGATCCTTCAATAAAAAGATCCTGTCGATTGCCGCTGCGGGGGCCGAAGCGGCCGGGGCGGAGGTTACGCGGGTCGATTTGGTGGATTTCCCGATGCCACTCTTTAATCAGGATCTTGAGCGCGAACAAGGGATTCCGGAGAATGCACTTGAACTTAAAAGACTTCTGATGGATCACGATGCCTTCATTATCGCGTCTCCGGAATATAACAGCGCGTTCAGCCCATTGCTGAAGAACGTTATCGATTGGGCTTCCCGTGCCGAATCCGAAGATGAGCCGCCGCTGGTGGCTTTCCGAGGTAAGACGGCTGTAATCCTGGCTGCATCTCCAGGGGCCTTGGGCGGGCTTCGTGGATTGGTTTTTTTAAGGATGCTGCTCGCCAATATAGGTGTTACGGTTTTGCCTGACCAGCAGACCGTTCCACAGGCATTTAAGGCCTTCAATGATGATGGATCGCTGGTGGACGAACGTAAACAAGAAGCTGTTTTGGCGCTTGGCCGTAAGCTGGCGAATACAGTGGGTAAACTGAATGCCAAATAAGGGCCCGCGCTATAATTCCATGTTCGATATTCAGTGTATGCTTTTGCCAGGCATGACGGGCATCATGGCAAAGCTTCCCAGACGGATTCATAGATAAGGAGTGCCAGTGATCGCAGACATCGTGGTCGGTCTGATCGCTCTCCAACACATCGCTTTTCTTGTGCTGGAGATGTTCCTTTGGGACAAGCCGCTGGGACTGCGTGTGTTTGGTCATAGCAGAGAGACCGCGGCGATTACGCGAGTGTTGGCGGCCAACCAAGGCTTGTACAATGGCTTTCTGGCTGCCGGGCTCTTGTGGGGGGTTATCCTGGGTGCGGATGGCACGGGCGTGAAGATCTTCTTTCTGAGCTGTGTGCTGCTAGCCGGTGTTTACGGTGCGGCAACCGCCAGCAGAAAGATCCTGTTGATTCAGGCCCTTCCTGCGGCGATAGGTTTATTGCTCGTATACTCATCGTAGAGATTCACCGAGTTAATTCTGTCCGCTTATGTGGGAGCACCCCGGTAGTAGTGCCATAAAAACAGCGAACCCACACTTCTCCACGGCGACCAATGGGTGACCAGTTCCCGCGCCTGTTTGACCGACGGTTTATTCGGCAGGTTTTTCAGTTGGCCCACTGCGACACGCAAGGCCAGGTCGTCGGCGGGAAAGATGTCCTGTCGCTGCAGTGAGAACATCAGGTAGATCTCGGCACTCCAGCGACCAAATCCCCGGATTGCCGTGATGCTGGCTATCGCATCATCATCACTCATCGCAGCCAGACCATCGATATCAAATCTGCCTGACACGACGGCTTCCGCCATGCCTTTGGCGTATTCAATCTTGCGGAATGACAGGCCGGCATCACGTAAGACCTGGTCCTCAGTCACTAACAGTGCGGCGGCGGATAACTCGGGCAGACAATCTTTCAACCGACCCATGATCACCCGTGCCGCTTCAGTTGAAATCTGCTGACTGACAATCGTCGACAGGAAGGTCTCAAACCCCTTTGGACGGATGCGGGGGGATGGTGGGCCCAGTTCAGCATATGCCTGTTTGAGTTGCGGATCGACCAGGCTCAATGCTCTCATGCCTACAGCAATGTGTTGGGTATTCATGCCAGCTGTGGTTGATGGATAAATAAACACATGTTCTCTGGTTAGAATGGCATATTCTGAGGAGAGCATCATAGGATGGAGTAGGGTATAGCCGATTTTTCTCATTCCAATGGCGGGGCAGGGTCCCGCCAAGACGGTTTAGAAGATCATACGAACACAGATTCTCAAAGCGCCGGGATGATTCGGATTGAACAACAAGAATCGGATGGATGAATTCGATCAGCTGCGCTCTAATGGATAAAACAGAAGAGTCATGAGGAACGATGGCATGACATTGCCGGTAAAAACAGTAATGCATCGGGCGGTTGCGCAACGAGACAAATCCTACGATGGCCGCTTCCTCTATGGCGTGATCACGACGGGCGTCTTCTGCAAGCCATCTTGTACGAGTCGTCGTGCGCGAGCTGAGAATATTCGCTTTTTTACCGATGCGGCATCGGCTATGAATGCGGGTTTCAGGCCTTGCCAGCGCTGCCGGCCAACGGATAGTGTAAACAGCATGAAATGGCTGTGTGATATTGCCCGGTTTATAGAGAAACATGGGGATGAGCGTCTGACCTTGAAAGGTTTGGCGAATCAGGTCGGTTTATCGCCATCTCACTTGCAACGTCGATTCAAGGCGGCTTTCGGGGTCTCACCCAAGGCCTACCAGGATGCAGTCCGTGTCAGGCATTTGAAAAGATCACTCAAGCAGGGGAAGGGCGTCACCAGCGCCATCTATTCCGCAGGCTTCGGTTCGATCAGTCGCGTCTACGGTGCAGCGTCGCATCAGTTTGGGATGACACCCAAGGCCTACCAGTCTGGTGGCACGGGAGAAACTGTTTATTATGCATGCCGTGATACAGCTATCGGTCCAATGTTGATGGCGGCAACCCATCGCGGTGTCTGTTTCGTGGAGTTCGGTGAGGATGAAGGTACCTTAATGGGTCAATTGAGTGAGGAATTTCCTTGCGCGAAGATCGCCGCATCACCCGCCGAAGATGCACCCGAACTCGATCTCTGGATCAAGGCGCTCGATGCGCATATCAGTGTTGGCGCGCCCTGTCCCGACCTGCCGCTCGACCTGCGCGGTACCGCGTTTCAAGTGAAGGTATGGCGCTTTCTACTCAACATCCATGCAGGGGAGGTAATGACTTACACGGAAGTGGCGGCAAAAATCGATAAGCCGAAGGCAGCGCGTTCAGTGGGTTCTGCCTGTACGGCGAACCGGATCGGCGTACTGATTCCCTGTCATCGCGTATTGCGGGGAGACGGTAAGCTTGGTGGCTATCGTTGGGGAGTTGACAGGAAGCGGGCATTGTTGGACCTGGAGCGCGCAAGAATTGACGAGAATAAATCCCCCTGACACCTAACGCATCGGCAAGCGCTAAGCGAGCGGCAACGAGACCACGGAGTCATTCCTGGATCGATCAAGTATTATCTGGCATGCGTGCCTGTTGTTTGGTCTGACAGTGTCTAAACTAAACAAACCCACAACTGCAGATTACATAGCCATGTCTGAATTAAAACTGTACGACTATCCCAGGTCGGGAAATTGCTACAAAGTGCGACTGCTGCTCTCCATGTTGGGTCTCGATTATGCGCGAATCGACACCGATGTGCTGAAGGGGGAGACACTGACGGCTGAATTCAAACAGATCAATCCCCGTGGACAAGTACCGGTATTGCAGGATGACGACCTGATTGTTTGGGATTCGATGGCGATCCTGGTATATCTCGCCAGGCGTTACGGCGACCGGGATTGGCTGCCAACTGATCCTGTTGCCGAGGCCCGCGTCATGCAATGGTTGGCGGTGTCGGAAAATGAATTGCTTTATGGTCTGGCGCGGGCGCGTGCCACGCTGGTGCTTGGCCGGCCCTTCAATTTGGCGCAGTGTCAACAGGATGGACGGGCCGGCCTGGCTGTGATGGAAGGGCGGCTGGCGGATGTCGACTGGTTGGCGGGTGGAAATGTTACCATTGCCGATATCGCCTGTTATCCCTATGTATCGTTGGCTTCTGAAGGAGAGGTCTCTGTGCAGCCCTATCCCGCCGTTCGTGGATGGCTTGAGCGAACTGAGGCATTGCCGGGCTGGGTGCCTTTTCTGCCCGGGTGAATGTCTGTCCAGCGTCGTGCCACGCCTCCATTAAATCCAGTTAGCCCTCCCCCAAAGGATATTGATAGCCTTGGCCTGGCATGGAAATTCAGAAAAGCCTAATATAATAAGATTAGTGATTTCCGTATATTTGCCGTCATAGCATGGCTTGATGGAATATTCCATTCGGAGGTTGATATGAAGCGATTGATCCTGTCACTGTTATTGTGTCTAACCAGTCTCCCTCTCCCGGCGGATGTGGCTGTGTTGGTGCACGGCTATCTGGGCAGTGCTTATTCCTGGCAGCAAAGTGGCGTGAATGCGGCACTGATAAGCCATGGTTGGCAACCGGCCGGCATTATCACACCAAGAGGGTTGCTGCCCGCACCTGTCGGATCGGCGGCGAATAAATTCTATACCGTTGAACTGCCATCGATGGGGCCGGTGGGTTTACAGGCTGACATGCTGCGAAACATGCTGAGTCTGGTGGCTCAACAACATCCTGACGAACCGATTATCCTGGTCGGGCACTCCGCAGGTGGTGTGATCGCCAGAATGGCCTTGGTGCAGGGAGGCGTGGATGCTCCCAAGGCATTGATTACCATCGCATCTCCCCATCTGGGTACAGTGCGTGCAGTCGAGGCTTTGGATGAGACCGACGATCCATTTCCCATTAGCGTCATCAAAGAGTTCTTCACCGGTGAACTCTATGATGTGGTACGCGATTCATGGGCGGTATTGCTGGATCTGGTGCCGGAGCGGCCCGGTAATCTGCTGTTTTGGTTGAACCGGCAGCCCCATCCCTCGATCCGTTATGTCTCGATAGTGCGTACCGGTCCGGTGGGTTTGGGTGATGAACTGGTCCCCGCCTTCAGCCAGGACATGAACAATATTCAAGCCTTGAACGGGCGATCCGAGACACGGCTGTTCTCCGTCAGCCATGCCCTGCAGCCATTGGATGGCCAAGTGTTGGTGGAGCTATTGGCAGAACTATGACAGCTTTGGTTTAGAGGTACAGCGGCGTTTCAAGTCGATAGTTGCAGCGTGGGTGGTTGGAGTGGGATAACTATACAATCTCCACTACCCGCATGATGATTTTACTCCTGCGTCTGTCACTTGTTCGTCGCTCTTCACCCTGATTCGAAGCCTGTGTATGGCTACGCCTGTCACGGCTGGGGAACCTCCGCTGGTAGCGATGAGGTTTGAGGAACAAGCCGTTCACGGTTTTTCCGTCCAGGTTTTCGATGATGGTGTTGGCCAGCTTGGGTGACTCTACCTGCACGATTGCGTGATACTCCATTAATTCCGTATCTAAATCCATGATTTGGATAATTTTCGATCGTTTGATGGTGCTCTTCTTTTTTGCCGGTATCAGAGACCAACCGGATCGGGTGCCCCTCATCGTGGCTTTCCTGATCTCCTTGGAGGATACCCCGCGTGGGAGATGTTTATAAAAGATCCACATATGCTCTCCTCTCCTAACCTCATGCATGATGGCCTGATCCACAGACAGAGAGCGATGTTTGATCTTATCCGGTGATATACAGCTCCTCCAAGCTCCCTGCAGTTGTGATGTCTTTTCTAATCTGCAGTTGTTGATGTCTGCAATACCATTTCAATATTGCAGTGGCCATTCATGATTGTTAATTTTGTTGTTGGCTGTAACAGTATAGCTTCATTTTTTGACTATGCGTAACTGTCAATGATGTGGGGTATTCGCTTAAGCAGTCGTGAATTGTAAAGAACTGTATAGCCAAATTTTCATATCTAAATTACAGTCAATAAGGAATATACCTCATGGTGGGTATCTTGGGATTCGACAAAAAAACCTTGGATATCAGAGGGGTTGTGATGTTTTTGTCATTATCCGCCACAAGTTTAATCATGTTGATTTGCCGGTTGATAATATAGTGTTCCGCATGGTCGATATTGATCGGATAATTGGCCATGGGTCACTCAATACGCGGTGAGTGATCCGTCATGCCGCTACAGGCTGATATAGACTAATGGCGAAGAGATATGGCTAGTCTGTTTCGGCGTGCCAGCGGTAAGAAATAGACGCATATGGCTGGTCCGGCATTTAGCAGGAAGGATCAGTACTTAGCTTAACTAAGAGTAATGATCCATGCGCCAGGTTGTCGCTTTTTCACTTAAACAGCGTGTTTTCTACAATCTGATGTTTGTAGTGTTGATCGTTGTCGGCTTCATCTCTCTGTTCGCACTTCCCGCAGAACGTTATCCGAATTTCGGGTTTGGCGAGGTCATCATCTCCACTGTCTATCCGGGCGCCTCTTCCGTGGAAGTTGAGAGTCTGGTGACAAGGAAAATCGAGGATGCCTTGGAAAAGGTCGATGATGTGGAGTGGATCAGTTCCACATCTTTCAATGGGCGCTCAAATATTCGCCTTAAATTCGTAGACGATTCCGATTACGACGCACTCTATAACGAAGTCAGATTCGAAGTGCTCAATATCGTCAGTGAGTTGCCGCAGGGTGTTGATCCTCCGTCGCTGCTGAATGCCAAGGTGCAGGATTGGTTGCCGGTTATAACCATCAACCTTGTGGGTGATCACAGCAATCGCGCATTGGCATTGATGGGCGAGGAGATAAAGACTCGCTTGCTGAAGATTCCCCATGTGCAGCAGGTCGATTTCTCCGGCAAACAGACGCAAGAGTTTCATATCTATCTCAATCCACAGAAACTGCGTGAGGTCGGTATCGGGTTCGATCAGGTGGCGTCGGCATTACATGCGGCCAATCTCAGTATCCCGGCTGGGAAGTACACCAACGACAGTGGCGAATACCTGATAAAACTGGATGAACGATTTCATTCCCTTGATCAGGTGCAATCGACCGTGGTTCGCAGAGATGCGGATGGCAGTCTTGTTCGTATCCAGGATCTGGTCTCCCGTATGGGTATGGGTTATCGCGATCCGATTGTGATTGCATCTGTGAATGGAAAACCCGCATTGGGATTGAAGGTGATCAAGTCAGATCAAGGGAACGCGATGGAGATTCGCGATCAGGTGGTTGCATTGATCGATGAGTTCCGTCCTCCGTTGGAGGTTCAGGGTGTGGATGTGGTGCTGACTCAGGATTCGACCATCTATATCAAGGATGGCTTGACCACACTGGGCATGAACATGTTGGTCGGTATTATCCTGGTATCACTGATCATCTGGTATTTCATGGGTGTTCGGAATGCCGGCCTGGTGACTATCGGTATCCCGTTCTCGTTCATGATCACCATGCTGATCATGTATCTTACCGGTAACAGTCTGAATGAGATCACCCTGTTCTCCTTCGTGCTGGTGACCGGTATCGTGGTGGATGACGCCATTGTCGTGACAGAGAATATCTATCGTCACGTGCAGGAGGGTAAGCCTCTTCGTGAGGCGATAATCAACGGAACGGCTGAGGTGGCGCTGCCGGTGATCTCGGCCACCATGACCACCGTGGCCGCGTTTTTGCCGATGTTGATCATGTCGGGTTCCACAGGGCAGTTTTTTGCACTGGTGCCGAAGGCAGTGAGCTTCGCCATTATCGCCTCCCTGGTGGAGTGCCTTCTGATTCTGCCTATTCACTACCTGGATTTCGGGCCGCGTCAGCAGAGTGCCGTTGATTTGCTGGAGCGGGACAATAGCTTGATGCGGGTTGTGCGACGGTTTACCGACTGGCTGTTGTCACTGACACTGCGGTTTCGCCTTTTGTCCGTACTGGTTGTTTCTTTGCTGTTTGCCGTATCGGTAATGATCCTTGCACTTTCCGCGAGTGGTAAGGTGCCGTTGATTAAAATTCAATTTTTTCCTGACGACTACAAGCTCTACTACGTCGATATCGTAGGGCCCAGCAATATTGCGATTGAAGAGGTGGATGAGCGCGTCAAGCGTATTGCGGAGACTGTCATGGAGGATGGACCGGGGATGGCGAGCGCCGCCGCGGGACTGGCCGGTCTCTATTTCAACGAGGACTATGAACCCGTGTATGGCAATAATCATGGTTCGGTGATGGTAACCATGCCCAGTGCTTCCGAACAGAGCTTTGACGATCCACTTGCCCACCTGGATCGTATGCGGGAGAAGTTGAAGCCGATCCATGAGACGGATGGTTATACACTTCATGTCCATCCGCAAAATGACGGTCCTCCAAGCGGCAAGGATATCAATGTGCGGGTAGTGGGAGCGAATGTGGAGGCGGTCTCAGGCCTGGCCGGAGAGTTATTGACCTATATGCTCGAATCGTCGGATATCGGCCCACATTTGATTGGTCTTGATGATGATCGCGGGGTTCATAAACGTGTATTCCGTCTGTGGGTCGAACAGGAGAGAGTGGCTGAGTTCGGTTTGGACAACAGTCAGGTAGCAAGACTTGCGGCGAGCGTGCTCGACGGTCGTTATCTGGGTAAGTACCGACATATTGATGAAGAGGTGGACCTGAAACTCCGGATCGATTCTGATGCGTTACAGGATCCTGAGAATGCACTCTATATTCCCGTAGTGGAGGATGCTGAACACCCTGTCTATCTGGCGGACCTGGTGCGAGTGGAGGCATATAATGAACCCGGTGAGATCAAGCGCTATCAGGGTCAACGGGCAATCAGTCTGAAGGCGGATATTCGAGAAGGTGCGCCCACATCGACTCCCGCGATTGTCAACCTGGTGAGGGATCGCTTCGAGACGATTCGTAATCGTTATCCGGGTGCGACAGTAACCTTTGGCGGTGAGCATGAGGATACCCAGCGATCATTCGAGTCTCTGGCATATGCCTTCATCATTGCGGTGCTGGTGATGTATGTGATCTTGGCAACGCAGTTTCAATCCTATCTGCAGCCTCTGATTATTTTGTCCGCTGTCGTTTTTGCGTTGATTGGAGTCGTATTCGGAAAGTTGGTGACTCAATCACTCTTCACGGTGAACAGTTTCATTGCTGTGATCGGCGTAGCCGGGGTTGTGGTCAATGACGCCCTGGTACTGATCGACTTCATCAACAAACGGTATCGCAAGGGGCTATCCCGTCGTGCGGCGATTATCGAGGGAGTCCATATCCGTTTGCGCCCGATTCTGCTGACTACGTTGACGACATCCCTGGGATTGTTGCCGATGGCAATAGGGTTTCCCAGTTACTCGCTGATCTGGGGAACCATGGCATCCACTTTTGTCACCGGTCTTGCCACGGCTACCGCACTGACACTGTTTATCATTCCTGTTCTGTGGGATCTTCTGCAGGGCTTTCAGGAGCGGTTTCATAAACAAGAAATCGCGGGTGAAAAAACTGTGGAATAAAAAAACGCCCGCATCGAGCGGGCGTCATGATCGAGAGGAAAGAAAACTCTGTTAGCTGTTTCTTTTTCTGCCAAGGCGTGTGGCGCCAATACCTAGCAGTCCCATTCCCAGCAGTACCAGGGTTGAAGGCTCGGGTACATTCACTTCCACTTCCTCATCTATTGGTCCCGGTGCGTCATCATAGGTATAGCTGACAAAGATGTTGCCGCTCCAGGAATTGAATTTGGTGCGTTGGAGGCAGTTGTCATATGGGCCACAACGGGTCAAATCCGCAATCAAGGTCCGAACAAGCCTGAAATCCAGGGGGTCAGGTCCGACAAAATCGCTTAAGCTGAAACTTGTCAGATCGAATGCATCGTTGAACGTACCGCTTTCCTCACTGCTATCTGCACAGCTGAGTAGATCTTGGCAGCTGTTCCTTGTGACCTCATGGTTCCTTTCCACTTCCCGGTTCGGATCAATCAGGCGAATCGCTTGGTTGCTGACAGAGCGGCCGGCACCTGAGGCGACGCCTCTGAAGCGACTGTCATAGGAACGGACCACGGAACCGAGATCCCAATCCGTTTCAAACCAGATATCCACGTCCAGCAACTGTCCGAGTGAGCCGTCGAACCGATCCATCGAGACCGTCTGCACGTCTCTGACCACTGTCCTGATATTATTTCCCAGTTCATCTGTACCTGTGAAATAATCATTGACTGAGTCGTTGCTGCTGAAGCTGAAGGAAACCATGTCACCGATACTCATGACGGTGGCGCTCGATGTGGTGCTGAAGGCACACAGAGCTATGATTGCACTTGTCTTGAGTAGAGTCTGCTTAATGTTCATGACGGATCCTCAAATTAATCCTTAAATACAACTGTTGCTGCCTTTATTAATACAGATTCCGTGCCAAAAATATATTACCTAATAAATTCAATATGATATGAATATCTGCTATTTGTTTAATATGTTAGTGTAAACTAATTCGACACCTGTCTAATTGTACATTAACTTCTTTAAAAACAATGTATTATGAATATATTAGTGACTGATTGGGAATAATACTCCTACGAAAAGTCAGATATTTGCATTGAGGTGTAAGAGTTTTCAGAAAAGATGAAATTGATTGCGATAGAAACGGCTGCCGAAGCCTGTTCGGCGGCCCTATATCTCAGCGGTGAAGTGTCAATCCGCTACAAAATCATGCCCCGGGGTCACAGTGAGCTGATCCTCGATATGGTTGATGATCTACTGCGGGAAGCCGGTCTGTCGCCCACCTCCCTGGATGCAGTCGCTTTCGGCCGCGGTCCCGGTTCATTTACCGGTGTTCGGATTGCGACGGGCGTGATTCAGGGGATCGCCTTTGCGGCGGACTTGCCGGTGGTCGGCGTTTCGACCCTGGCGGCGTTGGCGCAACGGGCCTACCGGGAGAAGGGGGAACGAAATCTGCTCGCTGCCTTCGACGCCAGGATGGGAGAACTCTATTGGGCCGGTTACCGGGTTGCTGAAAAGGAGCTGGTGGTACCCGCTATACCGGAGCAGGTGGGATCCGCGCAACAGGTTGAGATGCCAGACGGCGGCGAGTGGTATGGCGTAGGTTCCGGGTGGGGCGCCTATAGTGAACAGTTGGAACAGCGCCTGGAGGCTCATTTATTGGGTTTCAAAGCCGAGATCCACTGCAGTGCCCGTGATATCGCATCGCTGGCGGCTGAGGATTACCTTGCCGGGTTGGCCGTGGCGCCGGAGCTTGCGCTGCCGGTCTATCTGCGTAACCAGGTCGCCAAAAAGATGTGATTTTTAAAGGGATCTCCTGCCGATCAATTGGTTTTATCGGGCATCCTAAAAGCTGATACCGATACTGCCAAAGCCTCCCCCACCGGAACTGGCACCGAAACCAAAGCGTATGCGAGGCTTTGGCCTGGATTTATGCTCGGGCCAGAGTGTGATCTCATCGCATTCTAATATCGGGAATGGGTAACGGCTGTCAGCGACCTGGCCCTGGCGGACTTCCGACAACTTACCGGTAGCCGTTACCAACCGGCCAACGGCATACTCAACCGTTTCGAGATAGCCGGGCTGTTGCGCAATGAAGCGACCGATGGAGTTGGCGTCCGTATCGGGGTGGCCGTCTTCATCGAGTGGATAGGCCAGAATCTGAATCTCCGTGGTCTCACGCAAGTTCCTGGTTTCGATAATGACACCACCCCATTGCAGGAGGTTGCTGCTGTCTGAAGGTTGAGAAGAAGCGGCCTTCAGTGGGGTGATGCTTCGGTCGGCAACAGGAATGGCCGGTTTGCTGCTGCAGGCATGCAGTATGGTCGCTGTGATCAAGATGAAAAACCAGCGCATCGGGTCTATCACCAGTAGTAGTAGGGGTATCTACGCCAATAGGGATAATAAAACGGATCGTAGAAGGGGTCGTAATAGTAGGGATGATTGTAGACCCTCTCTTCCGGCCACAGGTAATAGGCCTCTACCTCGACAACAGGGTAGGGATATGGGTAGTCGCCGACAGGTTTTTGCACAACTTCAACAATACTGCCGGTGATAGTGATCTCCCGGTTCTTCGGATACTCCTCCGGTTCCAGGTATCCCTCGATGCGTGCAATGAAACGGCCGATGCTGCGGCTGTCGTCTTTGGGTTTGCCCTCATCATCGAGCGGACGTGAGAGGATTTCGATCCGGGTCTCCTGCGCCAGGTTCTCGACCGAGATGATGTCGCCACCCCAACGGATCTTCGCATTCGTAAACTGCTGGTTATGCTGTTGCACCTCGTCCACGCGGATATCTCCCGCCGGCGGCGTGCCGATAACCTTAGGGACATGAGAGGCGCACCCCGTTATCAGGATAATGCCGAGGATGCCAAGGGGCATGAGTCTGTAGCGTTTGGTCATGATGTAAATCATCTAGCCATGGCATTGGGGTGTCTACATCGGTTTGACTCTGTGTGTATGATTAAATTCCTTTCAGTCAAATCTGCATCAGTCGAGTCTTGGCCGGTCTTGTAGCGATCATGAGGTGGGGTCAATTGTCACAGATGAGAGTCGATATCATCCAGTGTTACTCGACAATCCGCTCCTTCTCCGCTTCTTCCTGGTAGTAGTAGTCGTAGTTTTGATGCATATGGTTGGTAAACGACCAGGCTTCGTTGTACGAAAGACCGCTGTTCTTGGGGATGATGACCTTGACGTAGAGATTGTCTTCCTGCCGTTTCAAACGACTGAGGTTTTGTTCCAGTTGCTTGCGGGATATCGACGAAAATTTTCTGTCTTCAGGCCCTTTGTAATCGATGCGAAAATATTTACCGGATTTGGTATAGCGTACCTCGACCACCGTTTTGCCTTTTGCGGTACGGGCCGGTCGTAACAACTTATTGTATTGAATCTTGAGCTGTGAATAGTCCTGTTTGAGGTCGATCAACTGCTCATCCGTTTCCTGGGTGCGTGTCAGGGCGGCCAGTAGCTCCTGGTCTTTCTCCCGCAGTGTTATGCGTATCTGTTCCAGATCCTGTTGTGTACTTTCCTGGCGGGCGGTGGCCTGTTCCAGGTCGAGCTGGAGACGTTCGATATTGCGGTTGGATTCACTGATCTGGTTCTGCAGCCGGCTGGTCTCCTGGTTCAACCGTGTCACCTGGGTGGTTAACAGCTCACGCTCTTGTGTCAGCGCCTTGGTCTTGTTATCGAGTTCATCCCTTTCACGACTGAGGTTGGTTATCTGGAAGCGCTGGCTTGAGATCGCCGCCTCTTGCTCTTCAGAGCGTTCGGTCATCCGCATCAGCTGCATGCGTAACATGGTGATTTCATGCTCACGGGCTATCAACCGCTCTTCCAGGGTTTCGTTCTGTTCGTCCGTGGTGCGCACAAGTTCCAATGCTTCCTGCTCCGAAGCGATGGACATCCTGAGTTGGCTGAGCAGTTCCATGTTGCGTAACAACAGGATCACCATCGCCAGCAGGAAAATCATCACGATAACGGTCATGATGTCCGTGAAAGAGGGCCAGAAGCTGTCATCCCCCTGATTGCCTTGCTGATTGAGACGGAGATCGATGAAGTTATTTTCCATCTGGATCAATCATCCTCATGCAGGCGGAAACCACGCTTCAGTACGTGTTTTATCTCCGCCATGTCGTTATGCAGCGCATCACTCTTCTCTTCGTAGCCTTGAAGGGTTTCCAGGATTCGTTGTTCAACGGTTTCAAATGTCTGCTGGGACTGTTCCATTTGGTTGACCAGCTCCTGAAGGGAGCGCACCAGGCCGGTGAATTCATACAGTGCACTGTCGGTTTGGACCTGAAATCGTGGAATCAGCTCATTCACGGTGACCTGTTCAACCGCACTGATCAGGTTGGTTTGGACATCACCCAGTTTGAGATGAAAATAACCGAAGAAGATGAAACATATGATCGCGGTAATGGTGGTTGAGAGCGCCGTGGACATGCCGTGGACCACCAGGCCCATACCGCTTACATTGATCGAGGTGGCGAGCTGATCGGAGGCGCCGATCAAGGCTATCGACAGAGAGACGATAGTACCGAAGACACCGGTCAGAATAAGAATGTTGTTGATGAACCTGGGCAGGCTGTTACGGGTACTCTCATTTGCCACCAGGGTGGATGCCAGGGATCCATGGTTGATCGGGCAGTTTGCCTTGTGCAATCCCAGCATGGTCCGGTAGCGGTTGGCTATGATGGCCTTTTTATGGATCCGCTTCAGCGGGTCCTGCTCGCCTTCGCGCAGGTTGCGCAGGAATCGGATCAGGGCGTTCTCTTCCGCCACATAATGGAGGAAGATTGTGATCATGCGCAGGATACCGATGGCGAACAGCCCGATGATGGTGCCGTTGATGATCAACCCGGTGCTGGTGAGTTGATTGCGGAAATAGACATCGTTGATGAATTCGTATTTCCATACGATGAGTGCTGCGATCACAGCGGAGAGGAGTATCATCCGTATCAGGATATTACGGCTGAAGTTTCGACGTAACTGTATGCTTCCCAACGCTCTGCTCCCGGCGATATAGAATCTTGTTATCAGTCACTGAATGCGGCGAGGTCAATGGGATGGATTGCAGTGTTGATGCTCAGTTTGCGAAAAAAAAGATGCGTGTCGATCCAACAACAGTTTTCGATCTTTTCCGCTATTTGAATCAATTACTTGCAAAAATCAGCCATTGTGGGCCCGCGATTTCAGGTGTGACAGTGTACCCCAGCCAAGTGGACCTCGCCATAAATCCTTCCATTTTCCGCCACTCTCGAGGGGCTTGTAAATGTCATCACTGCAACAGAGAGCACATTATCGCAGGTCATTGATAGCGATCTATCAGGCTGCATTGAAACGGGTGGAAGGCCGGGCATCGGTATCGAAATGGTTGAAGCAAAACCCATTTCCGGGACCACTGAGGGTGATCGCCATCGGCAAGGCGGCCCAATCGATGCTCTACGGCGCCTATGATGAGTTGAATGACAGGATCGATCAGTCATTGATCATCTCCAAACAAGGGCATATCGACCCGGCTTGGTGCCGGCAACACGGTTGTTTTACCCATCAATCAGCGCATCCCATACCGGATGAAAGCAGTCTGCAGGCCGGTCGGAAACTGTTGGATTTCATTTCGAACGGATCTGAACTGCCTCTGCTGTTTCTGATCTCGGGTGGCGCCTCGAGTCTGGTGGAGTTGACAATCGATGGGGTGAGCCTGGAAGACCTGGCACGGGTTAATGACTGGTTGCTGGGTAGCGGTCTCGATATCCTGCAGATGAATACGGTACGCAAGGCTCTTTCGCGCATAAAAGGAGGGGGGCTGCTCGCCTACCTGGAGCAGACCGAGGTGGTGGGATTGGCTATTTCAGATGTGCCGGGCGATGATCCGGCCACAATCGGCTCGGGATTGCTCACCCCGGATGAGGGTCTGGCGGGGCGTCTGGCGGCGCTATCCCTGCCATCCTGGCTGCAGGATAGACTGCAGCGGTGGGAGAGGCCGCGGATCATAATGAGCGCATCGCAACCCAGGCTGGAGATCATCGCCAATCTGCAGTTGGCCGTGGAGGCGGCTGCCGAATATGCCTCCGGCCTGGGCTACAGGGTTTCACTGCGGGATGGTTTTCTCAGTGGGGATGCCGCCGCCCGGGGTAAGTCTTTGGCGCAAGAGCTGTTGCAGGGGCCGCCTGGGATTGTTATATGGGGAGGGGAAACGACGGTCGCCCTGCCGCCGAATCCTGGGCAGGGAGGCAGAAATCAGCATCTTGCCCTGGCTGCGGCCCGGGAATTGGCCGGTGCCCAGGATTGTTATCTGCTGGCGGCAGGTACCGATGGCAGCGACGGTCCGACCGAGGATGCCGGGGCAGTGGTGGATGGTGGAACGGTGGCACGGGCTGCACTGCATGGAGAGACGCCTGAACGTGCACTTGCGAATGCCGATTCGGGGCGCTTTCTTGAGGTCAGCGGAGATCTCATCTCTACTGGTCCCACCGGCACCAATGTGATGGATCTGGTGATAGGTTTACGGGTGTGAAATGGGTTTAGAGCAGTCTCTTTTTCAGCGGGCCAGGCAGTGTCTTTTATGCGATGTGGTGGATCAGAAACTACAGCTCTCAGAGGTGACGTCGGATGCCTGGGTGTCCGGTAAACTGGTCACAGAGGGTTGGACGCCGAGTGAGACAATCACTCATGCGGGTCGTCCACCTCGACCGGAACTGGTCCATCCGAGCCAGTTACCGAGACGCGGCTTGGGAAATGAGGCGGGCCGTCTGGCGTTGATCCATGCCATTGCCCATATTGAATTCAATGCCATCAACCTGGCCTGGGATGCGGTGCAGCGCTTCCCGGAGATGCCCCGTGACTACTATGACGACTGGATTCGGGTAGCACGGGAAGAGGTCTACCATTTTCGCCTGCTTCGTCAGCGGCTCCGTGCCGGCGGTGCTGATTATGGTGACTTTGCAGGCCACGACGGCTTGTGGGAGATGGCGCGGAGAACGGCTCACGATCCATTGATCAGAATGGCCCTGGTGCCGCGCATGCTGGAGGCCAGGGGTCTGGACGTGACACCCGGGATCATGCGCCGTTTCGAAGCCATCGGTGATCATGAAACAGCGGCGGTGCTGCAGATCATTCTGCGCGAGGAGGTGGGGCATGTTCAGTTCGGCAGCCGATGGTTTCACTATCTTTGTGAGCAACGGGGGCTGGAACCTGAACAGACCTATTTCGACCTGCTGGAAAATTTCCTCAACGGCGAAATCAGATGCCCACTGCATCATGAAGCGAGACGGGAGGCCGGTTTCAGCAATCAGGAGTTGCAACGTCTGGAGGCATTATGCGCAGGTGGTTGATTACACTATTCCTGGTCTGGCTGGTACTGATGTCAGCGCTGTTACAAGGTAAGGGGACGTCAGCGGATGAGATTCAAGTCGGGCTTCTGCTCTATGCCGCCCGTGAGGCAAACGGCGATATAGTGACGAACCGGTTGCTGATCACGCCGAAGATGTTGCGTATCGAACAGGAAAAAGGAGTTGACGGATACATACTCTATGACCGGGAAGCGGACGTAATCTACAGCGTTACCCCGGAAGAGCAGTCGATTCTGGTGATTCAACCGCAATCCGGCAGTGTGCAGACTCCTCATGAGATGAGATTGAAAATCGAACAGCTAGTCGACTTTGACGGGCCGGAGATCGGTGACAGCAAACCGCAACACTGGCAGTTGATTGTGAATAGTGAAATCTGCCGTAATGTAGTCCTCGCGCCGGGCCTGATGACAGAGGCTTTGACGGTCTATCAGGATTATCTGACTCTCCTGGCAAACCAGCACTACTTGAGCCTGAATGCCATTCCAGCCGAGTATCGCGACCCCTGTGAAGATGCAATCCATGTCTTCGCACCGACCCTGTTTTTGCAGAAGGGACTTCCCGTCCGTGTATGGGATCGAATGGGCAATCAGCAACGCCTGTTGAATTTCTCCAATCAGCATAGGGTTGATTCCAGCCTGTTTCGTTTGCCTGCGGAGTATAAACGGCAGCCGATGGCGGGCATCGAATGACGGGGACATAAAACTGCGCTAGCTGTATGTCTCTCTGCGGAATCCTTGAGGGGTCACGCAAACCAGTTCGCCATGATCATGATGCCACTCTGCCAGAACATGTCGGTAATGGCGTTTGTCCTTCAATTCAATGACATGGTCAGCGGGTCTATGGGTATGGCCATGTATCAAATGATCAGCCTGATATTCAACGAAGTAGGATGCCACTGTGTCCTGGTTGACATCCATGATCGATTCCGGTTTCAGTGACTTGGCCTCCCCGCTTTGGGCCCGGTAGGTCTTCGCCAGGTCCAACCGTTGTTGAATCGATTGGGAGAGGAAACGGTTGATAAAGTCAGGGTTACGAACTTCCCGGCGAAACTTCATATAGGCCTGATCGTCGGTGCACAACAGATCGCCGTGCATCAACAGCGTCGGCTTGCCATTCAGCTCCACCAGGGTTGGGTCCTGCATGAGTACGGCCCCTGTCTCCCGGCAAAAACTGTCACCAATGAGAAAATCCCGATTGCCATGCATCAACCACAACCGGGTTCCGGCTTGACTCAGTTGATGCATGGCCCGCTTGATCTCGGCTATCGGTGGCGCCTCATGGTCGTCTCCGATCCATGCATCAAAAAGGTCGCCGAGGATATAGAGATGGTCGGCCCTGGGCGCTCTTTCCGAGAGGAAGCGGATGAATAACTGCACCGTATCCAACCGTTCGGCGGATAGGTGCAGATCCGAGATAAACAGCTGTTGGGTCACTCAGTGATTTCAGCCTTCTCGATGACAATATCCTCTACCGGCACATCCTGGTGTCCGGCCTGGGTAGCCGTGGCGACCCCTTTGATCTGATTCACCACGTCCATGCCGCTGCTTACCTTGCCGAAAACACAATAGCCCCAGCCATCCTGACCGGGGTGATCGAGGAATTTATTATTGGCCACATTGATGAAGAACTGTGCGGTAGCCGAATGGGGCTCCATGGTACGTGCCATGGCTATGGTGCCGATCTCGTTGGAGAGGCCGTTTTTGGCCTCGTTTTCAATCGGCTCGCCGGTCTGCTTCTGGATCATGCCGGGAATGAATCCACCACCCTGGATCATGAAGTTGTCGATTACACGGTGGAAAATCGTACCGTCGAAAAAGCCATCCTGCACATATTGTTTGAAATTCTCACAGGTTTTCGGTGCATTCTCTTCGTCCAATTCAATGACGATGGGACCGAGATTTGTAGTTAATGTGATCATGAAATGTCCTGTTTGCAGTAACTTGGGTGAGAAATGATTTACTCGAGAATAGTAACCTGCTCGATGATAATGGGTGTTTTGGGCACGTCTCGCATGCCACCCGTGACGCCGGTGGTTTGTTGGGCAATGCCGTCCACTACCTCCATCCCCTTGGTGACTTCACCGAACACGGCATAACCCCATCCATCGTGTCCGGGATAATCGAGGAAGTCGTTGTCTTTGTGGTTGATAAAGAACTGGGCGGTTGCTGAGTGCGGCGCGGAAGTTCTGGCCATGGCGATCGTGCCGCGTCTGTTTTTCAAACCGTTTTTGGCTTCATTTTCAACGGGGTCGCGGGTCTGCTTTTTTTGCATGGTTTCGGTGAAACCGCCGCCCTGGATCATGAAGCCCTTGATGACGCGGTGGAAGATTGTGCCGTCATAGAAACCATCCTTTGCATACTGTACGAAATTCTCGATGGTCTTTGGTGCCTTCTCCTTATTGAGTGACAGTTCAATCTCGCCCATTGATGTCTTCATCGATACCTGTACATTGTCAGCCCATGCGTTGACGGATAACAAGGTCATAAACAGTAGCCAGGGTAGTGGAGTATACGGTGATTGTTTCATGGAATCCTCATGGTAAGTGCTCTCCGGTCGGTGCATCATAACGGTTCGATGACAGCTTAAAAAGGGGGTGAGCAGGGGAGTGTTTGCATGACCGGGCAGGGTTTCGCCGCAGCAAATAAAAAAGCCATGCGGCTTGGCATGGCTTTTTACGTGTCGAACAATGGGTTATAAGAGATCAGTTGTTACCTGCCCCTTGGGTAATCCAGTTTTCCACAGTGGCGATCTCCACCTCACTAAGCGCCTCCTTGCCGTGGGGCATGCGGATCGATGGATCGACCTTCCCTGCGATAAGGCGATAAAATGAGCTTGAGAGTGGGTCACCGGCTACCACCACGGGTCCATATTTTGTTCCCTTCATCAGGCTTTCATAACTATCGGTGATAAAACCGCTGGCTTCAGCACCTGCTCCCCCGGGTAGATGACACTCGGTACAATACTTTTCAACCAATGGTTTGACCTCTGACTTGAAACTCACCGGGGCCGGTCCGGCGCTGCAACCCATCAACAGGGAGGTGCAGAGTGTTGATGAAAGTAAGAGTGTCGTGCTTCTAGACATTGATCTGCTCCTTAATGAGAAATTTATAGGATCAACTGTTTACAGACACAGTGATCCACTTCTGTATATCCAACCTAAATAATATCTTGGACACTGCTCTTCCAGTATCAGGAAGACAATTTTCAACTGCATACTACCATGTGCAAGATGAGTGAATCCGTGTAAACACCTCGCCTACTTCATTCCCATCACCCAATTGAGTACACCTTTTATATCATCCAGACTCGCCTGGCTGGGCGGCATGGCGGTAGTACCCCAAATCAGAGCTTCACCAGGGGTGCTTCCAGCCTTTACCTTTGCCGCAAGCCGGTCGACGGCACCAGCTTCGCCGCCATATTTTGCGGCCACATCCTTGAAGGCGGGGCCTACTAGCTTGGCATCGGCCTTGTGGCAGCCCATACACCCTGAGCGCATGGCCAGGGTTTGATCAGCTGCTGCGGCATGGGTGAAGAGTGTTGCCACTATCATTGAAGCAATAGCGATTTTGCGCATCAGAAAACTCCAAAACTGTTTTACCGGTCTCACCGGGATACGATTCTCCGGCAGATGACCCTACTTAATCCACATACACTGTGTCGGGAGACTTCCCGGATTCTTTAGCAATGTATATGACGGCATGGTTTAAAACCCACAACTGCGGTATGCCGTGTCACAAAGGGATGTGAGTAGTTTTCTGATTTACTTTGATTTTCATGTGCCTGTGAGAGTTTTTGATAGAAATACGCCTTAAAATAGGTGCCGCGCCGCCATATATCCGTAGCCTTTTTAAAAATACTCAAGAGTTTCTGGGAATTGCCGAGAAATAGAGACATGTAGACAGTTTATTTTATCTGATAATAGGTTTGACCATGAGTAAGTACATCTCGGTTCAGTGGAAAATTCTCACTCCGATGGCCCTGATCTTCATTCTCATTATGTCGGTTGTCACCGTCTATTCTGCGCAACAGCAAAAGGATCGATTGCTAAGGTTGACGGAGAATCAGATTTTCGACGTATTGAACGGTTATCTCGACAGTATGAATGCCATGATGTTTACCGGGACCATGGGTAACAGGGAGATGTTGAAGCAGAAAATCGAGAAGCGGGACGGAGTACTCGAAGTGCGTATGTTGCGCGGAGAGGCCGTAAACAAAACATTCGGCGATGGATTCGACCATGAAAAACCCTTGGATGACCTGGACAGACGGGCCTTGAATGGTGAACAGATCATCCAGGTGGAAGAGGTCAAGGGTGATCGCATTGTTACCATCATTGAGCCTTTTGCCGCGGTAGCGGACCGCAATGGCACCAACTGCCTTACCTGCCATGCCTTACCGGAAGGGACAGTCCTGGGTGCTGGCAGGTTGACCTTCTCTCTGGCTGAAAGGGACAAGGCGATCGAGAATGAGCTGTTGTTCAGCGCCGCTATCAACTTTATGGTTTTACTGGCTGGTCTGGTCATCATAAACACGATTATGCGTAAGGTGGTGATCAAACCACTTTATGGATTGAAAAAGACCGTGGAAAAGATCGGTGCGGATTCCGATCTGCGTCCACGCGTATCCCTTGGAGCCAATGATGAGTTTCACCAGGTTGGCACGGCCGTCAATACCATGTTGGACAGGTTTCAACCCACAATCACCGACCTTGCTCAGACAATGGATGGTCTGGCGAACTCTGCCGAGCAGCTGGCTCATGTCACCAAAACGACCCGTGATGGGGTCGATGAGCAGGAAAAAGAGACGAGTCAGTTGACCGTGGCCATTGGTGAGCTCACCCTCGCCGCGGAAGAGGTGGCGAAGAATGCAGCCGGCGCCGAGCAGGCGGCGGTTGATGCGAGATCCAACGCGGGAGACGGCAGTGATGTGGTCGCCCAGGTATCCGATTCCATCAAGCGACTGGCGAATCGGGTGGATGATGCCGCGGTAGTTGTACGTCAGCTTGCTGAGGGTACGCAAAGCATCGGCCAGGTCTCCGAGTCAATCACAGCCATAGCGGAACAGACCAATCTTCTCGCCCTGAATGCGGCTATCGAGGCGGCACGGGCCGGTGAACAGGGTCGCGGATTTGCGGTGGTTGCCGATGAGGTGCGAAACCTGGCTCAGCGCACTCAAGAGGCGACCCATGAGATTCAGGATATCATTGAGCAGTTGGTATCTGCCTCCAACCAGGCGGTTAAGGTGATGGACGGGAGCAAGAAGGAGGCTGATCAAAGTGTCACCGATTCCGACCGGGCCGGTGAGGCCTTGGCGCAGATCGCAAGCGCGGTGGAGTCGATCAGTGATATGAATTCGGTCATCGCCACTGCCGCCGCGGAGCAGACCTCCGTGGCCAGTGAGATCAACAAGAACATCATCGCCATCAACGAAGTATCCCACCAGACAGCCGAGGGGACCTGCCGTACACTCAAGGAGAGTGAAGAGGTGGCGCGGATCTCCGCCCAGCTGGATAAGATGGTCGATCAGTTCAAGGTTTGATGGGTAGTATCGGGACCGCCCGGCGAAAGCCGGGTTAGGTCTCCCGATGCGTGATACCGCGCAGTAGCTCTCGACGGGAAATCGCCGACTCCCGACTCTCTTCAGCTGTCTCCGAAACCTGTTCAGCGATGGCATAACCGTCTACGTCGATCTCGACCTCCTCTTCTCCACGTAGAATTCGCCCAAGCAGCTCCTCGTCATAGGGATCTTCATCAGGCTCTTCGACCTCGACCATCAAAGTTTGCATGAAACTTCTGGCGGCTGCCTCTGCATGCTGCTGATTGACGAACTCGTGCATCGGTGAATAGAGCGAGTGGGTCTGGCAGCGACCTATACCGTCAATCTCATTGACCATGAATTTATACTGATTGGCAGGGAGGCGGTGGGGCTGTTTGTGGCCCAGTTCCATCTCGCTCCAATCCTCGTTTTCGGCTGGAAACATAATCAAATTCATCATCCAGGGGGTGATGACGATGCCGATGCTGCGGTCCTGATAGTGCTGAAAACCAACCGTCGCGACTTGCAGCATGGGATTGAGCAGGGGAATGCCCTGCATCTGCTCCTCCTGAATACGGGTAAAGGTCTCTTCAATCAGGCAGGTCAGCTGTTGTAGATCATGCATGGTGTTCACCCCGATGAATCGTCGGCTGTCAGGATTCTGCCAGTCCGGGAAAATAGTGGTCGACGTCGATCTCGGCGTCATCAGTCATGATGGCGCTGAGTCCGTCCAGTGCCTTGTCGATGTTGCGTGCATCCTCTTCATCGATAACCTCTCGCGCGGAGCCGAGAAAGGTCAGCAGCCAGGTGCCGGCCGGCTGCGGACCGGTCAACATCATGTTGATCTGCTCCTCGCCGTTACGGGTGCGGCAGCGGGCGATAAAATCGCCTGCCTCGATCACCTGTGCCGGGATGCCTACGCACATAAAAGTTTCCTCTTTAACTTGAATAAGTCCGCAAATGAACGCTAATTAACGCAAATATTTAGAGTGTGGGC
Source organism: Candidatus Thiodiazotropha sp. LNASS1 (assembly GCF_964212655.1). Taxonomy (NCBI): domain Bacteria; kingdom Pseudomonadati; phylum Pseudomonadota; class Gammaproteobacteria; order Chromatiales; family Sedimenticolaceae; genus Candidatus Thiodiazotropha; species Candidatus Thiodiazotropha sp. LNASS1. The sequence goes on along the minus strand of NZ_OZ156465.1, from coordinate 2,100,172 downwards.
TGGGGTTCTGCCCTCCCATTTACCTTGTAACAAACCGCACTCTGCATATGAAACATTTGCGTTTATTCGCGTTCATTTGCGGACCAAAAACTTAGCTGATTAGACCCGCCGAAGCCTCGAACTCAGCCTCACGTTTCCAGTGCCCGCTGCGCGCCTGGGATCGGGATTCGAGCTCGATGCCCAGCGAGGCCAGCTCGTCCACAAGCATCTGCACCATGGCCTCCAGGCCTGCTGTTGCCTCCGGAGTCAACCCGAGCCGGTTCTCCAGGGAATGCGGCACCATACCGATGATGGTGACCTGCTGCGGCGTTTCGCCCTTGAGGGAAAGCAGGGCCAGCAGATCGGAGACACCGAGCTGATGGTTGGAAAGCTTGGTCTGAAAAAAGGCGGGAATCTCATCGTTGGCTATGCGTACCAGGCTGCCATAGGGTGCCCCGGTATTCACTGCATCGGCGATGATCAGGTTGTCCGCCCGACGCATCGGTTCGAACAATTCCATGCCTGTGGTGCCGCCATCGACGACCTCGACGCCATTGGGAATATGATAACGGTTCACCAGCTCCTCAACGGCGCGGACACCAATGCCTTCATCCTGCATCAGCACATTGCCCATACCGATCACAAGGGTCTTTACACTGTTTCTCATAGCGCAAACGCTCCCATTGAAATGCTTACAGCGCCTTGACCCGCACGATCTCCTGCTGCTCGGTGTCGACCATGTGAATGGCGCAGGCGATGCAGGGATCGAAGGAGTGGACGGTGCGCAATACCTCCAGGGGCTTCTCCGGATCGGCCACCGGATTGTCCATCAGAGAGGACTCGTAGGGACCGATCTCGCCATCTGCGTCGCGGGGCCCGGCATTCCAGGTACTGGGCACCACCGCCTGGTAGTTCTTGATCTTGCCATCCTCGATCACCACCCAGTGGGAGAGGGTGCCGCGGGGCGCCTGGTGGAAGCCGACGCCTTTGATCTCACCCTTGGGGAAGACCGGGGCGTTGAAGGTGTCCAGGTCACCGGTGCCGATGTTGTCCACCAGCTTCTGCCACTGTGACTTCAAGGTATCCATCATCACCGCGCAGCGTACCGCTCTGGCGGCATGGCGGCCGATGGTGGAGTTGACCGCGGAGAGCGGTATATCCGGGTTCTGGGAGACCGTTTTCAGGATGTCCAGCGCCTGATTGAGGTACTGGTTGTAGCCTGCGTGGCCGCTGGCCACACCCACCAACACGTCTGCCAGGGGACCTACCTCGGCCCGCTTGCCGTAGAAGGTGGGGGCCTTGACCCAGGAGTATTTACCTTCGTCCTGGAAGTCGGTGTACTCGGGTTCGGTTTCGCCCACCCAAGGGTGGAGTGCGTCGCCACCCTGGTACCAGGCATGTTTTGAACTCTCCGCCACACCGTCACGGAAGTAAGCATCGCCGAAGGTGGTGATCGGCTTCAGGCTGTTGATGTCGCCGTTCTCGATGTAACCGCCGGGCAGGTCAAAGACCGTGCCCTTGGCGTCCTGGGGACAGTCAGGCACTGTCAGGTAGTTGTTGACACCGCCGCCGATGCCGGCCCAGTCGAGATAGAAGGCGCCCACTGCGGGCACGTCGACCAGATAGGTCGATTTGACAAAGTGGTCCAGCTTGTCGATGAAACCCTTGATCAGCATCAGGCGCTCGATGTTGAGTACCGAGGGAGCGTCGTGACCGATGGAGTTACTGACCCCGCCCACCGCCACATTCTGGATATGTGGACTCTTGCCGCCGAGGATGGCGACGACCTTGTTGGCGTAGTTCTGCACATCCAGCGCCTGCAGGTAGTGGGCAACCGCCATCAGGTTGACCTCGGGGGGCAGCTTCATGGCCGGATGGCCCCAGTAGCCACTGGCGAAGGGACCGAGCTGGCCGCTGCCGACGAAGGTCTTGAGCCGCTCCTGTACCGCCTTCATCTCATGGGGGCCGTTGAGAGGCCAGTCCGACAGACTCTCCGCCAGTTTGGCGGTGGCCACCGGGTCGGCATCCAGCGCCGAGACCACGTCCACCCAGTCCACCGCAGAGAGGTGGTAGAAGTGGACGATGTGGTCCTGTACCGCATGGGCGGTCTGGATGATGTTGCGGACCAGCTGGGCGTTGACCGGCACCTCCAGGTCGAGGGCGTTCTCCACCGCACGTACCGAGGTGATGGCGTGAACCGTGGTGCAGACGCCGCAGAAGCGCTGGGTGTAGGTCCAGGCCTCACGGGGATCTCGGCCAACCAGGATTTTTTCGATGCCGCGCCACATCTGACCGGACGACCAGGCCTTGCTGACCTTGCCGTCATCCACCTCCACATCGATGCGCAGGTGGCCTTCGATGCGAGTTATCGGGTCGACAGTTATACGTGTTGTCACGATGTAATCTCCTCAGGATCTTGCAGAGTCTGCGTTGTGTAGCACGGGGAACTTCTTCACCACGAACAGAAAGACCATGATCTCCAGGGCCACCATGCCGGCGGTGACCATGATCTCCGGGACAGAGGGGAAGTAGCTGTAGCCCGGACCCGGATCGTAGGTGATGAGAAAAGCGTTGAATCGGTAGAGCGAGCCGGCGAATAGCATGGAGACCGAGGCCCAGAGCAGCAGCGGGCCGTGTCCCCGGTATCTGGCCGAACTCAACACCACCAGCGGAAAGACGAACAGGGCCGTCTCAAGCAGGAACATCAGGCTGCCCAGGTCACCGGCGAAGATAAGCCCCAGCTTGCCGTTCAATAGGATCTCGCCGAAGCGGAACGCAAGGTAGACTGCGATCAGACCGACAATCCCCTTGCCCAGACCCGCCAGCAGGGGTGTTTCGGAGGGACGCCGGAAGCCGACGCTGCTGAAGGAGGCCTCGAAGACCACCACCGCGAAGCCCATGGTCAGAGCGGTAAGGATGGCCAGCAGGGGCTGCAGATGCAGCGATTGCCAGAGGGGATGCACCTTGTAGCCCATGGCGATCAGCATGGAGCCGAGGGAGGACTGGTGCATGGTCGGCAGCAGCACGCCGAGGGCAATGAAGATGAAGAGCACCTTGTTCAACGTCTTGATCAGTCCCTTGGCGCCGAACCTCTCCAGCAGGGTGGGGGCAAACTCGATGCAGAGCACCAGGATGTAGGTGGCGACACAGAGGCCGACCTCCAGCATCACCGAATTGAAGTTCATGTGCCAGGGGGTGAAGATGTTGTAGAACTGCCAATAGCGGCCCATGTCGATCATGGCGCCGATGCCGCCCAGGCCGTAGCCGAGCAGGCTGGCCAGCAGGGCGGGACGCATCAGCGGATGGTACTTGCCCTTGTTCATGATATAGACGGTGATGGCAAGGGCGTAGCCGCCGCAGGCCAGGGCGGTGCCCACTACCACGTCATAGACGACCCACACGCCCCAGGCATAGCCGCCGTTGAGATTGGTGACAAACCCCATGCCGTGAATGAAGCGCAGGGCTAGATAGTAACTACCGATCAGGGCCACTATACCGAGAATGATGAATGGCAGGGTGACGACCGGCCGTTTGAGGGGTTGGTATGCACTCATGAGTCGTCTCCTTCCTCGTCTTCGGTGTTACGGCGCACCACATAGGTGAGCCCTGCCAGGGCGATGGCGGGCAGAGCCATATAGCTGTAGAGGGTGTGCTGTACCGTCTCCGAGATGGAGGCGTAGGAGCGTTCCTGCAGCGGCGGCATTCCGAGTTTGTCGAAGGGGATGGAGGAGATGTGCAGGACGTTGGTGCCGCCCGCCTCCTTTTCGCCCCAGACATGCTGCCGGTACTCGGGCACCGCCTTTTCGTGATGGCTGTCGGGACTGCGCACATCACCGCGAGGATAGTTGTAGATCTCGCCGGGTTTCAAAGTCATACGACGCTTGGCTTCTTCCAGCAAAGCCTTACGCGAACCGAACAGGGTGGCCCCGGTGGGGCAGGCCTCGGCACAGCCGGTCATCTGACCCTTGTCGATGCGCTCGACCCCGGCCTGATTGCACATCTGACACTTGTGGATCTCACCGAAGGGATTGTCGTAGTCGAACTGGGGCACGTTATAGGGACAGCCCACCATGCAGGTACGGCAACCGATGCAGGCATCGGGATGGTGAGTGACGATGCCGGTCTTCGGATGGCGCCGCATGGCGGTCACCGGGCAGACCGAGACACAACCCGGATCGACACAGTGCATACAGCTGCGTTTTTCGAAGGCGTAGCCGTTTTCCACCGCATCCTTCAGTTCACCCTCGCCGTCGCTGTAGACCTTGATCACATTGAGGGTTTGAGCAGACAGGTCGTAGGCTGAGTCCCAGGCGGTCTCATCGCCCAGCGGGGTCGGAGGCATGCCGTTGACCTCCTTGCACTTGCTGACACAGGCCTTGCAGCCGATGCACAGCGTCGAGTCGTAGAGCATGCCGATGGCCTCTTCCGTCGGCTCCAGGTTGCCTCGGGCCTCGGCGTTGCCGGCGCCCAAAAGGGCTGCGCCGCCGCCAAGGGAGGCCTTGAGAAAGTCTCTGCGTTTCATGTTACCCCCTTACTCCCCGTCCTGCTCTTTGCCGTCCAGCTTCTTTGATGCCATGGCGGTGGCGCCGACCGCCAGGCCGACAGCGGCACCGGCGATGGCCGCCGCACCGGTGGAGAAGCCGGCGTTGCCTTCGCGGTCCTCGATGTTGGGGAACATGTTGGGTGGGGTGTGGGTCTTCACGTCGGCCAGGCTGAACAGGGGTTTGCTGAAACCGACGCCCCCTTCGGAACAGCCGAAACAGGGGTGGCCGACGCCGATGGGCCAGACACCGCCGCCCACATTATTGAATTCCAGGCTCGGGCAGTTGTTGTAGGTCTCGGGGCCCTTGCAGCCGAGTTTGTAGAGGCACCAGCCCTTACGATGTCCCTCGTCACCGAACTCCTCGGCGAAGCGGCCGGCATCGAAGTGGGGCCGGCGATAGCAATTTTCATGGATCAAGCGACCGTAGGCCCACTTCGGACGACCCTTCTCATCGATGGGTGGCAGCTTACCGTAGGTCACGAAGTAGAGTACCGTACCGATAAAGTTGGCCGGATTGGGTGGGCAACCAGGGATGGTCACCACTGTTTTGCCGGACAGAAATTGCGGCGCACCCACCGCGCCGGTGGGATTGGGTTCTGCCGACTGGACGCCACCCCAGCTGGCACAGGAGCCGAATGCGACGATGGCAGCGGCGTGCTCAGCCGCTTCCCGGGTGATGTCGACCATGGTCTCGCCGCCGATCTTGCAGAAGATGCCGTCGCTGGCGAGAGGGATGGCGCCTTCCACCACCAGCAGGTATTGACCCTTGTTCTCCTGCATGACCTTTTTCTTGATCTCCTCCACCTGATGTCCGGCACCGGTGTCCAGGGTCTGGTGATAGTCGAGGGAGATCAGGTCGAGGATGAGGTGTTCCAGAGAGGGTTGTTCGGAACGCAACAGGGCCTCGCTGGGTCCCGTGCACTCTTGCCCATGCAGCCAGATGACAGGCGGGCGTTTTTTCGGATCGGCTACCGCCTGCGCCATGGCCATGGCGGCATTGGATGATAGGCCGAGAGATGCCGCTACACCGGTACAGAACTTGAGAAAGGTCCTGCGTGATACGCCCAAGCGTTTCTCCACTGCTGAAAAATCGAAATCGTGCGCTGCCATCTGTCAGTCTCCGGTTATCTAATGAGGCGATGAGGGTGCTGCAGTCTGCTAGAGACAAGGCCACATAACCTGCAATATATGCGCCGGAATTTCTTTATTGCTTATTTTCATTGGCTTAGTGAATTCGGTTGATTGAATATCCGTTTATATGTGGTAGCGGTCATTGCATGATTAATTCCCTACTGGAAAGAAGGTTTACACTTTTCAGGGTTATTGTCAGAGTATTTCACTGTGGATTTGTTGACGATTTTTTAGCTTCCGGAGATTGGATGGGGCCGGCTGTCGAGCTTTGAGGAAAACGCCGCTTTTCGTTAAGATGCGCGGCACTTACTCCCCTGTTGATGTGAACCACTATGCTCAAGCTCTACAACGATCTCAGCAACCGCAAAGAGACCTTTCAACCCCTACGGGCCGGTATGGTTCGCATGTATGTGTGTGGTATGACGGTCTACGATCTCTGTCATCTCGGACATGCGCGGGTGATGGTGGTATTCGATGTGGTCTATCGTTACCTGCAGGCGAGTGGCTACGAGGTAAGCTACATCCGCAATATCACCGATATCGACGACAAGATCATCAACCGGGCCAATGAGAAGGGTGTGCCCTTCAGCGAGCTTACCGAGGAATTCATTCAGGCCATGCACCAGGATGCCGATGCATTGGACGTGCTGCGGCCCACGGATGAGCCCAAGGCGACCCAGCACATGGAGGAGATCCTGGCGATGATCACCCGCCTGATCGAGAATGGACATGCCTATACCGCGGATAATGGCGATGTCTACTACGATGTGCGGAGTTTCAGCGACTACGGCAAACTCTCCGGTAAGTCGGTCGAGGATCTGCGCGCCGGCGCCCGGGTGGAACCGGGGGATGCCAAGCGGGATCCTCTCGATTTTGCTTTGTGGAAGGGGGCAAAACCGGACGAGCCGGCATGGGATTCTCCCTGGGGGCGCGGACGTCCCGGCTGGCACATCGAGTGTTCAGCCATGTCCACCAAGGCCCTTGGCGACAGCTTCGATATCCACGGCGGGGGCGCGGATCTCACCTTCCCGCATCATGAGAACGAGATCGCCCAATCCGAGGGAGCGACCGGCCATCCCTTCGTCAAATACTGGATGCACAATGGATTCGTGCGCATCAACGATGAGAAGATGTCCAAATCGTTGGGTAACTTCTTCACTGTGAGAGAGATCCTCGAGCACTACCGGGCCGAGGAGGTTCGCTACTTCATCCTTACCAGTCACTACCGTTCGCCGCTCAACTACGACACCGAACATCTGGACAACGCCCGTGCCGCACTGACCCGGTTCTATACCGCAATGAGGGGTCTTCCAAATGCACCGGCTGCCGGTGGTGAAAGCTATGTCAGTCGATTCAGGGATGCCATGGATGACGATTTCAATACCCCCGAGGCGTTGGCTGTGCTGTTCGACCTGGCGCGCGAGATCAATCGCCTGAAAGATAACGATGTGAGCGCTGCCGCCAGTCTGGCCGGTGTACTGAGAGAACTGGGCGGGATGCTCGGCATTCTGCAGGACGATCCCGAGGACTATTTGCGGGGTGGTGCACAAGCGGGGGACGATACCCTATCCGACGGCAAAATCGATGCGATGATCCAGGCACGTATCGATGCCAGGGCGGAGAAAAACTGGGCCGAAGCCGACCGTATCCGCGACGACCTGCAAGCTGCCGGCATCATTCTGGAAGACGGACCCCAAGGTACCACTTGGCGTAGGGGATAAGTTTATCGGTGCGGCAAGCCGCACCGTTTGGCCATGATGAAGCTATTTTGTTGAGCTGTGCAGCTCCGCCGCCTGAAGGGTATTCTCCAACAGGGTCACAATGGTCATCGGTCCAACCCCGCCGGGTACCGGCGTGATCCAGCTGGCCCTTTCACTCGCTGACTCGAAATCCACGTCCCCCACCAACTTGCCGTCCTCATTGCGGTTCATGCCCACATCGATGACGATGGCGCCCTGTTTGACCCAATCCCCCGGCACATACTCCGCGCGACCGATGGCGACCACCAGGATGTCCGCATTGCGCGCCTTCTCCGCCAGGTCCTTGGTGCGGCTGTGGCAGACCGTGATGGTGCAGCGCGCCGCCAGCAGTTCCAGGGCCATGGGACGGCCGACGATGTTGGACTGGCCGATGATGACCGCATCGAGTCCCTCCAGCTTCTGACCGGTTTTCGCCAGCAGGGTCATGATCCCCTTGGGGGTGCAGGAGCGCAGCAGGGGCATGCGCAGCACCAGGCGCCCGACATTGTAGGGATGGAAACCGTCCACATCCTTGGTCGGCAGTATGCGCTCGATGACGGCCTCTTCATCGATCTGTTCCGGCAGGGGTAGTTGCACCAGAATGCCGTCGATCGCTTCATCTTCATTAAGCCGGTCGATCAGCGCCAACAGTTCGTCCTGGGTGGTCGAGGCAGGAAGATCATGAGAGACGGAGTGGAATCCGACCTCGTCACAGGATTTTCGCTTATTCCTTACATAGACCTGGGATGCGGGATTGTCCCCCACCAGAACCACCGCCAGACCGGGTCGGCGTAAACCCGCCGCCACGCGTTGTTCAACGCTCCATTTGATCTGTTGCCTGAGATCGGCCGCGATGGCCTTGCCGTCGAGAATCTGCGCACTCATGGGTGTTCCCGGGTGTCTTATTGAAATCAGGATGGGGATGATACAGAAAGCTGAACCAACTGTCAGTGCGCAATGCCCGCCACCATTGACCTGAAGGGGCATCGTCAGTATTATTCCCCCCCTTTGCTCACCCAGGGTGTAGGGATATACTTTTGGGATGATTTTCGGGGTATAGCGCAGTCTGGTAGCGCGCCTGCTTTGGGAGCAGGATGTCGGGAGTTCGAATCTCTCTACCCCGACCAGTTTTCTGCGCCCGTAGCTCATTTGGATAGAGCATCGGCCTTTGAGCGCACATGGCCCAGGTTATGTGCAATCAGGAGCCTTTATGAGGAATGCAACTCATAAAGTGGATCGCACTGTATCGGGGAAACCTTAACAGGTTGTGCTGATGGCAATCCCGAGGAAACCTTTGGTTGAACCAGCCATATTATGCTGGATAGGCAACCGGATCTGTCTGTGACCGCGGGTTACGACAGATGCAGAGGGGATCCGTAGAGACTATACGTGCGACACCTGAGACGGTGAAGAGATAGTCCAGACCACAAACCCTGCGGGGGCGTCGAAAGACGTAGTTGGTAAGCTAAGCCGAGGGTAGCAGGTTCGAGTCCTGCCGGGCGTGCCAAATCTGCGGGACAGGTTGCAGTATTGCAGCCGGATGGAAACGGTCAATGGTGGACGTAGCTCAGTTGGTAGAGCTCCGGATTGTGGTTCCGGCGGTCGTGGGTTCGAGACCCATCGTCCACCCCATTATCGCAAGCACTCCATTTCACATGGGGACAAACAGCTCATGGGCCATTAGCTCAGCTGGTAGAGCAGTGGACTCTTAATCCATTGGTCGTAGGTTCGAATCCTACATGGCCCACCAAGCTCTAATAGAAAACCCGAACCTAGCAGTTCGGGTTTTTTATTTCTGAAGGGGATTCGAACCTACGACTTCAATCAAGCCAGGTTCGACAGTCGAGCAAAGCGAGGCTGAACGTGGGAGCGCAGCGACCGCGGCCCGAAGGGCGAGGCGAAGCCGAGTAATCCTACATGGCCCACCAAGCTCTAATAGAAAACCCGAACCTAGCAGTTCGGGTTTTTTATTTCTAAAGGGGATTCGAACCTACGACTTCAATCAAGCCAGGTTCGACAGTCGAGCAAAGCGAGGCTGAACGTGGGAGCGCAGCGACCGCGGCCCGAAGGGCGAGGCGAAGCCGAGTAATCCTACATGGCCCACCAAGCTCTAATAGAAAACCCGAACCTAGCAGTTCGGGTTTTTTATTTCTAAAGGGGATTCAAACCTACGACTTCAAACAAGCCAGGTTCGACAGTCGAGCAAAGCGAGGCTGAACGTGGGAGCGCAGCGACCGCGGCCCGAAGGGCGAGGCGAAGCCGAGTAATCCTACATGGCCCACCAAGCTCTAATAGAAAACCCGAACCTAGCAGTTCGGGTTTTTTATTTCTAAAGGGGATTCAAACCTACGACTTCAAACAAGCTAGGTTTGACAGTTGAGCAAAGCGACCGCGACCCGAAGGGCGAGGTACAGCCGGGTTGTCCTACATGGCCAATCATAGTAAAGACATGAGATGTAATCGCACAGTAAACGCCTTTAACAGTGAAGTGGAGTCGTAGCCTAGTTTCGATCTTTCAGGATTTGACTTATGTCAAAGCCTTTCTGGCCAATTCCCCTATTACTTTTAGGTAATTAAAAAATCCTGAGGTGATTTTTTAATTCATCGATATAAGAAACCTTACTTGCTTGACAAGACTTGAGAGGTTGTCAGCAGTTTCACTCCTCTTGGGACCGGGGAACTGATCCTAGCAGTTTTTGGCTAGTTCCTAATAAAAAGCAATAGTCAACTAACTGGAGAAAAGGTGATGAAACGCCGTCGACTTCTATTACCCTCTGTTGCCGCCGCCCTGCTTTTCTTTGGACTCAACGGCCTGACTTTAGCGGCCGACTCGCCCGCAAAGACACTGGATGAAGACCAGATGGCTCAAGCCGACTGTGTCGGCTGCCATATCAACGTCAACCCGGGTATCGTCAAGCAGCACATGGAAGGGCCGCATGCGAATACCAAGAAAGTGGAAGATGAGGTCCGCTGTCACGACTGCCACGGTGTGGATCATAAGACCATGGATGACGTTGAAAAGGCGAGTATGCCCACCCCGGAAATTTGTGGCGAATGCCACAAAAAACAGGCGCGTCAACACAGAGACGGCAAACACAATTTGGCTTGGTTGGCGATGAAGTCTCAGATCGCCTGGCATGGACAGCCCGGATCAATCACCGAACAAGGTTATCGCGGCTGTTCCGGATGCCACAAAATCGGTGAGAAAGGACTGCTTGCGGTAACGCAGGGTAATATGGGCGATGTGAAGAGAGATGGTGGCAAAGAGGCGGCAACCTATCGCTATGGTAACGCGCAATGCGATGCCTGCCACACCCGCCATAGTTTCAAGGCATCGGAAGCCATGGATCCGCGCGCCTGCTCCAACTGCCACATGGGCTTCGACCATCCCCAGTGGGAGATGTATACCTCCGCCAAGCACGGTATCGTGTGGCAGATTGAAGGGCATGTAAATGAAGGCGGTCGTGCCCCCACCTGTCAGACCTGCCATCTGAGTGAAGGCGATCATGAGGTGCGCACCGCGTGGGGTTTCCTGGGACTGCGCATCCCCACCAAGGAGAACGTGCTGGCGCTGATCGATGTAGCACCCTCTCTCAAAGAGCCGCTGACGAAACTGGCCGGGTTACTACCCTCGGGTCACTATATGGATGTTGACGACGATCCGCAGTGGACCTTTGACCGGGCGTTGATTCTGCAGGCCGCCGGTATTCTCGATGCATCGTTGCAACCCACAGAACGCTTTATCGAAATCGTCGTGCAGGGTCAAGCCGCGCGGGGTCCCGAGGCATTCAATGTCGAGCGCAAGAAGATGAAGGCGACTTGCAACAAGTGCCACGCACAAGGATTCGTTAACGAGCACTTCAAGGCCTCCGATGAGATAATCAAAGCGGCCGATCACGAGTTCGCCAAGGCCATTACGGCTGTGCAGGCGCTCTACAAGGATGGTATTTTGGAGAAACCGGAAGGCTGGAAATACGCGCCTGATCTACTCCAATATTATGAGGCTAAGACCAGCATCGAACAGGAACTCTACCTGATCATGCTGGAGTATCGCCAACGGACCTTCCAGGGCGCTTTCCACGCCAGTAACGACTACATGCACTGGTATGGCTGGGCGCCATTGAAAACGGCGGTCAATACCATACTTGAAGAAGCCAAACGGATGCGTGCCGAGCACGATTCGAAGAAGATGGCAGCGAAATAAGCGCAATCCGGAGAGTCGTGGTTATCAATAATCTGGGGTACGGCCTATGCCGTACCCCTTATTTGTTGTGTCATTTATAGCTAGAGATCATTAAGAGTGCATGGTCCACCAATCACAATCTCGTAGCCCGGACCTATGCGATCGGGGGGTTTAATCTTCTACATAGATGGTTCGGACCTACGACACCAAACAAACCTGGTTCGACAGCCCATCACTTCTTAGTGCCGATCAAAGCATCCAGTCGGTTACGAAACATTGTCTTAAACTGCGATACCTGCAGTCGGCCGTTCTGCCTCGGAACGATGATCATTCGTTCAGAAGCAAAATCGAAGGGTGCATCGGTTGAGTTTTTTTCGCGAATAGGTATCCAGCTGGCAGGGGTTGGTGAATTGGCATCGCTGCGTCCATGCAGCATTCCGGCTTCAAACACCACATTTGGATTGTCTTGATAAAGGGCGGGCTGTGCATCGGGGATTCTCTCCGAGAGGTAACAGACGCCGTAGCGGCATGTCCCGAGTTCGTTCAACAGCTGCATGTTGATATTTCCCGGCCGGTGAATGTCTTTCCAATAGATTTGATTGAACTTGTCCAGGTACTCCTTTTCGAGAAAGATCTTTTTTATCGTACTGATTACATCGCTTTCCGCATTGGTCGAAGAGGCCAGAAAGATATTCGGCTTGGTCAGTTTTGGCAGGGGGTGCTGGAGTATTTTATTGAGTTCATCAATCGCATTGCCGGTAAACAGGTTCCTGGCTTTTGTGATTGAATGTGTGCGATAGGCAATGGCCATGGCATCTGCAATGATCGTGAGTTCCTGTTTTGCGGCCTTGGTGATATCCAGCCGCTCGACTGTCTCGAAATTGAATACCCCAAACACATTACCGTTTTCATCTTTAAGGGGGATGATGATGGAGGTCTTGATCGGGTCGTTGGTGGGTTTGATGTACTTCGGAATGCCTTTGGATTTACTCCACAGATCACGATAGCTGCGGCATTTTGGCAGTAATGGCTCAGATGGATTGGCGCTGACAATCCAGAGTCGCTTGTTGTAGAGAAAGGCAAATGCCGTCTGGCTGGCGACGCGTCCGCGCGAGTCACGAACCGGCATGGTACTGTACTTCCCCATGGTTGCGTGCTTATGTGGAATCAGCCCGATTTCATTGCCGATGCGTGATGTGACCATGAACCTGGTTACAGTGATGTTGAGGGTGTTCCGAGTGTAGTTATCCACCAGTTGTCGTATGCGGTTGAAACTGGTTGCGTCTATGTAATCCACCGCATAGGCGAACTGAATCAGTTGCTCTCCGAATGAACTGCTCATGACTGCCTCGATATTTTATTCTGTATTGATATAACTTTTTGATTATTGAGATTCGTACCAACTATAACAATATTGTAGTTTACCAAATCATCATGAAGCCAAAGATAGAGATACTTTGCTCCATCTTGTCTCGTTCCGGATAGGAGTGTGGTAACGAGAAATAATCCAACAATGTCGGTCGTTGATACTCTATGTATCACCTTGTGCTGGTCATGGGGGAGATGGCGCATTACTCTCTGACCCGGTTTTATTCATGGTTTTCTTCAGCCGCACCGTAACATCAGGCATGTAAGGTGAGTCTGATCAGTTGGGTAGTGGTTAGGGGTGGTATGTGGGGTATGTTGGGAATGGATTGCCGAAATAAGGATGAATTGCACTCAAACCCGGTTTTCTGTGGAATACCGAATTCATCGATAAAAAACTGAAAATGGACTTTTATGTCATTCCATATCATCACAACTCCCGCGCAGCATGGTTTTTTTCGCAACACCCGCCGTAAACTGACCCAACTGCTCGGAGCACTTTTGTTCGTGGCAGGTCTCGCGGCATCGAGTCTGCCGCTCATGTTTGTCATTGCCGTTATTGTATCGATCCTGTCGCACAATGCTGATTTCCCCGACATGGAATCGGATCAGGCTGTTGTCTTTCTCATTGCTACGGTGATTGCCGTTGTCGGTCTGACATTGGGTCTCAGGTTGATTCGGGGTCGCAGGCGGCTGGTGCTTTTTCTGCGCCGTTTTGGCTATGACGAGGCAACCGAGGCACTGAGTTTTGCGGCGGCATCCGCCATGGGGCAGCGATGGCGCCTGGTGACTCTGGATGACAGTGAGGTCGCGCCGGTCCTCGGTAATGAGACCCAGGGAAGAATCCTCGGTTTTTTGCGATGGATTTTACTGGCTGCGGTCGTTACAGGTTTGCTCTGGTTGTTTGGTGGCGGATTCACAGACTACATAGGGGATATCGTTGGTGACTTGCGGACAAACAATCGTGGGGGTGGTGTCAAAGAGTTCATCGGTCAAATAATCGGTCTTTTCGTGATGACCATAATCTTGGGATTGATCGTCGGCGGCCTGGTTATGATGCTGGTCGCTTTCCTGGGTGCCGGGGTGCTGTTTTCGTGGCGATCGTTTAGCTCATATAAAAAGGCCGAAGAGAATCAATCCAAAAAGATAGGTGATGCGAGTCAGATCAAGCCAGTGATAGACAACGTGCTGAAGTTGAGCAGAAAGATATTTGCACCGCGCCTGGTGGTGGTACGTGTCAACTCGGCCATATGGCAAGCGGTTGTCAGGCAGTTCGCCGATGTTTCTGCTGTGATCTTGATCGACGTCTCCAGCCCGGGGGAGGGTCTGCTCTGGGAGTTGGAAAATCTAAGGGAAAAATATCGTCAAAGAACCATTCTTGTCGGCCAGTACGATGCACTTGAGAAAATCTCCGCACTGCCTGTTACTAATGCGGATGCTGTCAAGACTGAGCAGCGTCTGGTTGAGCTGCTCGATGGTGAAAGCGTGCTGGCCTATCGTAGTGATGGGGCGCGTGACACGCAACGTTTTACCAAGCTGCTAAGAACGACGTTGAATGATCTGTACTAACCGCGTCAGTGCTCGTCGTTACCCGATATCGTTCCCACGCTCATGCATGGGAACGAGAGGCCCAGAACATTGATAAACAAGCTGCTTTGGTGTTTGCGTAACTTGGTTGATTGTGGGCTTTTATTCTATCGATAAGCGGCTACACTCTCATGCAGCAGAGCCTATCGGATTAGTATTGACAGGCCCTAATAAACAGCATTTGGGATGAAGGGATAACATGCCGAACCATAACCACCACCAAGGATCAGGAATAGCCTCTCACCTGCGGATACCCGCCACTGCCGACAGTCATGTCGAAATTCGCTTTGCCGACATCCTGCAACGCGACCGTTACGATCCTCAAGGCTGGCGCCGTGAAGCGCTGACCGCTGTAGCCGGCGAATCGGGTTGGTTCGAGATCAATCTCGATGCCCTGGGTCTGGAGGATGGCGACTACGAGTACGAGTTCATCAAGGATGGCGCAGCCGATACCCCCATCGCCGATCCCTATGCCGTTCATATTACCCGCTTCGGCGGCTACCGGGGGGTGTTTCAGATCCGTGATGGCCGGCGCTGGCAACAGCCGTTTACCTGGGATGATGAATTTACTGATGGAAATGAGCTGCGCAACAACCACCGACTGGTTATCTACGAGATGCCGATGCGCTGGATGGAGAGCGCGCCGGAGAAGGCGCGCCAGGTGGGGCTCGGCACCTTCGAGAAGGTGGTGTTCGCCCATCTCGACCGGCTCAAGACCCTGGGTATCAACGCCATTGAACTGCTACCGGTGCAGGATTCGCCGGATACCCTCAATTGGGGCTATGGCACCCGTTTCTTTTTCGTCCCGGACATCGACATGGGGCTGCCGGTGGAGCTCAAATTCTTCGTTAAACATTGTCATCGGCGAGGTATCCGGGTGATCTTTGATGTGGTGATGAATCACGCCCGCAACTGTCCCCTGGCGCAGCTCGACTATGGCCGATATTTCCTCTCCAACGAGGATGAGGAGCGTTCGCACCGGGGTGAGGATTATGGTGCCAGGTTGTTCCGCTACTGGCCGGATGATAATGACCGAACCCCGGCACGGGATTTTCATTTACACATGGCCGAGTACCTGATCACCGAGTATCACGCCGACGGTTTCAGAATCGATGAGTTCAAGGGCATCAACCACTGGGAGTTCATCCAGCAGTTTCGCGATCATGCCTGGCATGCCCATCAACAGGCCTTTCCCGGCCGGCCGTTTATTGTCATCGCTGAGGATTCCTGGCGGCGGGCGGTGATCACACATCGGCGCTCGGAGAATCCCAATGGCCGTAAGGTCACCGACTCGATGTGGAATTTCGCCTTTCGCGACGAGCTACGGAGGGCCTTTTCCGGTCATCTCCATACCGAATGGGGCGAACCGTCCCGGCGGGAGCGTATCCGTTGGATGGTCACCGGCAGCCGGACCTGGAACGACTGGAGTCATCGGGCGGAGCCTGGTTATTATGATCTCTCCCAGGCGGTCAACTACCTGACCTCCCATGATGTGGAGCAGGAGGAGGAGAAGCGCATCATGAACTACCTCCTGGCGCCGCTGCTGGATGATCGGGGCTTTCGCGGTACGGTAAACGATATCCGTTGGGTGGTCGACCATCTCGATGGTCAGGCAGACGATCAACAGCGTTATCTCCATGGCCTGGCTCTGGAGCGCCTGCGCAGCGCCTTCTCTCTTTTAATGACATCCGTAGGTATTCCCATGCTCCTGGCCGGTGACGAGTTTGGTGACGTGCACGACCTGGACCATACCAACTGGCGTTTGAAGATGTCCGATCCGGTGGATTGGGAGCGGCTTGATGCCTCTCCCAACAGCCGTAACCTGTGGCGCAAGGTGGCCGAGTTGATTGCACTACGCACCGAACACCCGGCGCTGATCCGCAACGAAACCTCATTCTTCTATTTCCATCCTGATTTCGATCGCAACGACGGCGCCAGGGTGTTTGCCTACTGTCGCACACGAGGTGCAACACTTGGTTCCGCTGGTCAGGTTGTTGTAATCGGCAACCTCGGGCCACAGTCGTACAGCCGTTATAATTTGCCGTGGCACTGGATGGATCTGGATATAATCGAGGAGATTGCGCCGCCGCAACAGCACACGTTACCGGAACGCAACGATGGGGGATCGGTCAGGGTGTCATTGGCTCCGTATCAGGTTCGTGTGTTTTCGACTTGAGGGTTGATGTAGAACAGGGGTCAAGACTTTCACCCTGAACAGGGCGATGAGTGTATAACCTTTGTTTAAGGCTTGGCCTGTTCCTTTACCTGCTCCCAGAACCGCCTCCAGAACCCCTTCTGCTCTTCGATCTTGTCCAGGCGCTGCTCTATGGCGTGTAAGACCTCGGTGATCTCTTCCCGCTGGTCATCTGTCTGTGATTCGTCAGGTACGTGCTGGCTGCTGGTCGCTGACCGCTGGCTGCTCAAAATCAAACGCTCTATCCATTCTCCGATAGAAACACCCTGACGATTGGCTTCCTCTTGGGCATATTGCCGGGTAGTTTCGGCTATCCCTTTCAGCAGCCACTGATTGGCGGGCTTTTTTTTCACTCGTGGTACAGCTTTTTTAGGTGGGGCCTTTTTCTTGGAGGCAGGAGATGGCATTTTGTTGGCGCTGCTCTTTTTTGTTTTACTGGCCGACTTCTTTTTTTTGCTATGTTTCAGCGTGATCGGCCGTTGCGGTAGAGTTGAATAGTCCCGGGCTGGCCGCTTGGGCGGTTTATTGGGGGTGGTGCCGGATTTGTCGCTACTTCGTTTGTCTGTCATGTGACTGGTCGGGAGCTGCCTTTTATGCGCCATCCGGAAACGCCAAGTGATGGTGTGTCGCCATCGGTCTTCCGCTTGGTGCCCTGGGTCCCTTTTCGGATAGATGTCAATTATTCGTAGAAGACGCTTTTATCTGCGTAGTGTAGCGGAAATTGCTAACAAATGAGGAGAAATCGTTGCCATCTCAACGCTTGATGTCGCGTTGTTGCGGGTATGGTACTGAGATCTCGAACGTCCTGGTGCTTGAGGTCTTTGCGGGCGGAGGAGGTGAATTAACGGTGCAGTGACCATCCATCGACAAGTCATTCCTTATCGATCGAGAGTGGGACGGTGGGGTTGTGTTGGGTCAGACGATAAGACTGATCAGCACAAATACCGCCCAGATACTCGCCGCAGCCAGGACAAGTGTATCGATGGATAGCAGGGGATTATTTGGCATTTTCATGGTTTTACCTCTCAACTACTCTCGGTATACCGTTACAACTTCAAGCCAAAGCCGATGCCTTTGAGGTGCGTAGGCCATCACCTATGATGTCGGCAGACTAGGCTTTTTTTTAAGCGGCTGCATTGCGAATTCGCAATTCAAACAAGGATATATGTTTTGAGCTGTGGATTTGAGTTATGTAGAGGTGGCTTGTCAGGCGGGCGATTTACCCCTAAAGTGAAGCCAGGGAGTCAGCCGGACAGCTGCTGTGTCGAACATGATGCAGAGGAAAGTCCGGGCTCCGACGGGCTGGGTGCCAGGTAACGCCTGGGGGGCGCAAGCCTACGGAAAGTGCCACAGAAAACATACCGCCATCGGCTCAGGCTGTTGGTAAGGGTGAAATGGTGCGGTAAGAGCGCACCGCAACGCTGGTAACAGCGCTGGCAGGGTAAACCCCACCCGGAGCAAGACCAAATAGAGGGACGGATGTGCCTTGGTGCATATCGAGTGCGGCCCACACTGTCCCTGGGTAGGTTGCTTGAGGTGTGTGGTGACACACATCCCAGATGAATGGCTGTCCACGACAGAACCCGGCTTACAGGCTGACTCCCGCTTTTATCTCCACATTCCTCCACTCTCTGGGGGGATTCATCCCCATTTCTTAATAAATCACTTTAGGTTTGAATGTCATATTGCTGTATTTAAAGTGGTTAGCCGGTTCTTGTCAGTGCTTTTAATTGCTCGCCTAAGCCACTGAGCAGCAAAGAGTTTTCACGTTCTTTACCTTGACAAGGTAGTGTATGGGGTCCTAATATGGGTTGAAGTGGAAGAATGTGGAAAATTAGGGAAAATCGATCCATCAAAGGGGCGCTGACTTGTTTCGCGGGATTTCATCACTCAATCTGGATGCCAAGGGGCGGCTTGCGATACCGACAAAGTATCGCGAACAGCTTGTGGCTGCCTGTAGTGCCGAGTTGGTGATCACCGTCGACAAGGATCACTGCCTGCTGATCTATCCCAAACCCACCTGGCTCGAGATTGAAGAGAAGCTCAGGTCGCTGCCGTCATTTGATGAGACCGCGCGGTTTCTGCAGCGGCTCTATATCGGTAACGCACATGAAATCGATATGGACAGCCAGGGCAGGATCCTGCTTCCACAGGAGTTGCGACGATTTGCCGACCTCAACAAAAAGGTTGCCCTGGTGGGTCAAATAAACAAGTTTGAGTTGTGGGACGAGACAGCTTGGAACAGCCGGCAGGAGGCTCAGTTGGCGAAGGTGGATATCAACAAGCTCGATTTACCGGAAGAGTTCAAGTCACTCTCGATCTGATGAAGCAGGCCCACGATTCAGTGCTGCTTCAGCCCTCGATTGAGGCGCTGAAGATCGATCCGGCCGGTATCTATGTTGATGCTACCTTCGGTCGAGGCGGGCACAGTCGTCAGATTTTGCATGCGTTGGGTGAACGGGGGCGGTTACTGGCTATCGACAGGGATCCGGACGCGGTGGCTTTTGGCAGGAAGACGTTTGGTCAGGATGCTCGCTTTCGAATCGTACAGGAGAGCTTCGCCATGCTGGCCGAGGTGTCTGAACAGGCTGGGCTGATGGGAAGGGTCAACGGCATCCTGCTGGACCTGGGGGTCTCCTCCCCCCAGTTGGATCAGGCTGAGCGCGGATTCAGTTTCACTAAGGATGGGCCTTTGGATATGCGTATGGATCCCGATAGTGGCATCTCGGCGGCCGAGTGGTTGGCTCAGGCCGAGATGAAACAGATCGCAGAGGTCTTGAAAGCCTATGGCGAAGAGCGCCATGCGAAGCGGATTGCGCGGGCCATCGTTGAAACGAGAACACAAAACCCTATTACATCGACGCTGCAATTGGCGGAAATTGTGAGCAGGGCAAATCCCGCATGGGAAAAGAGCAAGCACCCGGCGACACGCAGTTTTCAGGGGATACGCATCTACATCAACAGCGAGTTGGATGCGCTGCAGAGGGCACTGCAGTCGGTAATCGATGTATTGGCGATCGGCGGTCGATTGGTGGTGATCAGTTTTCACTCACTGGAGGATCGGATCGTAAAGCGCTTCATGCGTGATCAGGCGAAAGGCGATCGGTATCCCCCGGGAGTGCCGGTCACCCGGGACAGTATGCAGCCTCGTCTGCGTCTGGTGGGTAAGGCGGTACGGCCGGATGATGATGAAACCGCAGCCAATCCGCGGGCTCGAAGTGCGGTGCTGCGTGTTGCGGAGCGACTCTCTTGAGTCGTACCGGACACATACTGTTTGCGATATTGATGGCAGCGGTGCTGGCATCGGCGATAGCTGTTGTCTACAGCAAATACCTAAGCCGCAAACATTTCGTAGTGTTGCAGGAGCTACAGGCGGAGAGGGAGCGTATCGGTATCGAATGGGGGCGTCTGCAATTGGAAGAGAGCACCCTGGCGACTCATTCGGAAGTGGAAAAAAGGGCACGGGACAGACTGAAAATGCATCTGCCCCAATTTGATGAAGTTGTAGTGATCAGGCGCTAATCATGGCGGGCGGAAAGAAGAGAAAGAACCACCAGGCCGAAGTCATCAGGCTACCGAGTTATCGCGCCCGGCGCATCACTGTGCTTGTGGTGATCGGACTGGCCTTCGCTGCTCTGATCTGGCGATCCGTCGATCGTCAGGTGTTTGAGACCGCCTTTCTGCAGGAACAGGGTGAGATGCGCTACCTGCGCACCATGACGGTCAGTGCCAGCCGGGGCATGATCGCAGACCGCAATGGAGAGCCGCTGGCAATCAGTACTCCGGTTAAAAGCGTGGCCGCCAACCCGAAGGTCATCAAGGGCGACAGCGAAACCATCGGTGCGCTAGCATCGACCCTGAATCTCGATCCTGATCGCCTGCGCAGGTTACTCTCCAGTGAACGTGGGTTTGTCTATCTCAAAAGGCGTGTCAATCCCGACATTGCAGAGCGGGTGGACGCCCTTGAGCTGGATGGGATCGACCTGCTTTCCGAGTACCGTCGTTTCTATCCAAGTGGTGAGGTGATGTCGCACATCGTCGGCTTCACCAATATCGATGACCAGGGGCAGGAGGGGATAGAGCTGGCATACGATGAGTGGCTCAGCGGCAGTGCCGGTGCAAAGCGGGTGATCAAGGATGGCAAGGGGCGCGTGGTTGAGCAGGTGGAGAATATCCGCAGTCCCTTCCCCGGCAAGGAACTGAAACTCAGTATCGACCGGCGCCTGCAGTTTCTCGCCTACCGGGAACTCAAGGCGGCGGTGAGCAAGCATAAGGCGCGGTCGGGATCAGCGGTGATCCTGGATAGCCGCAGCGGTGAGATTCTGGCGATGGTCAACAGCCCGTCATACAACCCGAATGCACTGCGTGGCCGCCGCTCCAGCAGTCTGCGCAACCGTGCGGTAACCGATGTCTTCGAACCCGGATCCACCATCAAGCCGTTCACCGTGGCGGCGGCAGTGGAGTTGGAGCGTTTCACGCCCAATACGCCGATCGATGTCTCCCCCGGCCAGATGAAGGTGGGACGCTATCTGGTCAGGGATAACCGAAACTATGGCATGATCGATGTGGCGACAGTATTGCGTAAATCGAGCAATGTGGGCGCGAGCAAGATTGCCCTGTCGATGCAGCCTGAGACCTTGTGGAGACTCTTTTCGAGCCTGGGTTTCGGCGAGAGTCCCTATAGTCAGTTCCCCGGCGAGTCCGCTGGCCGGCTGCCGCACTTCTCCGATTGGTCCAGTTTTGAACAGGCGACCCTCTCCTTCGGTTATGGGCTCTCCGTGACCCCGTTGCAGCTTGCCAGGGCCTATGGGGTGCTGGCCAATGACGGTTTGCGCATGCCGGTCTCGCTGCTGAAGCTTGATCAGCCTGCGGAGGGTGTCAGGGTGATGCGCAAGAGTACCGCCAGGACAGTGGTCAAGATGTTGGAGGCCGTGGTGTCCAATGAGGGGACGGCGCCTCTGGCCGCAGTTCCCGGTTATCGCGTGGCCGGCAAGACGGGGACCGCAAAAAAATCGGTGGCCGGGGGATATGCGGAGGATAAATATCTCTCCCTTTTTGTCGGTATCGCGCCGGCCGGCGACCCCCGGCTGGTGATGGCGGTGTTCATCGATGAACCCAAAGGCAAGGAGTATTACGGCGGTTTGGTGGCCGGGCCGGTCTTCTCAAGGGTGATGAGCGGCGCTCTGAGATTGTTGAACATTCCTCCCGACAAGCACTGGCATGAGAATAATACCCTGATGGCTCGTTTGGGGGACCGGCGATGATGGCTGCCGAGCGCATCATGGAAGGAGTGACACTGACATCCCTGCTGCATGGAATAGTCTCCATGCCCGCGCATGATGATCGTGAAGTGACCGGGATCGCCCTGGATAGCCGCGAAGTATCGCCGGGGGCGCTCTTTATTGCTTGTGCCGGTGAACATCATCATGGATTGGCTTTTGCCGAACAGGCGGTCTCCCGGGGCGCTGCGGCCATTGTTTGGGAAGCGGACGCTGCAGATGGAAAAGTGCTGGCAGCCGATGTGAAGCTGCCCGTACCCCTGTTGGCGGTACCTGGTTTATCAAAATATGTAAGCCGGATCGCCGGCCGTTTTTACCGACATCCCAGCCGTCAGATGACCGTCTATGGGATAACCGGCACCAATGGCAAGACCAGTATCTGTCAATTGTTGGCCCATGCGCTGACGAGCGAGATCCCCTGCGGCATCATGGGGACCCTGGGTGTGGGGCTCCCCGGGCAATTGAAGTCAACCGGTTATACAACCCCCGATGCGGTGACCTTGCAGAGACATTTGCATGAACTGCTGGCGCAGGGTGCTGGCGCCGTGAGTATGGAAGTTTCATCCCATGCGCTGGATCAGAATCGGGCTGCTGCTGTGGCATTTGATTGCGCAATCTTCACAAACCTCAGCCGCGATCATTTCGATTATCACAGAACGCTGGAAAACTATGCCGCGGCCAAACAGAGGCTGTTTCATATGCCGGACCTCAGCAGTGCGGTGATCAATCTCGATGACAGTTTCGGCAGAACCATTGTCGGATCGATGGTGGAAGGGGTGAAGCTGCTGGGATACAGTCTCGAGCCGGTAGCTGATTTGCCTGCCGGTCTTACCGGATGGGCGCGGGCCTTGGAGATAGATCCCACTAGCCAGGGTATGCGCATCAAAATCTCGACCCACCTGGGCGATGCTGATCTGGAGACGAAACTGCTTGGTCGCTTCAATGCGGCCAATCTACTGGCGGTCCTGCTGGTGCTGTTGCAACGGAACTGGTCTTTGCAGCGCGCAGTGGCGGTGCTTTCAGAGCTCAATACCATCCCCGGCCGGATGGAGCTGTTGGGCGGCGGAGAGAGACCTGGCGTCGTGGTCGACTACGCCCATACCCCGGACGCCCTGGAAAAGGCGTTGCAGGCCCTTCGGGTGCACTGTCCGGGTTCGCTCAGTGTGGTATTCGGCTGTGGCGGCGATCGTGATCGCGGTAAGCGCCCGCTGATGGGCGAATTGGCTGAACAGCTGGCCGATCGAGTAATCATTACCGATGACAATCCGCGCAGTGAACCGAGCGGTGAAATCATTCAGCAGATCCTGGCCGGTATGAAAATGTCGGACAGGGCGATGGTCGAATCCGATCGGCATCGTGCAATCCATGTTGCTATTGCCCATGCATCGCCGGGTGACCTGGTGCTGGTGGCGGGCAAGGGTCATGAGGACTACCAGCTTGTCGGGGAGAAGGTGCTCCATTTCGATGACCGTGAACAGGTCGCAGCCGCACTCGATGCGTGGTCGGTGAAGGCCCAATGAACGCGCTCTATCTCTCTCAAATAGCGGAAAGCCTGCATGGGACCCAGGTTGGCGAAGATGTCCGTTTCAGCTCGGTCAGCACCGATAGCCGCACCCTGGCGGAGAACGATCTCTATGTCGCGTTGAAGGGGCCCAATTTTGATGGTCACACCTTCATCGGTCAGGCGCGGGACAAGGGGGCTGTGGCAGTGATGGTGAGCGAACCGCAGAACCCTGAGATTCCCCAGCTTCAGGTATCGGATACCCGGATCGGACTCGGTCGTCTGGCTGGTGTCTGGCGGGACTGTTTTGCCGTGCCGCTGATCGCCATTACCGGCAGCAACGGCAAGACCACCGTCAAAGAGCTGCTCGCCGCCATCCTACGGCAAAAAGGAAGCGTACTGGCCACCAGGGGTAATTTGAATAATGAAATCGGCCTGCCGCTCACATTGCTGCGCTTGCAGGATGAAGCCTATGCGGTGGTGGAAATGGGCGCCAATCATCCCGGCGAGATCGGCTACCTGAGCCAGATCGCCCACCCGGATGTGGCCCTCATCACCAATGCCGGCGCCGCTCATCTCGAGGGATTCGGCGATCTGCAGGGTGTTGCACGGGCGAAGGGTGAGATCCTCAGCGGACTCAAACCCACCGGGATCGCTGTATTGAATGCCGACGATGACTATTTTCCCCTTTGGCGCGATCTGCTGGGTGAACGCAGACTGATCAGCTTCGGCAGTTCGAGGCATGCGGCCGTGCACTGTGATCTCTCCCGGGCCGAGATGCGCTGGACGGAATCGGGTTATTACAACCACATGCAGGTCAGTTATCAGGCAGAGAGTTTTGACGTAAGACTTGCGCTCGCCGGCCAACACAATCTGATGAATGCCCTGGCGGCGATTGCGGGTGCGCTGGCGATGGGGTGCTCAGGCGGGGATATCGAGCGGGGACTCGCAAGTGTCGAGCCGGTGGCAGGCCGTCTGCAGATGCGCTTCACTCCTGCCGGCTATCGCCTCATCGACGACACCTATAACGCCAATCCCGATTCGGTGGAAGCCGCAGTGGAGGTTTTACGCAGTGCACCGGGCAAGCGGGTGCTGGTGCTGGGGGATCTGGCTGAGCTGGGTGACCAATCCGTTGCCCTGCATGGTCAGATGGGCGCAAAGGCGAAACAGGCGGGACTCTCCCAACTCTATACCCTGGGAGAGCTGAGCCGGCATGCAGCGTTGAGTTTCGGCGACGGAGCACTTGCCTTTTCGGATCTGGACGAACTGGTGGGGAGCCTGACCGGCTCGCTACGACAAGGCGATACGTTGCTGGTGAAGGGATCCCGAAGTGCGGCCATGGAAAGGGTGGTGGATCGGCTGATGAATGACGGGAGAGGCTGACAGTGTTGCTCTATTTTACCGATTGGCTTGCTCAGTTCGACAACGGCTTCAGGGTGTTCCAGTACCTGACGCTGCGTACCATCCTGGGGGTTCTGACGGCATTGATGATCTCCCTGGCCCTGGGTCCTATGATGATACGCCGCCTGAGCTTTCACCAGATTGGACAGACAGTGCGGGATGACGGTCCGGAAACGCACTTTTCCAAGGCCGGAACCCCGACCATGGGTGGTTCATTGATATTGGTGGCGATCGCCATTGCCACATTGCTGTGGTCGGACCTGGCAAACCGCTATGTCTGGATTGTGCTGATCGTCACCATGACCTTTGGCCTGATCGGATTGGTCGACGACTATAAGAAGCTGGTCCTCAACGACCCCAAAGGTCTGGCGGCGCGCTGGAAATATTTCTGGCAATCGGTAGCGGGATTGGGTGCATCCCTGGTCTTTTACTACACCGCTACATCCACCATGGAGACGGCGCTGCTGATTCCCTATCTGAAAGATGTCTCCCTGGATTGGGGCCCGGTGTTCATTCTGTTCAGTTATCTGGTCATCGTCGGCTCCTCCAATGCGGTCAACCTGACTGACGGGCTCGACGGTCTGGCGATTCTGCCAACTGTGATGGTGGGCGGCGCCCTGGGCATGATCGCCTATGTTACCGGGCACTCTGATTTTGCCACCTATTTGAAGATCCCCTACCTGCCTGGGGTTGGCGAACTGATTGTCTTCTGCGCCTCGTTGGTTGGCGCCGGATTGGGTTTTCTTTGGTTCAACACCTACCCGGCTCAGGTTTTTATGGGTGATGTGGGCGCCCTGGCGTTGGGTGCCGCCCTGGGAGTGGTCGCTGTGGCGGTGCGGCAGGAGATTGTGTTGTTCATCATGGGAGGGGTCTTTGTGGTGGAGACGGTATCGGTGGTATTGCAGGTCATGTCCTACAAGCTCACCGGCAAGCGCATCTTTCGTATGGCGCCACTGCATCACCACTTTGAACTCAAGGGTTGGCCGGAGCCTCGGGTGATTGTGAGGTTCTGGATCATCACCGTCATCCTGGTGTTGGTCGGTCTGGCGAGTCTGAAGATACGTTGATGACGAAGCAAGCGGCAAATTCAGCTAAAACCCTGATCGTCGGACTGGGGGCGACCGGGCTCTCCTGCGCGCGCTATCTGGCGGCTCAAGGGGAATCCCTGGCGGTGACAGACACACGCGAGAATCCTCCGGGACTGGAGGCGTTGCGCAAGGATTATCCCGATATGGCGATATTTCTTGGCGGATTTCAGGCGGAGGTGTTTCATGCCGCGAGTCGACTGGTGGTGAGTCCGGGGATACCTCTCGATGAGCCGTTGATTCGTGCAGCCAAAGAGCGGCATGTGGAGATAGTCGGCGATGTGGAGCTGTTCGCCAGAGCGGTGCAAGCACCGGTCGTGGCGATCACGGGTTCAAACGGCAAAAGCACCGTGACCACCTTGTTGGGTGATATGGCGCGCATGGCCGGGATAAGGGTGGCCGTGGGCGGCAACCTTGGGGAGCCGGCTCTCGATCTGCTGGATGATCAAGTGGAGCTGTACGTGCTCGAACTCTCCAGCTTCCAGTTGGAGAGCACCCGTTCGCTCAAACCCCAAGCCGCGGTTGTGTTGAATATCTCCGCCGATCATATGGACCGTTACCGGGATCTGGATGAGTATGCCGCAACCAAGGCATCACTCTATAGCGGCAGCGAGATCATGGTAATCAACCGTGACGATCCGATAGTTGCAGCCATGGCAGTGCCGGATGCGGCCACTGTCGGGTTTACTCTGGAGGCGCCGACTGGAGACGATTTCGGTTTACATGAGCTCGATGGGGTCAAATGGCTGAGTGAGGGGCATACCCCTCTGATACCCGTCACCGAACTGCGAATTCCCGGCCGCCATAATATTGCGAACGCCCTGGCGGCCCTGGCCTTGGGCAGTGCTGTGGGTCTGCCGCAAAATGATATGCTGGCGGCGCTGAGAAGTTTTTCAGGGCTCCCCCATCGCACCCAATGGATCTGCGATAAAGGGGAGGTGCGTTGGTACAACGATTCCAAGGGCACCAATGTGGGAGCCACTATCGCCGCCTTGCAGGGGCTGCATCCCGAAAGCGGCGACAGCCGGAGTGTGCTGATTGCCGGTGGCGATTGCAAGGATGCCGATTTCACTCCCCTGGCGCCGGTTGTGGAAGAGACAGCCCGTGCCGTCATCCTCATCGGTAGGGATGCATCAGAGCTGGAATCCGCCCTGGCAGGCCGGGTGCGAACTGAGCATGCGGCATCACTTGAAACGGCAGTCGCGCTGGCGGCGGAGTTGGCGCAACCAGGCGATCGTGTGCTGCTCTCTCCGGCTTGCGCCAGCTTCGATATGTTCCGTAACTTCGAAGCCCGCGGTGAGGCCTTTATTCAGGCGGTGGAGGCGCTTCCGGCATGAATACGCTGGTACGTCCACAGGCACATGATGCACGGGCACGCCGTAATCCAGTCGCGCAGCCCATCTTCGATTGGTGGCTTCTGGGGGCGGCAGCCATGCTGCTCTGTTTCGGCTTGGTCATGGTTTCGTCCGCATCGATGACTGTGGGAGACCGCCTGGGTGGATCGCCCTTCTTTTATGTCTATCGTCATCTGTTTGCCGTGTTCCTGGGCTTGCTCTCCGCTTATCTGGTTTTTCAAATTGCGATGATTCAATGGCAAAAGGCAGGGCCGTTGCTGGTCTTTTTGGGACTATGCCTGTTAATGCTGTTGTTGGTCCCCGGGATAGGAAAAAGCGTCAATGGCGCGACCCGCTGGATACCGCTGGGCGGTTTCAATCTGCAGAGTTCCGAATTCATGAAGCTTTTCATGGTGCTCTACATCGCCGGATACCTGGTACGCCGCCAGGATGAAGTCGCGCGCTCGTTCTGGGGCTTTGCCAAACCGATGCTGCTGTTGATCATCACCAGTTCACTGATCCTGCTGCAACCCGACTTCGGCACCACCGTGGTTCTATTCGCAACCGCCACAGGCATGCTGTTTCTTGGTGGGGTAGTGCTCTACCAGTTTGCCACGTTGTTGGTTTTTGCCGGTGTGGCCGGCTGGGCATTGATCTACTTCTCGCCCTACCGGTGGCAGCGGATGACGACCTACCTGAATCCCTGGGATGATCCCTTCAATACCGATTTCCAGTTGTCGCAGGCATTGATCGCCTTCGGCCGGGGTGAGATCAGCGGTGTCGGATTGGGTAACGGTATCCAGAAACAGTTCTACCTGCCGGAGGCGCATACCGATTTCATCATGGCCGTTGTAGGTGAGGAGTTCGGTTTGCTCGGCACAGTTGGTGTTATTTTTCTCTTTGCATTCATTACCTGGCGGGCATTTCAGATTGGTGTCAAAGCGGAACAGGCAGGCCAACGCTTTTCCAGTTATACAGCCTACGGACTCGGTTTATGGATCGGGATGCAGGCCTTCATCAATATCGGTGTCAATGTCGGGTTGCTGCCGACCAAAGGGCTGACCCTGCCGTTTATGAGCTATGGCGGCAACAGCATCATTGTCGCCTGCATGATGATTGCCATGTTGCTAAGAATCGATTTCGAGTCTCGCCAGAAAGGCGGTAAAAGCAAGCACCGGAGGCGATCATGGAGCCTCATGTGATGGTCATGGCCGGCGGTACGGGCGGGCACCTCTTCCCGGCACTGGCGGTGGCCGACTGGATGAAACAGAAAGGTTGTCGCATCACCTGGTTGGGCAGTCGCTCCGGTATGGAGAACAGACTGATTCCAGGCTATGGCTATCCTCTTGAGACGCTGCAGGTGAAAGGTGTGCGCGGAAGTGGGCTGAAGCGGCATCTGGCTGCTCCGTTTACTATCAGCAAGGCCCTCTGGCAGGCCTATCGCGTATTACGTCGTACCCGTCCAAACCTGGTGTTGGGCATGGGCGGGTTTGCCACCGGCCCCGGTGGTTTGGCAGCCAGGTTGATGCGTATACCTCTGGTGATCCAGGAGCAGAATGCGATACCAGGATTGACCAATCGGATATTGGCTCAATTTGCAACCAAGGTGTTCGAGGCCTTTCCCGATAGTTTTGGTGCCGAGGCGCAGGCAGAGACGGTAGGCAATCCGGTACGCCAGGATATCGTTTCCCTCGATGTGCCGGAAGCACGCTTCGCTGAGCATGAAGGAGCCATCAGACTGCTGGTTCTCGGCGGTTCTCTGGGTGCCCGGGCGCTCAATCAGTGCATACCGGAGGCGCTCTCTTTGATACCGCAAAAACTGCGGCCGCAGGTGCGTCATCAGGCCGGTGAAAAACTGCTTGATGAGACCCTTGCCAGATACCGGGAATTGGCGGTCGATGCGGAGGTGAAAGCCTTTGAAACCGAAATGGCCGAGGCCTATGCCTGGGCTGATCTTGTCATCTGTCGGGCCGGCGCGCTGACGGTTTCCGAACTGGCGGTGGCGGGTTTGGGCGCCATACTCGTACCCTATCCTTTTGCCGTCGATGACCATCAGACCCGCAATGCGGAATTTCTGGTCAATGTGGATGCAGCCTACCTTATTCATCAACACAGCCTCGATGGGCGCAATCTGGCACGGCTGCTGGGCAGTCTTTGCGCAAACAGAAAAAAACTACTGGAGATGGCTGTGGCTGCCCGCAGCCTGGCGAAACCGGATGCCGCCGTGCGGGTAGGGCGTTACTGCATGGAGGTTATCGATCCATGAGTGAACAGCTACGTAAACGATACGCCCCGAACAGCATGGGCCGCATGCGTCGGATTCACTTCGTCGGTATCGGCGGTGCGGGTATGAGTGGCATAGCCGAGGTCATGATCAATCTGGGTTATCAAGTGACCGGATCGGATCAAAAGGAGAGTGGAGTCACTTCGCGGCTTGCCGAACTGGGTGCCGAACTGAAGATAGGCCACAAACAAAGCCATGTCGAATCGGCTGATGCAGTCGTGATATCGAGTGCCATCAAAGAGGACAATCCCGAGGTTGTCGCTGCGCGAGATGCCAGAATACCGGTGGTGCCGAGGGCCGAGATGCTGGCGGAGATCATGCGTTTCCACTATGGCATTGCAGTGGCAGGGACCCACGGCAAGACCACCACCACCAGTCTGGTCACCAGTATTCTGGCAGAAGCCGACCTCGATCCGACATTCGTTATCGGTGGCAGACTCAACAGTGCCGGAGCCAATGCGCGTTTGGGTGATGGGGAGTATCTGGTCGCGGAGGCGGATGAAAGTGACGCCTCATTTCTCTACCTGCAGCCGATGCTGGCCGTGGTGACCAACATCGATGCCGACCATATGACCACCTACGGCGGAGATTTCAACAGATTGCGCAGGACCTTCCTGGAATTTCTTCATCACTTGCCATTCTATGGTCGCGCAGTGATGTGTATCGACGACGATGAGATACGCAATCTGTTACCGGAGATCACAAGACCGATTACGACCTATGGCTTCAGCGATGGTGCCGATGTAAAGGCGGTTGATGTAGTCAGGGAGGGATTGAAGACCCAATTCACGCTGCAGGCGGAATCCCTGACGGAACCGGTTCGGATCACACTCAACCTGCCTGGCAGACATAATGTGTTGAATGCTTTGGCGGCTATTTGCGTGGCGCTCGAACTCAATATTGAGAGCAGCACCATCCAGGTTGCGCTAAGCAACTTCGCCGGTATCGGTCGGCGATTTCAGACCAGGGGCGACTGTGACATGGATGGTAAACAGGTGATGTTGATTGATGACTACGCGCACCATCCGCGGGAGATCGATGCGACCCTGTCTGCAGTTCGCGACGGATGGCCGGAGCGGCGTCTGGTGGTGGTGTTTCAACCACACCGTTATTCACGAACACAAGAGCAGTTCGAGGACTTCGTGCAGGTTTTATCGAAAGCGGATCTGCTGATCGTCAGCGAGGTTTATGCTGCAGGCGAGGAGCCGATTCAGGGTGCGAGCGGTCGCGATTTGAGTCGTGCAATCCGTATCCGCGGCCAGGTTGATCCAGTCTTTGTGGAACCGCTGGAGGAGTTGCCGGATCTGTTGCAGGGATTGCTCCAGGATGGGGATATCGTTCTGACCGTGGGTGCCGGCAGTATCGGTTCCGTTGCGGCAGAACTGCCTCGACGACTTTGTCAGGAGGTGGAGTGATGGCGTATGGAATCGATATGAAAAAATTGCATCAGGGATGTGGTGAATCCCTGCAATCCAACCTGCCGGGTATCCCGATAGTCAGGCGCAGACCAACCGATGTTTCGGAAGGGCAGCACCGGACAACGGACAGGATCAGGTCGAAAAACGGCAATCCGCGTGACGAGAGCGACTTCAGATGATGCCTGCGCTAAATCAACAACCCTTACGTGGTGAAATGCGTTTCGACGAGCCCCTTTCCCGGCATACCACCTGGCGGGTCGGAGGACCGGTCAGCTGTTTTTATCGCCCTGCCGACCGCGAGGACCTGATTCGGTTTCTGCATCAGTTGGATTCAGAGGAGCCCCTTTTCTGGCTGGGTTTGGGAAGCAATCTGCTGGTACGGGACGGGGGATTCAAAGGTACTGTGATTGCAACAAAAGGCAGCCTTGTGGCCAGTGAATGGCGCAGTAACAGATTGTTGTATGCCGAATCGGGGATTGCATGTGCGAAGATCGCCCGGATTGCAGCCAGGGCGGGCCTTTGCGGTGTGGAATTTCTAGCCGGTATTCCCGGCACCCTGGGCGGTGCTCTGGCGATGAATGCCGGGGCCTTTGGCGGCGAGACCTGGGAACGGGTTGTGAGGGTCGAAACCATTGACCGATTCGGTGAAGTGCGCAGCCGTTTACCTGAGGATTTTGAGATCGCTTATCGGCAGGTCAGAGGCCCATCCGGCGAGTGGTTTCTGGCAGCCGAACTGGAGATGGAAGCGGGAGATGTGGACGCCGCCCAGCAACGGATCAGGCAACTGCTGGAACGGCGTGCCGCCACGCAACCGACCAGTCAACCCAGTTGTGGTTCGGTGTTTCGTAACCCACCCGGTGATTTCGCCGCACGCTTGATTGAGGCCGCCGGCTTGAAAGGCAGGCGTTTGGGTGGTGCTCAGGTATCCGAGAAACACGCCAACTTCATCATCAATACCGGAGATGCCACGGCACGGGATATCGAGATGCTGATTGCCAAAGTGCAGCGTGAAGTGGCGGCACAGAGTGGCATCGAACTGAAGACCGAAGTCCATCGTATTGGAGATTCGAGTTGAACATGAATGCATCTGAACGGGCATTTGGCAGAGTCGCCGTACTGATGGGCGGCCAGTCTGCGGAACGCGAGATTTCGCTGAAGAGCGGGCGAGCTGTACTGGACGCGCTTGTAAACAGGGGAGTTGAGGCGGAAGCGGTGGATGTGGATGACGGCGTGTTGACACAACTCGCTGCAGGTGGCTATGAACGGGCTTTTATCATCCTGCATGGCCGAGGCGGTGAAGACGGCGTCATTCAGGGTGCGTTGGAACGAATAGGCATGCCGTATACCGGCAGTGGCGTGCTTGGATCGGCCCTTGCCATGGATAAATACCGTACCAAGGCGGTATGGCGCGGCGTGGGCATCCCAACCCCTGAATCGGTTTTGATCATTCACGAAAGCGACCTGGACAAAGCGGTGGCGGTAGGTTTTCCCCTGATGATAAAACCGGTCTGCGAGGGCTCCAGTATCGGCATGAGCAAGGTTGATAGTGTGGAGCAATTGCGCAGTGCCTGGGAACTGGCCAGACAGTACGATGCATTGGTTCTGGCGGAGCGCTGGATCGTCGGAGAGGAGTTCACGACGACCATCCTGCAGGGAAAGGCATTGCCGATGATTCGTCTCGAGACGCCCCGTCTTTTCTATGACTATCAGGCCAAATATGCGGCGGACACTACACGTTACCACTGCCCCTGCGGTCTTGATCGTGCTGAGGAGAGAGCTTTACAGGGGCTCTGCACAGAGGCCTTCGAAGCAGTTGGCGCCAGTGGTTGGGGCCGGGTCGATCTGATGCTGGATGAGCGGCATCAACCCTGGCTGATTGAAGCAAACACCGTCCCCGGTATGACCGATCACAGCCTGGTGCCGATGTCGGCCAGGGCAGCGGGCATCGATTTTGAAGAACTGGTGGTGCGGATACTCTCCACAAGTTTCGGGAGGGATGGCGATGAGTAGGGTTCGCAATCATCCATCTGCAGATCCATCCATCCAGCTGGAGCGCTTGAACGGCATCAGAATCGTGCCACTGCTACTGATTGCGCTATTTGCCGGAATGGGTGGTTGGGGTGTCTCCCAACTGCTGGATCCCATGGTCATGCCGGTGCGGGTGGTCAGTGTCGATGGTGAGATCAAATATCTCAATAAACAGGGGCTGGAACAGACCGTTGTTCAGGCTGTGAGCGGCAACTTCTTCACTGTCGATCTGATTCGGATACGCAATCAGATCGAACAGCTTCCCTGGGTCAAGAGTGCCAGTGTTCGCAGGATATGGCCCGACACCCTGGCCGTCAGGGTCGACGAACAGGTTCCGCTGGCCTACTGGGGTGAGGATGCCATGGTAAATCCTCAGGGTGAAGTGTTCAGACCGAAGCACCTGCCGCGTTTGCAAGGCCTTGTGACGCTCACCGGTGAAGAGGAGAGGGCGGATAGAATCACCCGGGAGTATCTCAAAATGCGTACCCTGCTGCAGACAGCGGGACTTCAACTGAAGCGCCTCCGGGTCGATGCGAGGCAATCGTGGAGGATCGAGACTGAGGAGGGGTTGCTGCTCGATTTGGGCAGGCGGGACGTAATGCCGAGATTGAGCCGTTTCGTGCAGCTTTACCCCTTCCTGAGAGGTCAGGTTGACGCAATGCCGGAACGCGTGGATCTGCGATATACAAATGGTTTTTCGGTGTACTGGCAAGCAAATACCGAACAGCAAGCACAAATGGATAGCCCATCCAGTGGGGCTAGGATAGCGGGTAAGTGAATGACTAAACGAAGTGAGAAAAATCTCATCATCGGTCTCGATATCGGCACTTCTAAGGTGGTGGCGATCGTCGGTGAGATCAAAGCGGATGGCGGTATCGAAATTATCGGTATCGGTTCTCATCCGTCGCGCGGCCTGAAAAAAGGTGTGGTGGTGAATATCGAGTCCACGGTGCAGTCGATTCAACGGGCGGTTGAAGAGGCAGAGTTGATGGCGGGATGTGAGATCCATTCAGTCTACGCAGGTATTGCCGGTAGCCATATCCGTAGCCTCAACTCCCATGGCATCGTGGCTATCCGGGACAAAGAGGTAACCCAGGGCGATGTGGAACGTGTGATCGATGCTGCCCGCGCAGTGGCGATTCCTGCTGACCAGAAGATTCTGCACATCCTGCCCCAGGAGTTCATCATTGATGAGCAGGAGGGTATCCGCGATCCCATCGGTATGTCGGGCGTGCGTTTGGAGGCCAGGGTTCACATGGTCACAGGCGCGGTGAGTGCGGCGCAGAATATCGTTAAGTGTATCCGCCGTTGCGGCCTCGAGGCGGATGATCTGATTCTGGAGCAGCTCGCCTCCAGCCATTCGGTGCTGAGCGAGGATGAGAAGGAACTTGGAGTCTGTCTGGTCGATATCGGCGGAGGCACTACCGATATCGCGGTCTTTACAGGCGGCGCGATACGGCATACGGCAGTCATACCTATTGCAGGCGATCAGGTGACCAACGATATCGCCGTTGCAATGCGTACACCGACTCAATACGCGGAAGAGATCAAGATGAAGTATGCCTGTGCGCTTACTCAGCTGGCCACCAGTGACGAGACCATCGAGGTCCCCAGTATCGGTGAACGTCCGCCGCGCAGGCTCTCACGCCAGACCCTGGCTGAAGTGGTCGAACCGCGATATGAAGAGTTGATGACGCTGATTCAGGCAGAGTTGCGTCGAAGCGGTTTCGAGGATGTTATCGCCGGTGGCGTGGTACTGACTGGCGGCAGTTCGAAGATGGAGGGTGTCATCGAGCTGGCGGAAGAGGTGTTTCATATGCCGGTGAGGCTGGGAGTGCCGCAGTATGTCAGCGGACTCTCTGATGTGGTGCGCAATCCTATCTATTCCACTGGTGTGGGGTTGCTGCTTTTCGGTCAGCGAAATCGTTCCCAAGGTGGACACGAACTTGCCAATGAGGGTGGTATGAAAGCGGTTTGGGACCGTATGAAGCATTGGTTTCAGGGTAATTTCTAGTTGTTTCGAAGCGGTGCCTGTGCAAGGCGCCGTTGGTTTTGATTTTTTTTGAAGTTTTCTGTTAGGCGCGACAGTCGAGGAGGTAGACAATGTTCGAATTAATGGATACGCACAGCCAGAATGCTGTGATCAAGGTGATCGGGGTAGGCGGTGGCGGTGGCAATGCCGTCAATCATATGTTGTCGGGGGAAATCGAGGGTGTCGATTTCATCTGTGCAAACACTGATGCGCAGGCTCTGCGCAATAGTGAAGTGCGCACCCTGCTGCAACTGGGTTCGGATATCACCAAGGGGCTCGGTGCGGGAGCTAATCCTGAAATCGGCAGGCAGGCCGCGATGGAGGATCGTGACAGGATAGAAGAGGTCCTGACCGGTGCGGATATGGTGTTTATCACTGCCGGCATGGGTGGCGGCACGGGAACCGGGGCTGCACCCGTGGTCGCTCAGGTAGCAAAGGACCTGGGTATTCTTACGGTAGCGGTGGTCACCAAACCATTCGGGTTTGAGGGTGGCAAGCGGATGAAGATCGCCGAAAAAGGCATGGAGGAGCTGGGCATCAACACCGATTCGCTGATCACTATTCCCAATGAGAAGCTGTTGGCTGTGTTGGGCAAGGAGATGAGTCTGCTGAATGCATTCAAGGCGGCAAACGATGTGTTACTGCATGCCGTACAGGGTATTGCGGAACTGATCACCCGTCCCGGCCTGATCAATGTTGATTTTGCCGATGTGCGTACCGTGATGTCCGAAATGGGTGCGGCCATGATGGGATCGGGTGAGGCCTCTGGTGACAATCGGGCGCGCGAGGCAGCGGAAAGGGCGATTCGCAGTCCATTGCTGGAGGATGTCAACCTGGCCGGAGCCAAAGGCATTCTGGTCAATATCACCGCTGGCCTGAATCTGGCGATTGGTGAATTTGACGAGGTCGGCAATACGGTGCGTGAGTTCGCCGATGATGATGCCACCGTTGTGGTCGGCACGGTTATCGATCCGGATATGCAGAATGACATGCGGGTGACGGTGGTCGCCACCGGTCTGGGCGAAAGGTTAAGGGCGGAACTGCCCAAGCCTACCCAGGTGGAGGAGATTGCCCATGTCAAGCTGGTCGATGCGGATAACCCGCAAGTGGTACCGGATGACTACCGTGAGTTGGACAGGCCGACGGTGTTGCGAAATGGACAGACGGATCGGCCATCAGCCGCAGCCACTGCCGATGGTAATCTCGATTACCTGGATATCCCGGCTTTTCTGCGTCGGCAGGCCGATTAAGGTCTTCACAAAGCGCCATCTTGGGCCTAGGATTAAAGTGCGGTAGTTGCAGAAAGACAACATGTTGCATTTTGTGTTTCCAGATGACCGCCAGTTGGTGTAGAATCGAGCACCTGATTGCTGGTTGATCGCGGGCAGCTTGTGCGGGTTGAGGGCTGGATGTTGTTTCTACAACCAGATTCATGTGGTAGGATGCGCCGTTTTTGGGCCTTCAAAAGGCAAGTCACAGCTTTGGGAGCTGAATGTCGATGATTTGGCAACGTACGTTGAAGAACGTGATACGCGCCACGGGAGTGGGGCTGCATACAGGGGAAAAAGTCTACCTCACCCTACGTCCGGCAGCCCCTGACACCGGGATCGTTTTCAGACGTGTCGACCTTGATCCGCCGGTCGAAATACGCGCTTGCGCGGAAAATGTGGGTGATACGCGACTCTCAAGCACCCTGGTGCAGGATGGCGTACGGGTATCCACAGTCGAACACCTGCTTTCCGCGTTCGCCGGACTGGGTATCGACAATGCCTATGTCGATGTCAGTGCCGCTGAGGTGCCGATCATGGACGGCAGTGCGGGCCCATTCGTGTTTCTGCTGCAATCCGCCGGTGTCGAAGAGCAGAACAAGGCCAAGCGTTTCATTCGCATCAAACACAAGGTCGAGGTGGAAGAGGGGGACAAACGCGCCAGTTTCGAGCCTTTTGACGGCTTCAAGGTCTCCTTCACTATCGATTTCGACCATCCCGCTTTCAAAGAACACTCCCAGTTTGCCACGGTTGACTTTTCCTCCACCTCCTTCGTCAGAGAGGTCAGTCGTGCCCGCACCTTCGGTTTTCTACGGGATATCGAGATGTTGCGTCAGAAAGAGCTGGCTCTTGGAGGCAGTCTTGACAATGCTGTGGTTGTCGATGATTACCGGGTCATGAATGATGATGGATTGCGTTATGAAGACGAATTCGTCAAACACAAGATCCTCGACGCCATCGGCGATCTCTATCTTCTGGGTCACAGCTTGATCGGTTCCTTCAGTGGCCACAAATCAGGCCATGCGCTGAATAACCGTCTCCTGCTGGAGCTGATCAGCCAACAGGATGCCTGGGAGGAGATAACCTTCGATGAGCCTGAAGATGCTCCAATCTCATACATGAAACCGGCCCATCTCACGATCTCCTGAGTATCGCATCGAATAATCCGGCCGTTACTTAATCGGGCTGTTCATACAGCCCTTTTTTATGGCTCCTCGATCATATCTGTATGTCTGAGATAAAACGGATCCATTCAATCGCTTCGGGGAATAGGATCTATCCGCAAATGAATGCCTATACGAAGGCTGATGCGCGAGGCAACTTACACATTGCAGCTCCCAATTTGCTTGTTTTCCGGTGATTGGCGCATATTCACGGCCAGTTGATTCTTTTCGTCGCCATCAGGTCTGGCGCAGAGATTCCTGGGTGTTGAATCAGTATTTCGGAAGTATCAGGAACTACTCCCAAATGTTACCGATTCTCCATCCTGTGCCGACTGATACGTAGTAGCGCTTCCCGCAATGATGGATCTTCGATGGCTTCCGCGGATTGCCTTAATTGCTCGCCGGCCTCTTGACTCAGGACGATTCGATCTCTCTTCTTTTGCCTGGGTTTGACTGAATCACTCGGCAGGATACGGGTGCGAACCTGTTTCACATCAATACCGTTTGCCCGCAGTTGAGTTCGCAGTTGAGGCAACAGATAGCGGAATCGGCTGGCCCATACCGGTGATGCGACGAAGAGGTTGAGGTTGCCATGCTGCAGCACTGCCGCCTTGAGTTGCGAATCGAGTGGGGCAGGCAGTAGCTGTTTGAGCTGTTGATGGAGCGTCCTTTGCGCTGACAACTGTTTTCCCAATTCGCTAAGGATTGTCCCCGAGCCGACTATTGTTGATACAGGTTCCATAGTGGGAGGTTAGAGAAATTATTGATAAAAAACATCACATTTTGTGTATAAAGTGATAAAGTTCGGTGTTTTGTGACCGACATTAGTTGTATATAGCCTGAGATTCAGCTGTTTTAACAATGAATATCATATACTTACGCGGAATTGGACAGACCTGCGGCACGCTGGTGCGCTGCCTGCGTGCCTCCCTTGTGATTGGATTGATCACCCTCTTCGGGACCGGCATGCTGTGGCTTGGTTACCAGATGGGTGTCAATGATACGGAGTTTCCCGAGCATCAACTGGTGGCCAGTCTGGAGCAGACATTTACCAGGGAGCGTCAATTGCTTGAGGATGCCAAATCCGACACCCAGGGTGGAATCGATGCCCTGGCGATCCGCCTAGGTCAATTGCAATCGCAACTTTTGCGTCTGGATGCGCTCGGTGAGCGTTTGGTCAATATCGGTGGACTCGATAAAGGCGAGTTCAGCTTTGACGAACCGCCTGCGCTGGGTGGTCCCGAGGTGATGGCTTCCCACACCGAGCAATCGGCATTGCCCGATCTGTTACGGGAGATGGAACAACTGGAGCAATTGATCGACCATCGCCATCAACAACTTGCCCTGGTCGAGGATCTGATCATGAACTCCAATCTGGAGGAGTCGGTCCATCCCACCGGGCGACCTGTCAACAAGGGTTGGATATCTTCATACTACGGCATGCGAAATGATCCTTTTACCGGCAAGCGTACCATGCATAAAGGGATGGATTTTGCCGGCAAGGACGGTTCGGATGTGGTTGCTGTCGCGGCCGGTGTTGTCACTTGGTCCGCAAAGCGCTACGGCTACGGGGAGATGATCGAGATCAACCACGGTAAAGGATACGTTACCCGCTACGGTCACAATAAGGAGATCCTGGTCGAGGTCGGTGATCGTGTCAAGCAGGGGCAGGTTATCGCCAAGATGGGTTCAACCGGTCGCTCCACGGGCCCCCATGTCCATTTCGAGGTGGTACGCAACGGAAAGACGATCGATCCCACTCGCTATATTCTCAACAAGCGGAACCAGGGCTGATCCATTACAACGTAAAAAAATCCGAATTTAGTCCAGAATTTGATTGAATCGATCCCCATGATTGATGTCAACATAGCCTAGGCGGCCGCAATCCGGCTCACCCCAACCTTCAGCAATTCCACCGCTTGCTGTATCATCCACAAATTTCCCATCTGTGACGGAAACCCCGATTAATGGTAAGTAACATCTTCAAGAAGATCTTCGGCAGCCGAAATGAGCGCCTGATCAAACGCATGTCAAAGACTGTCTCCCAGATCAGCGTCCTGGAGGCTGATATTGAGAAGCTCTCTGATGAGGCATTAAAGGCAAAGACTTCCGAATTTCGTACCCGCCTGGAAGCGGGAGAAACCCTGGACAACCTGATGAATGAAGCCTTTGCCGTGGTACGGGAGGCAGGCCGCAGGGTGATGCAGATGCGTCATTTTGACGTTCAGCTGGTCGGTGGCATGGTTCTGCACCAGGGAAAAATCTCAGAGATGAGGACCGGTGAAGGTAAAACCCTGGTGGCTACCCTGGCGGCCTACCTGAATGCCCTGCCGGCCAAGGGTGTCCATGTTGTGACGGTAAATGACTATCTGGCACGGCGCGATGCCGCCTGGATGGGGCGTATCTACGATTTTCTCGGTTTGACCGTTGGCGTCATCAATTCCTCAGGGGGCATGGGACCTGACAGTTCCTCCTATTTGTATGATCCTGAGCATGATGCAAAGAATGGCGGATACCCCCATCTGAGACCGGTCTCCCGCCAGCAGGCCTATGCAGCGGATATCACATACGGCACCAATAACGAGTACGGTTTCGACTATCTGCGGGACAACATGGCTTTCAGTGCAGAGCAACGTGTGCAACGTCCACCCAATTTTGCCATCGTTGATGAAGTGGACTCCATCCTGATCGACGAGGCGCGTACACCGCTGATAATATCCGGGCCGACAGAGGACTCCTCGGAGCTCTATAAGGCGGTCAACAAGATCATTCCCAGCCTGACCCGGCAGGATCCGATCACCAACGAGGAGGGCAAACCCGATTTCGGTCCAGGCGATTTCTCGGTGGACGAGAAGGCGCGTCAGGTCTTCTTTAGCGAGGAGGGACATCAGCATCTCGAGGAGATGCTGACTGAAGCGGGACTGCTGGAAGAA
This sequence comes from Candidatus Thiodiazotropha sp. LNASS1, assembly GCF_964212655.1. NCBI lineage: Bacteria > Pseudomonadati > Pseudomonadota > Gammaproteobacteria > Chromatiales > Sedimenticolaceae > Candidatus Thiodiazotropha > Candidatus Thiodiazotropha sp. LNASS1. The sequence continues at coordinate 2,059,725 of NZ_OZ156465.1, read as the reverse complement.
GGGGCCAGTCTGTATGATCCATCCAACATCATTCTGATGCATCATGCGAATGCCGCCCTGCGGGCGCATGCCCTGTTTCAACGCAATGTGGACTATATCGTCAAGGACGGTCAGGTCATCATCGTCGACGAGTTCACCGGCCGTACCATGCCGGGCCGGCGTTGGTCGGACGGTCAGCATCAGGCGGTGGAAGCGAAAGAGGGCGTCGAGATTCAAAATGAGAATCAGACGCTCGCCTCGATCACCTTCCAAAACTACTTCCGTCTCTACAACAAGCTTTCGGGTATGACCGGCACCGCGGATACCGAGGCCTTCGAGTTTCAGCAGATCTACGGTCTGGAAGTGGTGGTCATTCCGACCAACATGCCTATGATCCGGGACGATATGGGTGACCTGGTCTACCTGACCCCTGAAGAGAAGTACGATGCGATCCTTGAAGATGTACAGGATTGCGTGAAACGGGGGCAGCCTGTCCTGGTGGGTACCGCCTCCATCGAAACCTCGGAACTGGTCTCCGAGCTTCTGAACAAGGCGGGGGTGGAACATAGGGTGCTGAATGCCAAGCACCATGAGCAGGAGGCGGTGATTGTGGCCCAGGCGGGCCGGCCCGGCGCCGTTACCATCGCAACCAATATGGCGGGCCGAGGCACCGACATCGTACTGGGGGGCAATCTGGAGTCTGAGCTGGAGGCACTCGGAGACAGTCCTGATCCAGCCGAAGTTGATGAGCACAAGGAGGCCTGGAAGAAGCGCCACCAACATGTACTGGATGCCGGCGGCCTGCATGTGATCGGTACTGAACGCCATGAATCGAGGCGTATCGACAATCAGCTGCGTGGTCGTTCAGGCCGTCAGGGCGATCCCGGATCGAGTCGCTTCTATCTCTCTCTGCAGGACAATCTGATGCGCATATTCGCCTCCGACAAGGTGGGTGGATTGATGCAGAAACTCGGTATGGAAAAGGGCGAGGCGATCGAGCACCCGTGGGTTTCGCGGGCGATCGAAAATGCCCAGCGCAAGGTGGAGGGGCGTAACTTCGATATCCGTAAACAGCTGCTGGAATATGACGATGTGGCCAATGATCAGCGGCGGGTCGTGTATGAACAGCGCAATGACCTGATGGATACCTCAGATATCTCCGAATCAATCACGGCTTTGCGCAGTGACGTTCTGGATGAGGTATTTCATAGCCATATACCTAGGGATAGCATCGAGGAACAGTGGGACGTTCCAGCATTGAGTGAATCGCTGAACGAACTGTTTGGCGGTGAATGGCCGGTCCAGCAGTGGCTGGATGAGGAGCACGATCTGCATGAGGAGACCCTGAAACAGAAGATCACCCAGATCCTGCAGGGCGTCTATCAGGACAAGGAGACCCTGGTCGGGGCCGAGAACATGCGTCAGTTCGAAAAGGCGATCATGCTGCAGACCCTCGACGGTCACTGGAAGGAGCATCTGGCGGCGATGGACTATCTGCGTCAGGGTATCCACCTGCGCGGCTATGCACAGAAGAACCCGAAGCAGGAGTACAAGCGCGAGGCCTTCGAGATGTTCTCCAATATGCTGGAGAGTATCAAGCAGGAGGTGACGGGTCTGTTATCCAAGGTCCAGGTACAGATGCCGGAAGAGATGGCAATCCAGGAGCGGCAACCAAGGGTCGATGAGTTCGAATTCAAGCACGAGACTTTCGAGGGACTGCCGGAAGAGGCGGCTGCACCTGCAGAGATGGAGGAACATGCGCGGGAGCCTCAACAGCCGTTTGTTCGCGAAGGTCGGAAGATCGGCAGAAACGAGCCCTGTCCCTGTGGATCGGGTAAGAAATTCAAGCAGTGCCATGGTCGTATAAGTTGATATGAGCGCCACTCAATTCGCCATCCCCGGTATACGGCTTGGCACGGCGGCGGCAGGAATCAAATATCCCGACAGGGATGATATGGTGATCATCGAAGTGGCGGAGGGGGCGAATTGTGCAGCGGTGTTTACCCGCAATGCCTTTTGTGCCGCACCGGTTCAGCTCGCTAAAAAACATCTGGCGCTCAGACCGCCGAGATATCTGCTGATCAATTCGGGAAATGCCAATGCAGGGACCGGCGATCAGGGTATGCGGGATGCCAATGCCTGTTGCCGGGGATTGGCGGAGACCGCAGCCTGTCAAGCGGATCAGGTGCTGCCCTTTTCCACCGGGGTGATTGGTGAGAGTCTGCCAGTCGAACGCATTCACGATGCGCTACCCGCTGCCATTGACGACTTAAGTGTCGATAGATGGGAGACCGCCTCAAGGGCCATTTTGACCACCGATACCCGACCGAAACTGCGTTCACGCCATTTTGAGTTTGAGGGTGTGCAGGTACGTCTCACAGGCATGGCCAAGGGATCCGGCATGATCCGTCCCGACATGGCAACGATGTTGGCTTACCTGGCCACAGATCTGAGCATTTCCCAGGCGTTGTTACAGGCCTGTCTGGATGATGCGGTGAAGCCATCATTCAACAGTATTACAGTGGATGGCGATACTTCAACCAATGATGCCTGTGTGCTGATGGCCAGTGGCGCTTCCACCATTGCGCCGCTGACAGAGCGTGGATCCGATCTCTACAAGAGGTTTGTGGATGAAGTGACGGAACTCTGTATGGAGCTGGCGCGGGATATTGTCCGCGATGGTGAAGGAGCAACCAAGCTGGTGGATATCCTGGTGCAAGAGGCGGCCGATGAAAGCGAAGCGAGGGATGTTGCCTACACCATTGCCCACTCGCCCCTGGTCAAAACAGCACTCTTCGCCTCCGATCCCAACTGGGGAAGGATTCTGGCAGCGGTGGGTCGTGCGGGGCTTGCCGGACTTGATATCGACCGTGTCGAGATCTGGCTCGATGATATCTGTATCGTGCGCAACGGGGGCCGGGCCGCGGAATATACCGAGCAGGCGGGTGCTTCGGTGATGAGTCGTGATGATTTTACCATTCGTGTCATGCTCGGGCGTGGTGATATGTTGGCGCGGATAGTGACCTGTGATCTCTCCTATGACTATGTCAAGATCAATGCTGAGTACCGTACCTAACGTAGTGTCCTATACTGTTCAACGGTTTCAGCATGAAGCCGCGTTGGCGAATCCTTTCCAGGCATGCTGATCAATTAACAGACCTCAAACGTTCAGACCGCAGGTTAGCCCACATACAATGATCCATGTAGTCGCAGCAGCCATCTTCGACAGCGAAGCTCGCGTGCTCGTGACCAGGCGTGCCGATCATCTGCACCAGGGCGGATTGTGGGAGTTTCCGGGAGGCAAATGCGAGCCGGGCGAATCGATACAGCAGGCCTTGGCAAGGGAGCTCAAAGAGGAACTCGGCATCGTGCCGCTCGAGTGTGATCCCCTAATTCGGGTCAGGCATGATTACGGCGATCGCAACCTGCTGCTCGAGTTTTTTCGTGTCACTCGATATCAGGGTGAAGCCAGCGGACTCGAGGGGCAGCCTTTGAAATGGCTGTTGCCGGGGGAAATGGAGCCAGGCAGTTTTCCCGCTGCCGATCGGCCTGTGATCACCGCATTGCAGTTACCGAGCCGCTATTTGATTACGGGCGGGGATGTTGATCGGTTGGAAGATTTTCTGCAGCGGCTGGACAGGGCGCTGGATTTTGGTGTGGGTATTGTGCAGTTACGGGCACACGGCTTGACGGATATAGGTTACCGTGAGCTTTTGTCCGCCTGTCTACCCCGCTGCCACGGACGGGGGGTCAAACTCATCATCAATCGGCCCGAGAGGGTGGTGGATTGGCGGGGAGAGGGCGATGGCGTTCACTTTACGGCACGACAACTGATGGCGCTGGCGCACCATCCCTCCGGTGCAGGGCTGTTGGGTGCTTCCTGCCACAACCCTGAAGAACTGGCACGGGCAGCCGAATTGGAGCTGGACTATGCTCTGCTTTCACCTGTCGAGCCCACACATTCGCATCCTCATGCCCAGGCTCTGGGCTGGTTTCGTTTCACGGAGTGGGTCGATCGAGTCAATATACCTGTCTACGCATTGGGTGGTATGCAGTCGGACTCGCTGAGGCAGGCGAAACTTGCCGGCGCTCAGGGGATCGCGGGTATTTCGACTTATTGGGGGCTCAATCGGTAAACCCGTACTCTTCGATCAATTTCTGCAGTGTCTCGCCTGCCTCCGGGGATTTGTCGATGAATTCAAATCCCGAATCGTAAAAGGCGGAATTGATATCTTTATCACTCCAACGGCAGATTGCCTTGAATCTCATGGACCTGAGTTCACCCTCGCTGTCAGGCAGGCGGAGCTCGAGGTGCATCTCTTCACCGGTCTTTACCGGGCTTTCACTGATCAGCATCATGCCCTCGGTATTGATATCAACCACATGCCCCATCACTGTGTTTTGATCAATCTGCCATACCCGCAGATAGTAGATCAGGTGACGACGCTTGATGGTACGCCGATCCGAGGGATGCAGCGTGTTTTCCTGGTTGTGTTGGCTTGGCCTCTTAATATACATCGCTTTCAGCCTTACATATTACGGGTAGTGACGGTTCTGATATTCCGGACTGCCAGACGGGTTTCGTCCGGATAAGATAGACATCGGCTGATTGCTGCAAGAACTTAGGAGGAGATTGCTCGGGTTACCTGATGTTGCTCGTCACAGCCGGATGCGTTATTGGTTCAGATTATATTAATCCTTTTATATCAATTACTTGCGTGATGTAAAAAAAGAGCCTGTTTCTTGCTATCATGTTACATTGATATTAACCCCTGTGGTGTAGAGGGGCGGCCCTAGGGTCTGTTAACACTTATCCATTCGGTACTGCCAAGACTGTTCTTTCGTCCAGCAATGCGGAATGAACGAAATCCAGTAGTCTTAATATGAGCGAATGATACTGCCGTCGGGCTGAAAAACAGCCCCAGCCCATCAGCTGTGATTGAATGGGAGTTGACAGGCGCCAGCATGGAGTTGCTTGAGTCTAGAAAGGGATGACACACATATGTTCGCTAAACTTTCCGATCCTGAGCTGTTGTCAAACTCAGAGTACCAACAGGCACTGGTTAGACTGGCCATATGGCTGTTCAGTATCCTGTTTATGTGGCTGGGTACATCCACGGATTACTACCCGGTTGGTGCGAGTCTCTATCTGAGCCTGTATGGGTGCTATTTTGTCTTCTTCCTGGCAGTGCTGATCAACGTTGGATACAGACATGAATTGCCGTTCAGAAAGGAGATCATGCTGGTGGTCGATGTCAGCGCAACCAGCCTGGCAATCGTCCTGACATCGGATGCCATCAGCCCTTTCTACCTCATCTATCTCTGGATCTATCTCTCTTATGGGACCAGATATGGTAAACGGCTCCTGCTGATGGCAACCCTGCTCAATTTCAGTGCTTACAATCTGGTGCTGATCTATCTGCAATCTTGGCAGAGCCATGGCTTCGATGCCTTCTTTTTCCTGTTGCTACTGCTGGTGATCCCCCTCTATCAATATTTTCTCTTGAGGCGACTTTACCTTGCCAAACAGGAGGCGGAGTCCGCAAAGAAGGCCCGTGGTGATTTCTTGACAACCATGACACATGAGCTGCGTACACCTTTGATCGGTGTTATCGGCATGACCCGCCTGATGCAGGGAACACCCTTGGATATGGAACAGAAAGAGTATCTCCACTCGATCCAATCATCGGCCCATCTGCTGAAGTCATTGATCAGTGATGTGCTCGATCTCTCCAAAATCGACGCCAACAGACTCGAACTACTGCCTGAATGGTTCGATATTCGCAACCTGGTCAGGAGTGTTATCTCAAGCCAGGCAGAAATGGCTCATGACAAGCAAATCGAGCTCCTCTGCCATGTGGATCCAAACGTGGGACAGGAACTGTTTGGTGACAGGCTACGGATTTCGCAGATTCTGTTTAATCTGCTGGGTAATGCGGTGAAATTTACCGATAAAGGATACATTCGCGTCGAATTGGATAAGGTGGAAGACCCCGGGGTTTTGGCTCAACCCCATATTCTGCTCAGGGTAGAGGATACAGGCATCGGTATTCCACAAGACCGCCAGGAGGCAGTGTTCGAGAGTTTCTGGCAAGCGGATATCGGCAATGCACGCCGTTTTGAGGGAGCGGGACTGGGCACAACTGTGGTGCGTGATTTGACTCGGCTGATGGGTGGGACGGTGGAAGTCGTCAGCCAGTTGGGCGAGGGATCCGCCTTCAGTGTCAGGCTGCCACTGCAGATGAGGGATGGTCAGGTGGAAGAGGGGGAGGCTTTTCAGCTAGAGGGTCGCTGCATACTCATCTATGAGGAGGATTCCAAGGCAATGGAGTTGCATAGCGCAGTTGCTCGGGAGCTGTGCATGAAGGTGATAACTGCCAATCGTCCAGGTGATTTTCTTGCCAGCCTGGACAACAGTGTTGAGTTAATGATGGTCTGCGATTCATTACACGATACATCCATACAGGAGATTCTTTATAAGGCTCATGCGGTAGTGCCCACACTGCCTCTAATCATCGCCGGGTATCGTGGTCATATGCAGGATATGGGCGTCATCAAAAACCCTGAAAATACCCTGTTCAAACCATTTCTCGCATCAGAGTTTACCCAGATGGCGATGCGGGCACTGGGTATCAGATCGAGCCGGCAACTTAATCTATACCCGGCTGACATCGAATCGGGGGATAAGCAGGGTATCAATGTACTGTTAGCCGAGGATAACGCCATTGCGGCAAAAGTGATCTCCACCTTGTTAACCCAACGCGGTCACAGGGTGCGGATAACCAAGGATGGCAGCGAGGCACTGCAAGCGGTTTCCGATGATGACTATGAGTTGGCCTTTATCGATCTGCGCATGCCCAACATGGATGGACTGGAATTTACACGGCGTTATCGAAGCATCGAACCCAAGCATCGTTATATGCCGATCTATGCATTGACTGCAAACAGTGTGCACGAGATGTTTGATCGTTGTGTGGAAGCGGGTATGGACGGTTTTCTGACCAAACCTGTTGAACCGGAGATGCTGGATGCAATCATCGAACAGTGCAGATTAAGTGTCAATCGACCCTCTCCCGGAGAACCGCATCCTGTTCCTACCTAGGGCTGATCGGATTGGTGTTAACAGGCCCTAGGGCCTGTTATTGACCCGGCGTTTACAGTGATAGAGCCTGCCAGATAGCAAGGGTCGGTTTAGCCTGATTCATGGTGTAGAAGTGCAGTCCCGGTGCTCCCCCTTCCAATAGGCGCTCACATAACCGGATTACGGTCTCGGTACCGTAGCTGCGAATCGCCTCCAGGTCGTCACCGAATCCTTCAAGCCGTTTTCTCAACCAGCGGGGGATCTCCGTACCACAGGCATCGGAGAAACGGGCCAGTTGGGTGAAATTTGTTATCGGCATTATGCCAGGGACGATTGGGATATCGATCTGCAGCTGTTGACAGTTATCGAGAAATCGAAAATAGGCATCGGCATTATAGAAGTATTGGGTAATGGCGCTGTCCGCACCTGCTTCTACCTTGCGCTTGAAATAAATCAGGTCCTGTTCCGGGCTGCTCGCCTGGGGATGAAACTCGGGATAGGCTGCGACCTCGATATGAAAGAAGCGAGGATAGGTCTCCTGGATCAGTTCCACCAGTTGATTGGCATGGTTCAGGTCACCTAGCTCACCAAGTCCTGTGCCCGAGGGCAGATCGCCTCGCAGCGCAACCAGACGGCGAATGCCTATCGACTTGTAGTGTTCGAGAATCTGTAGAATTTCGTCCCGATTGGCACCGATACAGGAGAGATGGGGGGCAGTGGTAATCTGTTCATCCATCAGCCACTCTACAGTATCGAATGTCCGCTGCCGAGTGGATCCGCCGGCACCATAGGTTACAGAAAAGTAGGCTGGCTGCTTGGTGTTCAGCTCAGCTACATTCAGTTTGAGGTTTTCCAAACCCTTTTCCGTCTTTGGCGGGAAGAGTTCGAAGCTGAAGTTTCGTTGTTGATGTTCTGTATGCATAGCTGGGTCTATTTAGCACTGAATTCTAATTTGGCCTCTGTCGCTGGAAAAGCTCATCAGGATGCAGCGGAGCCGCACCCTGATGCGCGATCAGTGATCAGCATGGCGGAACTGCCCGCCAGATTGGCAAGCGGATCAGTCGATTCCGGTTCAACTGCACCTGTCAGTAGCGGTAGTGATCGGGTTTATACGGTCCTTCGACAGGCACGCCGATATAGTCAGCCTGTTCCTGGGTGAGGGTCGTCAAATGGGCGCCGATCTTTTCCAGGTGTAGCCGGGCTACCTCTTCATCCAGTTTTTTGGGCAGTACATAGACCTCGTTTTTGTAGTTTTCCGCTTGGGTGAAAAACTCAATTTGCGCCAATACCTGATTGGAAAAAGAGTTGGACATGACAAAACTTGGATGTCCCGTGGCACACCCCAGATTGACCAATCTGCCCTCGGCGAGCAGGATAATGCGCTTGCCGTCCGGGAAGATGACATGGTGCACCTGGGGCTTGATCTCTTCCCAGGCATAGTGGCGGATGCCGGCAATGTCTATCTCATTGTCGAAGTGTCCGATGTTGCACACGATCGCCTGGTCTTTCATCGCCGCCATGTGATCGTGGGTGATGATCTTGAAGTTGCCGGTAGTGGTGACAAAGATATCACCCTGGGACGCCGCCTCTTCCATGGTGATCACGCGATAGCCTTCCATCGCTGCCTGGAGTGCGCAGATGGGATCGATTTCCGTGATCCATACTGTAGCCCCCAGCCCACGCAATGACTGTGCGCAACCCTTGCCCACATCGCCGTAACCGGCGACCACGGCAATTTTTCCGGCAATCATCACGTCGGTAGCGCGTTTGATGCCATCGACCAGGGATTCACGGCAGCCGTATAGGTTATCGAACTTCGATTTGGTGACCGAGTCGTTAACGTTCATGGCCGGGAAGAGCAGCGTACCCTGTTCCATCATCTGATAGAGTCGATGGACACCTGTTGTGGTCTCCTCGGTGACGCCCTTTATCGATTCCGCCATACGGTGATAGCGCTTGGGGTCCTCTTCGAGACTGCGTTTCAATACCCCCAGGATTACACGCCACTCCTCGGGGTCGTCATCCTGAGGTTCGGGAACCGCACCTGAATCGGCGAATTCAACCCCTTTATGGACCAGCAGGGTTGCGTCACCGCCATCGTCGAGAATCATGTTCGGGGCAGCGCCGTCCGGCCAATTGAGGACCTGCTCGGTGCACCACCAATACTCTTCCAATGTCTCTCCCTTCCAGGCATAGACAGGAATCCCTTCGGCGGCAATCGCCGCAGCAGCATGATCCTGGGTAGAGAAGATGTTGCAGGAGCACCAGCGAACCTGGGCACCAAGGGCAACCAGTGTCTCGATGAGTACAGCGGTCTGAATCGTCATATGCAGGGAACCGGTGATGCGGGCTCCCTTGAGCGGTTGTTGTGGGGCGTATTTCTCCCTGATCGCCATCAAGCCGGGCATCTCGGTTTCAGCGATGGCAATCTCACGGCGTCCGTAGTCGGCCAGTGATATGTCGGCGATCTTATAGTCGGTAAACTGACTTGACGAATCGGTAACTTTGTAATTGGTCAACTCACTCATGGTAGTCATCTCCTGATTATCGTGAGTGAGCGCGGTTGATTGCATCAAGCATCCCTTCCGAGCCTGGCGGATGTTCACCCGTTGCAGCGCTCCTCGGTCAGGAAGTTCAATTATGAATTATGAATGTTGAATTGTGAATTGCTGAGCGCGCTCCGCGTGGGTTATTTTATCGCCAAAAGACTCCGGAAATTTAATAAAGAAGCGAGTACAGCGAGCACATCAATTCAAAATTGTTTTAAACTTAAAGTCCGGCATCCTCCCGCAACTGTTCTGCCTTGTCCGTGAGCTCCCAGGTGAATCCCTCGTCTTCACGGCCGAAATGTCCGTAGGCGGCGGTCTTTCTGTACTGGATACGGTCACTGTTCAGGAGGTCCAGCATTTTCAGAATGCCGTAGGGACGCAAATCAAAGTTCCGGCGCACCAGTTCCGCAATCTTCTCATCGGCTATTTTACCGGTGCCGAAGGTCTCGATCATGATTGAGGTGGGTTCAGCCACGCCGATGGCATAGGAGACCTGGATTTCACAGCGGTCCGCCAGTCCGGCGGCAACAACGTTTTTCGCCACGTAGCGGCCGGCATAGGCGGCTGAACGATCAACCTTGGATGGGTCCTTACCCGAAAATGCGCCTCCACCATGACGTGCGGAGCCACCATAGGTATCTACAATGATTTTACGTCCGGTAAGACCGCAGTCACCCACCGGGCCACCGATGACAAAGCTGCCCGTCGGGTTGATATGGATCTTCTCCTGGGGGCATTGATCCAGCCACTCCTTGGGCAGGACCGGTTGGATGATATTCTCCATCACAGCTTCGCGCAGATGGGCGTTATCGATATCCGGATCGTGCTGGGTCGACAGTACCACGGCACCGATACCGCTGACCTTGCCGTCCTCATAACGCAGCGTGACCTGGCTTTTGGCATCCGGACGCAGCCACGGCAGGATTCCGGCCTTGCGTATTTCCGATTGCCTTTGAACCAACCGATGGGCGTAGGTGATCGGTGCCGGCATCAGCACGTCAGTCTCATTAGTGGCGTAGCCGAACATCATTCCCTGGTCGCCGGCTCCCTGTTCTTCAGGGCTGGTTCGATCGACACCCTGCGCAATATCACCGGACTGTTTGCCGATCAGGGACATTACCGCGCAGGTGGAACCGTCGAAACCAACGTCGGAGCTGGTGTAACCGATATTACACACAACCTCTCTGACCAGGTCGTCAAGATCAATCCATGCCTCGGTGCTGATCTCGCCGGCAACGATGACAGCGCCGGTCTTGATCAGCGTTTCACATGCCACACGTGCCCTGTCCGGGTTGGGATCGGTTTGTAATATAGCATCCAGCATGGCATCCGAGATTTGGTCGGCGACTTTATCTGGGTGACCTTCTGAAACTGACTCGGATGTAAAAATAAAATCTTTTGCCATCAAAATTCCTTAGACTTCAACAGGTGTATGTGAGGAGTTTTTCCAGTATCACACGATGCCGGATCTCGAGCTGTGAACAGATTGTGTCAGCTACAGGAGAAATCGGGATTTTACACATCAGCCTGCTTTTTGCATAATGCCCCACCCCACAATCAATTCATAGTATTAAAGGGATCAATGATGGTTTCCTTACAAACCCCAATATGCGACTTTGGCGCACCCGCCCCGGATTTTAATTTACCGGGTGTCGACGGCCGGGATTGGTCCCTGCAGCAGTGTGCTGGTGAGCGCGGTTTACTGGTGATGTTCATCTGTAATCACTGTCCGTATGTCAAGGCTGTGCAGCAGAGGATTGTTCGGGATACCAAAGAGTTAGCTCAACTTGGCATCAATACTGTGGCAATCATGTCGAACGATCCTGCCGAATATGCAGAGGACTCATTCGAAAATATGCAACGGGTTGCCAAGCAAATGGGTTATCCCTTTCCCTATCTGTTTGATGAGACCCAGGCCGTCGCCAAGGCCTATGGCGCCGTCTGTACCCCCGACTTCTTTGGCTACAATGCGGCGCTGGAGCTGCAGTATCGTGGCCGTCTGGATGAGAGTCGCAAAGAGACAGCTCCCTCAGATGTGCGGCGGGATCTCTATGAAGCCATGAAATTGGTGGCTGAGACGGGTCATGGACCGCAGGAGCAAATACCCAGCATGGGTTGCTCAATCAAGTGGAGAGAAGAGCCAACTACTTGAAACTGCATTGTTTATTAGGATATTAGGGTTTATTCATCAAGCCAGCTTATTGCCCCGTAAAGTCAGCTGCTTTGCCCAGATAGGGGGCTTGGGTCAGAATAGCTCACCTTTTGCCCTTCCGGACTTCGGTTATGCAATAGGGGTCAACATCCCGGTACACCGATAAATATCAATGCGTAGGGGTGTGAAAATGGGGTTTATTGATAACGAATTCAGTGGCTTGCCACACAATAACTTTTATCCGACAGATACAGATTACTAACTTTTTCTAATCAGGAGGGGTCAATGTCCTCACGAAGAGAACTCGCCAATGCCATACGTGCCCTGAGTATGGATGCCGTACAGAAAGCCAATTCGGGTCATCCTGGTGCGCCCATGGGTATGGCCGATATCGCAGAGGTGCTGTGGAACAACCACATGAAGCACAATCCGGCCAATCCGGAGTGGGCGGATCGCGACCGCTTTGTTCTCTCCAACGGTCATGGTTCAATGCTTATCTATTCACTGCTGCACCTGACCGGCTATGGATTGAGTATCGATGACCTGAAGAGTTTCCGCCAGCTGCACTCCAAGACCCCGGGTCACCCGGAGTACGGTTATGCACCGGGTGTTGAGACAACCACCGGACCGCTGGGACAAGGTATCACCAATGCGGTTGGTATGGCCCTGGCCGAAAAAACCCTTGCAGCACAATTCAACAAGCCAGGTCATGAGATCGTTGACCACAACACCTATGCATTTCTCGGTGACGGCTGCATGATGGAGGGTATTTCACATGAAGCCTGCTCACTGGCGGGTACCCTGGGTCTGGGCAAGCTGATCGCTTTCTGGGATGACAACGGTATCAGCATCGACGGTGAGACCGAAGGTTGGTTTACCGATGATACGCCTAGCCGTTTCGAATCCTATGGCTGGCATGTGATTCGCAATGTGGACGGCCATGATGCGGATGCCGTGGATCAGGCGATTGAGGCAGCCAAGTCGATGAGCGACAAGCCGTCACTGATCTGCTGCAAGACCACCATCGGATTCGGTTCGCCCAATCTGGCGGGTAGTCATGACTGTCATGGCGCCCCATTGGGTGATGATGAAATCGCCGCCACCCGGGAACAGCTGGGTTGGTCGCATGAGCCGTTCGTGGTTCCTGATGAGATCTATGCGGGCTGGGATGCGAAGGATGCAGGCGCCGGTGCCGAAAACGCATGGAATGATAAGTTTACGGCCTATGCCGGGGCCAATCCGGAACTCGCGGCGGAATTCAAGCGGCGCATGGGGGGTGATCTGCCCGCAAACTGGGATGAGGAGGTCGCCAAATTCATCGCTGAGGTCAACGCCAAGGCAGAATCGCCGGCAACCCGTAAGGCATCGCAAAACGCACTCAACGGTTATGGTCCCCTGTTGCCTGAATTTATGGGTGGGTCGGCCGACCTGACCCCCTCGAACCTGACCGCCTGGTCCGGATCGAGCTCGATCACCGATGGCAACGCCGACGGTAACTATCTCTCATACGGTGTGCGTGAGTTTGGCATGTCCGCAATCATGAACGGTGTCGCACTGCACGGTGGATTCATCCCCTATGGCGGCACTTTCCTGATGTTCTCCGAATATGCCCGTAATGCATTACGCATGGCTGCATTGATGAAATTACGCTCGATCTTTGTCTATACCCACGATTCCATCGGTCTGGGCGAGGACGGCCCCACTCATCAGCCGATCGAGCAGATTCCAACCCTGCGCATGATTCCGAACATGGATGTATGGCGTCCCTGCGACGGCGTCGAAACGGCCGTCGCCTGGAAGGCCGCCATTGAGAAGAAAGACGGACCTTCCTCATTGATCTTTTCCCGCCAGGGCCTGGCACACCAGGAACGTAGCGACGAGCAGATTGCGAATATCGCAAAGGGTGGCTATGTGATCAGTGATTGCGACGGTACCCCCGATGCGATCGTTATCGCAACCGGATCGGAAGTGGGCATCGCCATTCAGGCCGCTGCCGATTCCGGCAAGAATGTGCGTGTGGTCTCCATGCCGAATACCAAACTGTTTGATGAACAGGAAGCCGCCTACAAAGAGTCGGTATTGCCCTCGAATGTGACCGCGCGTGTGGCTGTGGAAGCTGCAGTCACCGATGGCTGGTATAAATACGTCGGCCTCAACGGCAAGGTGATAGGTATCAATCGATTTGGTGAATCGGCACCGGCTGGAGAACTGTTCAAAGCGTTTGGCTTCACCGCTGAAAAAGTGGCTGCTGCCATCAACGAGGTTTCTGCCTGATAACAAACGAACGGGTGCCGTGGGCACCCGTGAGTGAACGATTCAATTTAGATTACAACTCTACATAGCTATAAACGGAGAACTGAAATGACTATCAAAGTAGGCATCAATGGTTTTGGTCGTATCGGTCGTATGGCGTTCCGCGCTATCGCCAAAGATTTCCCTGGTATCGAAGTCGTTGGTATCAATGATCTTCTGGAACCTGACTACCTGGCCTACATGCTGAAATACGATTCAGTGCACGGTAATTTCCCAGGCGATGTTGCGGTGGACGGCAGCAACATGGTTGTCAACGGCAAGAATATCCGTCTCACGGCTGAGCGTGATCCGGCGAACCTGAAATGGGATGAGATCGGTGCCGACCTGGTCATTGAATGCACCGGCTTTTTCCTCACCGAGGAGACCTGCCAGAAGCACATCGATGCAGGCGCCAAGAAGGTGGTACAGAGTGCCCCTTCCAAAGACGCCACGCCGATGTTCGTCTACGGTGTCAACCACAATGACTATAACGGGCAGGCCATTGTCTCCGCCGCTTCCTGTACCACCAACTGCCTGGCGCCGGTGGCCAAGGTGTTGAACGACAAGTGGGGCATCAAGCGTGGCCTGATGACCACCGTGCATGCAGCCACCGCCACCCAGAAGACCGTTGACGGCCCCTCGATGAAGGACTGGCGCGGCGGTCGCGGTATCCTGGAGAACATCATTCCGTCTTCCACCGGTGCCGCCAAGGCGGTGGGCAAGGTGCTGCCCGAGCTGAACGGTAAGCTGACCGGCATGGCCTTCCGCGTGCCCACTTCCGACGTTTCCGTGGTCGACCTGACCGTGGAGCTGAACAGCGGCGCCAGCTATGACGATATCTGTGCCGCCATGAAGGCCGCTTCCGAGTCGGGTGATCTGGCCGGTGTTCTGGACTACACCGAGGAGAAGGTGGTCTCCACCGATTTCCGCGGTCGCGGTACCCCCTCCATCTTCGATGCGGGCGCCGGCATCATGCTGGACGATACCTTCGTCAAGGTAGTCTCTTGGTACGACAACGAGTACGGCTATACCTGCAACATGCTGCGCATGGTCGAGCACGTGGCCTAGTAAGACTGCTCAGCATGGGGCGGTTAAACACCGTCCCATGTTGCAGTACGGCGAATTTTGAAATATGAACTTACCTGCTTTCAATGCATCGACTGACGATGTCATGAGTTCATAATTCAAAATTCACACTGAAAAATTAGAATCGACCTAGGAGTTCCTAATGTCTTTCATCAAGTTGACCGACCTCGACCTCGCCGGCAAGCGTGTCTTGATTCGCGCCGATCTCAATGTTCCCGTCAAAGACGGTAAAGTCACGTCGGATGCCCGAATTACCGCCTCCATGCCTACAATCGAGCACTGCGTAAAGTCGGGTGCCAGGGTACAGGTGATGTCTCATCGCGGTCGCCCCACAGAGGGAGAGGTGGATGCCGAGAACTCCATGCAGCCGATCGCCGATAACATGAGCGCCAAGCTCGGTAAGACGGTCCGTCTGGTCAAGGATTATCTGCAGAGCGCGCCCGAGGTGGCGGAAGGCGAGGTGGTGTTGTTCGAGAACGTCCGCTTCAACAGCGGTGAGAAGAAAGACAACGAGGAGCTGGCAAAGAAGTATGCCGCCCTCTGCGACGTCTTCGTGATGGATGCCTTCGGCACCGCCCACCGCGCCCAGGCCTCCACCCATGGCGCCGGCAAGTTTGCACCGACAGCCTGTGCCGGCCTGTTGCTGGCCGATGAATTGGATAATCTCGCCAAGGCTCTGGCCAACCCTGCCCGGCCGATGGTGGCGATTGTGGGTGGTTCCAAGGTCTCCACCAAGCTAACCGTGCTCGAGGCTCTGTCAGAAAAGGTGGATCAACTGGTGGTGGGTGGCGGTATTGCCAATACCTTCCTCAAGGCGACCGGGCACAACGTGGGAAAATCCCTGTGCGAGGACGACCTGGTGCCGACAGCACAGGCATTGATCGAAAAGATGAAGTCGCGCGGTGCGATTATTCCGATTGCCACCGATGTGGTGGTAGGCAAAAACTTTGCGGAAGATGAGCCTGCCGTATTGAAGTCGGCGGGTGAGGTCGAAGACGATGAAATGATCTTCGACATCGGGCCGGATAGCGCCAATGAACTGGCTGATATCATCAAGCGGGCCGGCACCATCGTCTGGAATGGACCGGTTGGTGTTTTCGAATTCGATCAGTTTGGCGAGGGTACCAAAACCGTATCCATGGCGATTGCCGATTCCGACGGTTTCTCCCTAGCCGGTGGTGGCGACACCATTGCCGCCATTCAAAAGTACGATATATACGACAAGGTTTCTTATATCTCCACAGCGGGTGGCGCCTTTCTTGAATACCTGGAAGGTAAGACTCTGCCTGCAGTGGCAATGCTTGAAGCGCGTGCAGCTGTGTAACTGGAGCATCGATCGAAAACGGTTGAGCAGCAGTTCAGCCGGTTTATTCATGCGTTGAGCATGTAGCTGGATTTTTATGCCAAGACGAACAAAAATTGTTGCAACCCTGGGACCGGCGACGGATGATCCAAAGATCCTTGACGACATCATCCATGCAGGGGTGGATGTGGTTCGTCTCAATCTATCCCATGATCATCATGATGCCCAGCGCCAGCGGGCTGAGAGAATACGTAATCGGGCACGTGCCTGTGGACGGCAGATTGGTGTTTTGGCCGATCTGCAAGGACCGAAGATACGTATCGGCCGATTCAAGTCGGGTGCAATCAATCTGAGTGAAGACGACATCTTCATGCTCGATGCCGGCTGTGCACTGGATGCAGGTGATCAGCAGCGGGTCGGATTGACCTATCCGCAACTGGTGGGGGATGTCGCTCGTGGCGATACCCTGTTATTGGATGATGGCGCAATTGTGCTTTGGGTCTCCGAGGTGGAAGGTGACGAGATTCGTTGCAAGGTGATTGTCGGTGGCAGGCTTTCCAACAACAAGGGCATCAACAAGCAGGGTGGCGGGCTTTCTGCGCCGGCATTGACCGATAAGGACAGGAGCGATATCAGATTTGCGGCTGAAATCGATGTCGACTATCTTGCCGTCTCCTTTGTACGTAATGGAGAGGACGTGAAGGAGGCACGCCGTCTCTTGGATGAGGCGGGTGGGACCGGTGGTATCATCGCCAAGATCGAGCGTGCCGAAGCACTGGACAGCCTCGAGGAGATTATCAAGTCTTCCGATGCCATTATGGTTGCCCGTGGCGATCTGGGTGTTGAGATCGGCGATGCGGAGCTGCCAGCGGTGCAGAAGGAGCTGATCAAGACCGCGCGCGGGATGAATTGCGTGGTTATCACCGCCACCCAGATGATGCAGTCGATGATCGAGAATCCCATACCCACGCGGGCCGAAGTGTTCGATGTGGCGAATGCGGTCATGGATGGCACAGATGCGGTGATGCTCTCTGCCGAAACCTCGGTGGGCAAGTATCCGCACAAGGTCATCGAAGCGATGGACCGGGTCTGTTCAGAGGCGGAAAAACATCAAACCGCACGACGTTCGCATCATAGGATCGATAGTGTGTTTGGCCGTGTCGACGAATCGATTGCGATGGCGACCATGTATACTGCCAATCACTTGGGTGTGAAAGGGATCGCCGCACTAACGGAATCGGGCTCCACAGTGAAGTGGATGTCTCGTATCAGTTCCGATATCCCCATTTATGCTTTGACGCGTCATGTGCGTACAAGACGCAAGGTCACCCTCTACCGCGGTGTCTACCCGGTGAGTTTTGACGTTGCCAGTACAAATGTCGATAAGGTGAACGAAGAAGTGATCGATGAACTGCTGAGACGCGGTGAGGTTCGTGAAAGTGACTTGGTGATTATCACCAAGGGTGATCGCTCCGGTGTGGAGGGTCAAACCAATATTATGAAAGTGATGCGCGTCGGTGAGCATGTTCTCGCTGAAGACACGATTAAAAGGTGACGTCGTCTGGCGGGGTCATCGACAGTTGAAATTACTATAGACACATAACTAAGGAGGCTATCATGGCTCTGATATCCCTGCGCCAACTTCTCGACCATGCTGCGGAAAACGGCTACGGTTTGCCGGCGTTCAATGTCAACAATATGGAACAGGTGCATGCCATCATGCAGGCTGCAGACGCGGCCAAAAGTCCTGTTATCCTGCAGGGTTCCGCCGGAGCTCGCTCCTATGCGGGAGAACCTTTCCTGCGTCACCTGATCATTGCCGCAACTGAGATGTATCCGCACATCCCGGTCTGTATGCACCAGGATCACGGTACATCACCCTCAGTCTGCCTGCGTTCCATTCAATCGGGTTTCTCTTCAGTTATGATGGACGGATCATTGATGAGCGACGGCAAAACACCCTCGTCATACGAATACAATGTGGATGTGACCAAAACCGTGGTCGCAATGGCCCACGCCGGTGGTGTCTCCGTTGAGGGCGAACTGGGTTGTCTGGGATCCCTTGAAACCGGTCAGGCCGGTGAAGAGGATGGCGTGGGTGCCGAGGGCACGCTCGATCACAGCCAGCTGTTGACCGATCCCGATGAAGCGGCCGATTTCGTCAAGAAGACAGGTGTGGACGCCCTGGCGATTGCGATTGGGACATCCCACGGCGCCTACAAGTTCACCCGCCCCCCCACGGGCGATATCCTGGCCATCGATCGGGTGAAGGAGATCCATGCGCGTATTCCTGACACCCATCTGGTCATGCACGGTTCCTCTTCGGTGCCGCAGGACTGGCTGGCGATCATCAATGAGTATGGCGGCGATATGGGTGAGACCTATGGCGTGCCTGTGGAGGAGATCGCCGAAGGTATCAAGCATGGTGTACGCAAGGTCAATATTGACACCGATCTGCGCATGGCATCGACCGGCTCTATCCGTAAGCATCTGCACGACAACAGGTCCAACTTCGATCCGCGGAAGTTCCTCAAGGAAGCCACCAAGGCGATGTCGGAGATCTGTAAGGCGCGTTATGAAGCCTTTGGCTCGGCGGGTATGGCTGACAAGATCGTACCGATCTCGCTGGAAGATATGCAAAATCGTTATGAGAGCGGCGAACTCGACCCTAAGGTCAACTGATCCGATTGAGCAGTGAGTCGAGAAATAAAAAGGGGGCGATAGCCCCCTTTGTCATTCTGCTGTGACGTAGCTACGTCTCGCCCCTATAACAAGCCTTCTCTTTGCAGTACTTTCTTGAGTTGATTGGGATTGAAGCCGACAAACTTATTATTACCGATAACGATCAGAGGTACGGTTTGCCCACCGATCTCAAAAAACTGTTTCTGCATTTTTCCAGGTTTGCCCACATTGAAGTCTAAAAAAGGAACCTTATTCCTCTTTAGCCAACGTTTCAGATGCTGGCAATGGGGACATCTCAGCGTGGTATAGATGACCACCCTGGCGGATTTAATATTGATTGCTGTCATACCAGACAAAACTTTATACCACAATAGCTGAATCGGGTTGATTTAGTTTCAATCACAATCATGCAACAAACAGTTAGCTTGGTTATCAAGAGAATCGGCAAGACAACAGAAAAATTGAAGCCCGGCACGAACAAAATTCGTTATTGAGCTACTCTTCTCGCCATTCGCCAGTCAGGCGTTTTTCCGCCTCTTTGTATTTTTCCGCTGTTTTATCAATTACCTCTTGGGGTAGCTCAGGTCCGGGTGGTGTCTTATCCCAGTCGAGTGTCTCCAGATAGTCTCTTACGAACTGCTTATCGAAGCTGGGAGGGCTGCATCCCGGGCGATACGAGCTTGCCGGCCAGAATCGGGATGAATCCGGCGTCAACACTTCATCGATAAGATGGACCCTGCCCTGAGCATCCAAACCGAATTCAAATTTCGTGTCTGCGATGATAATACCCCTTTCAAGGGCATAGTCAGCCGCCTGTTTGTAGATATCCAGACTCAGATCTCTAACCTGACAGGCAACATCCTTTCCTAACAGTGCCTCAGCCTGCTCGAATGAAATATTCATATCATGATCCCCAACCTCCGCCTTCGTTGAAGGCGTGAAGATTGGTTCCGGGAGCATGGCGGCCTGTTGCAACCCTTCAGGCAGGGATATGCCACAGACACTTCCGTTCTGTTGGTAGTCCTTCCAGCCGGATCCTATCAGGTAGCCCCTGACGATTGCTTCAACAGGCAGTGGTTTCAGCTTGCGCACCAGCATCCATCGATCCCCTAGAATCTCACGCTGTCGTGGGTCTGTTACAATCTTCTCCAGCGGGATATCCTTGAGATGGTTGGGTACGATATGACGGGTGCGATTGAACCAAAAGTTGGCTACTCTGGTCAGTACTTCCCCCTTGCCGGGTATGGGTTGGGGCAATACGACATCAAACGCTGAGAGTCGATCTGTAGTGACAATCAGCAGGTGATCCTCATCCACTTCATAGATATCGCGAACCTTGCCGCGATTGAGTAACTTCAGGTTTAGATCGGACTCGAACAGCGTATTGCTAACATTATTCATATCACAAGCCGGGGGTGTAAAATTCCATTATACCCAATGCTGTTATAAGCCCTAATAAAAAAATGACAATATCGTAACAATAGCTAAATAACCCAAAAGAGACATCTCAAGGTACTTCAATCAAAGCTCACAAATGACATAATCCATCACATGAACAAAGTATCTTCCGTGGATGAACAGAACGCTTATCTGCAAGCCTTCAGGGGGAGTTTCACTTCAACCCTCAGATGGCATCAATTGGATGTCTTGTGGCAGGTATTGAAAGAGGATGCCGCTGGTGGGTGGTATATCTACGCCATAGGCGAGCCGCCACCGACTTCCACCGCTGACGCCAATATGGTTCTCAAGTTCATCGATAGCATCGATGTTCTGTTGCGCAGCGAACATGAAGAAGACTATTGCGGCATCGTTTATGCGGACGATCTCGATCAACCCGGTTTCATCAAAATCTATGATCCGAATAATCTGGGCGTCTCCTGTGGATATAGCGACAATCCGCCGCTACCCGGTTGGGTATTGAGCAAGCTGCGACCCGTCGATCTGCCTGGCACGATGGTGCCGAAGAATCGCAAACGATGGTGGCAGGCACTGTGGAGTAAACCCTGAATATTTTCGGGGTTTATGCAGGCAAATCGTGCTATTCTCCTTAACCAAGTAATTTCGTGGGGAATTGGTGGGCTATGGCAACTACTCAAGATATCAGTACAAGCAGGTCCTTGAATGACCGACTGGCCATTACTCGGGGTGTGATGAATATGTTCGAGAACTGGGGCCTGCACTCAGAAGAGATGATGGCACTGTTGGATTTAGAGGGAAAGGCGCGCCATTTTACACAGTATCGCTACAATAAACCGCTACCGGATACCCCTGATGTCATGAGGCGGGTGGAATATCTTGTGCGAATCGATGATGCGCTGCGCACGACCTATCCCTCCAATCCGAGCATGGGCAAACGTTGGCTGCGCCAGCGAAGCCACAAATTCAACAAGCACTCTCCACTGTCGATGATGATCGGCGATGGAGAGCAGGGCATGATCTATGTGCTCTCCAGGCTGGACTGTACATTCGCCTGGGACCAGAGCGGTTCAAAACCTTGCTAGGACCTGTTAGCGCTAATCGGACTAGTGTAAACAGGCCCTAGTATTCTAAGCCTGCTCCAGGCGAGTCAGCCATACATCAAGACCCTGGGCGTCCAACTTCAGATCCATTGACATCCGTTGTTCGATGATTTCGGGAGATTGGCGGCAGCCATGGGTCTTGAGTTTATCCATCATCCAATCCTTCAAGCTGTTGCGAATATCCACAACCCGCTCCTCCCCGGGGTTCGCACGGGATGCCCTGGCAATGGCCGCGAACTCTTCGATATATCGGCTCAGCTTTTCAGCCATCTCCTTTGGTCTCCCGATTTCACCGTAATGGGTCAGGTAGATACGTTCAGGTGACAGTGTAATCAATCTCTCCAGCGTGCTTTGCCATGCCTCTGGATCGAATTGCACAGGGGTTGTTGTCGGCATGATGAAATGGCCATGCTCGGTGTCGAATTCCCGGTAGGACAGGCCGAAGGTGTCGCCGGTGAACATTGCCTGGCCCATGGCGTCGTAGACACAGAAATGGTGTCGGGCATGCCCGGGAGTATCCAATATCAACAACTCCCTGTTACCGAAGCTCAGACGCGTGTTATCCGGTGCTTCGATGACACGCTCTTTGGGGATGGATGTCAACTTACCGAACTGCCGCTCGAATTGTTCCTCGCCATAGACCGCAGTTGCACCGGCGATCAATTTGGAAGGATCGATCATGTGTTTGGCGCCGTAGGGGTGGATTACGAGGGATGCGTTGGGCAACCTGCGCATCAGTTCCCCGGCGCCGCCGGCATGATCAAGGTGTACATGAGTCGGTATGACATATTTTACCTGTGATGGCTGTATCCCTTTCGCCGCCAGGACATCCATGAGATAGGGGACAGTATGACTGGTTCCGGTATCTATAAATACCGCTTCACCCTCGGATTCCACGAGATAACAGGCAGCCAGTTCGGGCCGTTGATAATGGGTGTCTATACAGGTTATATGATTCGCATACTCTATGATGTCGAGTTCCGGCATCGCTCCACCTATTTGTCTTCACTGTTATCTTGATTGGCAATGGTCCCTTCCGCACCCTGCAACAGGTTCTGAATATTGGATCGGTGTCGCCAAAACAGAATCGACGACATTACGATCTGCATCACCACCAGTTCAGTCTCTGGCCAGATCACCCAGACTATCAACGGTGCCAGCGCCATTGAGACAAGCGCTGAGAGTGAAGAGATATTGACCACTTTTGCAATGAATAACCAGATCAAAGCAACCGCCAATCCGATCCCCCAATGGAGACCGAATTGCACACCCAGGGCGGTTGCAACCCCTTTACCGCCCTTGAATCTGAAAAATAAGGGATAGAGATGACCGAGAAAGGCTGCCAACCCGGTTAAGGCGAGTACCAGTGCAGAGGCGCCTAGCAGATGAGCCGCAACCATTGGCAGCAATCCCTTCAATGAATCACCGAGCAGGGTTATGGCTGCCGCCTTTTTGCCACCGATACGCAGTACATTGGTGGCACCCGGATTATTCGATCCCTGACTTCTCGGATCGGGCAATCCCATGATGCGGCAGACAATGATGGCGCTCGAAATGGAACCCAGCAGATAGGCGCCAAGTATGAGTAGAGAGTCAGTGATCATGTGTACGCATGAATAATTACACCATTCTGTCAAACGATATGCCCAGCGAGATTTCACCAGTTGCTGCTCATTGCCTTCGGGCTCTGGCAGATGCATGCATCAGGCTTGTTTTGACGGGCTCATGTTGTTACAGAACCGGTTATATTACAAGGTTTAGCCGCGTTACATGGCTCATACCCTGAACCCTGGCCCTGCGTGAGGGGTTTGCTCATTGCCTATTCTCCTCTACCATGTGCCATTTACTTACAATATGGCCAATATTTATGGATATAGTCTTCATCCGGGATCTGCGTGTCGATACCGTGATCGGAATCTATGATTGGGAGCGTAAGATCAGGCAGACGGTGATTTTTGATCTCGAAATGGGTGCCGATATCGCCAAAGCGGCGGCCACTGATGACATAGAAGATACGCTCGATTACAAAGCGGTGAGTAAACGGCTTGTCTCATATGTCCGGGAGAGCGAATTTCAGCTGGTCGAGACCTTGGCGGAGCGGTGTGCCGGAATTGTTCTGCAAGAATTCAGAGTGCCTTGGGTTCGCCTGACCCTGAACAAAGTGGGCGCTGTCAGTGCCGCACGGGATGTAGGCGTGATAATCGAACGAGGTCAGCGTGACTGATCGCGGGAGTGTACATGCCTGGTTGAGTTTGGGCAGCAATATGGCGCCTGAGAACCATATTCCCAGAGCCCTGCGCGATCTTGAGGTACTATTCGGTGAACTGCAGGTCTCCCCTATTTATGAAAGTGAGGCCGTCGGGCTTGAAGGCGATAATTTTCATAACCTGGTTGTGGGGATCTACACTGATCTTTCACCGAGAGCGCTGGTCGTGGAGTTGCGGAAGCTGGAAGCACGTCACGGCAGAAGACGAACACCGGACAGGTTTGCTTCACGAACCCTGGATATCGATCTGCTGACGTATGGCGATCAGATTGTCGATGATGGGCCGATTCAGTTGCCTCGGGATGAAATCGTGAAATATGCATTCGTCCTGCTGCCCCTGTCTGATGTGGCGGGTGATGAACTCCACCCACATTCAGGGCGAACTTATAGCCAGTTGTGGGAGGCGTTTGACCAGCCGGATCAATACTTGTGGCGCGTCGAGGATCGGGTGCGGTGATGTCAGATCTCTATATGAGCCATGGGGTAAGTCATTGAGTATGACGTCGAGTAATCCTTATGTTGCTGTATTATAAGCAAAAAAAACCCTGGCACCCTATCCTTGGGCGCCAGGATCTCGTGTCGCAGTGATTGGTTGGCAATTGGTTCGATCCTTGCACATCCATGTACGAGCCTGCTATCCGTTGCTTCCTTGATGCGACAGTTATAATTCTAAGTGATTAACCTTAAAAAAAATGTAGGATTGATCTCAAATCAGCGTAGGCCATTTCTTACACGGAGGGGCTTTTCAGCTTGATTGTTCGGCTGTTCTTTTGAAACAATCCGTCCCTCGTTCATAATCGGATCGATTGATAACCGACCGCATATTCCTGAGGAAGTATCCCCATGCCGCTGATCAGAGCATTTCCCGGACTGCGTCCTGCCGAAGGGCGGGCTGCCGATGTCGCCGCGCCACCCTATGATGTCATGAACGAGGCTGAGGCCAGAGAGATGGCCCACGGCCGTCCGTGGAGCTTCCTGCATATTTCGAGGCCCGAAATAGATCTCCCGCAAGGTACCGACCCCTATGCCCCCGAGGTCTATGCCAAGGCCGCTGAGAATCTGAAGGAGATGGAAAGGGAGGGGATCCTCATTCGGGACAAGCAGCCCTGTTTCTACGTCTACCGCCTGACGATGGGGGAGCATCAACAGACAGGGTTGGTGGCCGCCGCTTCGGTTGAGGCCTATGATCATGACCGGATCAAAAAGCATGAATTCACCCGCCCGGCGAAAGAGGATGACCGGGTGCGTCAGATCGATGCCCTGAATGCCCAGACGGGTCCCGTTTTTCTGGTCTATCCGAGCGCCGCAGCCGTGGAAGCCCTACTCAATGAGATATCGCAGACCCCCCCGGAGATGGACGTCACTGCCGCAGATGGAGTAAGGCACGAGATCTGGCCGTTGGATGATGAAGAGAAAGTGGCTACGCTGACCCATGAATTTGATCGGATGGAGGCGCTCTATGTTGCCGATGGCCACCATCGATCAGCCGCCGGTTCAAGGGTGGCGGCTTCGAGGAAAGGGACGAATAGCAGCCATACCGGGGATGAGGCCTACAACTACTTTCTGAGTGTCATCTTTCCGCACAATCAGATGCAGATTCTCGACTACAACAGGGTTGTGAAGGATCTGAACGGGCTGGATAAAGAGACTTTTCTCACTCGCATTGAAGCGGTTTTTCAATTGCAAACCAGTGATCAGGCCGTAAAACCCGAGCGGAGTGGTGAATTCGGCATGTATCTGGATGGGCAGTGGTATCGCCTGCGTCTCGATGCGGCGAAGATCCCCAGTGATCCTGTTGCGCGTCTGGATGTCAGTCTTCTGGCAGACAATCTGATTGAGCCGATTCTTGGTATCTCCGATCCGCGCCGTGACAATCGAATCGATTTTGTTGGCGGGATCCGAGGTCTTTCCGGCTTGGAGCAACGGGTGGATTCCGGTGAGATGGTGGTAGCCTTCTCGCTTTTTCCCACGAGCATGGAGCAGCTGATGGCGGTCGCGGATGCCGGTGAAGTCATGCCACCCAAGTCGACCTGGTTTGAACCGAAATTGGCGGATGGACTGGTCAGTCACGTGCTTGATTGATTGCGATGGTCACTACCCGCAGCAGACTGCCGGAGGGGGATGGCGCCGATGCGGCGGTTGTTGCCCGCTGGTTGGAGATGCTGCCTGCGGAGTTCGACGCAAATGACCGGCAGATGCTGTGCAGGGCGGGGGATCTGGCCCTCAAGGCCAATCCTGACAAGCGTATTCTGAGTGGGGAGACCCAATTAAGGCATGCCCTATCCATTGCAGAGATCCTGATCGATTTACGTATGGATCGCGAAACGGTTGCGGCGGCGCTTCTGCTGGATGTATTGAAGGATTCAACAATTACCCTTGAGATACTGCAGCGTGAATTGGGTCAAAGCACTGCTCATATGGTGGATGACCTGACGCGCATCGATCTGCTGACCGATCTGTCCATTGATGTCTCTGCTGAGGATGAAGCACAGCATGCGGAGAACCTGCGCCGTCTGTTGCTGGGTATAGCGGAAGATATCCGAGTGGTACTGGTGGTCGTGGCGGAGCAGCTCCACCTGATGCGATCCGCACGCAGGCTATCTCCGGAACTGAGGCGTCGCCTGGCCCATGAGACAAAGGAGATCTATGCGCCATTGGCAAATCGATTGGGTATCTGGCAGGTCAAGTGGGAGCTTGAAGATCTGGCACTGCGCTTTCTCCATCCTGAGGAATACAAACGTATAGCCAGTCAACTGGATGGTCGGCGCGCCGATCGGGAACAGTTCATTAAAGAGGTGATCGAACTGTTGCGTGAAAATTTTCTGGCTGTTGGCGTGAATGCGGAAATAAGCGGACGACCCAAGCATATCTACAGCATATGGCGCAAGATGCAGCGTAAAGCGGTGGATATCGAACAGATCTTCGATTTGCGGGCGGTGCGGGTATTGGTGGATGACATCGCTCAATGTTATGCGGCATTGGGTGTCGTACATGGATTGTGGAAACACATCCCCGGTGAATTCGATGACTATATTGCGACACCTAAGGCCAACCTTTATCGTTCCATTCACACCGCTGTGATCGGCCCCGAGGATAAGACGCTGGAGGTGCAAATCCGTACTCGTGAGATGCATTTTCACTCGGAGCTGGGTGTGGCGGCACATTGGCGGTATAAGGAAAATGCCAAACAGGATAGCGATTTCGAACGAAGAATCGTCTGGATGAGGCAATGGCTTGAGAGTAAGGACGAGGGAGCGGATGGCGCTGCACCAGGCGATGGGGCGGAGAGTGAACTTGAGGCGACGCGGATCTACGTGTTGACGCCACTGGGGAAAGTGGTAGAGCTGCCCAAAGGTTCGACGCCACTCGATTTTGCCTATGCCATCCATACCGATGTAGGGCATCAGTGCCGGGGGGCGAGGGTGGATGGCCACATCGTGCAGCTCAATCGCTCCTTACGCAGTGGTGAAACTGTTGAGATTCTGACTGCCAAGAATGGAACCCCGAGTCGCGACTGGATAAACCCGCACCTGGGTTATCTGCATTCATCGAAGGCGCGTAATCGGGTCAAGCAGTGGTTCAAACAACTCGACTATGACCACCACGTGGAGCTGGGCCGCGCAGCCCTGGAGCGTGAAATGACACGCCTGTCCATCAGTGAGAAGCCTGATCTTGAGGCGGCAGCGACAAAGCACAACCTGATGCATACGGAGGATGTCTACGCGGCGATAGGTCGTGGTGATCTGTCACCCATCCAGGTCGCCGGCCTCGGCAGCCGGGCGAAGAGCGAGTCGCGTGAAAAAGAGATACCGGAAATCCACCGTAACCAGGCGGTGATCAAGGGGGAGGTGGTGGTCGCCGGGGTCGGTGACCTGATGACCACAATCGGCCGTTGTTGTAAACCGGTTCCGTATGATCCGATAATCGGTTATGTCACCCGCGGGCGAGGGGTTACAATACATCGTTCCGACTGCCCGAATATCCGTGCCATAAAAAAAAGAGAGAGTGACCGTCTGGTTACAGTGCACTGGAGTACGGAACAGCGGGAGACAAGCTATGCGGTGGATTTTCTGGTGATTGCCAGCGACAGAAAAGGCCTGTTGCGGGATATTTCGGCTATTCTGACCAACGAGGATATCGATGTCATCGGTGTCAACACCAGCAGTGACCGTAAGACCGATTCAGCCCGGATGCGTTTTACGGTTGAGGTGCGTGATATGGAACAATTGAGTCGTTTACTGTCGAAAATCGAGCAGTTGCAGGATGTGAACCTGGTCAAAAGACAGGTTTAGGTGGCACCTGAACCCACGGATTCATATGGCAGGTTTAGATTGCCAGTCCGCCATGTCACCGCTAAACTAACGCTTTGTTATTTTATGCTTTTTCTCCTTCCCAAGTGTCAATAGATCAATATTGCGTAACCTGTTTTGGCTAACCAGAGAGAAATCACCAATCTTCTAGACCTTGATCTGCAGGGTATGGAGGCCTATTTCCTCGAATTGGGTTGCAAGGCATTTCATGGCAGAAATGTCTTCAAATGGATACATAAACACGGCGTCACCGAATTCGATGCCATGACCGATATCTCCAAACACCTGCGTCAACAGCTGCAACAACAGGCATCTATTGAGCTGCCGAAGCTGGTTTATGAGCAGCCCGCTACTGATGGCACCCGTAAATGGATTCTTGAGTTGCAGGATAGTCAGCGTATCGAAACTGTATTGATACCGGATGATGGAAGGAACACCCTTTGTGTCTCTTCTCAGGTGGGGTGTGCCCTCGATTGCAGCTTCTGCTCAACCGCCCGACAGGGTTTCAATCGTAATCTGAGCGTCGCTGAGATCATAGGGCAGGTATGGGTTGCCAGTCGCAGATTGGGTGCGGCGCCGAGCAATATCGTGTTGATGGGAATGGGCGAGCCCCTGGCCAATCTCGACGCAGTCATCAGCGCCATGAAAATCATGCAGGATGATCTTGCCTATATGGTATCCAAGTATAGGGTTACCATAAGTACATCGGGAATTGTACCGGCACTGAAAAGATTGCGGGAATCGTGCGATGTCAGTCTTGCAGTCTCCCTGCATGCCCCTGACAATGCGTTACGGGATAAATTGGTGCCGATTAATCGTAAATATCCATTGGAAGAGTTGATTCCCGCGTGCCGCGAATATGTCAAAGGGGATAAGCGCAGAAAAGTGACATGGGAATATGTCATGCTGGAGGGCATAAACGACTCACTGCAACATGCCAAGGCATTGATCCGCCTGCTTGAAGGGACACCTTCGAAGGTCAACCTGATTCCCTTCAATCCGTTTCCGGGTACACACTATCGCACATCACCGGCAGAGCGGGTGGAGGCTTTCCGGATGCGCCTTAAGCGCTCAGGCATTATCGCCACCACGCGTAAGACCCGCGGTGATGACATCGATGCCGCGTGTGGACAGCTGGTCGGCAAGGTCAGGGATCGGAGCAGCAGGGAGTTGCGAATGGAGAAAACGGGCAATATCAAATTGGGTGTTTCATGAAGTCGACAGGCTGTTATCTACGTTATTTACTACCGGCAGTGCTGCTTTTGGGCGGCTGTGCAACCCAACCGCAAACCACGGATGCCACGGGTAACCTGGGCCAGGAGAAACGCAATAGTCCGGCCAAGATCTATGTAGAGATGGGTATGGCCTATATGCGGGATGGCCAGTCAGCGGTGGCACTGCAGAAACTCAATAAGGCATTGGAGGTGGATGAGAAGTCCCCTGAAGCCCACAACGTGATCGGCATACTCTATCAGCAATTGGGTGAGATAGATCGGGCCGGCAAACATTATGACCGGGCAGTGGAACTGGATGCACGCGATCCATATATACGAAATGCGAGAGGAAGTTATTTCTGTCGTCTTGGTCGATATTCAGATGCCTTGGAGGACTTTGAGCAGGCCCTCGCCAATCCACTCTATCCCACGCCATGGGTGGCGCTGACAAATGCCGGATTATGCGTTGAGCGTGCTGGTGACGAGGCTAAAGCTGAAAACTTCTACCGGCGGGCGCTGACAGCCAGACCCACCTACCCCATAGCACTCTTCAAGATGGCGGAAATCTCATTGCAGCAGGAAAACGATCTTTCCGCGCGTGCCTATCTGGAGCGCTACCATAGCGAGATTAAACCCACGGCTGCCTCTCTTTGGTTGGGTGTACAGGTAGAGAAACGGCTTAGAGACATGGCCAAAAGCACCGAATATAGAAGAAGGCTGCTCAAGGATTTTCCGGATGCGCCTGAGGTCCAGTTGCTCTACCAAGCTGAAAAAAGCCGATGAATGTCACAACTAAAGACGACACCGAGATGACCCAGGAGGTCGTCATTGGACCTGGCACCCAACTGCGTAAGGCGAGAGAGCGGCAAGGCCTGGATCAGGCAAAGATGGCAGCACAATTGCACTTGAGTCAGGCAATGATAGCCGCCCTTGAGTCAGATGATTACGATAATCTGCCCGGCCCCGTTTTTGTCCAGGGGTACCTGCGTAAATACGCCAGACTGCTTGGCGTCAATGAGGGAGCGGTTATCGAAGCCTATCAGAGTCTGTTACCAGCTTCGAATGATCTGCCTATGCGTAGGGCACAGACGCAGAGTTTTGGTCGTGAGCTGCACAGTGGTCATGGGGTTATGCGTTATGTGACCTGGGGTATTCTGTTGATACTGGCCGCATTGGTCTTCTTCTGGTGGCAGACCCGTGTGGAATTGGAGGAGCCTGCCGCTCTTCCAGCACAAGAGCAGGTTGAATCAGGTATCCAGGATCCGCTCCTCGATCAGGAAATTCAGCAACCGGTACCTGCTGTTGAGGAGGAAGAGTCACAACCCCCATCGCCATCGGAACAACTGGTGGAAGAGTCGGAACAGGTGTTGATTGAGATCGAGGAAGTTCTCTCGACCTCCGATCAACCGCCATTGCCGGCGGGCGGCACCCTGCAGCAATCTGTTGAAACAGAGGAGCCCGGTCCGGTGATTGCGCCGGTGCAGGAGGAGAAACCAGCCGAAGAGGTGGCTCCTTTACTGTCAAAAAAGGTGGTGTTTCTGTTCAGCGAATCCTGTTGGGCCGAGGTGCGTGATCGGGATGGCAAGCTGCGCATCTTTGGTGAACTGGGTTCTGGTAAACGTCGAACACTGGATAGCCAGCTTGGTCCATTTTCCGTTTTACTGGGTAATGCACCCGGTGTGGAGTTGACCATCGATGGCGAACCTTTCGATCTCAAGCCTTTTACCCGGGGTAAGGTGGCGCGATTCAATCTGGATCCGAACCGGCTGTAACCGATTCTAGATCAAATCCACAGATCCGTGTTACCCTTCACTGTTTTATTCGAACCAGTCCTATTTCACACCCTGTAATCTGAATTCTATGGCAAAGCAGATCCAAGCCATACGCGGGATGAAGGATATCCTGCCGCAACAGTCGCCGCTCTGGCAGTTTCTCGAGGATCGGGTGCGTTCGGTACTCAGCCGTTACGGCTATGCCGAAATCCGTATGCCCATCGTCGAGATGACCGAACTGTTCAAACGCTCCATTGGCGAGGTTACCGATATTGTCGAGAAGGAGATGTATACTTTCGCCGATCGTAACGGTGACAGCCTGACGCTGCGACCGGAAGGTACCGCGGGTTGTGTACGGGCCGGTCTGGAAAACGGTCTGATTTTCAATCAGACACAGCGGCTCTGGTATCAGGGGCCGATGTTTCGACATGAGCGACCACAAAAGGGGCGCTACCGTCAGTTCCATCAGATAGGTGTTGAGGCCTTCGGCCTGGCGGGTCCGGATATCGACCTCGAACTGATTTTGATCACTGCCCGGATATGGCGTGAATTGGGGCTGCAGGATCTGGAATTACAGCTCAACACCTTGGGTACATCTGAGGAGCGGGCCAACTATCGTGATCAGCTGATCATCTATTTGCGCGAACGTTTCGATGAGCTCGATGATGACAGCCAGCGCCGCTTGGAGAGTAATCCGCTGCGTATTCTCGACAGCAAGAATCCTCAGATGGCGTCTGTGATAGAGGATGCGCCCAGCCTTATGGAGTATCTCGGGGATCAATCTATGGCGCACTTCGATCGCCTTCGACAGGGCCTTGACGATGCCGGGGTGGGTTATCGGCTAAATCCCCGCCTGGTGCGCGGATTGGACTACTACAGTCGGACGGTATTTGAGTGGGTGACGCAGAGTCTGGGCGCCCAAGGCACAGTGTGTGCCGGTGGACGTTTTGACGGTTTGGTCGGGCAGCTGGGTGGAAGAGCGACGCCGGCGGTCGGTTTTGCCATGGGGCTTGAGCGATTGATAGCCATGTTGGAGACGCTCGATTTGAAAGAACAACTGCCTGTTCCCGATGTCTACCTGGTGATGATGGGGGACAGGGCGTCCCGAGAAGGCGTATTGCTGGCCGAACGGTTGCGCAGCGCACTGCCGACACTGCGTCTCATCAGTCACTGCGGGGGCGGTACATTCAAGAATCAATTGAAGAAAGCGGATCGGAGCCAGGCCCGCTATGCACTCGTTCTCGGTGAGGACGAGGTTGCACGCCGGGAGATTGGCCTTAAACCGCTGCGAAGTGAAGGCAAGCAGGAGCAGATAGCACTGTCTCAATTGGAGACCAGGCTTGCAGAGTTGATTAATAGAGGACAATGATGAACAAACGGCAGCGCTAGTATAGGACACTACACTCGTTGCTTGAGTAACAGGATAAACGATGAGTCATTTAAGGTATGCACTATGAGTGAGTATCAGACCGAAGAAGAACAGGTCGAGGCGATTAAACGCTGGTGGAAAGAGAACGGTACCTCAGTGATTGCCGGTTTGGTGATTGGACTGGGTGGCGTCTTCGGCTGGCAGGCCTGGGGTAACTACAAGGATAGAATCGGCGCCGAAGCGGCACTGGCCTTCAATCAGATGGTGGCGGCGGTGGACCGGGGGGATAAACCGTCGGCGGTCAAGCAGGCGGAATTGATGCGCGGCAACTATGACAACAGCTATTCAATATTCGCCGCGATGGCCGAGGCGAGGGTCAAGCTCGATGAGGGGGATGCGGCTACTGCTATCTCCCGCCTGGAGTGGGCCAGTGAGAATGCGGACAACCCGTCACTGAAACAACTGGTGCAACTCAGTCTGGCCAGGGTTCTGCTAAATGAGGGAGAGCTTGATGCTGCCGAAAAACAGGTTGCGTCGGAACAGGGTGGATTCGCCGGTGAGTTCGCTGTGATCCGGGGGGATATCGCCTTTGCCAGGGGCGACAAGGCTGCCGCGGCAGAAGCATACACCCAGGCCATGACCCTGGAGGTCAGCAACCGGAATCTGCTGCAGATGAAACTCGACGATCTCGCTGCCACAACCCCTTGAGGCTGAGATGAGATACACCATTTTCTGGCCCTTGCCGTTGCTGCTCGCAGGCTGTAGCGCTCTCAGCGGTAAAGATAATGCGGATCCACCGTCCGAACTGGTGGAGTTTCAGCCGGAGCTGCGTATCGAAACCCTATGGGATGAAGGGTTTGATGACGCAGATGAAACCCTGCTCAAGCTCAAACCTGTCTACAGCAACGGCATGCTCTATATCGCGGAGCCCTCTGGAGAGGTGTCGTCCCTCGATCCAGAGACAGGGGAGCGGCACTGGTCGGTGGATACCGATAGCCCGCTCAGCGGAGGTCCTGGTGTCGCGGATGGATTGATCGCACTCGGTACACTGGAAGCGGAATTGATCCTGCTGGACGGTGAAGATGGCGGAGAGAGATGGCGGCAGCGTGTGAGCAGTGATGTCCTCTCGTCGCCTGCCGTTAATGACGGTAATGTGGTCTGCCGCACCACTGATGGTGGTGTCACCGCCTACACAACAGATAGTGGTGAAAAACGCTGGGTATATGATCGCACTGTCCCGGTATTGACGCTACGCGGAGACAGCTCTCCGTTGGTCAGCGAATCACAAGTGCTGGCCGGGTTTGCCGGCGGTAAGTTTGTCGGGCTCTCTCTCGATTCAGGTCTGGTGAATTGGGAGGCGACAATTTCGACGCCAAAGGGACGTACGGAGTTGGAGCGGGTCGTCGATATCGATGCAGATCCCGTGCTGGTGGAGGGTACCCTCTACGTCTCGGCCTATCAGGGGGATGTGGCTGCTGTTTCCGAGTCCAGCGGTGTCGTGCTGTGGCGGCGTGACATCTCCTCCCATGCCGGGCTTGATGCCAGTTGGCGTCAGGTATTCATTACCGATGCGGAAGACCATATCTGGTCACTGGATGCCACCAATGGGGCCACCCTGTGGCAGCAGAAAAAGCTGCATGCGCGCAAGCTCTCCGCTCCCGCAATGGTGGGCGACACCCTTGTGGTGGGTGATTTCGACGGCTATGTTCACTGGCTTTCCCAGGAGGATGGACGGCAGCTGGCCCGTATCAGAGTCGGAGGCGATGCCATCCGCCTTAAACCTCTGGTGATCGACGAAATTGTCTATGTATTGGATGAGGGAGGAACCCTGAGCGCCCTCAGAGCTCACCCGATCGAGGCCGAGAACCGCTGATATGTTGCCGGTCATCGCCCTGGTCGGACGACCCAACGTGGGTAAATCGACCCTCTTCAATCGATTGACCCGCAGCCGGGATGCCCTGGTTGCCGATCAGCCCGGACTGACCCGGGATCGTAAATACGGTACCGGCAAGTTGGGCCAGCATCCCTTCGTGGTGGTGGACACAGGCGGCATCAGCGGCGATCAGATAGGTATTGATCAATTGATGGAGCAGCAGGTCAGGCAGGCGATTGGCGAAGCCGATCATATTCTGTTTCTGCTCGATGCCAAAGAGGGATGTACCGCCGGTGATGAGGCGATCGCCCAACAACTGCGCCGTACCGGTAAGCCAGTCACCCTTGCGGTCAACAAGAGCGAGGGGATGGGGGGTGATATTGCTGCCAGCGATTTCTACCGCTTGGGTTTCAACCAACTCCACACCATCGCGGCAGAGCATGGCCGGGGTGTACGCAGCCTCATCGATGAGGTGCTCGACTCCCTGCCTCTTGCGGAGGATGCGGGGCCACCGGATCGGGGGGGTATCCTGATCGCAGTGGTCGGCCGTCCCAATGTGGGTAAATCGACACTGGTCAACCGCATGCTGGGTGAAGAACGTGTCGTCGCCTTCGATCAGCCCGGCACTACAAGGGATAGCATCTATATTCCCTTCAGCCGCAATGACCGACACTACACCCTGATCGATACCGCCGGCGTAAGGCGCCGCTCTCGTATCAAGGAAGCGATAGAGAAGTTCAGTATCATCAAGACGCTGCAGTCGATTGAAGAGGCCAATGTCGTACTGATGGTGGTTGACGCCCGCCAGGGCATAGGTGAGCAGGATGCCAATCTGGCGGGACATGTGCTCGAGAGTGGCAGGGCACTGATCCTGGTGATCAACAAATGGGATGGATTGAGCGATGAACAGCGGGAGAGTGTCAGGAGTGAGATCGATCGTAAACTGCCGTTTCTCAATTTTGCCCGGCACCATTACATATCCGCGTTGCATGGATCCGGTGTGGGTGACCTGTTCGATCTGGTAGAAAGGGTCTATGCCAACGCCATGAGCGATCTGCCGACACCTGAACTGACACGTCTGCTTGAAATGCTGGTCCAGGAACATCAGCCGCCGCAGGTGCATGGGCGGCGTATCAAACTTCGCTATGCCCACCAGGGGGGAAAAAATCCACCCTTGATCGTCATTCACGGTAACCAGACAGAACAGGTTCCCGACAGCTACAAACGATATCTCGTGAGTCGCTTTCGTAAAGCACTGAGGTTGGACGGCACACCGATCCGAATCGAGTTCCGTTCCGGTGACAATCCCTACCGGGGCAAGCGAAACAAGCTCACCAAACGTCAGATACAGAAGCGTCAGCGACTCAAGCAATTCGTGACGCGCAAACGGTGAGACGTTTCGATGAAGGCGAAATCCTTAGCCTACGAGGAGAAGCTGGAAACGCTGCTGATCCAGTCGGGTATCGATCGGCTTGATGTGCAACACCAGCAGTTCCTCAGGCACTGCTCCCTCGAATTCCGATTTACTCAGCAACAGCTTCGACAGCTCAGTGATATCGCTGTCGATCTGGTGATGTGGGGAGAGCGTCCGCTGTATGAAATCTGGCCCGAGATAGAGACAACCAAACTGGATCCCAAGCAACGGCGACAAAGACTTCTGCAGCTAATACAGCAGCATTGGCGGCAATTGCGACAGAGGCCCAAACATTATCCACCAATACCGGTTACAGACGGGCAGGCTGTACAGCGCATCAGACGCATCGACACCGAAAAGGACAAGTTGGCTCTTGGCCCCTGTCCTGTGGCATCGTCACGGACCCGCTGCTGCAACCTGATGACCCTGGATGCGGTGGAGAACTGCGGATTCGATTGCAGTTACTGCAGTATTCAATCCTTCTATCATGGTGATGAGGTGCGATTTGACAGGCAGTTTGCGCAGAAGCTGGCAAAACTCGAGATCGATCCCGAACGTATCTATCATATCGGTACCGGCCAATCATCGGATTCGCTGATGTGGGGCAACCATGGGGGGATACTCGATGCATTGCTCGATTTCGCTCACCGTCATCCGAATGTCATCCTGGAGTTGAAGAGCAAATCGAAGAATATCAACCACCTGATGAAGGCGGATCTACCTCCCAATCTGCTCTGTACCTGGTCTCTCAACACCCCGACGTTGATTGCCCATGAGGAGCGCCTTACCGCATCGATGGAGGATCGCCTGAATGCGGCACGCCGAGTGGCAGACCGGGGGGCGTTGGTCGGCTTTCATTTCCACCCCATGATTCACTATGCGGATTGGCGAGAGGATTATGGAGCCCTGTTTCAACAACTGACGGAACAATTCTCCGCAGATGAGGTGGCACTGGTTTCACTGGGCACCCTGACCTACATTAAACCTGTGATCAGGCAACTGCGGACTCGCAGCGGCTTTCGCAGCAAGATACTGCAGATGCCGATGGTGGAGAGCGATGGCAAACTCTCATATCCCCGGTCGATCAAGGAAGAGATGTTCAGCTTCGCTTATCGGTCTCTACAACTCTGGCATGATGAGGTCTTTTTCTATCTATGCATGGAAAACCAGCGTCTGTGGCAACCTGTATTCGGCTTCGATTATCCATCGAATCAAGCCTTTGAAGAGGCGATGAAGCAGGCCTATCTTAACAAGATCCGTAACAGGGAAAAGCGGGATGGGTAGTAGTGATCTATTGGTGGGGTTGAGTTTCTTCTGTTATCTGTTGACGCTGCTGATCATCGGCGTCGTTGCTTGGCGTCGAACCAGAAACCTCTCCGATTTCGTATTGGGCGGCAGAAGCCTGGGAAGTTGGGTGACCGCGCTGAGCGCCAGCGCCTCCGATATGAGTGGCTGGTTGCTGCTCGGGTTGCCGGGATATGCCTACCTGGCAGGCCTTGAGTCTTTCTGGCTTGCCCTGGGATTGTTGATCGGTACCTGGCTCAACTGGCGTTTAGTGGCGGCTCGCCTGCGTATCGCGTCCGAAGCGGCTGGCAATGCGCTTACCCTGCCTGAGTATCTATCGAACAGATTCAACGATACCAGTGGCTTGATCAGGATCTCTTCCTCCTTTTTTATCTTGCTTTTCTTCCTCTTCTACACGAGCTCAGGGCTTGTCGCAGGTGGCAAACTATTCGAGGCGGTATTCGGCCTGCCCTATCTTTGGGCAGTCGCATCCGGCGCGTTGATCATTATTCTATACACCGCCTTCGGCGGTTTTCTCGCCGTCTCCTGGACCGATCTATTTCAGGGGCTGCTGATGTTGCTGGCGCTAGTGACCATACCGCTCTACGTGCTGGTTGAAATCGGTGGATTCGAAGGCTTCCTGTCAGCCGTTGAAGGCAGCAATGCAGAGCTGCTCAATCCTTTGACGGACAGTAACGGGGGGCCACTCGGCGTGATCGCTATCGTCTCCCTGATGGCGTGGGGACTCGGTTATTTCGGACAACCCCACATCCTGGCGCGTTTCAAGGCCATTAAACAGAGCGACTTCGTACCCAAGGCACAACGTATCGCGGTAAGCTGGGTGTTCATCACCCTGACGGCAGCCACTCTGTCGGGCCTGGTGGGCATTCCGATCTTTGAAACTCCCCTGGAGGATGCGGAAAAGGTTTTTATCCGCTTGGTCGATCTGCTGTTTCATCCCCTGGTGGCCGGGGTCTGTCTGGCAGCAATTCTCGCTGCCATTATGAGTACCGCCGATTCACAGCTACTGGTCTCCTCCAGCACCTTTACCGGCGATCTCTATCGCCTTTTATTGCGTAAACGGGCAACTGAGGCTGAACTGGTAATCGTCGGTCGTCTGGCGGTGCTGTCAATCGCCTTGATCGCCTTCCTGCTGGCATTGGATCGCGAAAGCAGGGTACTCGATCTGGTCTCCTATGCCTGGGCCGGATTTGGTGCGGCCTTCGGTCCAGCGGTACTTCTCTCCCTCTACTGGAAAGGGATGAATCGATGGGGCGCATTGGCCGGTATCCTAAGCGGTGGTTTGACCGTGGTGCTGTGGAAACCACTGCAAGGCGGCCTGTTCGATCTTTACGAAATCGTTCCCGGATTTCTTATTTCGCTAGCGATGATTGTGCTGGTCAGCAGACTTACATCGTCAAGGCTGTATACGGCAAATTGAATAAAAACACCGTCCGTAATCCTCACGGCAGCCGATCCCTTCATGACATATTGTGGATTTCATTTGACGGAGATATCTGCATGACATCCGGTGCAACCGGAGTTTTCAAAATAAACAGCATTTAATAAAACATTGTTAAATATAGGAATCTTGTGCATGAGATCACTGTGTGTATAGACGAATAGTGTGATAGTGGACTTCAGTTTCGGCAGGGAACGAGAGCGAGCATGTATCGCAACGGAAAGCACAAAGGTAAACAGGAGTGACCATGGGAAGACGGGGAGAACACAGCAAACTGGAAATTGAGTGTATGGCCCTTGAGGCTGCGGAGACAATCATTGAAAACGAGGGTTATGCCGGCCTCTCCGCGCGCAAGGTGGCAACAGCCATTGGCTATACGGTTGGCAGCCTCTATTTCGTATTCAGGAATCTTGACGAACTGGTGCTTCGGATTAACGGGCGAACCCTGGATCAGCTCTATGCTGTCCTGATCAATGCGTTGGCCGACTGCCGCTACCCGCAACGCTGCCTTTTAGCGCTGGGTACGGCATATATGGACTTTGCCGCACAGCATCCCCACCGCTGGCGCATGATCTTTGAACACCGGCCACGGGATGAAGAGACCCCTACGGAAATCAACAAGGAGAAGATGGAGCGCTGCTACGAATTGGTTGAGAAGCAGCTGAAGGCATTGGCCGCTCGACCCGAGGAAGAGATCGTACTGGCTGCCAGAGCTCTTTGGAGCAGTGTGCATGGCATTGCCGCAATGACCATCACCCGAAATCCGCATGCCGAGGCTGTACAACTGGCTCATCAGCTCAGTATCAATCTGATCACTCACTATCTCACCGGTCTGAGCACGACTGATTTCAGTAACGTGATCATGCAAACGGCCGGTCGAGCAGTCGATTACCCAAAATGATCCTCATCCCGGGCAGGGTGCGGATAGAGGGCATCTGATAGCCTGTCTGCCTCATTTTCAGCTGTCTGGCGCAAACGAACCTGGCGGCACCTTGCTGTACCGCAGGTGCCGCTGACCGGATTGGGGATTCCATCAGCCCATATGCATGTAAGGCCTGTAGCGGCCGACTCAAAACCCAGCAAAATGCTTGGTATATCGATTCGATTTTCGTGTAGAATCCACCGCCAGTAGTTTTTGAGAAAATATGCCGGACCCTTATTAAGTCCGCAGCAGGAGTAACTGACGATGTCTGAATTGACACAAGATTCCGTAAAAGAGGCCATTAAGGGGTATGTAGAACCTCACCTTGAGAAGGATCTGGTAACCGCCAAGGCGATCAAAGGTGTTGAGATTGAGGGTGGCAAGGTTGCTATCACAGTTGAGCTGGGCTTTCCTGCAAGAGGCTGTATTGAAGATATTTCTTCAGCCGTGCGCGAAAAGGTCGAAGCACTACCCGGTGTAGAGAGCGTCGATATCACTATCAGTTCAAAGGTCGTTGCCCACTCTGTGCAGAAAGCGCTCAAGCCGATCGACAACATCAAGAACATCATTGCTGTTGCATCCGGCAAAGGGGGCGTCGGTAAATCCACAACAGCGGTCAATCTGGCCCTGGCCCTGGCTGAAGAGGGCGCCAAGGTAGGGGTGCTCGATGCGGATATCTATGGGCCGTCTCAGCCCCGCATGCTGGGTATCAACGGTAAGCCGGAGTCGAAGGACGGCAAGACCCTGGAGCCGATGCAGGGCTATGGCATGCAGGCGATGTCGATCGGGTTTCTGATTGATGAAGAGACGCCTATGATCTGGCGTGGACCTATGGTTACCCAGGCCCTTGAGCAATTACTGAACGATACCAATTGGGACAGTCTCGACTATCTGGTTGTGGACCTCCCCCCCGGTACTGGCGATACACAACTGACCTTGGCGCAAAAGGTGCCGGTGTCCGGCGCCGTCATTGTTACCACCCCCCAGGACATTGCCCTGCTGGATGCGCGCAAGGGTCTAAAGATGTTCGAGAAAGTGGAGGTTCCGGTGCTTGGGATCGTGGAGAACATGAGTATCCATATCTGCTCAAACTGTGGACATGAAGAGCATATCTTCGGTCAGGGTGGCGGCTCATCCATGGCCAACCAGTACAAAGTGGATCTGTTGGGTGCGCTGCCGCTCGATATCCGTATCCGGGAGGAGACCGATGGCGGTAAACCGACTGTCGTTGCCGAACCCGAATCGCGCATTTCTCAGATCTACCGCGAAATTGCCCGTAAAACAGCGGCCAAGCTCTCTCTGCAGGCCAAGGATTATGCGGCCAAGTTTCCAAATATCGTGATTCAGAACAACTGATGACGATGCCATTGGGTCATACCGGGAATTACTTTTTTCGGTATGACCGAGGCTTCGTATGGCCCCTTTTGAAATGATTGGAATGTCAGGGAGCCGATGGCACGCTTATCGAGACTCCATGCTGAAACAATCCCTGGCGGTTTTAAAGTCGATCAATCTTTTACCCAAGGTTTCTCAGGCGATAATGCCTGCCATCTGTTTATGATGCCGCAGAACAGTTTTGCGGTCTGTTGTGTGTCATAGATTGCTGAATGGGCCTCACTACTGTCCCAATCGAGGCCGGCGGCCTTTGCCGCTTTTGCGAGCACGGTTTGACCATAGGCCGCACCTGCCAGGGTGACGGTGTCGAAGGTGCTGAAGGGATGGAAGGGATTACGCTTGATACCGGATCTCTCAACGGCGGCATTAAGGAAACCGAGATCGAAAAATGCGTTGTGGCCGACCAGGATCGCTCTTTTGCAACCGCTTGCCTTGACCGCCTTGCGGATGGGGGCAAAGATAAGACGCAGGGCCTCCTTCTCAGGCAGGGCGTCGCGAAACGGGTGCTGTGGATCGATACCGGTGAATTCGAGTGCCTTGGGATCGATATTGGCGCCTTCAAACGGGATCAGATGATAGGCATGGGTCTCAGCGGGGTAGAGCATGCCCTGTTGATCCATGGCGATCGTAGTGGCGGCTATTTCCAGTAATGCATCATTGGTTGAATCGAAACCACCGGTCTCCACATCGACGACCACTGGCAGGTATCCGCGAAATCGTTGCGCCATAGCGTTGTTGTAGTTGATCTCATTCATCGACTAAGGATAAAGAAAGGTAGTGTTTTTTTCGACACTTTTTCATACATCCCACAACAGCTTCAATATTCTGACCAGAGATAGGCAATACTTCCAGTGGTTGGCTTTGATCGGTTTAGTGTCAGTAAACTCCCCTATAGATTTTTTACACTTTTCATTTCACCTGCGGTCTATCGGGCTGATATGATGTCGCACTTAGCCACCCCAATGCGTTAAACAAGAGTAAGGTCGTGGTGTTTCATGCTCCCACGAATTAGGGCATAGATTCCCGGCCAAACAATGAGCTTGATAGCTGTGAGTAAAAGGATTGTCATTATCAGTCTGCTGCTGCTGTTTCTAACAGGTTGTGCCAGCATGCAGAACAAGCACCCCACGGATCCGCTGGAGTCGATCAATCGTGGGATCGATGAATTCAACCAGGAGTTTGATAAGGTCGTGGCAAAACCTGTAGCCAAGGGCTATCGGGTTGTGACTCCTTCGGTGTTGGATTTGGGGATCACTAATTTTTTCAATAATCTCGCGGATGTTCCGTCGGCGGTCAATAATCTTCTGCAACTCAAGCCCACGCATGCATTGACCGATATTGGGCGTGTCTGTATCAATACGACACTGGGTATATTCGGATTTTTCGATGTGGCATCCGATATGGGCCTGCCCAACTACAAGGAGGATTTGGGCCAGACCTTGGGATTCTGGGGTATGGGGGATACACCCTATCTGGTCATGCCTTTCCTGGGGCCCACCACACTACGTGATCTGATAGGCCTGGTCGGCGACACCTGGATGAATCCGATCAGCTATCCAAGTCAGGAGACCTACTATGCTCTGACGACTCTGCGACTCATAGATGTTCGTGCCGATCTACTCGAGGCAGGGGATGTTCTGGATGAGGCGGCTGTCGATCGATATGCATTCCAGAGGGAGTTTTACCTGCAGAAAAGGGATTCGCAGATC
Organism: Candidatus Thiodiazotropha sp. LNASS1; assembly: GCF_964212655.1. Classification (NCBI taxonomy): domain Bacteria; kingdom Pseudomonadati; phylum Pseudomonadota; class Gammaproteobacteria; order Chromatiales; family Sedimenticolaceae; genus Candidatus Thiodiazotropha; species Candidatus Thiodiazotropha sp. LNASS1. The sequence goes on along the minus strand of NZ_OZ156465.1, from coordinate 2,017,092 downwards.
AAAGACGGCCCCAACCACATGGATGAAGACGATCTGTTCGACGATACTTTTTTCGATGAAGAGGAGTCGCTGTTCGAAGGGGACGAATAGCACGGCTCAGCGGACCAATTGCCAGTTGACAGCTTCTCCGCCGCCCAAAGGGACGACCCGATCCTGACCGAACTGGTAACTCTCCGGGACCTTCCACTCTTTCTTCGCCAGGGTGATTGTGTCCCGGTTTCTGGGCAGGCCATAGAAATCCGGACCGAACAGGCTGGCGAATCCCTCTAATCTGTCGAGTGCGTTGGCCCGTTCGAATATCTCTGCATAGAGTTCAATCGCGGCATGTGCGGTGTAACACCCCGCGCAGCCGCATGCGCACTCTTTGGCTTGTTGAGGATGCGGAGCGCTATCCGTCCCGAGGAAGAAATGGGACTCACCGCTGGTTGCGGCCTCGATTAATGCCTGTTGGTGGCTCTCCCGTTTCAATATCGGCAGGCAGTAGTAGTGGGGGCGAATGCCGCCGACCAGCATGGCATTACGATTGTAGAGCAGATGTTGCACGGTGATGGTGGCCCCAACAGTGCCTTCATTGGCACGGACGAAATCGACGGCCTGCCGAGTGGTGATGTGTTCGAAAACCATGGGCAGGGCTGGAAAGTCCCGTGCCAGAGGATGCAGATGACGTTCGATAAAGACCTGCTCACGATCGAAAATATCCACATCCGGATCGGTCACTTCGGCGTGAATCAGCAGTGGGAGTCCCTCCCTCTGCATAGTCTCCAGCACAGGATAAAGCTTGCGTATGTCCGTGACACCAGCATCTGAGTGGGTTGTCGCACCTGCTGGGTATAGTTTTACTCCTTTGATTATCTGGCTCTTTTTCGCCGCAATCACCTCATCGCTGGTGAGACGGTCAGTCATATAGAGGGTCATCAGAGGAGTAAAGTCACTGTTATGCGGGAGTGCGGAGAGTATGCGCTCTCGATATGCCATGGCCATGGCCGTAGTGGTGACTGGCGGTTTCAGATTGGGCATCACGATGGCGCGAGCGAATCGTTCTGCGGTATGGGCCACTACGGATTTCATGGCTTCGTCATCGCGCAGATGCAGGTGCCAGTCGTCTGGTCTGATAAGGGTGATTTGCATGGATTGCTGTTTCAGTCCGCTTTAGGGTTTCTGGGCTTATTAGAAAATGACTATTTAAATTTTTTCCACAATTAAAAATCGCAATTTGTTAATTTAAGTAATTTCTAATATTCTATATCTCGAAAGCTGCGCTGTATCTGCTTTCTCAAATTACATCATGATTACATTCTATCTCGAGGAGAGTGAATAATGAAAAAGATCATTCAAGCTTCTGCAGCTGCCGCACTGATCGTGGCTTCCGCTTCCGCTTCCGCATGGTGGGGCGGCGGTCCAGGTTGGGGCAACCGTGGCTGGAATAACGACGGTTGGGGCGACGGCTGGGGTGATGGCTCCGGTGACTTCAGCTTTGGTATGAGTGGCAGTGCCCGCGGTTCCGGTTACGGTCGTGGCAACAACTACTATCGCGACTACTATGGCTACGGTCCCTATGGCTATGGCGCACCTTATGGTTATGGCGCTCCCTATGGCTATGGCTACCCGCCTGTAGCACCTGCTGCCCCGGCTGCTCCTGCTGCCCCGGCTGCTCCCGCTAAGTAAATTGATTAGAACTTAATCACAGGGAATCCTCGGCACAGGGACGTGCATAGGCAGTCAGCGTGGTTTTACATTAAAAAACTCTGGGTACGAAAAAATGAAAAAGATTTCTATCATTGCTGCGGCAATCGCCATGGCAGCCTCATCGGCAACCGTCAACGCTTGGTGGGGTAACGATTGGAGCGACGATTTCTTTGGCGACGGTTTCGGTGCTGGTGATTTCGACTTCAATTTCAACATGCATGCACGTGGTAGCGGTTATGGCCGCGGCTACAACAACTATCGCAACTACTATGGTTATGCCCCTTATGGTTATGCGCCATATGGTTATGCACCTGCGGTTCCAGCTCTGAGTGAAGAGCAGAAGGCTGCAATGGAAGAGCAGCAGAAGGCCTTTGCCGAGCAACAGAAGGCGTTTGCCGAACAGCAGCAAAAGGCATTCGAGCAGGCCGTTGCCGCCCAACGCGAGTATGCAGAAAAGTACAATGCTGATCCTCGTGCCGCTATGGAAGCTGAAATGAAGGCTTACCAGGAGCAGATGCAGGCTCAGCGTGAACAGATGCAATCGCGTTTTGACAACAGAGCGCCTGCCAGACCTGAGATGCCTGAAGCCATCTCAAAACGTATGGAAGAGTCTCAGGCTCGCCGTGACGAGATGATTAAAGAGATGGAAACCCGTCGTGCAGAGGCCATGAAGATGATGGAAGAGCGCCGGAATGTTGCTATGGAGCGCAAACCTTTCGAAATGCCTGTGTTCGAGACTCGCAAAGATATCTAAGCAGAATATATCTGCAGGCCCAAAAAAGGCGCTTCCGGGATAACCGGCAGCGCCTTTTCTATTGTTGGGAGGCTGTATTGATATGCGCCGGTTGATATGTCCTTCTTTGATGCGCGCAATATCCTGTCTGTCACCAGGCGTGTCGTGGCAACACCGCTGGAAGTGCTGGGTATTGCCAGGCCTTTGGTAACTTGTATGCCAGAAAGAGGATGGTTAATTAACAATAAAAACAGGGAATTAAGTTCGATAAATAATCCGCTAAGAACGCTGAAAAATAACCCATCTTGTTGTATATTACCTCAATCAATCCAAACTATTGGCAATTCAAATAGTTTCTTTTAGCCATATGAGATAGCTCATAGTCTCCTGCTGGAGAACGGTTTTTTTTTGCCAAAACAACTGTTAGAGAACAATGATGCCGACTAGACCCGATACCGATCCACAAGAGACACAGGAGTGGCTGGATGCATTGGAGGCCGTGCTCGAGAATGAAGGCGTGGATCGTGCCCACTTCCTTATTGAGCGCTTGGTTGACAAGGCGCGCCGGTCCGGCGCTTACCTGCCGTTCAGTGCCAATACGGCCTATGTCAATACCATACCGGTAACCAAGCAGCGGCGATTTCCCGGCGATCGCGCCATGGAGCGTCGTATCAGGTCCTTCATACGCTGGAATGCCATGGCGATGGTGGTTCAGGCAAACAGAATATCGACTGAGCTGGGAGGGCATATCTCCAGCTTTGCATCCGGCGCCACGCTTTTTGATGTGGGCTTCAACCATTTTTTTCACGCTCCGAGCAAGGAACGGGACGGAGATCTGATCTTTTTTCAGGGGCATTCCGCTCCGGGTGTATACGCCAGGGCTTATCTGGAGGGTCGGTTGAGTGAAGAACAGCTCTATAGTTTTCGACAGGAGGTTGATGGGCAGGGCCTCTCGTCCTATCCGCATCCATGGCTGATGCCCGGATTCTGGCAGTTTCCCACCGTGTCGATGGGGCTTGGCCCGTTGATGGCGATCTATCAGGCGCGCTTTATGCGTTATCTGCATGATCGCGGTCTCCTGAACACGGATGAGCGCAAGGTATGGTCATTTTGTGGTGATGGTGAAATGGATGAGCCGGAGGCGCTCGGAGCCATCTCCCTGGCTGGGCGTGAACGTCTCGACAATCTGATATTCGTAATTAACTGTAACTTGCAACGTCTGGATGGACCCGTACGAGGCAATGGCAAGATTATCCAGGAACTGGAGGCGGTGTTTCGCGGAGCCGGATGGAATGTGATCAAGGTAATCTGGGGTGGTTATTGGGATCCGCTCTTTGCACGGGATAAAAACGGCATTCTCCTGAAACGTATGGAGGAGTGTGTCGATGGTGACTATCAGGCTTACAAGGCCAAGGGCGGTGCGTATACACGCGAGCACTTCTTCGGTAAATATCCGGAACTCGACGATATGGTCGCCAATATGACCGACGAGGATATCTGGCGTCTGAACAGAGGCGGACACGACCCACACAAAGTATATGCGGCCTACGCGGAGGCTATGTCCCACAAAGGGCAACCGACAGTCATTCTGGCCAAGACAGTCAAGGGATATGGCATGGGTGTTGCCGGCGAGGGTCAGAACATCACTCATTCCCAGAAAAAGATGGGTGAAGCGGCACTCAAGGCGTTTCGAGATCGATTCAACATACCGATATCGGATGATCAGATTGGCGCCGCGCCCTTTTATAAACCGCCGACAGACAGTCCCGAGATGCAATATATGCATCAACGCCGTCAGGATTTGGGTGGTTTTCTTCCGCAACGCCGGACCAAAGTGGAGCCGCTGCAGGTGCCGGCACTGGATGAATTCAAGACACTGCTGGAAGGTAGCGGGGAAAGAGATCAGTCGACAACCATGGCGTTCGTTCGTCTGCTCAACATGCTGGTGCGAAATAAAGCGGTGGGAAAACAGGTCGTGCCTATAGTTCCGGATGAGGCGCGTACCTTTGGTATGGAAGGTATGTTTCGCCAGTTGGGTATCTACTCATCGGTGGGTCAGTTGTATGAACCGGTTGACGCGGACCAGGTGATGTTCTATCGAGAGGATAAAAAGGGGCAGATCCTGCAGGAAGGCATCAACGAGGCGGGCGCCATGTCTTCCTGGATCGCGGCAGCCACCTCCTACAGTAATCACGGGATCAGTATGATCCCATTCTATATCTACTATTCGATGTTCGGCTTCCAACGTGTTGGCGATCTGGCCTGGGCGGCAGGGGATATGCAGGCGCGGGGTTTCCTAATCGGCGGTACCGCTGGTCGTACCACTTTGGCGGGTGAGGGACTACAGCATCAGGATGGACACAGTCATATCGTGGCCGGAACAATCCCTAATTGTGTCAGTTACGATCCTGCTTACGCCTATGAGCTGGCGGTAATCGTTCAGGACGGGATGCGCCGGATGTATCAGGAGCAGGAGAATGTTTTTTATTACATTACTGTGATGAATGAAAACTACGCACAGCCTGCAATGCCTGACGGTGTGGAAGAGGGTATTGTACGTGGTCTCTATTTGCTCAGTACGGGCGGTAAACATAAGCATCGGGTACAGCTACTGGGGAGTGGCACCATTCTGCGCGAAGTGATTGCCGCCGCAGAGTTACTTGAAAAAGAGTTTAAAGTTTCAGCAGATGTTTGGAGTGTTACCAGCTTCAACGAGTTGCGTCGTGACGGTTTGGATATCGAACGATGGAATACCCTGCATCCGCAAGAGGAACCCAAGCTGAGCTATGTCACTGAAAAACTGAACGGCAAAATAGGACCGGTGGTGGCGGCCACGGATTATATCCGCAGCTATGCGGATCAGATTCGCCCGTTCATCACAGCCAGCTATAGCGTGCTGGGTACTGACGGCTTCGGTCGTAGTGATATGCGCAGCCAGCTGCGTAAGTTTTTCGAGGTAAACCGGTACTACATACTGATCGCCGCCTTGAAAGCGCTTGCGGATGAGGGTGAGATCAAACCCGAGCAGGTCAGCCGGGCGATCAAGAAGTACAAGATCGATCCGGAAAAGCCCAATCCTGGCAGTGTCTAATGAGTTGACCAAGGACACTGCTGTAGCCAGCCGAAACTGCGGTGCGTTAAGGCGGCGATTAGTTTGAATGAAATAGATTATGCCTGATCGGCAAAGAGGATAAGACGTGGGTAATACGACAGATGTACTGATACCTGATATAGGTGATTTCGACTCGGTCGAGATTATCGAGATTCTGGTTTCAGAGGGTGATCGAGTCACGCTCGAGGAGTCTCTGCTGACCCTTGAAAGTGACAAGGCTACGATGGAGATTCCATCCCCCCACACCGGGGAGGTCAAACGCCTGTTGGTCAAGGTTGGTGATCGTGTCAAAGAAGGAGACAGGATAGTCGTTCTTGAGGTTGAAACCAGCCAACAGAAAGGAGAGAGTGAACCGGTAACTACCCCCGCACCGGCGGCAGAGGAGGTTGAGACAGTACAAGCGCCGGCCCCGGCGCCAAATGAAGCGTCTGCTTCAGCATCTGAGCAGCCACAGCGACTACCAGGTGAGAAAGAGGCCCGCGTACCGCCCGTTCCAGCTGGATTCGTTGAGAGCGGTGGACAGGGCACCCCTCATGCAAGCCCATCGGTACGCCGATTTGCCCGTGAATTGGGTGTTGATCTCTCATTGATTAAGGGAAGCGGTCCAAAAGATAGAATCCTGAAAGAGGATATTCAGAGGTTCATTAAACGCTCATTGCGGCAGGGCGAAGGGGCAGCCGCATCCAGGTCGCCCTTTGAAATGCCGGTGGGGCCGGAAGTGGATTACAGCCGCTTTGGTGAGGTTGAGGCAACAGCGTTAAACCGCATCAGGAAAATCAGCGGAGCCCATCTTCATCGTTGCTGGCTGACCGTACCGCATGTGACCCAGTTTGACGAGGCTGATATCACCGATCTCGAGGCATTCAGGCAAACGCAAAAAGAGGCTGCATCCAGGCAGTCCGTTCGGCTCACCCTGATGCCGTTTCTGATGAAGGCGGTCGCCGCAGCGCTTAACCAGTTGCCGATGTTCAATGCTGCCCTGTCGGTAGATGGCGAATCCTTGATATATAGGAAATACATTCATATCGGTGTTGCGGTGGATACGCCCAATGGGCTAGTCGTACCGGTCATACGTGATGTCGATCAAAAAGGTGTCTTCCAACTTGCAGCAGAGTTGATGAGCGTCAGTGAAAAGGCACGGGCAGGCAAGTTAGCGCCGGCGGATATGCAAGGCGGATGTTTCTCGATCTCCAGTCTTGGCGGGATAGGCGGTACTGCCTTTACTCCCATTGTGAACGCCCCGGAAGTGGCAATACTCGGTGTCTCCCGCAGTAGTATGCAGCCTGTGTGGGACGGGGAGACCTTCCAGCCACGATTGATGTTGCCGCTTTCACTCTCCTATGATCATCGGGTAATCGATGGTGCTGATGGCGTCAGGTTTACCACCTATCTCTCTTCCCTTTTGGGTGATATTCGTCATTTGTTGCTCTGATTTTCAGTGATCAACCCGGACAAAGGACGGTTCGCATGCCTTTTTTTACCGGTCCTAATTGACACAGCTCAAAAAAGTTAACATTTTTCATCAATTTAAGGGTGCAAGCACCATTGTCCTTAGGGATTATGTGCTGTAGTTCATCCTATGCTTATAGATTATCTGATTCTCTATACTTAAAGTTAGCCATAGAGAGACCGCTAACATAGTGTAGTAAGCATTGCACCACCCCGCTACAGACGACTTTTTCTTCAGGGATGTCAAATATAGTCGCTTATAGCGTCAATGATGTATGAATAACCTGTTGAAAACACTGCTATTATTTTGGTTGGTAATATCTTTTGCCAGTGCTGCAGGATTGAAGAATGAGCCCATAGGGCCATTGACAATCGAGCGCAATCTGGATCCGAGGCTGGTGTCCCTTGGAGATCAGCTATTTCATGATGCCAGGCTATCGCAGGACAACAGCATCAGTTGCTCCAGTTGTCATGTTCTCTCGACTGGAGGGACCGATCGCAAAAAGAACTCTGTTGGAGTAGGGGGTAAAGTTGGGGGTATCAAGGCGCCCACGGTCTACAACACCCGATACAACTTCGTTCAATTCTGGGATGGCCGGGCTCTGACGCTGGAAGAACAGGCGGCCGGTCCGGTCCATAATCCTATTGAAATGAGCTCCAACTGGGAGGAGGTTATATCCAAGCTACGCAAGGATCCAACTATCGTGGAAAAATTTGAAGAGCTTTTTCATGATGGAATCAGCGGGGAGAATATCGTTGTCGCCATAGCAGCTTTTGAACGCTCTTTGGTAACAGTCAACTCACGCTTCGATCGATGGCTCAAGGGAGAAGAGGGAACGCTTACCGAAAGGGAATTACGCGGTTACCGCCTGTTTAAAAGCTACGGCTGCATCAGCTGCCATCAGGGCGACAACGTGGGTGGCAATATGTTCGGTGTCATGGGTGCGAAGGGAGACTATTTCAAGGATCGGCATGGCGGTATCACGGAACCTGATCTGGGACGATATAATGTCACCAAACAGGATGAAGACAAGCACTATTTCAAAGTACCCAGTTTACGCCTGGCGGCAATCAACCCACCCTATTTTCACGATGGATCGCAAACAACCCTGCAAGGTGCGATAAGGATCATGGGTCGTTACCAATTGGGGCGTGATCTGCCGGAAAGTGATATCGATGATATTGCTGCGTTCCTCCACACGTTGGTCGGAGAGCATGTCAGGCTGAAACCATGAGTATGCTCAAACAAATGTACAGCAAACGCAGCCTCCTGCTTGTCTCGCTTTGTATTGCCTTGATTCTGTTATTGGTGGTCTATTGGGATGATAAATCCGAGAATTACGCCGAACTTTCACATAACCTGCTCCAGTTAAAAGAGATGGATGCACGTCTTGATCGAGACGTTCTCAAGATTACCTCTTTTCTGTTGAATCAATACGATCCGTTGGTACGCACCACTAACCGTTTAAGGGATTTACGACAGCAGATCGTCGCTAAAGTGACAGAAGTGGATGATCGTGTACTGTCTAGTCTAACGGACCGATACTGGCAGGGTATGGATGAGAAACTGGCCATCATCGAAAAGATAAAATTCCAGGCAGCTGTGGTGCGTAACGGCATACACTACCTGCCAATCGTCGCGCGAGAGTTGAAATCTGTGGATCCCCTGGTCTATCAGGATGTACTGGAACTGCTCAACTCCCTTTTAGCCTACGATCTTTTCTATACCGACTCGCAATTGGATGATATCGTTTCAACGCTAAAGCAACTTAAAAGCTATGAAATATTTTCACCTGAAAACAAGCAGAAATTCGATCAGGTACTCTTCCATATAGACTCAAATATCGTGGATCTGACCAATCTAGGGGCCTTGAAAACACGCTACCTGGCTGTACCGAGCCAGGAGTATTTCGAACATGTTCACTCGAGGTATGAGCAAAACCGGGTTGATGAAACCACTAAAAAAAGACGCCTGATCATAGCCCTGTCCGTGTTTGTGATCATATTGCTATTGAGCCTTTGGCAATTGATAAGGCGTTTGCAGAATGCCAACCTTGAGGTTAGTCGCGCATGGTTCCGGTTACATGATGCTGTGGATAATCTCTCAGAAGCATTTGCCCTGTTCGATGCAGAGGGCCGCCTGGTATTGCACAATCGTCGCTTTGGCGAGTTTTATTCCTGGTTGAAGGGATGGATCAAGGAGGGTGTCAATATCGATGCTCTGCAATCGGTTACGGGGAACCGCATCAAGAATTTAAGCCTTGAAGGTGAGTCGATAGTTGAGTCGATGCCAATGGGGCAGTACCTGGAGCAGATCGATAATGGCGCCTGGTATCTGGCGAGTAACAGTTATACCAATGAGGGCGGCATTGTCTGTGTCAGGAGTGATGTCACTGAATCGAAACAGGCGGAAGTCGATTTGAGAAAACTCGGCAGGGTGTTGGAGCAGAGTCCCGCATCGGTGATGATCACCAATATCAATGGCGTTATCGAGTATGTCAACCCACGTTTCGAAAAGGTGTCAGGTTACAGTGCGGAGGAGGTTGTAGGCAAGAATCCACGAATACTCAAGAGTGGTGACAAGACCAAGGAAGAGTATAAGGCGATGTGGGATTCCCTGCTGGCAGGCAGGGAGTGGCGCGGCATATTCCACAACAAGCGTAAGGATGGTTCCATCTACTGGGAGTCGGCATCGATTTCACCACTGCGTAACGACAGGGGGCAGATTACCCACTTCATCGCTGTGAAAGAGGATGTCACCGCACAAAAACGTGCTGAAGATCAATTGCGTATGAATGCTACGGTCTTCGATACCACTCAGGAAGGCATCATGGTCACCGATGCCGACAATCTGATAAAGACCGTCAATCCCTCTTTCACCCGCATAACGGGTTACTCTCCTGAAGAGGTAATCGGCCAGTCACCAAGTATTCTCAGTTCCGGCAGACATGATGATGGTTTTTATGAGGAACTCTGGGATTCGATACTGCATAAGCGCTACTGGTCCGGCGAGATCTGGAACCGTCGCAAGGACGGTAGTGTTTATCCGGAATGGCTGTCGATAGCGGCAATACCCGATGATCAAGGTATTGCAAAAGAATATGTGGCGGTATTTTCGGATATCTCCAAGCATAAAGAGAATGAGGAGCAGATACTTTATCAGGCGAACTATGATGCCTTGACGGGTTTGCCGAACCGTTCCCTATTTTCAGATCGACTGGATCAGGCCATAGGATCAGCATTGAGAGAGCAGTGGAAGCTGGCGATACTGTTTGTCGATCTGGACCAATTCAAGATGGTTAACGATACCTTTGGTCATGTCATGGGCGATGAATTGTTACAGCTTGTCGCTAAACGTATCAGCGATTGCGTCAGGGAATCCGATACCATTGCCCGATTTGGCGGTGATGAATTCGTCATATTGCTGCAGGATGTGAGTGATATGGATGCTGTGGCCCATATCGCCACAAAAGTGATCGATAAAATTACCAAGGTTTTCACGCTCTATGAACGTGAAATCTTCATCGGGGCCAGTGTCGGTATAACCGTCTTTCCCGATGATGCGATGAATGCGGATTCTTTGTTACGAAATGCCGATATGGCAATGTATCAGGCTAAGGATCGTGGCAGGAACAACTATCAGTTTTTTACCGCCTCCATGCAAAAACGAACTCTGGAGCGGCAGCAGCTTGAACTTGATTTAAGGCTTGCGGTTCAACGTAGTGAGTTGGAGATCTATTATCAACCGGTTGTTGACGCTGAATTCGAAAAGATTGTCAGCGTAGAGGCTTTGTTGCGTTGGAATCATCCTCACAGGGGTATTGTCAATCCCGGTGTTTTCATTCCGTTGGCGGAAGACAGCGGGTTGATCGGTCCGATCGGTGAATGGGTGCTACAAGGTGCATGTGAACAACTGAACAGGTGGCATAACTCGGGTCATTCCGACCTTAGATTGGCGGTTAACCTATCCAGCCGTCAGCGTGAACTCGGCTTGGAGGCCGGTTATCTGCAGCAGATACTGCAGGAATCAAACCTGGATCCGGATATGCTGACACTGGAAATTACCGAAAGCCTTCTGTTGCGAGATACCGAAGAGGCGATTACCTGGCTTTCAAGCTTTAAAACTCTTGGTGTCAATCTCTCGATTGACGACTTCGGCACCGGTTACTCGTCACTGAGCTACCTCAAGCGATTTCCTGTAGATATCCTTAAAATCGATCGCTCGTTTGTCAGTGACCTGCCGGCGAATACGGGTGATGTAAAGCTGGTCAAGACGATCGTGGCCATGGCGGACAGTTTGAACCTGGGATTGATTGCAGAGGGAGTGGAGACCAAGGCGCAGGCTGAATTTCTTGTGCAAAACGGATGTAGCAATCTACAGGGTTTCTACTATGCAAGACCGATGTCAGCTGCCGATATGACAGCCTGGCTGCAAAGGGATATGCGAAGCACAGGTACAACCTGATTTGGCCGGAATTCGGGCCTTATCAAAATCACCCTCAATTAATCCGGCAACTAAACAGATCATGTTCAGTCGCCGTGTGGCTTGCTTTGGGCGGGCACACGGCGATCTGACATTTATAGATCAATCGGTTAGGCTTATCTTGATGTCCTGAATATGTTCAATTCGGTTGCCGGGTCAATATCATCCATTCACAAATAAATTCCGTCCTTTGGCTACGCTCCTCCATATAGAAATGCTATAAATGGTTAGAATAGTTAAAACAATAGATTGAGGAGCGTCCATGAGTGGCATCGTAGAGGTTACCCTTCCCGATATCGGCGATTTTGAGCAGGTTGATATCATTGAGATATTGGTTGCGGTAGGAGATAAGATCGAAGCTGAAGACTCAATCATCACTCTGGAGAGTGATAAGGCAACGATGGATATTCCTTCTCCATATGCAGGCGTGGTAAAGGAGCTGCACGTCAAGGTGGATGACAAAATCTCAATGGGTGGCAAAATCCTCAAGCTTGAGTTGTCTCAAGGCCACTCAGTGGACGAAAAACCATCACCGACCAAGGCGCCAGTCTCAGAGGCGGTCAGAGGCAGTGCAGATAAGCTGGCCGATGTTGTTGTGCTGGGTGCCGGACCGGGTGGTTATACGGCAGCCTTCAGGGCTGCCGACCTGGGCAAAAAAGTGATTCTCATCGAACGTTATGATGATTTGGGTGGGGTCTGTCTGAACGTTGGATGCATACCCTCAAAGGCTCTGCTTCATGCCGCTGACGTGGTCAGTGAAGCGGCAGAAATGGCTGAGATGGGGATCACCTTCGGCAAACCCAAAATCGACCTGGACAAGCTACGCGCCGGCAAAGATAAGGTCGTGAAGCGCTTGACCGGCGGTCTGAAGCAGCTGGCCAAACAGCGCAAGGTGGAGCTGGTGCATGGAGTTGCCCGCTTTGAATCGCCGAACAGGATTGCAGTCAAGTCAGCGAGTGGTTCACTCTCTATCGGATTCAACGATGCCATAATCGCCTGCGGTTCCAGTCCGGTGCAGATCCCTGGATTTCCCAATGACGATCCGCGTCTGATCGACTCGACCGGCGCCCTGGCCCTGGCGGATATCCCGAAGCGCATGTTGGTGGTTGGTGGCGGTATCATCGGGCTCGAAATGGCCACAGTCTACAGCACGCTAGGCAGCGAGATCGATGTGGTTGAGCTGCAGAATGGACTGATTCCGGGTTGCGATCCCGACCTGGTGCGCCCTTTGCAAAAGCGAATCGCTAAACGCTACAGACAGATCATGTTGGGCACCAAGGTTATCGATATCCAGGCACTGAAGAGCGGCTTGAAGGTGACTTTCGAGGGTAAGCAGGCGCCGGAGAAACCACAGACCTATGATCGGGTTTTGGTGGCTGTCGGGCGTACTCCCAACGGTAAGAGGATCAATGCGGAAGCGGCTGGTGTAGCGGTTGATGATGCGGGCTTTATCCCCGTTGACGAACATATGCGGACTAATGTCCCGAATATCTACGCCATAGGTGACGTCGTAGGCCAACCCATGCTGGCCCACAAGGCGACCCATGAAGCCAAGGCTGCGGCGGAGGTCATCGCAGGGTTGCCGGCCAGCTTCGATCCCTTGACCGTGCCCTCGGTCGCCTATACCGATCCGGAGGTCGCCTGGATGGGCTTGACAGAAACCGAGGCCAAGGCCCAGGGTGTAGCCTATGAAAAGGGTGCCTTCCCGTGGGCTGCGAGTGGACGTGCATTAGGAATCGGCCGCGACGAGGGTTTGACAAAACTGCTTTTCGATCCGGACACGAAACGCATTCTCGGTGCGGGTATTGTCGGACCCAATGCCGGTGAATTGATCGGTGAGACCGTGCTTGCCTTGGAGATGGGCGCCGATGCCGAGGATATCGGATTGACCATACATCCTCATCCAACCCTGAATGAGACTATCTGTTTTGCCGCTGAGATGGCAGAAGGCACGATTACCGATCTGCTGCCACCAAAGAAACGGAAGTAGACTTAGGGCCTGTTAACACTCATCCAATTGGCCCTGTTGCCCCTGAAAAAGCGCCAATCAAGGCGCGAGGAGAGAGGTTTGGTTATTCCAAATGAGCGACGAGCAACGCAGAGTGGCGCTTTTTCAGGGGCAACCCGAAGGGCTGGGGCTATTTTTCCGCCCAGCGGCGTTAGCATTCACTCATGTAGAACAACTACACATCGTTCATGCTGCCTTGCTGGACGAAAAAATAGTCCCAGCAGGGCCGATTGGATGAGTGTTAACAGGCCCTAGGCCTTGGATAAGATCACCGCTGAGGTACAGGCGTTTTACGAGGCCTATCCCTATCCGCCGGATGGTCGCGTGAATTGTGATGGATATCATGCGCGTCTGTTGCTCAGCTACCTGCAGCGCGACAGCGATGAATCCGGGCGAATACATGTCCTGGAGGCTGGTTGCGGCAGAGGTTTGAATCTGCTGGCAGCTGCCGAAAGACAGACGGATGTCGATTTTACCGGTGTTGATATCAATCGTGTCGCCATTGCTGAGGCCACTCATCGCAGCAAGCAACGAGGAATAGACAATCTCCGTTATTTCATTTGCGACCTGCTGGATCATGAATCGCTGCCGGTGAGGGAAGGCGGCTACCAGGTCATTCTGTCCTATGGTGTATTGACCCATTTGAGTAATCCGTTGCTGGGATTACGACATATCAGTCGGCTGTTGGCGCCGCAGGGTGTAATCGCCATCATGCTCGATGGCAGTTATGGCCGGCAACCCCTGGATCGATACCTGCAGGCCTTGAGTATCATCGGTCACGATAGCCGCTCCATGGACCGATTGTCGATGGCGAGAGCGCTGGCGGATGCGGCGGAAACAACACTTTTCAACGGTAACTGTTGGCAGGGAACCGCCAGTGTCGATGATATCGAGTTTGCCGATCGGTGCTTGCATGTTCACCAAAAAAGCTACGACATAGCCGGTTTATGGCGACTCCTTGACTCGGCAGGTCTGCGTTTTATCCGTTGGCTGGAGCCAAATGATTGGGAGATACGGCAGGTGATCGATAATCCGGAGTTGCTGCGTCTTATCGATTCGATCGGTGATATGAAACGCTTTCAACTCACCGAGCGCCTCAAATTTCTTCCCAAGTTCACGCTGTTGGTGTCCAGGCGTGAAGACAAACCCCGACCACTCCTGCGGGCAACTGAGGTGGCGGCGAGTCAATATGCGCTCAATCCACAGCTGATGCTGGATCGAAAGGGTGAGCACGTCGGGGGTTGTCTCCTGCGAGGTCGCAGGGTTGATTTGAACAGCCATCCATTAACGCATCTGGTTTTGGCTCAAGCAGCCCAACTTTCAGATGAATTCCCCGGCCAGCAGCTAATCGATCGACTCTTGAAACAAAATCTCGGTTCACAATTGATTATCCAAGGCATCCTGCACGCGGTTGAGCATGAATTATTGTATTGTCCCCATGCGGCAGGGGATGATCTGACATGAGCAAGCATGCTGTTGAGTTGTATTTTCGTAAATTCGGCAAGCCCGAGCAGCCCACGCTCTGTTTACTGCACGGCCTGTTCGGATCAGCCAGCAACTGGATGGGCATTGTAAAGTATCTACAGGATGATTTTCACATCATTACCCCGGATTTGCGTAACCATGGTCGCTCTCCCCACCATGATGGCATGGACTACACGCTGATGGCCGGGGATCTGTTGGAACTGTTCGATCGTTTGGGGATAAACGGAGTCAATCTGTTGGGACATAGCATGGGGGGCAAGGTTGCAATGTGGTTGGCCTTGCAGCAACCTGAGCGGATCGAAAAACTAGTAGTTGCGGATATTGCGCCGGTGGCCTATGAACATGGTTTCGACAATGTCTTCGAGGGACTATGCGGACTACCGCTTGATAAGATTCAGCACAGAGAGGAAGCAGATAAGTTGCTTGCCGGGTGGGTTGCCGAAAAGGGTGTGCGACAGTATTTGCTGCAGAATCTTGTAAAGCAGCACCAGGGTTGGACATGGCGTTTCAATCTTGACGTTTTGCGTAAGTCGATATCGCATTTGACTGGATTTCCGGAACCCGGCAGGCGCATCTTTGCCGGCGAGGCGTTGTTTATCCATGGTGAAAAATCGGATTACGTCAGAGATAGTTATCGAGAAAGCATGGGCCAACTCTTTCCCCATTTTAGGCAACGCATGCTACATGGTGCCGGTCACTGGTTATATGCGGAACAGCCTCAGCTTTTTGCCCAGGCTATAAAGGGTTTTCTTTAAAATTTGCGGTCTATATACACTATCGTGTGAAATATATTATCAGGAGGATCTATGAACAAACTCATCGCGCTGTGTCTATTGCTGGCGCCTATGTTCGGTATTGCGGCCGAGCAACGCTTCACCAGCATCGGTACCGGTGGACTGACCGGTGTTTACTACCCAACGGGAGGAGCCATTTGTCGGCTGCTGAATAAGGGCCGAAAGAGCCATGGTATTCGTTGTTCCGTGGAGTCCACGGGAGGTTCGATTTTCAATCTCAATACCATCGCCAGCGGCGAACTCGATTTCGGTGTGGCACAGTCTGACTGGCAATACCATGCCTATAATGGAAGTTCGAAATTCAGTCAGCAGGGATCGAACAAATCCTTGCGTGCCGTTTTTTCCATTCACAGCGAGCCGTTTACCGTGATGGCCCGGAACGACAGCCATATCAAGGTGTTTACCGATTTGAAGGGAAAGCGGGTCAATATAGGCAACCCGGGTTCGGGACAACGCGGCACCATGGAAGTGTTGATGAATGAATATAACTGGAACAAGGGCGACTTCAAATTAGCGTCAGAGCTAAAGGCCACCGAGCAGGCCAGAGCACTGTGCGACAACAAAATCGATGCCATGATCTATACGGTTGGTCATCCGAATGCTTCAATCAAAGAGGCTGCTACCGCCTGTGATACGCATTTGGTGCCGGTAAGCGGTGAAGTGGTGAACGCCTTGATCGCCACCAATCCATACTATGCATCCGCAGTCATTCCAGCCGGTATGTATCGGGGCAGTGACAGTGAAACCGCGACCTTCGGGGTCAAGGCGACACTGGTGACTTCCGAGACGGTGGATGAGGAGGTTGTCTACCAGCTGGTGAAGGCAGTATTTGAGAATCTGGCGGTTTTCAGGAAACTGCATCCCGCTTTTTCCCATCTCCAGGCCGAAGAGATGCTGAAGGGGAACTCAGCTCCCTTCCATGCCGGTGCGCTGCGTTACTACAAAGAGAAGGGCTTGCTCTAAGCGCCTTCATAATCACGCAATGCGGCAGAATCTTAACCTGCGTAAACATGCGCCTAGCGTTGACAGGCCCTAATACAATTCAAGCCGCAAATGAACGCCAATCACCGCAAATGGTATGACAATTTATATGCTTAAAAAACAAACCGTCAGAGAGCCTGCAACAGGTTTAAACAATCTGGGTAGAGAGTCGGAATATCCGGGATTTGAGTTGCATGACTTCGGTCAACTCATTTTCCCTACATGTAATTTGCGCTTGTTTGCGGTGATTGGCGTACATTTGCGGCTTGTCTTTTCTAAATATATTACCCGCTTGGGTATGTGCGGAGTACTTGAGTCTTCTGCACCGTTCATCTTTAAACTTATTCGATGAACCAGGGCCAGAACAACAGTCTGCAGCTTGAAATGATCGAGGCGGCCGAGTTTGGCGGCAGGCGGCCTGAAGGGTTTGCACGCAAGGTTTTGCTGGGAACCGCCCTGGCGTGGGCTGTGTTTCAGCTATGGGTCGCATCGCCCCTGCCGTTCAGTCTGGCTGTCGGGGTGTTTAACGATACAGAGATCCGTTCAATCCATCTGACATTTGCGATATTTCTGGCCTATCTCTCTTTCCCGCGCCGTAAGGTGATTACCCATACCATACCCATCACAGACTGGGTGCTTGCCTCGGTGGCAGCCATCTGCGCCATCTATCTGTTTCTCTTCTACGAAGCGTTGTCAGACCGCTCGGGAGCACCGACAAGCCTGGATATTGCTGTTGCCATGTTGGGCCTGTTATTACTGTTGGAAGCCACCAGACGTGCTCTGGGTTGGCCGCTGATGGTGATCGGGATCTGCTTTCTGGGGTATACCTTCAGCGGACCCTGGTTACCCGATCTGCTTGCCCATAAAGGCGCCTCTTTAGCGCGCGTTGCTTCTCATCAATGGTTATCGACTGAGGGCGTGTTCGGTGTTGCCGTCGGTGTCTCCGCAGGTTTCGTTTTTCTGTTCGTGCTGTTCGGCAGCCTGTTGGAGCAGGCGGGAGGGGGACACTATTTCATCCGTGTCGCCTATGCCCTGGTGGGGCATCGACGGGGAGGCCCGGCAAAGGCTGCAGTATTGGCCTCGGGATTAACGGGGATGGTCTCGGGTTCCTCCATTGCCAATGTCGTTACCACAGGCACCTTTACCATTCCACTGATGAAGCG
This sequence comes from Candidatus Thiodiazotropha sp. LNASS1, assembly GCF_964212655.1. Taxonomy (NCBI): domain Bacteria; kingdom Pseudomonadati; phylum Pseudomonadota; class Gammaproteobacteria; order Chromatiales; family Sedimenticolaceae; genus Candidatus Thiodiazotropha; species Candidatus Thiodiazotropha sp. LNASS1. The sequence continues at coordinate 1,999,198 of NZ_OZ156465.1, read as the reverse complement.
TGTGGGATTCAGTGCGGAGAAATCCGGTGCCATCGAGGTGGCTGCCTCAACCAATGGTCAGATCATGCCGCCAGTGATGGGGGCTGCCGCTTTCCTGATGGTGGAGTATCTCAATATCTCCTATCTGGAGGTCATCAAACACGCCTTTCTACCGGCGGTTTTAAGCTATATCGGTCTTATGTATCTGGTGCACCTTGAAGCGGTCAAGGCGGGAATGCAGGCTGAGAAACGCAGTAGAGCGCTGACTTTAAAGCAGCGGTTGTTGGGTTGGGGGTTGACCCTCTCAGGTGTGAGCTGCTTTCTGTTTTTGGCCTATTGGCTGCTTGCGATGGTCAGCAAGCTGTTCGGTGACTATAGCTTTTACGCCAATGCAGGATTGGTTCTACTTTTTTATAGCTTGTTGATCTATTGCGAAGTGCGTTGTGGTTTACGAACGCGCCAACAGGAATCTGCTGAAACCATGACCGTCGGTACCGCACTCCTGGGTGGTCTCCACTTCCTGCTTCCGATCCTGGTATTGGTCTGGTGTCTGATGTTGTTACGCCTCTCTCCGGCAACCGCCGTGTTCTACTCCATCTGTTTGATGATTGTGATTCAACTTACCCAGGAGGGATTGCGGGCACTGTTCCAGGGTGGGTCCGTAATCATGGGTATCAGGCATGGTTTTACTGCACTGGTCGTAGGAATGGAGAACGGTGCACGAAACATGATCGGTATCGGAGTCGCGACCGCGACTGCAGGCATCGTGGTTGGTACAGTCAGTCTGACTGGTATAGGGCAGGTGATGGGTGAGTTGGTCGAGACACTTTCCCTCGGTTCGGTAGTACTGATGTTGTTGTTAACGGCCTTGATTTGCATGATCTTGGGTATGGGGCTGCCGACGACCGCTAACTATATCGTTGTCTCGACATTGATGGCGCCGGTTATCGTGCAGCTCTCCGCCGCCCATGGTTTGGACATACCGCTAGTAGCTGTACATATGTTTGTATTCTATTTCGGTATTCTGGCCGATGATACCCCACCGGTGGGATTGGCCGCCTATGCGGCAGCCGGTATCTCCAACGGCGATCCGATCAGAACAGGTCTGCAATCGTTTTATTACGATATCCGTACCGCAATACTGCCATTCATGTTCATTTTCAACACCAATCTTTTGATGATCGGTATCGATAGCCTGATAGAATTTCTTGTTGTTGTATTGCAGGGCGTCGTGGCTATGCTGCTGTTCGTCTCCGCAACCCAGGGTTGGTTGTTGGTCCGTAACCGCTTATGGGAAACCCCGCTACTGTTATTGGTGGTTTTTTCCCTTTTTCGTCCCGACTTCTGGCAGGGTTATTTTTTTCCCGCCATGGAGTGGCGCCCCGTGCAGGGTGTCGAGTCACATATCGATTCCCTGCCGATGGGAGGTAAGGTGCGACTGCAGGTTGAAGTGGAAGATGAAGAGAGTCTGATGAGGACTCGGGAGATCATTTTCACCAAACCTGAATCACACACAGGAGGTTACCTTAAGAGTATGGGCTTTATTACCGAGCCGGATGGCGATACGCTTCGTGTTATCGATATTGGTTTCCTTAGCGCGGCCGAGCAAGCCGGTCTGATCGCCGGTTTCAATCACCGGATTACCGGTTACTACAGTCAAAGCAAACAGCCACATAGCAGCTGGTTTCTGATACCGCCCCTGTTGTTGATGGGAGGTGTTTTGTGGCTCCAGTATCGTCGCAGCAACCTGCGTGAGCAGACAAACCTGGGAGTATAAAATGCGTGTTATTCTGGCACTCTGTACGCTGTTTCTGATTACCGGTCCTTGTATGGCGAATGGGCCTGCGGATTCATCCTCTGCGGTAAAAGTCTTCAGGTCCGGGGAACCTTTCGAAGATGTTGTGGATAACATCAAGATGGCTATTGTCGAGCGAGGGCTCCTGGTCAGCGGCACCCTCCATGTGAGTGATATGTTGAATCGCACGGCACCGGACCTGGGTTACACCGAGGTATTTACCAAAGCGGAGTCTGTTGAGTTTTGCAGTGCACTGATTTCACACAAAATGGCCCAGGCAGCCCCGGAGAATATCGCCATATGTCCTTTCACAATTGCGGTCTATGTAAAGCAGACAGATACGGAACAGGTATATGTCGCCTATCGTTCCCCTCATCTCGCTGGAAAGGGTAAAGAGGTAGCCGATGAGATCATTGCCCTAATGGAGGGCATTATTGAGGATTCCATTTGAGTTTTTCTTGCTTGATATGTTGTAACTTATGTCATACGGGATGTGTGTTAGTGTTGACAGATACAACGCAGGCACTCGGAAAATGAGAATGGTCATCCCTCTCTACGCTGTGCCGTTGCTGGGGTAAGTGGTGAATCCGGTGTACAAAGATCCCGTCATGGGGAGGTTCAGGGGGCTGATCAACCAACAGACATTGGATTGCCGGTGACCTTTTAGTCGAAAACTGAGTAAAAAACTGCAGATTTATTGATCATGATCAATACATTATGGGGAGTAAATTCAGGCAGTACAGATATTTAGTTTATTATTTAGCTTAATAATCATTAAGTTATGTGGCATCGTTAAGGCGCGATTATTGTGCAGACTGATTCTGCCCCGATTTAAGAACAGGCGCATATTGCCGTTTATATGGAGAATGGAATGCATCGGGTTTTGCCTTCCAAAGGGGTTTATTGGAGAGAGGGGTAATGTCAGAAGTTTATAAAGTTATCTATACCGGTAAGCTGAAACCGGGCACCAACCAGGATCGGATCATTGCCCTGTTCAGTGAGAAATTCAAATTAGGGCCGGATAAGGCGGAAAAGCTGATTATCAGCGGCAGGCCGGTAACCTTGAAAAAGGATATCGATCTGGAGAAGGCAGAGAAGTATCAGGAGTCCCTTGAGAAGTTGGGGCTGACCATCGAACTCGATCCTAAACCCCCGGTTGAAGAGCCGGAGATACCCGAAATATCATCCGATCTCTCCCTTGTGAGTTTCGATAATGGCGATGAGGATGCAACCGAGGTGCTGGATCCCACAATGAATCCTGCCGGTGGACGCTGTCCCAAATGTGGATCTCCGAACATGCAGATGGGAATCTGTCAGGATTGCGGTATCGTAGCTGCCAAATATCATGCAGCCCAGGCCAGGGAAGCTGATATGGCCACTCAGATCGATCAGGGAAAGGCTGACGCAGGAACTGAAGAGAATCCCTACACCACGCCTGAAGCAGAGCTTGAGCAACCCGTGGAAGGTGATATGACAGGTCCCCATGGCGTATCCGCCGGGAACGGACTGAAGTGGATCGGCAGAGGGTGGTGGCATTTCAAACAGGCGCCCGTGAGTTGGGTTGCGGTTATACTCATATGGTTTGTCTTGGCCTTCGTGTTCAGTTTGATTCCTATCCTTGGCGCCCTTGTCGTCAACGTTTTGACCCCGGTTTTGATTGCCGGCCTGATGATAGGTTGTCACGAGCAGGATCAGGGAGAAGATTTCTCTGTCAGCTACCTGTTTGCAGGATTCGCCAACAATGCCGGTCAAGCCATAATGATTGGTGTCTTCTATCTGATATTTATGATCCTCTTCGCAGTCGGGTTTGCCGCTTTGATGTTTGGCAGTATTGGCGAGCTGGCTGCGCAACAAGCCGATCCTGAAGCGATGGCGATGATGTTTTTCTCATCCTCATTCGTGATAGGTCTGCTGGTCGCAGCCCTGTTGTTTATACCGATTATGATGGCCTATCTGTTTGCACCGGCATTGGTGGCATTGAACGAGATGTCCGCCTGGGAGGCAATGAAAGCAAGCTTCACGGGTTGCCTGAAGAATATCCTGCCGTTTTTTCTCTATAGCCTGGCTGCTATTGTGTTGATGATCGTGGGATTCATCCCGTTTGGCCTGGGACTGCTGATCGTTTCTCCAATTCTGATCGCTGCAATCTATTCGGCCTACCGGGATATCTACTACAGCTGATCCATGCAGGTTGAACTCACAGAAGAGGATTCTGTAGAACCACTCGATACCCTGCTGAGTTATGAAATCCCGGAGGGGGTACTTCTCGATTATCGCCTGGCCGGACCGGTAGTGCGAGCCTGCGCCTGGGCGATAGATACCGCAGTGCGCGGTGTAATCTATCTCGTTCTGGTGCTCGTAATGTCCCTTCTGGGTGGTTTGGGCATGGCCGTCATTCTGATCGGTTTTTTTCTCATTGAATGGTTTTATCCAGTGGTGTTCGAAATTCAAAACGGCGCCACTCCGGGTAAGCGTGCCATGGGTATTCATGTCATACAGGACAATGGCACACCGGTGACGCCAAGTGCCTCAGTGATAAGAAACCTGTTGAGAACGGCTGATTTTCTACCCTTTCTCTATGCAACCGGTTTGCTGGTTATGCTGGTCAACAGGCGATTCAAGCGTTTGGGCGATCTGGCGGCAGGTACTGTGGTGGTCTATCGTGATACACAGATAAAACGGGATCTGCCTCCACAGGCGGTTGCCAGTAAACCGCCCGTTGAACTCTCCGAATCCGAGCAGTTGACCCTGTTGGCCTTCGCCGAGCGAGGTGAGAGGCTTTCCCTGGGACGACGCCAGGAGCTGGCGGAATTGTTGACTGAACAGACAGGTTTGAGAGGAGATGCTGCTGTCGATGTGCTCTACGCCTATGCAAACTGGATACTCAAGGGACGCTGATGAGACAACAGCAGTTTGAAACGGAAAACCAGTCCCTATGGGATCATATTACGGCGTTGATGAATGACCTGAGACGCCCGCAAGGCAAACGGCGCCTGTCGTTGCAGGAGCAGTTACGCTTTCCCGCCCTCTATCGTCAGCTCTGCAGCCACTATGCGCTGGCGCGTGGTCGCGGTTTCAGTCCTGCCCTGATCGAGCAGTTGCACGGCATGGTATTGCGCGGACATTCGCTGTTCTATCGCCAGCAGGGGGGATGGCGATGGCGACTGCTTGGATTTATCTCTGCCGGGTTTCCCAGTGCTGTGCGCCGAAGCGGTGGTTATTTTGCAATCTCTTTGCTTTTTTTTCTTCTACCGGCTGTGCTGATGGGGGTAGGTTGTTATCAGCAGGAGGATTTGATCTACACGCTTATCGACGAAACGACTGTAGCGCAGATGGAGAGCAGTTACGATCCGACCAATCAACGATTGGGGCGTGCGCTCGAGCGTGAGTCTGAAACCGATTTCACCATGTTCGGTTACTATATCCTGAACAATATCGGGATCGGCTTCAGGACCTTCGCCAGTGGAATACTATTTGCTGTTGGGACACTCTTTATACTGCTGTTCAACGGATTGGTGATCGGTGGTTTGGCCGGTCACTTAACGCAACTTGGTTATCACGATACATTCTGGCCATTTGTCTCCGGCCATGGCTCATTCGAGTTGACCGCCATCGTAATTTGCGGTGCTGCGGGATTGCGCCTGGGGCATGCGGTGATCGCACCCGGACAGCGGACGCGCGTGCAGGCGCTCAAGGATCAGGCGGAAGAGGCATTGCTGCTGGTCATGGGGGCGGCGCTGATGCTGCTCGTGGCTGCCTTTATCGAGGCCTTCTGGTCTTCCATGCAGTTGCAACCCATGACTAAGTATCTGGTGGCGGCCCTTCTCTGGTCTGTGGTTATCGCCTACCTGTTAATGATGGGCAGGGGGCGGCGTGGATCTCACTAGGATTGCCATCAAGCTGAGACCACGGCAAGCCTGGGAGAGTATCGATCTGGGTTTTGCCATGGCACGGAATTGGTTTATACCACTTTGGTCCCTATGGCTTTGCAGCGCACTGCCAATGATGGTTGTATTGGCGCTGTTGCCTTTGCCGCTTTGGTTGGCCGGTCTGATACTGTGGTGGTTTAAGCCGCTATATGAACCGACACTGCTGTATTGGTTGAGTCGTCGCCTGTTCGCAGAAACTACCTCTATCAAGACGGTATTTCGCAGTTGGTTGAAGATTGTACTGCCCCAGCTGGTGGCCAATCTTACATGGCGCCGCCTGAGTCCCTCCCGCTCTTTTGTCATGCCGGTGGTCGTTCTCGAGGGATTGAAGGGCCGTCAACGCAGCAGTCGTATCGGGGTACTCAGTCGTGGGACCCATGCGGCCGGTTGGTTGACGCTGGTAGGTCTTCATTTCGAAATCGTATTGGAGCTGGGTTTTATTTTGCTTGTTCTCAGCCTGATCCCACAAGAACTGCTCTGGATCGATTGGCAAAGTTACATTTTCGATCCCGATCCATTGAGTGAGTGGCTGCACCATGGTTGTGCCTTGCTGGCGATGTCGCTTATCGCCCCCTTCTACGTATCCGGCGGCTTTGCACTCTATCTCAACCGGCGTAGCCAGCTCGAAGCCTGGGATCTGGAGATTGGCTTGAGAAACATGGCTCAACGTCATCAACGCAGGCCATTGGCGGGTGCGGTATCACTCCTGCTTGTCGCCGCCTTGACAGTGGTTGGCATGCAACCTGGAACCGTTGATGCGTTGGCGATGGATCCCAGGGAGTCTCGGGATTTGATCAATGAGGTTTTGGCCGAGAATGAGTTCGGTCGTTATCAAGAGCTTGGTTACTGGAAATACATCGGCGAGGAGTCAGACGAGGAAGAGAACGGTTGGCTGGTCGAGTGGTTGCAACGACTCATCGGCGGGTTTGCCAATGACCTGGCATATTACGGCGAGGTGGCCCTGTGGTTGGTTGTGGCGGGCATTCTGGCCTATCTGCTCAACTGGTTTATCCAAAACCGCTCTCTGCTACAGGGGGGGAGGGGACCACAACGCAACAACAGCAGACAGATTCCCAGTCAGGTTGCCGGACTCGATCTGCGTCCTGAGAGCTTGCCGGATGATCCGGCCGCAAAGGCCGCCTCCCTGATCGAAGATGGTGATTACAGGGGAGGATTCAGCCTGCTCTACAGGGCCGCCTTGTCGGTATTGGTTCACGATCATGCAATAGAGATTGTCGAGGGTGCCACTGAGGGTGAGTGCCTGAGCAGCGTCCATGGTGTGATCGAGGATGATTCCAGTGCCTACTTTTCCCGCTTGACCGGAATGTGGCAGCAAATAGCCTATGGACATGTGCAGCCGTCGAAGGAGAAGGCGCTGCTGCTGTGTCGTGATTGGCATAGCTTTTTCGGGGCCAGCAGTGCGGAATAACGGTGTGCCAATTGCAGCCGCTCTGATAGTGCTGATACTCATCGGAGGCATGCTTGGTTCATGGTTTATGAATAATTTCGAGTATGTATCGGAACAGGTTCGAGGCAACATGGGAGCAGAGGCGAGACGCAATTCCCTGCTTGCCGCTGAACGCTATCTGTCCCGTCTTGGCATCTCCGCGAGCAGTCAAACGGGCCGTCAGCTCCTCATCGAACCCCCGCCGCGGTCGGGATTGCTTCTGGTCAGAGATCTTGGGCCTCCGCTTCCCCATTCCCGTGTGGCTGATCTGTTGGGTTGGGTGGAGCGTGGTGGATCTCTGGTTGTGACACCGGGCAATGCCGTTGAGGAGGGGCGCGGGCATCCGTTGTTGGAGCAGTTTGCGGTGGTCGTGGAATCGGATGAGTTTTTCGAAGAGGAAGAGGCTGGTTCCATCACAGTGCCGTGGAGCGAGGTTTCGCTGCAGATCGATTTCGATTCAGACAAATGGTTTAGTGTGTATAGCGAGGATACCTATTCAGCATCACCGGATGACGGGTTTTCGCATCTGTTGCGTTTTCCCTGGGGCGAGGGTAGCGTGACCTTTCTCAGCGACAGCGACTTTTTGACCAATGACCGGATTGGTGAGAAGGACCATGCCCTGTTGTTGGCATATCTTGCCGATGATCTGGATCATGCCTGGCTTCTATACGATTCCCAGATGCCATCCCTGATATCATTCATCTGGCGGGTTGCCCCTTATCTGCTGATCAGCATTGCATTGTTTGGAATTGTCGCTATTCGGCGAATCCAGTACACCACCGGTCCCTTGCTTTCACCGCGCATGACGAAGCATCGGGATCTACTGGAGCATCTGCAGGCGACTGCAGAGTTTACGTGGCGGCAGAATCCTTCAATGGGTTTGCTTGAGGCGACGCGCAAAGAGGTGGAAAAGCGCTGGTTGGTAAGCCACCCTCTGTTGCAACAGATGGATCAAAAGGCCCGTTGCAGCTGGTTGGCGAACCACACGGGGATGACCGCCGATTCGATACATAGAGCACTCTATTCACAGCGGGGTGATACGGGTCAACTGATCAAAACCACAACAAATCTGCAACGGCTTTTTGCCGCGTTGCACCCAGACAGGAATGAATACAATGGTAGCGGAAGCAGGGTTAAGTGAGTCGCTTATACAGCGTGCCAGAGGGCTGGAAGAGGAGATAGCACGTGCGGTAATCGGCCAGCAGCGCGTTGTGCATGAAGTGATACTGGCGCTCTACTCTGCCGGGCATGTGTTGGTGGAAGGGGTGCCGGGATTGGGCAAGACATTGCTGGTGCGCTGCTTGGCGGCGGCAGTGAAGGGATCGTTCAGTCGCATCCAGTTCACGCCGGACCTGATGCCGAGTGATATTTCAGGTCATATCATGTTTGATATGAAGAGTGAAAACTTCCGGGTGCGCAAGGGACCGGTATTTTGTAATCTACTGCTCGCTGATGAGATCAATCGTTCTCCGGCCAAGACCCAATCGGCACTGCTTGAGGCGATGCAGGAGCAACAAGTCACCATCGAAGGCCGTACCTTCCCGCTCTCTCCCCCATTCCTGGTTTTGGCGACCCAGAATCCTATCGAACAGGAGGGTACCTATCCGCTGCCTCAGGCGCAACTCGATCGTTTCCTGCTCAAGGTGTTTATCGACTATCCCGCCGAGGGAGATGAACAGTCGATGGTAAAACAGGTGACCCGGGGAGTTGTCGGCGATCAGCTCGATACATCCGCCATTCGTCCCCAGTTGAATGCGGACGAGATCCCGCGATTGCAATCATATATCGCGAAACTGGAGATGGATGAGCAGATCATCGATTACGCGGTACGCCTGGTCAGGGCGGCACGCGACTGGAACGGGATCGAGGCGGGTCCCGGGCCTCGCGGGAGTATAGCGCTGCTGCGGGTAGCCAGGGCTGAGGCGTTTTTATCCCAGCGTGACTATGTTACACCTGACGATATCAAGGTGGCGGCGCTGCCGGTTCTGCGACATCGTATTCGACTCGCGACCGATCTGGAGATCGAAGGTTATCAGCCGGACGATGTACTGAACGATCTGTTGGCAAATATACCCGCACCACGCCAGTGATCCCCACAACCCGCCTGACAATAGCCACAGCCCTGTTGATACTGCCGGCACTGCTGGCGGTTTGGTTTCCCTTTTGGGGGCTATCTTGGAAACTGCTCACGCCGCTGCTGTTGTTGCTTGCCCTGCTTGATCTGCTGCGATTACGCCGGTTACCGTCGCCTGAGTTGCTGCGTAAGGTCCGTACCAGCATACCCGTTGGTGTCTGGACCGGCGTGGAGCTGGATCTGCGCAACCGGTCGGATATTGCGCTCGATGTTGTGGTTCACGATCACTATCCGCAAGGATTCGAAGTGGAACAGCAGCCCCAGTCCCTTGTTGTCCCCGCGCATCGCCAGCTCAATCTGTTTTATCGCGTATTGGCTAAACGTCGGGGTGAGGGGCGATTCAGCGGTGCCGATCTGGTGATTCGCTCCCCCTTGGGATTGTGGCGACAGAAACGCTTCGTCGATCACCTCACCCAAGTACGCGTATTCCCGAATTTTCGTGAAATAGCCCGCTACGCCTTATTGGCTACCGACAATCATCTCAGTCAAATGGGTGTCCGCAGGCGGCAACGTCGTGGCGAGGGGAGTGATTTCCACCAGCTGAGGGAGTACAGAACGGGGGATTCATTGCGGCAGATCGACTGGAAGGCGAGTTCCCGTTATCGCCGCCTGATCTCCAAGGAGTATCAGGATGAACGTGACCAACAGCTGGTGTTCATGCTTGATTGCGGCAGACATATGCGCCATGAAGATGGCGCAGGCGCACATCTCGACCAGGCATTGAATGCAATGCTGTTGCTCTGCTATGTCGCAGACCGTCAGGGAGACGCCGTCGGGTTTCTCAGCTTTGGCGGGGATGAGCGGTGGCAACCGCCGATGAAAGGCGGGGACGTGGTGCGTCGTCTGCTGGATCGAACCTATGATATCGAATCCACCCTGCAGGCCTCTGACTATCTCGGCGCTGCGCATAAGCTGACGTCGTTGCAGCGGCGACGGGCCCTTGTGGTCATCTTGACAAACAGCCGAAACGAGGAACGAGACGATTTGCTGAAGGCGGTATCCCTACTGGTGCGCAGACATCTGGTTGTAATCGCGGATTTACATGAGGCGTCGCTGGATACTGTGGTTCAGACGCCGGTTGTCAACCTGCAGGGAGCGCTACGCTTTCAAGCCGTGATGGACTATCTCGGGCAGCGGAAACAGGGCCATGAGAGACTCGCTCACCGGGGCGCCCTGATAATGGACTGTCGGCCTCAGCAACTGCCGGTCACTCTGGTAAACACCTATCTCGATGTGAAGGGATCGGGTCGCCTTTGAGATGAAGGGTGTTGAAAAAAGCAAGCCGCAAATCGACGCAAATAGTGATAAGTCCGCAAATGAAAGCGAATAAACGCAAATATTATTTCAACAAAGCATCATGACATCAGGTGGTGCGTAAGTGGGCCCCTGCTTTACGCTGCTGACTTAACCAGCTCAGCAGTTGAATATTGTGGGTATAAAGGAATCATTCAGTGTGGCGCTTTTGATGATCAGCCTTGTTATAATCCTTTAAATTATCAGTTAATCTGGTCGGAACTATGGAGCCTGAAGAGATCAAGCAGAAGAAAAGAAGTCGAGGGATCTATCTGTTACCGAACCTGTTCACGACCGCTGCCCTGTTTGCAGGCTTCTATGCCATCCTGGCGGCCGTCAACGGTAAATATGAGATCGCATCCGTCGCTATCTTCGTTGCCATGCTGATGGATGGCCTGGACGGGCGTGTGGCGCGGATGACCAAGACCCAGAGCGCCTTCGGTGCAGAGTATGACAGTCTGTCGGATATGGTTTCGTTTGGACTGGCTCCGGCCCTGGTTGTCTACATCTGGGCATTGAGTGATCTGGGTAAACTGGGCTGGTTGGCGGCCTTTATCTATACCGCCACCGCTGCCTTGCGACTGGCCCGGTTCAATACCCAGCTGACCAATACGGATAAAAAATATTTTCAAGGATTGCCGAGTCCGTCCGCAGCAGCCATCATGGCCGGGGGGGTCTGGCTGGGTGTCGATTATGGTATGGACGGTAATACGCTGGGCTGGCCGGCCGCGATCATAACAACCCTCACCGGGTTACTGATGGTGAGTAATTTTCGTTATCACAGTTTCAAGGAGATCGACTTCCAGGGCAAGGTACCGTTTATCGCCCTGGTGGTGGTTGTGATCGTGCTGGCTATCGTGCAGACCCATCCACCCACGGTGCTGTTTCTTCTGTTTCTTGCCTATGCGATCTCAGGGCCTGTCCTGACCCTGGTCCAGTTGCGTAAGCACCGCGAGCAACGAATCACCAGCGAACGCAGGGGTGATGAACCCTGAGTGCTATCGGCTAGGGCCTGTTAACACTAATCCAAGACACTACACGAGCTGCTCGTTTCTGAGTCGTTGGCCAGGTATCCGGTCAGCTTGGATATTTGTTGTGTCTATCTTGTCTACATGCAAGCGGCCTGCGCGCAATCATTACCCTTCGAGGGTTTCGGATTATCGATGATTGGCATTCCGTAGGGCGTGGGTTATATTCGATTGTTATCTTAAGAAAAGCCGTTTGGCGGGTAGCCAATCGCTGCCGCGCTGAATCCTGCTGGAGTGGAGTATGAGCCAAGCTGATCAATTGATCATTTTCGACACGACTTTGCGCGACGGTGAACAAAGTCCCGGTGCGTCCATGACAAAGGACGAAAAGGTCCGCATTGGCAAGGCCTTGGAAAAACTGCGTGTCGACGTCATAGAAGCGGGTTTCCCGATCGCAAGCCAGGGTGATTTCGAGGCTGTCTCTGCGGTGGCCAACGTGGTAAAGGACTCGACAGTGTGTGGTTTGGCCCGTGCCCTCGACAAGGACATCGATCGTGCCGGTGAGGCATTGAAAGCGGCCAATTCAGCCCGTATACACACCTTCATCGCGACCTCGCCCATTCATATGCAGCACAAGCTGCGCATGACCCCGGACCAGGTCGTCGAACAGGCGGTGCATGCGGTCAAACGGGCCAGAAGATACACTGATAATGTGGAGTTCTCCGCCGAGGATGCCGGTCGTTCCGAAATCGATTTTCTATGCCGTATCTTCGAGGCGGTTATCGATGCGGGCGCCTCTACCCTGAATGTACCCGATACGGTGGGCTATGCCATGCCGCACCAGTTTGGCGACCTGATCCGCCGGATGCGTGAGCGGATCCCGAATGCCGACAAGGCGATCTTTTCAGTCCATTGTCATAACGATCTGGGTTTGGCCGTGGCGAACTCGCTGTCGGCTGTCAGCAATGGGGCGCGACAGGTTGAGTGCACGATCAACGGTCTCGGTGAAAGGGCTGGCAACGCCTCCCTGGAAGAGGTTGTGATGGCTGTGCGAACCCGGCCAGACACATTTTCCTGCCAGACCAGGCTAGATAGCACCCAGATCGTCGCCTGTTCAAAGCTGGTTTCCAATATCACCGGTTTTCCGGTGCAGCCCAACAAGGCGATCGTCGGCGCCAACGCCTTTGCCCATGAATCCGGCATACATCAGGATGGGGTGCTGAAGTCGCGGGAGACCTACGAAATCATGCGTGCGGAGGATGTGGGTTGGAGCCAGAACCGCATGGTCTTGGGTAAGCACTCCGGACGCAACGCCTTTCGCACACGCCTGGAGAGTCTGGGAATAAGTTTTGAGTCGGAGGAGGAGCTGAACGCGGCCTTTTCGCGCTTCAAGGATCTGGCGGATAAAAAGCATGAGATATTCGACGAGGATCTGCAGGCCTTGGTGACAGATACCAAGACCGAGTCATTCAACGAAAGGGTCAAGCTGATCGCCCTCAAGGTCTGCTCCGAAACCGGTGAGACACCCCATGCAGAGGTGACGCTGAGCATCGATGGGGAGGAGGAGCCGGGTGTGGCATCGGGTGGTGGTCCCGTGGATGCCGCCTTCAAGGCGATTGAAAGCATCGTCAACAGCGGCACGGAACTGCAGCTCTATTCCGTAAACAACATCACCAGCGGCACCGATGCCCAGGGGGAGGTTACTGTTCGGTTGGAAAAAGGTGGAAGAATCGCCAATGGGCAGGGTGCCGATACCGATATTGTTATCGCTTCCGCAAAGGCCTATATCAATGCGGTGAACAAGATTCTGGAGCCGGTGGAGAAGGCCCATCCGCAAACCGGGGATGTTTAGTGGCTTGCAATTGTAATTCTGCGATCGATCCATCCGGAGCAGGCTTTACTGTGGTAAAAAGCCGCACACAGCACTTCGTCTTCTGCGCCCCTGTAGCATGAAGGAGCCGCGTCGGATTCACTATCTGAAGGCCATGGGTCTGACTCTATGGCAGCGGCGGATTGACGCCAAGGCCGGGCGTGGGGATGAGTCGCGGGAGGGCGCAGAAGATGCCTGGGCGGTTGGTTCAGAAACAGCTGTGGCTCATTCCGATCCGATAGATGAGACGGCACCTGCTTTGGAAGCGCGGGCGAACCCGGAAATCGATTGGCAGGAATTGCAGCAAAGTGTAAAGCGATGCAATGCATGCGGACTGCGTGCCGGTTGCACACAAACCGTATTCGGTGTCGGTAATCCCCTGGCGGAGCTGCTTGTGATCGGTGAGGCCCCGGGTGCCGACGAGGACAGGCAGGGCGAACCCTTCGTCGGTCGAGCCGGTCAGCTTCTGAATGGGATGTTGCTGGCCATGGGCTACAAACGAGAGGCTGTCTTTATTGCCAACATCGTAAAATGCAGACCGCCCAACAATCGGGATCCAAAGCCGGAGGAAGCCCTGAGCTGTGAGCCCTACCTGAAGAGACAGATTGAATTGATAAAGCCGAAAGTGATTCTCGCGGTGGGTCGCATTTCAGCACAGAATCTACTCAAAACCGATATTGCCGTGGGTAAACTGCGGGGGCGGATTCACAGCTTCGGAAATCATGGCGTTCCGTTGGTTGTGACATACCACCCGGCCTATCTTTTGCGTTCCCCCGAACAGAAAGGCAAGGCCTGGCAGGATCTGCAGCTGGCGCTTTCCATATTGCGGGGGGATCGAGTGTGAGTGCCCAGTTACAGGATCCTCTGCTCGGTCTCCGCCCCATGCAAGTGGAGGATCTTCCACAGGTCATGGCGATCGAGGAGGCGGTCTATCCTCACCCCTGGACCCTGGGGATTTTTCAGGACTGTCTGCGTGTCGGCTATTGCTGCTGGGTAGTGAATCTCGATCAGCAGGTGATCGGCTATGGCGTGATGTCGGTGGTCATCGATGAGTCGCACATCCTCAATATCTGTATCGATCCCAAATGGCAAGGTAAGGGATTGGCAATAAAGTTAATCAGGCGCTTATTGAAAATTGCCCGCCAGCACGGAGCCGAGACGGTTTATCTGGAAGTCAGGGTTGGTAATAAACCTGCAATTGGGCTGTATAAGAAATTGGGCTTTGTCGAGATAGGACAGCGGCGCGATTATTATCCCGACCGTAACCAGTCCCGCGAGGATGCATTGATGATGTCACTGGAGTTGTAGCGTCAGGCAAGGAACGCAAGATGAAGACACCTTGATATATGCCTTTTATATCATCTCGTCGATAGTGGAGGGATTGCTGTGCAGGTTGGCGACGCTGCCAACGGATTGAAAGGAGGCAATGGCCCGTTGCCCCAAAAACGTATTTTGAGTGCTTGCTACACCCCCGTCGCCGTCACGTTGTGTGGCCTTTTCTCTGTTTTCCGCCAGCTGCTGACGCTGTTCGGCCTGGATTTCACTTCGTGCCTGGGCGGCCATCGCCGAGGCCTGTGCTGCGACCTGACGATCCTGCGGTGACGGGTCGGCCGGTGCCAGTGCGGCCCTGCGGACCGTTTCCGCCTGCCTGGCCCGTTCTCTGGGGTCGTCGGTCGATGGTATGCGGATCGAAACCTCTCCTCCGACCGCATAGCTACGTCCGTCGGGACCTCTCTTGTATGTATAGCTGCCACCGCTAGCCAGGCCGCCCGCTGCAGCCCGGTGAGCGGCCTCATGGGCCCGAACCTCCCGGTCTCTCTTCTGCAGTTCCCTGACTTCCGCCTGTTCCTCCTGAGTCAGCCGGCTATTCTCCCCGCTCTCGCGGACCGGTCGTTGTGTGGTGCTGTCACGGGTGGCAGGGGTGGCGGCTGAGTCTGCAGAGGCACCGCCTGATGTATATTTATCGGGGCTGGTGGCCTGGGCTCCGGGTACAGTCCGCTCTACCGCAGATGCGGTATTGCCGAGGCCGGACAGCATGCCGAGGGAGATAGTCATGGCGTTACCAAATCGTTCCACCTGCCACAATTATAAGCAACAATCCGACAAACGGTTTCACCCTGCCCCGCAATAACTGCGCTTTCTGAATTAATTTCCCTCGATGGGTTTCTGAAACTCAGATTGGATGAGTCACTACGGTGGCCCTGAATGGGGTATAATCCGCGACCTTTTAACAGTGAAACATGGCCTCAATGTCCGAATTGCTTGAACAACTCAGCCGGCGACGCACCTTCGCCATCATCTCCCATCCGGATGCGGGTAAAACCACATTGACGGAAAAACTACTCCTCTATGGCGGGGCGATCCAGATGGCCGGCACGGTCAAGGGACGCAAAGCGGCGCGCCATGCCACCTCCGACTGGATGGAGATGGAGAAGGAGCGTGGGATCTCCGTCACCTCCTCGGTGATGCAGTTTCCCTACCGGGATGAGATCGTCAATCTGCTCGATACCCCCGGTCATGAGGATTTTTCAGAAGATACCTACCGGACCTTGACGGCAGTGGATTCGGCATTGATGGTCATCGATGTGGCGAAGGGTGTCGAGGAGCGAACGATCAAACTGATGGATGTGTGCCGTTTGCGCGACACGCCGATTCTCACCTTTGTCAATAAACTCGATCGCGAGGGACGCGACCCGCTGGAGATACTGGATGAGATCGAGGAAGTGCTGAAGATAAAGTGCGCCCCCGTATCATGGCCGATAGGCATGGGTAAACGTCTGAAAGGAGTCTATGATCTGCGCAGCGACACCACCCATCTTTTCAGTGCCACCCATGGTGGCAAGATCCAGGTGGGTGAGGTCATAGAAGGTATCGACAATCCCAAGCTGGATGACCTCATCGGCAGCCAGGCGGAGGAACTGCGCGAGGAGATAGAGCTGGTGCGTGGCGCCAGCCATGAACTCGACCTGGAGGCCTATGCCCGGGGTGAGCTGACGCCGGTGTTTTTCGGATCGGCAATCAACAACTTTGGTGTCAAAGAGCTGCTGGATGCCTTTGTCGAGTATGCACCTGGACCGCTGTCACGCACGGCGCAACAGCGCCTGGTGGAGCCATCGGAGGCTAAATTCAGCGGCTTTATCTTTAAAATTCAGGCTAATATGGATCCACAGCACCGGGATCGTGTTGCTTTTTTGCGTGTCTGCTCAGGCAGCTACCGCAAAGGCATGAAGATGCGGCATGTGCGGATCGGTAAGACCGTGCAGATCAGCAACGCCATCACCTTCCAGGCCGATGAGCGTCGCCATGTGGATGAGGCCTGGCCGGGAGATATCATCGGCCTGCACAATCATGGCACTATTCAGATCGGTGATACCTTTACGGAAGGGGAGGAGTTGAAGTATGGAGGAATTCCCTATTTTGCACCGGAGCTGTTTCGCCGTGTGGTATTGAAAGATCCGCTCAAGCAGAAAGCGCTGCTGAAAGGTGTTTTGCAGCTGTGCGAAGAGGGTGCCACCCAGGTCTTCAGGCCGCTGAAAAACAATGATCTGGTCCTGGGTGCCGTGGGTATTTTGCAGTTCGATGTGGCTGTGGCACGACTGAAGTACGAGTATAAGGTCGAGGCGATCGTGGAACCCGTCAACGTGGCTACGACCCGTTGGATTGTTTGCAAGGACGAAAAAATGCTGGAGCGATTCAGGGATAAGGCCTATGACAACCTGGCATTGGATGGGGATGACCAGCTGGTCTATCTGGCACCAACCCGGGTGAACCTCGATCTGGCCATGGAACGTTGGCCGGATATCGAATTTCTGGCCACGCGCGAACTTTGAAAAACCAATACCCCAATCGTTGATTTCTTTAATCTCCTTTTGGGGATGGGTGGAGCAGATACTCCACACTTCCGGTAGCGTTGAAAATCGTCCTTGCTAATCCATAATTATTAATAGAAGACTTTTTCAGAGGCAGTAAACAGCCAGGGTTGTTGATCTCCACTGCCCCGGTTATAAAGGAGGTAGTCGATGTTTCTAATGCAGAAAAACAGTGAAAAACTGGTAGAAGTGCTGAGTCTGACAGACCTTTTTAATCCAAATCACACTGAGATAATTGGACGTTTCCATGCGGGAGAAGAGATGCAGGATGCTGAGAGGTTTGCAAAGGATCAGATGAAATTCCCTTCCGGGGAACCACTTCCCCAATGCTGGCTGGATTCCGAATACCGGCGACACTGATTGAAGGGTGTCTGAACTCACGGATTTGGGATTGAACTGACATCCGACATCGGAATGGGGCGCTTTTTTACGCTTCCCTATCCTCAGTGCAGATTTTGCGAAAGCGAAGCCACAACAGGGGAAGCGTGCCCGTGTCCGGTTTACAGCTAAAAAGACGCGTAGCTCTGGCCCGATTTTTCGATCCAGCCATGGATCATCTTTTGGGTTGTGAAATCGGCGGCGCAGTTACCCTGATGGTCGATGACGATCATGCCCCCCCTGCCTTTGACCTTGCGTAGCAGATACTCGATGCCATACTCCACCGCACCCTTGGCGTCGAAGTTGAGAAGCTCCATGGCATCCGACACGGTCTTGGCAAGGACGGTACGCATGAAATCTTCACCGAAACCGGTGGTGGAAACCGCACAGGTCTGATTGTCGGCAAACACCCCTGCACCGATAATCGGCGAGTCACCGACCCGTCCCATGCGCTTATTCACCACACCCCCCGTGGATGTCGCCGCAGCCAGGTTTCCCTCAATGTCGCGAGCGACGGCGCCAATGGTGCCATACTTCTGGTCTTCGGAAATTTCATCGCTTTCATCATGGTCCAGCATGATTCGATGTTGCAGCTGTGCCTGCTCCAGCTGCTGAACGCGATCGGGTGTGAAAAAATAGTGATCCGGGGTCAGGCGCATGCCGCAGTGGGCTGCAAAATTCATCGCGCCATCGCTGATCAGCATCACATGCTCGCTTTCCGCCATTACCAGGCGGGCCAGCTGTATAGGGTTGGCGATATTGCTTACTGCAGCGACAGCGCCGGCGGAGAGATCACGACCATCCATGATGGCGGCATCCATTTCCACTTTGCCGTTTTCATTGAGTACGGAACCGCACCCGGCATTGAATACCGGATCGTCCTCCAGCAGGGATGCGCAGGTCTCCACTGTTTCTAGGGCGCTGCCTCCGCTATTCAGGATATCTCGGCCATGTTCCAGGACGGTACGGATGCTCTCCAGATAGCGCAAGGCCATCTTGTTGTCCTTGACATTGTCCAGAGCTCCCGCGCCGCCATGCACCATCAGTGAGAAGGTTTCTTGCATTGTTCTCTCTAGGGCCTGTTCACACTAATCCAATGGATACTGCCGGGACTTTTTTTCGTTCTGCAGGGCAGAATGAGCAAATTGCAGTTATTCTGTATCAGCTAATGATAACGCTTAAAACTACCAGAGACGCCTTTCTAACTCTAGCTTGATTCCCATGCATTGATACCGAGTTTCGATGCAATCAGGATCGGATAGGAAGCACCGTTGTAGCGTGGGTTGTACTCAATCGCGAGATAGTCAGTTTTCTGCTCCCCCGGTAATACAGCAACATCGAATGCGGGAATATCCTTGAAACCCCCCTCCGCCATCCATTTGGTCATCGGCTCAACGATGTTCCAGGACTCGTGTGGAGTGGGATGAGAATCGCCATGTTGTGCCGTCCCTTCAAGTATCTGCTCTGTGGCAAGCGGCCGTCGCTACCCGGCATCAATAACCCGATACTGCAAATTGAGGAAGATCTCGCTTGCGAGAGAGGCGAAGTTGTTGTTGAAATTGATGAATGCCAATTTTTAGTTTCTATTGGCATCCACAGCAGAGAGTAGGGCTGATTTTTTCAGGCCATTGAATTTAAGAGAAAAACAGAACACCATTGTAGTCTTGCCCGATACAGTATTGGATGGTCGGTCACTTATGTTCCCGCTTGCGGGGGCTACGCTTGCGCCATCGGAGTGCATAGGCATTATTATCAATAGCGCCGATGGATGAAAGCGGTGCGTATGCACCGAATAAAACCTCTGATTTGGATTTGTTAGTATTCCCACCTGTCTTGGGATCGGTTACCAGGCCGTGAATCCTGTTATAGGATCGTTTCTTGCTAATCCATTGCTATAGAGAATCCACTCAGGGGATTATAAAAGCGGAGTTACATGATGCTAGACAAGACATTGACTGTGATCCTCGCAGGTGGTCAGGGTTCTCGCCTGCAGCCACTCACGCTCGAACGGACCAAGGCAGCAGTACCCTTCGGGGGACAATACAGAATCATCGATTTCCCTCTGGTCAATTGCCTGCACTCCGGGTTACGCAGGATATTGGTGTTGACTCAATATAAATCCCACTCCCTGCAAAAGCATTTGAGAGACGGATGGTCGCTGTTCAATCCGGAGTTGGCTGAATACATCACCGCCGTTCCGCCTCAAATGCGAAGGGGTGGTGGTTGGTATGACGGTACTGCTGATGCCGTTTACCAGAACCTCTACATGCTCAAGCGCAGTGGTGCGGAACGGGTATTGATCCTGCCCGGTGATCATATTTATCGAATGGATTACGCGCCAATGATCGCATTTCATGGGCAACATAAAGCCAGTGTAACGGTCGCTTGCATGCAGCGCCCGTCTGCAGAAGCCGGTCTTTCCGGAATCTTGGACCTGGACCGGAATGGTCAAGTCAATTCTTATGGGGTGCTGCATGAGCGGCAAAGAGCCGATAGTGGTGGTGAGTCAACTGCCCAGGTCTCAATGGGTATCTATCTCTTTTCCATTGACGGACTGATTTCCGCGCTTGAGGAGGATCACGATCTGAACGGTTCCAGTCATGATCTCACCCATGACATCCTGCCGAAAATGGTTGCGGCCGGCGGTGCCTACGCCTACCAATTCGGTGGTGAGACGGGGCGTGTCAGCCAGGACCGCTATTGGCGGGATGTCGCCACCATCGACAGTTACTATGAAGCGAACATGGAGTTGTTGGACCCGGTGCCGTCATTGGATCTGTATCAGCCTGAGTGGCCGATCCGTACCCACCATGGGCAAAACCCGCCAGCACGGACCGTGCCGGGCATCTCAGGCAGTGAGGGGATCTTTATCAACTCCATCGTTGCCAATGGGGTCCTCATCGTGGGTGGCAGTGTACAGCGATCCATTTTGTTTCCGAAGTGCCTGATCGGGGATGAAGCGGTGATCCATAATTCGATTCTTTTCGATGGCGTCAAGGTCGGCGATAGGGTGCAGTTGGAGAATTGTATTGTCGACAAGGGTGTTGTGATTCCTGCCGGTGAGCGTATTGGATTTGATCAAGCGCGTGACGCAGCCCGATTTTCCGTTTCCCCCAAGGGGGTGGTCGTCGTACCCAAGGATTACCGTTTCACTACCTGATTGTGGAACGACTTAAGATATCCATGACGATATCATTGCGGGGAACATTACGACCATTTGACTCCTCTATATGGAGTACATGCAGCAGAATACGACGATACCGTAATACGGTAGATACAATGGGGTTCTAGCATCGAGACACATATATACCGGAGAGCTAACAGATCACTTTAAGGGATCCAATCATGTCATTGTTCCAGACTTGGTTGGCCACAGTGTTTTCGCTCACAGGGTGGGTGATTAATAATTGCTGTAGGCAGGCACTCAGCAGCTAAGATGATCTAGTTGGCCACCGGATTAGCGATAGACCGTGTCAATAGGCCGATCATTGTCGCTAGTTAAAAAGTATGGATGGTAACGGAGCATTTTGACTGCTCTGTTTGTCGGCACCATCGGAGGAAGGATACCAGGTGAATTATGGCTATCAAGTTAGTTGGTTGTTACATTGTCGAATATCTGGCCGTTATATTAATCATCGCCGGTTTGACAGCTTGTGGCGGCTCTTCATCAGGGGATCAAAGCGATTCAACTGACACCCAGGTTACGAATCAAGCACCAATCGCTTTCATTTCCGCTGACCCTACCAGTGGCATTATCAGTCTACAGGTGAGCGTTGATGGCAGGGAGTCCAAGGACGACACCGGTATCGTCGGATATCAGTGGGACTTTGGTGATGGCACAGCCTCTCAGTTGCCCAATACGTCACATATCTACACGACGGCAGGCAGTTATGTGATAACGCTGACAGTGACAGACCAGGATGGTCAAACCGGTTCTGTTTCAACGACAATTCATGCCCTGGCCTCAGATGACAATAGTGGCGCCATTGTGCCCACAGCCGTGTCGTTCTTCGATGATTTCGAATATTCGATCGAACGAAACTATTCCGGCGATCCCAGCGGAGAGAGCAATCCATTCACCACGCAAGGGGGTTGGAATCAGGTCAAAGCGGTGAACATTACCGGCAGCCATAATGGTTATCTCTATACCGTAGATGAAATACCTGGTTATTCCGGTAGTTTTCCAGGGATCGATTCAACCCGGGTACTCGCTATCGAAGCCCGTCCGGGTTCGCTGGGTTCCCAGACCGACTTCTATCTCCAGTTTGGTGATGAAAACTCGCCGCAAGGCAGTGTGCCCGCTGATGTCTGGTTTCAGTTCTGGATCTACCCTAACTATTACGACGATCCGGCAGATATCAATGATCAGCTCAGCGCCTATGATGGCCGCTTTAAATTTATCTATCCCTGCAGGGGCGGATACCCATGCGCGCAAGAAAACCTCGCATGGTTATATTCCCTCGGTCATACCACGGGTGAACCATTCTGGGCAAATACAGACAATCGTGAACTTTATATGACGACCACCGATTTACGCTATGCCGACTATCTGATAGCGCCTGACTACAATCAGTTCAAGCTGGGACAAACCGATGTCAGTGAGAACATTACGCCCAATCGATGGACCCTTGTGAAAATACATATGGATACATCGTCGACATCAGCTTCTTACGAAGGCTGGGTCAGGCCTTTTGGCGGCTCATGGGTGAAGGTGGCCGAGTGGATCGACGGTGTGACGCCTGACTTCTCCTGGCGTATTCCTGAGGGCGATGTGGGAGGCCACCGGGTCTTTAGAATACCGACAACCATGGATGATTTTGATTCATGGATCTATCTGGATGACTTTGCCATGACCGCTTCGGAAGCGGACCTTCCCATCTATCCCAATTGAATCGGCCCTAGAAGGACACCAGGGTACGTCCCGTAATCTTGCCCGCGAGTATCTGGTCAAAGATTTCCGGGAGCTGCTCTATGGAGACTGTCTGGGTCAGGATGTCGTCCATGTGCCTGGGCCGCAGGTCGGTGGCCAGGCGCTGCCAGATCTCTTCCCGAATCTCATAGGGGCAGCCGGCGGAGTTGATTCCAATCAGGCTGACGCCTCGTAAAATGAATGGCATCACCGTGGTATTCAAGTCATGCCCGCCGGCCAAACCGATTGCGGCGATGTTGCCCCAGGGTTTGATCTTGCGGGTGATGCTGGAGAGCATTTCGCCACCCACGTTGTCCACAGCACCCCCCCATGTGCTCCGTTCCAGGGCGTGGTGGTAGGCACTGACCTGCTCACGTCCCAACACCTCTTGCGCGCCGAGGTGCTCCAGAAAGGCCTGTTGATCCGCCTTGCCGGTGACGGCATGCACATCAAACCCCTCTCCATCGAAGATGTTGACCGCAATGCAGCCCACCCCCCCGGTGGCGCCGGTGATCAATATGGGGCCCATATCCGGGCGTTGGCCGTTGACCTCCATGCGGTGCAGCGCCAAGGCAGCGGTGAAACCGGCGGTGCCCAAGATCATCGACTGGGAGGCGGTGAGACCCTCAGGCAACGGTACTACCCAGTCTGCCGGCACCCGAAGATATTCGGCATAGCCGCCATCAACCGTAGTTGAGAGCTCGTAACCAGTAACAATCACCGTGTCACCAGATTTAAAACGTTTGTCGCTGCTCTCGGCAACTTCACCGCAGGCATCGATACCGCCGGTCAGCGGATAGCGTCTGATGATCTGTGCCTTGCCTGTCCCGGCCAGGGCATCTTTGTAATTGATACTGGAGTATTGCACACGGATCAGGATTTCACCCTTATCCAGGGGTTGTAACTCAAGTTCTTCAATCCCTGCCGAATGTTGAGCATTCTCTCTATGGATACGAAAGGCTTTATAAGAAGTCATGTCAAACTACTCCGGTACAACTGGTATCTTACCTATCTTGTTCCGCCATTCGGCGGGGCCCGTCTGATGAACAGAGGTACCACGGCTGTCAACTGCCACTGTGACCGGAAAATCGACCACTTCAAACTCCCGTATGGCCTCCATGCCGAGATCTTCAAATGCCAACAGACGTGAACTGCGAATCGCTTTGGATACAAGGTAGGCAGCACCGCCCACCGCCATCAGATAGACCGCTTTATGACGTTTTATCGCCTCCAAAGCCGCCGGACCCCGTTCCGCTTTACCGACCATGCCGAACAGACCCGCCTGATCCAACATGACATCGCTGAACTTATCCATGCGTGTGGCGGTGGTGGGGCCGGCCGGGCCTACTACCTCATCACGTACAGGATCGACAGGTCCCACGTAATAGATAAAGCGGCCATGGAAGTCGATTCCCTCGGGTAGTGGCTGATTGTTGGCGTAGAGATCGGCGATCCGCTTATGTGCGGCATCCCGCCCGGTCAGAAGTTTACCGTTGAGCAGTATGAGTTCACCCGGTTGCCAGTCGGCTATCTCCTCCTTGCTGATCTCATCCAGGTTGACGCGGCGTGCTTGCGGGGAGGCCTCCCAGGTCACATCAGGCCAATCTTCCCGGGTAGGTGGGGATAGCAGGGCGGGGCCGCTGCCGTCCAGGGTGAACTCCACATGACGCGTGGCGGCGCAATTGGGGATCATACCCACCGGCAATGAGGCGGCGTGAGTGGGAAAGTCGCTGATCTTAACGTCGAGCACCGTGGTCAGGCCTCCGAGTCCCTGCGCGCCAATGCCCAATGCATTGACCTTGTCATAGATCTCCAAACGCAGCTCCTCTTTGCGATTGGCCGGGCCACGTGCCTGCAACTCATGGATATCGATAGGTTCCATCAACGACTCCTTGGCCAGCAGCATGGCCTTTTCCGCCGAGCCTCCGACGCCGATACCGAGCATCCCCGGCGGGCACCATCCGGCACCCATCTTGGGTACCTCTTGTAAAACCCAATCGACCAGTGAGCCGGACGGGTTGAGCACCTTGAAGCGGGATTTGTTCTCTGATCCACCGCCCTTGGCTGCGATTTTAACTTCAACCTTGTCGCCAGGGACCAGTTCCATGTGAATGATGGCCGGTGTGTTGTCTCCACTGTTCTTGCGACGGCCGAGTGGATCGGTGACCATGGAGAATCGCAGTACATTGTCGGGATGGGCATAACCGTGGCGTACGCCTTCATTGACCATCTCGCTGACCGACATCGCGCCGTCCCATTGAACCTGCATACCGATCTTGAGAAAAACTACCACCATGCCGGTATCCTGGCAGACCGGACGTTTTCCCTCGGCTGACATGCGTGAATTGACCAGAATCTGCGCCATTGCATCCTTGGCGGCCGGACTCTCTTCCTTGGCCCATGCCTCTCCCATGGCTTTGAGAAAGTCGACCGGATGATAATAGGAAATAAACTGAAGAGCATCGGCGATGCTATGGATAAGATCTTCCTGGCGGATGAGGGTCATGGTCAATCCTGTCGATGCAGCATCGACCGGTGAAGAGACCGGTCGAGCGCGATTCTGGTTATTCTGTTCGTTGTGGTGAATTTACAAGATTATTGTTAATGCATGATCAGATTTCCAGTAGTAACCGGCTGGGGTCCTCCAGCAACTGCTTGATGGTCACCAGGAACTGTACTGCATCCCGGCCATCGATGATGCGGTGGTCGTAGGATAGCGCCAGATACATCACCGGGCGGATAACGATCTCTCCTTTTTCCGCCACCGGGCGCTGTTGGATTGAATGCATGCCGAGTATCGCGCTTTGAGGTGGGTTGAGAATCGGTGTGGAGAGCATGGAGCCGAATACACCGCCGTTGGTAATGGAGAATGTGCCGCCGGTCAGGTCTTCATAACTCAACGATCCATCCTGGGCCTTGGCGCCAAAATCCTTGATTCTTTGCTCTACGGCAGCAAAGCTGAGCTGATCCGCATCCCGCAATATCGGTACCACAAGCCCTCGCGGTGAGGAGACGGCGATACCTATATCGAAGTAGCCATGATAGAGGATATCATCACCGTCAACGGTTGCATTGATGATCGGATACTGTTTTAGCGCCTCGACTGCTGCCTTGACGAAAAAGGCCATGAAGCCCAAGCGTACATTGTGCCGTTTTTCGAACTCATCTCTGTATTTGACCCGAAGATCGGAAATGGCTTGCAGGTTAACCTCATTGAAGGTGGTCAGGATTGCAGCGGTCTGTTGTGCCTCAACCAAACGCTCCGCGACACGCTTGCGCAGACGCGTCATCGGTACCCGTTCTTCAATACGACCTGTTGCGACGGCTGCCGGTGGGGGGGATGGAGTTGCCGGCGCAACAGCGCGCTCGGTTTGAGATCCGCTCTTTTGCGCAGCGATCGCCGCTTCCACATCGGATTTGACGATACGCCCATTTTTACCGCTGCCCTGTATCGTACTGGGATCGATGCCACTCTCCTTTACCAGGCGTCTGACAGCGGGAGAGAGGGCAGGTGCCTCCTTGTCTGCCTGTGGGGTTTCAGGCGGTTGTTCTTGTCTGGCCGGAGTCCCGGCTCCGGCCTCCAGAATGCCCAAGATATCATCAGCCTGAACGGTTTCACCCTCTTTGAAGTGAATCGTTGTCAGGGTGCCTGATTGCGGCGACGGTACTTCAAGTACAACTTTATCGGTTTCCAGGTCGACCAGTGTCTCATCCTGGTCGATGTGTTCACCCGGCTGTTTGTGCCAGCTCAGCACAGTGGCGTCTGAAACCGATTCGGGAAGTTGGGGAACGCGTAGTTCGATGCTCATTGATGGTCCTGGTTCCTGTAGTTCATTCGAGGGTTGATGCGCCCGGAGAGTGCCTCGTCAATCAGAGTCTCCTGCTGTTCGACATGTACCGAGCGGTAACCGACTGAGGGTGCCGCCGCTGAAGAGCGTCCAACATAGTAGAGTTGCCTGTTTTTGGAAACAATGGGGTAGAAGCGATGTTTGATTTGATCCCATGCCCCTTGATTTTGCGGTTCTTCCTGACACCAGATAAACATTTTCGCGTTCTTATAGCGTGTTACGATCTTGTCGAAGTCTTCTTGGGGAAAGGGGTATAGCTGCTCTAAGCGTATAATCGCCACATCTTCCAGGCCGCGCGAGCGGCGGGTCTCCAACAATTCATAATAGACCTTTCCCGAGCACATGATGAGGCGCTTGACCTTTTTCGGATCGATATCATCAATCTCGTCGATGACATTATTGAATCCGCCTTCCAGCAGTTCCTGTTTGGGTGATGTTGCCAGGCGGTGCCTGAGCAGGCTCTTGGGTGTCATTACGACGAGTGGATGACGATATGGCCGCAGCATCTGCCGTCTTAACAGATGGAATATTTGCGATGCCGAACTTGGAACGCAGACCTGAATGTTGTGGTTGGCGCAGAGGCGTAGAAAGCGCTCCGGACGGGCCGAGGAGTGCTCGGCGCCCTGACCTTCGTAACCGTGGGGCAGGAACATCACCAGTCCGCACAACAGGCCCCACTTTTCACCGCCCGATGTGATGAACTGATCGATGACAACCTGTGCGCCGTTAGCGAAGTCACCGAATTGGGCCTCCCAGATGGTAAGGCAATTGGGCTCTGCTGTGGCATAACCATACTCAAATCCGAGTACCGCCTCCTCCGATAACAGCGAATCGATAACCACAAAGTCAGCCTGGTCCCGGGTCAAATGCTGCAGAGGGATCAGAGGTTCGCCGTCGATCTGATTATGAAGCACTGCGTGGCGGTGAAAGAAGGTTCCGCGCCCTGAGTCCTGGCCTGAGAGTCTCACCGGGACACCCTCGGTGAGCAAGGAGGCATAGGCCATGTTTTCAGCAAAGCCCCAATCGACGAATTGATCCCCGCTGGCCATGCGCTTTCTTTCGGTCCAAATCTTCTCAACCCGGGGATGGAGTTCAAAGCCCCCCGGAACATGCAGTAGCTGTTCCGCCAGCAGATCTAAACGCTCGCTGCTGAGCCGGGTATCCACCGGGTGATCCCATTCGATACCTTTAAAGGCATTCCACCTTACCGCATAGGGATGGCGAAGGGCGCAGGTTACAGGCCTTGCCACCACGATCCCCTGTTCAAGGGATTCACGATAATTATTCACCAAATCTCGTGCCTGTTGGGGTGAGATGACTGATTCCTGCACCAGCTTATCTGCGTAAAGGGTCCGTATCGTTGGGTGATTGCGGATCTTCTTGTACATCTCCGGTTGTGTGACGGCGGGTTCGTCGGCTTCATTGTGACCAAGCCGTCGATAGCAGATGACATCGATTACCACGTCCTTGCGAAAGCGCATACGAAATTCGAGTGCCAGGCGGGTGACGTAGACTACCGCTTCGGGATCGTCGCCATTGACGTGAAAGATTGGCGCCTGAACCATCTTGGCGACATCGGTACAGTAGAGGGTGGAACGGGTGTCCATGGGATTGCTGGTGGTAAACCCGACCTGATTGTTGACGATGATATGCACCGTGCCACCGGTGGTGTAGCCGCGGGTTTGCGAAAGGTTCAGAGTCTCCATCACCACACCCTGGCCGGCAAATGCGGCATCACCATGAATCAATATAGGTAATACCCTGGATCCGTCATGATCGCTGCGACGGCGTTGCCGCGCCCTTACCGAACCTTCGATGACAGGATTGATGATCTCCAGATGTGAGGGGTTGAAGCCCAGTGCGACATGCACTATTCCACTGTCGGTATCGATATCGGTAGAGAAACCCATGTGATACTTCACATCGCCGGAGAGACGTACCGGGTCAACAGTGACACGGCCTTCGAACTCATCAAAAATATCCTGAGGTGGCTTACCCAGTATATTGGTCAATACATTGATCCGTCCGCGATGGGCCATGCCGATGACGACTTCATTGATGCCATTGCTGCCACAGTGTTGAATCAGATCGTCCAGCAATGGGATCAGGGTCTCACCGCCCTCCAGAGAGAACCTTTTCTGGCCGACGTACCGGTTATGCAGATATTTTTCGATCCCCTCAGCTGCGGTCAGCAGGGTCAACAGCCAGATCTTTTGCTTATTGCTGAACTGCTGGAAAAGGTGCCGCTGTTCGATGCGTTCCTGGATCCAGCGCTTCTGTTTGGTACTGGTAATGTGTCCATATTCGGTGCCGACGCCACCGCAGTAACTTATCTTGACCAGCTCGATAATGTCTCGCAGCGGCAGGCGTTCCGGCGCGAAGAGAGAACCGGTATTGTAAATGGTGTTTTGGTCGATCTTATCCAGCTTATGGTAGGCCAGGTCGAGATCGGGAACATAGACAGGGTCGCGCAGCTTGAGGGGATCAAGCTCCGCATTTTGGTGGCCACGCATGCGAAATCCATTGATATAGCGTAGAACGGAAGCCTGTTGCTCTGCGGCTCCCGGTGAGAGATTTTCATCTGCGGTGATGGTTGCAGAGCGCTTTTCATACACCAGATGGAGAAAACGCTGGCGGATGGGTTCATGCGCAGTGTCAGTATGGGCTTGATTCGGTAGTCCCTCGAACTCCTTTCGCCAGTCGTCCGGGATGCTTTGCGGGTCTTTGAGATAATTTTCGTACAGCTCTTCAACAAAGGCGGCATTTCCGCCTGAATAGGCAGAGGTGGATCTGAGTAAATCCAGATAGTCGGTCATTTTTTAAAGCCCATTGAGCGTGGTGGTTGGTGGATAATTTATTTTTGGGCAGCTATCAGTAAATGTTAGCACAGACAGATAGATTGACAGAAGATACTAAAAAAAAATCTGTTTGAAATTTATACAAAATATTGGCCGATTCAATACATCATTCAACCCCTTTCTCAATTCATGCCATTGCTCTGCTAAAATAGTGTGGTGTCTCGGATTGTTTAGTGCCTTCAGTGATTCGCCGATGGGATGTTTGAAAAGGATTGGAGAGATGTTATATGAAAGGTGTCACTGCTGGAATGTGTCTCCACTAGACAGGGTAAACGGCAGCGCTCTATGCTGAGCGCGTTAACCTTATAAGACACCGCACATGGCAGTCAGGTGATAAGAGTAAGCAATTGTCCGCACAAGAGAGTAACAAATTAAGGGTCAACCTGAATCCGATTTCTTTGGAAGCGGATCTGGCCTATTTCGGTGCCCGCCTGGAATTGGTCGGAGAGCCTGAAACTCAGTATCAGGCTGCGCAACTCAAGGTCTATAAGGCACTGGAAGCCGCATTGGAAGAAAACCTGAAACGCCTTCGTAAAAAAGAGTCCAGGTCCAAGGCAAAGACAAAAAAGAAAAAGGATTAGTGCAAATAGACCCTAGCTTGTCGCTTCACCATATTTTGATTTGAGCATCTCATCTATCTGTTCTTCAGCCTGTTGCCAATCCTGCGTTGCCCTCTGCGGATCGAATCCATGCTTTTCAGCGATAAAGTAGGCAGCTTCGGCGATCATATCCAGCCGCAGCTGTGGATTTACCGCAGCACTCTCTTTAGCGCCTTTTTTCTCTTTTTTACTGCTTTTTTTCGTCTGTGTGGTTAACTTTTTCTTGTCTTTATCCTTCTTGCTTTTCTTTTGATCGCTTTTTTTCCCCATTAGACCACCTCGCAATTTCTCATCTCAATTTCTGCCAAAAACCGAGTCCGCGGGCGCGGGCGGTGGCCTCGGCCTGTTCGTAACGCCTCAATCTTGAAGGTTGCAGCCGTGGATGGTTTGTCGTCACGGCCAAGCCATCGGATAACATCCGTAAGGCCATATCCGATCCCCCATGGAGGACAGTTCCGAGTATAACACCCCTGGCGGAAAGGGTATTGTATTCGACACTGACAAAGCGGCCCGCGAGCAACATATTGAGGTGGCGTTGCGCTATCTTTTTCATGTTTTGGTCGCGGGTAGGTATGCGGATACCGGAGAGTTTGATTTCTCTGTAATTACCATCCGCCGGCCTGAGCGTGATGCGGTCGCCGCTAAGTATTCCGACGACCTGACCCTCCAGCATGGCTGCATGACACCTGCTATCGAGACTAAGACCAATCAGCAGGAATACCAGCAACAGCTGTTGCAGGTTATGGTAAGGCGGAATTGAGCGATTCGGCATCTGTCTACTCAAATCATCTGAGTGGCGCCCTCGACAGGAGTCGAACCTGTGACCTATCGCTTAGGAGGCGATTGCTCTATCCTGCTGAGCTACGAGGGCAAGTATTATTTCTCTAAATTAAACAATAGTTTACCGTGACACAGGTTTTCGGGCAAGTCGGATACACAGCGCTTCGCCTGCTGTAGAAGGCGCCACAAACATCCCATTGTTGTCCATGAAACCAGGCATATTTATGGGTGTGATTTATTAGCCATTCCCACCTCTTGTATAGTTACAGTCATTGCATCATCGATACAGGTGGAGGCAATCGACAACTCATACCAGAGGCTTGTTGTGTGTATGTGCTTATATTCCGGGAGGTGACAATGGGCGTGGATACATGGCAGCAGTGCTTAATATAAAAAACAACCGGATTCACGGAGTGACGTTTTGTCGCCCAATACCCCAACCCGCCAAAGCTTGCGGATGATTGCTCCAGATGTGAGTCTTTTTTATAAGCATCTTGGCGCCTCCGCTCTACTCCTCATAGCGGTGGATTAAGTCAAGGGGTGAGGATAAGTTGAGATTCATAGCGTTTCGCTATTGCCGAGCAATCCACACAACGAGTTTTCACTCACCACTGTGAGCATCACACCGGGAGTATGACATTCAGCCAACCCAGGATTGTTTGCTAGAATTCAATTCGTAGACCCAGGTCGATCGTCGTGTTGTCTATCCCATCCTGTCCTGCCACGGATTCGTAGTTGAAGAAGAATGACTTGCCGCGTGGCAGCGTGGCCGCCAGTCCAAATCCGTAGTTGAGGTAGTTTTCATCCGTACTATCTGTCATAACCGAGAAGGCTGTCGTCAAATCTTCCACGAATGCCGCAGTGATTAACCGCTCATCGTCCTCGAACTCGTGCTCCCACTCCAGATAAACACTGGGCGTCAATACCCCCCATGTCATGCTGTACACATTGGAAAGACGAGCACCCAGCGCAGTGGTAAGCGACTCCACTGTCTGATCTTCGTACTGCAAGGCCAGGCCGCCGCCGCCCGTTTCCTGATAGCTGTCGATGTCGACCTCGATATGCTCGAGTCGCCCGTAGGCGTTCAACAGCAGGGAGCCTCGGTTAAAGTTCACGCCACCACTTAGGCTAATCGCGATCTCATCTCCTTCGGTATCACCCTCGGTCAGAGTGGACAATGTCGACAGGTTTCTTTCAGTCTCAAAGTCATGCCGGCCGGCCGTCGCGATCCAGTCGATGTAGGTATGCTCCGATGGATAGTAGTTGCCATAGAACGATACGCTCCTAGACAAAAATGGAGACCCCCCAGCTCTGCTGGGGAGGCATCAACAGTTTGACAGAAACAGGAGTCTCATAGTAACCCCAAAGCGTGAGCCGCCAAGCAACACGCTAAGGAGAAACCATGAGACAAGTAGAAAGTTTAAGCCACACGAGATGGGAGTGTAAGTACCATATTGTGTTTATCCCGAAGTACCGGAGGAAGACGCTTTTTGGGCAGATCAGGCAGGAGCTTGGAGAGGTATTCCATCGGTTGGCAAGGCAGAAAGAGAGTTTGATAGAGGAAGGGCATGTCATGGCTGATCATGTACATATGATGATATCGATACCACCAAAATATGCGGTATCGCAGGTAGTTGGGTTTATCAAAGGGAAAAGTGCGATCCACATAGCCCGTACCTACCTGGGTCGTAAAAGGAACTATGTTGGCCATCATTTCTGGGCCAGGGGATATTTTACTTCGACGGTAGGCAGGGATGAGCAGGTGATTCGGGAGTATATACGGCACCAGGAAGCGGAAGACCGCAGGATTGATCAATTACAGTTGATGTAACAGCCCCTTTGAGGGGCTCAAGGAGCCAATAGGCTCCGTTTTACAGACCGCTTCGAGCGGTTCACAACTAAAGCCCCCGGCTTTGCCGGGGGATACTTACTTCTATTGTCGAGCTTGCCACCAGAATTGTCGAACTCCGAGTCGGTAGTCGCAACGCCCAATGCGCCGCCCAAGATCAGTCGATCGTTGAGCCGATAATCGGCTCCCACGGTGATCCCCCGGGTGTCGAAATCGAAGCCAGACTCGTTTGCGGAGGCGTCTTTATCACCGAAATTGATTCGACCGTTAACGAACATCCCAAAACGTGGATTTCCATCGGCGCTTGCGCCACCGCCTCGCGGCTCGTTGATCACGGCATCGGTGAGCGTGCCGATCGGAATCGACTGACCTTCGATTGAAAGATGGAAGCCATTCATCGCCAGTCCGGCCGCACCTTTGCGCAGAGCGGCCAAACGTGTACGAATGTTCGTAATCTGGGTTGTTGCGATCTCAACGGAAACACTTCCTTGCGCAGCCAGATCATTGGGGACAATCTCATCAAGCACTTGCAGCTGCTGGTCTGCGGGCAATGAAGCGATGGCGTCACATTTAGCCTGAAGCTCTCCACTTTGTGCGGTTGAGCAGAGCGCATCCAGGCTATCGGCGACCGCCTGCTGGTTATTGTTGAGCGTTGGAAGGTCGCTCAAGTTAGTAGCTCCGACGCTTACCGTTACAGTAGCGCTGGCCGTAACATCCGAGGTGTCGATGATTGTGTAGCTGAATGAATCTACGCCCTCGAAGCCACTGTTGGGCATATATGTGATCGTTCCGTTGCTATTGTTTACCGCCGTGCCATTGGATGGAGTTCCGACGGAATAGATGCTTATCCCTGATCCTGTATCGTTGGCGAGCACATTAATGCTCACAGCCAGATCCGTAACCGTGAAGGCAGTATCATCTGTCGCGTTGGTTATGGGTGCTGTTGCAGTTACGTCGATGGTTACCGTGGCTGTACCCAGAGTGGACTGTCCATCCGTAATCGTGTAGGTGAAACTGTCAACACCGACGAAGTCAACGTTCGGTGTGTAGGTTAACGTTCCATTACCATTGTCCACTACCGATCCATTGGAAGCAGTCCCCAACGAACTGACGCTTAATCCGGTCCCTGTGTCGTTTGCCAGGACATTTATCGTCACCGATGTGTTTGCGGAAGTGCTCGCGGTATCATCGACCGCTTGCAAGGCGGTTGTATCGTTGTCCTGGATGGTAATAATCGTATTTGCAGCATTATTGATCACCATTCCGGCAGGACAACCGAACGTGGTGATCGCCGCGTTACTGATCGTGATGATGATTGTCTCATCCTGTTCGGACACGGCATCATCGAGTATGACAACCCCTCCTGGATCCTCTGCGGATGGTGCGCCGGCGGGTAAATCGACTTCAAAATCAAGCGCGCTGCCGGCTAAGTTGTAGTCGGCGTTAAAAGTTGCGGTGCCACCAAGGCTGATGAAACCGGCGACTATACAGCCACCCGCTGGATCATTGGATTCCCTGGTAAGGCGTACAGCGCCGGGGATGATGCCGTCCCCTTCGTTGACTGTCGTGCTTGTCGGTGTGATGTCGAGAATGAGTGCTTGTGCGGTAAATGGGATCAGCAACAACAGACTCGTTGCGAATGCAAACAGTCGGTGCCACCGGTTTCTTTGCGAGTAAGTGTGGGTTTGGTCAACGGCAACTGGTCTTTTTTTACAGATGACGCAATAAATACTTTCGGCTGACGCACGTAACACGTGCCACTCACGAATATTCATTAATCTCCTCCCTTGGATCGAGACTTCGAAGACTCGTATTTTCAGCGCAGTATTTGATTCCACCCCTCGCGTTGCCACACTTCTGACGCAATACCGTTCGGAATGAAGATGAACATTTTCAACTTAAGACCGCCGTAGCGAATCAATCCAACTGCGCAACCCCTACCCCACAACCCGAGTATAAAAGATAACCACACTTTTTGTCCAAAATTAGTTGTGGCTCGCCGACAACCGCACCCACAGGAATGGCGATGGTTTGACTGCAATCTCGTTGTCGGTCGTTTTCTCTATTCCGATTTGCAATCGGAACTACAAATCAAGGCAAAAAAGCATTAGCGAAGTCAGACAATGCTCAGTTTAAAAGCTAGTACAACATCGACATGATGGTTTAGTGAGCGATGCCCTGTTGTTGGAAAAATTCAGCCGTCCCGAATCGATATGTAAAAAACTATTCTGGCTTATTGGATAATCTTAAGTATGGATTTCATCATTGACCTTGCAGTCCTTGCTATGTTTCAGTCCAATTCATCTGCTCGTGATCAGGCTCGTGTTGCCGGCGTATTGGAAGTACCCGGGTAGTGGTTCGTGATCCTATCGATAGAGAAATATATGGTTCTTTCCCATAAAGTCCCGATTTCGGTGTAACCATTTGGTATGCATCTCAACAAAGGTTGTCTTGTCTTCGCTGCTGCGTATGGTTGTGATAACGGCTATTGGACCAGTTCGGGGTTTTTCGGTTTCTCCTTGATGTCCGAGCCTGATGATGGAAAAACTGTGGAATGGGTGCTTTAGTGTGCGCAAGCCAAATCACTACAGTATCTGTTGAATCGTCGATTTGAAATCAGTTGTTTAAATCGACATGCCAAGCATTGACCAACCTCGTTGATCAGGGTAATAAGTGCCCCGATAGCAATCAACGTCCAGAAGACTGTATCGATCCATGTATAGTTGACCAATCCATCCAGGCCGTAGATAAAGAATGACATCAGACCGAACAACATGGCGATAACCAGGCCTAATAGTATGGGTAACATCTGTTTACTCCTTGAACTAAGATGACGCTATATAAGTTAATTAGCAGAAACTAATTAATGCGTTACAAAATTTGAGCCCAAGCGGGTGAAATGGTTCAGGTGATCTCCTGTGTGATCATGGTGTAATCTGGTTAAAACTAGATAAAACAATATGTTATGATCTGCTTGTTCACCCCTCGACTGATGTGGTTTGTGTGCTGCATCACATAACGAATCTGTAACGGCATTTGATACGTATGATTCGGACGGTGCCTAGTGTAAAAAATCGGGAACAACCATGCTTGAAACTACCCATCTATTACAGCCCAGTACATTCCCCTCCATCAGTCGGGGAAAGCTGGAAACACTCCAGGTCAATCTTGGATTTCGCTGCAATCTCTCCTGCGTCCATTGTCACGTGAATGCTGGCCCTAAAAGGAAGGAGGAGATGGACAGGCGTACCGTCGAGGATGTACTGACTTTCCTGCAACGAAAACAGCTGCAGCGGCTTGACCTTACGGGTGGCGCACCGGAGCTGAATGAAAACTTTCGCTACCTGGTGAAACAGGCCAGAGAATTGGGCGTGCAGGTGATCGATCGTTGTAATCTGGTTATCTTGCTGGAAAAAGGGCAGGAGGACCTGGCCGATTTTCTGGCCCGGCATCAGGTCGAAATCGTCGCTTCACTGCCTTGCTATCTGGAGGAGAATGTAGACCAGCAGCGTGGCAAGGGAAGTTATGCCGGAAGTATCGATGCATTGCTCAAGCTTAATCGTCTGGGTTACGGCATGCCTGAGAGTGGCTTACAGCTCAACCTCGTATACAACCCGCTCGGGCCCTGTCTGCCTCCACCTCAGGCTCCACTCGAAGCAGAATACAGAAAGCAGTTGCTTGAGCGATATGGCATCCATTTCAATCAACTGATGACGATTACCAATATGCCGATCCAGCGTTTTGGCAGCTATCTGAAGTCCAAAGGTGAATTCAACAGCTATCTGCAGTTGTTGCGGGATGCCTATCAGCCTGGCAATCTCGAATATGTCATGTGCCGTTCGCTACTGAGCGTTGATTGGCGCGGTTTTCTTTACGACTGTGATTTTAATCAGATGTTGAAGATACATCTCAAAACAGATCGCAGTATGCGACCTCGACTCAGAGACCTGTTCGATTGTGAACTCGAAGAGCTGCAGATCCAGGTTGCTGAACATTGTTATGGCTGTACCGCGGGTCAAGGCAGTAGTTGTGGTGGTGCCTTGAATGAGTAATCGTCCAGACAGCGATACTCGGATGCTAAGCATCATAATCCCCTGCCTGAACGAGGGGCAGGGGTTGCAGCGCTGCCTATTCGATCTGCAGGCAATGCGCTCAGCTGGTCATGAGTTGATTCTGGTTGACGGTGGCAGCAGCGATCAGGGTTTGATTGGCAATATGGAATCCTATGTGGATAGACTGCTGCATGCCTCACCGGGACGGGCGCGGCAGATGAATAGTGGCGCCTTGCATGCATCCGGAGATGTCTATTGGTTTCTGCATGCCGATAGTCGGATAAGCGATGGTATGGATTGTGAGATCCTGGCGGCGGTCGGTTCCAAGCCATCGTGGGGACGCTTTGATATCAGGTTGAGCGGTTCTCATTCCCTGTTTCGGGTCATTGAACGGATGATGAATTGGCGCTCCCGTATCAGTGGCATTGCAACCGGGGACCAGGGTATCTTTGTTCACCGTCGTCTGTTTGAACAGGTTGGGGGATTTCCCCTGCAACCGCTGATGGAGGATATAGAGATCAGCCGACGCTTGAAGCGTCTTGCCCTCCCGGTCTGCTTGCATGGCCCCCTTGTAACGTCCAGCCGCCGCTGGGAATCCAAGGGAATTGTACGCACCATGCTCTTGATGTGGATGCTGCGCTTTGCCTATTGGCTAGGTGTCAAGCCAAAGCATCTTGCCAGGCTCTATACCCTGGTTCCGGGTTGAACGAACCATGGATCAATGTGCAATTCTGATTTTCGCCAAGGCGCCATATCCTGGTTCAGTGAAAACACGTCTGATACCTGCACTTGGCGAGGATGAGGCAACCCGGCTCTATACCCGGCTCTTGGCACGGTTGGTCGACTGGACTTGCAATCAAACTCCGTTTGCGACAGAACTCTGGGTAACGTCGGGGAGGGATCATCCCCTATGGCGGCAACTCGAGGCTGAGTATGACCTGCCGATCTATCTGCAACAGGGTGATGACTTGGGTGCACGCATGGGATTTGCGGCAAAAACAGCTCTTACCCGCCATCGCCATGTGGCTCTTCTCGGTGTTGACTGCCCTGCCTTGACTGCTCGCCATATACACCAGACTTTTCTCTGGTTGGACAATGGCGAAGATGCAGTGTTGGGACCTGCAGAGGATGGAGGTTACGTCCTGCTGGGTCTGAATAACTATCATAAGGATCTTTTCCAGGGACACCATTGGGGAGGTGGGGATGTGGCGGCATCGACCAGGGCGGCCCTCGCTGGTCTGGGATGGCATTGGCGTGAGTTGCCGCAACTCTGGGATCTGGATCGACCGCAGGATCTTGAACGTTTACAGCTAGGGTATCCGGAAATATGCCGAAGTTAAGGAAACGCTGCTGATTGCCTGGATGGTATTAGGGACGATTGGATGAGTGTTAACAGGCCCTAAATGTTGGCTTCCGATGATGGCTTGAGGCAGGCTCATGCCTTTCCCAATGATTTCGAGGTGGAGTTGGGTTTCGATTCGCCTGAGGGGCCGTAGGTTTTATCCCGCTGACTGATGCCCTTGAGGATATCCAGCGTTTGCGAGACATGACGTTGATTGAGTTGAACCGCACCACCATTGGTTTCGTTCTGTTTATGACATGCTTCCAGCAGGGTGATTAATCGATGCCAGGTCTCGGATGTTGATTCAAGGTTACTGCATTGCTGGATATAGGTCTCAGTTCCTTGCCTATCAGTACCGTATCCCTGTTGCTCCAGGAACCGGTTATGGGTCGCTACAGCGGCCTCGACCTGCTTCAGCTGCTCTCTTTTCTCTGTAATTAACCCCTGCAAGGCTTGAGGCGATCCCTTTTGCAGTAAGGTGTATTCTGTGCGCAGCAAATCAAGCAGTCGTTGTGACTGCTCGATTTCGTTATGCAGAATTTCGATGAAGGCACTGCAGGCTTCTGATGGATTGTTCATGGCAGTCAGGGTAGTGTCAGTTCCATCGCCAGCATCTTATCGGCTGCGGTTTGCGGATCGATGGTGAAACTGCCGGTGGCAAGCGCTTTCTGAACTGCCTCGACCTTTTGCGCATCGACGATAGGCATCTGTGCAATCCGTGCCTCCAATTCCAATAGCTTACCGGCGGAGCCGGTCATGTCAAAACGGTCTTTGCGGGTGGAGGTTGTCGATGTTGCAGAACGTTTGCCGCCCGGCAAACCGGACCGTGTCACCAGACCGCTGTCTCCCGTACCCTTCAGATTACTGCTAGAGAGACTATTGATTTCAACGGCCATGACTCATCCTCTGTTACCTTTGTTACCTACTTTAGAATATCGACATCCGGCACTGTTACTTTAGTGTTGACAGGCCCGAGTTGCTAAGCCCCTGTCTGACGATTTAGGTTCCCTGATATGCAACCCTGATCAGCAGTCAGTTTACCTTCACCAATCCTTCCGAAATCACTCTTGCCTGCAGCTTTTTCTTTGATTTTACGTTGACTACGGGTATCAGGTCGCCCGGATTGCCGTTTTTCATTGCCTTACCCTGCATGCGCACTTCGATGCCGCCTGCGGCTGCCAGAATGGTGACCTGCTCGCCTCTGCTTACGGTCTTTTGGACTACCAGTGAGGTAGGTGTAACGACCTTGTCCCTGCGGAGTGCGCGCTTCAATGTTCGGCCCAAAACCTGGTCGACCGACTCATAATAACCCCTCAATAAATGTGTAGTATCCGAGATTTCCAGTTTCACGTCGGCTGTTGTGATGGCCTGGCCCCTTGCAAGGTCCCGTTTCGCGATTACCACCGGCAGTTCAAGACCGACCTTGGCGGAGACGTAGAGTGACCAGGGCGCCGGGCTTTCACACCGTACACCTACCGAGGTACGCCCCATTTTGCTGCCACCGGGCGGACTGAATGTCTTCAATGGGGTATCGCACTGCCGCAATTTAAGGCGATGGTCCAGCGGTGTGATGACTATTTTTGCATCTTTGTTCTGATTTGCGACTGTCTGCAGCAGATAGTCCTTGACCGCGGCAACGATTGAGTGATGGGATTGATGGCGCCCACTCTCCCCATGACTGATCGCAGCTGCCGAACACAGGAGAAGCCCCAAAACCGCCTTAAATGTCACATTTCCATGCATCATGATAATAGTCTCTCGATTGACTGTTTAAATACATGCAATCGCCATGCCGTGAATTTAACAGGTGGGGGATGTGCCTTGGTCGAATATCGCCTGGATGACGCCAAGCAAATTAAATCAGGTGGTTAGTTGGCTTTTTCACTGCGGATTATGGCCCGGGAGGTGTCTGCGATTTGCTGTGGATGGGATTTAATTTCTCCAGCCACATAAAGACTTAGGTTGACTGGACAATACTAAAGGTCGCTCTGTTCAAGCCGCCATACTCATTATGATGGGTTTCTCAATGTGTGGGGTTTTATACCATGGCTGGCGTCTTGGACAGTGTCGATCAACGAACCAAACTAGCCGGACAGAACCGACTGGAATTGCTGCTCTTTCACCTGCAGGGGCGTCAGATCTTTGGCATCAATGTGTTCAAGGTGAAAGAAGTCGTGCAGTGCCCGAAGCTGACGGAACTGCCCGGTTCTAATCCGGTCATTCGCGGTGTGGCCTCACTCAGGGGCAATAATATACCTGTGATGGATCTGAGTAATGCCATAGGCGGTCCCAGGATGGACAATGTGACGGACTATTTCATCATCATCACCGAATATAACCGTCGACAACTCGCCTTTCTCGTGGCTAGCGTCGAGCGCATCGTCAATACTCACTGGGAGGATATCCTACCGCCTCCGAAGGGCCTGGGACGCAGCAGCTACATGACCGCGGTAACGAATATCGATGATCAGTTGGTTGAGATCATTGATGTGGAGAAAATTCTCAGTGAAGTTTTGGGTATCGATGAGGAATTGAAGCAACCAGTGGAGGAGACAGGGGCCGACTTGAGTAAGTTAAAGATACTGGTTGTTGATGATTCGATGGTGGCGCGCAATCAGATCAAAAAAGTTTTGAATGAAATGGGCATAGAGGTCGTGCAGGCGAAAGATGGCAGCGAGGCGCTGAATTTGTTGCTGGAGTGGTCTGAAGTGGGAGACCTGAATGACTGGTTGGCAATGGTGATCTCCGATATTGAAATGCCGAAAATGGATGGCTACTCTCTTGTGACGGCGATACGGGAAAATCCTAAACTGTCTGATCTGTATGTCATTCTGCACTCTTCTTTGAGCGGGGTATTCAATGAAACCATGGTGCGAAAAGTGGGTGCCGACCATTTTCTCGCTAAATTCATGCCGGATGAACTGGTCGGCCGGGTGACCGAGCGTCTCAAAAGCTTGGTTTAACACTATATCTGATAATTTAATAAGAACATTTAATAAAAATGTACCATCGGTCAGCCACGATATCGCCGGCGGATTATGAGGCGTTCAAGTCATTTCTGCAGCAGGCATGTGGAATATTGCTGGGTAGTGGGAAGGAGTATCTGGTCGCCAGCCGACTGAATAATATTATAAAGGAGGCGCAGGTCGATTCCCTGGGCGCCTTGCTTGATTTGATTCGGTCACCTGCCCATTCACGCCTGAAGGTGAAGGTGATCGATGCCATGACCACCAATGAAACCTTCTGGTTTAGGGATATCGGCCACTATATCCTCTTGAAAGAGACCATCCTGCCCGACCTGAACCTGAAACGAGGGGGCTCGATTCGTATATGGTCGGCCGCCTGTTCGAGCGGTCAGGAGCCTTACAACATCAGTATGATCGCAGAAGAGTATCAAGGCCTTAAACCCTCGGCCAAGCCGGTGCAGATTACCGCTACGGATATCTCGAGCAAGATGTTGGATGAGGCGCGTTCAGGCCTCTATTGCGGTCTGGCTGTTGAAAGAGGCCTTACTCCGGAGCAGAAAAAGAGATTCTTCCTGGCAAAGGAGCGTTGCCTTGAAGTAAAGCCTGAGATCAAACGCCGTGTCAGCTTCAGCTCGCTTAACCTGGCGGGCAGTTATCACGGTCTTGGGAAATTCGATGTGATTTTTTGCCGCAACGTACTCATCTACTTCTCCAATGAACTAAAGCGGGATATCGTCGATAGGATGGCTAACACGCTGAATCCAGGGGGTTACCTGTTTCTGGGGTCCACTGAGTCGATCAACCAGCTGACGACTCGTTTTGAGATGAAGGTGGGACATGGCGGTATCTCATATCGCTTGAAATCCTAAACGGCAATGCTTGCCGTATTGCGGCACCCGCTTGCCGCATTCCTGTTTTGATTAACCGGTTTTCGCCTGCGTGGCTTGGTCGGTAGGCGCTACTCACGGCTATCGGCTAACCGGCTTTTTCGCTATGGGTTGGCCTCGCTTTCCCGGCACTGAAATAGCCCACCCTCTGTGGAGCTGGCCCTGGCGGCCTCTATCCTGCTACTCCGATTGGATGCCGCACACTATGTGGCGTCGATGGGCCAAGCCTGTAAAGCGGACATTCGCTATAAATTAACAGCGGTTTGCAAGTTTGGCACACTCCCTGCATCTTCAGTGGCAAAGAGAGCTGTGGAGCTATCCATGAACTTTGACGACCTGTTTGGAATACATGAGAGGGCACTGGTGCTGCGTTCACAGCGGGCCGAGGTCCTTGCCGCGAATCTGGCCAATGCCGACACGCCGGGCTACAAGGCCCGGGATTTCGATTTCAAGGCGCTTCTGAACAGTGAAATGAACAGTTCCACTCGATTGAGAACCACTGACAGTCGTCATATTCAACCTGAAACAGGCCCCGTGCCTCCTTCGCAACTACTCTATCGCACCCCCATGCAACCATCTCTGGATGGCAATACGGTGGATACCGAAAGTGAGCATGTGGCGTACAGCGGCAATGCGATCGAGTACCAGGCAAGTCTCAGTTTCATCAACAGTAAGATCAGTGGCATACGTAAAGCGATAAAGGGTGAATGAGCATGTCTCTATTCAAGATCTTTGATACAGCTGCATCGGGTATGAGCGCACAGAGTCTGCGTCTCAATCTGGTCTCCAGCAACATGGCCAATGCCGATGCGGTAAGTAGCAGTATCGACCAGACCTATCGGGCCAGGCAGCCGGTATTCCAGACCCTGTTGGATCAGTCCAACCCCGACGCGGCAGCGAGTGGCGTGCGTATGGTGGGTGTGGTCGAAAGCCAGGCGCCGCTGGTCCAGGAATACTCGCCGCAACATCCCCTCGCCAACGAGGAGGGTTATATCTTTCGCCCGAATGTGAATATGGTGGAAGAGATGGCAAACATGCTTTCCGCTTCACGCTCTTATCAGGGCAACGTGGAAGTGGCCAACTCAGCCAAACAACTACTGCTCGCCACCCTGCGTATGGGCCAGTAAGGAGATAGCCATGACAGCCATCACGAATCGATACGATCTGTATGAAGATATCGGTCTGACCAACAACAGCATCAAACAGGAAAAGGAGCAGGGTCAGCTGGGATTGGAGGATTTTATGCAGCTTCTGGTGACCGAGCTGACACACCAGGATCCCTTCAAACCGATGGAAAACTCCGAAATGGCGACTCAGGTATCCCAGTTCGCCACAGTGTCGGGAATCGATGATCTGAATAACTCATTCAATGAACTGCGAAGCGCGCTGACTTCCGATCAGGCCCTGCAAGCGGCCAATCTCGTTGGTCGTGATGTGCTGGTTGAGAGCAGTGTCGGAGCGTTGGCGAATGGCGAGCCGCTGCAGGGCAGCGTCGTGCTTCCCTCCTCGGCGGGCAATGTCCGGGTGCTGATTTCCGATCAGTCCGGCGCCCTGGTCCGTGAACTGCAGCTTGGCACCCATGAGGCCGGGCAGGTTGCCTTCAGTTGGGATGGCTATGACGATGCCGGCGACTATGTAGGCGACGGACTCTATCAGATAAGCGCGATTGCCAACGTGGATGATGCGGAGATGGCTCCCAGCACGCTGGTATCCGCAGAGGTCGAGAGTGTCAACCTGGGTGGGCCCGGTGGTGTTCAGCTCAATCTGGGCGGACTTGGTCAGATCTCCATGAATGACGTGGCGCAAATTCAATAGAACATCAGCATCAATGCAACGAGCGTTGATTGCATATAGAGAAGAGACAGGAGAATAGAGATGGCATTTCGTATTGCTCTGAGTGGATTGGATGCGGCATCCACCGATCTTGATGTAACCGGTCACAATATCGCCAATGCGAGCACGGTCGGCTTCAAAGAGTCGCGTGCCGAGTTTGCTGATATCTATGCCAATTCCATCAGTGATGTCAGCAGTTCTGTACCGGGTAGGGGTGTTCGCGTGACCCGTGTTGCGCAGCAGTTTTCCCAGGGCAGCACAGAATTCACATCCAACAACCTGGACCTGGCGATCAACGGAGAGGG
This sequence comes from Candidatus Thiodiazotropha sp. LNASS1, assembly GCF_964212655.1. NCBI lineage: Bacteria > Pseudomonadati > Pseudomonadota > Gammaproteobacteria > Chromatiales > Sedimenticolaceae > Candidatus Thiodiazotropha > Candidatus Thiodiazotropha sp. LNASS1. Next base: position 1,955,308 of record NZ_OZ156465.1, on the reverse strand, counting down.
TTTCTTCGTGATGGAAGATACAGCGGGTGACGTAACCTATACCCGCGCCGGCGCCTTCAGTGTGGATCGGGATGGAAACGTGGTGGATCATACCGGTTCAAGGGTGCAGATCTTTCCCCGTATCGGTACTACCGGAACTCTGTTCAATACCGGCGATACCTCTGATCTGAATCTACCTGTGGTCTCGGGTACACCCCAGCCCACCAGCAATATCGAGGCAACCCTCAATCTAAGCGCGGCGGAACTGCCGCCGGTGGTTACTCTCGATCCGACAGCGCCCACCTTTACCTTCCCGCCGGATCCACAGAGCTACAATCATTCCACTGCGACCACAATTTATGATTCTCTGGGAACGGCGCACACCGCGACCATGTTCTACAGCAAGGTAGCGGACAATCAGTGGAATGCCTTTACCTTCGTGGATGGGGTCAATGTCACCGTGGGTGGCAACGCCTTTGCGGATGTCCAATTCACTACGGCTGGCGCCCTGGATGCCGGTGTGGGGGATGTGGATGCCCTGGGTAACGTGGCCATCGATACCTTCAGTCCGGGCGGCGGTGCCGCGGATATCACCAACCTGACCTTTGACTACAGCGCATCAACCCAGTTCGGTTCAGGCTTTTCCGTAAATGAATTGAGTCAGGACGGCTTTACATCGGGCCGTTTGAGTGGTGTGGATGTGGATGGCACGGGGGTCGTATTCGCTCGCTTTACCAACGGCCAGTCAGAGCCTTTAGGTAAGATCGCCATGGCCCGTTTCAGCAACAATCAAGGGCTGCGCCAGATTGGCGATACCAGTTGGGCAGAGTCGTTCGCCTCCGGCGATGTGCAGTTGGGCGAGGCCGGCACCAGCAGTTTCGGGCTGATACAGTCCGGTGCGTTGGAGAATTCAAATGTCGATCTGGCCAAGCAGTTGGTCAATCTGATTACCGCTCAACGTAATTTCCAGGCCAATGCGCAGGTCATCACCACTGCGGATGCCGTTACCCAGACAGTTATCAATATCCGTTAAGTAGGCTGGGTAGTCGCCACTTTTGTCCTCAGTGTACGGGGGGCGGGAGTGGCGATTTTTTATGGAATTTGAATTGGTTTGTACGCGTTTCGCGTGGGTTTTTTTAAGAAAAGAATATGAGCGAAGCGAACTCATCAATTCAAAATTATTTTTTGGTTTGTTTTTTGCAGTGTTCCAGTTAAAGCGATAGCGCCAGTTGAATTAAAGAACAGGAGCAACCCATGGATCGCATGCTTTACATCGCCATGAGCGGGGCAAAAGAGACCCTGATAGCACAGGCCAGCAACTCCAACAACCTGGCGAATGTGAATACACCGGGCTTCATGGAGGATCTCAATCAATTCCGCAGTATGCCCGTATTCGGCCAGGGTTACCCGACCCGTGTCTATGCGCTGGATGAACGCCCCAACATCAACTTTGACAAAGGCAGTATCCAGTCCACCGGTAATCCCCTCGATCTGGCAATTAAAGGCAAAGGTTACTTTGCGGTTCAGGCGGCTGACGGTTCGGAGACCTACACCCGTCGTGGCGACCTGAAGGTCGACGCCAACGGCCTGGTGACGAACGGCGAGGGTTTGCCGCTGATCGGCAATAGCGGGCCGATCGCCTTGCCGCCCTATGAACGCCTGGAGATCGCGCCTGACGGCACTATCACTATTTTGCCGGAAGGTTCAACACCCGAGGCGCTGGCGATTGTCGATCGCATCAAGATGGTCAATCCCGACACGGAGCAGTTGCTCAAGGGAGAAGATGGCCTGCTGCGTCTGATGGAGGGCGAAGAGGCGGATGCGGATGCCGCAACCGAGCTGGTATCCGGAGCTATCGAGAGCAGTAACGTCAATGTGGCGGACACCCTGGTCACCATGATCGAGCTGGCGCGCAAGTTTGAAATGCAGGTCAAGATGATGAAGACCGCCGAGGATCTGGACAACGCCTCGGTCCGGCTCATGAGCATGAGCTGATGTTGGCAAGTAAATTGCTCTTATTCAGATAGAGACTTTATTGAGACGTTGCACGGCAACGGATGACTCACCAGATTAATCAAGTACGAGGAAGAGACTATGTACCCGGCACTCTGGATCGCAAAAACCGGATTGGATGCACAACAGACCAACATGGCTGTGATCTCCAACAATCTCTCCAATGTCAATACCACCGGTTACAAACGGGACCGGGCCGTGTTCAACGACCTGATCTACCAGAATCTGCGACAGGTAGGAGCCCAATCCTCCGAGAATACCGAGCTGCCGTCAGGTCTGATGGTCGGCACCGGTGTGCGTGTGGTGGCGACCCAGAAGGAGCACAGCCAGGGCAATATCGTGCAGACCGGTAACTCATTGGACGTGGCCATCCAGGGAAAGGGCTATTTTCAGGTACTCCATCCCGACGGCAACATCGTCTACACCCGTGACGGCACCTTCAGCCTGACCGCCGACGGCAACATCGTCACACCCAACGGTTATGAGCTGCAGCCGGCGATGACCGTGCCAAGCAACGCCGTCAGTCTGACCATTGGTTCGGACGGCGTGGTCTCGACGTTGGTATCAGGTAACAACACCCCGACCCAGATCGGTCAGATCGAACTGGCCTATTTCGTCAACCCACAAGGTTTGGAGCCGATCGGTGACAATCTCTATCGCGAGACCAATGCCAGTGGTGGTGTTAATACCACGATACCCGGTACCGACAGTACCGGCACCCTGATCCAGGCCGCACTGGAGAGCTCGAATGTGAATGTTGTCGAGGAGCTGGTCAATATGATCGAGACCCAGCGTGCCTACGAGATGAATTCCAAGGCCATCTCCACCACGGATGAGATGCTCTCCTATGTTAATCAGCAAATGTGACAGGAGCGGGGCTGATGGATAGATTGCGCACAATCACACTGATCACGATTATGATGATGCCGCTGTTGGCGGGATGCTATAACACCACTCCGACGCGTGATGCCGCCTACGCCCCGATTCGACCCGTGATGCCGCCACCGGCCCCAAGGGGTAATGGCGCTATTTACCAGGCCGGCTATGAGCAGGCCTGGTTCGAGGATATCCGGGCCCGGCGCGTTGGCGATCTGCTGACGGTGAATCTGGTTGAGAGTACCCAGGCAAACAAATCGGCTACCACCACCACCGCGAAAACCACCAGCAACAGTGTCACCAATCCCACTCTGTTCGGTCAGTCGATGCAATTCAACGTACCCGGCTTCGTACCGGTTCCCAACAACAAAGACGTGGGGCTCGGTTTCAGTCTCGATTCGAGTCACGATTTCAGCGGCGATGGCAGTGCCACCCAGAGTAACGCCCTGAACGGCAAAATCACCGTCTCTGTGATCGAGGTGCTGCCGAACAACAATCTCTATGTCAGGGGCGAAAAGCGGATCGGCATCAATCAGGGCACCGAGTATGTCCGTCTCTCCGGCATCGTAAGGCCAAGGGATATCTCACCCGATAACAACGTGGACTCCACTCGGATTGCCGATCCGACCATCACCTACGTCGGTGAAGGGGCCTTGGCGGATGCCAACTCCATGGGTTGGCTGGCCCGGTTCTTCAACAGTGTGCTCTCGCCCTTCTGAGGTGTCATGCAATGAACATTTTCGTACACAAAGTTATTTTCGCGTTTTCAATCATTCTGTTGGCCAGCCAGGCCGCATGGGCGGAACGGATCAAAGACCTGGCCTCTATCCAGGGGGTGCGCACCAATCAGTTGATCGGCTATGGCCTGGTGGTGGGTCTGGATGGAACAGGTGACAAGGATACCGATTCGCCCTACACCATAAACAGTCTCAAGAATATGCTTTCCCAGCTGGGTGTGCAGATACCCAGCGGCACCAATATGAAACCGAAGAACGTTGCTGCGGTTATCGTGCATGGCGACCTTCCTCCCTTCAGTAAGGTAGGTCAGAAGATCGATGTCACTGTCTCATCGCTTGGCAATGCCAAAAGTCTGCGAGGCGGCACCCTGTTGATGACGCCTCTCAAAGGCGCCGACGGCAAGAATTACGCCTTGGCCCAGGGCAACCTGGTGGTGGGCGGGTTGAGCGCGGAGGGTTCCGACGGCTCCAAGCTGACCGTTAACATCCCCAGCGCGGGGCGCATCCCCAACGGGGCGACCGTGGAACGCGAAGTGCCGAACAACTTCAATCAGGCGCCGTTATTGACCCTCAATCTCAACGATGGGGATTTTACCACCGCCATGCGTGTGGCAGAGTCGATCAATCTCACTATCGGTCCCGGAACGGCCAAGGCCGTCGATGCCACTTCGATACGGGTCAACGCGCCTATCGATCCCGGCCAGAAGGTCACTTTCATCTCCATGCTGGAGGAGCTGGAGGTCAATCCCGGCAAGACTTCTGCCAAAGTCATTATCAACTCGCGTACCGGCACGGTGGTCATCAACAGTCAGGTCCGGGTCTATCCGGCAGCGGTCTCCCACGGCAACCTGGTAGTCAGTATCAGTGAAGAGACCGCGGTCTCGCAGCCTGGTCCCTTTGCCAGGGCAGGGCAGACGGCCGTGGTGCCGCAGAGTCAGGTTACGGTTACCGAAGAGGGCAAGGATCATATGTTTCTGTTCAATCCGGGGGCGTCCCTGGATGACGTGGTGCGTGCCGTCAACCAGGTGGGCGCTGCTCCCAGCGACCTGGTAGCCATCCTTGAGGCCTTGAAGGAGGCCGGTGCCCTGCGTGCCGAACTGTTGGTGATCTGATGAACACTGCGACTCCCGCCCTGTATCATGATTTTTCGGGACTTACGTCCCTGAAGCACCAGGCGCGTGAGGATCAGGCGGGAACGGCCGATCAGGTTGCACGTCAGTTTGAATCCCTGTTTGTGCAGATGATGGTCAAACAGATGCGTCAGGCCAGTTTCGGCAATGGTTTGTTCGAGAGCAAACAGAGCGAATTCGTGCGCGATATGTACGATCAGCAGCTCTCCCTACACCTTTCAGAGCAACGTGGCCTCGGCATGGTGAAGCTGCTGCGCAATCAGCTTGGTGTGGAGGAGGCCGTGAAGACGCAACCGAATACCTCACTTGAGGCATACTGGCAGCACCCGTCCGTACTGGCAAGAGGCCGTGTCACGGCTGCCGTGAAATCCGATAAAACGGCTGCAGAAGATCGGCCGTCAGTCAACATCGACTCACCAGAATCCTTTGTGGAGGCGCTTTGGCCGGCTGCCGACAGCGCTGCACAAGCGTTGGGACTGCCCACCGAGGCATTGCTCGCCCAGGCAGCCCTGGAGACCGGCTGGGGGGGACATGTGATGCGGTCCGCGGATGGCGGAAGCAGCCATAATCTGTTCGGCATCAAAGCCGATCAGCGCTGGAGCGGTGACCGGGTCAGACAGGAGACATTGGAGTTTGAACAGGATGTGGCGGTTCGCCGGCGAGAGTATTTCCGCACTTATGGCTCATACGATGAGAGTTTCACGGACTATGTGACTTTTCTCAGACAGAATCCCCGTTATACAAATGCCCTGCAGAATACTCAGGATGCCACGGAATATTTCAGGGCACTGCAGGATGCGGGGTACGCCACCGATCCCGACTATGCGGAAAAAATAGTACGGGTGATGCAGGGGCCGGAGATGCAGACCGCCCTCAACCGGCTTAAGGGATCGCTCCGACAGTCGATAAAGAGTGAAACAGAGGCGATTTAAGTGAGCATACTATCCATCGGTGTCTCAGGGTTGATTGCCAATCGGCATGCCTTGGACACGACAGGGCACAATATCTCGAACGTCAACACTGAGGGTTACAGCCGTCAGCGGATCGACTTTAATACCAGAGAACCCTTCCTGAGTCCGGCCGGGTATCTGGGGACCGGTGTCGAGAGCTCGGAAATCCAGCGCCAGTATGACACCTTTGTTGCCGGGCAGATGCGCACCAGTCTGACGGTCTCTTCCGAGTTGAGGGCCTATTATGAGGGGGCTCAGCGACTCGATGACCTGGTGGCGGATCCGGATGCCGGGATCCAGCCGACCATCCAGAACTTCTTCGATGCCCTGCAGGGACTGGCCGATGATCCCACCTCGATTCCAGCCCGTCAGCTGGTACTGACCGAGGCGGAATCAATGGCAGACCGATTCCACTATTTCAATCAGCAGTTCGATGACACCCGCACCAGGATGAATGGTCAGATCGGGTACAATGTCGGTGAAATCAACCGTCTTGCGCAGAACATCGCCGATATCAATGCAGACATCAAACTCGCCTACGGCAGTACCCCGAATGATCTGTTGGATAAGCGGGACCAGTTGGTCAACGAACTGTCGGAACAGGTCGATATCCAGATCCTGCAACAGACCGATGGGGCATATAACGTATTCATCGGCAGGGGCCAGCCTCTGGTGATGGACACCACTGCCGCCACGCTCGGCACCCAGCCCTCCACTCTCGATCCAAGCCACCTGGAGATTACGTTCAACTACTCATTCGGTACCCAGATCATTACCGACCAGATCAGCGGCGGTACCATCGGCGGCTTACTCAGGTTTCGTAATGAGATCCTCGATCCAACCCAGGACAGGGTCGGGCTGGTTGCACTCGGTATTGCAGACCAGCTCAATACCCAGCACCAGCTGGGCCTCGATCTGGATGGTTTGGTCGGCGGTGCGCTCTTCAGTACCAGCTCGGTACAGGTTCTGCCCCAGCCGGGAAACGGCAGTTCCATCACTGTCGACTACGATAATGTGAGTAATCTGACTGGTAACAGCTACGAGCTGACGTATGATGGGGCCGACTTTATCTTGCAAGACCTGGTCGCCGGAACAACCCAGACGCTGGCGGCGGGATCCAATATCGTTGACGGCCTCGATATCAATATCAATGCCGCCGGTGCGTTAACCGGGGATACCTTCCTGATTCAGCCCACCCGATCGGCCTCCCTGGATATCGATCTTCTGATCAACGATGTGAGAAGGCTGGCGGCTGGCGGTCCCGTGCAGGTGCGGCCTGCCGTTGATGGCAACGGCAACCCGCTGAATGGTGGTGATGCCCGCGTCACACAGCCGGCGAACAGCTCCATGGCCGGACTGCCACTGGCCGGTGGCGATATACAACTGGTCTATGACGATCAGGGTGGGCCGACCAGCGGCTTCGAGGTCTACTATCCGGGTTCGGTACCTGGTGTTGATCCCTTCGATGATTTCATCGTCTACGACAATCTCAACACTGCGACGATAGCCGGTACCCAGGTCCCAAGTGCCCAGTTCACCGCCTACGGCGGCATCAGTTTCGCTATTTCCGGCGTGCCCGCGGATGGTGATAGTTTCACCATCAGCAATAACACCAACGGCAGTAGCGATAATCGCAATGCCCTCTCTCTGCAGAACCTGCAAAACCAGAATCTGTTACTGGGCGGAACGGCCACCTTTGATGCGACCTATATCCAGATGGTCTCGGATGTGGGTTCGAAGACGCGTCACGCGGAACTGAATCTGGGAGCCCAGGAGAGTCTGTTGATACGCTCGCAAGAGGCGATGGCGGAGATCTCGGGTGTCAACCTCGATGAAGAGGCGGCCAAGCTGATTCAGTTTCAGCAGGCCTATCAGGCATCGGCACAGGTGATATCGGTTGCCGGCACCCTCTTCGATACTCTAATAGGCGCGGTCAGGAGGTAGAGGTATGAGTAGGATTTCCACATCCATGCTGTTCGACCGGGGCATCAATAGCATGCTCGAACGCCAGTCTGCAGTCAGCAGGGCGCAGATGCAGATCTCCACCGGTAAACGCATCCTGACACCCAAGGATGATCCCCCAGGCGCTGCCTATGTACTCGATCTGCGTACCTCCATTACCCAGGTTGAACAGTATCAGAACAATGCCGACAGGGCTCAATCCCGACTCGAACTGCAGGAAGCCACGTTGAGGGGGGTGGATGATCTGTTGCCGCGCATCATGGAGTTGGCCATACAGGGGCAGAGTGATACCTACTCTGCGGCCGCGCGCCAGGCCATCGCCGAAGAACTGCGCCAGCTTAATGATGAGTTGATGGCATTGGCCAATACCCGGGACAGTGACGGTGAGTTTATCTTTGCCGGTTATGATGCCGACACCATTCCATTCGGCAATCCCGCCGACGGTGTGTTCGCCTATGGCGGTGACATGGGCATCAGAACCCTGCAGATCTCGGCAACCCGACAGGTTCAGGACCGGGAAAACGGCTTCGATGTGTTCATGAATATAGAGACTGCAGCGGGCGGAAGACGAAACATCTTCGAAACCGTACATGGCATTATCGCGGGCATGGAGGCAGATGCGCCGAACAGCGCATTCATGGACGATCTGCAACTGGCTCAGGAACACATGGTTTCGGTCAGGGCGCGGGGCGGCGCGCGCCTGAATACCATCGATCAACAGCGCCTTATCAATGAAGACTTCATCTTCACCATGCAAAGTGCGCTTTCCAAGACCGAAGATCTGGATATCGCAGAGGCGATCAGTCGCTTCGAACAGGATCTGGTGGCGTTGCAGGCGGCACAGCAGACCTTCAACATGGTGCAAGGTCTTTCACTTTTCAATTATCTCTAAGCAGCAGGGCGCTGCGGACTCCGGTCGAGCTGCAGATCCTGCCTGTCTTCCAGCAGACATTCCAACGTCCCGTACCAGGCAGTCGAAACCAATCTTCGGGGATTCGATGCGCGTACAGCTCTTTTCCGGAAAAATTAGGGAAGCTAAGGCATAGGATATTGCTTCCTTACGGAAGTGGATCGGTGATTCCCATAAACTTAAGTATAATCAATGAGTAACGCTGAATGACGGGAGGTGGGGCGCAGCTATTTAAAGTGTGATACGGGTTAAAGTTCCATGGCTGGGGGCCGCTACAAATATCGGAGGCGGTAAATACCAAAATTGTTGGTATATCCGCTAAATGCAAATCACCGGTGATAGAGCGCTTAGCATAGATGCCGTCGCCGGTTCGATAGAGGAATTAGATCATGGCAATCACAGTCAACACTAATGTATTCTCCCTTGCGGCACAGAAAAACTTAGGTCGCACCCAATCCAACCTTGAAACCGCAGTACAGCGCCTCTCCTCAGGTTTGCGCATCAATATGGCGAAAGACGATGCCGCCGGCCTCGCTATCGCACAGCTGCAAACCGGTCAGGCACGGGGCATGACAGTCGCCCAGCGCAATATCGCGGACGGCATCTCCTATCTGAGCGTGGCAGACGCTACCCTGCAGACTGTCAGCGACATGATGCAACGTCAGCGTGAACTCGCAGTGCAACATGCCAGCGGTCTCTACACCGCAGCCCAGCAGGGTTATATGTCGACCGAATTTGATGCCCTGACAACCGAGATCACGGACGCCTTGGCTCGTGCAACCTTCAACGGCACAGCAGTGTTCGGAGGTGGTGGTACCATTCAGGTCGGTGCCAACGCCGGACAGACAATCGCTGTCTCATCAGCCGCACCTGCCCATACCGCTACCATCAGCAGTATCGCGTCGGTGGACACAGACCTCAATGCAGTGGCAGCCGAACTGGCTAACGTCGGTAGTCTGCAGAGCCGTCTGTCATCGGCCTCTCGCGTAGCCGCTTCCATCGAAGAGGCACAATATGCGGCAGCCGGACGCGTCATGGATGCGGACTTCGCCCGTGAAACCGCAAGAATGACCAGTGCTCAAGTCGTGCAGCAGGCTGGTGTGGCCGCCTTGGCACAGGCCAACTCACTGCCACAGCTGGCCTTGGGTCTGCTCAGTTAAGGACAACCGTGGGGGTGGCGGTTTCAGCCGCCCCCATGATTTAGCGGAACAAATAGGTTAGGGTGTGATCATGCCAAACGTAATCAACAATTTGGCCAATGAGTATGCCTATAAGCGTGATGTCTCCAAGACTGCTCAGAGTCCAGTTACACAGAATCTGACCTCTTCTGAAGAGGGGGAAAGGAAACAGGCGGCGGATGTTGAACAACCGTTGGTTATCGACAGCAAAGAGCTGGCGCTCAACGTCGAAAACCTGACGCAGATTGTCAACCGGAATCTCGAGTTCAGTATCGATCAGGAAACCGGAACGCAGGTAATCCGGGTAATTGATTCCGATACCGGTGAGTTGGTCAGGCAAATACCCCCGGATCAGATCTTGCATGTTATTTCCCATATAGAGGAGATGCAGGACGAGCTGTTACCGGGCGTCTTGTTGGATGACAGGGTTTAAACGTAGTACTCATACAATTGGTGAGGCTTAGCTAATCATGGCAATCGGCTTTTCAGGTATTGGTGCCGGGAGCGACTGGAACAGTATTATCAATCAGCTGTTGCAGATTGAGTCGCGCCCGCTCGATCAGCTGCGCACACGTGAGAAGGAGATCGATCAGCAGATCAGCGACTATGGACTGATCAAGAGTGCTATCGACACCTTCAAGAGCACTGTGGAAGATTTGACCACCACGACAGGTCTGGCGGTTTTTTCCACCAGCTCCAGTGACGAATCCGTGGTGACCGTCAGCGCCGATGAAAACGCGGCGGTGTCGAGTTACGATATCGTTGTAGACCACTTGGCGAGCGGGGATAAGCTGGCTTCCTCCGCCTATGCCGACAGCAACACCGCAGTCGGTACGGGCACCTTGTCGATCACTGTCGATGGCTCGACCATGAATCTGACCGTGGATGGCAGCAACAACACGCTGGCGGATCTGCGTGATGCCATCAACAGTGCCGCCGACAATCCCGGTGTTGCGGCCACCATCCTGAATGAGAGTGGTGGCAGCCGCTTGATCCTCACCAGTCAGGAGACCGGTGCGGCGAACGCCATTTCAGTCAGCTTCGTGGATGGCGATGACGGCAACAACACCGACGCCAACGGCCTCTCCAGACTATTCCATATCGGTGCCGGCGGCGATGGCCTTGCCGAGCAGGTGGAGACAGCCCAGGATGCGCTGCTCTACATAGATGGTTTCACCGTCAATAGTGCATCGAATTCAGTGACCGGGGCCGTATCGGGCGTTACCTTTGAACTGGTGGCTGCCGGCAGTGCTTCAATCGGAATCACCCGGGACAACACCAGGATCGAGGAGAAGATCCAAGGGCTGGTCGATGCCTACAATACGGTGATGGAAGAGTTCGAAGCAATGGAAGCGAGCTCATTGGGTGGCGACAGCAGCCTGCGCAGGATGAGACAGGGTTTTGTCGATGTCCTCAATCAGGTCGCAACAGTGGATGCTGCCAATGCCTACCTGTTTGAGATCGGTATCACTCGGGACAGAGAGGGTGTTCTCTCCCTCGATAGCAGCGATTTAGCGGATGCATTGGTCAACGATTTTGATCGTGTGTCGCAGATCCTGACCGATGAAACCACAGGATTTGCAAACCGTTTCTATAACTACGCCGATCTGTTGCTGGATGTCGGTGGGGTTATCGAAGCCAAAGATGAAAGTCTGAACAATCAGAAGGACAATGTGCAGACTCAGATCGAGCGGGCGGAACTGCGCCTGGATGATTATGAGAAAAAACTGATCGCTCAATTTACAGCTTTGGATCAAACGGTTGCTATACTGCAAAGTACCAGCAGCTTTCTCACCAGTCAGCTGGCTTCCATCCAGAACAGCTGAGCATATGCAAAATTGGCTTAACCCGGATAGCTTGAAGGTCTAATAATGGTAAGTAACTCAGCAATAAACAGTTATCGTCAAGCAGCTTCATCTGAAGCCATGTATGCCACCCCCTTCCGCCTGGTGCAGATGCTGATGAACGGAGCCCTGGACGGCATCTCCAATGCAAAAGGCTCGATTCAGAGAAAGGAGCATGAAGCGAGGCATAACGAGATCAACTGGATCATCTCCGTGATCGATGCCCTGCGTGGCGCCCTTGATTTTGAGACGGGCGGTGAGATAGCCAATAATCTCGATATGCTCTACGACTACATGATCCGCCGTCTGTTTGAGGCAAACATACACCAGGATACTGAGGCGCTCGATGAAGTGGCATCACTTCTGAAAGAGATCAAAACCGCCTGGGATGCCATGCCTGAAGCCATTCAGAACGCCAAAAATATCAAAGACGTGGTAAAAACCACCTGATAACCGGCTCAACACCCCACCTCTGACAGGAGTAGCCTGTGACTCAGCTCGTGCAGAACCTCAATCTTGCCTTGGAGTTGAGTCAGGAGATCGTACGTCTCGCCGGCGAGAAACGCTGGTCTGATATGGATGAACTCGATCGACAGCGGATGCAGATCCTGGAATCGATCTTTGCCGATCCCGAAATGCGGACCGGACATGGGGATTTCGAAGATCAGCTGGAGCAGATCGTGGCATTGAACAACCAGGCAATGGCGATTTGTACCGAGGCGAGAGAGGGGGTGATACAGGATGGCAAAAGGTTGAAACTGGGCAAGGAGGCCGTTAATGCCTATCTGAAACAATCATACGATTGATTCGGTCCTGTAGACGTATCGGTCAGCTGAGAATCAACTCAATGACCACCTTGCTGCCGAAATAGGCCAGCATCAATACCACAAATCCGCTGAGGGTCCATGTCAGGGCCATCTGCCCGCGCCATCCAAAGCGATAACGTCCCCATAACAGGGTGCCGAAGACCACCCAGGCGATGATCGACAGCACGGTCTTGTGGGCAAGACGTTGCTCAAACATATTTTCCAAAAATGCGAATCCTGAGAGCAGGGCCAGGCTCAATAACACAAAACCCACCGCGATCATCTCGAACAGCAGACTCTCCATGGTCTGCAGCGGGGGGAGGGCGCGTATGAAGCCACCCGGATGGCGTTGTCGCAGATGATGATCCTGAATGGCGAGTAAAACAGCCTGCACACTGGCCAGGGTGAATAGGCTATAGGCCAGCATGGAGACCAGGATGTGGATGGTCAGGCCGCTGGACAGCTGGTCGGTAATGAAGTGGACTGTCTGATATCGGCTCTCCAGGTAGAGGGCGATTGCTGCGAGGGGCATGATAACGATACCCAGGTTCTCTACCGGCTTGCTGATGCTTGAGACCAGCAACAACAGGGTGATGGTCCAGGTGATCAGTGACATGGCATTGAAGATGCCTAAATTGATGCTCGAGGATGAGATCAGATTCTGATAGTGGGGAATGGCGTGCAGCGCCACACCGAGAAACCCCAAACCCAGTGCCAGAACGCGGGAACGCACTGAACTTTCATGGGTGCGGAACAGTCGCAATGCCAGGATCGAACCGGCGGCCAGATAGGCGATAATGGCGAGTGTGGCGATCAATGTCCTGTAAATCCTTATCAACAGATGGGAATCAGCCGCGATGTTCGCATATTTTCCTGTTGCAGTGAAAGAGATGGCAAGGATTTCCCACGGACTGGTATACTGATTTTTATATTTTTATGACTCATTGTTGATGCTCATTCCGGGCGTTACCCACCAGGAACATCATGTTTGACAATCTGACTCAACGACTGGGCAAGGTGCTCACTAATCTGCGCGGCCAGGGCCGTCTCACGGATGACAATATCAAGGAGACCATGCGCGAAGTGCGGATGGCGCTGCTGGAGGCCGATGTGGCCCTGCCGGTGGTGCGTGAATTCATCGATCAGGTGAAGCAGAAAGCGATGGGTGAGGAGGTCATGAAGAGCCTCACTCCCGGCCAGACCCTGATCAAGATCGTCAATGATGAATTGATTCACCTGATGGGTGAGGCCAACGAAGCCCTTGATCTGGCGGCGCAACCACCGGCGGTGATACTGATGGCGGGTTTGCAAGGCTCGGGTAAGACCACCAGTGTCGCCAAACTAGGCCGCTGGTTGCTGCAGCAGGGAAAAAAGAAGATCAGCGTTGTCAGTTGCGACGTCTACCGCCCCGCTGCGATCGATCAGTTGGAGACCCTGGCTCAGGATGTGGGGCTCGACTTTAGACCCAGTTCAGGTGACGAAAAGCCATTGGACATCGCCAAAAGGGCGCTGAAGGAGACAGCAAAGGGGTTTGCCGAGGTGCTGATTGTCGATACCGCCGGCAGACTGCATGTCGATGAGGAGATGATGGGGGAAATTAAGCAGCTCCATCAGGTCCTCGATCCGGTGGAGACCCTGTTCGTGGTGGATAGCATGACCGGACAGGATGCCGCGAATACCGCCAAGGCATTCAATGACGCACTGCCGCTGACAGGCGTGATTCTGACCAAGGCCGACGGTGATGCCCGTGGCGGCGCTGCCCTGTCGATACGTCAGATCACGGGGAAACCGATTAAATTCATCGGCGTCGGTGAAAAGACCGATGCCCTTGAGGCCTTTCATCCCGATCGCATCGCCTCCCGTATTTTGGGCATGGGCGATGTCCTCAGCCTGGTGGAAGAGGTGGGCCGCAAGGTCGATCAGGAGAAGGCAACAAAACTGGCGAAAAAACTCCAAAAGGGCAAGGGATTTGATCTGGAGGATTTCAAGGAGCAGATGCTGCAGATGGCCAATATGGGGGGCATGAGCGGACTGCTGGATAAACTGCCGGGCATGGGAGAGATACCCGATCATGTGAAAAATCAGGTGAACGACAAAGAGATCGGGCGGCTGATTGCAATCATCAACTCCATGACGCCCCATGAACGGGCCTTCCCGGCGGTTATCAAAGGATCCCGTAAACGCCGCATCGCTGCCGGTTCCGGTACCCAGGTGCAGGATGTGAACAAATTACTCAAGCAATTCATGCAGATGCAGAAAATGATGAAAAAGATGAAGGGCGGGGGTATGAAGAAGATGATGCGGGGGATGGCAGGGCGCTTTCCGGGTGGGGGCATGCCACCGGGGGGTGGCGGCTTTCCGTTTTGAGTTAGGGCATTGAATTAATTATGAATTTTGAATTGTGAATTTTGAATTGGTGGATTGTGCTTCGCGCACGACTGGTTTGATAAAGGTGTGAGCGTAGCGAACGCGTCAATTTGAAAATCACAATTCAACATTCAAAATCAGATTCCCGCTTCACATCGGCCCAAAGTTGGTTATAATACGCCGTTTCCCGCCGGCAGGTTCCGGTGTGTTAGCGAATTTCTAAGGATACATCATGGTAACCATACGCCTTTCAAGAACGGGCGCGAAAAAGCGGCCCTTTTACCACATTGTGGTGACCGACAGCCGCAATGCGCGTGACGGTCGCTATATCGAACGTCTCGGTTTCTTCAATCCCGTAGCAGTGGGTGGCGAAGAGGGACTGCGAATTGATCAGGAGCGTGTGCAGCACTGGATTTCCAAGGGTGCGCAGCCGAGCGATCGGGTGACGGCTCTACTGAAGCAGGCGGCTAAGCAGGCAGCCTGACAGTCAGCCTCCCGTCCCGGGTGAAAGCCGCGCAGGGGGACGGAGAAGATGTCACAAGATGAGTTTATAATAATGGGCCGGGTTTCTGGCCTGTTTGGTGTCAGGGGGTGGCTCAAGATCTACTCCCACACCTCGCCGAGAGAGGGAATCGTCCGCTACCGGGATTGGTACCTCAAGCGAGGGGATGATTGGAAGCGCCATAGGCTGGTTGCCGGTCGTAGTCAGGGTAAGGGCGTGGTTGCCCAACTGCAGGGTATCGATGACCGGGATCTTGCAGCCCCATTGGTGAACTGTGATATCGCTGTCCGGCGTGAGCAGTTGCCGCCACTGGAATCCGGCGAGTATTACTGGAACGACCTGCAGGGATTGCGGGTGTTAAATCTCCAAGGGATTGAATTGGGTGTCGTCTCACACCTCTTCGAGACCGGGGCCAACGATGTATTGGTGGTCCGCGGTGAGCGCGAAAGGTTGATACCCTACACCAAGGGTGAGGCCATACGGGAGGTGGATCTGGAGCACGGTCGGATTATCGTGGACTGGGATCCTGACTTCTGATGCGCTTCGACCTGGTGACGCTGATGCCGGCTATGTTCGATGCCTTGACTAAGGAGGGCGTCATAGCCAGAGCGATAGGCCGCCAACTGGCGCAGATCGAGCTTTGGAATCCCCGCGACTATACCAGGGATGTGCATCGCACGGTGGATGATCGGCCCTACGGCGGTGGCCCTGGCATGGTGATGAAGTACCAGCCGCTGCAACAGGCGATCGAGTCGGCGTTGAGTGCATCTCCGCAGGCGAAGGTGATCTATATGAGCCCGCAAGGGGTCAGGTTTGATCAGCAGCGGGCACAAACGGTTGTTGAAAATCGACAGCCGCTGTTGCTGATAGCGGGCCGCTATGAAGGCGTCGATGAGCGTATTATAGAACGCTATGTGGATGAAGAATGGTCCATAGGCGACTATGTTTTAAGTGGCGGTGAACTGGCCGCGATGGTGGTTCTTGATGCGGTGATAAGGCTGATCCCCGGCGCTCTGGGCGATGCCGATTCCGCTCAACAGGATTCATTCATGGACGGGTTGCTGGATTGTCCGCACTATACCCGTCCTGAGCAGATCGACGGCATGTCTGTGCCGTTAGTGCTGCAAGGCGGTAATCATGACGCCATACGGCGTTGGCGCCTGCAGCAGGCACTGAAGCGCACTCGGGAGAGACGCCCCGATCTGCTGCAGGACCGTCAGATGACGGTGGAAGAAGAGAAGTTATTAGCAGAAATCATTGCTGCGTCGGGAGACGCGGAGCAGACACAGGAGCAATAGACCATGAGTAATATCATCGCAGAACTCGAAGCCGAGCAGATGGGTCGTGAGATTCCGGATTTTGGCCCCGGTGATACCGTTGTGGTTCAAGTACGGGTTAAGGAGGGGCAGCGTGAGCGCCTGCAGGCCTTCGAGGGTATCGTGATCGCCAAGCGCAACCGCGGTCTCAACTCGGCATTCACCGTTCGTAAGATCTCGCATGGCGAGGGTGTCGAACGTGTGTTTCAGACCTACAGCCCGACCGTAGCCTCTGTCAAGGTGACGCGTCGTGGCGATGTGCGTCGCGCTAAACTCTACTATCTGCGTGGACGGACCGGTAAGGCTGCGCGTATTAAAGAGAAAATCTAGAAACTTCAACCTGTACACGGTTGTTGAGAGAGCCGCTCTGTTGTTGGACAGAGCGGCTTTTTAGTTTTTAGTTTTTAGTTTTTAGTTTTTAGTTTTTAGTTTTTAGTTTTTAGTTTTTAGTTTTTAGTTTTTAGTTTTTAGTTTTTAGTTTTTAGTTGGATGAGTGCGGTAAACCGCGCAATTTGTATTTGATTCTCTCTTCCTCTTGGGTCAGCCAGACTGCAGAGAAATATGCGTGAGCGAAGCGAACACATACAACTAAAAACTCATATCTCAAAACTAAAAACTCACTTTATAATTACTGACAGATTGAATGGTGCGGCAAGCCGCGCCCTACAGATTGATCACTACCTGCTTGATGCTGTTGTCGTCAGGCGATGTGGAGATATGGAAGTAGAGTGATTTCATCAGGTCAAGCATCTTGAAATTGTTGCTCAATACCTCGCCCTCCATTTTTTCCAGACCGCGATCGCGGGCAACCTCCATCAGCTGGTGCATCAGCTTGTGCCCGATGCCCTGGCGTTGCCACTGATCGGATACCACCAGGGCGAATTCACAACTCTTTTTATCGGGGTTGGTCACATAGCGGGCGACACCCAATTCAATTTCATGGTTGCCATCCTCGGTGACTGCGATCAGGGCCATCTCATTGTGATAGTCGATCTGCGTGAATCGCGTCAGCATTTCCGGGGTCAGTTCCTGTATCGAGCTCATGAAGCGGAAATATTTCGCTTCATCGGAGAGCTGGCGGGTGAAGGTCTGTTCCAGGTCGGCGTCTTCCGGGCGGATGGGCCTGATCACGATATTGGTGCCGTTGGGCAATTGGGTGGAGTTGACCAAATTGACCGGGTAGGGATGGATTGCCAGATGGTGATAGGGATCGGTGGATGGGCGTGGGAAATCGACCCGTATGCGTGCATCCACGGCGACCGCCCCTTGATCATCGACAATCAATGGATTGATGTCCATCTCATGAATCCAAGGCAGTTCACAAGCCATGGTCGATACCCGCAACAATACATCAATGAGTGCCTCGCGATTGGCGGGCGGCATATGCCGGAACTGACTCAGCAGTTTTGCCGCCTTGGTGCGGTCGATCAGATCGCTGGCGAGGCTGCGGTTGAGGGGTGGCAGGGCAATCGCCGAGTCGCCCATCACTTCCACCGCGGTGCCGCCGCTGCCGAAACTGATAACCGGCCCGAATACCGGATCACGCACGATACCGATGAGGAGTTCCCTTCCATTCGGACTCTGATACATCTGCTCGACAGTCACGCCTTCCACATTCGCTTCGGGACGGGTCTCCTTGACCTGTTCGATCAGATCCCGATAGGTACTCCGTACAACCTGGGCATTGCTGATATTGAGTCGAATGCCGCCGGCGTCTGATTTGTGGGAGATGTCGGGTGAGTAGATCTTCATGGCAACGGGGAAACCGATCGATTCAGCCAGGATCAATGCCTCATTGGCGGAACGTGCAATACCGTTTCGTACCGCATTGATGCGGAAGGCGCCGAGCAATGCAAATGATTCAGGCTCGGTGAGGATTTTACGTTGTTCCGACAGAGCGCTTTCTATAATGAGGCGCGCCCCTTCGGTATCGGGCTGGATGTGTCGGCGTGAACTCTTGGCGGGTGTCTGTAGCAACAGGCGCTGATTCTTCTGGTAGGAAGAGAGGTAGGAGAAGGCATCGACTGCGTTTTCCAGGGTCCGAAAACTGGGTAACCTGGCGTCTTTGAACAGCTTGCGCGCGCTTTCGATCTGTTTACCCCCCATCCAGCTGGTCAGGATCGGTTTCTTATGGGAATCCGCCAAATCGATCAGGGCCCTGGCAACCTCTTCCGGTTCGGTCATCGCCTGAGGGGTCAGTATGACGATGGTGCCGTCCACAGCGGGATCGTTGAGACAGATGTCGACTGCAGCACGGTAGCGCTCGGGGGGGGCGTCACCAATGATGTCCACGGGATTTCCATGGGACCATACATCCGGCAGAACTTTGTTCAATGCATCGATTGTTTGATCATTGAATTCCGCCAGTTCGATATTCAGGTCCGAAGCCCTGTCGGCGGCCATGACGCCGGGACCACCGCCATTGGTAATAATAGCCAGCCTGTCGCCATACACCCGATAGCGTGAAGAGAGCGCCTTGGCGGCGGAGAAGAGTTGTGAAATGGTCTCCACCCGTAATACACCGGAGCGGGAGAGCGCGGCGGAAAAGGTTTCATCGCTGCCTACCAGGGCGCCGGTGTGTGACATCGAGGCTTCCGCCCCGGCCGCATGCCGTCCCACCTTGAGTACAATGACGGGTTTGATGCGCGCCGCTGCCCTCAGGCCACTCATAAAGCGACGTGCGTCCTTTATACCCTCCACATACAGCAGAATACTGTCTGTCATGGGATCCGATACCAGGAAATCAAGGTAGTCGCCAAAATCCAGATCCGCCCCGATACCGGTGGAAATTACGGTTGAGAAACCGATATCGTTGACCTCCGCCCAATCGAGGATGGCAGTGCAGATTGCGCCTGACTGAGAAACGAGCGCCAGATTGCCGGGGGCTGCATTGTTGTTGCCGAAGGTAATATTGATGCCTTGATCCGGTCGAATCAGGCCAAGACAGTTGGGACCGATGAAGCGCATCCCATAGTCCTTTGCCAGTTCAACAATCTTGTCTTCAAGACGCCGGCCGGCGGTTCCGGATTCGCGGAAACCGGCAGACAGAATGATCATGCTCTTAACGCCGTGTTCGCCGCAGGCCTGTACGATTGCGGGTATCGTTTTGGCCGGTGTGGCGACGACAGCGAGCTCAACAGGTTTGTTGATTGCCTCGATACTTTTATAAGCCTTAATACCCTGTACTTTGTCGTGTTTGAGATTGATCGGGTATATATCCCCCTTGAATCCGGATGATATGAGATTTTTAAATACCACCTCACCGACTGAATTCTTCCTATCGCTGGCACCAAACATGGCGATGCTTTTTGGAGAGAAGAGAGACGTCAAATAGTGTGATTGCATAGTCTACTGCCTGTTGAACTTCGTAAGATGATATAGAGTATGATGTCCTTGATTACTCATTAAGGCACAGTGTGAAACTCAGACAACACCGCTAAAGATAAGTATCAGTATCGATCACTATGGATAGCGGCATGATGGGCTTGAAGTTTACCGGTATATGATGACAATTTCTTTAACTAAGTTGTGATTTTTTAATGATTTATAATGAGTATTGCCCGCTCAAATAGAGGCATTGGAAGTGAGGTTTGGAGATTGAAGACCGCATACATAACACACCCGGATTGCCTGTTGCATGATACCGGTGAGGGACACCCCGAAAACGCAGGTCGTCTGCAGGCGATCGATGACCGATTGATGGCGGCACAACTGTATGATTTTTTGCGTCACTACGATGCACCCGAGGTAACAAAAGAGCAACTGTTACGTTGTCACGATGTGGCCTATCTCAATCAGGTTGACAAATTGATGCCGCAAAACGGTTATGCTCATCTTGATCCGGACACGGTGGTCAGCCCTGAGAGCATGCAAGCCGCAAAACGGGCGGCAGGTGCCGTCATACAGGCGGTGGATCTGATTATGAATGAGGGTTTGTCGAATGCCTTTTGCAATGTCAGGCCTCCAGGGCATCACGCAGAAAAAATGCGCACCATGGGATTTTGCATTTATGGCAATGCCTCAATCGGTGCCGCTCATGCAATGGAAGTGTATGGCCTGGAACGAGTCGCCATACTTGATTTCGACGTGCATCATGGCAATGGAAGTGAAGATATTTTTCGCGACGATCGAAGGGTGATCGTCTGTTCAACCTTTCAGCACCCTTTCTATCCTTATACGGATATTGAAGAGAGTCCCGATCATATAATTTGTGCGCCCCTGGAGGCGACCGCAAAGAGCGCTGAATTCAGGGATGCCGTTACCCGGCACTGGCTGCCTGCACTGAATCATTTCAAGCCGCAGATGTTCTTTGTCTCTGCCGGATTCGATGCCCATATCGAGGATGACATGTCGGGTGTCAGCTTGACGGAAGCGGACTACCGCTGGGTAACACAGCAGATCAAGGGCTTGGCGGAGCAGTATGGCGACGGGAGGATTGTTTCAGTCCTGGAGGGTGGCTATGAACCCCACGCCCTGGCACGCAGCGTCGAGGCGCATATCCGGGTATTGATGGATTTGAGTTGAGGAATGAGTCCGCAAATGAACGCGAATATACGCAAATAATCATTCAATATTGATTTCATATCGTTCCCACGCACCAGCGTGGAAATGCATAAGGTAGGTAGAGTATTAGGGTGAGGTATGAATTCCCACGCAGGAGCGTGGAAACCAGAGCGAATCCCACGCCCTGGCGCGTAGCGTCGAGGATCATATCCGGGTATTGATGGATTTGATTTGAGGAATGAGTCCGCAAATGAACGCAAATGGATTTTATTGATTCCGCTCGGCGCTTCTATCGTGTAGGGTGCGGCTTGCCGCACCGTTAAATCCTCTAGACATATTGGTACCATAATGATGCTTGTGTATTGGTGCGGCGAGCCGCACCCTTGTATCTCTTCTGATGAATTGTTTAGCTAGCAATTCATCACACGGTGATAAGACCTGCACCGCACCCTGAGACCACGAGTCTGTTTTGTAGATACAGGCTATCACCGATTCTCTATAAACTGAATGGTATCGGAGTCCCTCCGGCATTACGGAGAGAGGCTGCATGAACAAGGTGAGTGAAGAGAATGAAAGCGATAATTGGCATTGATGTGAGTAAAAATAAGCTGGATTGTCTGTGGTTACGCAGTATCGAACCACGCAAGGTCAAGTCGAAGGTCTTTCCTAATACACCAGCCGGCCATGACCACCTACTCGATTGGTCACAAAAACAGACTGGTCAGCCACTGAGTGGGTTACGCTTTGTCATGGAGGCGACTGGCATCTACCACGAGCGTCTAGCCTACGGTCTGCATGAGCAAGGTGGTGAAGTCGCGGTGCTTAACCCGGCCCAGGTGAGAGATTACGCCAAGGGTATCGCGGTGCACACCAAGACCGACAGAAAGGACTCGCTGGTGTTAGCCTTGTATGGCGCCAAAGAACCCCTGCATCTGTGGAGACCGGAACCGGCAGAGATACGTAAACTCAAAGAGTTACTGTCACGGCTGGAGGCATTGCAAGGCGATATCCAGCGTGAACGCAACCGCCTGGAGAAGGCCTTGTCAGGGATCAGTCATCCAGAGGTTGGGCACTCCATCTCGACCGTGCTCAAAGGCCTGGAGCAAGAACAAAAGCGTCTGGAAGCGATGATCGATGAGCATATCGACACCCACCCCCAGCTGAAAAACGACCAGCAGCTGCTAGAAAGTATCCCAGGCATTGGCCGGACCCTCAGTCGAATCATGATGAGTGTCTACCGTGCCCGGGATTTTGAGCATGCTAGTCAAATGGCCGCCTATCTGGGAGTGGTGCCCATCGAGCATCAATCCGGATCCAGCATCAACAAGCGACCACGACTGTCGAAAGCAGGCAGCGCGAGGATCAGGGCCAAACTCTACATGCCTGCTATCGTGGCCAGTCTACACAACCCAACGGCCAAGGCCTTATACGAGCGGTTGCTCGCGAGAGGAAAATGCAAAATGTCCGCATTAGGAGCCGTTATGCGCAAATTAGTACATCTGTGCTTTGGGGTACTCAAGCACCAGCAAGATTACTCCCCACAAGCCGCTTTATAGCTACTTGTGGGAGTAAAGGAGAGATGGTATCTACGTATTGATCGGGTTTTTTTAAGCTGTTATTTGCGTTCATTTGCGGACATATCAATACAATGACATTCAGTTTCTATTGGCATGACTACGAAACCTGGGGCGCCGATCCGCGCCGGGACAGGGCGTCTCAATTTGCGGGCGTGCGTACCGACGCGGATCTGAATCCGGTCGGTGACCCGCTGGTCATCTACTGCAAGCCGAGTGACGATATGCTGCCCCAGCCGGAAGCCTGTCTTGTTACCGGTATCACACCGCAAAAGGCGCTCCGAGAGGGATTGGTTGAAGCCGAATTCATCAAGCGTATCCATCAACAACTTTCCGCAGCGGAAACATGCAGTGTCGGTTACAACACGATTCGCTTTGATGATGAAGTAACACGCAACACACTGTATAGGAATTTTTACGATCCCTACGCGAGAGAGTGGCAGCATGGATCATCCCGCTGGGATATCATCGATATGGTTCGCCTGACCCATGCCCTGAGGCCTGAGGGTATTGAGTGGCCGCAAAATGAAGCGGGTGTAACCAGTTTTCGTCTCGAGGTGCTCAGTGCCGCCAATAATATCTCCCATGAATCCGCTCACGATGCACTCTCTGATGTCTATGCAACGATTGAGTTGGCACGGCTGATTAAACAGCGTCAGCCAAAACTCTACGACTATCTGTTCAAGAGCCGCAAGAAAAATGTCATAGCGGAGCGCCTGAATCTGCAAAAGCGCCAGACGGTATTGCATGTCTCATCAATGTATCCGGCCGCACTGGGTTGCATCGCGATGGTCGTACCGTTGCTGAAGCATCCTGCCAATCCCAACGGTGTGATCGTATATGATCTTCGCCATGATCCTGAACCACTGTTCGGGCTGTCGGAGGAGGTTCTGCATGAGCGACTGTTTACGCCTGGCGCAGATCTGCCCGAGGGCGTCGAACGTATTCCACTGAAGACCGTACACATCAATAAGTGTCCGGTTGTAGTACCTCTATCCACTCTGACAGAGGATGCGGCAAAGCGGTGGCGTATCGATCCGAGGCTGGGCGAGGCCTATCGGCAACGGTTGCTGGCTGAACCGGCTTTCATCGGTAAAATAGCGAATATTCACAAAAGAAGCGGTTTCGAGCCGATCAGCGATCCCGATCAGGCGCTCTATAGTGGCGGATTCTTTTCCCGTGATGACCGACAGCGCATGGATGCGATTTTAGCGACAGAACCGGCTTCCCTGGCTCAATTCCCCCTGGTTTTCGACGATGCACGTCTGCCTGAAATGTTGTTCAGGTATCGGGCGAGAAACTGGCCTGAACTGCTCTCTGTGGAGGAGAACCAGCGGTGGCAGGAATATCGCGAAGCCAGGTTGCAGGATCCCGATGGCGGCGGCAGTATCACCCTGAGTGAATATCTGGCACGTCTGGATGATCTTGAAGCGGATCCGACGCTGATGCCTGAAGAACGGGACCTGATCTCACAGTTACTGAGCTGGGCTGAGCGGATCGCGCCGGAGATCTAGTGCTTATTCATCGATCCAATTCCGCAAGGCTTCGATTATTCCTTTCGCTTGATCCTTGCTGGAAATATTGAATTTACTCTTTTGCATATATTCCCCGCTACGTTTCTGGTAGCGGCGGATGGTATATTTGTCTGCGCCGTACTGCTGCTTGGCTCTGTCCCAGTCCTGATAGCGAAATATGATGGTTGTCCATGCTCCCTTGGAGAGTACGACTTTGTCCAGTTCCTTGACGACATCGATGCCGTCCTCCGAGTAGGTGACACTGAGTTCTTCGGGTGTTGATGCCATTTGAAATACTGTTCCTAAATGTGACGATGGATGACTTGTGTTCAGCGCGTTTCACTCGCACCGAATTGCCTTAAAATTCTTTCGATATCCCGATTTTTCCGTTCAATGGCAAGCGCCAGCGGGCTCATTCCCGCACGATTGCGTATATCCAGGCTGGCTCCACGGTTGATGAGGTATTTTGCCACCACCCGCTGATCATTGAGAACCGCCGAATGGAGGGGAGTATTGCCGTCGGCATCCGTATTATCAAGTGTTGCGCCCCTGCGTAACAGGAATCCAATCACGTCACGATCAGCGCTGCCCAGTTTTGCGGTTTCGTGCAATGCGGCATTCGGATCGAGTTTTGCGCCGCTTTTGAATAGATATTCCGCAACAATGGTGTTGCGTGCAATCAGTGCTTTAAGCAGGGGTGTGTGGCCTTGAGGGTCGCTAACCTCAAGATCAGCGCCGTTTTTGACCAGGATTTTGGTCATCACCAGGCTCCCCTTTGTCGCCGCAACATGCAGTGGCGTCATTCCCTCAGGTCCCGGTTTGTTGATGTCGGCGTTCCAATGGATATTGCGTTCCAGTTGATCGATATCACCGATCTGGACAGCGCGCGCGAGGGTGATAGTGGGTTCGCTGGGCTGGCTGCAGCCGATAAGCGTGGATAGGCAGATGATACTGATGAGGCTGAATCTGTTGAACATAGTGGAAGATAGTAAATCGTTCTCTACCAAAGCTGCAAGCAAAGACTGTCGATGATTGGCCTGACGGCGGGCACGTGATAGGGTTTAGCCGCCATGATAACAAAACTGATTCTCACCCTTACGGTTATAGCCATTGCCTGGTTGGTGGTTAAAAACAGACAGCAACGCGTACAGGCCATCACCCATGATAGCCAGCCTGATGTTGCGGCAAGACGCGCTACGAATCCCCTGCTCAAATGGGGGGCTTATGCACTGCTGGCTATGCTGTTGGCGGGTAGTGGGGCCTATCTCTTCGTGCAGTGGCAGGATTCCACCCGCGTCGTCACTGTCGTCGTGGTCGACACCCAGACGGGGAGAAGTGTCAGTTACCAGGCGCGGCGCGGCGATATCGAAGAGCGCTATTTTGTCACCCTGGACGGCAGGGAGGTCAGTGTGGCCAACAATGAACGCATCGAACTGGAGTCGGCTTCCCGGCAACGCCCGTGAGATATACGCTCGCTCCAGGTTTTTTCAGATCTGCCGATAAAGAGCCAGAAGCTTAGGGCTTGTTAACACTGGCCGGCAATCCGCCAGGGTCCTGGTGGATTCGGGCAGTTAACGAAAATTGGTAATCGGTGAGTAGCTCCATCACATGTCATTCTCCCATCGCGTCATAAAACAGTGTTATGCCATGCAGGGTTCCGCCCGTTACACCGGGTTGAAACAAACAGTGTACAATCTGTTGGAGAATCCCCGCGCGCCGATTCGTCCCTATTTCGATATCTTCATGATCCTGCTCGTTTTGACCACGGTATGGATGCTGATCTATGAGGTCAAGCATGACCTGGGTATGTTTGGTGATCTGTTCGAGATGATTGCGGTCGGGATATTCATTATCGAATATCTGTTGCGTTTCTGGATTTTCAATGACAGCCACAAAGTGATACTTGAGCGCTACGAGCGTGCCGAGTTCATTAATCAGCCCTTCCAGGTCTGGCCCGCACTTTGGCGGGCTTTTCTGGAAAAAATCAGATATGTCGTTCAACCACTGGCAATAATCGATCTGCTGGCGATCATTCCCAGCTACCGGCCATTGCGGTTTCTGCGCATCTTCCTACTGTTTCGCCTTTTCAAGCTGTTCCGCTATACCCGCAGTATCAGTGAGTTCGTCAAGGTCCTTTCCGAGAAACGGATCGAGCTGGTGACGCTGTTTATCTTTATGGCCTTCATCACCTTCACTGCCGCCACCGCAATATTCTTCTTTGAGGCCGATCAGCAGGACGCCCAGATAACCGGCTTTTTCGACAGTGTCTATTGGGCTCTGGTGACCATGTCAACGGTTGGGTATGGTGACATAACACCGCACACCACCGAAGGACGGGTTGTCACCCTGGTGCTGATCATCGCCGGATTGGGCGTGATCTCGTTTTTCACCTCCATCATCGTCTCTGCCTTTGGCGAGAAGATCGATGAAATTCGCGCCCATCGGATCTATTCCGAGGTTGAACGTAAACGTATCGACACCCTGATCTGCGGTTTTGGGCGGGTAGGGCAGGTGGTTGCGGAACGCATGGCAGGGGACAAACGTGGCTTTATCGTGATTGATCCGCTGGATGAGAATGCGCTCATCGCCAAACAGCGCGGCCACCTGGCGGTGGTCGGAGATGGAGAAGATACCGAGTTGTTATCGAGTCTGGGAATCGAAAAGCGTATTAAGCGATTGCTATGTCTTACCGGGGATGATGTGGTCAATGTTTATATCACCCTTTCCGCAAAGCAGTTGAATCCAAAC
Source organism: Candidatus Thiodiazotropha sp. LNASS1 (assembly GCF_964212655.1). NCBI lineage: Bacteria > Pseudomonadati > Pseudomonadota > Gammaproteobacteria > Chromatiales > Sedimenticolaceae > Candidatus Thiodiazotropha > Candidatus Thiodiazotropha sp. LNASS1. Next base: position 1,928,399 of record NZ_OZ156465.1, on the reverse strand, counting down.
ATCGAAATCATCTCCCGCGCCAACCATCGGGAAAATCTATCCAAACTCTACCGTGCCGGTGCCGACTATTGTGTCGCACCCAATCAGGTGTTCGGTTTGATCGCAGCCGAGTACGCCGGGCAACCGGTCGCTTTCGAGGCCATTTATGGATTGCTGACCGGCCAATCTCCGGAAGGAATTGAGGCAGTGCGTGTCAAGCAGGAGAGTGTATTGGTCGGGCGACGCATTGATAGTATCGATTTCAGGCACCGCAAACTGACACCCTTTGGTGTGATACGCGAAGCGGGATGCGGCACGGCTGAAGAGCATGCCTACTATGATCTGCAAGGAAGTTGTTTCTTCTTTAATCCCAAAGAAAACTTCACGCTCAAAAAGGATGATCTGCTTGTATTGATGGGACACGAATACAGTGTGGTTCACTTTCGTGATTGTCTCGAAAGGGGGACGCTCTGATGAGCCGGCTCGACACCCTGATATTCGGTTGCGGTGCACTGGGCCATGAGGTTGCCATGCAACTGGCGGAACGTGGTGTCGAGGCATACCTCTACAGCAACGATCTGAATGAAGTCGGGGCGCTGCTGGCAAAGGGAATGCAGGCCGCAGTGGTCGATTTCAAGAATGATGACAAGCTGCGTGAAATCGGCATAGGCAGATGGGTTAAGACGATATTCTGTCTTTTCTCCCAAGAACCGAACAATCTTTTTCTGACGCTGTCCGCCAGATCCATCGATCCCGATCTCAAGATCGTCTGTGTTTGTGAGTCAGCTGCGTCCGGGGAGCGTTTAAAAGCGGCGGGCGCGACAAAAGTGATCGATCCATACGAAATCAGTGGCCACCGTGTGCATGAACGCATCGCCAGGCCCTATCTGGTAGAAATGCTCGAAAGCTCACTATTCGGCAAGCACATCGACATAGCCGAGATTGAAATGCCCGAAGATTCCAGGTTGTCGGGGGTGGCATTGAACGATCTGCAGCTGGAAAAACAGTTCAATCTGATTATCACCGGGGTAGTCGACCTGGAGTTGGGAAATCAACTGATCTTTGCAAACAGCGGTGTATCGCACCGCTTGCATGCTGGGGATATTTTGGTGGTTATTGGGCCGAATCAGGAAATTTCCCGTCTCAAGCAGGCCGTAGATGACAATTTGTTGGAACCCCCGCCAGGTTCACAGGATCTATAGGGGCAGCGTCAGTTTCAATCTCGTCAGGGTAATGCAGAACCTATGCAGGGGCACTTTGCAGAACGCTCGAAATGGGATCTGCAGATGCCTTGCCGGCCTGCGCCTCGGCGGCCGTTGCTGGCGTGGTCGATATTTGTTGCACTATGCTTTCGAGTATTGAGCGGGCCTGTTCAGGCGTGTTTAAGGCGTTCTCAGAGGCCTGAGCGCGGTTATTCTCGATATCGAAGAGTCTACGTGCCTGATCGACTTCAACTGCGGCGCTGTCTGCTTGCGTCGCCTGTGATTGCTGAGTCGTTGATTGTACCGATGCCTCCACTGGTTTCTGGCTGGTGTGTGATCTACCCGACTGATCCGTTGATGTGTTGATGGGTCTGTCGCTGTTGACGGGGCTGATCATGATACCGACTCCTCTAGAGACAAAAATTTGACGCATTCAGCTGCGATTCAGCATTTATAAGGGATGATGCCAGAAACGTGCCAACAGACTATTGCAGAGTATAGCCAAGTGAATAATGCTCAGGGGATTGAAAGATGATCGTGCGAATTGAAGCCCTAATCCTCTTCTTGGGGCTGATACTCGCTGGATCATCAGTAGCGGCGAAGGCGCCGGTGCTTGGGGAGTATCTTGAATATACGCTGAAATTTCGCGGCGTGGTGACAGGTTTCGTGGAACTGGACATCGCGAAAATGACCATGGCGGTGGAGCGGAAGATGGGACATGTGGATGACAATCCAGCCTATGTCACCAACCTGCAGCTCACCACGGAGCCCTACCGTAAGGCCGAGATGCTCTATCCTGTGAGATTGACCTATCGCAGCTGGCTGGATGCTCACAAACTCTACCCTCTTGTGGCAGTTAAATCCCTGAAAACAAGGGAGCATAAAGAGGCGCTGATGTGGTTCGATCATACCCAGGGCGAGGCCTATAACTACCAATCCGGCAAATTGGATAGCGATGAGGCGGGCAAACCTCCGGTAAGCTTAAAACAGATTACAGAGCTACCTGATGAGCAATGGGAAAAATTATTGCAGACCCATCGCGTTGCCTTTGATGGCAGCGAGGCATTGGATTACATCAGCTTTCTGCACCGTCTTCGCGGTATGCCGCTGAAATCGGGCACCCAGCTCGATTTCTCCACCTTCAATGGAGAGAAACTCAATGCATATCATATCAAGGTGGGTCAGGAGCGGTTGGTGAGAGCTGGTTGGAACCGGCCTGCCTTCAAGGTCAGGTTGTGGGAGATTGACCCAGAGAATGGCAAAAGGGCTAACAAGGTGGATCTCTGGTTGAGTGATGATGAAGAGCGCCTGTTACTGCGTTTCTATGCGGAGCGTGCCTTTGGCGCCATGGAGGGGATTCTTGATACAGGCCGTCCCCTTGATGGTGAAGATGCTGGATTTTCCGAAGCGACCCGCACCTCCCTCGAGAGCTATCTCGGCTTCTAGGGCCGATTGGATTAGTGTTAACAGGCCCTAGGTTATTCCCCGCCCCTTCGATTAATCTTCAGAGATATCAAATTTTGCCTTGCCTTCGGATGGAGCCTGTTCGGGCTGTTCCACATTCAAGTGATCGATGTTTGGGATGGGTGCGGGTTCAACGGGTGTCTGGCAATCTTCCAGGCTGCCCTGGTTGGCTGGTGCCATACTTAAAGCTGCTGTGTCAATCCTGGCTGGTTCAGGGGGCGATTCTTCAATCAAGGTCGCTCCCGGTTTATCCAATTCCAATGAGGATGTATCGATTTCCAGCGGCTCTGGTTCCGGGGATTCATCCAGAGTGATACCGGGTTTGTCCATGTCCAGCGAGCTGATATCGGGAATCTCCACAGCCTCCACTGTCGGTGCGCAGTCGCTCAGGTCGAAACCTTGTGCCGATGAGAGTTCATATTCCGGAACGGCGATGGGCGGGGTATCCGAATGGCTATCAGCCGGTGGTTCCATGGGTCCATCCGCAAAAGTCAATTCGCTGCTTGCCTGATGGGAATCGGTGGTGACAACCTTTGCCTGCTCTGCCGGGCGGCGTTGTTGAGTCGGTTTTGCAGTGGGTGGTGGGTCGCCGGCAGGTACGATATCCACCAAACCGCCCGCATCGCGAAAAGTGACGCGAAACTTAATTGCCCGATCCATATCCACGCTCTTCTTTATCGGGATCGGTTTGCCACTGAAGAGCCGATCAAGTTTGTCGCCTTGCAGCTTGAAAATAGCACCGATTTTACGTTTCACCTCAACCGGGTCATTATCCTTGATAATGGCTCCGGAGAAATAGACGTCATACATTTCGCCAGTCATGGTTGTGCATCTCCAGGTTCACGGTCAATCTTCCAGGACCGTTTATTGATACTGTAGACATCTTTGTCCTGAAGAAAAGGGATCATCAGCATACCCGTAAGCCGGGTCGTTATTCGGGGGTCTCTGAGGGATACGATGCCGATATCCATTGCTTGCTGTCCTAGTCTGGGTTGCTGGCGATAGGTACCCATCAGACGGTCCCAGAGTGAGAGATTGAATCCAAAATTACTGTTTGTCTCATCGGGCTCCACGGAGTGGTGTACTCGATGCATGTCAGGGGTCACGACGAGCCAGCGTAACACTCTGTCGATACGGGTAGGAAGTCTGATGTTGGCGTGATTGAACATCGCCATACCGTTGAGCAATACCTCGAATATCACAACCGCCACTACCGGTGGGCCCAGTGCGGCGATGGTCGCAATCTTGATCAGCATCGATAGAATGATCTCAATGGGATGAAAACGCGCCCCGGTAGTGAGGTCATAATCGGGATCCGCATGGTGCACCCGGTGCAGGCGCCAGAGCATCGGGACGGCGTGAACCATCACATGTTGCAGGTAGATCACCATATCCAGGATCAGAATGGCGATGATGATAGTTAGCCAGGGGGGCAGTGCGATGACATTCAACGCCCCCCATTGGGCCTGTGTGGTGAAAAGCGCCATTCCTACCGCCGCTGCCGGAAACAACAGACGCAACAACAGGGTGTTCAGTATCACGATACCGATATTCGCCAACCAGCGCCGGGAGCGGGGAACACGCAGTTTGCGGCAGGGTGAGGCGACCTCCCACAACGCCATTATGGCGAACACTGAGAAAAAGGCCGTTAACCGGATAGACAGTTCGTGATCGAGAATAAAGTCAGACATGTAAAGTTTGCTTGAGGCCCGGGTAATAATTGATTAATCTCAAGTTTAACCGACTAAGTCGGCAAACTTGACTTTAAGATTCGACAGCTATAATCGCAGATTCTTCCCTAATGGGGTATGGCGGTGTCTATAATTGTAGATATATCATGGAAAATAGATATCGCAGACCACAGAATCCCTCTCTGAGAAAAATCAGAGGCTTGCTCATAAATTGAGGCAGTATTCAGTCTATGTTTGAGAAAGATCCACGCACCTTCTCTCCCGAATACAAGAATCTGTCGCCGGAGCAGAAGGCGATGGTCAAGCTTGAGATAACCCTCACCAACTTCTTCAAGAACTTCGATAAGAGCATGTCCCGTTGGGAGCGTATGATCTATCCCATGCTGGTGGTTGTCGGTGTGCTTGGACTATCCGGTTTCTACCTCATCTACAACGTCACAACCGATATGCACACACTTACGGAACAGGTGGACCCGCGCATGGAAGACAACCTGCAATCGATGTCTAAACACATGGGGCAGTTGACGCAGAATATCCAGATCATGACGCAACAGATCACTATTTTGGTGGAGCGGGTGGACAGTATGGAGCAGCATATCGCCACAATGGACGGCAATATCGGTGCGCTCGCGGTTGACGTGGGTAACATGAAACAGAACGTGGGGCTGATGACGGTGAATATCGCAGATATGAATCAGGCCATGCGCACGATGACGGTAAACACCGGTTTCATGAGCCGCGACATCAATCAAATGGGGCGTCCGATGGACTTTATGAACTCATTTACCCCATGGTGAAACAGCAGCTGATCGCGGCATAATTGAATATCTGGCCAATGACGCCAATATCAAAGAGTTGTGCTGGTGATTCACAGTCTCAAGCGTTTCCTTTGTCCTGCATCCCAATGCCCTGTTGAGCGGCAAAGTCGAGCATTCGCTTAATCGGGATTACCGCGCGTGCCCCGATCGCTTCATCGATGTGAATTTCATTCCCACCGGAATCGAGAACCTGTTCCAGGTTCTGCAGTGAGTTCATACCCATCCAGGGACAGTGGGCACAGCTGACACAGGTCGCTCCCTCGCCAGCGGTAGGTGCCTCGATGAGTACCTTATCGGGCGCCATCTGCTGCATCTTATAGAAGATGCCACCGTCGGTGGCAACGATGAACTCCTTGTTCTCCATCTCCGATACGGCATTGATCAAGGCGGTGGTGGAGCCGATGACGTCAGCCTGTTGAATTACGTTTTCAGGGGATTCAGGATGAACCAATACCGCTGCATCCGGGTGCAGGCGTCGAATGCGTTCCAGTGCCACCGCCTTGAATTCTTCATGAACAACACATGAGCCGGGCCACATCAACATCTCGACTCCCGTGACCCGCTGTACATAGCTGCCCAGGTGTCGATCCGGCCCCCACAGAATTTTCTTGCCCTGTTCGGCCAGGTGCCTGACGATCGGTAGTGCAATGCCCGAGGTGACCACCCAGTCCGAACGGGCCTTCACTTCGGCGCTGGTGTTAGCATAGACGACCACGGTATGGTCTGGATGGGCATCGCAGAAAGCGGTGAACTGATCGGCAGGGCAGCCCTCATCAAGGGAACAGGTGGCGCCGAGATCCGGCATGATGACCCGTTTTTCCGGGTTCAGGATCTTCGATGTTTCGCCCATGAATCTGACGCCGCAGACAACCAGTGTATCTGCTGACTGAACTGTGCCGAAACGTGCCATCTCAAGGGAGTCGGCAACGCAGCCACCGGTTTCTTCGGCAAGGGCCTGCAGTTCGGCGTCGGTGTAGTAGTGAGCCACCAATACCGCATTTTGTTGTTCCAGCTTACGGCTGATTCTGGCCTTGATGGCCTGCTTCTCCTGGTCGCTGAGAGGGGGCCATTGAGGGTGCTCGGGGACTACGATCTTGGGAAGATTGAGTGGTTGGGAATTCATGGAGTTCTCATTTCTCTATTTTATAATTTCGACCTGGGATGGATTGATTACCCGGTAGGTTTTAGCGGGACGGTGATTTCCAATACGGGAGTATTCACCGGTTTCCTTGATGATGTTACGGGCAAGTATCCCCTTGCGAAAATTGCGCTTGTCCAGGTTTTCATTCAGCAATATCTCATAGACCGACTGCAGTTGACTGAGCGTGAAGAATTTCGGCAGCATTTGAAAGGCGATGGTGGTGTAGCCTAACTTGGCCACTAAGCGTTTGCGTGCCAATCGAATAATATCGGCATGATCGAATGCCAGTTCCGGCAGCTGGTTGATGGCGAACCATGCTGTGAGCGCCGCATCGCTGGATGCCTTGGGTGTCAGATGGTCGGATTGGCTCAATGCGTAAAACGTGACACTGATTACCCTTTCCCGTGGATCACGTTTTGGATCACCGAAGGTATACAGCTGTTCCAGATAGACACCCTCGACCCCCGTCTCTTCCAGCAATTCACGTTTGGCGCATGCCTCAAGGTCTTCGTCGATATTCAGAAATCCCCCTGGAAGGGCCCACATCCCCTGGCACGGAGGATTGCCACGCTGGATCAGCAGTACAGATAGGGCGTCCTGGCGAATGGTGAACAACACAACATCAGTGGTCACCGCCGGGTGGGGGTAGTCATAGCAGTGTCGGTGGGTTGAAGGCATTACTCTGTCTGACGTGGATGCCTGGATCGCTTCGTAACTGGTTTATTACAGCTTAGTGTACCAAATACACATTTATTGCACCAGTTCTTCTCCAGACAGAAAACCGGTGGGATGGTGTGGTTATGGCGGGGGTGACTAATCCTCATGTCTCGACTCGGACAAGCTACTGGAAATCCCACATGTTATTAAGCAGTAGAGTGAATTCTCTCTCAGAGCGCGCTGGAGGGGTTAAAGGTCGGTATGGGTATGCCGTTATTAAACTTGAGTAGAAAGGTGGATTTCTTAGAACAAGATAATATGAAACAACCCAATCAGGCAAAGTACAGGGTACAGAAGCTGCAGTACCTACCGCCACTGTCGGCGACGGCTACCCGTCTACTTGGGATGTTGGGTGATGACAGTTTTACCTTGCATGAGCTGGCGGGTGTCATCAATCAGGATCCAGGGCTCAGTGCGAGGATTCTAGGGCTCGCCAATTCAGCCTATTTCGGCCAAACAAAACCGATTCTCACCCTGGAAGACGCGATTATTCGCGTCCTCGGTTTGAATATGGTGAAAAGCCTTGCATTCAGTGTCGCTGTCAGCGGTGTGTTCGAATCCGATGGTTGTAGTGGCTTCGATTTACAGGAATATTGGGGCCATTCGCTATCTATTGCCATGCTCTCCCGGCAGATCAGCCTGGCTGTCAACAACGAAATACAGCCGGATGCTGACGGGATCTATTTGGCGGGGCTTCTATTCGAGATTGGTGTGCTGGTCTTGGTGCATGAGTTTCCGGAGGAGTATGCCAGGGTACTGCGGGTGTCGAAACAGCAGCCAGATAAGGATCGGCTGGAACTTGAAACAGAGATCATCGGGATCGACCATCGTCAGGCGGGTATCTGGCTGGGCCATCGCTGGCATCTGCCCGAAATGGTGGTCCATATCATCGCCCAGGGAGCGCGAGAAGGGATTGATTCGGACACTCACTGCGATGCCGTGCTTGTGGGCAATGTGGCGGAGTGGATTAAGAATCCGCAATCCACTGAATCGAAGCTGACACAGCCACTGCCTGGATTGGAAGTGAAATGCAGGATGTCGAGACAACAGTTGGATACCATCATGAAGGATTTTCTCGGCAAGGAAGAGGAGATTCATATGATTGCCAATATGTTGGCCAAATAACCGGAGCATTGAATGGATCTCTCTTTTAATCAGACATCCATGGACTTGCGAGAGCGTTTTTTTAGCCTGCTCGATTCGCTCTCTGCATTGCGCGCGCTATCCCAAATCAGCCTTGATGGTATTACTGAAGATGAACTGATCACCAAGGCCTTGGATGAACTGGTACGCTATCAGAATGTTGAAAACTGTTCGGTTTTTCGCATGGAGGGGGATCTGCTTCGCTGCGCAGTGGGTACCAACCTGGATGAAACCCATACTCAGATCAGCGGATCTGAGCGTGTAAGGCAATCCAGGGAGACGATGCAGTTCAGACCCGGGGAAGGTATCGCGGGTACCGCCTTTAGCACTGGCCAATTACAATATTGCCGCGACTGCTCCCTGAGCGATGACTTTCTAATCAATACACTGTCCGGCGGTGAGATACCCGGATCTCTTATCAGTGCCCCTATCATGATGGGGAAACAGGTATTGGGTGTATTGAACGCATCCCACCCCTTGCCGGAGTACTTCGAACCCTGGCAACAGCACACCTTGAGTCTGTTCTGTAGTTGCCTAGGGCAGATCATGTACAACCACAGGTTGCTGAATGATCTGGAGAACGAGGTTGAACAGCGCACCCGGGAGTTACAGGATGCCTTAAATGAGGCAGATGCACATCGCAAGCGCTATGAACAATTGCTGACTATCGATGAACTCACCGGATTACATAACCGACGCTACTTCTTTACGGAAGCTGAGGCTCTGCTATCCAGGGCCGTCCGGCATGAACAGAGCTGCAGCTTACTGTTGATCGATATGGATTATTTCAAACGCATCAATGATCAATGGGGCCATCAGGTCGGTGATGATGTACTGATTGCCATTGCTAAGGCCCTGAAGGAGGAAGCCCGCGGTGGCGATATTCTCGCCAGGGTGGGTGGTGAGGAGTTTGTGGTGATGCTTGCGGAAACCGGTATCGGTGGCGCAGAATTGATGGCACAGCGCATACAGGAGAGGCTGGCGCAACTCGACACAGGGCGCGACCTGGTGGGATTGAGTCTAACCGCCTGCATCGGGATAACCTCGCTGTCTCCCGATTACGACCGAGCTTTATCAATCAGTGAATTGCTTGATCAACTCTATTCCAAAGCAGACCGTGCCATGTACGATTGTAAATGCGAAGGTCATAACAGTCGCAAATGTTTCCTGTGACCCCGCTCGACAGGGTTCGTCTATCCTCCGCAAAGCGTCAAACACTCTCCTCGGCAACCTGTGGCGTCTCGACCGGCGAACTGGGTTCGGCTGCGAGCAGGGTTTCACTGCCGGAAGGATTGGTGAACCGGTCATTGAGTGTCTGGATATAGGTGTCTGTTGCCTGCAGGACTTCCCGTAACTGTCTTTTGGATTTGCGTCCCCACCCGGCGGGATTTTTGCGGAAGATTGAGCGCCAAGGCTTGGTGCTGCGTAGAAAAGCGCCAGCCGGATTACCCTTTATCCCCGCGCTGGACACTTGTTTGCGCAGCCCTTTCAGCAGGCTTCGGGCAGCGGCCAGCCTGACCGCAAAATGGATGACTACGAGAACAATGACCAGCAGGGCCGTTAACACCCATGGCAAAGGCGTGTTTACCCCGCTTTCAAGCCAGGGTGGGGCAAACTTGAAACCCTGCCAATAGCCCGCATTGACCGAGAATATCAGCAGTGCCAGAAGCAAGCCGCCCATCAACACGGCATCCCCCAACAATACCCGTTTCTTCCAGCGCCCAAGAGCCGAACTGATCAGGGGTATGCTGCGCTCTTCGATATCCCGTGCTGTTTTTTCAAGTGCGCCGACGATTCGGTAGGCCCGCTCTATTTCAACTTCTTCCATACGGCTGTGGATCTCTTTCAGATCGATATCACGCTTTGTCTCATAGCGTTGTCGCAGGGCCTCATCCTCAATAGGAACCGCTGCATCAGGGTTGTAGATCGCATAGAAGCGACCGGCTGTAAGCCCGCGTTCTCCCAATGCACGCTGCCAGGCTGCGATGACATCTTCAGGGTTGTTCTCTCTGGCAGTGGTATCGATCTGGTTCAGGATATAGAGGAATTTGCCGGTGTCATTGCGATGGATGGTGCGCTCGATGAGATGGCTCAGGGTATCCTGCATGGCGCCGGGTTCTGGATGGCGGGCATCGAAAAAGACCAGTACCAGATCGGAGAGGTCGATTATGTGATCGGTGATGCGCAGTGTCGAGGTTCGTTGGGCATCGGCATCGAATCCCGGAGAATCGATGACGATCTTTCCCCGCAGCTTTTCACTGGGACAGGTCTTGAGCTGGAGATAGGCATCAATACGTTCCCCTTCGCCTTTCGCCACCTTTTCGATCTCGTCAGACATCTGGTAGAAGGGAAAACGGGGATCGGAATCGAGGGCCACGCCGGGCAGGGCATGGGCGGTAGCCTCTTTGCTGTAGCAGATGACGGTAAACTTGTCGTCCACAGCCTGATTGCCCGAACGCTGTAGGGATGTGCCGATGTAGTGATTGATGAATGTCGATTTACCGGCAGAGAAGGTGCCGAGGATCGAAATCAGGGGCCACCAGGGTATCTGCGTGGCAAATGAGTTGTCGCCTTCCAGCAGCCCAAGCCGGAAGGCGACTGCGTCGAGTTGTCGAAAACTCTGTACCGTACTGAGGAGGATTGGGTTTTCCTGTTCCAGGTGGGTTTCTAGGTGTTGCAGGCGTGCCTCAATGACCTTTCCGGCTGGATGCATGTTTATCACACTCCTCGATTACGCTGTCTCGCAGGTATCATTTTTTCTATTTGATTATAGGCTGTGGATCGAAATCAGATACTTAGGGCTATCTTAATGCCTGCCCCGGCGGCATGCATAATTTTTTTTAAATTGACGTGAGATTACCGCCGTTTGCGAAGTGTTTTAAAAAGGTAAAATTTCAACCTTGATTTTTATATGTGTATTAATGCGGAATGTAACGTTTTGAAGTGCCTTATGTTACTGAAAGTAAAAATAATATTATAATTTGCTGATATTCTTAAATAAATGATTTATAATGGTTTCTGATGAATTTAGTCGGTTGCAATGGTATCCACCTTCGTAGATACTGGCAGATTCTTAAGCAGGTTGGGAATTCGCCTGCAACTGAATAAAAATGTCGAATAATCTGTAGAGGAGATCGAGATGGCAGAACTGTTTTCCGAGGCATGGATGAAAGATTTTGCAACTCACTGGAACGCAGAACCTGAATTGGCGGATGCCCTGTCTCAAATAGGCTTCAATAGCGTAATCGGTTACGGCTTCGATGGTGACGATACCCCAAAAGGTGTGCTCATCGTGGAAAATGGAAAGGCAGTGAGTGGTGAGACTTACAACGGCCAGACGATGAACTGGGATATTCGCGCCACTGAGGATCAATGGAACAAGTGGATTGCAAAGCCACCCGGCATGATGGGTCTCGGCATGGCTTTTACATCACGCAAGATGAAATTCATGGTCGGCGACTATTCATCCATGATCAAGGATCCACGTATGGCGGGGCCATTTATCAAGAGCTTTTCCGTCATGGGGCGTGTCTGACAGATGTGTGGTAACGGGATATCCCGTATCTAAAGTGAATCAACACCAGGTAGTGTGAAATATGGGTTTTAGATCGAAGGCGTGGATTCTAGTTGCCAGTTGTGCATTTTCCCTTGTTGCGACAGGATTGCTGGCACAGCCCAATATGAGCGGTGGTGACCACTTCGTGGTTCAGCAGACACAGGGTGTACCCAATGTCTCTCTTGGCGGTACAGTGGTTCCCTACAAAGAGGTTACCCTGTCTGCGCAACTCCCTGGCAGGGTCAACTATCTTGCCGGTATCGAGGGCGATACATTCAAGGAAGGCGATCGTCTGGTGGAGTTGGATGACAGCGAGTTGATGGCCAAACGGGAAGCGGCGCTGGCGCAACTGGCAAATGCCGACGCCCAATTGCGCAATGCCGGCGTGCAGTACAGTCGCGAGTTGTGGTCGCCTAAGTCGAGATCAGCCATGGGCGGCATGGGTATGCCGAACCTCTTTGATCAGATGTTTACACGTCCGATGGAAGATGCCTTCGGGGAGCGTGATCAAGGCGCCGAACGCAGGGCGGATATCTTCTCCTCGCAAACCAATATTCAACAGGCGAGAAATACCATCTACCGGGTTCAGGCTGAGATTCGGGCCATCGACGCCAAGCTGCGCGACGCCAAGAGTCTCGCCCCCTTCGATGGTGTGATAATGAAGAAATTCGTCGAAGTCGGCGACACGGTGCAACCTGGCCAACCGCTATTGAAATATGCCGATGTGGAGTATCTACAAATAGTGGTGGATGTGCCCGGCCGTCTCCGACCCGGTCTGAACGAAGGCATGATGCTGCGTGCGGAGCTCGATGTGGGTGATCGCGATGTTCCTGTTCGAGTTGCACAGATTTTCCCCATGGCCGATGCTCAAAGACACACCGTAACCATCAAATTCGATCTGCCCCAGGGAGTCTCTGCTCCGGGCATGTATGCGAAGGTTCTGGTGCCCGACTTCAACGCGCCGGCCCGTTCCAATCCGGTCATACCGAACAGCGCAATACGCTACAACGGGAGCCTTCCCGGCGTCTATGTGGTGGGAGAGGATGGCAAGCCGATGCTGAGGCTGATTCGCGTCGGTGAAAAGCTTCCGGGTGGAGAATACAGTACTGTATTGTCGGGACTGCAGGCGGGCGAGCGGGTATTGCGTAATCCACATATGGGAATCAGTGCGGGTTGGACCTCTTCGCAGGGTCAGTAGACGCGGAGGTCATGAGGGGATTCCCAGGATTTTTCACGGAAGAAAAGCACTCTCAACACTTACAATTACGATGGGTCAGGGTCTTTGACGGGGCCTGCTTGATATCAATGCTTCGAGATTAACTATGAGCCAGAACGACGAGAAACTCGATCAGCTCCACTCAACCGATCCTAACTACGAGGCGCATCTGGGTATCGCTGGCAGAACCGCCCGTTTTTTTATCCAATCTCCTCTCTCGCCGCTCTTTTTCCTGGCCATGATGCTGATGGGACTATTGGGTCTTATCATCACGCCGCGTCAGGAGGATCCTCAGATCTCTGTGCCGATGGTGGATATCTTCGTGCAATATCCGGGCGCGGCGGCGGATCAGGTTGCCGCGCTGGCCATTGAGCCGCTGGAACGGATCATGTCGGAGATTCCCGATGTGAAACATGTCTATTCAGCCTCTCAGCGGGGTGGTGGCGCCGTCACCATCGAATTCGAGGTGGGCGAAGAGATGGGCCCCTCTCTGGTGAAGGTGAACGATAAGATCGATTCCAACATGGATTTGATCCCACCGGGCGTTATGCCGCCATTGGTGAAGGCCAAGGGTATCGATGATGTGCCGGTCGTGACACTGACCTTATGGTCCAAAGACCTGGACCGGGATGGGGCGCCCGATGTTGACGACGGGCAACTGCGGATGTTGGGACACGATGTGCTGCAGGCCCTGAAGGAACTGCCCGACACAGGAAACGGATTTGTCGTTGGCGGTCGGCGGGAACAGGTCACCATCGAGGTTTTTCCGGAAAGATTGGCCGGCTACGGCATCAGCCTGGACCAGGTTGCCAACACAATTCGCACCGCCAATGCGGAGCAAATGGCTGGTGGTGTTGAGAGCGGTAGCACCCATTTCAATGTGGTAACCGGATCGTTTTTGGAAAATGTCGAAGACATCAACCGGCTGGTGGTCGGTACCCACAACGATGTTCCGGTCTATGTACACGATATCGCCCGGGTCAAACAGGGGCCGGAGGATGCCAAGCAGTTGGTGGGCTACTACACCGGTACGGCCAGCGACCTGGAGATCAAGGCCGATGGCGTACCTGCGGTCACGCTGGCGATCGCCAAAAAAGAGGGCTCTAACGGCGTTACCGTGGCTAATGCCATCAAGGAGCGGGTCGAGCATATCAAGGGGTCGTTGATACCGGACAATGTGGAGGTCAGCGTCACCCGCAACTACGGTAAGACAGCCGACGACAAAGTCACTGAATTGATCTTTAAGCTGTTTATGGCTACCGGTTTTGTGTTCCTGCTGGTGCTGGGCGCCTTCCGCGCATTCAGGCCGGCCATTGTAGTGGTGCTGGTTATTCCGGTGGTATTGCTGATGACCATATTCAGCGCCTGGGTGATGGGATACACCATTGATCGTGTCAGCCTGTTCGCATTGATCTTCTCCATCGGTATCCTGGTGGATGATGCCATCGTGGTGGTGGAAAATATCTATCGGCGCTGGCTGGAAGAGAAATCCACCGACGTGGTTACTGCCGTGGATGCTGTCAGGGAGGTGGGTAATCCTACGATACTGGCTACCTTCACCGTCATCGCGGCGCTGCTTCCCATGGGGTTTGTCAGTGGCATGATGGGGCCCTACATGGAACCGATCCCGGCCCTTGGCTCGGTGGCAATGCTGATCTCCCTGTTTGCCGCATTCGTATTCACCCCCTATCTGACCGTCTCCCACTGGTTGAGGCCCAGTATGCGTTACCTGGAAGTGGCCGGTGCGCGGGAACACAAGGAATCGGAGTGGCTGGAGCGATTATTTAAACGCATCCTGATGCCGTTGATCGAGTCGCCTCGCAAGGCACGGTTGTTCAAGCTGATCATGTGGGGCACCTTCCTCGTCACCTGTTCATTCTTCTATTTCAAGTGGGTGGCGGTGAAGATGTTGCCGCTGGACAACAAGCCGGAGTATTCCGTGGTGGTTGATATGCCGGAGGGGACCGCCCTGCCGGTGACAGCCAACCTGGCCCATCGTATGGCGGAGAAGATCCGTGTACTGCCGGAGGTTACGGCGGTTCAGGTCTACGCGGGTACGGCCCGCCCCTTCGATTTCAATGGCATGGTCCGCCACTACTATCTGCGCTCGGATCCCTGGCAGGCGGAAGTGCAGGTGCAGTTGCTGGACAAGACCGATCGTGACCGCACCAGCCACGAAATCGCGGTCCAAACCCGGGAGATGCTGGGCAAGCTCATCGAGGGTACGGGTGCCAAGATTGCAGTGGTGGAGATGCCCCCGGGTCCTCCGGTGCTGCAGTCTGTCGTTGCTGAAGTGCATGGGCCGAGCCCGGAAGTCAGGCGTCAGGTGACAAGTGATCTGACCGATATGTTCGAGCAGACAGAGAGCCTGCGTGATGTGGACAACTACATGCGTGATCCCTATCAGTACTGGCGTTTTACCGTTGACACCGAAAAGTCAGTGCGGCGGGGTATCTCTGTCGATACCATTAACCGCAATCTGGGGATGGCCCTTGGCGGCTCACCCTTGGGCGATGTCAAGCAACGCGCCGGTCATGAACCGATCAATATCATGATGCAGGTGCCCCTGGCCGAGCGATCGGAAATCACCCGTCTGGGCGATCTGCCCATTCATTCCAGCAGCGGTATCACCGTACCCTTACGTGAACTGGGTCGTTTCGAGCAGGTGCTCGAGGATCCGATCATCTACCACAAGGATCTGCGGGATGTGGAGTATGTCGTGGCGGAAGTGGGCGGTAAGCTGGCGGCTCCCGTATACGGCATGCTGCAGGTACAGGATCTACTTGCTGAAAATGAGTACAAGGCGCCTGACGGCGTTGCCATCAAGCCTGACTGGCTCGGTCCGCCCGATAACGACTCCCAGACCGGTATTGAATGGGCCGGTGAATGGACGGTGACCTTTGAAACCTTCCGCGATATGGGCGCGGCGTTTGCGGTCGCTCTGGTTTTGATCTATATCCTGGTCGTATGGGAGTTCGGCAACTTCCGTATACCGGCACTGATCATGGCCCCTATTCCTTTGACGTTGTTGGGGATCATTCCTGCCCACTTCATCTTTTTCCAGTTCGGCTGGGGGGGGGAATTTACCGCCACTTCGATGATCGGCTGGATCGCCCTGGCGGGTATCATCGTGCGTAATTCGATTCTGCTGGTCGATTTCTCCATCCATCAGGTTCAGCAGGGCACCTCCGTGGTCGACTCCGTGATCATGGCCTGTAAGACACGGACCCGTCCGATCATGATTACAGCATTCGCTCTGGTGTGTGGTTCATCGGTGATTTTTTTCGATCCGATTTTCCAGGGCATGGCCATATCATTGGCATCCGGTGTACTGGTCTCCACCGTGTTGACATTGATTGTGATACCTTTGGGATGTATCGCCGCCAGCAAAGATATTATGGAAGTGGCCGCCACTACCGCACCGGCTGGAAGCGCTATTGATGAGGATAGTGAAAAGAAACCAACAGAGGCAATACCTGCGGTTGCCCATACACAGGCCTCTCCCGAGGCCAAATCCGAGACTGTGAAAAGAGACTCCCTGCCTATCAGGATTTGGCAAAAAGTCATCGCTGTCGTCAGTATGCTGTTCTATCTGATCAGGGCGATATTCCTGGTGATCGGGCAAATGTTCAAAGGATTGTTTCGGAAAGGCAAGGCTCCTCAGCTGCCGGATGCCCAACCGGATGTAAAAAAGGGAGGCGGTACGGCTGGCGGCTCAAGCAGTGGTGGTACAACGACACCCCAGACAGGATCTCCATCATCTGGCAGTGAAGATGTGCCGGTTGCCGCCGCACCTGCGACGACTTCTGACAAAGCCAATCAGCGCCCGAACGAAAAAGTGGCGGCCTCATCACCAGCCTCATCAAAGGTTTCGGTGGATACACCTGAGGATCAGTCAGCAGAAGGCTTCAAACCAGGAGAACAGGCCACTAAAGCTGATGCCGTTGCGAAACAGAAAAAGAGTGTCAAGAAAAAGCAGGTCAAGCTTGCTGAGAAAAGGAAGAGCAGGACGAAAGCCGATTCCAAGAAGTCGGCAACCAGCAATCCCAAGCAGAAAAAGCGCCCTTCGACCCTGAAAAAACAGGCGCCAAAAAAGAAAGCGGCATCGGCCAAGACCAAGGGTAATGGGTCACCGGGATCTGTCACCCCGCAAACAAAGACGACTCCCAAGCCGGCTTCAAATGTGACGGAATTTCCGATACGCAAAAGGGCCGCGAGAAGAGGGATAAGGCTGAAGTAGTATTTGGCTCGTTAATCCATTGCTACAGACAGGCCCACAGCAGCTGCACACTACTTGTTATGGTGCCGGATTGGTGGGGCCAAACCCGGGTGTTAGGCGGTCGATTACCATTCTACCAGGTCCTGCCTTTATCGGTATGGTCTATACTCGTTTTGGCAAAATGGAGTGGTAGTTTGCGTATTGATGCATTGCTCTGGTTAGTCTCTCTCTTGTGTCTGGTTGGTCTTGGTGATGTCCTGGCAAGGGAGCCCTATGCCGATTATCAGTTCCGTGGCCAGACTCAAAACAGATCCGGCTTGCAGCAAGATCGCTATCGCTGGCGTCCCTTGAATGAAGAAGAAGAGAAGCTCATTGAATCATCTGCCGAACCCGATAGTGCCCGGCGCCCAAACCAGTCGACTCTCTATCCGTCATCGGTTATCGACTATGCCGAGGCACCGCCAGGTCTTCCCCGTGGCGTCTATAGACCGGTAGAAGAGAGGCATACCATCACCCCTCACATGGATGGATTTAGATTCCGTGAACTGACCCCAGACGAGCAACTCCGCATTAAGCGCAGGAATGAAATCTACAATCAAGCCTGGCAGCCGGATCGAAGTGAAAACCGGTCAATTCTGTCATCCGGTGGTTATAGTCAAGGCCAACCGGAAATTCAGCGACAGGGGACCTATAAGTTTCGTCCTGATAAAAGGCTGGATAAAAAGCGCGGTGGGAATTGGGGGCGTTCACAATCATTTCCCTACAATCCTGCATTTACCGAAGCCTATCAAACGCCGATGTTCCGTCCTGAATAGGGGGTTACCGGTGACTATCGTTGCACTGCATCTATTGATTCCAATCGACTTCATGCAAAAACAGCGCAGTGGTGGTTTTGTACAGACCTGTTTACCGCTAAACTGTGTTGTAAATTGAAACAGGTCATGGAGCTTGTCTTCACATTGTTGTCCAGTCCCACCCTGGGCCGTATGAAAGTGACGAGTCAGGTTTGGGCGAGTATGGGCTGCATCCCTGTACAACTAACAGATGATGGATCAAATTAACAGGTATTCAAGATGAGAAATAAGACGTATGCACTACTGATTACAGGGATATTCTCCGTGATGCTGATGCCGTCGACCTCTGCAGTGGAGAGTGCCTCCTATCCTGGTGCCGGTAAATGGCGGCCAATCCAGAGTCAGAACCGACTGAATGTAAACTGGAACGACTTCTCCCCTCAGCCGGGACAAAACGTATGGCCTGGCGCTTGGGCACCTGGTAACGATTACTCTCTGCATAGTCCGCAATCCTATAGCATCAGGCCCTGGAAGGGTCACGCCGGTCGTCACAAGAGCCACGTTTCCACGATGCCAAATACAAGTACTGCACCTTATATCAGGCCCGATAACGGGGCATATGCAATGCCGACGAATATACACAATCCTGGCTACCAGGGAGCACAGGGAGCGGTTGTGCCCAGGCAATTCTATTGGCGACCCGCGGCTCAATCTGCCCGTGCAGGGCAGCTGAAGTATGGACCCAACAGTCAGTATAGATTCAGACCCATGGAACAGGAGCGGCAGAGAGAGGCTCCGCCGAGGTGGACCTATCGGCCAGCACAGCTTGAAATACCCAACCATTATGTCTATCGCCCGCTCAAAGTTCAGCAACGCAGAAACCACACCGACCAACAGAGACAGCGAAGGTCCGCAGTACCGGGTATGCAGGATTATGGTTACAATCCCCGGGATCCGATGCACTACGGTTATGATCGTTCCTGGATGCCTATGCCAGGTTTGGCATCATCACCCTATGATCCTTATCGGTACCTTGACAGGTACAATCAGTATTCGGTGGCTCAATCGAACGACAGATACCGTTGGCGGGGAGATCGTGTCGGATATCCGATTCCCCGTGGCTATACCGCCCCTCGATATACAGGGCACAGTCCCTTCACAGGACATCGTTTCCGTCCACTAAAACGATCGGGATGGGATAGGTATCGCTATCGTGGTATGCCGGATAGGTATGCCGCCGGATCATATCCTGTAGCAAACTATCAATGGAGGCGGCCCGGTTGGGCCAATTACGATACTATGAGGCGGGAATGGCAACCTCAAATAGCAATGTCCTATCCTGGAATGCCGCATCCGATGCGGCGGCCCGATGTGCCGAACCGATACGGTGTCAACTGGTATGATGGACGGGGCGACGGCGAAGGGGCGTGGTATAAGTTGGCCGGGCAGCGGGAGTGGCCGAGGGTTTCGCAATATTTGCCGGTGGACTGAGGTTATAGAGAGGCTGACGATAGATAATAAAAGCACTCTGTATATTCCCGCATAAAGCGCACAAACTTGACCGAAAATATAATAAAGGGGAGTGTATGATAACAGTAATCGGTAGTCTGAAAGGGGGATCCGGCAAAAGCACGGTGACCTTCAATCTGGCTGTCTGGTTGGAAATGGCAGAGGCTGAAGTACTGGTCATAGACGCCGATCCGCAGGCGACCTTGAGTGATGTATCCGAGGTTCGGACAGAGGAGGGATATGAACCCTATCTGAATATTAAGAATGCATCAGCATTGTCCAGAAAGAAACTCGCGGGTTATGATGAAGTACTGATAGATGTCGGTACTTCCGATATCGATTCGATGAAATTGGCATTGGCGCTGGCTGATCGGGTAGTGATTCCAGTACCCCCTTCCCAGGCCGATATCTGGTCGACTCAGCGGTTTATCAATTTTCTCGATGAGGCTGTGGATGGTGATCGTCCTGATTTGTTGGCATTCATCAACCGGGCCGATACCCACCATGCGATCAGGGAATCCGATGAAGCTGCTGCAGCTCTGGTATCTCTGTCGGATGTGGATTATATAAAATACCGCCTCTGTCAAAGAACGGTTTTTCGCAGATCTTTCAGTGAGGGTCTGGCTGTATATGAACTGGACCCGAGAGGAAAAGGCAGTAAAGAGTTCTATGCACTGACAGCAGCGTTGTATCCCAAGTACATCAGCCAATAAGTGTGCATTAGCGCTGTGTCGTTTGGGATTCTCAAAACTATATTATTGGTTGTTCGTTGGAGAGAGAGATGGGGATGATAAAAAATCTGTTCGCCTTGATTGGGCTTTTGGTGGTCATGGGCGCGGCTGCCATCTATGTGAAGTATAACGAGGAGTTTCAAGAATTCGATCCTGAAGCGGGTAATATGTTCATGGAATTTGCACAGGCTACCATGTCTACCAAGAATGTGGCTGAAGCGAGCATCTGGAAGATTCCGGTGGCGGAAGATCTCACCTGGGAGGATGTGGAAGAGACCATGAAATTTGTCGCCAATGAGCACAATATGTCGAATGTAGGTGAGCTTCCACTATATAAGGATATTGAGGCAAAGAGTGGTGAGAAATATCGCTTCGTGAAGATCTATCTGTTCTGTAATTCATTGATTGCGGCTAATATGCTCGATTATTCTGACGCCTATTCGGCTTATCTGCCATGCAGAATCACCTTGATCGAGGATCAACAGGGAAAGCTCTGGCTGACTGCACTGAACATGGACATGATGATCTATGGTGGGAAGCCCCTGCCACCTGAACTCAAGGAGGAGGCCTTACAGGTCAAGGATTATATCCTGGACATCATGAATCGGGGTGCGACAGGAGAGTTCTAAACCATAATAAAACTATGGTAATAGGCTAACTAATTGTAATGAAAATTAAAAACCGGGCCAGTGCCCGGTTTTTTTATGCCTGTTATGAGCTGATATGGTTTCATTTCTATTAGCGTATCAACACACTTTGATTGTGATAAACGATTGCTATGCTACTATTCGTTATGACCAGAATCATAGAATTAGTATTAGGTCGAGATAGTATGTTTGAAAAAGACGACAACAAACCCCTGAATGATCAGGTAGAGGATAGGGGTGCTGAGGCAGACAGCAGGGACACTCAGGACTCGATGGATCGCCTGTCAATGGCGTTCGAAACCAGCGCACGCCGCTGGGAACTGATCGTCTATCCTTCTCTTTTTGCATTTATATTGCTGGCGGCATATGGATTCTATTTGATCTTCAGTCTCGCCAAGGATATCCATTTCCTGGCCCTGAGCGTAGACTCCAATATGAATATCATGTCGAGCAATCTCATGACCATGACCGACAGTGTCGGCCAACTCTCAGCCAATGTGCGTACCATGGCGGTCAGTGTGGAATCGATGGCCCAGGATGTCAGAACCCTGGAGCCCATGCTCACAAGTATGGATTCCATGGAAGAGTCCATTAAGACGATGACCCACGCAACCTATAACATTCAACGGGACATGCATTCGATGAACTACAATATTCATGATGCATCCCGGCCGATGACATTCTGGAACTCATTTATGCCTTGGTAACTGCTATCTTGGTCGGTTCCGTTTCTGGCCGGCTTCTTTAGTCATGATACGCAATATTGGCGGGCGAGCGGGTAATGTCTAGGGGGGCACAGTGGCATCTCAATTTTTTGCCCCATTCCGCAAGGGTCAACCTCAATCAGTATGGAAATCGTAATCGATGGATGCTGAAGGCTCTTGGATAAAATAACCGCGAATATAGTTGACGCCGATTGACCAAAGAATGGCCAGACTGCTGGCATCCTCCACACCTGATGCAATGGTCTTGATATTTTGTGCCTGTATCACTTCATTGAGATGATTCAAGGCATCCTGCTTGTCTTGATTTTCGAACAGATCGGAGAGGAAATAGCTGTGAAATTGAATGAAATCCAGGGGGAAACTATTGAGAATGGCTTCGGGCTTTTTCGCTAAGCCGAAATGACCCAAGCAGGTTTTACATTTAATCTTTTTCAATCCTTCAGCCAGTTTCTGCAGTTGATGCAGGTGTGATCGGGCCTCATCGTCATCGAACTGAAAGGTGACCCAGGAGCCTTTGGCTTCGTAATCCCGCAGGCAATCGCAAATGAACAGCAACAAGGTGTCATCTTCCAGCGTTGCGCCGGAAACACTGATCAGGAAATTGATTTTTTTACCTTGTTTACGCTGTGTCGCGAGTTCATCGATGGCATGGCGAATGACCCAACGATCCAATTCCGGCATTCTGTTCAGTGATTTGACCTGGTTGAGAAAATGCTCGGGTTGGATCTCCTCCTTGCTTTCATCAATCAGGCGGACTGTGATCGCATAGTTCTCCCTGGTATCGCCATGTAGGCTGACAATGGGTTGATACGCCAATTGAAACTGATTGTTTTCGAAGGCATAGCGAATCAGATTGCTGAGATTGGCCTCACTGGCTGTAGTTTGCGCGTCTTCCGGAATTTGGCTGTCGGTGATATAGAAATCGTTACCGCCATTGGAACGGGCGTGCTCACAGGCATGGTAGGCTTGGGTAATAAAATCGTGGCCGCTGAGTACATCATCGGATGAGAAAACCACACCAATGCTGCAGCTTGGATTGATGTCGCTGTCGCTTTCCTGAAAGGTATGAGAGGCTACGGTGTCACAGATTTTACGGGCTTTCTCTTCAGTAGCCGCCAACTCCTGCTTGGCAGTGAGAATGGTGAAGGTATGATCGCCAAAACGCGCAAGAAGATCGTTTTTAGAGACAATTTTACGAATCTCTCCCGCAATCTCCAGCAGCAGCGCATCGCTCTTTTTGATACCGGTTTTACTGCGGATTTCGGTGAAATTGTCCAGAGTGATGTAAAGCAGCGTCTGTGGGTTTTGACCGCGATCAAAGTGATGTTTGGCTTCTTCGTCCAGTTGGCCAATGAAATATTGGCGGTTGTAGAGACCCGTCTGTACATCTTGGGTACTGAGCAGGCGCAGCTTTTCCTCGACTTCCCTGGAGATCGATTGATCGCGGATGATGACCTGTGTACATGCTTCACCATCTATACTGGCGGGCGTGAAATGGAGCTCTGCGCTGAATTCGGTGCCGTTGTCGCGAACGCACGTGGTTTTCACCTCACTTGAATAGTCGCTATCGGCACTCAGTTTGCGTAGCAGTTTTTTAAACGTCTGATGTTCGGCGGATGCAATCATATCCAGTATGGGGAGCCCCTCGATTTCATCCTCCCCGGCGAGCCCAAATAGTTCTAAATAGGCGCGGTTTGCAGTGACATGCATGCCTTCATGTACATAAGCGATGGCATCTCTAGAGCTTTCCGTAAGCGCATCACAGCGCTCCTCGGCTTCTTCAAGCTGGCGCTCCAGCCGCTGCAAGCGGCGCATGCCACCGAGATGCTTGTGTTCGCGAAGAATTACCTGCACAAGATGCGGATGATTTTTTCGTTGCACCAGGTCTGTGACGCCCAGCCGCATCAGATCCAGCTGCAGCTCTTCATCGGGCGTGTCACATACGGCGACAACGGGAATGATAGGATTGATAGCGCCAATGATGGCAAATAGCTGTGTTGTGTCCAGCGCTTCGTTTTCTATTGTGTAGATCAACAGATCCAGTGATCTTTTCTCTTTCAGTGCTGAGCCCAGCTGATCGGCATCATGTTCGATGCGCGTGGCGTGTGCCGGGTTGCCATTGTTACGCAAGGCATCTAGATAGGCCTCAACTTCAGGTGTGGTGTTACCTAATACCAATAACTCAATTGCTTCTTCAGGCATCTGGAATCATCCGATTTCTCTTCTTTATGGCATCAAGCCGCTGCAACGAATTCACGCCGTTGTCTGACGGCATCGGCCAAGGTTTCCAATAGTGGCTCACTGTTTTCCCAACTGATACAGGCGTCCGTAATACTCTGGCCATAGGCCAGGGTCTCACCCTCTATTCTGTCCTGTCTACCCTCGATCAGGAAACTTTCGATCATGGCTCCCATGATACGTTGGTCTCCCCGTGCAATCTGGCTGGCCACATCGCGTCCGACGAGGAGTTGTCGGGGATGTTGCTTGCGGCTGTTGGCATGGCTGAAATCGATCATCACCCTGGGTTTCAGACCATTGCTTTCCATCTCCTCCGCTGCAATGTTGATACTCTCTGAGTCATAGTTGGGACGGCTGCCGCCTCTAAGAATAACGTGGCAATCCTGGTTACCATGTGTTGAGAAGATAGCGGACCTGCCCTCCTTGGTGACAGACAGGAAATGGTGCGGGCGGGAGGATGAACGAATTGCATCGAGAGCGACCCGCATACTGCCATTGGTTGCGTTCTTGAATCCCACCGGACATGAGAGGCCTGATGCGAGTTCACGGTGGGCCTGGCTTTCGGTTGTGCGGGCGCCAATTGCACCCCAGCTGATCAGGTCGGCGATATATTGCGGACTGATCAGGTCCAGGTATTCCGTACCGGCTGGAATCCCCAGATTATTGATATCCAGAAGGAGTTTTCTGGCCAGGCGCAAACCCGAATTGATCTCGAATCTGTCATCAAGGGTCGGATCGTTGATCAATCCCTTCCAGCCGACGGTAGTCCTGGGTTTTTCAAAATAAACGCGCATCACCACTTCAAGATCATCCTTCAGCCGTTCACGCACCGGCTGTAAACGCTGGGCATACTCCATGGCGGCTTCGGGGTCATGTACCGAACAGGGCCCGATAATAACCAGTAGTCGGTCATCTTCGTCATGCAAAATGTGATGTATCCGCTGCCGTGTCGAATACACAGTATCGGCCGCCTTTTCCGTGATGGGAAGTTCTTGATGAATCTGAGCGGGGGGGCTCAGTTCTTTGATTGCCTTGATGCGGAGATCGTCTGTCTGTTTCATGCGTTGATGCTTAAATGCAGATCAAATAAACAAGTAATTATACATGCATAGGATGAATCGGCGATAAATGATCTGTCGCATTTTGATAATCTGCGAAAGACAGCATAAAAGGTGTAGTTAATGCATGGTTTTTGGCAAGGGATATCCGATGCGGGGAGTGATCTGCATTTAAGCTATTTTGTCAAGGCCATGAACAATCTTGGTAACTGCTCCGGTAACCGCTCGATCCGGTCGATGATCGTGAATTGGTGACCAAAAATATCTCTCACGTAGTCATCGGCATGGGGATCAAGGTTGATGCAGTAGGTATAGATGCCCTCCTGTTCCGCTTCCAATACGGCCTTGCGGCTGTCCTCGATAAGCAGGCGGTCATCGTGGACATCGATATCGGCGGGTTCCCCATCGGTTAGTATCAGCATCAGCTTCTTGTCTGCCTGCCTGGCGCCCAGATAGTGTGAGGCATGGCGGATGGCGGCCCCCATGCGGGTTGACCAGCCTGCCTGCATGGCGGCCAGGCGCCCTTTGACCGCGTCGTTCCAGTGTTCGGCATATCCTTTGATGTGCTGGTATCGTACCTCATGCCGGGTGTTGGATGAGAAACCGGCGATTGCGAAGCTGTCACCCAGCTGTTCGATAGCCCAGCCCAACAGGGAGACCGCCTCCTGGCTGAGCTGCAGTATCGATTGCTGGCAGCCCTCGGGGATCTGATCCACAGACTCGGAGAGGTCGATCAGCAGCATTACCGCAATATCCCGCCCATCGTTGCGATGACTCATATTGATCCGCGGATCGGGATTGTGGCCGCTCTTGTATTCGATTAACGACCGGATCGCCACGTCGAGATCGAGTTCGCTACCCTCCTCCTGGTAGCGTATACGCACGTACTGTTGCGGTTTGAGCAGATCCAGCAGGCGTTTCAGCTGTTTCGCCATGGTCTGGTGCTTTTGCAGCAGGGCATCGATAAAACCGGCATCTCCCTGGGGATGGAGGCTCTCATACAGACTTACCCAGTCCGGGTTGTAGGTCTTGCTCTTGTAGTCCCACTCCGGGTAGTGGCGGGGTGGCAGGCCCTCAACCTCCTCGTCCGATGTTTTGCGCTTTTGCTCCGCATCGAACATCTCTTCCTCATCACCCTCTTCAATGAAGATCCACATGTGGCGGTTGTCGTCACGGTAGCTCACTTCGGTGTCCGTGAAATAGACATTGGCGGAGAGATCCGCCTGACGGCGGGTGCGGGCGATATAGGAGATGGCAAGCCCGGCCATCTCCTGAGTGCTCGATACACTGCCGGTCAGCGCTGAACTGAAGCGGTCCAGAAACTCCAGCAGGTCGGGATTGGTGTAGCCGTGATCCGGATTCAGGGCAGCGTAGGAGAACATCGCCAACCGGTGGCGGATGCAGGACTCTTTTTCCGGATCACAGTCTTCCTCGCCGGGTGCGGGATGCAGTTTCAGGAGGGTATTGCGCAAACCGGGATACTCCCGGGTGACGAGCAGATCGACCCTGGCATCCTCGAAGGTCTCGATGGCGACACGCTGAAAGGGGCTGTAATTGTCCGCGACCACATGACCGGTCCAGCGTTTGTGGCCGGCGACATGTGCCAACAGCGCACGGTAGCGGTCGATACCGGTGACACCGTGAAAATCGTCATACACATCGGGTATGCGTACCCCCAGTGAGTCGTAGTAGGGCATGGGTTTGCGCAGTTCGTCGAAGCCTTCCGAGTAGGGGACGAAGTGGTCCTTGGTGCGCCACAGGGATTTCAGGTAGAGATCGAGTTTGCGTTCGTGGTCGGCGAACAGGGTCCCGTGCCGCTCACGCTGCAGGATAGCCCGGCTGTCGGCGGACTGCAGGCTGAAGTAGTCGATCTGGCGCTGTGGGTGGGTACGGTAGTTGCGGATCCCGTAGTCGACCCAGTTACGCAATCCCTCGCAGGATAGCTGGCTCAGCAGATAGGGGGTTTTTTTCAACAGATCCGGCAGGGAAGGACTGGGTATGGTGGTATGAAAACCGTGAATGGAACCGGATGTCTGCTCCATCATTTCCAGCAACAGATTGATAAAGCGCTCCATCAGTTCCGCGCTGCCCAGCCTGCGGCTCGCCTCGGGCAGCATCTGCAGAAAAGGGAGTATCGCCTTGCCGTTGGGACTGCGTGAGATCTTCCATACGGTTTGCGAGATCTTGGAAATAACCGCCTCACCCACCCTGGCTGCGATCTCCGGCATCTCTTCGAGGAACACGATGACCGGTTCCACGCCACGGCCGATTTTGCAGGTCAGGGAGGCCCCTTCCAGATAGGCGTCAACCCCCGCGTCGCTCATGTGGCGACGGGCGTTGGCCAGGCAATCGTCGAAGACCGGGTCGATCTCCCGGAAGCCGCAGTTGAGTTGCTCTCGCTCTTGTGTCATTGGGCTTGAATATACCGTTTATAAGATGGCCGCAAATGAACGCGAATGGTTGCAAATGTACATATCATTTTGGCTACTTGGGAAAGACGGCCTCGATGCAGCAAGCCGTGCCCTTCGCTTCGATCATGGGTGTGATGTGGCTTGCCGCACCATATACCCATTCGCGTCAATTTACGGTGATTCGCGTTCATTTGCGGCTTGTAATAAGCCCTATCCAAAAACAGCCTCAATCGCATGATCGAGGGTTGCGACAATGTCCTTGTCGTCAGTGATCGGTCTGACCAGGGCCATGCGGCAGGCAGCCCGGGGTTTGATGCCACGCTTTACCAGTCTCGCGGCATAGACCAGCAACCGGGTCGAGATGCCTTCGTCCAGACCGTGTCCCTTCAGGTTGCGTGCTGTCTCACCGATCTTCACCAGCTTTGCGGCTGTGTCTTCGTCGATACCGGTCTCCTTGGCGATAATCGAGGCCTCCAGGGCTGATGGTGCATAATCGAAATCGAGTGCAGAGAAGCGCTGTTTGGTTGACTGTTTGAGATCCTTCATCAAACTCTGATAGCCCGGGTTATAGGAGATCACCAGTTGGAAATTCTCATGGGCGTCCAACACCTCGCCCTTTTTGTCGAGAGGCAGGGTGCGCCGATGATCTGTCAGGGGGTGGATCACAACGGTGGTGTCCTGTCTGGCCTCCACCACCTCATCGAGATAGCAGATGGCGCCGATGCGTGCGGCTACAGTCAGTGGCCCATCCAGCCAGCGTGTGCCTTCGGAGTCCAACAGGTAGCGACCGACAAGGTCCGATGCGGTCATGTCCTCGTTACAGGCCACCGTGATAAGGGGTTTGCCAAGCCGCCAGGCCATGTGTTCTACGAAGCGTGACTTTCCGCAACCGGTCGGTCCCTTTATCATCACCGGGAGTCTTTCGGCGTAGGCAGCCTCATAGAGCTCGATCTCATCTTCCTGAGGTTGGTAGTAGGGTTCCTGTTTGACCAGGTATTGCTCGGTGTCGGCACTCATGGTGACTCCAGATTCAAAGAAGTAAGGCAGATGATCTCCGCGATATTCTACTTAATAAATTAGGGTTATTCCTGTACTAGATCAAATGGTGCGGTTCAACCCCACCTATTCTACTTTGTGCTTATTTTGTTTAATCAAACCGCTGGCGAAAAAAAGCCCCCTTGCGGGGGCTTAGAAATACCAGTTGACTCACCGGGCAGTGCTTATTTGTGCACACCCAGCTTTTCGCGCCAACCTGGGAAGATCGCATCCGCGTCGTGCGGGAAGGATTCGAAAGCGCGTGCGAACTCTTTGTGCTCCTTGGCCCACTCGATGGGATCTGCGCCGGCCTTCCAGCACTCATAGGCCTGACGCAGGGAGGTGGCACCGGCAGCCGGACTGTCGATGTGGCCATAGGAGCCGCCGCCGGCGGTGTTGATCACGTTGCCGTGGCCCAGGTTCTCGAAAAAGCCTGGCAGGCGCAGGGCGTTCATACCGCCGGAGATGATCGGGGTGGTGGGTTTCATGCCGTACCATTTCTGGTTGTAGGCGGGACCCTGGTACTCGTCACGCTCGATGATGTAGGCAATGTTGCGGTCGTCTTTGGACCCCTCCATCTTGCCGTAACCCATGGTGCCGACGTGGATACCGGAGGCACCCTGCAGACGGGACATCTTGGCCAGCACGTAGGCGGTGTAGCCGCGTTTGGAGCTGGGGGAGGTGACTGCGCCGTGACCGGCACGGTGGTAGTGCAGGTACTGACCGGGGAAGTAGCGGCGGGCGGTGGTGACCATGCCCGGGCCGCCCACGTAGCCGTCGACCAGGAAAGCGACCTTGTCGGCGTCTGGGCCGAAGGCATCGAGGATGAATTCGCCGCGGGCGATCATCTCGGCGTGGTCGTCGGCGGTGATGTTGGCGGAGAAGAGCTTGGCCTCGCCGGTTTCGTCCATGGCGCGCTTCATGGCGTCGTAGACCAGGGGGTAGACCTTTTTCGAGGGACAGAAGACCTGGTTGCCCTGGGGCTCGTCGTTCTTGATGAAGTCGCCGCCCAGCCAGAACTGGTAGGCCGCTTCTGCGAAAGGTTCGGGGCGCAGGCCCAGCTTGGGCTTGATGATGGTACCGGCGATGTAACCGCCATCGACCACCGGGCGACCCAGCATGCGCCACAGGTCGGAGATATCCTTGGCCGGACCGTCGAACAACTGGATGGCGCGGGGCGGCATGAAGAAGTCGTACATCTTGGCGTACTCGCAGTCGCCCATGCCCTGGTTGTTGCCGATGGTCAGGGTCAGGAAGGAGACCAGCATCATACGGCCGTCGATCATGTTACGGTCGAACAGATCGATCGGGTAGGCGATGCGCATCTCCTCGGTGGCTTCGTCGATGTGGTAGACCAGCGCGTCCACACCCTTGGTGAAGTCGTCGGTAGTGCAGACCTCGACGTTGGTGCCGGTGGAGGACTCGGCGGCGAAGTGGGAGGCCACCTCGAGGAAGCCATAGCCGGAGGCGGGCTTCATTTTATAGGCGCACAGAATGTGCTGTCCGCCGGCAATGAGATCCTCTTCTTTCAGGCTGAGGTCCGAGTAACGGGATGATTGGTCTAAAGCCATTGGTCTACTCCAATTTTAGAATCTGTCAGTTTGAGAGGATTTACCTCTTTAAACCACAAGTCATATGTGGAATTGTAAGCAAACCTTACAATTATTGGGTTTATAAGTAAACCTAAAATATTCTTATGTAAACAATAATAAAATGCTTATGATTTGAGGTTTGAGCGATAGGCTTGTGAATCTGTTGCATCGACGATCAGTCGTGGATATGACCATAGACGCGAAAAACAGCTAAATCCAATCGGATCGTAAGCCAGGTTGTAAGGTTCCTTTCTTGTGTCAACGTGTGTTTATAGCGTTGAAACAGAACCGGTATAATAATATTTAATAGAACAAATTCAGCCTGAAATAGGCGATAATTCTCAGCAACTAGCAACAAGAGCACGTTATAAAAAATGGCAGAAAAGCGATACC
Organism: Candidatus Thiodiazotropha sp. LNASS1; assembly: GCF_964212655.1. NCBI lineage: Bacteria > Pseudomonadati > Pseudomonadota > Gammaproteobacteria > Chromatiales > Sedimenticolaceae > Candidatus Thiodiazotropha > Candidatus Thiodiazotropha sp. LNASS1. The sequence continues at coordinate 1,898,120 of NZ_OZ156465.1, read as the reverse complement.
AGGGTATAGATAAGGATCCCACCGGCGCCATGAATCCAACCGGCAATGTCATTCGCGATGCCTGGGTGTTCGGCTTGATTCCCGAGACAGAGACCTGCGAAGGGTGGGCAGTACAGGGGATAGACGCCCTCTATGACAAAGTCACCAAAGAGTGGGATAAATATGGACATCTGGTATCGAATCTCCCGCCGGAGCTGGCGGAGAGACACAGTCGCATCTATCAGCAGGCGGTTATGGAAGCCAAGGCTAAAGGGTGGGACCCGGAACTGGGAGAAAATGACTGAGTCGTGGCATGAGTGAAATCTTCTTTCGTCCTGAGGAGCTTGCCTGTGAACGCCTGACCATTCCGTCACCGATCTATAATCAGTGTCGGCTGATGCTGTCGCGTTGTCAGTACGAACATGTCTTCATCCCGGTGCGGACGATGCAGATCCAAGCGGTGATCGATGAGGATGAGGTGATCTTCGTCGACAATCAGGCCTACGCCGTTCGCGATGGCGAAGGGGGCAAACTGATCCGCCTGGCCTGGAAATTCCGCCGTGACCGGAGTAGGGACAGCCTTACCGAGCCGGCCCCCATCGATTTGATCTATTATGACGATCGGGCACGCGAGCTGCACACACGGTTGATCGGCGACTTCAAAAAGGCTCTCGATATCATGGAGGCACGCTTCAAAGAGAGTGGCTGTGAAGCGCGGGTGAAACGTGTACTGCCGTTTCCAAAACCACATCCCAAACAGTAAAAAGTCCACAAATGAACGCTAATAAGCGTAAATGGTTTTTCTTGAATTAATTCCAGTCAATATCTCAATTGCACTGGGTACGGCAAGCACCCTATGTATCTACAGTCTCGAAAGAGAAGGAATGTACAGATAAATAGCGGAATCTTACGTTCTGGGGTACCCAGTGAAACGTTCTACCCGACCTTCCTTGTCGGGTGTGAGTTTAAACACAAAAAAAGCAATTTTGCGTTTATTGGCGTTCATTTGCGGACAATAATCTGAAAAGCCTTGTGGATGACTATCCGGTCAGCGCAGCAAAGACACTCGGCAATCTCTCCGGTAGCCGCTCCACATTGTCCACGATTGAGTAGCCGTTCTCGCCAAATATTCTGGCAACATAACGATCCGCATTGGGATCCAGGGTCAGGCAATAGGTATAGACACCCTGCATGGCCAGGTCTTCCACCGCTTTCTTTGCGTCGTGGCGCAGATACTGGGGATCCCGTTCATCGATATCGGCCGGTTCGCCGTCGGTGACCAGTAACACAAGACGTTTCTGTGCGTTCTGCTGGGTCAGGTGCCAGCCGGCATGACGCAGGGCCGCACCCATACGGGTGGAGAGGCCGCCCTTCATGCCGGCCATCCGGGATTTTGCTTCGTCGTCATAGGACTGTTCGAAATCCTTGAAGCGGTAGTACTGCACATCGTGACGGCCGTCGGAGGCAAAGCCGTGTACGGCGAAGTTATCGCCGATGGAGTCGATAGCCCAGGAGAGCAGGCCGGCCGATTCGCGGGTCAGGTCCAGGATGCTGTCCTGGTCCTCGTAACCCTCTTCACCCTCTGCGATATCACCGATCTTCTCGTTGGTCGATTCGGAGAGGTCGAGCAGCAGCACGATCGAAAGGTCGCGGATATGGCGGGTGATGCGGATGTTGATCCGCGGATCCGGCATGACACCTCGACGGATATCGATCATCGCCCGTACTGCCGCATTAAGATCCAGCTCCTCACCTTCTTCGTAGCCCCGGCGACGCACGATACCCTGAGGTTGCAGTGCGTCAATCAGATGGCGGATACGCGAGGCGATTGGTTTGTGCTTGGTCAGGATCTCATCCATCATCTCGGGATCACCGACGCCCTGCTTGCGCTCGATGACAGTGGCCCAATCGGGACGAGCAAGCTGTACATGGTAATCCCATTCATTGTAGTGGTAGGGGTCGGAGACCGGCTCCACGCCCTCCATCTCGTTGTAACTGACTCCCATGTCTTCGTAGGGGAACAGCTCAGTGGATAGCACCAGGATTTCGTCCGGGTTGTCGTGGGTCATCTCCGAGTCGAGGTCGTTGACGAATTCCATCAGACTGACATAGCGGCGAACCGTCTTCTGCGAAGTCGGCAGGTAGTCGATACCCTGGGATTCGAACATGTTCTCTGAGAAATCCCAGAAATAGCGGTTGTCGTCGCGATATGGGATCGGCCACTCGGAGAGGATGCGCACACTGGGGATCTTGGCGATTTCAACGATTTTGTTGTAGAAGTCGACACCGGCCATCCAGGACAAGTGTGGATTGTAAGGGTCCTCTTCCAATTTGGTCACGAAATCATCGGCCACCTGATTGATGACATCAATCTCATCACGATAATCGCGATCCATGATGGCACGGGTGGTTCGCATCATCAGGTCCATGGTCTCGTGCGGCTTGCCGAAATCGTCGTTCTCACCCGGCTCGGATGTTAAGAACTGCAGCCAGAGTTTGCGCAGACCGGGAAATGTGCTGTAGGCAAGGTACTCGACACGGGCATCCTCGAACAGCTCGATCATACGCATCTGTGCCTGTGAGAGTTGCTCAGCGGAGATCGGTTCGCGGGTATAGACCATGTGCGCGGCGGCATGGGCTGCGGCTGCCCGGTAGACCTCCATGCCATCGATACCGCGGAATGGATCGAAGGCATCCGGCACGTGGATCTGAAAGTTTTCGATAAAGGGACGGATACCCTGGCGGGACTCGAAGTCGCCTGCAGTGGGGCGCATGAAAAAGGCTCGTGCCCAGAGTGCGCGCAAGTAGAAGTTGAGCTTGCGTTGATTGTCGATGAACAGGGTGCCGCGTCTCTCGGACTGGAGGATGGAGCGGGCCGACTCAGTCTGTAGGCCAAAGTAGGCCAGCTGACCGTCAAGGTCTCGTTGGTGCGCCTGTGCGCCCCACATGACCCAACGGCGAAGTCCGCCCAGGGTCAGTTTGGAGAGGAGCTCGTCCAGGTTCTCCATCATCGGGCGCAGGCCACGCGGGGCCTTGCCGGTCATCTGGTGCAACAGCTTGAGGAATCCGCGCATGACCTCAGCGTCGCCGAGGCGGGAGGCTGCAAGCGGCAGGTTGGCCACAATGAGTGTGATAACGCTGCCGGAGGTGTGTGAAGCCAATTTCATCATCGCCTCGACGATATCTGGGACGATGTCCTCACCCACTTCTTTGGCGACACCGGGCATTTCCTGTACGTAGGTCAGCACCAAGTCCTGGCCGCGACCCAGAGTACAGAAGGCACGCATACCTTCCAGGTAGTTTTGCAGGCCACGCGGAGACATGACCCGTTGTGCCTCATGGTAGGACGACTCAAGTGCTTCGAGGTGCTCGTGGTCGCCCTCATCGAGGCAGGTGATATATTCGGAAAAATCGACGCTCATGGTTCTCTCCGGACGCAGAGTCCGCGGAGGAGCGCAGAGGTCGTTGAACAAGCAGATGCTGCAGATGGGCGTCGATCAGTGCGTGCTGATTGCAAGGGGCTTTCTGCCCATGCGCCTATGCACTGGAAAGGCGCTCTTACAATTCGGTATGCGACACGAGCCATTGATTGAACCCTCTGCGTTGTCTGTGCTCCGTTACGCTCTCTGCGTCCCACGCGCATCAGAAGTAGGTATTGACCGCTGCACTCAGGGTGTCGCGCATATCCGGATCATCGGTTAGCGGGGTGACCAGGGCCATCTGGCACGCCGACATCGGGTCGATGCCCTTGGAAACCAGCTGTGCCGCGTACACCAGCAGTCGTGTAGACATGCCTTCATCCAGGCCATGGCCCTTGAGGTTGCGAGAACGTTGTGCGATTTGTACAAGCTTGTCGGCAGTTTCGGTGTCTACGCCGCCTTCATGCTGTACGATCTCGGTCTCGATATTGGTTTCCGGATAATCGAAGTCCATGCCTCCGAAACGTTGCTTGGTGGACTGTTTAAGGTCCTTCATCAACGATTGATAACCGGGGTTGTAGGATATTACAATCTGGAAATCAGGATGTGCCTTGACCAGTTCGCCCTTCTTTTCCAGCGGCAGTTCACGACGATGGTCGGTCAGCGGGTGAATGACCACCGTGGTGTCCTGACGGGCCTCGACGACTTCGTCAAGGTAGCAGATGGCGCCGATTCGCGCAGCGACGGTCAGCGGGCCGTCCTGCCACCTGGTGCCGTTGATGTCGAGCAGGAAACGTCCAACCAGATCGGAGGCAGTCATATCTTCGTTACAGGCAACGGTGATCAACGGCTTGTTTAGCTTGTACGCCATATATTCAACGAACCGCGATTTACCACAACCGGTAGGGCCCTTGAGCATCACCGGCATGCGCGCATCGTAGGCTGCTTGGTACATTTCGACCTCATTACCTACGGAGCGGTAGTAAGGCTCTTCCTGGATCAGATACTGGTCTGCGTTGATATCGCTCATGATTTCCTACCTTTTTGTAATCAGGTTGATAACCACCAGGATGCCGAAGGCACCGCGGGGTAATAGTTGAAAGCAGGTTTTCCGAAAACCTAACGTGGGGTTTTGGAAAACCAGCTGACTTTGATCAGTTGTTTAAAGAAAAAGCCCCGCCGCCCAGGTTTGGGGGGCGGGGCCCTTCGTCCATGGTCCTGAAATCAGACCTTAGACAGTTTCACCACGGTAGATAACCATTGATGCACCTGCGCACTGGGCATAGTTGTCCAGGCCCAGTAGGCGTACGTGGTTCTTCGGGTGAGCCTTGTGGCAAGCTTCACACTCAGCCAGGATAGCGTCGACGTCGGTTTCGCCGAACATGGGCAGTTTCCACATGTACCAGTAGCTGCCGCTGGCGTTCTCTGGCTCGGTGTGCTCGATAGATGGATTCCAGCCCTTGGATACGATGAACTCGATCTGGGTGCGGATCTGGTCTGCATTCATAGAAGGCAGGTAGGAGAAAGTCTCGAACTTGCGGCTCTCTGCGTTGCCAAGGCTTGACTTGTAGTCTTGCATTTCACTCATTGGTATATACCTCTAAATGTTCGAATTTGATTGAGTCGTTCATCCGGTGGTCGGGTACCGACCACCAGTGAACTGGTCATTACTTGTGAGAAACGTCCAGTTTGTCGACGGTGTCGAATTCGAACTTGATCTCTTTCCAGGTCTCCATGGCGGCCTTCAGCTCGGGGCTGGAAGCGGCAGCGTTGGTGAGGATGTCCTTACCTTCCTTCTCCAGCTCACGGCCCTGGTTACGAGCTTCAACACAGGCCTCAACTGCAACACGGTTTGCAGCTGCGCCAGCGGCGTTGCCCCACGGGTGACCCAGCGTACCGCCACCGAACTGGAGTACAGAGTCATCACCAAAGATGCTAACCAGTGCAGGCATGTGCCATACATGGATACCACCGGAAGCAACAGGCAGTACGCCGGGCATGGCGCCCCAGTCCTGATCGAAGAAGATACCGCGTGAGCGGTCTTCCTTGACGAAGGAGTCGCGCATGATGTCGATCCACCCCAGGGTCGCGTCACGGTCGCCTTCCAGCTTACCGACAACGGTACCGGAGTGCAGATGGTCGCCACCGGACAGACGCAGGATCTTGGTCAGTACGCGGAAGTGGATTCCGTGGTGAGGGTTACGGTCGAGTACGGCGTGCATGGCGCGGTGGATGTGCAGCAGCATGCCGTTGTCCTGACACCATTGCGCCAGCTGGGTGTTGGCTGACCAACCGCCGGTCAGGTAGTCGTGCATGATGATGGGAGCGCCGATCTCTTTGGCATACTCGGCTCGTTTCATCATCTCATCAGCGGTAGGCGCAGTTACGTTCAGGTAGTGACCTTTACGCTCACCGGTTTCGGCTTCGGCCTTCAGGATAGCTTCCATGACGAAATCGAAACGATGCTTCCAGCGCATGAACGGCTGGGAGTTGACGTTCTCGTCGTCCTTAGTGAAGTCCAGACCGCCACGCAGACCTTCGTAGCAGGCACGGCCGTAGTTCTTGGCGGACAGACCCAGCTTGGGTTTGATGGTGCAGCCCAGCAGCGGACGACCGTACTTGTTCAGCATGTCGCGCTCTACCTGGATGCCCTGGGGCGGACCATTACAGGTCATGACATAGGCCAGCGGGAAGCGGATGTCTTCCAGGCGCAGTGCACGCAGGGCCTTGAAGCCGAAAACGTTACCAACCAGGGAGGTCATCACGTTGACCACGGAACCTTCCTCGAACAGGTCGATCGGGTAGGCAACGAAGGCATAGAAGCAGGAGTCGTCGCCAGGTACGTCTTCGATGGCGTAGGCGCGGCCCTTGTAGTAATCCAGGTCGGTCAGCAGGTCGGTCCACACGGTGGTCCAGGTACCGGTGGAGGACTCAGCGGCAACAGCGGCTGCAACCTCTTCGCGCGGTACACCCGGCTGAGGGGTGACTTTGAAGCACGCCAGGATGTCAGTCTCCTTTGGTGTGTAATCGGGCATCCAGTATGTTTCGCGGTACTCTTTTACGCCCGCATCATATTTCTTGGCCATTTTAGCGATTCCTCCTGATTTAGGATTGCGTTGCCTTGAAATGCAGCCTCTGGAAATAAATATTTCCGTGCTGTCAGTGTAAAAAATCGTTCAGTAATTACCTCGTGTAAGGTGGAGCTAGTATAGGAAGGCAGGCGATTAAGTGAAGTCAGATCTTTTAATTAAAATCATAATATAATACTTATACCATATGAGATTTGTGGTATATTTACTGATATTTGGCTTCTTGTGAAAAATCGATATCGAGAGAGATCTCTGTGTGGGAGCCGGTTTTTGACCGATTGAGAAATGCGGGAGTGTATCCATGCATACAACACTGCGACAGATGCGAGTCTTCACCACCGTGGCCAGGCGCCTGAACTACACTCGGGCGGCTCAGGAGCTCCATCTCAGCCAACCGGCGGTATCGATGCAGGTCAAACAACTCGAGGAGTCGGTGGGTCTGCCGCTGTTTGAACATACCGGTAAAAAGATCCAGCTCACCGAGGCCGGCAGAGAGATGTACCAGTATGTGCGGACCATCTTCCAGACGTTTGAGGAGATGGAGGAGGTCCTGGATGCCATGAAGGGGCTGGATACCGGGCATATCAATATCGCCGTGGCGAGTACGGTCAACTATTTTGCTCCCCGATTGCTTGCGGCGTTCAGCCGTCAATATCCGGGTATCGATCTGAGCCTCGATGTCACCAACCGCGAACGGCTGATGGGCTTGCTCAAGGATAACGAGATCGATATCGTCCTCATGGGGCTTCCTCCGGAGGATATCGAGCTCGTGTACGAACCCTTCATGGAGAATCCGTTGGTGGTGATCGCACCACCGGGACATCCGTTGCAGCAAAAGAAGAAAATCCCGGCTGAGCGCCTGGCTGAGGAGGTCTTTATCATGCGCGAGGAGGGTTCGGGTACCCGGCTCGCCATGGAGCGGTTTTTTACCGAACAGTCGATACCCCTCAGTACCGGCATGCAGATGACCCGAAACGAGGCCATAAAGCAGGCGGTACGCGCCGGCATGGGGCTGGGCGTGGTCTCCAGCCATACCATTGAGCTGGAGGTGGAGACCGGTCGTCTGGTCGTACTCGATGTGGTGGGTTTCCCCCTGCAGCGCCACTGGTACATGGTCTATCGCAAGGGTAAAAGGCTCTCGCCGCCGGCAAAGGCCTTTCATGACTTTGTGCTGAAGGAGGCCCTGCAAATCAAAGAGGATCCTGTGTAAATCACCCGAGCTACTCGATTCCAGGCCTGTGGAAACCGATTGGCTCTAGGGCTGCGTGTTTTTACTGTCTGGGATAGGTAGTACGGATGGCGAGAAAGCTTCTCGCCCAACATGCACGGGGTTGCTGGTTGAGTTAGAATTAACTATTCAGCTCAACTGTTGTCATAGCTAACCATTCAGCATCAACTAATCACGCTTGTGAGGCCTGCAAACAATGGCAGATAAGGGCAATCCTGAACAGCGCCCGAACAGACTGGAAGCTTACCCGCTTCTCGGCAAGGTCAAGCTGCCGAGGGATTTACGCCAGTTGGATCAGCAAAAGCTCAGACCGCTGGCGAGCGAGATGCGGCGCTTTCTCATCGACTCCGTCTCACAGACAGGCGGCCATTTGGCAGCCGGACTTGGCGTAGTGGAATTGACGATCGCATTACACTACGTCTTCAACACACCCTACGACCGCCTGGTGTGGGATGTGGGACATCAGGCCTATCCTCACAAGATACTTACCGGAAGAGGGCGGCAGATGTGGAGTCTGCGGCAAAAAGGGGGTGTTTCGGGGTTTCCTAAACGCAGTGAAAGCGAATATGACAGCTTCGGCACCGGCCACTCCAGTACCTCTATCGGTGCGGCGCTTGGGATGGCCGTGGCAGCAAAACAGAAGGGTGAAAAGCGTAATGTCGTTGCAATTATCGGGGATGGCGCCATGGGCGCGGGGATGGCTTTCGAGGCCCTCAACCAGGCAGGTGCCCTGGATCAGGACCTGCTGGTAATCCTGAATGACAACGACATGTCGATTTCAAAGCCGGTTGGCGGTTTCAGCAACCATCTTGCACGCCTGCTCTCCGGCAAGGTTTACACCAGCATGCGCGAAGGCGGTAAATCGGCGTTGAGCCACCTACCTCATCAGGTGAGTGACCTTGTCGGCCGCTGGGAAGAGCATATGAAAGGGATGGTGATGCCGGGCACACTGTTCGAGGAGATGGGATTCAATTACATCGGACCGATTGACGGCCACGATTTCGAAACCCTGGTGGCGACACTGCGAAATATGCGCAACATGTCCGGGCCCAGGCTGCTGCATGTGGTGACCCAGAAAGGACGGGGTTATGTGCACGCGGAGAATGACCCCTGTGTCTACCATGGCGTCACACCATTCGATCCCGATACGGGCAAGATGGAGAAGCACAGCAAAAGCAAGACCTACACCCAGGTATTTGGCGACTGGCTGTGCGCCACCGCGAAGCAGGATGATCGACTGGTGGCAATCACACCGGCTATGTGTGAGGGATCGGGGATGATGCAATATGCCAACCAGTACCCTAAACGCTATTTCGATGTGGGGATCGCAGAACAGCATGCCCTGACTTTTGCTGCCGGTTTAGCCTGTGAAGGATTGAAGCCGGTGGTGGCAATCTACTCGACTTTTCTTCAGCGTGCCTACGATCAACTGATCCACGATGTGGCGTTACAGAATCTCGATGTGACACTGGCGGTGGATCGTGCAGGCCAGGTTGGCGCAGACGGAGCAACCCATGCGGGCAGCTTTGATTTGAGCTATGCGCGATCAATTCCGAATATGGTGATCATGGCTCCGGGAGATGAACAGGAGTGCAGTCGATTGTTACAGACGGCCTATGACTACCCTGGACCTGCCCTGGTGCGTTATCCACGGGGGAGTGGTCCGGGTGTCGAAGTGGAGACATCTCTACCAATCCGGTTACCGATAGGCGAGGGTGAAATCCGGCGCAACGGCAGTCATGTGGCAATCCTGGCGTTCGGTAGCCTGCTTTCAACAGCACAACAGGTTGCTGAACGTATCGACGCAACCCTGGCCAACATGCGGTTCATCAAGCCGCTGGACGAGAAGTTGATCGATCGACTGGCCAGCACACATCAGATCCTGGTTACCCTTGAAGAGAACGTTGTAATGGGTGGTGCCGGGTCTGCAGTGAATGAGTATCTGGCATCCTGTGGAAGCCCTGTAAGGGTTCTCAACCTAGGTTTGCCCGACCACTACCTGGATCATGCCAGTCATCAGGAGCAGTTGATCGAGGCCGGTCTCGATTTCGAGGCTATCCTCAGTGCCATCGAACGAGTCAACAGGGAGACGATACTGCAGGTTGTCCAGGGCCGATTGGATTAGTGTTTACAGGCCTAACCAAATCTTATGGTTGATGGGAATCCAATGATTGAGATCACTGGCGTTACTGCCTTCGAAGACAATTATATATGGATGGTAAAAAATCCCGCATCATCCCAAGTCGTCGCAGTGGATCCCGGAGACGAGACTCCGGTACTGTCCTGGTTGGAGCAGCAGGATTGCAATCTCAGCGCAATCCTTATCACACATCACCATTATGATCATGTTGGCGGCATCGCTGAACTGCGGGAGGCCTATCCTGACATCGAAGTCTATGGTCCGGCCAATGAGTCCATTCGGGGTGTGACCCATCCCCTCGAGGAGGGAGACAGGCCCCGTATCGCCGGTCTGAATGCAAACCTCCAGGTGTTGGAGGTACCGGGCCATACCCAGGGACATATCGCCTATTTTGGTGAAGGGGCACTGTTTTGCGGCGATACCCTGTTCACGGCTGGCTGCGGCCGGGTTTTCAGCGGCACTTTTGAGCAGTTATCGGATTCGCTGCAACGTATCGCAGCACTGCCGGGAGATACCAGCATCTATTGTGCCCATGAATATACCCTTGCCAATTTGGGTTTTGCAGCGTGGGTGGAGCCGGAGAATCCGGAACTGGCTATTCGAATCAAGCGAGCGCGGGAAAAACGGCAGGCGGGCATTCCAACTGTGCCTTCAGATCTTGCTGAGGAGTTAATGACGAATCCCTTCATGCGTACCTCGGTGCAATCGGTGGTAAAGGCTGCGGAACAGGCTTCAGGCCTTACCCTCTCCTCGCGCCGCGAGGTGTTTACCGCATTGCGCAGGTGGAAGGATACTGAGTACGACTAGCCGCGGTTCGCAAGGAATTATCTGGTTTCAGGGATTGAAGGATAAAGGGGGCCGCATAACCTAATGGCTATGCGGCCGCTCACTGGACAAGTTAAACGTTTCGGGCATCCATCATGCGTTCGATGATGGGTTGCAGGACAATCTCCATGGAAAAACCCATCTTGCCGCCGGGTACGACGATACTGTTGCGACGAGACATGAATGAGCCGTCGATCATCGACAGGAGATAGGGGAAGTCGATATCGAACTTCTTGGGATCGCTGAAACGGATGACGACGAAGCTCTCATCCGGCGTCGGAATGTCGCGGGCGATGAAAGGGTTTGAGGTATCGACCGTCGGCACCCGTTGGAAGTTGATGTCGGTGCGGGAGAACTGCGGTGTAATGTGGTTGATATAGTCAGGCATGCGACGCATGATTGTGTCGACGATTGCCTCTTCGCTGTAACCGCGCTCGGCATTATCGCGAAAAATCTTCTGGATCCATTCCAGGTTGACGATCGGAACCACGCCGACCCCCAAGTCCACATACTTGGCAACATCCACATTACCATCCACGACCATGCCGTGAAGGCCTTCATAAAATAGCAGGTCAGTACCCTCATCGAGGGTTTCCCAAGGGGTGAACTCACCAGGCTGCTGATCACAACCGAGTCGGGCATTGTGTTCGGCGGCCTCTTCCGGGCTATGCAGATAGTAGCGTTTTTGTCCGCCCCCGGTCTCCCCGTAGGTTTTAAACAGTTCGGCAATCTTGTCGAAATGGTTAGCTTCGGGACCAAAATGGCTCAAACCTTGTGCCATTTTTTCTCGCATTTCCACACGCGTGTACCGGTGGAAACTGTCGCCCTCTACCACCGCAGACTTGAAGCCGTCGCGATAGAAGATATGCTCGAAGGCGCGTTTGACAGTGGTTGTACCGGCGCCGGATGAGCCGGTTACTGCAACCACAGGATGCTTTTTAGACATAAGCTTCTCCCTTATCTAATTCATTATATTGTGCTGTCCGGTAGGCCTCTATAGAGGCTGTATTGTTCTCATCGGACTAGGTTATGGGTAAAAAATTGGTGCCAACTATAACACGGAGATGTCCGATTTCCAGTGACAATGGATCCCGTATTTCGAATCATCGGCACAACAGGGAGGGCCGGCTGGCCGGATTCTGTTTTACCCACACAGAATGCTGCATTGCGCAATTACACAGATGCGGGTATGGCACGAACAGGTACCTGGTCAGGGATGGTTGGTGATCTCGGGCGGTCGCTGGGACAGATGTAAAATAACTCTTAAAATCAAATAAATATTAAAGTATTTTGGATCGGTTGGTTTTCGTTGATGCCCCTTTAGTAGTCTCTTTTTTCGCAGCCTGAAACGGCTTCCTCAGCGGCGCAATGGGGTCGGAATACCATTACCTTTCAGAACAAATTGGCATTGAGCCAGAGGTGAACGAGGATACCGGCGAAAAAACCCAGTGCGATTGCCGGAGTCCAGCGCAGGTGGGTGAAAAATGTGTACTTTCCCTTTGCCTGACCCATTAAGGCTACCCCGGCCGCTGATCCAATCGACAGCAGACTGCCACCGATACCGGCGGTGAGTGTGACCAGTAGCCATTGACCGAGCGACATTTCCGGTCGCATGTTGAGTACTATTGACATGGTGGGGATGTTTTCGAGCACGGAGGAGGCGATACCAATGGAGATGTTGGCCATCGTTGCGCCCCACTGAATGTAGAGCAATTCGGAGACCAGCGTCAGATAGCCGAGATAACCCAGGCCGCTGACACAGAGAATGACGCCATATAGAAAAAGCAGTGTGTCCCATTCTGATCTGGCGACGCGCAAAAATACATCGAAGGGCTGTCTGCTCTCGACGACTATGGAGAAATCGGGTGATTCAGTGGTTGTGATCCTCTCTTCACTGGGTTGATGGGTTTTTTTGAGAAAGTAGCCGAAAAACTGCAGATAGGAGAGCCCGGTCATCACACCGATAGTGGCGGGAAGCAACAGTTGGCCCTGGAAAAAGACTGCGGTTGCGATCGTCAACAGGAATAACCCCATGATGCGTTTTGCACCACGTCGCATGGGTATCTGTTCCTGCCTGCTTGAGAGGTGACCTTCGGGGAGTGCGAAATGCATGATCGCCGCAGGTACGAGGTAGCTGACCAGGGAGGGTAAAAACAGCGAGAAGAATGAAAAAAAGTCCACCCGTCCGCTAGTGCTGATAATATCCTGCTGCCATACCATCAGGGTGGTGATGTCGCCAAATGGGCTGAAGGCGCCACCCGAATTGGAGGCGATCACGACATTGACGCAGGAGAGTGTCACAAATCGTTGGTTGTCCCGCTCCAAATTCAGAACCACAGCGCCCATCAGCAATGCAGTTGACAGGTTGTCGAGAAAGGGGGACAGGAAAAAGGTTGTGATACCGATCGTCCAGAAGAGATGTTTATAGCTGTATTTGCGGTTGGCGACCCAGGTGCGCAGTGACAGAAATACGCGTCGTTCAGCCAGGGCGTTGATATAGGTCATCACCACCAGAATGAACAGCATTAACTCGAAATACTGCAGAAGACTATGCCTGAGCGCATGTTCGGCTTCATGCCCGCCGGTATATTGATGGGAATGCCAGCCGATCATGCCCCAGATAATCCCTGCTGCAAACAGCATGGGTTTAGACTTGCGCAGCTCTATGAACTCTTCAAGGGTGACCGCTATCAGGGCAAGTACAAAGACCGTCAGACTGAGATAGCCCACCCAGTGGGTGCTCATACTGTCGCCACTGGCCGACATGGGATCCGCCAGAGCCAGACTGGGGAGAGCGCAGAAAAGGGCTAGCGAAACTGTCAGTCTCTTCATGTATGCTTTTGGACTACGATCTATTGATTAAGCGGTACTACCTGTTTCTAGCCGTTTTTACGTTATCCAAGCTGATTGTTATGTTGGGACTGACAGCCGTCGTGTCTGATTCAGAAGCTACCCGAGTTGATCCACAGATGGACCACAATGCTGGCGGCATATCCGAGCGCAATTACCGGTGCCCATTTAAGATGGCCGAAAAAGGTGTACTTTCCACGTGCCTGCCCCATCAGGGCGACACCGGCAGCAGAGCCGATCGAGAGCATCGAGCCGCCTACGCCCGCGGTGAGCGTAACCAGCAGCCACTGACCCATGGACATATCGGGCATCATGGTCAGAACCGCGAACATTACCGGGATATTGTCGACAATTGCTGAGAGTATGCCAACCATAATGTTTGCAGGTGTTGCATTCATCGCCGGGGTCAGCTCCATTGCCGCACCCCACTGGGTGTACATCATTTCGGAAACCACCGCGAGATAGCCGATAAAGCCAAGACCGCCCACACAAAGTACCACGCCATAGAAAAAGAGCAGGGTATCCCATTCGGCGCGGGCCACCTTATTGAAGACATCGAACGAGACCATGTCGCCCATCTGTCCGTCATGCTCCATCTCGATCCGGTCCTCATTGCTCAATTGCGGATGATCCAGGTGAAAGGTCTTTTTCAGGTAGAAGCCGAAGAACTGGAGGTAGGCCAAGCCGGTCAACATACCGATCACGGGCGGCATGCCGAGGAAGTTGTGAAAGCTGACCGCGGTAACGATGGTTGCCAGGAAAAAGACCATGATACGCTTGGCGCCACGTTTCAACTCGACATCTTCACCACCGCCTTGGGGTTTCTCATCAGGTACCGCAAAATGCATGATTGCGGCCGGTATCAGCCAGTTTACCAGTGACGGGACAAACAGGGCGAAGAATGCCCAGAAATCGACGGGACCCTGGGGGGTGGTGACCGATTTCTGCCATACCATCAGAGTGGTGATGTCGCCAAATGGGCTGAAGGCGCCACCGGCATTCGCCGCGACCACGATGTTGATGCAGGCCAGGAGCACGAATTTCGTGTTGCTACCGCCCACCGCAAGAACTACCGCGCACATCAGCAGTGCGGTGGTGAGGTTGTCGGCAACAGGGGATATAAAAAAGGCGAGCACACCGGTTATCCAAAAGAGTTTACGGAAACCGAAGCCTTTGCTGACCAGCCAGGAACGTAGTTTTTCGAATACGTTCCGCTCGTCCATGGCGTTTATGTAGGTCATTGCCACCAATAGGAAAAGCATCAATTCTGCATATTCAAGAAGATTATGGCGTACCATCTCTTCCGCCGTGTGGGGAAGGCCGTGTGTGTTGTAGTACCAGGCAATCAATCCCCAGATCAAGCCGGCGGCCAGGATTACCGGTTTGGATTTCCTTAGATGAGTGAACTCCTCAGCCATCACCAGCAGGTAAGCAACTGTAAAAATACCGATAGCGGTGAAACCGACCCAGTGGTTGGTCAGGTCGAAACGGTCCCCTCCGGATGATGCCGCAGCGAATGCAGCGGATGGCAGGAGAAGGGAGATAAGTACGGTTGCGATAAGTCTCACTGATGCACCCCAAAAATTTGATTATTGTCGGCCGCTATTTGTCACAAACCTCGAATTCTCTGTGATGGCCGCTGGCGGGTCAACTGTTTCCCTTGCAGATGGGCATAAATATGCCAAATCCAATATATATTTGCCTGCTTTGATTGGCTCCGTCGTGTTTTTCCAGGTAGGAGCTGAAATGGACCGGACGATTGTCAAGTGAATAAGTCACACCCTGCGGTGGTGTCATGTCATATGAGAAGCCGTTTAAGAAGTGAAATAGTGTTCCGCAGAGGGTGAAGTGTCGGATTGAGGACCTGCTGATGGATCACATGGAGCCGAAAGATGCCTGCGGAGAAAACAGCTTAAATGAGCTGATATTGACAAGAAATGTCCTTTTGGCAAACCTTTTTGCCGGCAAACTGGCACCCAGAGAGGTATTGCGGGTTGCTAGGAGATATTCAACCGTCACCCACTGGGAGGAGTTGCTGTGTGTAGCGTTCAACCCGAGTGATTCACGGCTGATGGCAGTGGTCAGTATTCGTCAGTCGGATGGCTACAGCGGGATACTGCGGCGTCACGGCTCAATCGAATATGTCAGGTTTTTTATCGATTGGGGCGATGGAGATGGGCTGCAGGTGGCTGGGCTGAGCCACTTCAAAGTGTGCGACGCGATTGATGAGGGGATCAAGCGGCAACTTCCGGTCTATCATCTTGTCTCCTGTGGATTCGAGACCGCTCGCTACAACCGTGCCATCAGACATGGTGCTCAGCCTAGAGTGAGGGCTGTGCTGTCATGGAACCAAGTACCAGACCTGGATGCTGAATTTATACCTGTATTCGGTAACCAGGTCGATTCACATATCAGCATCGACTCCGATCAAGAGTTGACCTCGCTGTTCAGCATTGCCGAGGATCTGTCGGAAAAAGCCATGTTGCACTTAGGATCCAGGCAACCGTACGCTCAAGCAGCGGGTGCCCAGTGAGCGTAAATCCCTGCCCAATTCCATGATATCTCCAGACTAATACAAAGAATGCATCGATGTGACAAGTAAAAAAGTCACATATTCCACGTGCTCCTTTCGATACTTACAAGCAGTCAGTATCTGAAATCATATTCCCATACAAGATCTTCGTGCCGCCCGTTATCGATAGGCCTTCAAATTACTGAGTAATGGAGATAGTGGCCGGGCTGCGAAGAAGATCAATAACAGAATAACTAGGAGTGAGGAGAACGACTATGAGCGGAGAATATGACTCTGTTTCCAGTGACTTCAACAACGACTATCAACTGGATCATATCAGTACTACCGATTCGCTGGGTGTTATCAACCCACTGGCTTCGATCAGGGATTATCTGGTTTTCAATCAATTGGTCGTTTCCAGGGCTGCGACGCACGAGATACCCGGAAAAAGACAGTTCGATATCGTCATGAGTGTACTGATGCTTGTGCTCATGAGTCCGGTCATGCTTACTACCATGACGCTGATTTGGCTGAGCACATTAGGGCGTGAACCTGTCTTCTATCGTCAGCTTCGTGTCGGTTACAGGGGACGCGAATTCTATATTCTGAAATTCAGGAGCATGCGGGTCGATGCGGAGAAGTCAGGACCACAGATGGCGAGCGTTAACGATGTGCGCGTAACACGTATCGGTCGGGTATTGCGCAGCACGCGCATTGATGAGCTGCCGCAACTGTTGAATGTGTTGAAAGGCGAGATGAGTCTGGTTGGACCTCGGCCGGAGAGACCCGAGTTTGTTTCGCGTTTTCAAAAACAGATCAACGGTTATGCACTCAGGCATCAGGTAAAACCGGGTATCACCGGCTGGGCCCAAGTACGATATCCCTATGGTGAGACAGTCGATGACGCCGCGAACAAGCTCTATTACGACCTCAGTTACATTCGTCGTAACAGTCTGTGGATGGATATCCTGATTCTTTTTCAAACCATTCCTGTGGTATTGACCGGGCATGGAGCACGCTAGTGGCTGACGGTAACTGACTGCTGAGAAAGCTCTGATGTATTCGCAGTTTTCCCGACAATCCCGGATTGATGGGCTTTGATGACTAAATAGAGGTCATTAGTGATGTGGAAATCGAGTAACAGGTCATTGTGTATCGATGTACGCAGGAGTGTAGAGGTTCTATTATTGGGCTCCCTGGAGACGGTAGACGCACATATCCCCTACATAGCTATAGATGTGGATGAGTGGAGTGAATTCATGAAGTCCTACAGAAGCCAGTCAAACAGCGCATTTCTGCTGCGTGTCGATGAACTGGTGATAGAGCGTGGATTGAACAGGAGCACCATTGTCAGTCTCATGGCCTCATCGTATCACCAGGGAATCATGGCTGCTAATGTGCTGTCGGTTGCCGGGTATGAGAATGTAGTGGTCGAAGTTGGCAGGAAAAACCATTCCGCAATCTGTTCCGCTGCAAATGGGAAAAAACAGGATTCCAATGATGGGTATCATGCCCGATATGAATGGACCAACTCCATGAACAGGCAGGTAGGTGGCTGGGTGCATTAACGGTATCCGCCCCCGCACATTTTATTCTGTTAAGCTGCCTGGCGTGTAGCTAAACAAGGTTTTTTCGTGATTTCCTGCGTTCCCGGTACTGCTGTACGTAGTACATAGTTGGCCCGTCATCGGGGTGGTCGTTCAGGATCAGCTTGAATTTTTCATAAGCCGTACCCCGTTTACCATGCATCCATTCAGCCAATGCTTCAGCGAAATCTCCATGCAATTGACGTAACCTGGGTGTGGCTTCCGCACTCATCGTGGAAACCTCATGGATAGTGATGGAATGCTGTTTGCCGGCGACCGAGAATTGCCCCACTTCACGGGTTTCAATACCCTTGAGGCCATTCACTACCTCGCTTGAAGCGAGGATTGCCGTACCCAACAGCTTGTTGAGATTTTCGATACGTGATGTCGTGTTCACCATATCGCCTACAGCCCTGTATTCGAAATGGTCGATGGCGCCTACATGACTCATGACCAGTTCACCGGCGTGCAGACCTATGCGGGTGAAGAGCTTTGGTTCCAGGTCTGACTGTTGCAGGGAGCGATTGATCTCCAATGCTGCTTCGCAAGCCATTTGATGCTGTGACGGATCAGGTTCGGTCGAGGGCCAGATCGCCAGCATCGCATCACCCACCACATCTGAAACAACGCCATTTCTGGCTCTCACCGGCTTGAACAGGATTTTGTAATAGCGATTGAGATAAGTCTGCAGATCAACGGGTTCCATTTTTTCCGCAAACTGAGTGTAGTTCCGCGCATCGGTTGCCAGGCAGACGCCAAATGCAGAACTGGCTGCTGTCATCGGTTCCTTTTTTTGCTGTGCAAGGTGATCAATGACATCCCCGGGCAGATAGTATCCAAACAGCTCGCGCAAGCG
This sequence comes from Candidatus Thiodiazotropha sp. LNASS1, assembly GCF_964212655.1. Taxonomy (NCBI): domain Bacteria; kingdom Pseudomonadati; phylum Pseudomonadota; class Gammaproteobacteria; order Chromatiales; family Sedimenticolaceae; genus Candidatus Thiodiazotropha; species Candidatus Thiodiazotropha sp. LNASS1. The sequence goes on along the minus strand of NZ_OZ156465.1, from coordinate 1,879,636 downwards.
CTCCCGACTGCTTCTCATCTGGCGATAGTGCCATGTCTGGCTCAGGATGAGCGATACTGGGGTTTGAATGACTAGCGGAACAAACCAGGGAAGCCAGATATGTTGTTGGCTGAAGAGATTGTAGACCAGGGTGAGATAGAGAATGGAGATGAATATGCCTGCGAGAATGCCGCGTATCCCTGGCAACCAGCGGAATAACAGTGTAATACCCAATCCATAGCCGAGTAACAACAGCACCAGGCCACCATTGTTCAATGGTGCGAGTGTCTCGGATGAAAGCAGGTTGGCGTAGGCAGTGGCGGCAATCTCCACGCCACTCAGGTCGAGGCCGTTCGGTTGCGAGAAGACGGTATAGAAACCATCCTTTTGTCTTGGCTGATAGGTGCCCGCATAGCCGATGAAAACAACCTTATCCCGGAGTTTTGCAAGTTCCTTCTGTGTGGCGGAAAGCGCATCGTGAATCGGAATGGTTTGAATACTCCCCGGAGGACCGTAGAAATTGAGATAGGGATGAGCATCGCCTGTATAGAGATTCAGTAACGCCTCGAGTCGCTGTCGCTGAAGGTTTGACAACTGCGACTGCCGCCCGTATGAGAAGGCATCAAGCAGGTTGGCTTGTAGGGTGGTATCGTCGCGAATCCGGCTAACAAGGTAAGTGTGCGACAGCCAGCTGTCTGGCGGATCTGATGCTTCACCTATGGACTGCAGTAATTTATTCAACTGGCTGCCATCCGGGTCAACGAACAGCTGCAGTGCCGCAGCTGGCAGTGAAATCAGTCTGTTTTCTCCGGTGAATGTCCAAAACCGACTGACTCTGACCGGTATTTTAGGCAGGACAAAAGGGGCGATACCGACAGCAGACTCGGCAAATCTTTCGGTTGGCGGTATCAGCCTTTCAATATGCACATTCAATTGCTCGTCTAAGACTCGCTGCTGCTCCAGGTAGGCCACCAATAGGACATTTCCGGCACGTTTTATAGCCTTGACCATCACCTCATCGTGACCTGTATCACGTGATTTCTTAAAGAAGATGTCGTAAGCGATCACCGCGACACCGGCTTCCGTCAGCCGTTCGATCAACTGGGCATGCAGAGAGCGGGGCCAGTCCGGAATCTCCTCACCCAATCCGAGCTGTTCTGCGGTCTGGCCATTGATCGAGATAATCACGACCTGCTCCGGGGCTGGGCGTTGTCCACGCATCTCAAATAACAGGCTTAAGCCAAAATTCTCCTCCCAAGTGGCACTGCCCGGTAAAAAATTGATGGCAATGCCAAGCATGCCGATGATCATGCCGAAGGCAGTTGAGCGTAGGAGCACTTCCCTATGCATTTGGTTTTTCCTGGTTTGATGAGACCGTCATCACCAGTTTGGAGGAGCTTCGCGTCGATTTCGAACTGGTATGTGGCATTTTTTCTGTTAAAGTCTTATAAGGTGTTTCTCGATGTGCTTTGCGATTGTCATGTAAGGATAAAGAGCGATTGCACAATATATTGTAGTAGGGTGTTTATTGAGCGTTTGTGCCCTGCAACTGTTTCAGAATAGAGAGTATATAATACGATTATGATTGAGAACGTCTCCATTTTTGAAGGTATGGCTCCAAGCGATCTGGCATTGATAGAACAGCGCATGGTTCGCCGGACCTACCCAAGAAATACCATTATTCTTTCTGAAGGGGATAATAGTGATTCACTCTACGTCATTCTGAGTGGTAGAGTGAAAGTTTATCTCAATGACGAAAATGGCAAAGAGGCGATCATCAACTATCAGGAAGCCGGCGAGTATTTCGGGGAACTCTCCCTGATAGATGATTACAAACGATCAGCTTCAATCATGACCATGGTCAAGTCAACCATGGCGATTATGTCCAAACAAGCATTCCACCAAGTCATGAAGAGCAATCCGGATATCGCCATTCATCTGTTGAAGGATATGGTGCACAGGGTGAGGACATTGACCAATGAGGTCAAGAGCCTGGCGTTATCGGATGTCTATGGACGGCTTAGCAAAACCCTTTTGAGCCTGGCAACAGAACGGGATGGTATATTGGTTATCGAAGGCCATGTCACCCAACAGGAACTGGCAAACCGGATTGGCGCTTCACGGGAAATGGTCTGCCGCATCTTCAAGGATCTGGTAAAAGGTGGATATATCACTACCGGTTCCAATCAGTTCACCATCAATAAGCAGCTGCCCGCACGCTACTGAGGCGTACTCCTGTCTTTACTCTTTGACTCCAATCACTGGCGCTAATAACGGTCTTCCCTGTTTGGATAAATAGGTCACAGCATGGTTGTGAATATTTCACAGCTAATGTGATGAGCGATCCTTAACCTATCGGTGTTGAGTGCTTATTCTCAACAATAAATGATAAGGAGTAAGGAGATGCAACAGATGAGTTTGAATATCGCTATAGGATTAGCGGTAGGCCTTTTTTCCAATCAGGTTTCTGCCGAGCTTACAAGGGTGGCGGATGTTTCACTGATTAAACCGATTGCACAATTGGCATCGGTTGAACCGAAACGTCAAACGGAGGAACGCCGCTGGATCGCTTTGGATGAGAGTCAGAAGCCTGGCACGTCAGCACAGATACGTACCGATGAACGAGAGTCGAATACCGGGCAAACGGTTTTTGATCTCACCATTCCCGGATTCTGGATGATCACCAAACAGGGGCCTGATGGCAAGGCGTATCAGAAGATCGAGATTCCGGGTATTGGCAGCCATAATCAGTTGGGTTCCCCTGATCTGCCTTCCTACCGTTTCAGTCTGGCTGTACCCTATCGCGAAGGGGAGGTTCGAATGGTTGGCAAACCACGGGATGTACATCGATTTGATGATATCCTGGTATGGCCACAACCGGTTCCTGAACTTGATGGGGAAAAGGAGACAGGAACTCCTGAACAGTTCATCATGGATGAAAAGGTCTATGCACTCAACAACGCATGGCCTGCGGGTTTTGCCCAGGAAAGCTATCGGATCGGCAGAGCATTGAGAGGCATACCCGCTATTCAGGGTGAGGCCTGGCCGGTACAGTGGAACCCCGCCACCCGGGAGTTGCAGGTGGCAAGTCGTATCACTTATAGAGTGGAACATGATGGCCGCGTGGAAGAGTTCGAACCCATCACCCAGGAGAGGGACCTGATGGCATCGAAAACCTTTCTCAATTGGCAATACCTTGAAGAAATATTCGTTCCGAATTTCCGGTTTTATACCGCTGATTTTCTCTTCATTTATCCGGACAGTTCCTATGCCGACGAGTTGAAGCCGCTGGTGGATCAGAAAAAGGCCCGAGGTTTTAAAGTGACGGAAATGAATGTCGCGGATGATATCGGTGCCTCAACCTGCAATGATATCCGCAACGCCATCAATTCCTGGGAGGCGGCCATACCGGGTTGGCGTGATGCCTATACATTGCTGGTGGGCGATACCGATACGATACCCCACTGCACATCGCCCGGGGGCGATCAGACCGATGATCTGTATGCCTCCACTGATGGCGATGATCTGAATGAAGAGATCTATTTGGGCAGGTTGTCGATAGACAGCGAAACGGATCTGGCCAATCAGGTGAATAAAATCCTCACCTATGAAGACTCTCCCAGTCTGTTCTGTTGTTATGACCGTGTCGGCCTGTGGGCGCACAAAGAGAATGCACCCGGAAAATACGAGGGTGCCCATGAAGCGGTAAGGACATTCGCCTATTCAGATGCACCCATCTTTGAAACATTCTACGGTTCCCAGGCGGGTGTGACCGATTCGGATGTGGCGAACCGTGTCGACAATGGAGTGGGTCTGATGGCTTATCGTGGCCATGGCAGTAAAGATGCCACCGCTACCAGCTGGAATCAGACCAGTCAGTATTTTAATGGCGGTGATGTCAACACTTTGTCGAATCCCTTGTCTCGCTCACCTGTGGTGTGGTCATTCGCCTGTACCAATTCCAAGCTGGATACCAGTGATGCCGTCGCTGAGGAGTGGATGGAATTGGCCAATGCCGGTGCCTCCTCCTATTACGGCGCCACTCGAACCTCGTACACTTCTCAAAACCATGTTCTGGATGAGTGGATGTTCAAGGCCGTCTATGATGAGGGATTATTGACCCAATCCCATGCCATCGAACGGGGAGAGGCGCAAATGGCGGCTTTAAGTGGATCGGATAACGCTTGGATGTATCTTCTGCTGGGTGATCCCGACATGAAGATTCGTACCAAGAACCCCTATCGGTTTGAATTGAAGATTCCTGAATTGATCGAGATTTGCAAGTTCTGCGAACTGCCGATACAAGTCTTCGACATAAAGGGCAATCCGGTCAGTAACGCCTTGGTCGGACTATGGAAACCCGGATCAAAAGATCGGCCGAACCAGCCGGGTGAGACATGGGTAAACGGCTATACCGACCACAACGGATATGTGTCGCTTCCTTACAGCGCGTTGACTGAGGGAGAGCTCTTCTACTCGGTCGAAGATGAATATGGCAACGCTGTTTTCGATAGAGTACAGGTTGTTAAATAGACCAAAAAAATAACTCGGCCTCCACTTTGGGTAGCACTCTCCGTGACAAGCGGAGAGTGTTTTTTTTTACTTTTTAACGATAATGCGTGGTTAGAATCCGGATGTAATGCCGAAGCATCTAACGCTATCCGTAAAACCTTCCCTGATTACCCGCCATTTTCAGTCGTCTTGTTTTGCCTGCTTCGCCCTCACTGAAGGCGTTATGAATGTAAGCCGCAAATGCTCGCAAATAGTTATAAATCCGCAAATGAACGCGAATAAACGCAAATCTATTTACTGGCTCACAACTAGGGTAGATTGGATGGACCCTATCCTACAGCTTGTGCAATACGACACTAGTGTGGACTGTCTCACAGTAACTTTTGGTTTAAACCGCTGAAATGGCACTTATTCGCGTCCACTTGCGGTCTATTCACAATAAGCGTTTATTTGCGGTTTGCTTCTAAAATTCACAATCACCCGATCGGTGGCTGAGTATTGTGGGTAATCAGAAAGCCTTTTAGAGGAGGGCGCTACCTTGCCGCACCCTACAGGGGATTGGGCGAATTTAGTTGGTTTTGGTAAACCCGCTATGCTTCAGAAACAGGGAAACCTACACCGGGGCTGAGTATCTGATGTGGATCGAATTGACGTTTGATGGCACGCATCAGATATAGCGAGGCGGAGTCGATCTCCCGATCCACAAACTGCCGTTTCACAATCCCGATGCCATGCTCACCGGACAGCGTTCCGCCCAAGTTCAGGACCAGATCGAAGAGGGATTTGAGGCAGTGTTCGCCCGCCGTGAGTTGTTGCGGATCATCCGGATCCAACAGCAGATTGACGTGGATATTCCCGTTCCCGGCATGACCGAAGTTGACAATGGTGATTCCACTCTCTTCTGAGAGATTCTGCAGCGACTCGATAAGCTCCGGAATACGAGAGACAGGTACAACCACATCTTCATTGATCTTTTTGGGGGCGATATTACGCAGTGCGGGTGATAGGGCCTTGCGGGTCTTCCATAGACGCGCTATCTCCTGTTGGGTTTCTGCGGTATGAATTTCAAGCAGGCCCTCCACACTTGCCGCTTTGGCCAGTTTGGCGGCTTCCTGTTTGATATTGTGTTCCGCGCCGTCGACCTCAATCATCAATAGTGCGCCGACCCGGCTGTCGAGATGCAGATCCGAGAACTCCCTGACCATCGCCAGTGCGGCCCCATCCATAAATTCCAATGCGCAGGGCGTCACCGGTTGACGCATGATTGAAGAGACTGCATTCGCTGCACTGTAAATATCCCTGTAGCTGGCCTGCAGGGTGGATTTGGTCTGTGGTTTTGGTGTCAGTTTGAGAATCGCCTCGGTAATGATTGCCAGTGTGCCTTCCGAACCGATCAACAGGCGGGTAAGGTCATAGCCGACCACCCCTTTGGTGGTTCTGACTCCGGTAGTGATTGTATCTCCACTGCCGGTCACAGCCTTCAGGCCAAGGGTATTTTCCCTCGGCGTGCCGTACTTTACTGCCCGAGGCCCGGCAGAGTTATACGCCAGATTGCCGCCGACGGTACAGACGGCCGCACTGGTCGGATCCGGTGGCCAGAAAAAGCCCTCTGCACCGACGTGCTCCTGTAACTGCCTGTTGGTTACGCCGGGCTCAACCCTTACCAGCCTGTTGTCCACGTCCAACTCAAGGATGCGGTTCATGCGCTCAAGAGAGAGGACAACGCCACCCTGCTGGGGCACAGTGGCTCCGGTTGTACCGGTTCCCTTACCCCTTGGGATCAGCGGAATCCGCTGTTGATGGCATAGCTTTGTGATGGCGGCAACCTGATCATGTTCCACGGCAAACAGCACCGCTTCCGGAGTCGCCTGAAGACGGCTGTTGTCATAGCCATAAGGCAGGCAGTCGCCGGGGTCGGTGAAAATCCCGTTATCACCGACGATCGCCTTTAATTGCCTTATCAGGCTGTTGTCGAGATGGGGTTTCAAGGGTCAGATATACTCGAAAACACGCACCACGCGACGAACGCCGCTGATATGACGAACCACGTCCGTGACCGCATCCGCCTCTTTTTTGGTGATCAGACCCAGCAGAAACACCGCTCCCCGTTCCGTGACCACTTTGACTCTGAGTGGATCGAAACCTGGAATCTGGACCTTTGCAAGCCTGACTTTAACCTCAGTGGTCAGGGCGGCGTCTCGGCTGTTCTCGACCAGGGTCGATGTGCTGCCGATCTCTATTTCGTTTACTACCCGGCGAACCCGGTCGACACTCGATGCCATCTGTTCGGCTTTGCTTCGAAGCGCTTGATCTGCTGCCTGGCCTGTCAGGAGTACAACCAGGTTATAGCTGGTGACATGGATGCTGCTCTGCTGTTTGAATCTCGAATCCTTGGACATCAGGTCGTAGATCTTAAGCTCGATACTTTGGTCCTCGACAATGGTCCCCGTGGTGCGTCTGTCATGGGCGACCGCTGCAGTGGCGGCGGCCCCTCCCACAACGGCTGCGGCACAGCCCTGCAGAATCAGTACGGTGATGCAGATAGTGAGCAGTGAAACGAAATTTTTATACATGACCTTCCTCTGTGTGTGAAAAGCTGAACATGTGGTTTGTTGTACATTAGCTGCCAAGTAACTGATGGTCCACGAGGTCGCAGAGGCAGTGAATAATCAAAAGGTGGGTCTCCTGAATTCGTGCTGTGACATCCGATGGAACGCGAATTTCGACATCCGCCGGGGCCAGGAGTTTCACAAGTCCGCCCCCATCACGTCCGGTCAGGGCGACAATGTTCATATCCCGTTCGTGAGCCGACGCTATTGCACGATTGACATTAGTGGAATTTCCACTGGTGGAAATCGCCAACAGAAGATCGTTCGGCTGACCGAGGGCCTCTATCTGGCGTGAGAAGACATTGGAGAAATCGGAGTCATTGGCGATCGAGGTCACTGTCGAACTGTCAGTGGTGAGTGCAATAGCTGGCAGGCCGGGACGATCCCGTTCATAGCGGTTGAGCATCTCTGAAGAGAAGTGCTGGGCGTCGCCGGCCGATCCACCATTGCCGCAACTGAGCACCTTGTTACCTTCAATCAGGCGGTTGAAGATCAGTTCCGCAGCATCGGCAATGGGTTGTGTCAGCATCGGCAGTGCATCGATCTTGGTTTGAATGCTCTGATTAAAGAGTATTTGTATTCGCTTGGTGTTGGTCATCTATTTGGCTGCACCTTATATGGCTACCAGGCTATCTGAATCGCATTTTTGATCCATTCCATAGGTGTGGATCCCGAACCGTTGAGCGCGACAATGTCAAAGCGGCAGGCGCTGTCTATGCGTTTCATCTGAAGATAACGGTTCGCAGTGGCGAGTAATTTACGCTGTTTGTTGGCTGTCACTGTCTCCAATGCACGACCAAAATCGTTAGATTGGCGAAAGCGGACTTCCACGAAGACCAATGTCCCGGCATCACGCATTACCAGGTCGATCTCGCCTGTTTTACAGCGAAAGTTACGCTCCTGAAGTCTAAGTCCCCGACTTTGCAGGAAATCAAGCGCCTGCTGTTCCGCCTGCTGTCCATATTCCAAATGTTTGGCAATCATTGCTGACTGCCTGGCGGGGACAGGCTGTAATCGGTGACCGGCGGCAGTGTATTATCAGTTGGTGGAGAATCAAGCGTGGCTTGGCTGCCGCTGTTGTATCGGTCCATGCGAGGGGCGTAGCCGCTGATTTTCGCCAAGCCCCCTTCCATGTCCGCCCATGCGAGAAGTCTGTGAAGCCGGTTTCCCTGATCCAGATAGAGTGTCCCACTTTTACCGCTGAACATCCGCCCCGGTTGAGTCTGTAGATGTTGTAGTTGAGTCAATAGGTTGTAGCTGTCTATGCCCATCGCAAAAAGTCTGGCATAGCGTCCCTTGACACCAGGCATGAGTTTTTCCAGATTGTTTCGGGATAGCGGCCCACCCTGGTCCTCATCAAATAACCATGGCGTATCGACAAAACTGATTTTACCCAGATCCATATCGAGTTCCGTCTGAGTCACACCGGTGTAGATATGGGATGTGGATAGGATCGGCAGGTTGCCGGCATGAAAGAATCTGAGTTGAGGGCGTATCTGTCTGGCTTTCTGCGGGCGAGCGGCGAGAAAGATAAAGTCAGCGTCCTTTCGTGCGCGGGATTCGGATTCCAGTTGACGCCCCAGCAGCTTTTTCAGGGCATGGGTTCGAGCTTCACTCTCATTGATATTGAGTAGCATTCGAATAGGAACGGAAAAGTCGTTCTCTTTAGCATTGTATTGTTGTTGTTCCATCACCTGTCCGCCCAGGGCTGACCAGCGCTCACGGAAACTCCTGGCGATGCGATCACCCCATTGTCCGCCCGGTGTCAGTACAAGGGCTGTCCTGTGACCTTCCAGCCAGGCACGCTCAGCAGCCTGTCGGGCCTCATCTTCGGGCGCAAGACCGAACTGAAACAGGTTGGTGTGGCTGAGTTCCGGATCATCGACTTGATTAAGCGCCAATACGGGGTAATCCAGATACTCCAGACTCAGTAACATCTTGACAGCATCCTTGTTGAGGGGGCCGACGATCATTTTCGCACCTTGCAAAATGGCCTGCTGATAGATGTGAAGGGTATCTTTCAACTCACTGCTGTCATAGAACTGCAAACTGGGTCTTTGCAGTGCTGGCTGCTGATACCAGGCCGCCATAAAACCATCTCGAACGGCCGCCGCCACCTTGGCATAGGGTCCGTTGCGGGGCAGCAGAATGGCTATATGGTCTTCACTGCTCAAACCCTGTTGCTCCAGGTATCCGGCGAGCAGGGACTGCAATGCTGGATGTTGGGGAAAGCGATCACGCCATGCCGCCAAATGAGCGCTCAGTTCTGTTGGATCGGTTGTCTGCAGTTTGATGATTTTGGCCAGTTCCATCCACCCGATCAACGTGGCAGGAGGCTGAGGCTGCAGCATGCTGAGCGCAGTATCGGTCATGCTCGACAGGGTTTGCACCAACAGCTGCTGAGATGCCAGGCGGGCCTCTTCGTCCTGCTCCAACAGCAGGTCGAGCACATCGAGTTCGCTCGCGCTTTCAAGCAGATTTCCCGACAGACGGAAAATCTCGGCCATATTTTTATGATAGTGCTGACGCAGAATAAGGGGCGCATCCTCCTCCGGCGCCGGCTCCATCAGGTCGAGTGCGGTTTCGATATCCCCCTCGGATACGGCGATTTCGGTGCGCAGCATGCGCCATTTGAGGACAAAGTCCGGGTCCCCATCAAAGGATTCAAGCTGCTCAACCAATATATGGCTCCTGGCCTTGTCGTCAGCCTTGAGCCAGTAGTCAGCCGCTTCCAGCAACAGCCATTCACGCTGGGGTGAGACGTTTTCATCAGCCAAGGATTCCAGTTGTTGCGCGGCACCGGCAAAATCACCGCTCTCCAGCATCAGGTCGATCTGAAGCCTGACATGTGCCGGTAGCTCCAGGGGCTCGGAGGGTGTGATCTTGGGTGCGGTGGTGCACCCCTGAAGCACGAGGAGCAATACGACAGGCAGCAGTTGAATGAGTCGGTCAATTTGCATGGTTTGATATCTGTGGCAGGATGGTGTGTCCATTCTACATCAGGAACAGTTGTGTCAAAGGGCGTACTTTACGTTGTTGCCACACCAATCGGCAATATTGAGGATATTTCACAGCGTGCGCTGGAAACGCTCAAGCAAGTCGACTTCATTGCCGCAGAGGATACACGACATACGCTGCCGTTGCTGAAGCACTACGGCATCAATACGCCGCTACGCGCCTTTCATCAATACAATGAACACGCCAAGCTGGAGATGATGTTACAGATTCTCGATGCCGGTCAGTCGATTGCACTGGTCTCCGATGCGGGTACACCGTTGATCAGTGATCCCGGCTTCCCATTGGTCAGGGAACTGATACAGCGAGGTGGTCGTGTTGTTCCAGTGCCGGGCGCAAGTGCGCTGATCTGTGCACTCTCGGCCTCCGGTCTTCCCACCGACCGGTTTATGTTTCTCGGTTTTCCACCACGGCAGACCCGCCAAAGGCTCGCTTGGCTGCAAACCTTTGCGGACGAGGTTTCCACCCTGGTGTTTTACGAATCGAGTCACCGTGTGGTCGATTCAGTCACCGCTATGTGCGAGGTGTTCGGAACCGTCAGGGAAGGGGTCATTGCCCGGGAATTGACCAAACTGCATGAAACCATTCTCAGGGGCAGTCTGGAGAGTCTTTTAGAGCAGCTGCAGCAGGATAGGGATCAGCAAAAAGGGGAATTTGTCATCCTGATCAGGGGCGCCACAGGCGGGGCCGGGGAGCGTATTGAGGTTGATATTGAGCAAATGCTGATCACACTGATGGCGGAACTACCTCTCAAACAGGCCGTCTCATTAGCATCCAGGGTATCAGGCATCAAAAAAAATATTCTGTATAAACAAGCACTTAAGATTTCAGGCGGCTAACTTGTGATGTGATACCAGGTAATTTTCACGTTTCTTAACAATAATTACCTGTGTGAAACGTCTAACCTTAATCTTGTCACCATGTACAGAGTCTCATTTTTAACAGTTTGGTTGCTGTTGGTCGCCAGTCCTTCGAGTCTGCTGGCCGCCAGTGGTCTTGAGTTCACACCCTTCACCGGACACCGCTTTGGCGGATCCTTTGAACTCGACAATCACAACAACCGGCTGGATATCGATAACACCACAGATTGGGGTTTTACCATCAGTCGGGCTGCCTCCGATTCAACCCGTTACGAATTTCTCTACAGCCACCAGGATTCGTCGCTGGCCGACACCACCGACCCGGATAACGCCTTCGGTCTGGATATCCATTATGTACACCTGGGAGGTACGGTGGATGTCTATTCCCTCGACTATTACGAGGAGAAGATCACCCCCTATATCACCGGTGGCCTCGGGATGACCTTCATGAATCCCTCTCACAGGGGGTATGATGACGAAACCCGTTTCTCTCTCAGTGTTGGCGGCGGCCTGAAATGGTATCCCACTGAGCGGCTTGGCATCCGTTTCGAGATGCGCGGCTACAGTACCCTGATCGACTCCAACGAGAGCCTGTTCTGCGATCCCGGCTGTAATCTGCAGATCGAGGGTGATGCCTTTCCGCAGTTCGAAACCAATCTGGGTTTGATCTTCAGCTTCTGACCTTTGCCGTCCTGACCATCCTAGGGCCTGTTAACACTAATCCAATACGCCCTGCTGGGGCTGTTTTCGTGCCCAGCAAGGCAGAATGAGCGTGGTGTAGTTATTCTACATGAGCGAATGATAACGCCGCTGGGGGCGAAAACAGCCCCAGCCCTTCGAGTTGTGCCTGAAAAAGCGCCACTCGGCGTTGCTCGTCATTCATTTGGAATAACCAAACTTCTCTCCTCGCGCCCCGAAGGAAGTGCCCTTGGGGTGCGCCTTGATTGGCGCTTTTTCAGGCACAACAGGGTGCATTGGATTAGTGTTAACAGGCCCTAGTAACCACCGTATCCGTGGATAGCACTTTTTACAGACTATAAAAAACCCTCTCTGTTGAGAGAGGGTATTAGATTAACTGCGCCGTTTACAAAGACTCAATGCCTTAATGGGTCACCTCGATACGTTTTGGCTGTTTTTCCTGGGTTTTCGGGATGATGACCTCGATCACACCATCCTTGCCGCTTGCCTCAACAGCCTCTGCGTCGGTGTTATCCGGCAGTGAGAAACGACGATAGAAGATACCATGGGAGCGTTCGATACGTCTGAAGTTCTCTCGCTCTTCGGTCTCTTCAAACTTACGCTCGCCGCGGATCGTCAATACACCATTCTCCATGGTGACCTCGATATCCTCCGGTTTAACGCCCGGAATATCGGCTCGAATGACATACCTGTTATCCTCTTCCTTGATATCAACCGCAGGTGCCCAATCGCCTCCTACTACGCGAGAGGTATCGTCATCTCGTTGCAGGAGCGGGTGGAACGCACGGTCTAATTCCTGACGCCAATCTTCCATTGTGCGCCATGGGTCATAACGTGTGATGTTCATGATTTACCTCCTTAAAAAACTACCCGTCCCTACTATGAATATGGTCCTGTCAGCCGCTTTTTTCAAGCCGGTTATGGAGTAAATTGTTACTCTGTTAGTATGTATTTAACATATTGTAAAATATATAAAAAAATGACATCGAAACCCGCTGTAGCGGAGCTGGGTCATGGCGATGAGGCAGCTGCTGAACACTACTTGCTTGTTACCGCACATCTCTACATGGGCCTGACGCTATAGTGTTTTCAATTGCGTCTTTGTCGGGCCTTTCTTTGGCCGATAATTCTGATTTTGCCCTTCATGCCTTTTGACCGGTTGGCGTGCCCCGGCCGGTTTTGTCGCTTAGGTTCCGATGCGCCATGTTCCGGATTTGGCTGCCATTTGGGGACGAGATGCCGCTTACCATTGCCGACCAGGTCATTGCGTCCCATGCGGGTCAGGGCATCACGTATCAAAGGCCAGTTTTTTGGGTCGTGATAACGCAGAAACGCCTTGTGCAGCCGGCGCTGTTTCAGTCCCCTTACCACATTCACGTTTGCGCTGCGTCGCGAGAGCTTCCGCAGTGGATTCTTACCGGTGTGGTACATGGCTGAGGCGATTGCCAGTGGTGTGGGCAGAAAGGCTTGAACCTGATCCGGTCTGAAGTTATTGGCTTTCAACCATAGGGCAAGATTCAGCATGTCTAGATCACTGCTGCCGGGGTGGGCAGCGATAAAGTAGGGGATCAGGTATTGCTCCTTGCCGGCCTGGGCTGAGTATTTATCAAACAGTTTTTTGAAGCGCTCATAGCTTCCGATCCCCGGTTTCATCATCATGCTCAAGGGAGAGGATTCGGTATGTTCCGGGGCGATTTTCAAATATCCCCCCACATGATGGGTGACCAGCTCGCGGATATATTCGGGAGAGCGTATCGCCAGGTCGTAGCGGAGTCCTGAGGCGATGAAGATACGCTTGATCCCCGGGAGTTTGCGGGTTCGCCGGTAGAGATCGATCAGTGGTTGATGGTTGGTATCGAGATTGCCACAGATATCGGGATAGACACAGGACAGGCGCCGACAGGCAGACTCGATGGATTTGTCCTGACAGGCCAAACGGTACATATTGGCGGTCGGTCCGCCGAGGTCCGAGATGTTGCCGGTGAATCCGGGGACTTGGTCGCGGATGGTCTCCACTTCACGCACCACCGAATCCTCTGAACGGCTCTGAATAATCCGGCCCTCATGTTCGGTGATGGAGCAAAAGGTACAGCCCCCGAAACAGCCACGCATGATGTTGACGGAATGCCGGATCATCTCCCAGGCCGGGTTGCGTGCTTCTCCGTAGCTGGGATGGGGCTTGCGGGTATAGGGGAGTTCATAAATCCTGTCCAGCTCCTCTGTGGTGAGCGGGATCGGCGGCGGATTGAGCCAGACATCCCGCTTTCCATGCTGTTGGGTCAGGGCGCGTGCATTGCCCGGATTGGTCTCCAGATGGAAAACCCGCGAGGCATGGGCGTAGATGACCTCATCCCGCGCAACCTGATCGTAAGAAGGGAGACGTATCACGGTACGCTCACGCGGGTGTCGCCGTGGTCTGGTATGGGGTGTGATCCTGACAGTCTTGCCGCATTCGGGTTCTGCCAGATAAGGGTCGGGATGATCGGCTTTCATGCCGGGTTCATCAAGCTGAGTGGAGTCGACCTCGATCCATCCATCCACCGCACCCCGGTGCATGAAGGCAGTGCCCCGAATATCCCGAATCTGATCGATCCCCTCACCAGCCGCCAGACGGTGTGCGAGTTCGACCAGAGCCCGCTCGGCATTGCCGTACAGCAGCAGATCGGCCTTTGAGTCGGGCAGAATCGATCGTCGTACCTTGTCTGACCAGTAATCGTAGTGGGCTATCCGGCGCAGACTGGCCTCGATACCGCCGATAACGACAGGTACGCCTTTGTATGCCTCCCGGGCGCGTTGCGCATAGACGATTACCGAACGATCCGGTCGTTTGCCCGCTTCCCCATTGGGTGTATAGGCATCATCGCTACGGATACGGCGATCGGCAGTGTAGCGATTGACCATGGAGTCCATATTGCCGGCGGTGATACCGAAAAAGAGGTTTGGCTTTCCTAGTCTGCGGAAGGCCTCGCCATTCTGCCAATCGGGCTGGGCAATGATGCCGACGCGAAAGCCCTGCGCCTCCAGCAGGCGCCCCACCAGGGCCATACCGAAGCTGGGATGATCCACATAGGCGTCGCCGGTGACGATGATGATGTCGCAGCTGTCCCAGCCGAGATCATCCATTTCCGCCCTGCTCATGGGCAGCACCGGAGAGATGCCGAAACGGGCGGCCCAGTAGGGGCGATAAGAGAAGATGTTTTTTGGCTGCGGCATAGCAGGTTGATTATACAGCCCTTGGAGTGATTTAGTGTCTATCGGTGTTATGTCGCCAGCAGATTGTGGCTACTGTACTGAGCGGTACCCAACTCTGTAATTGTTTCGAAGTGCCAATTGTCTTTTGTCTTGTGGGTATTATTGACTGTCAGTGTTTACGAAAAATTACATTTTTAAAGATCCATTGATCCACCGCCAATATCAAGGGGACTTACCATAAACCTTATTATGTTGCTTTCGGTGAATGGAGAGTTTGTGAGTATCTGGGTATGAGGAAGGCATATATTGCAATGGAACTCAGACTTAAACCCCGTTTTATGTGTGTTTCTATCAGATGTCACGAGTTAGGCATCAACAAATATTTGCCTGAACGACAAGTGCCCGAGCTGATTAATTTACAAAAATTCAAGATTCAATTGTTGTGCGATGACTTCTGTGGCCAAGTAAGGAGGAACGGCTAATAATGTAGTTTTATTCAGTCTATTATTGAGGCATGGAGTGAGTCGTCCGGTCGCCAGTTTATGCTACTGCCGTGTCTGTGAACCCCAGAGGGTTATCTATGAATAAGAGCAATAAAACAGTTTTTCTGTTCTGCGGCCTATTTCTGCTGTCTGGTTGTGCCAATCTGGAAAACCAAATCTTGGTAAAGGAAATTGAGGAATTCGAAGTAGAGGTTAAGCAAATCGACCGGGGTGTGGAGATCATCTTCCCTGAAGTATTGCTTTTCGAGTACAACAGTGATCGATTGAAACCGGAAGCCAAGACAAAGTTGCATAAGATTGCAGAGGTGATAAACCATGCCCAATATGCTCCGAGAAATATTGCTGTAGAAGGCCATGCCGACGCCATCGGTGGAGAGGATTTCAATCTTGCGCTTTCAAAGCGCCGTGCGCAAAGTGTGGCCCGTGCGCTGGTGTTCAGCGGTGTACTCAAAGAACGAATTGTGATTGCCTGGTTTGGCAAAAGCAGACCCATTGTCCCCAATACCAATCCAGACGGTTCCGATAACCCTCAAGGACGCAAGCGAAACAGGCGAGTGGAAGTCATTATCGAAAACTAGAGCGTATACGGAGTGTCATGGACATGAATTCTCACTCGGCAATTTCCTAGGTCGTAGATCTGCTTCAAATGTACCAGGAATACTTCAAATTGAGGCGGCGGCCGTTCAATATTACGCCCGATCCGGCATTTTATTACCTGACATTGCCGGTACGACAATCCCGTGACCGTATTTACGCTGCGATTCTGCAACAGGCACCTGTGATATTGCTTAGCGGTGCGCCAGGTACGGGTAAGACGGCGTTCCTGAAGCACCTGTTGGTTCATGATGAGGGTAACATTCAATGGGTGTTCATCGATAAGCCACAATTGCGCGCAGACGATTTGCTGATGTTGATTGGAGATGCATTTGGCGTCCCGCTAAAGAGTACTCTCTGCGATGAATATAACGTGCAAATCAGGAACCGAATGACAGCACTTGAAGGTCAGGGTGTACATCCTGTCATAATTCTCGATGAGGCCGATCATCTCGCTGACGATACCCTGGAGGAACTACTTGATTGGCATGCCTCAAACCGAATTCAGGGCGTCTCCTGCACCTTGATTTTGGCAGGACTTCCACAACTGGTGCAAAAGATCGGTGATATGGAGCACGTGCTTTTTACTCCTCCTTGGGGTGAACACATTACCCTGGAGCCATTCGATCATCAGGATATGTGCGCCGTGATTGCCCATTGTCTGAAAATCGCCGGACACGAAGCCCCAGGCCTATTCGACAGTCAGGCGTTGAAATCAATCTTCGCGCTATCCGAAGGTGTTCCACGGGTCATTAATCATATTTGCGATCTATGCCTGTTTTGCGCCGCAAATCTGAGCAAGCGGCAGGTAACCAGGGAAGTCGTCGAAGAGGTTTCCAGGTTCATATTGCTGGATGAAGATACGAGTATCCAGTTCGGTACCGAGACTGAGCCGTTACCTCAGTCAACGGATTCCGACATGCCGGTAATACCTCGGCATTCGATGAAACGCCATCCCGTTATTGAATGGCTGAGGGATGGTCTGCTGGCAGTTATTATTTTAGTCTGTGTATGGATGTTTTGGCTGCAAGAGAGTCCGGTGGAATCCAACAGGCTACCGTCTCAGGTTGCACTATCTGGATCACAGGCTGTCGATGGAGAAGATGATATGACATCTCTGTCTTCCGAATCGACACAGGGGGCAGGCTTAACCGATATTGTTCAAGCCGAATCCCCAGAAGAGACTGAATCAATCATCGAGCAGATTGATAAACAGACCCTTGCTGCCGATCGTCCCGGCCCAATGCTGTCCGACAGTGATAAGCAATCAGGGGTAAGCGAAAAAACGAGTCTGGACAAAGCGGATCAGCACACTTTGACGAACCAGGGTGAAACGGTACGACAGAGAAGGGCCGAGAAGGTCGTCACCGTGTCACAACTCGATCTGGCATTGGAAAAGCCGGTAATGAGTGAAACTGACAGCAGGATTGAAAGACAATTGTCATCAACGCCGACCCCTGTGTCTCTCCCGGAAGACGAACGATCGCACACAGATCAGGCACATCTGAAACCGGTTCAGTCAGAGCAGACCGAAGCCGAATCCTCGATAATCGACCTCCAGGTTAACGAGACGCTGGCGGAAACGGCCTCGAATAGTCGATTGAAAGACAAAGTATACCTTGCCGCTCCCCAGATTCAGAAGCCGGTTACAGCGATCGAAAAGACGTCAACAATCGCAGCGTTTGAAGAAATAACCACAAAGATGTCAGAAACTAAACCAATACACGGAATCGGATCACAGGCTGTCAACCGGCCCACAAGCGATGATTTGATAACTGCAATTAACAATGGTGATCGACAGGAAGTCCTGCAGCTTCTGCTTGCAGGCGCCCCTGTCGATAGTGTCAGCAGTAGTGGCGAAACCGCCCTCATGAAGGCAGCCTGGGTGGGGCGCCTGGATCTCGTTGATCTGTTAATCAGCAAGGCGCCACAAATCAACCAGCAGAGCCAGGAGGGGTGGACAGCCCTGTTTTATGCTGCTGTGAGAGGTCATCATCAAATTGTCAGCTCCCTGCTGAAAAACGGGGCGAAAGTGAATTTGGCCGATCTGGATGGAAATACTCCCTTAATGGCGGCTGCCTGGAATGGACACACACAAGTTGCAGAATTGTTACTGAATCAAGGTGTGGATCCTAATTGGAATAACCATGACGGCTGGTCACCTCTCATGTTTGCCGCCCTCGAGGGCCACATCGATATAGCACGACTTCTGATCCGCCACGGAGCTGATATTTCGCTGATCAGCCACGATGGAGAAACAAGCACTGATCTGGCTGCACAGCAGGGGCATACCCAATTGGTATCCCTGTTGGCCCGTGAATAAAAGTCACAGCGCTGTCAAGAATCAGCCACTGGTGGCCTTGTCCGGATTGAGGTTTGGTAATAGGGATCCGGAGGGTGTGCTTTTTACTCTGGATCGGCGGGGCCATAATCTTATGCTGGGCCGAATTTCATGTTTGAAGGCCTCTTTCCAGCGATCGAAATCAAGGTTGCTGTGACCGTAGATCGCCTGTTCCAGCTCGTGTATGAGGGTATGGATCTTCTCTTCCTGTGCCTTGGGGTGGAAGTCGATGATATGCTTGCCAATGACACTGAAGGGTACATTAGGCGGTAGACTGAGATGTTTGTTGGCGAGAAACCTCAGGGTGTAGCCCCACACCTCCGGATCCGTCTCTTCATCCACGAAGCGGACACAAAAATAGAAACGCACTGACAGAGGTAACATGCCTACCAAATTGCGACGCCAGCGTTGCCAATGGGCGGCGGGATTGAGGACGGCGGTAGTGGTGCGGAGCTTCGCCTTGAGTGGTGAAAAGGCCGGTGCCATCTGTTGCATCGGGCGTTGTAGAAATGCGACCAATGGCGCCAATGGGGAATGTTGTGTGTCTCCCTTTCTGCGGTGGGAGATCCAGATTGCCATCCAGTACCCGAAAATAACACCGAACACCACAGAGAGAGGAATCCAGAATGCGGAGGAGGTGCCTGCAGGAAACAGGGTACTCTCTTCGTCGACGTTGAAAAAACCGTTTGCTTTACGGGTACCGCTGACAGCGATCGGCTGCAGGGGGATAGAGGCCCGTTGTGGAACGTGTATTCGTGTATTCCACCAGCTAACGCTCAACTGGGGTAGTTTCAGATCACCACCATATTGAGGTACCAGGGTAAAAGTCTCCAGGCGACGGCTGACGAGCTTATCGGTACTCTTGGTCAGGTTGGTCTCCACCCGACTCTGTTCCCGGTAGATACGGAATGCATCGGATTTGAGCTGTTGTTCAAGGCTGGGGAGTTGTTCACCAGCAATGCCCACGGCATTGATTTCGGTTACCAGGGTGAAGGGCTTGCCGGCGGCAGCTTTGAGCTTGCCAGGCAATTTGATTTTCAGATCGAGCTGTTCCACGGGCAGCCAGGGCGTACTGTCTGGGTCGGTCTCTCTAATTTCAAGCTGTGGCGGGCTGTTCATCGATACATCGAATGGCCTGTTGCCCCGGCTATATGTGGTTAGTTGCTCCTCCTCTCCCGTGATGCTCAGTTTGGGTAGCTGATACAGGCCCGCCTTAAGCGGGGTCAGGGTGAAATAGAAATCGTTTACGATCTGCCTTTTACCATTACGGGTGCGGGAGTAGGTAACAGGATCCTCAAGCTGCTGCAGGATGAAGTGGTCACTCGATGGAATGTGCGGCGTTGCAGTACGCAGGTTGTTTTGGCTGATGACACTGATTTTGAGAATTACGTTCTGTTGCACATAGGGGCTCTGTATCGAAAGCTTGGTTTCAATCTGAGGTGCCTGGGTCGGTGTTGAATAGTAGTTCTGTGGTGAATATCCGGGGTATTGGCGGCCAGGCCAACCCGCATAGGGTGATTGGGCCGTAGCGGTCGGCTGACTTTTTGTAGGCGTGTTGGATTGGCGTCGATCGGGTGGGGCGAAGTTCCACTGCCCTGGCGGCATCCCTTGCCAAGGAGAGTTGCCCGGAAACGGATTGGCCGTGGCAGGGCAATGAACGGACAACAGGATCAGCGTGATCAACACAAGTCCTGTCGAACCCATGCTTTCCCATCGTCTGGAAGCTAGATATGTCACCAGGGTCTTGTCTCCGTATCGCGGCCGCCTCGGCTACGAAGGTATTTATACTCTTCCAATCTGAACTGCTGTTGCATAAGTTGGGCCGGGTCTCCCTCAACTTGATCCAGCCATTGTTCCATCAATGCGTTTGCACCGCTTAAACGGGTCTTTTTAATACCCTCCCCATCAGCTTGTTGCTCACTTTCCTGGGGCTGATCGCTTTGATCCACCTGATCCACTGCCTCGGAACGGGCCTCATCTTCCGGGCGGACATGGCGTTCACCGGTATCCCGACCCAGTTCGTCGCGCCGTTGTGATCCAGGTGCCTGTTTCTCCTCCTCATCTCCCTTTGCATCGAGATTAGCAGACTTTTCATCAGCTTGTTCGCCCTCGCGTGGTTGATCCTGCGGCTCTTCCTCGCCTGATTCGGTCTGTTGCTCTTCCCTGAATGCCTCACCGTCACTCTTATCCTGCTGCCGTTCCTGCTCCCCACTCATCTCTTGCTGCTCTGCCGATGTCTCACTGCCATCCTGCTGCTCTTCGCTCTCCTTCCGATCGCCGGATTCCTGCTCCTCATCCTGCTGTTTTTTGCCATCCTCCGAGGGTTTTTCCTGTTGTCGTTGGCCGGTTTGTTGCGCTTCTCCTTGCTGCTCGCCGGATTGTTGCTGCTCCTGTTGTTGCTCGCCGGACTGCTGCTGCTCCTGTTGTTGTTCGCCGGACTGCTGCTGCTCCTGTTGTTGTTCGCCAGATTGCTGCTGCTCCTGTTGCTCTTCGCCGGATTGCTGCTGCTCCTGTTGCTCTTCGCCGGACTGCTGCTGCTCCTGTTGTTGTTCGCCGGACTGCTGTTGCTCTTGTTGCTCTTCGCCGGACTGCTGCTCCTCCTGCTCCTGTTGCTCCTCACTCGACTCAGACTCTTTTTCCTCCGTCTCAGATTCCTGTTCCTCCTCTTTTTCCTCTTCCTCGTCTTTGGGTTGCTGTGCCAGTTTTTCTCTCGCCAGGGCCAGATTGTGGCGTGCATCGGTATGGTCCGGATCGCTTTCCAGTACCTGTTCATAGGCTTCGATGGCGCCCTGGTAGTCCTCCAGTTTGTAGCGGCTGTTACCCTGGTTGTAACGGGCATCCAGTTTGACCTCCTCCCGCTCTACCTGGCTGAAATCCTCGCTGGCAGCCTGGTAGTCGCCGGTGCGGTAGTGGGCGACCCCTCGGCGATAGGGGTCCTCGAATTCCTTCGCCGCCTCCTCATAGTGACCTTGGTTGTAGTTCTCTGCTGCCTGTTGCTCCTGATTCAGAAACCAGTTGGCTTCTGCCAGTGAGGCAGACAGGAGGAGTGTTGCGGAGAGATAGAGGATCTTCATGCCTGGGTCTCTCCCGGTCGTCTCACCCTGAAACGGGATAGCAGGAATAGCAGTAAGGGGAAAATCAACCAGTAGAAGCGCTCATTCCAAACCCGGGTCTTCTCCTCTGTGGGGGCCGGTCTGCCGACATCGCCGATGGCAAGTTTCAGAATATTGCGGCTGTCCTGGTCTCGAAAGTCCGCACGCTGATAGTAACCGCCCCCTGCCTGCGCGAGTTGTTGTAACAGGGGTTCGTTGAGTCGGGATTCAATGATCTTGCCGCTCCGCTCTCTCATCAACTCACTCTGGCCAACGCGGGCAGGCACGGGACCACCCCCCGTTGTGCCTATACCCATGGTGTGCAAAACGATGCCCTGTTCCGCGAGATCCTCGATTCGCTCCAAGAGTCCTGGCTCGTCAAAATCTCCATCACTGATCAGCAGGATACTGCTTGAACTCTTTGTGCCTTCACTACCGAGCAGTTGCTGAGTACGTTCCAATGCGGCGATCAGGCGGCTGCCCTGGAGATTGGCCAGGTCGGAAGAGACTGCCGGCAATGCGTTGAGGATGCTTTGAGTGTCTTCGGTAATCGGAGCCACCACATGGGGCACGGTTGCAAAGGCGATCATGCCGATACGCACTTCCCTGTTCAGCGCAACCAGATCCTGCACCTCCTGGCGCGCCCGAGCCAGGCGGGATGGCGGTACATCAGCTACGTTCATAGAACGGGAGATGTCCATCAAAATGACCAGATCACTGGCTGGCGAGAAGGCCTCGATATCGGTGTAGTCCCAGCGTGGACCAGCCAATGCCAATACCAGCAGAATCCATAACAGACCCCAGCGTGTGAATCGACTCCAGCGCTCATCCACACTCAGTTCCCTCACCCCCGTCAGGTGTGGCAGCAGGTGTTCGTCGGCATAGCGGTGAAGAGGACCTTTAGCGGGACGTACTACACTGTAGATCAGCCACCCAAGGACCGGAATCAGGCCGAGCAGGGCGAACAGCCATTCCGGACGGGCAAAGTGAAACAGCGATTCAGGCATAACCGCCCCCTCTCAGCCGCCTTTGCCTGCCTTCTGGATAGATCCCCAGAAGCAACAACAGCAGCAGTGCAGCGCTGAGTGGCCAATAGTAGAGAGGTTGGGGGATGAATACGGTGCGGGATTCGGCCTCGGTCTTTTCCAGCTCATCGATGTGCAGATAGATCTTTTCCAGTGCCGCGGTGTCGGTGGCGCGAAAATAGGCGCCGTCTGCGGTCTCCGCTATCTCACGCATGACCGCTTCATTGAATCCCAGGTCGGTGCGGGTAATGATTCGGCCATTCTCCATGATCGGTACACGCTTCTTATCGCTGCCAACGCCTATGCTGTAGATTCGAATACCTTCCTCTGCAGCCAGTTGGGCGGCCTTCAGGGGCGGTATGGTACCCGCTGTATTCTCGCCGTCTGCAATCAGCAACAAGACCCTGGATCCCTGCGGTCGCTCTCTGAGTTTCTTTACGCCCAGGCCCAAGGCATCACCTATGGCGGTCCCGTCACCGGCGATACGGGGGATCACTTCACTCAGAAGGCTGTTGACTGCCTTGCGATCATAGGTGAGGGGGGAGAGTACGTAGGCTTTGCTGCCAAACACCACCAGACCGATGCGG
The DNA here is from genome assembly GCF_964212655.1 of Candidatus Thiodiazotropha sp. LNASS1. Taxonomy (NCBI): domain Bacteria; kingdom Pseudomonadati; phylum Pseudomonadota; class Gammaproteobacteria; order Chromatiales; family Sedimenticolaceae; genus Candidatus Thiodiazotropha; species Candidatus Thiodiazotropha sp. LNASS1. Next base: position 1,856,628 of record NZ_OZ156465.1, on the reverse strand, counting down.
TCTCCCTGTCGCCCCTCGATGAACTTGGCGACCACCCCCTTCACCACCTGCATTCGACTGACCTGTTCATCATTCAGGGTGAAATCGAGGGCATTCATGGAATGGGAGGCATCCACAGCCAGCATCAGGTCATATCCCGCGGTGCGATTTTCGGTATAGGGTTCAAGCCATTGGGGGCGCATCAATGCCAACACCAGCGCCAGCCATAAGAGATGGAGCAGCCAGCTATACAGGCGGGCACTCAGGGGCTGGCGCGGTTGACGTGTGTGAAAGGCGTCCTGCAGGTGGGTCAGGCTTGGATGCAGCAGGGTGGTTTGCATCCCCTCCACCGATTCATGCTGTCTATTCGGCGGGCGCGACCAAAAGAGTCGGATCAATAGCGGGAGCAGCAGTAAGAGCGCCATCCAGGGCCAATGAAACTCAAACATGACAGGCTTCCTCGCTGACCCAGTGGATGGCGGCATCGATCAGTTGCGCCAGATCACTCTTGTCGGCATCGCGATCAGGCGGGGCATAGGGGAGTACCAGCAGTATCCGGCCTTTTTCACGCCATAGAAAACCGCTTGAGTCGTTGCTCTGCAACCAGTCGAGCCAGGTCTCGTCGGTAAGGGCGGCGGTCACCTCCCGGCCGCAACGGGCTATGGCGATACGCCTCAGCAGTTCGGAGAGCTCACTTGCCACCTGTTTCGCCGGCTCGCGTTTCATGCGCCGCCGTAAGGCGAGCAGGTGGCGCCGCGCGTCCTGTTGCCATCGTCCTAACGGATAGAGCCGGCGCCACCTGATGAATAGCCAGATCAACAGCGCCAACAGTAGGAGCAGTGCCAGCAGCAACCACCATCCGGGGGCGGGTGGCCACCAGGGGGCTGGGTCAATACCTCGAATATCGCGCAACGGGTCCATTCAGCGCCTGCCAAAATGCTTCGCCAAGCCATGAGACAAGGCCAGGTGGATCTCTTCATTGGTGGCAATCGGCATCAAAGGTATGCCCAGGACGTTGGTCAACTGGATCAGTGTGTGCCGGCGCATATGCCAGGTTTGCGTATAACGCTCTCTGGCCTGGTGGTCGCGGGTATCGATCTCCAGCGCGTTACCGTCAGGACCGACAAAGGTGACCTGTCCCATATCGGGTAGCTCCCTGTCCGCTGGATCATCAACCGGTACCAGCACCAGGGTATGGTGTTGGCAAAGTCGACCCAGGGTCTGCTTCAGGTCCTGGATCTCACGGTTCATGTCGGCTATCACAAAGATCAGAGATCCGGTTGCCGTACCCCGGTCGGCCCGTTGCAAGGCTTCAGAGAGGCAATCGATATGCGGTTGCTGCGTGGTGCCCTCTTTTGTGAGGGCGTGCAGCAGGCGCCATAGTGCCCGGCGGTCCTTGGTGGGACGGAAGTACTGCATCCCCAGGCGATTATCGCCAAACAGCATGCCCCCAACCCTGTCATGCAGCTTGGATGCGGCCCAGCCGAGCAGGGCGGCCGCTTTGGCGGCCTGTATCGATTTAAAAGTACCCCGCGTGCCGAAGCTCATATGCGGGCCTCTGTCGATACAGAGAACAACGCTACGCTCCCGCTCTTCGCGAAAGATCTTTAAATGGGGTACGTTGGTGCGTGCGGTGACATTCCATTCCATGTTGCGTATATCATCGCCTTCGCGGTACTCCCTCACCTCTTCGAAATCGAGACCGGTGCCACGGAACACGGAAGCATAGAGACCGCTGAAGCTGGTATTCACCAGATGGTGCGAGGCAAGTCCCAGGGTATGGGCCTGATGGCGTAGTTCCAGCAGATCATCGATATGGGGATAGAGGCTCATAGCGATACGGCGCCCTGCAGGTTAGGGAATGGCAACCATATCCAACAGGCGGGAGAGAAAATCGTCAGTAGTGATGCCTTCGGCCTCCGCTTCGAAGGTCAGCAGGATGCGGTGTCGAAGAATGGCCGGGGCAACGGCTTGAATGTGGTGGGGAGCGACGAATTCTTCGTCGTCCAGCCAGGCCTTGGCGCGTGCGCATCTTGCCAATGCGATACTGGCGCGAGGCGAAGCGCCGAAGCGACACCAGCGGGCCAGGTCCTTATCATAGGCCTTGGGATCCCGGCTTGCCTGGACCAGGTCGACGATATAGCTGTTGAGCTTCGGATCGAGGTAGAGTTCGGCCACCTGTTGGCGAATTGATGTCAGCTTCTTTTGCGTCAATGGTTTGTCTGGTGGTGTCGGTTTCTGTTTTTGCTGGGCACTGTCCAAGTCCAGAATCTCAAGCTCCTCTGCCCGATTCGGGTAATCCACATTGGCCTGCATCAGAAAACGGTCGAGTTGGGCCTCCGGCAGGTGATAGGTGCCTTCCTGCTCAACCGGGTTCTGGGTTGCCAGTACCATAAAAAACGAGGGCAGCGGGTAGGTTGTCTGACCTACCGTGATCTGTTGTTCTCCCATCGCCTCCAGTAACGCCGACTGTACCTTGGCCGGTGCCCGGTTGACCTCGTCCGCAAGCAGGATATTGTGGAACAGCGGCCCCTGACGGAATTCGAACTCACCCTTTTCATGGCGATAGATATCGGTACCGATGAGGTCGGACGGCAGAAGATCAGGTGTAAACTGGACACGGTGAAAATCGCCTTCAATGGCCTCCGCCAGGGCCTTTACGGCAGTGGTTTTAGCAAGGCCGGGCAAACCCTCGATGAGTAGATGGCCGTCACTGAGAAGACAGATCAACATACTTTCGATAAAACTGGTCTGGCCGATGACACGCGAAGCCAAATGTTCACGGAGCGGAGCAAGGTCGGATGAGTTCATGGATGGTTCTACTTCATTTTCTGCTTGTTTTAAGTCGCGCAACTCGTAGGTATTGGTGTTGAAATTCCAACCCCGGCTTTATTTTTTGCTCAGGTTGCGTCTCGCTCTATCCTGTCCATATTCTTCCCAGAGTGCAAGCTTTAGAAGAAGTCCAATCTATTTGATTATTAGTAACTGTTTAACTAGCACCTGTTATTTTTCTTGTGTTTCTTACCGTCGTGTCTGAAAAAGAGCCAATCGCGGAGTAACGAGGAATAAGCAGTATGACCTGGATAATCGCATTGCAGGTTATATCTACACGGAGGTAGCTGGAGTTGTGATCGCATTTTGCTAGAGGAGCTTCCTCATTACCCACAGACAGGCTTTTGCCGAGATCATAATAATAAACTGTGCACATAGGGAAAGGTTGAGGGATTGACTCAGACATTTACCTGAACCAAGGTTGGGCACGGGCCTTATATATCAATCTAACTCTATGTTTTTAAAGGCTAACAACAAATTGTTCATTTTTTTTACGATTTAATGAATTCCCCCGTTTTATCTGCCTTTGAGGGTGGTTTTCAGGATTTATCAACAATGTTATCCACAGAACTTGTGGGTAATTCTGAAAGTTATGAAATGAAAAGGGGTTGTCGATAGATGATAACTATTACTCTTCAGAATGCTCTGTAACTCATTGAATTAAAATATATTATAAAAAATAAAAAGATAATTTTCGTGATAAGGGTATAATCCGCCATCTTTTTTTACTCCGGACGGGCTGTTTCAGTGATCGAGAATCTAAGAAATATCGCCATTATCGCGCATGTCGATCATGGCAAAACCACACTTGTGGATGAACTGTTGAAACAGTCTGGAACCCTGGGTGAGCGTTTTGGCAATGTCGAGCGCGTCATGGACTCCAACGATCAGGAGAGGGAACGGGGTATCACTATCCTGTCTAAGAACACGGCCATCCGCTGGAAGGAATATCGTATCAATATCGTCGATACACCTGGACATGCCGATTTTGGTGGTGAGGTGGAGCGTGTGCTGTCAATGGTCGATTCCGTACTATTGCTGGTGGATGCCCAGGAAGGCCCCATGCCACAGACCCGGTTCGTCACCCAGAAGGCGTTCAAGCACGGCCTGCGACCCATTGTGGTGGTGAACAAGATCGATAAACCGGGGGCGAGACCCGACTGGGTTATCGATCAGGTATTTGAGTTGTTCGACCGTCTCGGTGCGACTGACGAGCAGCTCGATTTCCCCATCATCTACGCCTCGGCGGTCAATGGTTACGCAGGTCTGGAGAGTCAGGTGAATCAGGGCGACATGCGGCCGCTGTTCGAAACGATTGTCAATCACTGCCCGGCGCCTGAAGTCGATCCGGACGGTCCCTTCCAGATGCAGATCTCCAATCTGGACTACAACAGCTATGTCGGGGCGATCGCGGTGGGGAGAGTGACCTGCGGTACGGTGAAACCCAATCAACAGGTCACCGTGGTGAAATATGATGGAGAACAGCACCGCGGCAAGATAGGGATAGTCTACGGTTACCTCGGTCTGGAGCGCTTCGAGGTCGACCAAGCCAGCGCCGGAGACATCATTGCCATCAGCGGACTGGAGGCGCCCAATGTCTCCGACACCCTCTGCGATCCGGAGCATGTAGAAGCGATGCCTCCACTGTCCGTGGATGAGCCCACCGTCTCAATGACCTTTCAGGTCAATACCTCGCCCTTTGCCGGACTGGAAGGTAAATATCTCACCTCCAGACAACTTAAAGAGCGCCTCGAGCGAGAGCTGATTCACAATGTGGCACTGCGGGTCGAGGAAGGGACAGACCCGGAGAAGTTCAAGGTTTCCGGGCGGGGTGAACTGCATCTTTCGGTCTTGATCGAGAACATGCGCCGTGAGGGTTATGAACTGGCCGTATCCCGGCCGGAGGTCATCTTTCGCGAAGTCGAGGGAGAGGTTTGCGAGCCTTACGAGCAGTTGACCGTGGATGTGGAGGAGAAGGATCAGGGCAGCATCATGGAGGCACTGGGCGCGCGCAAGGGTGAACTCAAGGATATTGTGCCGGATGGCAAAGGAAGAGTCCGACTCGACTACATCATACCCTCCCGGGGATTGATCGGTTTTCAGACCGAATTTATGACCACCACTTCAGGCACCGGGTTGATCTACCATGTTTTCGATCACTATGGTCCCACCCAACAAGGGGGGATAGCCGCGAGGAAAAACGGCGTTTTAATCGCCAATGGCCAGGGTAAGGTGCTTGGATATGCCCTATTTAACCTCCAGGAGCGAGGCAGGCTTTTCGCCTCGCCGGGTGATGATGTCTATGAGGGGCAGATAGTGGGTATCAACTCCCGGGAAAACGATCTGGTGGTTAATCCTCTGAAAGGCAAGCAATTAACCAACATTCGGGCCGCCGGAAAGGACGACTCAATCATTCTGACGCCCCCGCTGCAATATAGCCTCGAGCAGGCGTTGGAGTTCATTGAGGATGACGAACTGGTGGAAGTCACTCCGGGTGCCATCAGGTTGCGCAAAAAGCACCTCAGGGAGCATGAGCGCAAACGTGCATCACGGGAGTTGTAGGGCAAGGCAACAGATCCTGGATCGGATACGTTTATTAATTTCGGGTTTGGCAGAATGGCGGGTCTGAGGTAATGTCAGTCATGTATAAAAGAAGAAGCCCAACCGCATTCCTTGCAGTTGGGCTTATAGTCGTCGGCTTGGTTGGCTAAGCTAATCGTCCCTGTGCTCTCCTGAGCTCTATGTCCTTGGTGTACATCCCTGATGACGACAACTTAATAATGACACAAAATGTAACTTTTACTGTGGGATTCCGCACATATTGTTTGTGAGATTTTTCTCTAATCGATGTAGGATTTTTCCTACATGGCGACATGAATATTGATGAAAGACCTGTATCCAGCCATTGAACCGTTCACATCGCAAATGCTGCCTGTGGATAACGGCCATCGACTCTACGTTGAGCAGGTTGGCAAGCCGGATGGGATTCCGGTGCTGTTTCTCCATGGTGGCCCGGGGGCCGGCTGTGAACCCTATCACCGCCGTTTTTTCAATCCCGATCACTATCGGGTCGTGCTCTTCGATCAACGTGGCTGTGGCCACTCCACACCGCATGCCTCGTTGGAAGCCAACACCACCTGGGACCTGGTGGGTGATATCGAAAGAATTCGCCAGCAGCTGAACATCGAGCAATGGTTATTGTTCGGCGGTTCCTGGGGATCGACACTCGCACTTGCCTATGCTCAATCCAACCCGGATCGGGTCACAGGGATGGTCCTCAGGGGCATCTTTCTCTGCCGTGATGAGGAGATCCGTTGGTTCTATCAGCATGGGGCAAGCCGTGTCTTTCCGGATTATTGGGAGGATTTCATCGCCCCGATCCCACAACAGGAACGGGACGACCTGTTACACGCCTATCAACGCCGCCTTAGCGGCGAGAACGATATTGATCGAATGGCGGCTGCCAAGGCGTGGTCGGTATGGGAAGGCCGCACTGCCAGCCTCCATCCAAACCCTGCGGTGGTCAGTTTTTTTTCAGATCCTCACACAGCCTTGAGTCTGGCCCGCATCGAGTGCCACTATTTTGTCAATCATGCCTTCCTGCGCCCCAATCAATTGTTGCTGGAGAGCGATAGGCTGGCGGATATACCAGGTGTCATTGTGCAAGGGCGCTATGATCTTATCTGCCCCATGACCTCCGCTTGGGAACTCCATCACGCCTGGCCGGGCAGTGAACTGAAAGTAATCGGGGATGCCGGCCACTCCGCGGCGGAACCCGGTATCCGCAGTGCCTTGATCGAGGCAACGGACAGATTTGCAAAGGAGTTGCCGTGATCGGGCTGCTGCAGCGGGTGAATGAGGCAAGCGTGCATATCGACGGTGAACCGGTTGCTGAGATCGACCGGGGACTGGCCGTGCTGGTAGGGATTCAGAAAAACGATGATAGCGGCAAAGCCGATCGCCTGCTTGAACGATTGCTGGGGTACCGTGTCTTCAACGATGAGACCGGCCGTATGAACTTGAGCCTGAGGGATATTCAGGGTGGTTTGCTGCTGATTCCTCAGTTTACCCTGGCGGCCGATACAAAAAAGGGTATGCGACCGGGGTTTTCCAGCGCCGCCGATCCGGAAGTGGGAAAACATCTGTTTTCCTATTTGACTGAGAGCGCGCAAGCACTGCACCAACCGGTGGCCTGTGGTATTTTTGGCGCTGATATGCAGGTGGCCCTCATCAATAATGGTCCGGTGACGTTTTGGCTGGAATGTTGAGTTGTTGATTTCTATAGTGTCTTTAACAGTGGCAAACAGGTGAACTCAAAATTATGCTGATCAGGTACCTCCCCCAATTGTTGTTTATCTCAATCCTGTTCTCTTCATACGCCATCGCCGATGAGCGCGGTCCCGCAGTCCCTGATTACCCCGCGGACAGGATAGCGGACGGAGTTTATGTCATACATGGCCCGCTGGGTGTGCCATCGGTGGAGAATCAGGGTTTCATGAATAACCCGGGTTTTGTGATAGGTGACAAAGGGGTGGTCGTCATCGATCCGGGATCGAGCGTCCAGACGGGGGAGATGGTACTGCGACAGATCAGTAAATTGAGCGATCTTCCTGTGGTTGCAGTATTCAATACCCATATCCACGGCGATCATTGGTTTGCCAATCAGGCAATACGCGAGGCATTTCCCGATGTGGCGATCTATGGTCATGAAGAGATGCGCCGATTGGTGGAAAAGGGCGATGGCAAGGCTTTTCTCGCCACCCTGATGCGTATGACGGAAGGTGCGGTTGCAGGCACGGTCGAGGTGCCGCCCGACCGTTCCACGGCACACGGTGATGAGATGGCCCTTGGCGGTGTGACCTTGCGCATCCATTATGAAGCAAAGGCACACAGCCACTCGGATATCATGATTGAATTACCGCGACACAAGGTGCTTTTTCTCGGTGACAATGTCCTGAGCAAACGTATGGGTCGAATGGATCACGCCACCTTCACAGGTAATATCGCCGCTATCGAACGTGCTTTGGGGACCCGGGCCGAGGTCTTTGTTCCCGGTCACGGCAAGACAGGTGGCCGTGAGGTACCGGAGACCTATCTCAGCTATTTAGACACCCTGAAAAGTGAGGTCGCAAAGCACTATGAAGAGGGTCTTAGTGATTTTGAGATGAATCCTCTGATTATTGAATCGTTGCATGACTTTCACGACTGGGTCGATTTTCAGCGAAACGTCGGACGGCATATCAGTCTTGCTTACCTGGAAGTCGAGGCTGAGCTCTTCTAGGACCGATCGGGTTAGTGTTGACAGGCCCTAGTGCCGTTTGGCTGCCTCAGACAGACCCATTCACCGGCATTTGTGTGGAAGCCGATAAACCGGCGCTGTCTTTTCAGAAGTTTTCCACTAAAATAAGCGGTTTCTTATGAGTGTGGGCTCATGTGTGCGAGGCTCTCGACTGTGTATCGTTGGCCTCTGATCTGTCGTAAGGCTGTGTCGGGTGGATACAAGTGACAGCCACAGTTTTGTTAATATTTCTGATCGGACAATACCGGAGTCATTATAATGCAGCGTACCGCGCAGATTGAGCGCAATACCTTGGAAACCCAGATTACTGTTTCACTCAATCTGGATGGAACAGGTGAAGCCTCTTTTGATACTGGCGTCCCTTTTCTCGATCACATGCTGGATCAGGTTGCCCGTCACGGACTGATCGATCTCAGCATTACAGCGAAAGGTGATCTGCACATCGACGCCCATCACACGGTGGAGGATGTGGGTATCTCCCTGGGACAGGCCCTGGCCAAAGCGGTTGGCGACAAAAAGGGTATCTATCGTTACGGTCACGCCTATGTGCCTTTGGACGAGGCACTGTCTCGGGTGGTGATCGATTTTTCCGGGAGACCTGGCCTGGTCTACAATCTCGCGTTCGCAAGGGCACGCATCGGTGAGTTCGACGTCGATCTGTTTCAGGAGTTTTTTCAGGGACTGGTGAATCATGCCGGTGTGACCCTGCACATCGACAACCTGCGTGGCAGCAATGCCCACCATCAGGCTGAAACTGTGTTCAAGGCGTTCGGCCGGGCCCTGCGCATGGCGTTGGAGACAGATCGCCGGATGGCGCAACGAATACCCTCTACAAAGGGTAGTCTATAGCGGTTCACAGGTGTAACGATGACACAACGTATCACCGTGATCGACTACGGTATGGGCAATCTGCGTTCTGTCGCCAAGGCGGTTGAACATGTAGCGGCAGGCAATGACGAGGTTTTGGTCACTGACGATCCGGAACTGATCCTCGCATCCGACCGGGTAGTATTTCCGGGACAGGGCGCGGCCAGAGATTGTATGGCGGCAATCTCCGATCATCACCTCAACCGGGCCGTACTGGATGCCGCCCAGAGCAAACCCTTCCTTGGAATCTGTATGGGTCAGCAGGTGCTGCTGGAATTCAGTGAAGAGAATAACGGCACCGAGCTGATGGGTCTGATAGAGGGACGGGTGCGGCGATTCCCCGGGGGCACAGCGCCTGACGGCGAGGCATTGAAGATACCGCATATGGGATGGAATCAGGTGCATCAGGGCTATGATCATCCCCTTTGGACCGGTATCGGGCAGGATAGCCGCTTCTATTTCGTACACAGTTACTATGTCGATCCTGAACAACAGGCGCTGGTGGCCGCGACCACGGATTACGGTGTCCGCTTCGCCAGCGCCATCGCTGACAGAAATCTTTTCGCGGTACAGTTTCATCCGGAAAAGAGTGCGGATGCAGGATTGCAACTGCTGCGCAACTTCATCGGATGGAATCCGACATGATGGGTTTGGGGGTTGTACCTGAATCTCATGCTAACCAGGGATTCATAGTGCGGCAAGCCGCACCCGACCTAATAAATTATATGTAGGGTGCGGTTTGCCGCATCCAAAAGACATGGGAATGAAATCGTGCTGTTAATACCCGCTATTGATCTGAAGGATGGCCAATGTGTCAGGCTGCGCCAGGGTCGCATGGAAGATGATACCGTGTTTTCGGACAACCCCCTGGAGATGGCGACGCGCTGGGTTGAAGAGGGCGCTCGCCGTCTGCATCTGGTCGATCTCAACGGTGCCTTTGCCGGTGAACCGGTAAACGGGAGTGCGATCCGTTCCATCGCCAACGCCTACCCTGACCTGCCGATTCAGGTGGGTGGCGGGATTCGCGACGAAGCCACGATCGAGGCCTATCTGGGTGCCGGTGTCAGCTATTGTATTATCGGCACCCAGGCCGTGAAGGAGCCGGAATTTGTGGCCCGCGCCTGTAAGGCCTTCCCAGGGCACGTGATCGTCGGACTCGATGCCATTTCCGGCATGGTCGCCATCAACGGATGGGCCGAAGTCACCGACCAGGAAGTGACTGAACTTGCCCGGCGTTTTCAGGATGCCGGTGTCTCCGCCATTGTTTACACCGATATCGGCCGCGACGGTATGCTGTCAGGGCCCAATATCGAAGCAACAGCTGCGCTGGCGAATGCGATTACCATACCGGTGATTGCTTCAGGTGGAATCACTCATATTGGTGATATCGAGGCGCTTTGCAAGGCAGATACGACAAATATAATGGGGGCAATCACCGGTCGGGCAATCTACGAGGGCACACTCGATCTGGTGACCGGCCAAAAGCTGGCGGATGAACTATCGTAAAATTCACTATTCAAAATTAGAGACATCATGTTAGCCAAACGTATCATCCCCTGCCTCGACGTGGATGCCGGCCGTGTGGTCAAGGGCGTGAAGTTTGTCGATATCCGCGATGCCGGTGATCCGGTCGAGGTGGCGCGACGTTATAACGAGGAGGGTGCCGACGAGATCACCTTTCTCGACATTACCGCCAGCTCAGACGATCGCGAGACCATTGTGCACGTTGTCGAACAGGTGGCCAGCGAAGTCTTCATTCCTTTGACCGTCGGTGGTGGGATTCGCTGTGCGGACGATATCCGACGCATGCTCAATGCGGGTGCCGATAAGGTGGCCATCAATACCGCAGCGGTCTTCAATCCAGAGTTCGTCAAAGAGGCCACCGAGCGGTTCGGATCGCAATGTATCGTGGTGGCGATCGACGCCAAGCAGGTGAGTGGCGAGGGTGAACCCCTGAAATGGGAGATCTTCACCCATGGCGGGCGCAAACCGACCGGGCTCGATGCCATTGAATGGGCGCAACGCATGAGTGACTATGGTGCCGGAGAAATTCTATTGACCAGTATGGATCGGGATGGCACCAAGATCGGTTTTGACAATGCACTGACGAGGGCGATTGTCGATAGCGTGCCGATTCCGGTGATCGCGTCAGGCGGTGTCGGCAATCTGCAGCATCTGGTGGATGGCGTAAAACAGGGAGGGGCGGATGCCGTATTGGCGGCCAGCATCTTTCACTTTGCCGAATACTCGGTCGGCGAGGCCAAACGGTATATGCGGGATCAAGCCATTGAGGTGAGGTTATGAGTTGGCTGGACGCGGTGAAATGGGATCGTGACGGTCTGGTGCCGGCAATCGCGCAGGAAGTCGGTAGCGGCAAGCTGCTGATGATGGCCTGGATGAACGCCGAGGCATTGCGACTCACCAAGGAGAGCGGACATGCTGTCTATTGGTCCCGCTCCCGGAAGAAGCTTTGGCACAAGGGCGAAGAGTCCGGGCATCAACAGAGAGTGCAGGCGATCCGGATCGATTGCGATGGCGATGTGATTCTGCTGGAAGTGGAGCAGAAAGGCGGTATTGCTTGTCATACTGGCAGGCATAACTGTTTTTATCGCGAACTTCAGGATGATGTCTGGGTGGAGGTGGAACCGATACTCAAAGATCCCCGTGAAATATATGATTAATCGTATGAGGGTGTTTCATGAGTGACGTACTGCAACAGTTGGCTGAGATTCTGGAACAGCGAAAGCAGGCCGAGCCCGACAGCTCCTATGTGGCGAAATTGTATGCCAAAGGGCTCGATGCCATCCTGAAGAAGGTCGGCGAAGAGGCGACCGAAACAGTCATGGCGGCCAAGGACGGTGACCCGGAGAAGATTGTCTATGAGACCGCCGATCTTTGGTTTCATACCCTGGTGTTACTGGCTCACCAGGGATTGAGCCCAGCGCATGTGCTGCAGGAGCTTGAGCGTCGTTTCGGTCTTTCGGGGCTTGAGGAGAAGGCGCAACGGGTCGAATAGCTCTGGAGACAGAAGGTCGTTATCTGGGGTATGATCCCAGTCTTGATCAGACAATATATCGCCCCTGAGGGCGGATATGATGAACACATAACAACCTGAAGCCTTGATTCGGGTTAAATTATATGCCGGCAATGCCGGTGAGTGGAGAAGATTATGGGTTTTGGTGGTATCAGTATCTGGCAACTGTTGATTGTTCTTGCCATAGTCCTGCTGTTGTTCGGCACCAAGCGGTTGAAAAATATCGGTTCCGACCTGGGCGGGGCCATCAAGGGATTCAAAGGCGCGATGAAGGACGGTGAAAAACAGGAAGAGAATAAGGCCAATGAGCAGATTGAGAAATCGGAGTCGGGCACAGTAGTCGATGGTGAAGTCACCTCCAAGGAGAGTGACAAGAGCTGAAAACCCGGTTTCGCACTCTGGATTGATGAGAAAATACCATGTTTGACGTTGGTTTCTGGGAACTGACAATCATCGCCCTTGTGGCATTGATAGTGATCGGTCCTGAACGTCTGCCCAAGGTTGCCCGCACGGCGGGTTTGTGGCTTGGCCGTGGGCGCCGGTTCATTGCCAATGTGAAGGCTGATATCGATAAAGAGATCAAGGCGGAAGAGCTGCGGGAGGTCATCGAGAAACAGGCAACTCTCGCCAATCCGGTCCATGAGATCGTTGAGGAGACCCGGAAGGATCTCAATGAGATCAAACAAGAAACAGCCACGCAGGTAAAACAGAGTCAGGATGCTCTCGAAAGCCAACAAGAGTCCGACAATAAAAGCTAAGCAATAGAGATGTCGGCGCAGAACACCCCCGATACCACAACCAAGGAACAGCCCCTGGTCTCCCATCTGATCGAATTGCGCGATCGTGTGTTGCGCATGGTGCTGGTCGTGCTGGCAGTATTCCTGGTGCTGTTCCCTTTCGCCAATGACCTCTACAGCGCCATCGCGGGTCCGATGCGCGCAGCACTGCCGGAAGGCAGTACGATGATCTCCACCAAGCCCATCGATCCCTTTCTGATACCCTTTAAATTGAGTCTGCAGCTGGCGATATTCATTGCGGTACCCTTTATCCTCTATCAGTTTTGGGCCTTTGTGGCCCCTGGTCTCTATCGCCATGAAAAGAAGCTGGTCATGCCGCTACTGGTCTCCAGCACTTTGCTCTTCTATCTCGGAATGGCCTTTGCCTATTTTGTCGTCTTTCCTTTGGTATTTACGTTTTTGGCCGGCACCGCGCCCGATGGCGTCGAAGTGGCGACCGATATGGGTAGTTATCTCGATTTTGTGATGACCCTCTTCTTTGCCTTCGGGGTCGCATTCGAGGTGCCGATTGCAACCATTATTCTTGTCTGGATGGGCATCACCACACCGGAAAAGCTGCGCCACAAACGCCCATTTGTGATCGTTGGGGCCTTTGTGGTCGGTATGTTTCTGACTCCGCCGGATGTCATCTCACAGACCTTGCTGGCCCTGCCCATGTGGGTATTGTTCGAATTGGGCCTCATCTTTTCTAAAGGTTTTGTCAACCGTCCCAAGGAGCACACCGATAATCTGCCTGATGAGGCGGTGGCCGCATCGGCCGCACCAGACGGGGAGGAGTATCACGGGAAGCAGCAGGATGATGTGGTCGGCAGGGATATCGATCCCGCAGGCGACTATGTGGATCCGGACCGTTTCGTGCCCCTTACCGATGAGGAGATGGAGGCAGAGCTGGACGCCATCGAGACGGATGAACAGGAAGAGGCCGAGACAGAGATCGACAGTGGCGAGAGTAAACTCCGGCAAGTGCAGGAATACAGAGACAGCGGGGAAGTGGAAAAGGCCAGGGAACTGCTGTATGAACTACTTGAGGAGGGTAATGCGGATCAACGCCTGGTGGCAAGGAACATCCTTGCCCAAATCGACTCAGACCACTGACTGCCCTTGATCGTCCGCTTTCCGGTTCTCGATTCAGAGTGAATCAGCCAAGAATCCGGCTTGATAATTGGCGGATCAACGATTGCGCAGGCGCGTACCGTGCACCAGTGAAAGTGTGATCTCCTCGGCAGAGAGTGTCGATGCGAAATAGGTGCCCGAAATCTTTGCGCTGTTTATGCTTGCACCTTCAAGATTGGTTTCGCTGAGATTAAGTCCCCGCAGGTCTGCATGGCGCAGATAGGCGCCGGACATATCCAGGTCTCGCGCATCCATGTCCCTTAAATCGATGCCTCTTAAATCGGCATTCCGCAGGTCGCACGTCTCACCGGCGGCTCGTCGTTGATTGAACTCCTGGACTTTCCCCTCTTTAAGAAGTTGATACATGGGGTCCTGTTTCAGCTGGGGCTTCTGCATGGATACCTCTGTTTATTTACCTGTAGATAGTGTTGGAACAATCTTTCCATTCCGGTCCAGCGGTTAAGAATAGCGAAATCTCGGGTCATATTGCGAGTCGATCCGATAAATAGCGCTATTTATTTATTATTGCCATTGGTAGCTCTTACATCTAGTATTGATTTACTTAATACTACTGGATGGCTGACATGGCTGGAACACCACAGATTCATTATAAGCAAAACCGGTTGAAGCAACTGCGTGCCTTTTGCCATGCGGCACAGACAGGGTCGATCAGTGAGGCAGCGGAGAGACTCTATTTGAGTCAGCCGACAGTTTCACTGCAGATCCAGGCACTTGAGCGTGAATTGGAAACGGTTCTGTTCGAGCGTAGAGGGCCGAAAATCAAGCTGACGCCGGAGGGGGAGACCCTTTATAAGCTTTCCCAGCCCTTGGTGGAGGGGATGGATAAACTGCAGGAGACCTTTGCCGCCTCTTGTGGAAAACTCGAGAGCGGTGAACTGAATATCGCTGCGGGCGAATCAACCATTCTGTATATCCTGCCTGAACCCATTCGTCGATTTGCCGAACGCTACCCGGGGATCAGGGTGAAACTGCACAATGTGACAGGGCGCGATGGCATGGCCATGTTGAGAGCGGATGAGACGGATCTGGCGATAGGCTCGATGTTGGAAATTCCTGACGATGTGACCTACCAGCCTGTGGTCAATTATGCACCGGTTTTGATTACGCCGCTTGACCACCCCCTGGCAAAAAAGGAGTCGATTCAGCTACATGATATAAGTCCCTATGGGCTTATCCTGCCACCCCACCATCTGAGTACATGGAGAATGGTGGATCTGGTATTCAAGCAGCATAATGCCAACTACAACGTCACACTAGAGGCCGGTGGTTGGGAAGTGATAAAAAAATATGTCGAGATCGGTCTGGGTATATCCATCGTGACGGATGTCTGTCTTACAGGCGAAGAGCAGATCTCGACCATTCCGCTGGGTGAGTACTTTCCTGATCGCAGCTACGGGATCGTATTGCGCCGTGGTAAGTTTCTGTCACCACAGGCGAAAAGATTCCTTGAGATTGTGAAAGAGGTGTTTAACTAACAGGCCCCAGATGCCAAACGGTCAACAGTCAGGGAGTTTCAGGATGCACCGTTGGAGGGAAGGGGGTTCCCAACCTGTTTTCCTCAATGGGAAAACTGTTTTACAATGTCGTGGAACAGCTATGGAGACGGTTATGTTAGGAAAGGCCCCTGAATTTCAGTCCTTGCTAAGGGCAATGCGCATTGTATCAGTGACGGATGCCACAGTATTGGTTTCCGGTGAGAGCGGGACTGGTAAAGAGTTACTGGCACAGGCGCTGCATCGGAACAGTCGACGGCGCGACAAACCCTTCGTAACTGTCAACTGTGCGGCACTGCCGACGCAACTGGCCGAAAGCGAGCTTTTTGGTCACCGCAAGGGTGCTTTCACCGGTGCTTCCACCGACAGTATCGGAAAAGTACAGGCGGCCAATGGCGGTACCCTTTTTCTGGACGAGATCGGCGAGTTGCCGCTGGCGGTTCAGGCGAAATTATTACGCTTTTTGGAGACAGGGGAGTGTCAAACCGTCGGTAGGGCGAATAACCAATGCGTCGATGTACGGGTAATCGCTGCAACCAACCGTGACCTGAGCCGGTTGATCGATGACGGTGGCTTTCGCAGGGATCTCTACTACCGCCTGCATGTCGTGCCCCTCGAATTGCCACCTTTGCGGCAGCGACCGGGTGATGTGAATCTGCTCCTCTCAGGTCTGACCGCTGAACTGGCGGCAAATTACAAGCTTCGTCCACCGGTCTACAGTAAGGCAGTGATGAAATTGCTGAACAGTTATCATTGGCCTGGCAATGTACGAGAACTCAGGAATTTCTCCGAGCGTATGTTGATCCTGTTCTCCGGCCGTAAAGTCGAAACGGAAAATCTGCCCCAAGAGTTTCGCGCAACCCCAAGCCAACATGCATCGGCTGACGGAACCTTTCAGTTGCCTGATCAGGGTCTCAATATGGATGAGCTTGAGGCCAGCTTGATCGAACAGGCATTGAATAAAACCTTCGGTAACCGCAGTAAAGCGGCAAGAATGCTGGGGCTCAGTCGCGATACACTGCTTTATCGGATGAAAAAATACGCCATCGAGTGTTGAACGGCTGGTCGGCTGCCTGGAGCGTGGCAGCTAATAGATACGATAACCGCCGTGGCGTTTTCGACTGCGATAGTCGAACAATGCGATGCCCGCAGTAATTCCCAGCACAAAACTGATACCGGCTGCAATCAATCCCCAGTTCAATGGTATGGCGGAATGCATCTGGCTTTGGCTATTGCGAAGCACCTCATTTTCCTGCTGTATCCTATCCAACGCGGCGATGACTCCTTCCGTATTCGCCAACTGATCCTGCAGTTCAGTGTTGGCCTGCTGTTCCTGCTGTTTAAGATTCTCAAGCTCGTTCCGGGTTTTCTTCAGATCGGATTCACTTTGTTCCAGACTCGAAGTCAGTGCTTGATGTTGTTGCTGGAGTTCGATCAGTTGGGTGCGTGCCGGCTTCCGTTCGATAAGGAAGCCGGCCTTGGTCCAGCCTTCAGTACCATCCTTTGTGCGGACCTTGGCGAACAGGCCCTCTTGTTGCAATAGTTCAAGTTCAGCGCCGCTATTCAGACGTTGCAGAAGTTTGCCCTTGGAATTTATCAGCTCAAACAGGGAGAGTTGCAATTCATCCGTAACATACCTGGTTTCCGCCATTGCGGTGTGATTGCAGCCAATCAGGCACAGTCCAAAAATACAATTTCTAATGCACTTCATTCAATCCATCCCTCGAAGCGACGGCGAGCAATGAAAATATATGTGGGGGTGGTGCGAGATTCTTGATTCAATCCCGTTCCCGCTACACGTCGAGATAACGGGTCTGAGGATAACCAATAGAGTGGCTTCTTGCCAGTGTCGAATTGGCACTTTTTCGATCTGGCGGTAACAAGTGCCCCATTCAGTTTTCGTTCAGCATCGGCGGCATATTCTGTAGTTGAGTCTTGACAGATATTGATCACGGGAGAAACTACCATGAATTTAGTTCGTACTACACTGATTGCTGTATCGCTTAGCCTTGTTATGGCGGCACCGTCATATGCCGGAGGTTCACACAGGGGAGATTATTGCGACCATAAAAAGGTGCACAAGATCGAAAAGCGAATGGATCGGCAATATCACAGAATCGAGCGTGGTATTGACAGAGACAGACTGACTCACAAAGAAGCAAAGCAGCTCAAAAAGCGGTATCGTAAGATACGCCGCTTATCACGGGAGTATCGGGACGATGGTTACTTATCTCGCAGCGAGTATAACCATTTGACGCGTAAATTGGACAAGAACAGCCGCTTGATCAGAGAGTATATGCGTAATGGCATTGACCGCTATATTGCCTATCATGATGAATACTCTTCACATCGCCACAACAGATATCACTGGGATTGATCTCTGTAGCCGCGCAGTTTCTTGTCCATATCAATCCCACCAAAATCCCGGCTGATGTCGGGATATTGGTGTGCTGAAAGATTTGTTGGTATCAGAATATTGGGAATGAATACCTTGCGTTGTACATCGTATGGATCAATCAATGTTTTACCTTATTAGAAAAGTATTGCCTGAATTGGTCTGTTTGCTCTAATAATGCGGTGACACATCGGTCGATCTGATCCGATTGTACTGATTTTTGTTTTAATGCCGTTCTCAGGGTGACTGCTTCCTCGTATATTGAAGAGGCACCACTCGTGCTGGCCGAACCTTCCAGCTTGTGGGCTGTTTGGTATAGGGCCGTATGGTCCCCTGCAGAACAGGCCTCTTTCAAAGCGGCTTCACAGCCTGGTAGCATTTCAAGGAATTCATCAAGTATCAGTTCTGCAGTCTTATTGTCATTTGCGACACTGGCCAGTGCCGTCTGTTGGTCATAGATGGCTGAATCGCCGTCGATCTTTGAATGGGGCAATTGCTCATCTGCCGGATTGTACAGGTGCCCTGTCCATTTACTCACGATTCTATAAAGCTGATCAGGTAGATAGGGTTTTGTCAGCAAGTCATCCATTCCTGCATCGAATACATCCTCTTTTTTTTGAGGCAACACATGAGCTGTAACGGCAACGATCGGTAGCTGTCTTGAATCATGTGTCTCACGAATTTTTCTGGTTGCCTCAATGCCACTCATTTTAGGCATTTCCAAATCCATGAGGATGAGATTGAATTCCCGGCTGTCGATTGCTTCCAGGGCCTCTAATGCGCTTGTTGCCGCAACTACTTGCGCACCTTTTTTGAGTAGCAGTGCCTTAGCCAATGTCAGGTTCACATTACTGTCATCAACAACAAGAATAGTCAACTTATCGAAAAGCGAGTCTGTGTTGTCGATACCATCCGGTGGTACAAGCAGATTTGCCGTAATATTGGGTATGTCTGGTAATTGCTCAATGCCTTCTGCCTTCTTTGCCGTATTCAGATGAATACGGGTAACGAAAGTCGATCCTTCGTCAGGCTTGCTGGTTAATGTTATTTCACCCTCCATTAGATCAACAAGGCGTTGAGCAATAACCAAGCCGAGACCGGTTCCTCCATAATTACGCGTGATTGAGCCATCACACTGTTGAAAAGGTTGGAAAAGCTGGGACTGCTGTTGTTGGCTGATACCGATACCCGTATCACTGACAGTGATGAGAATTGTAACCTCATCGCCCTGTTGATCTTCTTTATCTATCTTGATGCTGATGCTACCCTCGTCGGTGAACTTTATTGCATTGCCGACCAGGTTGATGAGTACCTGGCGTATTTTGGCAGGGTCTCCATAGAGTAGTGGTGGTACATCATCAGCAACGGATGATGTGAGGATGATACCTTTCTCCAGGGCCTTGGGGGCAAATAGTATCTCAACACCATGGGCCAGGTTTTCCATGACGAAATTACTGTACTCCAGGGTGACTTTGCCAGCCTCCATCTTGGAAAAGTTGAGTATGTCATCGATGATTTCAAGTAAGCCTTGAGCAGAACTGATGATAATGTCTGCGTACTCTCTCTGCTGATCATTCAAAGTTGTTTTTTTCAATAAATGCCCGAAACCAATGACACCGCTCATCGGTGTGCGAATCTCGTGGCTCATGGTGGCCAGAAAGTCACTCTTAGCCTGGCTGGCGGCCTCAGCTTCATTCTTTGCAGTATTCAACTGATGTGTTCTCTCGGTCACCTGGCGTTCTAAATCCTGATGATATGCCGATAGTTTACTGTCATGCCTCTGAATGCGGTCAAGCATGGCATTAAAGCCATCGACCAAACTTCCCAATTCATCGTTACTCAGCCGTTTTGCACGGTGGGAAAAATCTCTCTTGACTGCGATCTTCTTCATGGTGCGAAGCAGTTGTTGTACAGGCCTTGAGATCACTCTTTGAAAACGATTGGAGAGCCAGAATGCGAACAGCATAGAGACAATGAATACACCCAGAACCATAAGTGATTGATGAAGCAGGAGGGAATGGGCCCTACTCATATCGCCGACAATATGCAGATAACCAATATTCTCGCCATCGAGTAAGATCTTTTCTTTGATTGCAACCAGCTTAAAATAGGAACCAATCCCTGATCTGTTATCACTGAAATCCAAGGTGGATTTGTAATTCTCTGATTGGTATCTGGCAAAGGACTCGCCGTTATTGAGAAAAATAGTGGCTTCAACAACATCCTTTTGTGTTGACAGTGTGGACAATATATCTTTAGCGGTACTTTGATCATCGAAGGTGATGGCAGCACTGCTGTTTGCACCGAGTAATATGGCAAGAGATTGCAGGCGGGTCGCAGTTTCTCCTCGGGCGGAGTTTATCTCAACTATCATGAATAATAATAAACTGAGCAGCAGAACAGATGCTGTCGTTACCAGAATGATGGCTTCAAGCTTGTGCTTTATTGAGGCATTTCGTAATAGATACATAATTACGGTCCGCCGACAACAATAGCCAGTTTAAGCAGACGTGAGCTGAGATCCAATCCGGCCTCACGGGTAATACGCAGGTTGACTTTGAATCGTATCCGGCCGTCTCTTTGGTAGAGCTCGATCATTCCACCTGATTCGGCAAAGCCCGGTATTTCACTGACAGTCAGTATTGGTTTAACCTGAAGTAAATCCGTTATCTCAATCGCTTCGTACTTGAGTGAATTGGCCAGATACAGGACATGACAAACATCCAATTGGTCTGTTTCCTGTTTTTGCATGATTTGTACAGGATGTTCTCTGAGTGTCTTGCCGTTGAGTCGGATGAGGGTATTTGCCAATTCATCATAACCAATGGAACATATTTTTAATGACGGCCTGTCCTCCGACCATATTCCATCTGGCCAGCGAGCGAATTTCGCGAAGTTAAAAATAAAGGCTGCCTTCAGTAAATTCTCTTCACCTTGTTGTTGCTCTGCGAATGCCGCAAAATTTATACAACCAAGTGCTAGGAGTGTTATAAGAGTCAACAGCCTTGTCGTCACTTCAGTCTATCCAGTTCACATGAGCCAGTATGGCAGATTAGTCCATTATCCATGGTGAAAAATATACATAACCATTAATTTTTTGATTAAATAGCTCTATGCTAATAATCAGAATAATTACTTCCGAAACAACGGTTTGAATAATTATCTTATTGCCAAAAAACAATTCCATATCACTAATCCAGTATTACTCATACCGTCCGCTATGGAGCTTATATTTGATCTCAGCATATAAACTTCGTTCTGGCAGTATCAGGTCATCGGTTACTGAAGGTGCCGTGTATTCCCTTGCGTCCTCATCGAATAGGTTGCGGATCGAAAATGCGAACTCCCAGGCGTTCAGCCCGGTGTATCGCAGTGTCGTATCGGTGAGGGTATAGTCATCGAGTGATGATCTTGGGTCATTGCTGCGTCGTTCCCTTTCACCGATCCAGTTTGTCTGCATGTTCAGGTTCCAATCTGGGCGGAAATTCCAGTCAACCCGCGCATAGGCATCTTGTTTCGGCTCATCAATGGCACGAAATAGGTTATTGTCAGGATTGCGTATTGAATAGTTTGCTGAGAATCTCAGAGTCTTTGCAGCTTGCCATTTCGCCTCCAGTTCAATACCTTGAATTGTGTGATTACCGGTGTTTTGGAATCGCCGGCCACTCTCTCCGGGCAAGGTTGTGGCGCGGATGAAATCGGACTGCCGCAGATTATAGAGATTCATCCCGATATTGAGATCGTTATTTGGAATGTAGGACAGGATCAGCTCAACTGTTTCAGATCGTTCCGGATCCAGGTCGGGATTCGGTCTTGAGAATGATGTTTCAGCGAACAACTCCTGAAAGGATGGCGGGCGAAATGCCCTTCCATAAAGCAATTTCGTAGTGAACCTATCTGAAACCTGCCATACAAGAGCCAGTCGAGGATTCAGTGTATCGCCGAAATCGGAGTAGTCGTCATATCTGACACCTGCGGTTAATTGCCAGTTGTCACTGAATGACCAAACATCCTGTAGAAACAGATACCGAATCGAGCGTGTCTTTTCAGGGGCGAAAGCATACGGTGTGTTTGAGACATCGACAAGCGGACTGCCTGGCGGCAGTGGATTGCCATCTGGCCCAATTCCCATATTTATCAGTTGCTTGACCAAATAGAGGTCTTGCCAGGTATAGCCCAGACCAAGTCGTAGCGCATGTTTATCGACCCCTGTGAAGAGACCGCTGGCCTCGAAACTGAGCCTGCGCTCAGCTGATTGCATTCGATTGATAACCCCTTGCGGGTAATCGCCGTTGAATGCACCGGGCGGACGTTCCTGAAAACCATCGCCTGAGGTGTAATCCAGGTCCTGGTATCGCAATTCCGCATCAATTCCCCAGTCGTTGCTGAAATCAGGATCGTTATAGAGCAGATCGAGGTTGAATCGGCTGTCTTCCGCTGTTGTCAGAGGATCCAGAACACCTGCCCCTGTCAGACCAATCTTCAGGTCGCTATGCTTCATGTAGTCTACACGCAATTGCCAATCGTCTTTCGCGACTGAGAGTCTGATATCCTGATTCTTCCAGCCGAATTGGGCATTGTCCGGTGCAAGGGAGACCATACTGCCCAGTGCAGCATCCTGTTGTGTCTGGCCATCTGCCGCAACAAACGGGTCGTGTCCATCGGTAGTGGCCAGGTTGATGGTGAGACCGATGTCAAATCCGTACCAGCTGCTTCCATATTGCAACCACCCGGTGTTGGAATTGAAACTACCGCTCCTCAGGCCCATTTCATTGTGGTTTATCTTTCCTGCGGTTTTCGTTATGACATTAATAACGCCTGCAGAGGCATCAGCGCCGAATAGGGCAGACCCGGGGCCACGTATTATTTCCACTCTGTCGATGATACTGCTCGGTATGCCTTTCCAGAAAATACCGAATCCCCACATCAGGTCCCGCATCGAAGTGCCATTGATCATCAGCAAGGTCTGATTGGCGTTGGTACCGCGAAATTGTATCAATGGCCTGAATGCAAACTGACTGGCTCTCACATGTATACCAGGGACGCTCTCCAGGATCTCCACAAGGTTGGTGGCGCCAGTTGCCTCGATGTCTTCCACAGTGATAACGGATACTGCAGCGGGTGCCTGCGAAACGGTTTGCTTGGTATCGGTTGAGATTGTTATCTCCAATTCCATCAGCTGTTCCAAACTTAAGGAGAGGAAATGGTCTAATTGCTGATCACGCATAGCCTGAGCAGTGGTGCTTAATATAAGACCGACAACAATTGGGATAAGCTTGGTATTGATCATATGCGGCGGGAATTAAAATCCTTTTCCAGGCTTATCAGGCCTGGATGACTAGAGAGGATATTTGTCTGGGAGCAGATTTTCCGATATCCATTGTTTTGCTTTAAATATGGTCGGATATATGGCGAATATATGGGACAGCCCCATTCTGCTGTGGATTGTCTGATCATGATACATCCTTGATTATTGTCGGTTTGTCTTCTCTGCGTATTCTTTACAAAAAGCAATTATAAAATACTGATAAAAAATGGATACAAAGCCGGATTGAAGTTAGCGCATTCCCAAAAAAACCATTGCTCGATCAGTGAGATATGCTTATGAGAGGAATGGTTGATGACAGCATCAAGCCTTTGATCGGATGCCTGTTTAAGGAGTGCGCCAACCTGTCTGCCCCATAGCCGAATAATAGCATTATTTAGCGTTTACACTTGCTGAGTCCCAAAATATGGTGTGTTTTCTATCTGCCGCGAAAAACAGTCGCCTGTTTACTCCCAGAGTGCAAGGATGGTGGCTACAGCGCGTGTAAATTCATCAAATGAATGAGGTTTGACGATGTAATCGTCAACCTCAAACTCAAACGCAGCTGCACGGTCTTTCGGTTCGTTGGATGATGTCAGCACAATGATACGCAGTGAATTGAGTTCTGGGTCGTTGCGCAGTTCCTGTAAAAACTCGAATCCGCTCATTTTGGGAAGATTGAGATCCAGCAGTGTGAGTGCCGGTAAGGGGGTGATTTTCTTGACGCCATTTGTACCGCGCAGCATGTCGAGGGCTTCTAGTCCTGTTCTGGCGATCAGTAGAGGATTGCTGATATTGTTTTTTTGCAAGGCGCGCTGAACCGTCATGATGTCGACTCGGTCATCTTCTATCAGCAGGATTGTTTCATCTTGGTTCAGCATGATCAGGATACTTGTTTCTCAGTATGTGGAATAGGATCTCAATCTCAGCTTACTCGGACGGGCTGACTTTTGGCCAGGTAAAATAAAAGCATGCTCCTTCCCCGGGTTCCGATGTTAATTTTATGGTGCCTCCATGCTCTTCGACAATCTTTTTTACCAGTGCCAGGCCAATGCCGGTACTGCTTTCCAAATCACTTGATTCCAGTGTTTGGAACATCAGGAAAATCTTTTTGTGGTATTGCGGCGCAATACCTTGCCCATCATCACAAACTGAAAATTGGTAAAATTGATCTAAATCGTCACACTTGATCCGTATCTTCCCCTTCTTTCCACCATGATGCATCAGGCTGTTGCTGATCAGATTGGAAAGGACTTGTACAAGCTGCAGGCGATCAGTATTCAGAGTTGGCATCTTGCCTTTGATCTTGATAGAAAATCTATCAGAAGTGGAGAGGGAATCGATAATTTCCTCTACCAGCTCCTGGGTGTCCACCAGGCTCTCCGGGTCGGAACTCCGGCCGACCCTTGAGTACTCTAGCAATCCCTCTATGAGATCATGCATTCTTTTGACGCGATCACGGAGCAGGGCAAGTTGCTCTTTAGCCGCATCGTCCAGTTTGTCATGGATGTCCTCCTCGATCCATTGGGCAAGATTCGATACCGCACGTAAAGGCGCCTTCAGGTCATGCGATGTGACATAGGCGAACTGTTCGAGGTATTGAGCTCTGCGCTCAGCCTCTGCCGTGCGGTTGGCGATATGGTGTTCCAGGGTTTCATTAAGCCTCTGTAACTCTTGCTCAGCCGATTTGCGCTCGATTACCTCCTGATTCAGTGCCTGCACCACTTCCCATAGTTGTGCTGTTCTCTCCTCGACTTCCAGCCTGACCTGTCTCGCTCGTCCGACGAGTGTTGCGATATAGATCGTAAACAGCAGAGTGAAGGCCAGACTCCCAAAGAAGATGACCCAACTGCTCCACGTGTCTGCCGTGAACTTGCCCGATGCGCTGTTGCATACTATTTTCCATTGCTGAGTTCCGACATTTATCTCCTGAGCGTAGGAGATTTCTTGGTTAATGTCACTATCAGTAACCGTTGAACTGTCTCGCAATCGGGTATGGTGGCTATAGAGTAGGCGTCCTTCCTCATCCTCATCGCTTTGGTAGAAGTGGATGTCTATCCCGCCGGGAAGGAGACTCTCCAATGCGCGTTCGATGATCTCACCGATATAGAACACACCAATGGCAAATCCTCTAATTGATGAGTTCGCCTGGGGGGGCTCTTCGTTTGCATTGTCAGCATTGAAGAAGACAGGGGCGGCAACCATGATTCCGGTCTTTCTTTCTCCATCGTCATTAAGGTAAATGCCGGGAGAAACCTGGATTTCACGCGTGATTTCCGCTTCACTGAACAGATTGGAGGCGGTTGGGTCGGTCCCCATGTTGAGACCGAGCAGCTGTTTATTGTACTGATAGGGTTGTATGTAGAGAATCGGGTAGTAGAACAGCCGACGCGGACTTTTGTTGAGCATGCCGGAGTCATCCATTTCCAGGATTTCAAATGGAGGAAAACTCTGCCGGGCTTCTTCGATGAATGTCTGACGCATCTCGTCAGTAACGACAGGGACCCATTCCAGAGTTTTTATTCCGGCCTGGTTCTTCAATGCCGGGCCGACGAATTTTCGAAATTCGCGCCGACCGACGATTTCGGAAGCTTCAAAAAAACTGGCAATGTCGAGAACAATGCGCAGTGAGTGTTTGATTTCACGCTGGATCACCAGGATTCTGTCCTGAGAGGCCTCTCTGAACGCGATTTCAACCTGATTTTTTTCCCATCGCATTGATTGCACGAACAGCATTATGGTTATTGTAAGTCCCAGTATGGCTACCAGCACTACCGGAAAATAACCCCACCAGATCGATTTTGGGTCGGATCCCCTCTTGGTCTTCGGCTGAGTCGGGATTTGTGCAAGGTACCGCTCGGTAAGGCGCTGTTTGATGCGTACGGTGGCAGCGTTCAACTTTTCAACGAGATGTTTGATTTCGTTCGCTGTTGCCATCTTGGTTGGTATATCGAGTTTTTTACCGTTAGCAATCGATACTAACCTCTGAGCCTAGTGAGCTGTCGTCGAGAGGTCAAATTTGATTCACTTAAGCTATTCAACTGTTTTGATCTGTGAATTGATATAATCTCCATTGAAATTCAGATCGACAGGATGATCCCTATGGGAAATAACAAGATTTCTGTTTTAATTTTAAGCCTGTTTGCGGCATCGATATCGGCCATATCTGGTGCAGATACTTTAGAGGTCATGATTACTCCCGAGATAGGGGAGTTCAGTGTCAAACATGCCGGCAAGGAGTTGTTGATACGCCGCAACCAGGATACCGACGCCCTGCTTGAGTTCGATTTTGCCCGCACTTCACGACCATGCCCTCCCTTTTGTGCACAACCGATAGAAGTGACGAGCGGCGTCAATACCATCGGTGAGGTTGAGCTGATCGCTTTCATGAAAACAGCACTGGGTGAGGGCAGTGGCCTGTTGATCGATGCCAGGACCACTGACTGGCATGAACGCGGCACCATTCCAGGGTCGATCAATGTCCCCTTTACACACCTAAATCCAGATCAGGGCGCGGACGAGATCACCTTGGAGGAGTCACTGATACTGTTCGGCGCTAAAAAGAGAGACAAGAACTGGGATTTCACTGAAGCCAAAACCTTGGTGTTGTGGTGTAACGGGCCTTGGTGCGGTCAGTCACCCACGGCGATCCGCGGCTTGCTCAGCATCGGCTATCCTGCGGAAAAGCTGTATTACTACCGTGGTGGTATGCAACTATGGCAGGTGTTCGGGTTACCCGTTGTCACGCCTGAAGGGGAATTGGTGGATCAATGAATCGCTGGTAGGTGCCATACCAAATCAGATTACCGAATTACGGCAGCCACGGCCGAACGAGTTCAGAGTCAGAGTTACAAATTAGGATTTGAAAAGGTTTATCTCAACAGAGAAACCGGTATCAATGTAATCAATTTTATTGGTGGGCCCACTAGGACTCGAACCTAGGACCAAGGGATTATGAGTCCCCTGCTCTAACCAACTGAGCTATGGGCCCGGAATCGGCGGGATTGTATCAGATCCCGGCGCAAAAACAGCAGTTTTTGCTGTCGTTGCGCTGGGCTCCTGTAATTAATCGCTGTCGAGGAAGCTGCGGAGGCGATCTGAGCGCGAAGGGTGGCGCAGTTTGCGCAGTGCCTTGGCTTCGATCTGGCGGATACGTTCCCTGGTGACATCGAACTGTTTGCCAACCTCTTCGAGGGTGTGGTCGGTGTTCATGTCGATGCCGAAGCGCATGCGCAGCACTTTCGCTTCCCGGCTGGTCAATCCGGCCAGCATGTTTTGCGTCGCTTCGCCCAGGCCTTCCGCGGTGGCTGATTCGATGGGGGAGACCACGCCGGAATCCTCGATAAAATCACCCAGGTGGGAATCCTCATCGTCACCGATCGGTGTCTCCATGGAGATCGGTTCCTTGGCTATCTTGAGTACCTTGCGAATCTTGTCTTCCGGCATATCCATGCGTTCTGCCAGCTCTTCCGGTGTGGCTTCGCGGCCCATCTCCTGAATCATCTGCCGGGAGATGCGGTTCAGTTTGTTGATGGTCTCTATCATATGCACCGGTATACGGATGGTGCGCGCCTGATCGGCGATAGAACGGGTAATGGCCTGACGAATCCACCAGGTCGCATAGGTTGAAAATTTGTAACCGCGGCGATATTCGAACTTGTCCACTGCCTTCATCAGGCCGATATTGCCTTCCTGGATGAGGTCGAGAAACTGCAGTCCGCGGTTGGTGTATTTCTTCGCAATGGAGATGACCAGGCGCAGGTTTGCTTCCACCATCTCTTTCTTGGCGCGGCGTGCCTTGGCCTCGCCGATCGACATCTTGCGATTGGTCTCTTTGATTTCACCAATGGTCAACAGGCAGTCGCTCTCAATGCCGACAAGGCGCTTTTGCGCACGAATGATCTCGTCGGCATACTCTTTGAGGGCTTCCGAATGGGGCTTGCCTTTATTGATCTGGTCGATTATCCAATCGAGGTTGGTCTCATTGTCAGGAAACGAGGCGATAAACTCTTTGCGGGGCATGCGTGCCTTGTCGACGCAAAGGTTCATGATGATGCGTTCCTGATTGCGGATGCGCTCGATAGTGTCTCTTAACGTGGAGACGAGCAGATTGAAGGTGATGGGTACCAGCTTGAATTCAAGGAATGTCTCTGAAACCGCATCCTGGGCCTTTTGCGACTTGGCGCTGGCACGGCCCTGTTTCTTCAGCGCGGAGCACAGCGAGTTATAACGCTTGCGAAGCTCTTTTCCCTTTGCCGCGACCTCTTCGGGGTCTGGGCCGGTGTTTTCCGGATCGTCGCTGCTGTCATCGTCGTCATCACTGGAATTATTGTTGTTACTGGCATCCTGCGGTTGCACCGGTGTGGGGATCTCATCGGGTTCGTTGGGATCGATGAAGCCGCTGGTGATGTCGGCAAGCCGTGATTCGCCGGGTTCAATCTTCTCCAGCAGCGTGCACAGCAGGTCGACGGTGGTGGGGAAGGTGGACAATGCGGCGGAGACCTGATGCAGGCCCTCCTCAATGCGCTTGGCGATGCGCAGTTCGCCTTCACGGGTCAGCAGTTCGACAGTGCCCATTTCACGCATATACATGCGTACAGGGTCAGTAGTGCGGCCAAATTCGCTATCGACGCTGGCCAGGGCGGCAGCTGCCGCCTCGGCGGCATCTTCATCGGCGGAGACGACCGAGTCGCTGAGGGTGTTGTCTTCAAGATCGGGCGCCGATTCATGGACCGTGATGCCCATGTCGTTGATCATGCGGACGATATCCTCGATCTGTTCAGGCTCTACTATGCCCTCAGGAAGGTGGTCATTAACTTCCGCGTAGGTGAGGAATCCCTGTTCCTTACCCTTTGCAATCAGTTGCTTTAGTTGAGATTGCTGCTGTTCCTGGTTCATCTTTTACCTTGTAGTCAGACGAGGTGTACAACACTGAGACTGAACTCACCATATTAGCACACTTTCATATACTTGTACCAGCCATTGGTCTTTCTCTGAAGACCCCTGTTTCTTACTGCTCATCCTGGCTGAGGGTGCCGGGATAGCGGCGTTTCAGCTCATTGAGCAGATCATCAGACAGTTCGCTGGGACGTAGATTCCCCGGTTGCGGTCGGGAATTTTTATGAAACTGCGCATTTAATTTGAGGAGTGCATCACGTAATTCAGCCTCCTGATCCATGCCCGGCAGATCAAACCCGTAATTGGCTAATTTGTTGAGGTGATTGA
This sequence comes from Candidatus Thiodiazotropha sp. LNASS1, assembly GCF_964212655.1. Classification (NCBI taxonomy): domain Bacteria; kingdom Pseudomonadati; phylum Pseudomonadota; class Gammaproteobacteria; order Chromatiales; family Sedimenticolaceae; genus Candidatus Thiodiazotropha; species Candidatus Thiodiazotropha sp. LNASS1. The sequence continues at coordinate 1,827,268 of NZ_OZ156465.1, read as the reverse complement.
AGTGCTCCGTATCTCGCCATCGTTCCAACAAAGCTGCTTTGTTAAGCGTAGGTTGGGAACGGATTATTTCAAGTAACTGTTTGAGAATGCTTATGCCGGGTGCGTCCCACTTTTGCCAATCTTTTTCAACGCTGTCTGCAATGGTGTATAGATGGGGGTTGTCGAGCAGTAATGCAATGGCCATTCGAATCGGGGTAGGGCGTTGCTGCTTTTCACTAGGCACCACACTCCTTTGGCGATTTTGGCCTTTTTGCTGAACGCCTTTGTCGAGATGGCCGTCTCTGATACCCACCACCTCTTCCAGATGCTGAAACATCATGCGGCGAAACACCCCGGATGGGAGCTTTTCCAGAAGGGGGGACGCCAGCTGGGCAAGTTTTGCGCGACCATCGATACTCTCCATCTGTACCTGATCGGTAAGTTGTTGGAAGAGAAATTTCGACAGAGGTTGGGCCTGCTCCATGCGTACATTGAAGGCATCGGCACCCTCTTTGCGTATCTGGGTGTCCGGGTCCTCGCCTTGGGGTAAAAAGAGGAATTTGACTTCTCGTCCATCCCGCATCAGAGGCAGGCTGGTCTGCAGTGCTTTCCAGGCCGCATCCCGACCGGCACGGTCACCGTCAAAACAGAATACTACCTCGGGACAGGTGCGAAAGATCAATTCCAGATGGTCATGAGTGGTGGCCGTACCGAGGGTTGCAACGGCATTGAGGATGCCATGCTGGGCCAGTGCGGCCACATCCATATAGCCCTCCACCACCAGTAGTCGTGTAATCTTGGCGTTTGCCTTGCGCGCCTCATACAGGCCATAGAGTTCCCGTCCTTTATGAAACAATGCGGTTTCAGGTGAGTTCAGGTATTTCGGTTTTTCATCTCCGATGGTGCGGCCGCCGAAGCCGATGGTGCGTCCCCGCCGGTCCCGGATGGGAAAGATGATGCGGTCTCGGAAGCGGTCGTAACCCTTGCTTTCCCCCTCTTGAGTCAATCCACACTCCAGCAGTCTGGAGACGGAGGAAGTATCCTTGCCAAGTGTGGTAAGCAGATTATCCCAACCTGGAGGCGCATAACCGATACCGAAGGCGGCGGCGATTTCACCGCTCAAGCAGCGTGACTTGAGATAGTCGATTGCCAGTTCGGCATTGGGATGGTTTTTGAGTTGATGGCGGTAGAAGCGGGCTGCATCCTCCATCAAGTCATACAGCGGACGCAGGTCTGGGCCTTGGTCGGAACCGGCCTCCCGGGGTACCTCGAGGCCCGCAGTGTGAGCCAGCTCTTCCACGGCCTCGACAAAACCGAGATTTTCATACTCCATGAGAAAACCGATGGCTGATCCATGGGCGCCACAGCCGAAACAGTGGTAGAACTGCTTTTGTTGGCTGACAGTGAATGAAGGGGTCTTTTCGTCGTGGAAGGGACAACGCGCCTGAAAGTCGCGGCCTGCCTTTTTAAGCGGTATGCGCCGATTGATGACATCGACAACGTCGATGCGGTTCAAAAGGTCATCGATAAACTGTGTGGGGATCTTACCGGCCATGTTTTCCTACTGGCCTTAAAGGGAATCGGCCATGGGGCAAGAATAGCTGATAATGGCCTGATGTGAGTCAGCCTGCCAGTTTTTGTTTTACCAGGCCGCTGACCTTGCCCATATCGGCCCGGCCTTGCATCTGAGGTTTGAGCAGCCCCATGATCTTGCCCATGTCCTGCATGCCCGAGGCATTGGTTTCGGCGATTGCATTGTCGACCATTGCCGAAATTTCATCATCGCTCAGACCTGCGGGCATATAGGTCTCGATTATGGCAATCTCGCTCTTTTCCTGCTCTGCCAGCTCCTGGCGGCCTGCACTTTCATACTGCTTGATGGAGTCGCGCCGCTGCTTGATCATCTTTTCCAGGATTGCCAATACTTGAGTATCATCCAGTTCGGTACGTTCATCGACCTCGCGCTGCTTGATCGCGGCGGTGATCAGACGCAAAGTGCCCAGACGTGACTTCTCTTTGGCCTTCATGGCGGCCTTGACGTCATCTAAGATCTGTTCTTTAAGCATCCTGGCAGGCTCCTGCGGGGCAGGGGGGGATGATCAATACTGGCGTTCGAAACGGCGGCTTTCGCGGGAAACCTTTTTCAGGTTGCGTTTAACGGCTGCTGCTGCCTTGCGTTTGCGTTCCCAAGTGGGCTTTTCATAGAATTCCCGGCGGCGGACTTCAGCGAGCACCCCGGCCTTCTCACAGGAGCGCTTGAAACGGCGCATGGCGACTTCAAAAGGTTCGTTCTCTTTAACGCGTACGTTCGGCATCGATGTTGTTTCCTCGAATCTGTTAAGCTTCTCGACCGGTCGAAAGGCGGAGATTCTACTCATAGCCACCCCGGTTTGCAAAGGTATAGGGCTATTCTACAGCAAAAAGTGGTACAAATATGCGGGTATTAGGTATAGAAACATCCTGTGATGAGACCGGTGTGGCCGTTTACGACAGTGAAATGGGTCTGCTGGCTCATGCCCTGCACAGCCAGGTCGATCTGCATGCAGATTATGGTGGGGTGGTGCCTGAATTGGCATCCAGGGACCATGTGCGCAAGCTTTTACCGTTGGTCCGGCAGTTGTTTCAGGATGCCGGGATCGAGGCTGCTTCACTGGACGGTGTGGCCTACACCGCAGGTCCGGGTCTGGTGGGCGCCTTGCTGGTAGGTGCATCGGTGGGGCGGAGCATGGCCTGGTCCTGGGGTATCCCGGCGATTGGTGTGCACCATATGGAGGGCCATCTCCTGGCGCCCATGCTTGAGCCTGATCCTCCGGCCTTTCCCTTCATCGCAATGCTGGTATCCGGTGGACACACCCAGTTGGTGGAGGTGGAAGGTATGGGTCGATACCGACTGCTCGGGGATACTCTGGACGATGCGGCCGGCGAGGCCTTCGATAAGACCGCTAAGCTCTTGGGATTACCCTATCCCGGGGGACCGGAACTGGCGAAACTGGCTGAGCAGGGCGATCCTGAGCAGTTTCATTTTCCCCGGCCGATGATCGACAGACCCGGCCTCGACTTCAGTTTCAGTGGTTTGAAGACCTTTGCCCTGAATACCATCCAGCGGGCAGAGCGTGAGGAGGGGGGAGCCCTATCGGCTCAGACCAGGGCCGATATAGCACGCGCCTTTGAAGAGGCGGTGGTCGACACCCTTTTGCTCAAGTGTCGCAGGGCTGTCAGGCAGTGTGGTATCAAGACGCTGGTGCTGGCCGGCGGGGTCAGCGCCAATCGACGATTACGTCAGCGGATCGATGCGATGATGGCGGGTGAAGAAGGGGCTGCCTACTATCCCCGTCCCAAGTTTTGCACTGATAACGGGGCCATGATCGCTTATGCCGGCTGCCGGCGCCTTTTGGCCGGGGAATCCGAGGCGCTTAGGTTTTCGGTCCGCTCCCGCTGGCCCATGGAGTCGCTGGGTGGTGGGGGGTGAGGCCCTAAATTGTGCAATCCTGAATGGGTGTCTTATACAACTCTCCTGCTGTCTCACGCACCATTCTCGGCATCAGATAGCCTGGCAGTTCGGTCAGCAGCTGTTGCTGCAGTTTCAGGATGGCTGCCTTCTCCAGCTCAAAATGGGCGGCGCCCTCAACCCGGTCGAGCAGGTGCAGGTAATAGGGCAGAACACCGATCTCAAAAAGGCGATTGCTGAGCCTGACCAGGGTATCGCCGTGATCGTTCACGCCTTTCAGCAAGACCGACTGATTCAATAGGGTGACGCCCGACGCCGCCACTTTTTTCACTCCCTCCGCGACAGCGGGCGACAGCTCATTGGGGTGATTGGCGTGGATTACCACTACCTTTTTGATGGCGCAACGCTTCAAGACGCTAAGCAATTCACCTGTGATACGTTGGGGCAGGACCACCGGTAAGCGGGTGTGAATGCGCAAGCGTTTGATCTGTGGCAACGATTCAAGCTGCGCCAACCATCGCCCGAGTTTATCGTCACTGATCATCAATGGGTCTCCGCCGCTCAGGATGACCTCCTCAACCTCGGGATTGGCCACAAGATAGTCGATGACCTGGCGCCATTGACTGTTGGTGGCCGTAGCGTCGGAATAGGGGTAGTGTCGGCGAAAGCAGTAACGGCAATGGACCGCGCATGCCCCGGTGGTGATGATCAGGATACGGCCATGATACTTCTGCAACAGCCCGGGGCTATGCCCGGCCATGTGATCACCGACCGGGTCGGTGCTGAATCCGTCGGCCAGGTCCATCTCGCTGGCATGTGGGAGAACTTGCAGCAGTAGAGGATCATCAGGATCGCCCTTGCGCATCAGTGCGGCGAAGACCTTGGGTACCCGCAGTGAGAATTGCCTACTGGCCCGGATGTGATCGGACACCGCCGACGGTTCGATCTGTAGATATTCGAGCAGACTGGGTACGTCGGTGAAACCGTCGGCGAGGGCTTTTCGCCACACTGACGCCTGCACACAGGACTCAGTCTCAGGTATGATGTGCGCCGCAATTGATATGTTTCGTGAGGATGTCATGGCTAGTTATAGCACCAATGAGTTTAAGGGTGGCCTGAAAATCATGCTGGATGGGGATCCCTGCTCCATTATTGAAAACGAATTCGTAAAGCCTGGCAAAGGTCAGGCCTTCAATCGGGTCAAGATACGCAATCTGAAGACTGGCCGGGTGTTGGAAAAAACCTTCAAATCGGGTGAATCGGTTGAAGGGGCCGATGTGCATGAGTCTGAAATGCAGTATCTCTACAATGATGGCGAGTTCTGGCACTTCATGGATCCTGATAGTTACGAACAGGTAAGCGCCGATCAGGCTGCAGTGGCGGAGAGTGCCAAATGGCTGAAGGAGGAGGACGTCTGTCTGGTGACCCTGTGGAATGGCGCCCCGATTATTGTCGAACCGCCTAAATTCGTGATCCTGAACATCACCGACACCGATCCGGGACTGAAAGGGGACACCTCAGGGAGTGGCGGCAAGCCGGCCACCTTAGAGACCGGTGCCGTGGTGCGTGTGCCGCTGTTTGTCCAGATCGGCGAGGCAATCAAGGTGGATACCCGCAGCGGTGAGTATGTCTCACGCGCCAAGGAAGACTGACCGGTTTAATGGCCCAAAAGGACGATTGGCGACCTTCCGCCTCCATCCAGATTATACGGGCCAGGGCGGAGATGCTGAGCCATATCCGTCGATTCTTTGATCAGATCGGTGTGGTTGAGGTGGAGACACCGGTCTGTTCGCGCTTTGCCGCAACGGACCCTGCAATAGAGAGTTTCAATACCCGTTATACCGGCCCCGAGGCGGTTCAGGGTCTCGATCTTTATCTGCATACCTCCCCTGAGTTCCCCATGAAGCGGTTGTTGGCGGCTGGCAGCGGTCCGATCTACCAGATCTGTAAGGTGTTCCGTAACGGTGAGCTTGGCCGGCGCCACAATCCGGAGTTTTCACTTCTGGAGTGGTATCGACCGGGTCTCGATTATCATCAGCTGATGGATGAGGTGGCCAATCTGATCAACAGATTGACAGCGCGGCCGCTGTCGATCGAAAAACTGACCTATGCCGAAGCATTCGAGCGTCGGCTCGGAATGAATCCCCATGCGGCCGATCTCGATCAGTTGCGGCAATGTGCCGTAGAACAGGGTATTTCCGGTGCGGACCAGCTTGCCATAGAGGGTTGTGACGGCTGGCTCGACCTGCTGCTGAGTCATTTGATTGAACCCCAGCTGGGTCAGTGCGGAATGACTTTCCTGTATGACTATCCCGCGAGTCAGGCAGCCTTGGCGCAGGTGCGGGAGGATAGATATCCGGTAGCGGAACGCTTCGAACTCTATATAGGCGGAATGGAGATTGCCAACGGGTTTCAGGAACTGACCAGTGCCGGTCTGCAGCGAAAGCGATTCAATGCGGACAATCGCCGGCGTGGATCTTCCCGGCAAGCGGAAGTGCCGATGGATGAAGCCCTGCTTGATGCGCTGGAGGCAGGGATGCCGGAGTGTTCGGGCGTTGCCTTGGGCCTGGATCGCCTGCTGATGGTTTTGACCGGCACGCACGACATACGCCAGGTGGTTACATTCGATATCGGCCGGTCTTGAAATTATCACGATGATCAACCCGCACACTGAGCGGACAGATGCTTGGCATCGTTCGCTATTCAATGTGTGGGAAGTTGTTTCCCATATTGATCTCTTTCTGCAGATTTAACTATTTTTTACCCATTGTCTGGTCTTGCCTGATTAGACTCTAACCATGAATTGTAGGGGGTAAACCTGTCTTATCTCCGATACCGGACCTAAGCTTAAGCATAGAGGCAGGCGATGGCTTGAGTCTTCGGCTGCGGGTACTTCAGGGCATGGTGTGATCGTTATTTCATCGACTACTCTACTGCCCATACGAGCAATGGCTTCGAATGTTCAGGAGTATATTGAAAGATAAAAGCAGGTACTGGATTGGCATTCTTCTCTGTCTGTTTTTCAGCCGAGGCGAAGCGGCCGGTGTTATCGCTATCAGTCCAGCAGCTGAGTCGCTTGTGGTGCCGATTGAATCAGCGCTGGAGGGGGGGCTGGTAATCGATTGGCCACAGATTGAGCGTCTTTATGACAAGCAGCGACATCGATTCATTTGGCATCATGAAGGCGAACTGACTGAGCAGGGTAGACACCTCTTTCGTTGGCTGGCATCAGCGGAGCTGGATGGTTTGAATACCGATGATTACCATCTGGATCATCTGCGTGGGTTGGTCTTCGACCCGTCACCTGAAGTCATGGTCAATCGAGAGCTGCTGCTCAGTGACGGTTATCTCAGGCTGGCCAGAGATCTGCGATTGGGGCGATATGATGCACAGTCCCTCGATCCTTTCTGGATGTTTCCAAACGAGAGTTTCGATCCGGTCGATGCCTTGTCGTCTGCACTATCCGGTGGTGCACTGGAACAATTACTCAACACCCTTCGACCAACCAACAGCGCCTATCTGCAGCTGAAGGATGCGCTTGTGAAGTATCGCGACATCCAAGCCGAAGGGGGCTGGCCAACCCTCCACCTCGATGACAGTTTACGGCTGGGTGATTCGGATCCTGCAGTTGCACTCCTCCGGCAGCGGTTACAAGGGGAATCGAGCCGGACAGCTGAAGAGATACCCGATCCAAACTATTTCGATACCAACCTGGCGAAGGCGGTTAAACGATTCCAGCGGCGACTTGGATTGGTGCCGGATGGCATTGTGGGGTCTGCCACCCTGCGAGCCCTAAATGATCCGGTGGAGACACGCATCGCACAATTACGGGCGAATCTTGAGCGCTGGCGCTGGCTGCCTCATGAACTGGAGCCGCAGCACCTGATGGTCAATACAGCGGGATTTGAGATTTCTCTCATGAATCGGGACCAGGTCGTATTTCACAAGCGCACGGTGAACGGTAGGCAGGAGCGACAAACGCCCTCGTTCAGCAGCAAAGTGACACATCTGGTCATGAATCCATTGTGGACAGTGCCCCGTAGCATCGCGGTGCAGGATATACTGCCGCAGCTACAGCAGGACAATGAGTATCTGGCGCGTAAACAGTTTCGCGTCTATGTGCGTTCAGATGGAGAATGGGGTGAGATCGATCCGGTCGGTATCGATTGGGCAAGCTATCATGAAAACAATTTTCCCTTTGTCTTGAGACAGGATGCGGGCAACAGCAACAGTCTTGGACGGATAAAATTTCATATGCCCAATGCTCACCAGATCTATCTCCATGACACCCCTGCCCGTGGCCTGTTTGAGCGGCCGAATCGGGCCTACAGCTCTGGGTGTGTCAGGGTTGAGGCAGCTGATCAGTTGGCTCAACTGCTGGTAGAGTACGCAGAGCAGCCGCAGAATATCTGGTTGCAGCAAGCCCTGCGCAGCGGTGAAACCCAGATGGCTCCGCTCGCCAAACCGATGCCGGTCTACCTTACCTACTTCACCAGTTGGGTGGATACTGCGGGAGATATCCATTTTCGACCCGACATCTATCAAAGAGATACCGCATTAATGCTGGTGATGGGTGAAGGGGTTGAGCATCTAACCGCTCATCATGAGAGCAGGGCGGAGAATCCCTCGCTCTAGGGCCCGTTAACACTAATCCGATCTGTCCCGGCCCCATACCCCACAGCTAAGGCATCCTGACTCACATTCATGTGATTCGAGTCACAGGGTTGGCTTTACCCTGCCTGAATTTGTTAACCTGCGCGTGGATTTTGGTCGGTCACTGCCGACAATAGTGTTACGTTTCCCATCCAAGGTTAGCCGCATCCATGTTGCCAACGCTGATGACTACCAACGACAATCCCAGTTTCAGCAGACGTCGCTTTCTGCGTAACTGCGCATCAATGACAGGCCTGTTGATATCGTCGCCCTTGTTGGCGCTCGCCGCGAGTGAGAACCGCACGCTGGCGTTTCGTCATACCCATACGGGGGAGAGAGAAACGGTTACCTATTGGCGCGATGGAGATTACCAGGTCGATAATCTCCGGATTCTTGACCGTTTACTCAGAGATCACCGCAGCGGGGAGTCAACCAGCATGGATAGGGCGCTTCTGGACATGGTCTACCAGCTGCAGCAGGTTGTTGGCACTCATGGTGAATTCGAAATCATCTCCGCCTACCGCTCGCCGAAAACAAACGAGATGCTGCGCAACAAGAGCGGAGGAGTGGCGAAGCGGAGCCTGCATATGCAGGGTAGGGCAATCGATATCCGGCTCTGTGGCTGCGATCTTAAAACACTGCGGGATTGTGCCGTCGCAATGAAGGCGGGTGGTGTCGGTTACTATCCAAAATCCAATTTCATCCATCTCGACACCGGGCGTTTCCGTTCCTGGTCGTGAGTCTGCCGGTATTCATTCAAATCAATTCAGAAGCCTGTAAATAGATCACCGGTTCCCGTCTTGTGCTGAAACGGGTGATGGTCTATTCCGGGCTGTGATTTGTAATTCCGTAGATATTGTTTTATATTTCGAAATATGTCGAAGATTAGATCTAATGACAAGCAGCTTGCGGAGATGTTTAAAGCATTGGGTAACCCCCACCGTTTGCTTATTTTTCAGCGATTGAGTCGCTGCTGTCAGCCTGGCACCCGCTGTGATCTGGAGCAGGCGATCAGCTTCAGTGTCGGGCAGCTGGGCGAGGGTATGCAGATTGCGCCTTCCACCCTGTCGCACCATTTGAAAGCACTCCACTATGCGGGTTTGATTGAGATGGAGCGACAGGGTAAGCGTGTCAATTGCTGGATCGATCCAGGGGTTTTGGACAAACTATCGGAATTTTTCATTCCGCAAACAGAATTAGAGAATAGTGGAGAGCGTGATGCCAGATTTAACAAACAACAGTGCACCTGAAGTATCATTGACCGATCTCCAGGATAGCCATCGCCAGGAGGTGCGCAAGGCCTACGCGCAAGTGGCGGTGGCCAGCAATTCGAATGGTTGCTGCGGCATCGAATCGAGTTGTTGCGGTGTCTCGGACGACACGGCGATCAACACCCTGATCTCAAGCCGCCTGGGTTATAGCCAGGACGATCTTGCCAAGGTGCCGAGTGGCGCCGATATGGGCTTGGGATGTGGCAATCCGAAGGCGATCGCCGCCTTGCAGCCGGGCGAAGTGGTGGTCGATCTGGGCTCCGGCGGCGGATTTGACTGCTTCCTGGCAGCCGCCGAAGTGGGTGATGCGGGTCATGTGATCGGTGTGGATATGACGCCGGATATGTTATCCAAGGCGCGTAATAACGCCTTACGCGGCAAATATAGTAATGTCGAGTTCAGATTGGGTGAAATCGAGGCCCTGCCGATTGCAGACGGCTGTGCGGATGTGATCATCTCCAATTGTGTCATTAATCTTTCACCGGATAAGGATCGAGTGTTTCGGGAGGCCTTCAGGATACTCAAACCAGGGGGACGCCTGGCCATCTCCGATGTGGTGGCAACCGTGGAAATACCGCAAGAGATGAGAAACGATCCTCAACTGGTCTCCGGATGCATGGGTAATGCGTCGTTGATCGAGGAGTTGGAGGATATTATGGACGCGGCAGGGTTTACAGATATCAAGATCGAACCCAAGGACGAATCCCGCGAATTCATCCGCGATTGGGCACCGGGACGCGGGATCGAGGAGTATGTGGTTTCGGCAACGATCGAGGCGACCAGGCCGTGAATGCGTTACAGGTGATTATGGGGCTATGACTCCCCACCGGTAGCAGTGGCGATCGCTTCGCCCATTCTAACGGGGTTGTCCGCAATGAAATCGTCATGCCACTCGATGGCATCCTTGGCGAACAGCAGAATCACGGTGGATCCCATATTGAAGCGCCCCATCTCCTCGCCTTTTTCCAGCTCGATACTGGCAGGTGCGGCGGAGGGTTCGTAGTCCCAACTGTTTACCCGTTGTTGGAGGGGGGTGATGGTGCCGGCCCAGACAGTCTCGATGCTGGAGACAAAAATAGCACCGACAAGGATTATCGCCATGGGGCCGAAATCGGTCTCGAAAAGAGAGATCACCCGTTCATTCCTGGCAAACAGTCTGGGTACCTTCTCGCAGGTGGTTGCATTGACGCTGAACAGACGTCCGGGGACGTGGAGCATACGCTTCAATTTTCCGCTGGCAGGCATGTGCAGGCGGTGATAGTCGCGCGGAGAAAGGTAGATTGTTGCGAAGTTGCCGTCTTCGAACAGACGGTTCATCTCTGCATCGCCGCCCAGCAGCTCGAGTAGCGAGTAGTCGTGTTCCTTTGCCTGAAACAGGAATCCCGCCTCGATATCGCCCGACTGACTGAGTGTCCCGTCAGCAGGTGAGGCGACCTGATTGTCCGATTGGGCAACCGGCCGTGCATCGGGACGCAATGCACGGGTGAAGAAATCGTTGAAACTCCTGTATTGGGCAGGATCGCTCTCCAACGCCTCCTGCATATCAACCTTGTACCATTTGATCGCCTGACGGATGAGAAGATCTTTCACCGGTTTCAGCTCGATACGGGCAATGCTGTGCATCAAGGAGGAGAGCAGATGGTGCGGTAACAGATATTGCAGACCCACGAACAAGGATTGCGCAATCTTTTTACTGGTGTCCTTAGCTGTATCGGATTGATTCATAGCGTTACTGCACTGCATCGATCAGGTTATTGAGATCTTCAGCGATAGTAGCCGTATTGTTATTCCGGGTAAACAGGGCACGCAGTTTTGCGTCCGGCCCAATCAGGTAGAGTGTATATTCCGTTTTGTTGTCGGCGCCGCCGAAGGCGGTAAAGGCGATGTCCACTTTTTGCTTGTCTCCGTGCAAGGCCTGGAAGTTGTCTGACAGCGATGCGAACGATATCGCCTTTTCTTCAATCTTGTTTCCGGGCAGGTAGAAATAGTGAATCTGCTGTTGCAGATCAGGATCCGCCGCCAAGCGATTATGTACCTGAATCAGTCTGGTGAGTGCGATTGAAGAGGTTGTTCCTGGACCGGGATCAAGCATCAACAGGTTCCAATGACCTTGCAGATCGCTGAGGGAAAAGGGTTCACCCTGCTGGTTGTAGAGATCGACTGGCGGTACCGGGAGTGGGGGATTGATCAAAACACCGTCGATTTGGGGTAATGTCCTGGTATGTTGCTTTTGTGTATGGCCAGCATAGTAGGCGACTGAAAATGTGATCAGAGCCAGAATCAGTATGACTGCCCGGCGCTGTTTACTGGATGGCCGTCTCATGGCATGGCTTTAGGTGTATCGTCATTGTTACCCCATTCTGACCATGAACCCGGGTAGCCCCTGCAGTGCTGGTAACCCAGATGGCGCAGAACGAACCAGGCGAGAGATGAGCGATGGTGAGTCTGGCAGTAAGCGACGATCTCTTTATCTTGCTCCAGTCCCAATTGGTTGAGCCGTGTCTGCAGTGCCTCGTCCGCTTTTAAGCGCAGGTTTCGATCGCGATCCATGACCTCCAACCAGTCGAGGTTGACCGCTCCCGGAATATGCCCCGGATGCCTGGAGAAGCGTGAGATACCGGAATATTCATTCCAGCTGCGCGCGTCCCAGAGGGCGAAGTCAGGCTCACCAAGACGTTCGGTTATATAGTCGGCGGTGGCGACTGTATCCGTACAGGGTACAGCGGTGAAATCGGCTGTTGCGGACGGTGATAATTCGCGACTGCAGGCATGACCCTCATTAGCCCAGGCGTGCAGTCCTCCGTTCAACAGCGAATAGTGCCCATGTCCCATCGCTTCCAGCGTCCACAACAAGCGTGAGGCATTGCCGCCGCCCTCATCATCATAGGCTACGACATGGCTGTCGTTGTCGATGCCATGGTCAGAGAGTGTCCGTGCCACTGTATCGGTATCCGGAAGCAAGCCATGCACGGGATGGTTGCTGGCCACAATCCGGCTGTAGGCCAGATGTACCGCTCCTGGAATATGGAGTTGGGCATAGGTGGTCTCTTTGCATAAATCGATGACCACCAAGCTCTCCACTCCAAGCAGGTTTTGCAGCTGCTCGGGCTCGAGCAGCAGTGGGACTTCGGCTATCACTAAGAATTAGAGCGCTTGCTGGACGCGGCCCAGGGCAACACCTGTATTTATCGGTGCGTTCATATCGCTCAGAACGGCCTCCAAAGCGCCCACACACAACAGGATATTTTCCGCTCGGGCACTATGCCCCATCAGTCCGATACGCCAAACCTTGCCAGCCAAGGCGCCCAGGCCGGCACCGATCTCCAGGTTGTACTCACTGAGTAAGCGGCTTCTCACAGTTGCATCGTCGACGCCTTCGGGAATGGAAACCGCATTCAGCTGGGGCAGCCGATGCGCTTCGTCCACGATAAAAGTAAGACCCATTGCTTCGAGGCCAGCCTTCAAAGCATTGTGCATCTTGTTATGTCGCATCCAGGCGTTTTCCAATCCCTCATCCTGGAGTATGCAGAGTGCTTCATGTAAGCCATACAGTGCATTTACCGGCGCGGTATGATGATAGGCTCGCTTTTGGCCACTACCCCAGTATCCCATCACCAGATTCAGGTCGAGAAACCAACTCTGTACCTTGCTGCTGCGGTTACGTACCTTTTCCAAGGCACGTTCGTTGAAGCTGACGGGTGCGATGCCCGGTGTACAGGAGAGGCATTTCTGAGTCCCTGAATAGATTGAATCGATTCCCCATTCATCGACTTTCAGTTCACAACCGCCGAGGGAAGTGACACTGTCCACAATCGTAAGGCAGTCATGGCGATGAGCAAGTTCCACCAGTTCCTTGGTATCTGAACGGGCGCCGGTTGAGGTCTCGGCGTGGACAAAGGCAAGAATCGCAGCATCGCTGTTTTGTTCGAGAGCTGCTTCGACCTTTGTCAGATCGACAGCTTTGCCCCACTCATCCTCGACCATGATCGGAGTTCCGCCGCAACGTTCAACATTCTCTTTCATACGGCCGCCGAAAACACCATTTTGGCATACGATGACCTTGTCGCCAGGTTCGACCAGGTTGACAAAACAGGTCTCCATGCCTGCCGATCCTGGTGCCGAAACCGGCATTGTCAGCTGGTTCTCGGTCTGGAACGCATATTGAAGCAATCCTTTGGTCTGCTCCATCATCTCGACAAATACCGGATCCAGATGGCCGATGGTCGGGCGTGACAGTGCCTCGAGTATGCGGGGGTGTACATCGGAAGGGCCGGGGCCCATGAGCGTACGGATGGGTGGGTTGAAACTTGGAGTCGTCATACTGCGTTGCCTATTGTTATCGAATTTAAAAAAACGCTGCTGAGTATAAGTGTCGAATCCATTTGGCATCAAGTGATACCCCCCTGGCAAGGTTGCGGTAATTGGTCCTTGCACGGGTTGCGGTGGTTATATTTGGATTGTTGATTGCTGTTTTGGCAGGATGTTGACTTATCAAACGAGCTCAGTTTTTTATTGTGCCTATCCTGATTATTTTGCTTGGTAATGTCAAACTCGAAAAGAGAGTCATTTGGCTATTTTTTGAGCAATCCAGCCACACGGATTTGGGATTAAACTGAATATATATTTTTAATTAAATCAATTGGTTGTAATTAGCTGTCCGGTATTGTGAATAAGGTCATGTTGATCTGTGATCCAGTTCCTCAGGTCATCCATGGGTCTGCCGTAATCTATTCCAGGAATTACAATACTGAGGCATCGAAATGAGATTACACCAGGCGGCTTTTTCAGCAATAACATTGAGTATCATTCTCAGTGCATGCGGTGGTGGAAGTGCTGTGACCGAGTCTGATCAGGTAGCCAACATACCTGATCAGGAAACAGCTGTCTCCAGTGGTAACGAAACAATCGTCATACCGCCTCCGAAAAACGGCGCTGCATCGATTGATGAGCCGACCACTACCACAACGCCACCTGTAACGTCGACACCTGTCACATCAACACCTGTAAGGCCTGCACCGACGACCAATACCCGTGAGCCTGCCGAGGTGTTCGGTGCCGCGTCTTTAACAACCGCAGCGGTGTCCGGTGACAATGTCGTCCTTAGTTGGAGTCAGGCCAATGACGTTCCGCAAGGCGGATACAACATATTCATCGATGGCGAGAATTCAAAGGACCTGAGCAATACAGCAGGCACTACGGCAACCGTTCAGGGCCTTGACCTCAGCGTTCAGCACTGCTTCACGGTTCAAGCACGATATACTCAGGCCACCCCGGTACAATTTTTTACGTCCAACAGCCGTTGTACAGATGCGCAGCAGTCAGACAACCAGGCACCTGTAATCACAGGCAATCCGACTAACAGTGTGAATGCAGGTGAGTCCTACTCCTTCACGCCAAGCGCAACGGACAGTGACAATGACAATCTGACTTTCTCCGTCACAAATCTGCCTGCCTGGGCCCAATTCAACAACCAGACAGGTACCTTAAGCGGTTCTCCAACAGCTGATGATGTAGGTGACTACAACAATATTGTCATTACTGTTTCAGATGGCACCGATGAGGACAGCTTGAATGCATTTGCAGTTACCGTAAATTCGGATACCACAGCGCCGGCGACCGGTTCAATTTCGCTGAGATGGGTCGCGCCGACAACCCGTACTGACGGTTCGGCCCTCAACCTGTCAGAGATTCAAGGATTTTGTGTCTATGTTGGTACCACGAGAAATAATCTTCAGATGGTTGCTGACATCAATGAAGGTGATAGGACTACCTACGTGTTAGATAACCTGGATCTTGGAGATTACTATGTGGCGGTATCCGTATACGATCAGCAGAATAACATGAGTAGTTATTCGAATATCGTAATGAAGACTGCTGTGAATTGACCAAAAATTAGATCGTAGCAATTTGCTACGTCACAGATTACATTCTAGTAAAACCTGCTGCATGATTGATCTGCAGCAGGTTTTTTTTATTTAACAGTTGGTGTTATATTCTTCTTGTCTGGGAATAGTTGCCGGGTGCATTGGTGTTGTGCAAGAGAAAGTATCGAGTGACCTGCAAAATGTTCCCCAGTAACTTAGTGGTTTAGGAGTGTAAAATGGATTTTTTTCTGACATTATGTCGCCTGAGTCATGAATTGGTCTGGCGACTCAGCGCTATCCATTCGGTCTGACATTATCGAACCCTTACAAAAAAACGCTGTTATTTTTTTATTGATTACAGTCGTGACTACTGCCCTTATCCGTCAACACTGATTTTCCTGCCAGTGTCCGACGTTATCGCTTGTCTTGCTGAGACTAAAATACTTGGTTGTGACAGTGGGCAATCATGAAGTTGAGTGACAAAGATGTACGAATCATTATATGGATTTAATGAGACACCCTTCCGTTTATGCGCTGACGAACAATTCTGCTATGCCCACAGCAATTATGAGCGAACCGCTGATTGCATAACATATGCACTGAAGCGGGGTGAAGGTGTTCTCTTGTTAACCGGGCCTCCCGGATCGGGTAAAACAATCTTATGCAGAGATGTTATCTCAAAGCTTGATCCAAATAAGTGTATTGCCATCAATATAATGATGGGGCAGTTGTCAGCGGAAGAGTTGCTTAGGAAGGTAGCGCTTGAATCAGGTATGCCGGCAGAGGAATATAATAGAGCGACATTGCTGTCTTCCATTCATCAGCGTCTGAATGACCTGCACTATACAGACAAGCGATTGATATTGTTTCTTGATGAGGCTCACATTCTTACATCGAATTCACCGGCAGAGTTGAAGCTATTGTCCGATCTGCAACGGGAGTGGCACTCGGTTCTTCAGTTGGTCCTGATAGGCAATCCCGAGTTACGGGAGTCGGTTGGTGGAGCAGGTATAGAACAAATTCAGCAAAGGGTTTCTGCGGTGTGCGAGCTTGAAACCATGACTGCTGAGCAGACTGAAGGTTATATAAAACACAGACTTCACCGGGTGGGGTGGAGGCATGACCCCATCATTGAGAGATCAGTCTATTCAATTATCTATGATGTCACTCAGGGACTACCACGACTCATAAATCATTTAATGAGTCGTTTGTTGTTGGCCGCCGCATTGGAAAACAGACATCAGATAAGTATTGATGATGTATTGTTGGTTGCAGAGTTGTTAATCGAGGAGGGTCGATTGAGACTGCATTCAAATGAAACAATTGATTTTTTAAAAGAGAGGTATATACCCGTAAAACCGTTTCAAGCTGTCTCTACACTCCCTTGCAAACGCGGCAATACACCGACAGTTGAGCCATGCTCCGGTAAGATGGTCGGGTCATCCATAAGACAACCAGCCACTAACGATTCTACGGCAATACATGATGCTGCAATCTTTGTTCACGAAGGGGAGCAGGAGTTCGATGAATTCGACCTCTCATTGGAAGATTTGGATATGCCTGATACGGAATGGATCGAGTGGGATAATCCTGGCCTACCATCCGTATACAATGGGGCAATGAATCAAGCCGCACATTCATCAGGTGAAATATCAAAAGCTGAGTTCGAACAAAATTCAAGGCAGAAGAGGTGCGAATCACGCGATTCCAATAGTGAACATCAGTGGGGTGGTGTCTGGTGGATGTCAGTTAATGACAAACGTAAGATACAAATCTCTTCAGATGCTGCCGATGAGCTGCCTTCTATAACAATTGATGGGTGCCCGGATATGTTCAATGAACCTGTGCCTCAATGGGTAAGTGATCAAAGAGGCAGCGTAGACATGAAAAGTACAAAAAGAAAAATATTTCTTGCATTTATTGTAGTAAGTTTTGTGTTGCTGATACTCTTCATTTTTCGGCTTGCGACAAGCTAAACTCAATCGATGGTATTTGATTTTTAACTATTGGTTTAACTTCACTTAAAATATTATTTATTGATCAATGTTTATTTCTTCATCCCTAACTGTGTTTTTTTGATGTAAAAAGTGGTGCAGGCCGGTCGGATGTTGATCTGTGGCATAACCTGCCATATTTGGTTCCATTGCCAGTTAATATCTCGAACAATTAATTAAACACTGGAAGATTAATGTGCGGTCTAAATTGCAGTTGTAAAATAATTGTAAAATGTGGTCTTTTTGTGCAGTTGTTAGAATTTTTATGTTGTTTAAGTCGCAAACTAGCTATTACAATCTATGATGAGATTTAGGAGTTTATTTCACTGACTAAAGGACGAGGATCATGAAAAGGTTATTCTGCACATTGGTATTGATGGCCGGCATTGTTTCAACGAGTGTGTTTGGCGGAACAGTCATTGATGCCGGTACATTTACAGAGAATGGAGACACTTACAATCCGTCGCCATATTCCGGTATCTTTACGGACGTTATTCACTTTGATATTGCTACTTCCGGACTATCACTTATCTTTTCTGGATCTCATACCGGGATGGCGGCAGATGATATGTTGCTGACAAACACGAATGATGGTATGGATTTTCATCTTGGACCGGTGTTTTCGGAAAGTTTGAGCTTGGCTAAGGGCAGTTACGTATTTACACTCTCAGGTTTCGCCTTGAATGCGCTCGATAGCAAAATTTACTCCGACTACGACCTTACAATATCGGCCGTACCGCTTCCTGCGGCGGCTTGGTTGTTCGGTTCTGCATTGCTTGGGTTCATCGCTTTCAGTGCAAGGCGGAAAATCTAATGCTCCATAATGCACAAAAAACTATTCAACAGGCCCGTGGTGAGAGATCTTTACGGGCCTTTGTTCGTACTTCCCTATTACATTACTAAATATGGTGGCGGGTATAGGGTTACTGCAATTTGAGGTGGACCTCTAAATCTCTCTCAACCCTTCCGATGGTTCCACGCTTGCTGCACGGTAACCTGCAAGTGATGCGGCAACAATTGATGATCCCAGTGTCAGAAGTAGGGCAACAAGAAAGTGGTTAGGTAACAATCTGCAAATTGTCTCACCATCCTCGGTCTGTGTCATGAATAATCCGTTGATAGTGAAACTGACAGCCAGATAGATCAGTGATGCTGTCAGCCATCCGAAGAAGGCGGTAAATGCCGATTGTAAAACCGGGAACCAGATTATCTCCCCAGTACGGAAACCGACCAGTCGAAGGACGCTTAACTCTTTTCGCTTTCGGTCGACATTTGCCCACAGACTGGCGCCCAAAGAGAATGAGAAACCAATAAGTCCGATGAGTGCGATCAACCAGAAAACCAGGCTCAGATTCTGATCCATACTGCGCACGATGTCGATGTCGGCTGCCCGGGTATTCACTTCGATCCCCAATTTTTGCAGTGCATCACTGATTGGTGCGACGTCATAGATGGAGCGTGTATAGAGGCGGAAGCTGGGATAGGTGCGCTCGTCGTTCGGAGCCTTTGTGCCGCTCCAACCGAAAGCCGGGACCGCGCGACCATCGCGGAAGTCCTCCGCAGCCTCCAACAGGTTCAGATTGGTGAAGGCGCCGTCACGGGTAAAGCTGGCGTGTCTCGCTACATCGACTACCTGGAGTGTAACGTGCACCCTTTCACTACGTCCCTTGTATCGGCGTGACAGACTGCCATTGATCTCGTCACCCGGCTTTACCTTAAGCCGTTGTGCTGCCTTTTCCGAGAGCACAATCTGTTGCAGGCTCTTTGGGATTGTTCGTGCCTTCAAAAGTGGATCGCCCAGACCCGTTGGGATCATCTCAACTGAGACGATGCGCTTCGCTGCTTGGCTCTTCAGGTCGATGGTGGCGGCGATGGCGCGGGTACGCGGCACAATAAAGTCGATCTCCTCCCTGGCTTGCAGTTGTTCGATCCAGGCGCTGTCATAGCGGCCACTGCCGATAGGACGTACTTCCCTGTTGCGCGGGTCCTCTATAAGGCTGTTGAGCATGCTGCCGACGATGCCGAATTTTAGACCATACAGGATCATCATCGGCCCAAGCACTGCTGCCAGGGCGATGATGAAGAAGCTCGACATTTGCCATTCGTTGCGGTAATCACGACCGGCCAGCCAGATGATATCCTTAAATCGATGACGCATCAGCCACTCACAACAGTTTCAGTCATCGATCCATCTGCCTCTCTATGAGTGTGGTGTTCCAGGTGACGGAGTCCCAACCGGTTGATGTGACGCCATGCATGACTGGCCAGAATGACAGTGATATGAAGTTCATCCACAAGTTCGATGAACAGTGACATTATGCGTTCGGCTGCAATGGGATCAAGCGATGCAGTGGGTTCGTCGGCAATTACGATGGCCGGCCGATGAGCCAGGGCGCGACCAATGGCAACACGTTGACGTTCACCGACAGAGAGCATATGAGGCAGCTTGTTCAGATGTCTGTGTATACCCAGGTCATTCGCCAGCTCGTCGACCAATCCATCATCCTGCATATCGAGCAGGCGACGGGAGAGATTGATATTTTCCCGAACCGTCAGATAGGGTAGCAGCCCCCCTGTCTGCATGACATAACCGATCCGCAAACGACGGAGATCACCCAGTTTGTTGAGTTGATTCTTCTGCCATAGCGCTGAAATATCGACCGGTTCTGCGCCCCGCTCAGGTCTGAAACGAAATGACCCGATATTGCTCGGTTTCAGTGTCATCGAGAGCATATCCAGCAGGGTGCTCTTGCCACAGCCACTTTCACCAATGAGCGCTATTTTCTCTCCCAGTGCGATCTGCAGGCTCGGTACGCGTAGACGGAATGCACTACCTTCGGCTTCTCGAGTCTTCTCTACATCACGCAAATGATAGATGAGTACCTTTTCACCGGTCAGCATTGCGCCCGGGTGGATTACAGTGGTCGTCAAATCGGGTACTCCTCCAGTTCCACGATGAAGGAGAACTAGGGCAACATTTCCAAGGCGATCGGGAAGACGGAGTCACCGGATATCGGTCCTCCGTCCAGTGAAACCCATAGGTCTGTATGATCATGCAATACCTGGTAGTAGTTTATCTTCTCTTCCAAGCGATTGATGAATCTGATCTGGTCCCGGGCCGGCCAGTCCTGCCAATTCTCTAAAGAGAGATTCATGACTTCACCGGTGTACGGTAGGTCCTCAATATATTCCCGCATAAAACCCATGTCTGCCAGGTTGCCTTCGCGCGCACCGGTCACTCGCGTTGTTGTTCCAAGTTGTTCCGGGTCCCGGGCGATTGTGGCGGCAAGACTCTTCAGATCGTTGAGAAAAGTGCGTGGAGATAGCAGGCCCTCTTCGGCTGTAATGAGAACCTGGTGCATGATGCTGTGCAGATCGCTGAGTTGATCGCGAGTCAAAAGTACGCGTACATCAAGGGTTTGTCTCTGTGGCTCGTTGATATCCCGATCGACCAGCCAGGCATCGAACACACTGGGGATCTGCTGTTTGTCTTTTTGTTGAAGATAACGCATACGCAGGGCATAGCCCAGTTTGGCGACCTTTGCCTGGAATTGGGCCAACTGATCGGTTTCTTCATCTTGTGTTGCCTGGTTTTTCCTGGCCTGGCGTTCCATAGCCATACTCTTCCCGGCCGCCGCCAGGGCGGCCAGTTTGACCTGTTCGGTGATCTGCTTGGCCAGGGCATCCAGAACTCTGCCGAATCGTTCAACATCACCTGTTTCGACACCGAAGTAGAAACTGCCGATGCCTGGATAATATGAGAGATCGCGATAGGTCTCTTCTGCTTGTGTGTGATCCGCCATGATACTTGGCGTTAAAAGATGCAAGACAGAGAGTGCTATACCTTTGTCCTGGGCCAGCTGGCGAAGCGATGCGCTCGACATGCCGGTGCCGGAGAGCGGATCACCTGCTTCTCGGGGGCCTGCATCTGTGATCAGAACAACATAGCGGGCATCCTGCCCCTGCCAATCTATACCTGCTACAGCCTCGTTGACACCGGCAAAGCTGTCTTCATTGAAATCGCGGCTGGATACTGAAGCGGCTTTAAGGGACGAGACCTGGTTGAAAAAGCCATCTGCATCCTGTCCCTGTTGAAGATTGACATAGGTTTGTGTCAAGTAATCCAGTGCAGGAACGGCCTGTGGATTGTCGCGAAACGCAATCAAGCCAAAGCTCACATCGCCAGTCAGGTCCTCTTCGGTGATGGTGTCATATATTTTGCGCACCGCTTCACGTGTCCGGTCGATATAGGGATCCATCGAGAGGGTGGAGTCAATGACGAATACTACGGCGGAGCGGAAAGGCTTGATCTTGTTGCGGGCCTCTTCTTTCTTTTTTTCGGGAGCTTGTGCCTGTTCACTTGTTATCGCAGGCAGTAGCGGTACGCTGGATACTTGCAGCATGCGTGCCTGCTCATTTCCGATATAGATATCTTCGTGATCTCGGATGGGCACCAGGTAGAAATCCTTCAAGATATCGATATGCGTCCTTGGCTGGATGGCGATCACCGGTGATTTGTCATCAAGTTCACCCGACTCGGCAGCCTGATAGAGTTGTCGATATTTCTCCTTGTCATTACTCTTGAGCACGGTTTTCAACTGCTCTTTTTCATTGAAGAGCAGGACCCGGTCGTTACCTATTGGATCACGAAATGCAACAGTCAGCCCTTGATTCCAGGGAATGGTGTCATTTTCCGCTATCCAGCCGGCTATTTCGCCATACCGATTATGGCCAAGTAGTAGCCAGGTGGTGCTATTCTCTATTTTTCGGTCATACACATAGAAGGCGCTGAATGGTGTTGCGGGATCACCCTTAGCCTTTTGTATTTCCTTATAAAAATGAGCTCCTGGCTTACTCAGCACACGCTGGTAGAGAGCCTCCTTACCATCCATGAGCAGGGGGTGTTGCTGCGCGGCACCAAGGAGAAGGGAAGGGGAGAGTAAAACAATCAACAGAGTCAGGATCGATTTGAGAGTGGCCATCGTTTTATCCTTGAATAAGGGCTACCGCCAGTTGAGTAAGAGTCGCTTAGCTGCAAGGTCCCCTTTTTTCGCTTGCTCTTCAGTGGTCTTTCTCAATATTCTGAGCCGCTCATCGGCTTTGGTCAAACCCTTGTCAGCTGCTGCTGAATACCATTTATGTGCTTGATATGGATCAGGATTTTCAAGTAAGGGGTTGCCATCATTAAAATGGTTTGGATCATGCAGACTGGCCAGTGAAAAGGCCGCTGCAGCATCCCCTTCTCGTGCGGCATAAAAGAGCAATAGATATGCGTCTGTCAATTTGCCTTCATTCTGGTATGCAGTCGCCTGGCTAAGGATTTGTTCTGGATTTAAGGCGGTTTCACCAGAGCGTAAGCTTGATATCAATGCGCGGGCTGATCCCCCTTCGGCGAACTCAATTGCAGCAGATTCTGCTTCAATTGCAGTGTTTTCCGAGGGTGAAGGGTGATCCACGATTTCAGCTTTTTCAGCGGTATCGACCTCATCATCAACCGGGGCAGTCTGTTCCGTGGCTGAGTCGATCTGAGCCCTAATGATGGGGTCGATCTGACTCTCCTCCAGAGGAGGCGCCAGATCGATCTCTTCTTCCGGTGCAAAGAAGTAGTAGATAGCAACGAGTATCAGCGCAGCAATGGCTATCTCTAACGCCACACGCAGCTTGTCGGAGCTCGTCATGGTCTCCGCGTCCTGGGTATACTCATCGGGTAGTTTGGAATCCGGACTTGTCATACTCTCTTATTATCTGATTTTTAGGCTGGCCTGGATGCCGTCGCCATCCATTCAACCATTCTTGAATTACAGCCATAACATTTGAACAGAACAGACACCTAAAATCTATATATGCGATAGGTGGAAAAGCCGATAAATGGGCTCGCCTTACAAAGTTGCGTCGAGTGCCAAGGCCGGATTTGAATCCTGTGTCATCGAGATCGGATCTCACAATGGTTTGACGGCAGCCGCTCACGATTGCCTGCATAAATAAAAATGATTATCATTAATGGCTGTTGGATGGAGTATGATTTACGCAAGGGGACAAAGCGCCTCTGCCAAGGCCTGTTCTGTCGAATCCATGGTTTAGGATCCACCAAGCGGCAGTGCCGTTATTCGGTAGACTCTCTTTAGCTATCTAAGGGTTTTGCGGAACTGCAAGGGTTGCGTTTTTTTACGATCAGTCGTCCTCTTTTTTTTGCTGTTATCTCGAATCTTAATATTGTTCGTCAATCGGAGTATGCCGTCACTGCCGAGAACTCCCAACTTGTTGGTGTGTTTGTTCAATAGAATTGTAGTGGTATCAAATACGGATGGTCGTCTGATACAGACGATTCGCCAACCGAATTTCCTTAGGACAGCGAGTCCATTGACCTGCTCTTTCTTGAGATAGTACTTGGGTTCGGAGGGAATCGGCCCCATACCAATTCGCTTATCTAAATAAGATTTCATGCTGTAATAGTGATTCCCAAGATATTGAGGCAGAGGTTTTACACCGGTCCCTGGAATACACATCCCCGCACAGTTATAAAATCCTGTCTTCTCTCAAAAGGAAATTATTTCCTAAATCGATGCTCAAATAAATACACAATACCTCTACAATTTATAGGCATTGAACTATCTGAGAGCAAACGGTGTGTACAGTTATTTACAATGTGGTAGAGCAGTTATCGGGACTGCGCCATTTCACCACTAGGGGTCAAGAATTTACTTGGAAAGTTAAAGTTCTTTCTTAGATGGTACCGGGGGCGGGACTTGAACCCGCATGGTATTGCTACCGGTGGATTTTGAATCCACTGCGTCTACCAATTCCGCCACCCCGGCTTCGTGAAACCGCAAAGTATACCTAATTTTTCCAGGCTATGCAGAATAATTGATGGAATCTTTGGAGGAGCCGGTCTTCCCTATCGCCCGTGCGGGCCGACCGAAATAGTAGCCCTGGCCATAGCGGAATCCCAGCTTGGCGAGCTGTTCCGCGATCTGGGCCGATTCAATACCCTCCGCCACCAGTAAGTGCCCGGACTCGGATATCATCTTTGCCAGGTGGTTTAGGATAAGGTTATCCGCCCTATCGTCGACCAGCCGCGTGAGGGTGATATCAAACTTGACCACATCAACCGGCATGGCACCCAGATAACGCAGCGATGAGTATCCGCTGCCGAAGTCATCCAGGGCGATACTAAAGCCCATGTTACGCAGGATTTCCAAGTTCTTTCTGGCTGTTTGGAGCTGAGTGATGAGAGCGGTTTCAGTGATCTCTATCAGTAATTTGTAATCGGCCATGAACGGCTTGAATGCCGCCAACTGTTGCAGCAGCTCATGCTCTACGATGGCGGGCGCAGAAATATTGAGTGAAACCCCCGTATTGACAGGGATTCTGCCCTCCCGGAGGTCGCTGATCGCCTTTTCAATAACATGGAAATCAAGGTCCAGATCAAGACTTCGTGCTTCGACGAGCGGGAATATGTGAGAGGGCATGATCAGTTGCCCGTCATGAACAATTCGCACCAGGGCTTCGTAATATTGGGGCTTGCCGTTTTCCAAATCCACAATCGGTTGGTAGTGCATGACAAGTCCGGTACCACGGGTGACAGCCTCGTAGACGGCAATGTGAGTACGATTGGAAAAGAGGCCGCGAGCGTTTTCCGCCAACTCCGGTTTGAAGCGGATAATACTGGAATAGCCGGGGCGCTTGGCAAAATGTATCGCAATATCCGCCTGCCAATGCAGGGCATTGATGTTTTCACCTTTCTCCGCTTTTATGTCCGCCACGCCAATACTTATCCGCACAGGTTCATTGATGCCGAGCTTGTCGAAGGGATAGTTGATGACGGCTAGATGACATTGTTTGGCAATCTGCATGGCTTTGCGGGACGGGATACCCATGAGAATGGTCGCAAATTCATCGCCACTGAGTCTGAACAGCTGATCACGACTGTGCAATATTTGCTTCAGTGTTTGTGCGACGGCGATTAATACTTCGTCACCAGTATGATGACCATAAGTGTCGTTCAGTGCCTTGAAGTGGTTGATATCGAACAGTATCAGACAGATTTCATCAGCACTGTGCTTGAACACATCGGTTACTTCCCTCCAGTAACTATCGAAGGCGCGGCGGTTCATCACGCCAGTCAATGGATCATGTTGTACGATATCATCCAACTCTTGAGTCTTCTGATCCAGGTAAGAATTCGCCTGATTTAATCTGTTGTGGTAGGCGTACAGTGATGTCTGTATCTTATCCAACTCCTTAATGAACAGTGGTCTTACTGCTTGTTGTTTAACAGCTGTTCGAGGTGAGCTTTGCAACTGATCGATCTGTTGCGATATTTGTAGTATCGGACGATTCACAAGCCAGGCAGCCAATGGAAAGATCAACAGTGTCAGTATCAGTGCGGTACCGGCCAGCTGTAGCAAGGATTGCTTGACAACCGGCTTGATGGCTTGTGCATAGGGGTCGCTGGTAAGCCTGTAATCGATGTTCTCCAACAGTGATTGGCTCGATATCATATCGATCTTATCGATGGTAACGCTGATACTGCTTCGATCAATATAGTTGAAGTGGCTGAAGCCTTTAAGAATTGGGAATAGGTTGCTTAAAGTGGCCAGATATCCCAGTTTTTTTCCGCTGATCGATTCCTTCACTGGGATGATAACCACTATTAGCGGCTCAAAATCATTAACCTGAATGTAGTGACCGATACCAGCGGTATCTATCTTCTGGGGCAGTATTGATGTGTCCATGGGAGCGAGTACATTGCCATGGAGGTCATAGATCGCAATATCGAGCGTGTAGGCCGATACATATTCGATGTTTTTTGCCCTGTATTGGTACCAATAACTGTAAAAGGTTGGGTTGTTGAGCTGTTGCCCAACTTCCTCCCAAGCCGCGAGCTGGCGGGTCTTTTCTTTGCTCTGGCTGATGGCTTCGGATAATGCCGATTCGATTTCAGCTGCTGCACTATGTGCATTGGCGATGCGAAATTTAGTATCCAAATGCTCAAACTCCCTGTAAGTGAGGTTACCGAGAGTAAATAGCAGGATTAGAAAAAGCATCACGAAGAGTATCGTGAAGAGACTGAGGGATAACGGTTTTGGTCTGAACGTCATGGACAGTGGCTCTGTTTATAATCCCTCATAATGATTTTTCAATGCCATCAAGCAGATCAAATTCATATGCATGATCAAAAAAGTGGTTAGCCCCATCAATTTCTATAATATGAGCCTGATGTGACTGCAACTGCGGTTTCCAGTCCGGACCCAGACGGTTGTCACCACCACCTAATATTATAGTGGGTTTTACCTTCATACCGGAAATCGCCTTTAGTGTTCGATTCGGGTCCCAGGCAAGGTAGGAAAGATAGTCTTTTGCTGTTGTGGCGTAGTGGTCACAATATGCCAACCGATATCTTTCTATTCGGACTCCATTCAGAATCAGATCGGCTTCAGCACGCATTCGTTCTGTCGTATTCTCCTTTGCAACAGGACCTTGAAGGAATGCGATCAGGCTAATCAGCAGGCTCTTCTCAACGGGAGAGTCGGGATATGCATCGAGATAGGAAACCAGGTTCAAACTGCCGGCGCTATGACCGATTAGGGTAACAGGGCGATCTGTCTGATCGTAGAGCCAATCCACCCAAAGGGCGATCTCATTCGTGTCCTGTTGCATGGAGTGGTTATGAACGGCTTCACAAGCAAGACTTTGCCGTCGATTATTGATACCCAAGGATAGATTCGGCAG
Source organism: Candidatus Thiodiazotropha sp. LNASS1 (assembly GCF_964212655.1). Lineage (NCBI taxonomy): Bacteria > Pseudomonadati > Pseudomonadota > Gammaproteobacteria > Chromatiales > Sedimenticolaceae > Candidatus Thiodiazotropha > Candidatus Thiodiazotropha sp. LNASS1. Next base: position 1,800,327 of record NZ_OZ156465.1, on the reverse strand, counting down.
CAGTACCTTGTAACCAGCTTCATGCAGGGTATTACCTATACGGCGTACCGTAAAGAAATCCCGAGTCTGGAGAAAACCATGCAGTATCAGTATTGGGGAGGCACTGCTTGTCGTATCGAGGTATTCCGCATTGATCGTCAAACCGCGGTCCGTTTGCAGGTGGATAATTTCACTACGAGCTATACCGGACAGAAGAGAAAAGACCAGGACAGCCAACCATTGAAATGTACGGCATGGAGCCTGAAACCTGCATATGATCATCCTAATCCCCTAAAACTATGTACCCGGCAATTTCGATGGTGTTTTCAATTGCCAAAGTTTGTGACCGAGGCTCTGAATGTCTCCCTAATCCTTACTCAGAATAAGGCCAATGGTTGATAATAATGCCAGATTGCGGAAAAGTGAATGATTCACCGCATTCACGTGACGTGCTACTATCCGCGCGCTATGCAGCTATCCGACTTTGATTACCACTTACCCGAGGAGCTTATCGCTCAGTTTCCGCATACGCAACGTAGCGGAAGTCGCCTGCTTGGATTGTTACAGGGGGAGACGGGGCCGAAGGATCTGATGTTCACTGATCTTCCTTCACTACTACAGCCTGGGGATCTGTTGGTGCTGAATGATACGCGGGTGATGCGCGCACGGCTCTATGGAAATAAATTGAGCGGTGGCAAGGTCGAAATATTGATTGAACGTATCCTGGAGCCGGGATTGGCGATGGCACATATTCGCACCAGTAAAACACCCAAGACCGGTTCTAGAATTAAACTGGTCGACAGTGATCACACAGTGGAGGTCACGGGACGAGAAGGCAATCTGTATTTGCTTCGAACCATGACCGACGACTTCTACCATGTGATGGATAAGCACGGTCATATGCCATTGCCTCCTTATATCGATCGTAGTGACAGACCAGTCGATGTAGAGCGTTACCAAACTGTTTTTGCACAGAAGCCCGGTGCGGTGGCCGCACCCACCGCGGGTTTGCATTTCGACCATGAAATGTTGGATAGACTCAAGGATATGGGGGTCGATCTTGCGACTGTGACCCTGCATGTGGGTGCCGGAACCTTCCAGCCGGTCAGGGTTAGCAACCTGGATGAGCATATCATGCACAGGGAGTATATTGAGGTTGACGAAGCAGTCTGCCAAAAGGTTGTTGACTCACGCGAAAGGGGGGGGCGTGTGGTGGCTGTCGGCACGACATGCGTGCGGAGTCTTGAGGCGGCCTCGGGTAACGGAACGATTGAGCCCTATCAGGGTGATACCCGACTCTTCATCAAACCGGGTTACCGGTTTCGCAGTGTCGATGCAATGATCACAAACTTTCATCTGCCCCAGTCCACCTTGCTGATGCTGGTGGCGGCCTTTGCCGGATATGATCGCATCATGAAGGCCTATCAGCATGCGATTGAAAAACGTTACCGTTTTTTCAGCTATGGTGATGCGATGTTCCTGACACCTGCAGGGGAATCAAGATGATAAAAAAAAAGCGCGGCAGGGGTGCCGCGCTGAATATATCCACCAAAGGAGGATGGAGGAGTGAAAAATGCTGATAAATGATCAGCACATAAACATTTTCTAATATAATTATGGGACTGTCAAGATTGATTAGGGAAAACCCCAATGCCATCACAAAATTTAACAAAGTCCGGTGATCCGGCTCGCCTCTGAATTACCGCCGCCCGGGCGATATTAAAAAATGCTATGAAATTCGAGCTATTTCAGACAGATGGGCTATCACGGCGTGGTCGTTTGCAGTTTGACAGAGGGTGTGTCGAAACCCCCGCATTCATGCCCGTTGGCACCTATGGAACGGTCAAGGCAATGACCCCTGAGGAACTGGTTGATTTGGGTGCTGAAATCATACTTGGCAATACCTTTCACCTTATGCTCAGACCAGGAACCGAGGTGATCCGCAAGCATGGCGACCTGCACGGTTTTGCCCACTGGGAGAGACCGATTCTCACCGACTCGGGGGGATTTCAGGTCTACAGCCTGGGGGAGATGCGCAAGATCTCTGAGCAAGGGGTCACCTTCCGCTCGCCCATCGACGGCAGCAAGGTTTTCATGGGCCCTGAAGAGTCGATGCAGGTGCAACGGGAGCTGGGCTCGGATATCGTCATGATCTTCGATGAGTGTACCCCCTACCCGGCATCGGAAGAGGAGGCGAGGGTGTCGATGGAACTCTCGCTGCGTTGGGCGGCACGCAGTCGCGACGCACACGGTGACAATCCGTCGGCCCTGTTCGGTATCGTCCAGGGTGGGATGTTCGATGAGTTGCGCGATCGATCCCTGCAGGGATTGATGGATATCGGATTCGACGGCTATGCGGTCGGCGGTCTCTCGGTGGGCGAACCCGAAGCGGATCGCTGGCGCATCCTCGATTTTCTCAGTAATCGCCTGCCAAAAGAGAGTCCACGCTACTTGATGGGCGTCGGCACCCCTGAGGATATTGTCGAATCTGTACACCGGGGCATCGATATGTTCGACTGCGTGATGCCGACCCGCAATGCGCGAAACGGCCATCTGTTCACCCATCAGGGAGTGGTGCGCATCCGTCATGCAGCCCATCAATACGACGAGAGCCCCCTGGATCCGGAGTGCGATTGCTATACCTGCACAAACTACAGCCGTGCTTATCTGCGCCACCTGGATAAATGCAACGAGATCCTAGGGGCGCGGCTGAATACCATTCACAATCTTTATTACTATCAGAAGCTGATGCGCGACCTGAGAGGTGCGATCGAGAATGGGACGCTACAGGAATTTACTCAGCTGTTTTATGAAAAGCGGGGGGGTAAGTGGAGGGAGTGTTAACAGGCCCTAGTATATGCATCATCTACACATTGCTTGGTAGACTAATAACTATCGAGAGCTAATTGGAGTTGATACCCCAGCTGGGCATCAATTCTCATCGGTGATGCTAACCCGAACATCATCCAGCCAAGCAGTACCAGCGTCATTTAACACTGCTGTAATCTGCAAATGAGCCGTATCGGCAGGGATAACGCCTGTAACTACAATCCGTTGCCAGTTATTGGTGCCTGTAATTGCTTCTGTACCGATCTTTCCAATGACTTTTCGGTTGGCTTTTCGAAACACCAGATTGATGTCGAATCCATCCGGACCCAGGTTTTCGCTTTTGATCATGGCGGTCAGTATGATGGATTTTCCCGTGGCATTATCAAGCGGTAACCATTGATAGATCATCCCCCAGGCCTGAACCAGCTTGCGTTCGATACGGTAGCTGTTTTTGCCATCGGTACTGTCAGCTGTGTCGATGGATACTGCGTACGCCTGTTCTCCCGCATGCTGGGAAAAGCCCCAGCCTTCTAGGTATTGATCAGATTGTTCGAAGCTCGGATTTTTCAGTGGCAGCGAAATGGCTTGCGGTGGTTGGGTGAACTGTTGTTGTGAAGGGTTTCGATGAGGTGGTTCGACATCACCGCCACAGGCGGTAAACATTAACGATGTAGTGACTATCAAAGAAAGAGAAAATGTAATGTTTTTCATGATCGGTGTAGCCCATCGTTATGTGCTGAGTTTTTATATTGCATTTTGATGTACCTCTATATCTTCACTGCTACAAAGCTCAATCTAATATTTAGGATCTGGCGGAACTTGAAATAAGGTAATTACAGTGCCATACCCTACGGGCTCAATTTCAATTGAGTGATATAGTGAGAAAAACACACCGGAAGGATTGGTTCCTGCGACCATGCTTCTTCCTCCTCAGTCAGAATTTGTTCTCCTTCTCCGCTCATTATCTCAACAAGCTCTTCTGAATCCATAGTTTTGACATTTCTTTCTATGTCCCTGCTGTAAGGGCGATCACTCGGGTCAGGTGTAGGGTATGCATCTTTTTGTTAATGCGTTGTGATATGTAATCCGTAACTGTGCTTTTATCTATGATGTTTAGGATTCGCGAAAATCATTCAATAAATCCGGTGCAAGGTTTATTGTGAATCCGCATCTGCAAAGCCATCCGAAGTATTCATCTTCCCATCTTTGTCGATGATCACGGCATCGACATCCTGCAGACGATTGATCAGCGCCATTCCTTTTTCAGCGCCAAGCACGAAGACGCTGGTGGATAAGGCGTCGGTGCGTGTTGCATTGGGGCCGATGATGGTGACGCTTTGCAGGGTGTCGGCGGAACGTCCGGTTTTGGGACTGATGATATGGTGGTAGCGTATGCCGTCGCGTTCGAAGAAGCGTTCGTAATCACCTGAGGTGGAGATGGCGTTATCGACAAGGGGTAGCATGGCGGCCATGCGTGCTTTATCCCTTGGCGCCTGGATGCCGATATGCCATGGCCTGCCACGGTGGTCGCCCAGCAGGCGGCTGTCTCCGCCGGCGCTGATCAGTGCATGTTCAATGCCTCTCTGCCGCAGCAGTTCGATGCCCTGGTCGACGGCGTAGCCTTTGGCGATGCCGCCGAGGTCGATGCGCACGCCTGGCTTCTCGAACGAGACCGTGCGGTTATCCGCGACCAGTCTAATATTGCGGTAGTCAATCAGGGGCAGGGTACGGTCGATCGTCGAATTGTTTGGCTTTATTCCCTTACGATAGTCGTAACGGTGCCCAATCGAGGCGAAGGTGATATCGAAAGCGCCTTTGGTCAGCTTAGAATATTCGAGGGAGGCCTCGAGAAGGCGGTAGAACTCCTCCGAAATCACTACAGGTTTGCTTGCAGCCACACGATTGACGATAGCCAGTTCACTGTGTTCGATATAGGGGCTCAGTTTGTGATCCAGGCGTTGAAACTCCTCAATGACTGCTTGAACCGCCGCTTCGCCCTCTCTCTTGTCCAGGTGCCAGAGTTGTACGTTAACCTTGGTACCCATGATCGCCTCCTCTCCGCTGATCCAGGCTGCGTGCAGCGGTTGAAACAGAGCGCAACAGGAGACCGCTATCAATAGCGGGAGGTGATTAAGAATATTCCACATATTTTTTTCGGAATTCCATAGCGGATATATTTGCGCTTTTTGCGGTGAATAGCGTTCGTTTGCGGCTTGCTTTATTCAGCCCGTTCGCCATTTGACTAGTGGTTGTTGAGTAAACCAGAAATCATCAACCGCCTGCAAAGCGAAATGCTGTTGCAGGTGGATAATCGATGCATCAAGAGGGCAGAAAATCGATGGGATAGGAGACCACCGCGGTATCTACGTCCTTGGCGGGAAACTTAAACAGCTTGATACGTGACACCAGCTTACGTTCCAGTTTTGTATCGTTCAACTCGGATGAAAGTATGACGCACTTGGTTACCTTTCCGGCAGGTGTTATCGTCAACTCCAACACTACCTTGCCGCGCAGTGTGGGGTCTTTCCGCAAGGCGCGATTGTAGAGCGCGTAGACAGCCCCTTTGTTCTGATCGAAGACCACCTGTATCTCTTCACGGGTACGATTCCCTTTGAAATTCTTGCCTTTGCCCTTTCCACGGGCCGCCGCTTTTGTCTCCTCACTGATGGCGCTACTCTGCACCTCGGTCGTTCGACGTCCCGAGAGTCCGGCGCCTCCCGTCTCACTGCTCAGGGCTGCGGTATTGATCCCGCCACTTCCACTGGCGACACCGGACGAGATGATCGAACGTTGGCTGCGGTATGTCTTCTTACCGGTGGTCGATAGTTTCTGTACACCCTTGACACTCGATTCGATCTGTTCTTCGCGCAGGTCCGCCAATTGATCGGCAAAGGCAAGCAGGCCCGCGCTTGCCGCTTTCTTACGCGCGTCCTCTTTAGTCGGCTTTTTCTTCGCCACCTGCTTTTCCGGCGGCTTTTGCGGTTCGGGTTTCTTCTTCTCTTCCGGCTTCTTCTTCTCCGGTTTCTTCTTCTCGGGTTCCGGCAGCTTCTTCTTGACGATCTTCTTTGGTTTCGGCGGCTCTTTCTTCTGCTCAAGGATCAGTCTCGCCAACCGGGGCGGCAGGGTCTGTTTCTTGAAGCGCTCTTTTTCCGGCAGCTCGATCATCGGTACAATGGTGCCTGAAAGCAGTGCAATGATGAGTACCACCAGGGCAATGATCTGAAATCGCCGCTCGTCGGCGGATGCCGTGTACCAGGGTAGATAGGTGGAGTGTCGATAGGAGGCGCTCACAGCGGCTGTCCTCCATTGGGCTTTTCATTCTTTCTCAATACCGCCAGGGATACGTTGGGATATTCAGACTCGGCGCAGGTTGCCATGACACGCTTCAGCAGGGTATAGGGAATCGTTTTCTCACCCATGATGGTGATCTTGCCTCTGAAGGGTTCCAGGCTACTCGTTTTGGATCTCTCCGCATGACGCTGCAGTTCGCTCTTCAAGGCGGGCAGCGTGGTACCGGTGGGCAAGGGTTGTGCAAGATCCATGACCCGGTGGCCCTGTACCAGGATTTCATTGTGATTGACCATCACCACCAAGGTCTCGCGGGGTTTCAAGCTTGCCGCCGACTCGGGCAGGCTCAATGCCTTTGCGTTGGGTAGCACTTGAACCTCACCGGAATTGACCAGCAGGAAGAAGACCAGGATGGTAAAGATATCCATCAGGGAGACCAGGTTGAGTACGGCATGGCCTTTGTTTCGCCGATGATGACGATCCATGCGTTTTGCCCGGCGTGACATCTTCATGATGCGTTACCTTCGTCCTGCTTCTGCGCGGCTACCGGCGGGGCATCGCCCAACGCAATATCGGGAAACAATTCATACTGAACGACGGTTCCGGCTTCCAAGTTCTCTGTCATGCGTACGGCATCCATCACCTGCACCATGGTTTCGTATTTGGTATTCGGTTCCGATAGGATGAAGATGTTGCGTTTATCCTGAAAGCGTACCTTGATCTGAACCAGTAGCTCGTTCAAACCTTTTACGTCGTAACCATCCGGGGTGTTCTTCAGACGTCTGATCAGGCCGCCTTCCCGATCCGCAACTTCGAGGCTGTCGGGGCGGATGATCACTTCCAGCTGAAGCTCTTTGATCGCCTTCAGGGTGCCTTCACTGGCCGGGGGCAGATAGAGCTCGATAATGGAAAACCTGGAAAACGCGGCGGTGATCAACAAAAAGGGAATCAGGATCACCATCAGGTTGAGGAAGGCTGTAATGTTCAGCTCTTCCCCGTGTCGATGGCGCCTCAGCCGTTCTCTCATGCCTTGCTCCGTGTGCTGAATGCCTGTTCGCTGAAGATATTGAGGAATTTCACTGAGGCCATTTCCAGGCTGTCGACGATGGCGGTGGTCTTACTCTGCAGCAGGGCATAGACCAGCAACAGGGGGATGGCCGCCATCAATCCGAAGGCGGTGGTGTTCATGGCTACCGAGATACTTGCTGACAGCAGGTCCGCTTTCTCCGCGGGATCGGCGTTGGAGACGGCGGTAAAGGCCTGAATCAGACCGATGATGGTGCCCAACAGGCCGAGCAGGGTAGCGATGTTGGCGAGTGTGCTGAGATAGTGGGTGCGTTTTTCCATCCGCGGGATCGCCTCCATCAATCCCTCCTCCATGGCCACTTCGACATCGTCCCGGCGCCTTGCGGTACGTGCCCGTGCCAGGCCGTAGGTCAACATGGTGCCGATGGCGGTCTTGGATTTGTTGGCGGTCTCCATGGCGGACTTGAAGTCGCCGTCATTGAGATGGGGCAGGACCCTTCTCCAGGTGCGCTTGTTGCTGCCGGTCTGTATGGTGAGAAAGACCCAGCGTTCGATGGCTATCGCCACGCCCCCTGCAAAGATCAGCAGGATAGGGTACATAAAGAGTCCGCCTTCCTGAAAAAATCGGATGATGGGGTCGATGAGCTCCATAGGATTCTCCGTTGTTTAACACCTGAATATCGGTTTACTGTAAATACATGCATCCAGTGGTGGATAAAAAACACACATCTGATGCAAGAAGTCGGGTTGTTTCAGTCATGCGGCACCAAGCAATAGATTCTTTACGGTTTTTCACTAAATGTCTGGTACCAATCGATCTGTCTGCGAAATACATCACGGTCCAGCGGAGCAAACAGCTCATCTCTGCGACCTGTTTCTGGGGGCATCATATTGGTGAGGCGCTTGGCCGAACGCCAGGGCACAACATAGAGTATATTCGGCGACTCTTTGTTGCCGAAGATGGCTGTGCCCTCCAGGTCGAGACGCTGTTCCGCATGCAGATTATGTGACGACAGCAACAACACAGTCATTGCTATCATCATCACTCTTTTATGTAGCCTATTCATCATATCCGCTTTCCGCTATTTTGATGAGTTAATGCGTCGTTCGAGATCCAGGATCCAGCCAGCAATCTCTTTTTCGTTCGAATCACCCAATGCCTGGCATCGCTTATAGTGCTCCAGCGCCTGTTCGGGTTTGCTCAGGTAGAGATCATAAAGAATCCCTAGATTACGGTGAGCGAGCAGGTAATCGGGTTCGATTTCCAGGGCCGTGTGATAGGTCTTTTCTGCCTCCTGAAACTTCCCCTGCATCCTGAGTGCTACACCCAGTTGATTGCGGGCAGGCAGGCTGTCCGGTTTTAGTTCAAGGGCTGTGGTAAAAGATGCTGCGGCCTTGGCCGGTTCACCTTCATTCAGCTGTATGATACCCAGATTGATATAGGGGCCGGGCAAACGCGGGTTCTGATCGATCAGTGCCTGCAGGTTCAGTTTCGCCTTGTCGACTTTATCCTGACGCATCAGTGCGACAGCCGCATCGAAGCGCTTTTGCAGTTGTGGATCGGCGCTGCTCGGCTGGCGAGGACGAGTCTCGCTATTAGCAGTGCTGGTATCATCTTTAATCGCGGGAGTGGTGGTACTGCAACCAGAAAGAACCAGGATAATGCAGAAGATTCCCGAGACAAGTTTGATGCCTGTCCGTATGCGTGGATGGATACTAATTGATTGCATCGATCCACGCCTCCCGCTTCTCCTGTTTTGCATAGCGCCCGGGTAACAGTTTTGCCAGTGCATTGAAGCTCTTTTTTACCCATTCGTCATAGATGCCGCTGGACACTCTTTCGATATTTGATTCGTAGAGCGAGATCGCTTTCTCTTCAAACGGAAAGGCCTGCTCTTCCAGCAGGATCTCGTATTGCTCCAATTCATCCGTGTTCAATCCCTTCGGTCTTTCGGACTCCATCAGGGCTGTCCCGAACTGTCGGTACATTTCACCGATTTTGTAAGTGGCACTGGTCGTGACCTCAGCCACACCATACTTGATTGCCTTTTTATAGGCGCTGATGGCAGTCTGCATTTGTTGCTTTTTACGTTTCAGATTTTTCTCCAGTGGCGCCTTCAGCTTAATACCCTGGAAACGCTTCATGTTTGCCTCAGCAAGTTGCAAAGACGCTTGAGCCGCCAGGTAGCGCGTGCGGTCACTGCGTTGCTTTCCAGCACCTGCATCGATCTTGATCAATTCTTTCAGCCACCAGTCACGTTTACCCTTTTCACCTCTCTTATGGTAAAGCTCAACCAGTTTTTGTCCTCCCTCCATCGCTTGTTCAACCGGAGCCGGAAAGGCCTTGATATAGCTTTTGTAAGCGGCAATCGCCTGTTTCTCTTTGCCCGCTTTGTTATACAATTCCGCAGAGCGCCAGCCGGCCTCGCGGCGTAATTCGGGGGATGATGCCTGGGTGGACAGAGTCGCCAGTTCCGCTGCCGCCTTAAGTGGTTGCTTGGTCTCCATGTAGGCGACAGCCAGTTTACTGTTGACCTCCGGTATCAACTCGCTTTTCGGGTATTTGGCCTTATAGGATTCGAGGATTTTAACCGAACCGGCCCAGTCTCCTGCAGCGATCAGGCTGGCGGCGGCATCATATTCTGCAGTGGACAATATCTCTGCTTTCGGTGCCTGCTTACCGATACGCATAAAGGCTTGAGCCGCCCCTTTGTGATTGCCCTGGGAGCGTAATGCCGCACCCTGTTGGTAGATGCTTGCAGCCAGCCTCTCCTCAAGAAGTTTTTTCTCCTTGGCCTTGCCGGGTAGCAGCTTCAGTGCCTGTTGATAGGCGGTTTCAGCAGCCGGGTAATCCTTTTGCTCGAACGCGGCATGTGCGGCTATTGTCCAGGCAGTGCGCCGCAGTTTTTTCGCGGCAGGCGGGGTTTGATTGGCGACCTGTAGCGCGGCGCCCCGGGCGCGTCCTACCTGGTTGAGTTGTAGCAATTGATCGGCCGCCTCTGTCAATACCGAGGCTCTGCGTGGATCCTTGGGAAAGATGTCGCAATATTTCAGGGCGCTCTCGACACCCTGCCGGCGCCAAGCCTCCCGTTTGTCTTCCGGCAGCTGTTTACTCTGAGCGGCGTAGGCGAGGAGGGCGGCATAGCCCGCTTCAGCCTGTTTGTCATGGGCCGGCAGACGGTATGCGCTGTCTTCATAGGCAATGACGGCTTCAGGATACTTTTTTAATTCGAACAGCAGTTCACCGAGCAGGAAACTGATGCTACCCGCAGTCGGATCATCGGAGAATGTATCCAGGTACAACCGATACCAACGGGCAGCTTCGGCGCCTTGTTTTGTCTGCTGTGCAGCGATTTTCCTATCCTTGCTTTTTTTGTATTCCTGGGCCAATGCATGGTGGTATTCAGCAAGCTCCTTCAGATAGTTCCTCAATTGCTGATTCAACCAGGCCTGATTCTTTCCATCCTGTTTGTTCCAGGCATCACTCCCAACGGCGTAGTGTTGGACAAATGATTTTTTACTTTCGATGGCGCGTCTCGGGAAGCCATTCTCGGTATAGATGTCGACCACCTTTACTGACAGGCGCGGTGACTGGGGATGGTCCGGGGAGAGGTCCACGAAGGCCAGATAGGCGTCTGCCGCATCCTGGATACGTTCCTGCTTAAGGTAGAGGTCACCCAGTCCCTGATAGATCATGTACTCATAGTTCCGGTGACCCTTATTGTCGAAATATCGGCTGATACGCTTTGCGCCACCGAGTTCAGAGAAGGTCAGGCTAATGACTCTGATGGTCTCTTTCAGCAGCTTCTGATCTGCAGGAGAGAGTTTACCGACATCAATCTGCCGCTTCTCTTTCAGGTTTCGATCAAGTAGCTGTGTGAATGAATCGAGTCCCTGTTCGATATTTCGCTGTTTGAACAGTGACCAGCCATGTTTGAAAAGCGCCCGATCGTAGTAGGGTGTCTCCTTGCGTTGCTGAAGAATGGCTTTGTATGCCGATTCGGCGCGGTTGAACTGCTGTACGACGAAAAAATGTTCGCCACGTCGGAACTGTGCTTCCTGCCAATAGGGGCTGTCGGGGTGTTGTGTGACCAGGGCGCGCAGGGTCAGCATCATGGTGTTTATGTCACCTTTCAGCTCATATGCCCTGGCCAGTTGATACAGCACCAGGTCCCGTGAGGCATAGTTTGGATCCTTACGCAACAAGGATTCATACAATTTGATCGACTTGGATAACTCTGCATCGCTGGGGACAGGCTCGTCCGTTGATTGCAACAGCTTGGTTTCACTGCGCTCCAGTTCGAGGTCCGCCAAACGACGGGTCGCTTCACTGTTGAGTCGTTGATCGGGATTCAATTCCAGGATGGCACGATAATTTTCTATAACTTCGTTACGGTCAGTGGGGGTGAGTGCCTGTTTTTCGACCTTTATCGGTTGCTTTTGAATATCCGCAAGGGTGGGTTCATCGGATTTCGATTTGCCTGACATCGGCAGGTTTGCACACCCAGAGAGTGCGATGCCGAGTAGAGAAATCGAGAGTGACAGCCTCATTTCTCCCCCCCTGCTCTTGCGCTGCTGATATCCAGCAGGTTGGCGACGCCGAATCTGGCCTGGACAAGATAGTTGTTGATCAGGCTGCGCCGTTGTTCGAGTCTTTCAAGTGCCATCTCCCGCAACAGCTCAGTCTCGTCTTGCCGTAATGCCTTCACCTGCCTATGAAGCCCCGGCAGAGTCTTCTCGAGTTGTTCGATACGGCTGGAGAACGCATCGAATCGGCCCTCGGCCTCGGCGCGGGCCTTGGCTAGTTCGCTCTCCTTTTGATGTGCCGTCTCAATGTTTTGTTCCAACTCGATCATCTGTTTCTTCAATGACCAGACTCTGGCGGGATGTTCAGTGGCTATCCGCCAGGTGAGAATACCTTCCATCAAACGCGCCATCTCTTTTTGAGGCGCCAGCCGTCCGCCAGTGTCGTGTTGTTTAATGATCCGTTTGATTTTATTGATTCGCTCAATCCAGGCTTTCTCCTGCCGATTGGCAAGGGCAAATGGCGGTTCTTCTGTTGTTGCAACCTGTTCGTAGAGTCTCTTCAACTGCTCTTTTCTGTCAACGACCTGTTTCAGATTCTCTCCTTTCAGGTGTTCATCAACACGAGGCAGTTTCTGATTATATGCCACCAATTGGTTACTGAGCATTGTGCGATATAAACTGATTTTTTCCCGCCACTGCTGAAGATTATTCTCCATGTGGCCCAAGTCGCGGTAGTCCTGCAGTCGTTCCTGAAAGGCATTGCCGGAGAGAAGATAGGACAACAGCGAGCGCTTTGGTGAATCGATTCCCGTGTCGTTATCGACTAGCAGATTGTCAGGGAACTCGTCATCTCTTACTTGGCTGAGCAGCTGATCCAGTTGAGTGAGAGAGGCGTCATAGGTTGTGATGGCATCGCGATAACCCTGCAACGACTGCTGTTCGGCCGCCAGTTGGGAGAGTACATAGGGAATAGCGAGCTTTGCCTCCAGCACAGCTGGATCACTGGCATTGCGTTCAGCGAGGAGTTGCCAGGGGGGCAGCGCCCGCTCCTGCTCACCAAGTTGGAGTGAGGCCCATCCCAAACCCAACAACGCCTGGCTGCTGGCTGGGCTGTTGAGACGGACACGTTGTAGCGCCTGTTGTGCATTTGCCGGTTGCTGCAGCTCCAAGAAGAGGTAACCCAAGGCAAGATTTGCTCTGTCCCTTATGGATTTTTCCTCATTGTCATCATTTTCATCAATCCCGCTACCGATCTCCTGCAGCAAGGCCAATACCTTCTCCGGTTGATCGTTGCGCAGGTAAGCGATGGCCTGATTGTAACGGCCATACAGTGTCCATTCGCTTTGCTGTGAAATTTTGTTGAGGTCAGCGAGCGCATCAGATTCATTTTTCTGCAGTAAGCCGATAAGGCCGCTTAAATGGTGCTTTTCGTCATTGGCTTCAGGCTTCAGATTTTCATCGATCTGGTTTAAAGCGCTTTTTGCAGCCTTCATGTTACCCCGGCGATGGCGGGATTTGCCCAGCTGTAACCAGGCGCGGTTCAACACTTCTGGAGATTTGCTGTTTTGCAGAATTCTGTTGAACAGTGCTTCTGCCGTATTCGGCATGCCATAGGCCAGATAGAGTCCGCCGAGTAGCAACTCGGGTTCATCCGCATAGGCCTGCATCAATCCCTGTTTTCTGGCGGCAAGAAGGCGAACGATAGCGGGAAAATAGTTCTGCTGATAGAGCTGAAACAGGGCATCGCCATAGTGCAGGTCACGCAGTTCCTCAGGCTCGCCGGTAGTAATATCCGCAGTTGTGCAGAGAGGGGTGGCGAGTGAGAGCGTGAGAAGAATGCGGGAGGTCAGGCCGGATAGCACCCGTATTACTCCCACTCCCGGATTTCAAAGTCCGGCTGTTGCAGGGCGACACTGTCGACGATTTTCAGCTCCAGGTATTTAGGGCCGATCCCTTTGCTAAAGCTGACAGTCGCACCCCGTTTGTAATCTCTTCCCTTCGGGCCTACTCCTGTGAAGAAGGCAACCAGTTCATGTTCACCCGACTTGATGTTCCCCAGGTAGAGGCGTTGTACGCCACCCCGTTGCAGTGCCTTCACCTCCCGCTCGGTATAGAGATGGTTGGTGAGTTCCTTGTTGTCTATATGCAATTGCACAGAGTCAAGTTTAAAATAGTTGCCGATATCCAGGGAGAGGAAGATCGATACCTGGGTATTGCCTGGGAACAGCAGCTCCTCCTCCAGGATGAAGAGTTCTCGATTGAGCTCGATCACAGCCTTTTTCAGATCCTCAACCTGTGTGTCAAGGCCCTTACCCTTATCACTCAAAGGCTCGGCAGAGAGAGAAAAACCGAGGCAGCAAAGCAGCAGAAGTGCATTTCGGATTAATGTCTTCAAGATATTGATTCCCAGATCATTTTAAGCAGCGTCATGAAACAATAAATCTATATGAATTAATGCGTTGCGTTTGCGATCATAGTCACAGGTTGAAATGTAAAGTTGGTATTTTATGCCCAAACATCATGATAGGTTATGTGAATCTTATTCGCCACACAGCGGGCACTGTAATGATAGTGCTCGGATCAGCTAAAGACTAGTGGTCAATTTAGGCTGATATGTGGCTGAATTATAAATGATTATTGTTTATTGAACAGAGTGTACAGGCTGTCTTTGTGTTGGATGCCTGTCGATAGATGCCGAGGAACGATCTTGATAGCCATCCTGCGGAATATGTATTACCTCGCCCTGTTTGGGCTGCTCTCTCTCCCATCACAAGCGGACAGTGGAAATGTCGATCCGTTCCATGTGCGCAATATGAACCCCTTCACCCTCATCTACGGTTTACCGGCTATGGCCTCATCCCATCTGTTGGCGCACAACGATTCTTATCTGCAGTTGACTGCGGATATCGCCAACAACTCCATACAGAGCGACTCGGATGGTGAACGGATCAGGCTGGATGGGGAAACATACCGGTTGGCGTTGATATGGAAGCGGGGGATTGCGGAGGACTGGCAGTTCGGTATCGAACTGCCTTTCCTGACTCATCGTGAAGGTTTGATGGATGGCCTGATCGAAAATTGGCACGATATTTTTGGATTGTCCAATTCCGATCGCAATGACTGGTCCAGAAATCGTTTGGTTTTTCGCTATGAAAACGACCGGGGCGAGCAGATACTGGTCGACCGGAAAAAGAGTGGAGTAGGGGATCTAGTGCTCACGCTCTCCCATGCGGTGGATGTAGCTGCTGACAGTGGCAGGCGATTGGCGCTCCATGCAAGCCTTAAACTGCCCAGCGGAGACGCTGATGCGCTGCTGGGCAGTGGAGCAGCGGATCTGGCTTTGTGGGCAAGCGGCTCGGAGCAACGAATGTTGTGGCAATGGCCTCTGGATATCTATGGCCAAGCGGGTCTCCTGCTGAAAGGTAAGGCTGACCTGTTGCAGGATCTGCAGCGGGATGTTGTGTTTTTTTGCGCCCTGGGAGTGGGTTGGCGGCCAATGAGCTGGTTGGATCTCAAGGCGCAGGTCGATGCCCACTCTTCACATTACGACAGCAAGCTGGACCAGCTCGGGGGTACTGCATTGATGTTGACGGTTGGGGGATCGATTCACTTGGAAGCGGACTCCCACCGCATCGATATCTCAATCGGCGAAAATCTCACCACCGATTCAGTGCCTGATTTCATGATCAATCTGGCCTATGTACGACGCTTTGATGCCTTGGGGGTCTCAGGGCAATAATCAGCAACACGCATCCCGCCAGGATAAAGGGAAGGCTCAATAATTGGCCTGTATTTATCCAATGGTCGATGGCATAGGTCGCCTGTTTCTCTTTGACAAACTCGATGGCGAACCTTGTGCTGAATACCGTAAGCAGGAAGACGGCAAATAGGAATCCCGGTTTAGCGGTGCTATCGCTGCGTCGATAAAGGGTCAATAAGAGAAGGAAAACGATGGCGTAGGCGATGGCCTCATAGAGCTGGGCCGGGTGTCTCGGTAGATTATCGATACGCTCGAATACAATCGCCCAGGGCAGCAAGGTTTCCATGCCATAGATCTCCGAGTTGAACAGATTGCCCAGGCGAATGAAGGCCCCGGCCAGGGCGGTGGGGATAGCGAACCTGTCCAGTAACCAGAGGTAGGATTCCGCTGTCTGACGCTTATGCAGGTAGAGGGCCAACATGACGCCCAGTCCGCCGCCATGGCTCGCCAAGCCTCCCTCCCAGATGGCGAGTATCTTCAATGGGTGAGTTAGATAGTAAGTGGGATCATAGAGCAGACAATGCCCCAACCGAGCGCCGACAATTGTGCCGATCACCAGGTAGAGTGAAAGTCGCTCAAGGGATTGAGAGTCGCGTCCCTCACGCTGGTAGATCCAATGGATTAGTTGGTATCCCAAGAGATAGGCGGTGGCGAACAATACGCCATACCATCGGATATCGAGCCCGGCAAATGAGAGAAGTGTCGGGTCAGCATTCCAGACGATGTAATCATGAGCCAGTCGCTCCATCCTGCTCAATACGCCTCGTGGGTGGTGGTGAAGTTACAGATCGGCGATTCTAATCAATTCGGCCGATGAATGGCAGCCATGCAAGATGCCGGCATATACCAGCGGCTTCTTGGCAGACCTGTGTCCAGTTATACGATTGGATTGAACGCGGTCAAGCTGTCCAGCATGGCGGTATTGCCGAGACTGGTACCGAACAGGGTGTTGAACTGCCCCTGTTCGCCATGCAGCGCCAGATAGTTCAGCGCCACAGTCAGCACCAATTGATTGACATTGTTGGCGGCCGGGCTGGAACCGTTGTCCACCGCCCCATCGGCGGAGAAGTGGCCGATTTGCTGATGACGCAACTGATCATCCACTGAAGCTCCCGCAAGCAAGGGTTGACCCCCCGGGTTGTAGACCAGGAAGAAAGAAGCGGCGGTGGATTGGTTGTCACCGGTCCAGACTCCCTTGCCACGCCCATCCGCGGAGTTATCGATGGTGCCGTTGCTCGAGACCGAGCCGTCACTGAAGACATACAGCATCAGGGGCATGCCGAGACGCGCGGCATACTCCAGGCAGGCCCCCATACAGCGTCCGGCGCGCAGATCGCGGATCTCGCCCACGGCACGGTTGCCGGTGTGGTAGTCGTAGCCACCCATGGTGATGGTGCCGGCACCGGCATAGCCGTTGATAACCAGTTTCATGACCGATGCGGTCTTGCGGAATTCACCGTCATTGTCGAACTCCGCCTGAGTGAAGATCGGACCGATGATATCGGGGTCGGCAGTGACATCGAGGGCGGCCGGATCGCCATAACGGTCGACCAGGTCGGCACTCTTGACGTATCCGCAGCGTATCAGTTCCTTGACCACGTCATCGGTGCTGATACCGGTGTTTACGCTATTCAGTTTCATGTCGGAGATACGTTGTATCGCCTCCATCACGGCAACGGCGTCGGACTGATCGAGCAGGCCTACAAGCTTGCCGGTATCAACCAGGCCGGTGGTGTCGCTGGGCCGATCGACCTTGGTGGGACGGACCGTCGGGTCAATCTGATCCGCGGGCGCCACTGAATTGCCGCCGGAATCCGAGCTGCGTGATCCTATCAGGGTTAACAATTCACCGTCGGCGCCGCAGCGGTTGATGGCGTACATGGGATTGTGCGGATTGATGCCGGTATCGTTTTCCGATCGGGCCGGGATCATGGCGCCATTGATACTGGCCCGATTGCCTGCCGAGACCTTTTCCAGAATTCCGCGCAGGAAGGCACTGTCCGAATGGAAGGCAAGACCCAGTTCGGTATTGATGAAGTCGCTCAGGCCGGTATCCGGATTGGTAATGGGCGGTACCATGTCTCCTGGCAGGCCGAGACGGTTGTAACCGGCCGTGGTGAGAAAATCGAACTGGCCTCCCTCGCCGCCCACCAGCACATTGGAGCCGGCGATATTGGCCCCGCCCGCGAGATCGAAACAGATAAAGGGGATCTTGCCACCGCCAAGGGTATCTATGCCGCAGATATTTTTCAGGGCCTCGAGATCGGATGAGAGGGCGGCCCTGGCTTCGCCGGGGTTGGCGAACAGGCCGAACAGTGAAGGGGTGGTGACGGCGCCCAATCCCGCTATCAGACCCTGGCGGATAAAATCCCGACGCGTCACCGGGCGCGGATGATCCGGATATAGCAATGGGACATCGGGAGAGAGGTTCTTCACTTTTCTGCGCATGATTTCTTTACCGTTAGCCACACAGGCTGCTTGTTCGGGGCGTATTCCTGATCCATTAGATCTTTATCCTACTGGAGCAACACGACAGCGCTGCCGAGTAGTGAGGCACAGGCTGCCTTGGTCGCTTTTTCGGTACGGTCCGCATCACAACCGCCGCTACATCGGGCCAGACCCACACTGCCTGTCAATAGATTCATCAGTTCACCCTCGACAAGCGATGGTGAGGGTTGGGTTGTCAGCTGTTCACCCATGAAGCGGTTCATCAATGGAGCAACTACCTGGCTCTGCCAGGTGGAACTCTGAATATCATTGGCGTTCGCGTTGAAGTCGAAACCGGGAAACAGCCCGGCCCGCAAAGCCGTGTCGTCGACCAGGGCACTGCAATACTCAATCGCCAGTTGCGATACCGCCACCTGATGGGATGAGAGGAAGCCACTGACGTCTTCCGATGAGGGGAGCTGCTGCCTGATCGTGGTATAGGTGGTCTGCACCGCCTCCAGGGTGGGATTGACGCCGGTCAGGGACGACATGGTGGCATTGATCTCATCAAAGGTGCGTAAACCGATCAGCGGCGCGGGTTCGCCATCCGCCGGCTCAGCCGGTGGCAGCACCGCCGGTTCCGAATAGACATTGGTATGTGTCCCCAACCGCTCGAATGTCAGGAAAAACTGATCGTTCTCGGCGCCCTTTTCCGAGGGTATGGTGGTTGCCATATTCGATAGCCGTTGACCATTGGCGGTGTATTCGCTGTCATTGATGGTGATTGCCAAGCGTGAGTAGGCTTGACCGACGGCCGCTTCCTTGCCATTGATGCCGATACGCATGCCCTCAAGGGGAATGGAGCCTGGCAGCACGCCTTCATCGAGGCTGATGAATTTAGGCTGACGGAACAGATAACTGTAGTTGTCGTACTGACTGACCTCGAACATCACATAACTCTGTGGCAGATTGACCAGATCGGTGACATTGAACAGCAGGAAGTATTTCTCACCCACGCCAGCGTCAAAATTCTGTTTGATCTGTTGCGCCGTCAGCGCTCGGTTGTGGATCGCCAACAGACGTATCTTGCCCGTCCAGGGACGGTCACTGGAGGCCTCATTTCCCAGTACCAGGGCGTAGCTGTTATCCCAGTCATTCAGATTGCCGGGTTCGGTTTCGTCAAGATCATCGGTAAACACCCCATCCACATAGAGGCGTCGCCCATTTTCGGGATCGAATGTAGCCACCACGTGTTGTTCCGTTGCCTGTAGATCTTCATCGTCGTCAGCACTGGAGTGGGCCGGTTCGCCATTGCCATCGGTTGTGCTGGAGCGGTGCAGATAGTTGTAGTTGTAGAGTGTTTGGCCGAGGGTGAAGTTGCGCACGTCGGTACCGGCGGAGTAGCTGATGATCCGAGCGGGCCCCTCCTGAGTGACATTCGCGGGGACTACCCATGCCTCTATGGTGTACTCTCCTGTGGCCTGAACCAATTGGGCTATTTTACTGCTGTCGCCGGTACTGCCTTGGGCCTTACCGTCGCTGAAGTCCAGACCCCAACCCTCAACCCAGGTGACATTGCCGCTGATACTCAGATTGATCGCGGGGTCGACGCCGCTGGTGTCGTAGGCGATGTTGCCGCTACCTGTCTTGAACTCATACAGGGCGACGACATCATTTTCCTGCCGACTGCCTCCGCTGGCGACTGTTCCTTCAGGCAGGCTCAGGGCCCGGCTAATGACCAGGTCCGGATCGATGGGGGTTGGCGAAATGTTGCCGGCCATTTGATCGATGGCGCTCTCCATCTCCTGAGCATTGTCACTACAATCATCCCAGCAGTTGTGGAGTTCGATGAGACGCTGCACAAGGCGGGAATTGACAGGCGTATCCAGGTCGATCGAGGTCTTTACCGCGGCATAGGCAATTGCGCTGTCGGCGGTGGCAAAGTAGGGTGATTGGGGGGCGGCCGCATCTTCGACATGACACTCGGCGCAGTAATCCGTCAGCAACGGGTGCACGTAGGTCGCAAAAAGGCTGGAATCATCGGGAAATGATTTGCTTTCGCCGACCACCTTGTTCGGCGGCGGCTCGAGTTCGATTTGTCGTCCACCACCGGATCCATCGCCAACCCAGGATTCGATATAGCTGGTGATGATAGTGGCACAAGCGGTGTCACTGGCCTCCCAGCAGTTATGCCCATTCGCAACCTTGGTGACCAGTGATGATTGATCCGGCTCCTCTCTGTTGACATGGGGATTGGCTGCTTCATAGGCTTGATTGACATCGTCCTCGCGCACGAACTGAGGCGCCTGACCTCCCGTGTTGTGACAGGAGCCGCATCGGTTTTCCCCACGCAGGGGTTCCCATACACTGATCCGAAAACCCTGGATATCGGAGGTGCGCGCGGCCGGCCCTGTATAGGTGCTGGTGGTGACCGTGGTGGGTTGCAGACTCTCGGTGCTCACTCCATCCTGACAGCCTTGCAGTCCGATGACGGCAAACAGGGAGAGGGTGATATGTAGTGCGTTTTTCTGCTTGATCACTGAATCAATCCCCTGCGCAATAGACCGCGGCTTCAGCGAACACGCGTTTCATGTTGTAATCGGTTTTGAAACTGCTGGTGATCTCCGCGATGCGGGTTCGGTCAGCGCTGTCCACAGCGGGGCGCAGGCAGACTGCCTGGAAGGCCTTGCTGACCTGGCATTCTGCAAAGGCATGGGAGTTGGCAAGTTCCTCGCCCATCGATTTGGCGCCTGCACCGGAGCCTGGCAGATTCGGGTCCCAGCCCAGCACCGAATTGGGGCCTTCCCGCCAGTAGTTATCCCAATCGTCATTCGTCGTGACATAGCCGTCCTTGAAGACGCTGCTGTTGATCAGGTACTTGGGTTGCACGCTATCACGTGTGTAGGCGAGGCGGCCGGTTTCCGGATCATCGGTATATTCGTAGTTGTAATAGGCATAGGCCTGTGCCAGGGGGGCCATGCCGGCATGACATCCCAAGCAGTTGTTGAACCATACACGGCTATCCCCTCCGGGGCTGCGAGTGGCGTCCTGGCGGATCCGGTCGGAGGCCCGTGTCGGGTCCTTGATCAATTCAAGATCCTTGCATAGGTGATTGAGCATGGTGAAACGGAACATGGCTCGATTCGTACCATCGATAAAGAACGCCCTTGCGGCTGCACGGGTGGTGATGACACCTGCGGTTCCCTCCGGCGGAAGCCCGGTCACACTCGACTGGGTGGTTTGCTGCAGCTCATTCTTGAGGTTCAGGCCCAAGGTCTCCATCGCCTCATAGTGGTCGTTATTGCTGTTGGAGTAGGCCGGTGCGTTGCTGCCGATATAGAGGATGTCTGCAGAGAGTAACTGGTTGAAAGGAACATCATCCCTTACCATTCCGATCACAGTGGCGCTGTAGTCATTCAGCGGAGCAAAGGGTGTCATCTCCTCGTTGGTCCAGGGAGTGGCCCAGTTCTTCAGTGTGACATTGTAGAAATCGGGATGCTCTGTGGCGATCATGGCAGCTGCCAATGGATCGCCGTTGGTTTCGATTTCAGTGACCATTTGTGCCAGGATTTCAGTGCCTGGTGGTACCCCGGCTATCCGGTCGTGCATGCGTTTGGCCTGTTCACGTGGTCCTGCCGATACGGTGACGGTGAAGAGAGATAGCAGAATCAGAATAAAAAACGGCCGTGGCTTTCTAGGAATCGAAATACTATCTCTGTATTGGCCCTGAAATGACATGATGAAGGTGCCCCTAAATCCATCTTTAGACTAATCTCGAAGCATCCTTCGAGTCTTTGTTTACCGTCTCTTTCCTTCTATATCTTTCCCTGTTTTTGTCAATCCAAAGTGGTGAATACGTGACTTCTGTTTTAACAGTGTGTGAACTCGCGCACTGATTGGCGACTTCGATGAGGTAGACTCTCAAGTCCATGATTTTATTAGTCGATAGCACGAGTCAATGCTTGTTTTGAATGGTGTTCGATGACATATCCATGGTTAACCACAGATGGGTTGATCAGACACGGTTCGATCAGTTTTCCCGGAGGAAGCTAGCTACAGATGAAACGGGTTGCCGCCATGACGACGTTGCCAGGCCTATTCGCTGCCTTGTTCATCCTCGGTTTACAGGGATGCGGCAGTGGCAGCAGCCAGGAGCAGGATCCGGTTGTCGTGGATTACCCTGTTGCCTATGTGAAGCGGCCGATTACTGAGACAACCAATACGGATATCCGTGTCAGTCAGGTCAGCGAGGCGGGTGGAGACCTCTATCTGAAGGATTACGCCGCAGGGGGGGCCGAGGAGGTCAACCTGACAGGATCGGTAACCGAGGGTGAAGGTGATGTGCGTGATGTCAGTGCCTCGTTCGATGGTAGCAAGCTGCTGTTCTCCCTCAGGCTGCCCCTTATCGAGGATGCCGAGCCAGAGGATCAGCCGACATGGAATATCTGGGAGTACGACATTCCAAGTCAATCTTTGAGACGTGTCATTGTCTCGGATATCACTGCCGAAGATGGTCACGACCGCTTCCCTCAATATCTGCCCGATGGGCGTATCGTTTTCTCTTCCACCAGGCAACGGCTTGCCAAGGCGCGGCTGCTGGACGAGGGCAAACCCCAGTATCTCGCCATGGAGAGATCGGTTGATGAGCCGGCCATGGTTCTCCATGTCATGAACAGCGATGGTACCGATATCACCCAGATCTCGTTCAATCGCAGCCATGACTTCTCTCCCAGCGTCCTTGCCGATGGTCAGATTGTGTTCAGTCGTTGGAACAATGCGGACGGCAACGATGCCATCCATCTCTATCGCATGAATCCGGATGGCACCGAGTTGGAGCTGTTGTATGGATTGAACAGTCATGATTCGGGAACCGGGGGTGGTACGGTGCAGTTCTTGCGCCCGATCGAGATGCCGGATGGTCGTATTCTGGCGTTGCTGTTACCCTTCGACGGTACCGATGAGGGTGGCGACCTGGTCTATATAGACAGCGCCAACTATGTGGATAATGATCAGCCCACATGGGAAAACACGGGCCTGACAGGCCCGGCGCAGACCCAGGCGACCACGCTTCAGGTCACCACCGATGGCAGTCTGTCGAGCGGTGGACAGTTGCGCAGCGCCTACCCGCTGTTTGATGGAACGGATCGGATGGTGATCAGCTGGAGCCAGTGCCGTGCGTTGGAGGATGATATTATCGTTCCCTGCACCGATGAGCGTCTTGCCAATCCTGATACCGAAGCGGCGCCGCCGCTCTACAGCCTTTATATCTACGATGGAGATACGCAGACCCAACAACCGATCGTCAAACCGCAAGAGGGTGTCATCTACACCGATGCGGTGATCGCTGTGGCGCGTGCCGTTCCGACGATCCGACATGACAAAACAGCGGGTATCGATCTTGACCCGGCCCTGGTGTCGGACAAGGCCGGCCTGCTGCATATACGCAGTGTCTACGATCTGGACGGCGTGGATGAGGCCGATCCCGATATACCAACCCTGGCCGATCCCGCCCAGACCCGGTCGGATCAACGTCCGGCAAGGTTTCTGCGCCTCATCAAGCAGGTGACCATCCCCGATGATGATGTGCTCGAGTTTTCAAACAGCGCGTTTGGCGCGACCGCGCAGTTCGGTATGCGTGAGGTGATCGGCTATGCGCCGATCGAACCCGATGGTTCCGTGCAGGTGAAGGTGCCGGCGAATGTTCCCGTCAGTTTCGCCATACTCGATGCGAATGGACGACGCATCGATCAACCTCATGGCTTCTGGCTCCAGTTCAGGCCGGGAGAGGTCGTGAGTTGCGGTGGCTGCCATGCTGCTGACAACCCGCTTCCCCATGGCAGACTGAGTGCCGCGCCACCCAGTATCTATAACGGCAGTACAGGTAGCGGTCTGCCATTCCCGAATGCCAATCCGGAGCTGTGGAGCGATTTCGGAGAGACCATGGCGCAGACACGCAACCGTCTGCAATGCAGAGCCGGCGCTTGTGATCCAACCTTGGACCTGCTGTTCACCGATGTCTGGACGGATCCGGCCATGAGAGAGCCTGATACGGAATTCAGCTATCGGTATGCGGACCTGGAGACGGAGTCGCCCCTGAGTGACGCTGCCTGTAGCGGCAGCTGGAATGTGTTCTGTCGTTCCATCATACATTACGAACAGCATATCCATCCGTTATGGTCGCTGCCACGACCGGTATTCGATGCCTCCAATACCCAGGTCGACGATCATACCTGTACGCTCTGCCATGACACGGATGACAATGGGGTGACCGTGTTACCGGATGCCCAGCTGGATCTGAGTGATGGTCCATCCGAAGATGAGCCGGACCACTTCGCAGCCTATCGGGAGTTGCTTGTACCGGATAATCTGCAGCAGGTCGTGGACGGTATTCTGGTTGATATTCTGGTGCCGCAAACGGATGAAAACGGCCAACCGCTGTATGAAACCGATGACAACGGTGAGCTGGTCCTGGATGGATCGGGCAATCCTGTTCCACTGCCTGATGCACCGGTGCCGGTGCCGGGAGGAGCCTCGATGGAGGCGGGCTCGGCGAATAATGGCCGCTTCCTTGGGCTGTTTGATCCCGGTGGCGTGCATGCGGGTTATCTGAGTGACGCGGAGAAAAGACTGATAGCTGAATGGCTCGATATAGGCGCACAATATTACAATGACCCTTTCATGGCACCACTGGATGAGTGAGTTTGAGACTTCTTAGGTTAAAGCGGTATCTGTGGACGAGCTGGCTGTTGATCTGGCTGATACCTGCAACCAGTGCGGGAGAAGAGGAGTATCAACGGGTTCAGGTGACAGCCCCCTATATTGAAATGCACACCGGGCCGGGGCGTTCCTATCCCATCGTATACGTCGTGGAAAGGATGGAGTGGGTCGAGGTTCGAAAGCGTCGTACGGATTGGTTTCAGGTTTACACGCGTCGCGGTCGTTCTGGTTGGGTCAGCTTGGAGCAGATGCGCCAGACTCAAACCGCGGATGGTGAGCGGCTTAAGCTGGTCGGCTATACACAGGATGATTTCAGGAACCGGGAATGGGAATTCGGTTTTTATGGCGGCGACATGGAGGGCGCCACACTGCTTGGTTTATATGGTGGTTACTCGTTCAATGAAAATCTCTCCGCTGAGCTCAGTCTGTCTCAAGCCTTGGGTGATTTCTCAAGCGAATACCTGTTTGATGTCAACCTGCTGTCTCAGCCCTTTCCCGAATGGACCTATAGTCCGTTTTTCACATTGGGAGGGGGTGTGATTCGCACCGAGCCCAAGTCGACATTGGTTCAGGCTGAGGATCGTACCGACACTACGGCCCATGTCGGCGCCGGCCTGCGTGTCTATCTGACGCGGCGTTTTTTTCTGCGCGGAGAGTTTCGCCACTACACCGCATTCACCAGTCGTGAAGACAATGAGGAATTTGACCAGTGGAAAATCGGACTCGGTTTCTTTTTCTGAGCATCGCGTCACTTCTGACGGCCCTGATAATGCCGCCGTGTATAGCCGCTGAGCCTATCGGAGAGGGGCTGCGTGAGGATCTGCTTATTGAGCCTGAGATTGCACGCAGGGAGATTGTGGAACCCGAGATCGATACAGAGGATTTCGAGATTGGGATCTATGCCGGTTTGATGAACATAGAGGATTTCGGGACCAGCGGCGTCTTCGGCGCCCGTTTCGCCTATCACCTTACGGAATCGATTTTCGTTGAGGCGGCGATCGGCACGACCGAGGCCAAGGAGACGAGTTTCGAACAGCTGGGCGGCGATGTTCAGCTGCTCGCCGACGATGACCGTGACTTCACCTATTACAACCTCTCCGCCGGATACAATCTGCTTCCCGGAGAGGTGTTTCTGGGTGGTAAATATGCCTATAACAGCCAGTTCTATCTGATCGCCGGAATCGGCAGCACACGCTTTGCCGGAGACGATGAGTTCACGGTCAATGTCGGTGCGGGGTATCGACTCTTGATCAATGACTGGCTGACCCTGCATCTCGATGTCAGGGATCACATGTTCGAGTCAGACCTGCTGGGGGAGACGAAGACAATTCACAACTTCGAGCTGCACGGTGGCCTGACATACTTCTTTTGAGGGAAAAGCGATGTTGAGTAAACGCCTAATTCAATTCCGATTGCATCAGTTTATCGTAGCCGGTCTATTGCTGTTGGCTTGCGGATATGCCGTTGCAGCCAAGCAACCATCCATGGCACCGGATTTCACACTCAAGAGTCGAGAGGGTGTGAATATAAAGCTGAGTGAACTGCGAGGGCAGGTAGTGATGGTGAATTTCTGGGCGTCCTGGTGTGGTCCCTGTCGCCAGGAGATGCCACTGTTGCAGCAGTTGTTCGATCGCTACCAATCCCTGGGTTTTTCACTGTTGGGCGTGAATGTGGATGAAGACAGGGCCGCAGCCGATAAGATGCTGAGTGACGTCCCGGTGAGTTTTCCCATTCTCTATGATGACCGTAGCAAAGTGAGTAAACAGTATCAGGTTAAAGCGATGCCAAGCACCTTCATGGTCGATAGGGATGGACGGATACGTTATCTCCATAAGGGATATAAACCCGGATATGAGGAAGAGTACCAGCAACAGATTCGTCAGCTGTTGCGTGAGTAACCATTGATTGAAGTGAAAACGATGTTATACAGAACCTGCAGGTTTTTGCTCTCTCTATCCGTTCTCGCTACTGCAGGGTGCAGTATCGAGCCATGGGTACAACCCTATGAGCGTGCCCATCTGGCCGATCCGATCATGAGTTTTGAGCGCGACCCTGTCGCGAGCGCCTACCGACACCATGTCTATCAGACCCGCGAGGCGGCACGTGGCGCCGAGGGCGGAGGCGGAGGGGGATGTGGCTGTAACTAGTCTCACGACCATGCGAGGTTGCACTTCGGTTTTCTCATGGCTGATATCAGAGCGGGGCCTTTTCGGTCTGCAAATAGTGCTGCTGTTAACGTGCAGTGCGGGATTGCAGGCTACGGTTCTTCCTGAAGACAGAGCGGATATCATGTATCACCGTTACGATGGCGGTGGTGTCGAAGTGGATGGGCCATCGATCCTGGTGCGCAAGTCCTTTTCCGGCAATGTGTCACTGAATGCCAACTACTATATCGATTCCATCTCAAGCGCCTCGGTGGATGTGGTCAGCATGGCGTCGCCCTATACCGAGGAGCGTACGGAAACCAGCCTGGCGCTGGATTATCTGCACAATAAGACCTTGATGAGCCTGGCGCTAACCAGCAGTGATGAGAGCGACTACCAAGCCGAGACCGGCAGCTTTTCCATCAGTCACGATATGTTCGGTGACCTCACAACCGTCTCACTCGGGTATGCGGTGGGCAATGATGATATCAGCCGCAATGGAGACAGGGATTTCGGAGAGTCACTGAAGCGGCAGAATTACCGTATCGGTGTCAGCCAGATTTTGACCAAAGAGAGCATTCTCGACATCGATTGGGAGACAATTACCGACGAGGGCTACCTGAACAATCCCTATCGCTCCTATCGATTTCTCGATCCACTCAGTGAGAATGGATACGGCTTTCAACCCGAGAGGTATCCAAGTACACGCACCAGTAACGCCCTGGCCTTGCGCCTGAAATATTATCTTCCCTACCGTGCCGCCTTGAGCGGTGAATATCGCTACTTCAACGATACCTGGGGTATCAGTGCCAACAACGTGGAATTCGCCTATACCCACCCCCTGGAGAAAGACTGGGTGGTCGATGTCCGTTATCGCTACTACACTCAGAACGCAGCCGATTTCTACAGCGATCTCTTCTCACGTGTGAACGAGCAGAATTTTCTGGCACGGGACAAGGAGTTGAGTACATTTCAAAGCCACACCCTCGGATTCACTGTGAGTTATGATTTTCATCCTGAGAGGTGGCAGTTTATAGACAATGGCAGCCTCAACTTCTCACTCGACCTGATTCGATTCGAGTATGACGATTTTCGCAATATAACCCGCGGCGGTGTCGCCGGTGAGGAGCCTCTCTACTCATTTACAGCCAATGTGATCAAAGCCTATCTCTCGGTCTGGTATTGACTGTTTTTTGGCGCTGAATCCCATGCTCCTGTGTGAGTATCCATTCATTGTCCTGCATTTCGCTTGGGTTCCACTCAGAAACGTGAGGACAAGCCAATCCCGAATACTCGCCATGCTATCCAGCCCTCACAGGTGAGTCAGGGTCCCACCCTAAAGCGCTGATTTTGTTTGCTAACCAGGTGACTTGCATTACCAGGCAGCAGCTTTGCTGCACCAGTGCGCAGTTGATAAGATGGAATTATTCCAATACATCACTTAAGCCTGCTAATTTTCCCCTTCTGTGTCATAATCGGCCGCTGATTTTATCACCGGGCATGATCTGCCTGACGGATACTGTTTGGCCCGAATGAGAGGTTAGTTGAAATGAGTTTTTTTATATCTGATGCCTTGGCGGAGGCGCCGGCCGCTACCGAACAAGCAAGTGCAATTACCGGGTTGCTGCCCCTGGTTATTTTCGGCGCTGTACTCTACTTTCTGATGATTCGTCCCCAGGTGAAGCGCCAGAAAGAGCATAAGAAGATGGTTGAGGCCCTGGCCAAGGGGGATGAAATCGTCACTACCGGTGGCATGGCGGGGAAGATTACCGATCTTGGCGAGAACTTTCTCTTGCTGGAGGTATCTGATGGAACCGCGGTGAAAATCCGCCGACAGGCCGTTGACTCGGTGTTACCGAAAGGTTCCCTGAAAGAACTCTAGTCGATATTGAGTCAAACCGCTTCTTACATAGTTTTAACATTTTGAAAGTACGATGAACCAATACCCACTTTGGAAAAACCTAATGGTTTTGCTCGTGGTCCTGCTAGGCGGATTATTCGCCTTGCCGAACCTGTTCGACCAGGACCCTTCAATGGAAATCTCCGCACAGCGTGATGCCGTTATAGATCAGACGACCGAATCACGGGTGCAGCAGGCGCTGGACAAAGTGGGTATCACGGCCAAGGGTATGGCGCAGAAAAACGGCAAGCTGCTGGTACGATTCTTGAGCTCTGAGGATCAACTCAAGGCAATGGACCGGATAGCCGCTGAACTTGGCGAGAACTATACCCCGGCTTTAACACTCTCTCCTGATCTGCCCGACTGGCTGGTCGGCTTGGGGGCTGAGCCTATGTATCTCGGACTCGATCTCAGAGGCGGTATCCATGTACTCATCGATGTGGATATGGAGGCAGCGATCGAGCAGGCGGCGGAACGCTACAGCAGCGATATAAGAACCTTGCTGCGGGAGAACAAGCTGCGATATATCCGTATCAGCCGTGAGAATGAACAGGTTGTCGTTAAATTCAATAATCCGGAGAAACGAGATCAGGCATCGGACCTGATCGGTAATGAGTTTCGATCCCTGAATCTCGAAAGTATTGATGAGGGGGATGCATTCCTGATTCTTGTCTCACTCTCTCCGGTAGAGAGGCAGGAGGTGCAGAAGTTCGCCCTGCAGCAAAACATCACCACATTGCGTAATCGAGTCAATGCGCTGGGTATCGCCGAACCTTTGATACAGCAACAGGGAATCAGGCGGATTGTGGTCCAACTGCCCGGTGCGCAGGATCCGGCAAAGCTGAAAGAGATCCTGGGAGCTACCGCGACGCTTGAATATCGATTGGCTGACACCGAGCATAGTGTGGAGGATGCGGTGAATGGACGTATCCCGCCTGGTTCCAACCTTTATCACGAGCGGGATGGTCAACCGGTATTGTTGAAAAAACGGGTGATCGTCACCGGTAACCAGATTGTCGATGCTTCATCGGGTCTGGATCAACAGACGGGCCAACCAGCGGTCTTCGTCAGCCTGGACGGTGTTGGCGCCAAGCGCATGCGGCGCATGACCAATGAGAATGTGGGCAAGCCGATGGCGGTGGTTTTCATCGAGAACCGCACCACCACGCGGATAGTGAATGGTGAACCGGTGAAGGTGAAGAAACGGGTCGAGGAGGTGATCTCCATCGCCACCATCAGGGAACCCTTCGGCAGACGTTTCCAGACCACAGGGCTCGATACCACGGAAGAGGCCAGGGACCTGGCATTGTTGCTTCGGGCAGGTGCCCTGGCAGCACCTATCGAGATCGTCGAAGAGCGGACAATCGGCCCCAGCCTGGGACAGGACAGCATCGACCAGGGTTTTAAATCGGTGATGATCGGGCTGGCTCTGGTAATGGTATTCATGGCAATCTACTATCGCATTTTCGGTCTGGTAGCCGATCTGGCGCTGGTCATGAATCTTGTGCTGATTGTGGCGATTCTCTCTATGCTGCAGGCGACCCTGACTCTGCCTGGCATCGCCGGCATCGTGCTCACCGTTGGCATGGCGGTGGATGCGAATGTGTTGATATTCCAACGAATCCGTGAGGAGATTGCCAACGGCAACTCGCCCCAGGCGAGTATCCAGGCCGGTTATGAGAAGGCCTTCTCCACCATCATTGACGCCAATATCACCACCCTTATCGCGGCCGTGGTGTTGTTCAGTTTTGGTACCGGACCGATCAAGGGTTTCGCGGTCACGCTGGCAATCGGCATCTGTACCTCTATGTTTACCGCTATCATCGGTACACGTTCGGTGATCAATCTGATCTATGGCCGTAAGCGCGTAAAAGCGCTGGCGATATAAGGAATCTTGTTATGCAGATCTTAAACAAAGAGGCCCGTTACGACTTGATGGGCAAGCGCAATCTTGCACTGGTACTGTCGGGCATACTGCTATTGATCTCACTGGGCGCTATCATCGTCCGCGGACTCAATCTGGGGATTGATTTCACCGGCGGTACTCTCGTGGAAGTCGGATATCCACAGGCGGTAGAGCTACCGGTTGTGCGCGAGGCGCTGGCCAAGGACGGCTTTGGTGATGCGGTGATTCAACACTTCGGTACCTCCAAGGATGTGTTGGTCAGATTGGCGCCCCGAGAAGATATTGAGAGTGCGGTACTCAGCGATCGCGCCTTTACTGCCATGCAGTCGATCGATCCGAATGTCGATCTGCGCAGGGTTGAATTCGTCGGCCCTCAGGTGGGTGATGAACTGACCGAGGATGGTGGTCTGGCGATGCTGTATGCCTTGATCGGCATCTTGATCTATGTGGGATTGCGATTCGAGTATCGTTTTGCCGTTGGATCAGTGATCGCCCTGGTGCATGATGTACTGATCACGATTGGTTTCTTTGCCTTGTTCCAAGTAGAGTTCGATCTTCCGGTCCTGGCTGCCGTATTAGCGGTTATCGGTTATTCACTCAACGATACCATCGTCGTATTTGATCGCATTCGGGAGAACTTCAGAAAGATCCGCAAGGGCGAGGCAGTGAGCATCATCAATACATCTGTCAACCAAACCCTTTCCCGAACCCTGATAACTTCAGGCACCACCCTGCTTGTTTTGGCCGCACTGTTCCTGTTTGGTGGTGAGATCATCCATGGATTCGCCCTGGCGTTGATCGTGGGTGTGGTGATCGGCACGTACTCTTCAATCTATGTTGCAAGTAGTTCAGTGCTTTTCATGGGTGTGAGCCGTGCGGATCTGATGCCGGTGAAGAAAGAGGATGATGGCGCTCAGGAAGAGGTGCCTTGAGTGATGGCCTCCGTTTCAGGGGGCTATCTCTTTTTCGATCGTAGTACGCTTTCAATACTGTCCGAGGATAATCCATGGTCATCCGTGGAAGCCATTGCAACTGCCGTATCCGCTTGCATTTCAAGTGAAAACTCCCGCATACCGTGCAATACGTCACGCATGATCATTTCCAGGGCATGGTCACTCAGTTTTTTTCTCTTTCTTGGGTCTTTTTCCATCTTCGCCGTTCCGTATGAATAGCGTTACTAAGCAATAATCAGTTCTTGCAGAGGCACTGTTTTTTTCAGTGCATTCACACCAGCTAACGGTTACGTTTGGCTAATCTTGAGGGGCTTTCAGGTGGTTTGATTGAATCTGTGAACCGGATTCTTGAGGATGGGAATTAACAGGCTGATGCAAATCTACAGCTGCAGTTTATAGGGACGATTAAACCAGCGCCAACAGGCACCAGGGCGATGAAACCGGACTCTATTAACGGATTTACGCTGTATGGATGCCGCTGTTTTTTTTACCCGATTTGGCTCTCTCTCGCACATACATCGAGCGATTTGCAATCGCCTTTCAAGCGGTCAGCTTGCTGTCAAGATGAGGCAGGATGCATTTCAGCATGGCATTGTGGACCTTGATGTTTCCGGCGATGACATTACCGGTTTCAAGATAGCGTTCGCCACCACCGATGTCCGTCACCAGTCCCCCCGCTTCTCTGACCAGGAGCGCCCCTGCGGCAAAGTCCCATTCACGCAGACCGAGCTCCCAGAAACCGTCCATTCGGCCGGCAGCCACATAGGCGAAGTCGAGTGCGGCAGAGCCTGGACGACGCACACCCGCGCTATCCTTGATCAGCGCCTTGAGCATGCCCATATAGTTGTCGGTGAATCTGAAGTCCCGATAGGGCAGACCGGTACCCAGCAGGGCTCCATTGAGCCCTTTGCGGCCGGAGACCCGGATCTTTTTGTCATTCAGCAACGCGCCTTCACCACGGCAAGCGGTATACATCTCTTCACTGACCGGGTCGTAGACGACACCGACCTCCAGGCGACCTTTGATCTTGAGGGCGATGGATACCGCGAATTGGGGGAAACCATGCAAAAAGTTGGTCGTGCCATCCAGTGGATCGATGATCCAGATGTAGTCGTCAGCCCCCTGCTTGCCGCTCTCCTCTGCCAGAACGGCGTGATGTGGATATTTCTCACGCAGCAGATTGATAATCACGGCTTCTGCATTCCGGTCGACTTCGCTGACGAAGTCGTTACTGCCTTTATCGCTGATCGTCAGGCGATCGATCCGGTTGAAGTTACGGGTGATGATACGTCCGGCCTCGCGGGCGGCGCGTACGGCAATGGTGAGCATCGGATTCATGGGCCGCGAGGATACAGCAAGTAGCGAGGAGGTTAAACTATTTCATACTGATTTCGCCGGCATTTCTGAAGAATTCAGGAGAACCCTAAAAAATTATCGTATAAGGATTTTGGCTCTTCACCAGTTCGGGTGGATTGATTGACTAACCAGGCAATTAACAAAGAACCATTGATTAGGCCGCAAATGAACGCCAACCACCGCAAATGTCGCAAATACTTTGACACTGTAAATGGATAGCGCACTAGCCGTCTCCCTATTCACCTCCGTTGTAGCCAATCTCTTCAGGATTGTAAAAAAACGCATAGCATCATGGTTGTAAGTCATTGTTCGACTTTATCTTTAATAGTGTACAATCTGCGCCTATTGGCGGTGATGGCGTCCATTTGTGGCCGGTTTTATCGCGGTTTATTTCCCACTTGATTGGGGAAGTATCAGGATTTTTATTCGTCTATGTTGAAAAACATCCGTATCGTGCTGGTGGATACAAGCCATCCCGGCAATATCGGGGCGGCTGCCCGCGCCATGAAGAACATGTCGCTGCGGCAACTCCACCTGGTAACACCCCAGCACTATCCTCATCAGGAAGCGACATCCCGTGCCTCGGGGGCCGATGATCTGTTGAATAACGCCCGCGTAGCGGGATCCCTCGATGAAGCTTTGACCGGATGCCGTCTTGTGGTGGGTACCAGCGCCCGTACCCGAAGCATCGACTGGCCTATCGTGACCCCCAGGGAGGCGGCCACCAAGCTGGTACAGGAGGCCAGGTCGGGGGATGTTGCCCTGGTATTTGGGCGAGAGCGATCGGGTCTCACCAATAGTGAACTTGACCGTTGCACATTTCTTGTCCATATCCCGACCAATGAGGACTATAGCTCACTCAATCTGGGTGCGGCGGTTCAGATTCTGGCCTATGAGGTCTACCTTGCCCAACAACAGGATCCGACTGTCAAGTCCGATACTCAGAGGGATTTGGCGACCGCTGACATGCTGCAGGGCTTTCACGAGCATCTGGCGCAGGCCCTTGAGGATATCGGTTTTACTGATCCGCGCCAGTCGCAGAAGCTGCTACGTCGACTACGTAGCCTTTTTCAACGGGCCAGGCCGGATAAGGATGAAATCAATATCATGCGTGGGATCCTCAGTGCCATGCAGGGACGGAAGTCGATGCGGCGCTGACATATGCGACCGATTCCGGCACCCATCATAGGTCCATAGAAAAATACCCTAGTATTTTGTGCGGGATTGTGGATAATCTCCTACCCTCATGCCACCATTAAGGATGTGGCACCGGATTTTTTTCTCGCAAGCGTAGGTAGGCAGTTGGAAACAGGTGAACATAAAGTCTCTCGTTGGAAAGAGGATATCCAGAGCGTTTTCGATCGGGATCCTGCAGCACGTAATACCTTCGAGATTATCACTACCTACCCAGGTGTGCATGCGATTGTCTTTCACCGACTCGCCCATGCCCTATGGGGTATTGGCTTGAAGTGGCTTGCCCGGGTGATCTCCAATATCGCCAGGCTGTTCACAGGCATAGAGATACATCCGGGAGCGGTTATCGGCAGGCGCTTTTTTATCGATCACGGTATGGGAGTGGTCATCGGAGAGACCGCCATAATCGGTGATGACTGTACCCTCTATCACGGCGTCACATTGGGCGGTACCAGTTGGGAAAAGGGAAAACGCCACCCAACCTTGGAAAACAACGTGGTTGTTGGTGCGGGGGCGAAGGTTCTTGGGCCGATCGTTGTGGGTGAAGACGCCAGAATCGGCTCCAACTCGGTGGTGGTGAAGGATGTACCTGCCGGTTCAACTGTGGTGGGTGTTCCGGGAAAGCTGATCACCGCCAGAAAGCCGGAGCGGGAAGGCCACCGGGAGAAGATTGCCAAAAAGATAGGTTTCGATGCCTATGGAGCGACCAAGGATGCCGCGGATCCCGTAGCGCACGCCATCAACTGCATGCTTGACCATATCCATGTAATGGACAAGAAAATGGAGTCGATGTGTGAAGCCATGAAACGGCTTGGCGTGGATGAGGAGGAGACCAATCTGCCCGCATTGGATTCCTGCGAGATTGTCTCGACAGCTGAGGAGTTGCAAAAACTTGATGAAGAGGTTCCTGAGAAAGAGAAAACCACCGAATAAACCGGGTGGGATAATCTTGACTAATTTGCTTGGGAATGTATATTAGCGATTGGAAATATTCACGGAGCTCATGAAGTGAAGCTTACCACAAAAGGTCGATACGCAGTGACAGCCATGCTGGATCTATCCCTCCACTACGGGGAGGGCCCCATAACCCTTGCCGACATCGCTCAGCGCCAAGGCATATCACTCTCATATCTGGAACAGTTGTTTTCTCGTTTGCGCAAAAAATCGCTGGTTGCCAGTGTGCGTGGTCCCGGCGGCGGCTATAGCCTGGGCAGGGGAGCAGATGAGATTTTTGTCGGTGAGGTAATCTCTGCAGTGGATGAGAATATCGACACAACCCGCTGTAACGGAGCGCACAATTGCCAAAACAATGAGCGCTGCCTTACGCATGATCTGTGGTCGGATCTCAGTAATCAGATTTACGGTTATCTCAATAAAATCAGTCTGCAGGATCTGATGGACCGTCAGGCTGTGCGGGAAGTGGCGGACCGTCAGGATCACCCCAATCAGGAGCAACCGGGGTTGGATGTCTCATCATTAGTGGATGGATCAGGTGACTTGGCTGGCGCCTGATGACGAACGATGTCGGAGTTTGAGATGAAGTTACCCATCTACATGGACTACTCGGCCACAACGCCGGTGGATCCCCGTGTTGCAGATATCATGTGCAGCTATCTTACGCCGGATGGCAATTTCGGTAATGCCGCATCCCGGTCCCATGCCTTTGGCTGGACTGCCGACGAAGCTATTACCTCGGCGCGGCGTCAGGTGGCGGGTCTGGTGAATGCCGATCCCAAGGAGATTGTCTGGACATCGGGGGCAACCGAATCCGACAACCTGGCGATAAAGGGGGTGGCGGATTTCTACGCCAAAAAGGGGCGCCATATCGTCACCTGCAAGACCGAGCACAAGGCAGTACTGGATACTTGTCGACAGCTTGAACGTCACGATTATGAGGTGACCTACCTCGATCCCGAACCCAACGGTCTGATAGACCTGGCCAAACTGGAAGCCGCACTGCGTGATGACACCATTCTCGTCTCGATTATGCATGCCAACAATGAGATCGGCGTGATTCAGGACATCCAGTCGATCGGTGAGATGACCCGCGATCGCAAGATTCTGTTTCACGTGGATGCCGCCCAGAGTGCCGGTAAGGTGCCGATCGATCTGCAGCGACAGAAGGTGGACCTGATGTCATTCTCGGCACATAAGATTTATGGACCGAAAGGTATTGGTGCCCTCTATGTCAGGCGTAAGCCGAGGGTGCGCCTGGAGGCCCAGATGCATGGCGGTGGTCATGAACGCGGCATGCGTTCCGGAACCCTTGCGACACACCAGATCGTCGGCATGGGTGAAGCCTTCAGGCTCGCAGGTGAAGAGATGGCGAATGAGAACGAAAGGATCCTGGGCCTGCGCAATCGACTCTGGGCCGGTATCAGCGATATTGAAGAGGTCTATCTGAATGGTGATGAAGATCAGCGGCTGGCAGGAAACCTGAATGTCAGTTTCGCATTCGTTGAGGGCGAGTCCCTGATCATGGCGCTCAAGGACCTTGCAGTTTCATCGGGTTCTGCCTGTACCTCGGCAAGCCTGGAGCCGAGTTATGTGTTACGGGCTTTGGGCCGGGAGGATGAATTGGCGCACAGTTCCATTCGCTTTACCCTTGGTCGTTTTTCCACCGTGGAAGAGGTGGATTACGCCATCAAGAAAATTCAAACAGAAGTGGAGCGACTGCGCGAACTGTCGCCCCTATGGGAGATGTTCAAGGACGGCGTCGATCTGAAATCAATTCAATGGGCAGCGCACTAGTGCGCGCTCAACGTCATTCAGAGGTTGTAGATCATGGCATACAGTGAAAAGGTTCTTGATCATTACGAAAACCCGCGTAATGTGGGCAGCTTTGATAAAGATGACACCAGTGTGGGAACCGGAATGGTGGGCGCGCCAGCATGCGGTGATGTGATGCGGCTGCAGATAAAGGTCAACGATGACGGGGTCATCGAGGATGCCCGCTTTAAAACCTATGGTTGTGGTTCCGCGATCGCTTCCAGTAGCCTGCTGACTGAATGGGTCAAGGGGAAAACCCTGGAGCAGGCGCAGGAGATAAAGAATGCCGATATTGCAGAAGAGTTGGCGCTACCGCCAGTGAAGGTGCATTGTTCTGTATTGGCGGAGGATGCTATAAAAGCGGCGATCAAAGACTTTTCCGATAAAAAGACAAAGTAAACGGTATGGTGTAGCAATCTCGATGAGTAGCAGACATGAGCATTACGATTACAGAAGCGGCTGCCGATAGAGTTCAGGCGTATCTCGCCAGTCGTGGCAAAGGATTGGGGATACGGCTGAGCGTGCGTACCTCAGGCTGTTCCGGCATGGCTTATGAGATGGAGTTTGTGGATGAGCTACAGGAGGACGACCAGGTATTTGAAGACCGGGGAGTCCAGGTGGTGATCGATCCCAAAAGTCTTGTCTATCTGGATGGCACTGAAGTCGACTATGCCCGCGAAGGCCTCAATGAAGGCTTTAAATTCAATAATCCAAACGCGAAAAGCGAGTGTGGATGTGGCGAGAGTTTCAACGTCTAAGAATGGGTTGAAAAAGGGTATGAAACGGCTGCCTTATTAAGGCAGCCGTTTTTTTCGATATGCTGGATTTTTCGAAAAACTACTTTGATCTTTTTGGCTTGCCGATTAGCTATATTGTTGACGGCAACTCGCTATCCGAGCGCTATCGCGAGTTACAAAGGGTGATTCATCCTGATCGTTTTGCCAATGCAACCGAACAGGAGCGGAGACTGTCGGTACAGAGTGCAGCACTCATCAATGAGGCATTTGAAACACTCAAAGACCCAATTGCACGCGGTAGTTATCTATTGTTGTTGCATGGTATCGAGATGGATACCCTGAATGAATCAACCCAGGATATGGCCTTTCTCATGCAGCAGATGGAATTGAGGGAAGAGCTGGAAGAGATTCGGGGACATGCCGATCCCTACCAGGCAATCATGAACCTGCGTGGCCGGATCAATAAGCAGATCAATAGCCTGGTGGCTCAGTTGGCCGTCTATTTTGAAACGCCGACGGAAGAGCAGTTGCAAGCCGCCCGCGAGATTTTGCGAAAAATGCGCTTTTTGCAGAAGTTGCACACCGAAGCAGAGAGCGTTGAAGCTGATTTGGAAGATGAGTTGAATTGACTTATCGGATGGAAGAGAGATAGATGGCACTGCTGCAGATTTCAGAACCGGGCCAGGCGCAGGCACCTCATCAACACCGCCTGGCTGTGGGTATCGACCTGGGTACCACCAATTCCCTGGTGGCGACTGTACGCAGCGGCACGGCCGATACCCTGCCCGACGAAGAGGGGCGTCATCTGTTGCCATCCGTGGTGAGGTATCAACAGGGCTCAGTGCAGGTGGGCCATGAAGCGAAACAGACCGAGACGGATGACCCATTGAATACAATCTCATCGGCGAAGCGGCTAATCGGGCGCGGGATCGATGATATCAAAACCCTGGGGAGCCGGCTTCCCTATCGCTTCGTACAGGAGCGCACCAGCGTACCGCGCATCGAGACGGTGGCGGGAGAGGTCAGCCCTGTTGAGGTCTCGGCAGAAATACTCAAAGTACTGGCAAAACGGGCTGTGTCGACACTGGGTGGTGAGTTGAGCGGTGTAGTGATCACTGTGCCGGCTTACTTCGATGAAGCCCAGCGACAGGCCACGAAGGATGCCGCAAAATTGGCGGGAGTACACGTATTGCGCCTGTTGAACGAACCGACAGCGGCCGCCGTGGCCTACGGTCTGGACAAAGGTGCTGAGGGCGTGCATGCCATCTATGATCTGGGAGGCGGCACCTTTGATATCTCAATCCTGAGGCTCAATAAGGGCGTCTTCGAAGTGATGGCCACGGGAGGGGATTCGGCGCTTGGCGGCGATGATTTC
This sequence comes from Candidatus Thiodiazotropha sp. LNASS1, assembly GCF_964212655.1. Classification (NCBI taxonomy): domain Bacteria; kingdom Pseudomonadati; phylum Pseudomonadota; class Gammaproteobacteria; order Chromatiales; family Sedimenticolaceae; genus Candidatus Thiodiazotropha; species Candidatus Thiodiazotropha sp. LNASS1. Next base: position 1,761,440 of record NZ_OZ156465.1, on the reverse strand, counting down.
GATCGCGTGGTGGCTGAGTGGATCATGCAACAGGCCGGGATTGGACATGATGCCGATCATGCACAGATGAAACGCCTCATGCTGGCAGGTTGCACAGCCAAAGAGAGACTGACAGAAGCCGAAGAGGCCCTCGTGAGTGTTGGGTTGGACGGAGGCGACAAGTGGCAGGGAAAACTGCAGAGGTCGACGTTTAATGAACTGATCGATCCATTGGTCAAAAAGACCCTGATAGCCTGCCGCAGGGCGATGCGGGATGCAGGGATCAGCGCGGATGAGGTACAAGAGGTGGTCATGGTTGGTGGATCGACTCGAGTGCCGAGGGTTCGCGAGAAGGTGGGCGAACTGTTCGCGACACAACCGCTGGTGGAGATCGATCCCGATCGCGTGGTAGCTGTTGGCGCCGCCATCCAGGCCGATATTCTCGCCGGCAACAAACCGGATAGTGAGATGTTGCTGTTGGATGTCATTCCACTCTCCCTCGGAATAGAAACCATGGGCGGTTTGAGTGAAAAGCTGATCAGCCGCAATACCACCATACCGGTGGCGAGAGCGCAGGAGTTCACCACCTTTAAAGACGGCCAGACCGCCATGGCGATCCATGTAGTGCAGGGGGAACGGGAGCTGGTCGCTGATTGTCGCTCACTGGCACGCTTTGAACTGCGTGGAATACCACCCATGGTGGCTGGTGCTGCACGGATTCGGGTGACCTTTGCCGTTGATGCGGATGGCCTGTTGAATGTCAGCGCAGTGGAGCAGAGCAGCGGGGTACAGTCCAGCATCGAGGTCAAGCCTTCATATGGATTGACCGACAATGAGATCGAATCGATGTTGCGAGACTCCATTGAACATGCCGGCGAGGATAAACAACTGCGCAGCCTGCGCGAGCAGCAGGTGGAGGCGGATAGGGTGATTGAGGCGCTGGAGGCGGCTTTGACCGAGGACGGCGATCGTTTACTCGATTCTGATGAGCGTCAGCAGGTGGAGCAAGCGCTCGGTGCATTGAAATCGGTTGCCCGGGCCGATGATCAAAAGGTGATTAAAGGGGCCATTGAGCAGCTCGAAAGTGTCTGTGGATTCTATGTTGAACGACGGATGAATCAGAGTATTAAACAGGCCATGTCAGGGCACAAGGTGGATGAATTCGAATAGGCGGCGGTATGACACGTATTATATTTTTACCTCATGAAGAGATCTGCCCTGAAGGCATGGTTATCGAAGCTGAGCCCGGTACCACGATTTGTGATGCAGCCCTACAGAACGGCATAGAGATCGAACATGCCTGTGAGAAATCCTGCGCCTGCACCACTTGCCACGTCATCATTCGCGAGGGCTTCGATTCCCTTGAAGAGGCGGAAGAGACAGAGGAAGATATGCTCGATAAGGCCTGGGGGCTGGAACCTGAATCACGTCTCAGTTGTCAGGCGGTGGTTGGTGATGAGGATCTGGTGATTGAAATCCCAAAATACACCATCAATATGGTTGCTGAGCATCATTGACGAGAGGAGGCAGCAATGGGTTTGAAGTGGACCGAAAGTCTGGACATCGCCATAGCGCTGGATGAGAAGCACCCCGATGCTGATCCGCGTTTTCTCAATTTCGTCGATTTACGTGATTGGGTCGTTGCCCTCGACGATTTTGATGACGATCCCCACCATTCCGGAGAAAGGGTCCTGGAAGCGATACAGGCTGCCTGGATAGAAGAACGGGAGTGAAAGTATAGAACCGCCTTATCATTATCGGTTCACCTTTCTCATCACTACACACGTTCAACATCCAGGCTGTTCTTGACTGGTTTTGTCATCAACACCAAATTGAATTCATCGGAGCGGTGTCAATAGTTCTTATCAGAGGCTGGCGCTGACACTCTTTTTTCGCTTGGTACCCCAAATTCCCGCCAATCCGATCGCCAACAGCATAAGGCTCCCGGGTTCCGGAACCCTGACGTTCTGATGGTTAAAGATATTCAAATTACCTAGCGGTGCAAATTCGTTGTACGCCAGTGATACGGGTGTCTCAATCCAGCTGCCGTCCAAGAGGTAACCGGTCAATAAATTGTCGGTTAGTTGAAGGTCCCAACCGTGAATATCGACAGTCGCATTATTGAATATGCCGAAACCATTACCGATATTGTTATAACCAAACAAGCCGCCGGCAATGCCCCAATGTCCAATGCCGGAGAGATGCAATAACCAGCCGTCATCCAGAACTCCGGCGCCGGCATCGAAGTATCCACCGGAGATGGTTGAACTGTGAAAGCCAATGCTGTTTATGGCATCGCCGCCGTAGAGACCCCCGTTACCACCCTGAAATATGCCACCTGAAATATCGAGGTCTGTGCCATCTTGTGATTGAATCGCATTTCCACCACTGGCTCCGTTGCCGCCGCTGATCATGCCCCCTGAAATCGTGCCGGAGATTGTGCCGAAGGTAGTGATTCCGTGACCTCCCTGACTGCCACCGTCGCCTCCCCGCACAATCCCGTCAGACATATCCAAGCCGATGGTTTCAATCCAGCCGTCGATACCGTTGCCGCCGGTTTGTCCGCCTACTCCACCGATCACTTCGCCACCGTGAATGGAAGCGAGTTGCGCACCGGAAGAGGTGTTGTCGATGGCATGACCGCCTTGGGTACCGTTGTCGGCACCTTCGAGCCTGGCATTGCCGTTTACCTCTACTCTTCTTGAGCCCGACACCGCACCCCGGCCATGCCCGCTGAACTTTTCACCCTGGCCAACAATCTGTGCATTGTCGTTGGCGATGACGGCATCCTCATCGCTGCCCCAAACCTCATAGTCGATCCCGCCTGTCACCGTGGCATCCCCGGATAATGTGATCGTCGAAGCGGCCCCGATGCCGATAAAAATTGCGGGCTGGTCGGCTGGCGTATGAATGGAACCGCCATGGATGATGTCAAGGTCAGAGCCATTCTCCAAGCGTACATCTTCGAAGATTGGGCCACTGATTTGGTGGGTATTACCGTCGTTGAAAATTAGCGTCGCATGAGAGTGTGTTGTTATTGCGCCAAGAAGGGCTACAGCCATCCATTTAAATTGCATCAAAACTGCTCCTTATCGGTTGTCGGACTCTAATCCGCGGTGTTAATTCGATGTACTACTCATTTTTATAATCATTTAATTCATACAATAAATATGCCATTTTTTAGTATTAACTACGTATCAGTGGCTTATAAAGGTCGATGAAAATAGTTGGTCTTTTGAATGTAAAATAACCCGACATATCGGGTTACATTTTTTGTGAAGTGGTGCGTTGACTGCAATTCAAACATCAACTAATCAGGGCCTCGCATCGAAACTACCGGGTTTACCCTGCTAAGCTTGTTGAGGATTGGAATCATTGAATGTTGAGATAGCCAAGCAGTCTATCCCAGCCGACTAGCAAACGGGCTTCTAAGCGATCGAGTTGTTCCAATACCGCGGCATCACCGAATAATCGGAAACCTATATAGACCATGGCTATGACGAAAACCGTAGTGGCCAGTTTTCTCAGGAATCCGCCAATTGCCATGACAGGTCGCAGCCACCGCCTATGAGCAGTACGCCTTGATGTGGCCTGGGGTGTTCTCTGTTGTCTGACTTCATCTAGAACCCGGTGACCAAGTTCACGCAACACCTGCGCAGGTGAATCGGCCGGCCCATGGCGTGAGGACACTGAACTGGCCAGTTCGGGTACTTCCCTTTGCAGCAACTGCACCAGATTTTCGATATCCTCATCCCAACGACGGTCGCTCATTTCAAAGGCCTGGATTTTCGATAGTTGAGAGATATCCGCTGGCAGTTCCGTCGCGGTGCTCATTTTGGCACCCCCGACCAGGATCGGGATGATGCGTTTACCTTGTTCAAATGCCGCCTTGATCTCTGCCCGTACCCAATCGGTCGGCTCAAACAGCCGCGACCTGGCACCGTTGTGGGATGTGGTCTGCCAGTCCCTGCCGATCACCACCAGCAACACATCACAGGCAGCAATTGCACGGTTCAGGATTAAGCTGAAATCGTGGCCGACCGGGATCTCCACATCGCGAAATACCAGGTCGGAGCCCAATATCTCGGTCAGGTCGTCCGCCAGCCGGCCGGCAAACCCCTGGCTGTCGTCCCGTCGATAACTGATAAAAATGCCTGCCATGTCATTAAGCCGTTGAGCGTAGCGAACCGAGTCGATATGACACAGAGTAACGCTAGCGAAGGTCTATATCCACAGATCATTAAATAGCATTAAAACAGACACCTAGCACCAGATAACCCATGGTTTCATATTCGATCCCGTGTGGCCGAATCGGTTGGGTGCACAGAGTTGTCTGATTTCCCTCTGTGACTAAGTGGACATGTTCTGTTCACGTTAAGTTTTACTGAATATCTGCCGATAAAGTCAGTGTTTATCCAGGATCATTATTGAAATAACCCAAGGTGGATTAGGAAGTCCATGAATCAATCGATCCCTCTCGTCCAAAGCGATGAAGCCAGGTTGCGGATTCAGCTATGGGTGGCCTTTTTCGGTTGGACACTACTGGTACTGTTTCTGCTCCTATGGGCGATGAGCAATGAGGATGCCGAGATGTTGGAGCTGGCTCGTCAGGAGGCGATCGACAACTTCAACAAGGACCAGGCCTTTCGTGTCTGGGCAACCACCCATGGAGGGGTCTACGTGCCTGTGACTGAGCGTACGCAACCCAGCCCCCTCCTGGACCACATCCCTGAGCGTGATCTGGTAACCCCCTCCGGCCGCCAGCTGACGTTACTGAATCCCGCTTATATGCTGCGCCAGATGATGGAGGATTATGCTGAACTCTATGGGGTCAAAGGGAGAATCACCAGCATCAAGCCTCTCAATCCGGAAAATGCGCCGGACGAGTGGGAGCGGGCGGCCCTGGAATCTTTCGAGCGCGGAGAGAAGGAACAGTTCGAGCTCACCGATATCAACGGCGAGCCCTACCTGCGCTTGATACGTCCCATGGAGGCACAGGCGGGTTGTCTAAAATGCCACCATAATCAGGGGTATCAGGTGGGGGATATACGAGGGGGTGTAGGTATATCCGTTCCGATGAAAGAATACTTCGCCTCGAATGCCGGGCAAAAGCGGGAGATCAAGCTGGGCCTGGGGCTGATCTGGCTGTCGGGTGTCGGTGCCATCGGTTTTTACGGCAGGCGCAGTCGCCAGCGGTTCCGGGAGCGCAAGGACTATGAGGATCAGATCTGGCAGCAGGCTAATTTTGACTCGCTAACCGGCCTCTCAAACCGGAATCTCTTCCTGGACAGGCTGGGTCGGGCTCTGGCCTTTGCCCGGCGGCAACACTCCATTCTTGCACTGCTCTTTATCGATCTTGATCGTTTCAAGTATGTCAACGATGCCCTGGGACATGCTACAGGCGACCAACTGCTGCAGGAGGCGGCGCGGCGGCTGCGGCTGTGTGTCAGAGAGATGGATACGGTATCCAGACTGGGTGGTGACGAGTTTACGGTTATCTTACCCATTATCAGTGAGGGGCAGGCTGTTGCCAGGGTGGCTAGCTCCATACTGACCGAGTTGTCACGGCCGTTCGACCTTGGTGGACAGGAGACCCATGTTTCCGCCAGTATCGGTATTACGCTCTATCCTCAAGATGGCAGTGACACAGGCATGCTGTTGCAGAATGCGGACACTGCCATGTATCAGGCCAAGGCTGAGGGACGCAATACCTACCGTTTCTTCACCTGGGAGATGAATAAAGTGGCGGAGGGGCGGGTCTCACTGGGTGCAGCCCTGCGTAACGCTCTACGCGGAAATGAGTTTCAACTCCACTACCAACCCATTGTGGATATCGCTGATGGTCAGATTGTGGGCGCTGAGGCCTTGATCCGATGGGGATCGCCCGACCAGGGTCGTGTGGGGCCGGATCAATTTATACCGGTGGCTGAAGAGAGCGGTCTGATTGTGCCCATTGGCGATTGGGTACTGCAGCAGGCTGCGTTGGATCTAAAGCTTTGGGACCGGGCAGGGTTGAAGATGGAATTGCTCTCGGTCAATGTTTCCACTGTCCAATTCCAGTTTGAGGGTTTTCTGGAAAAGATGCTTGATCTGATGAAGCACCAGCCGCATCTCTCATCCAGGCTCTTCCTTGAGATTACCGAGAGTGTCTTTCTGGACGAACACCGGAAACCTGGTGCGCGTTTAGGGGCGTTACGTGAGGAGGGCATCGGCATCTCCATTGACGATTTTGGGACCGGCTACTCGTCACTGAGCTATTTGAAGCGTTTTCCTGTGGACAAGATCAAGATCGATCGATCATTTGTACGCGATGTAACCACAGACACTGAAGACGCAGCGCTCTGTGAGGCAATCATCGCCATGGCCCACCACCTTGGCCTCAAGGTGGTGGCGGAAGGTGTGGAGACCAAGGCGCAATGGCAGTTTCTGCACAAGAGTGGCTGTGACTATGCCCAGGGTTTCTACATCGGACGGCCGATGGCAGCGGCAACATTCACCGATTTTCTGGTAAAACACATCGATGTACCGGCGGCAGGCTGAATGAACTTACTCGTTTCTCAAGGCGTATTTGGTAAACCCAGTATCTCTGCTCACTACGCTCGACGGCCATGATCAACCGATGATCAGCAGTGCGAGGAATGGAATCAGGTTAAAGAAAATAAAGAAGAGCTTAAAAATACCCAGGAAAAGATAGATCAGCAGATCAAAATTCGCTCTGGAGATTGCAATCCAGCGACTCTGCGTTTTGTAAACCAGTTCAGGTGCAAAAAGAATAAACAGTGTCCACAGAATCAGCAGACCGCCATTGATGAGTGTGCACCACATAAAGAAATCTGTGATCAGCTGGATATTCATAATATTAACTCCCGTTGCTTCCAATAGGGCATGACAGGATGATAGCCCTAGCGGAATTTACAATATTTTTGACATCTGTTCAGTGCATGCGTTCTTACTGTCAATTCCACCATCTCGATTGCAATCGGGGCACTAAATTGTATATGGAAGGGTGATTGCAAAACAGACACCGTCAGTTTCGTTGTTCATCCATGCATCCCCTCGGTGAAACTCAGCTATCAAGCGTACTAGATAAAGCCCTATACCGAGATGGATCTGGTTATCGTTGCCTTTTCTTCTCGATTCCATATTGTGAAATAGTTTGGGTATATCACTTTCGGCAAGCTGTGGACCTAGATTCCTAATTTTAATGTCGAGCGCTTTGCTGTTCGTGTCGTCCAGTATGATCTGTATGGCGGTATTCGGTTGGTGGAAATCGATAGCATTGCTGATCAGTTTATCCATTGCCTGACTGATCAGGTCTGGAGATATATGGATCCAAATGGGATAGGCCGGTACACGGCACTCAAAATCAATATACCGGTAGGTAATAGCGTAACCGTCACACAGGGATTTACAAAAGGCAGTGATATCGACTTTCTCTTTTTCACTGTTCTGTAGTGATTGTTCTAGTCGAGTGGCCTCGCGTATGCGTGTGAGTATTAAATTGAGTCTTCGTGTACCATCAAGCGCTCGTTCGATATAGGGTGATTTCTGGAAAGTGTCACTATCATTTTGGAGGTTCTCCAAAGAGCCCTGAACCATAGTCAATGGGGTACGGAATTCATGGGTTAGTCTCGCTGCCATGGATTCAAGATAGCCTGTATATGCGACAGAACGCTTTAGTACGGCACTGAAACTCCGATCAAGTTCACCCAGTTCATCCTTGTCTTTGCCTGATTGGACCTCTTCTATGATCCGGCCATCCGGACTGACAGCCCGGTTGTATTTATGGCTGAGTCGGGTGATACGGCGAGTCAGGGAGGAGGCGAATAAGAGCAGTGATCCTCCTGTGATGATGAACAGTATCAGGCTTATGAGAAATAGTCGCTCGAGTGCACTCTGTTGTAACAGCAGTATCATTTGAGTGCTCTGTTCAACAACCACTGTGCCAACAGTATTTTGATCAATTTCAATCGGATGCGCAGCTGAGAGGATCATTGACTTCGAACCGGTGATGTTATATCGATAGATCGCCCCTTCACCCGAGAGTGATCGACGAATCTCCGGGCCATCCAGTTTTCCCATACCCTCCCTGGCGTCTAACCCTGCCTCTTCCGCAGAGGGCGAGAGTAAAGAGATCAGACGACTTAACAGGGTGTGATTCGTTTTGATGAACGTTTGAATCGATCCATACCTTCCTATAACCTGACGCTGTCTGTTAAGAATCGTGTAACGGTGATTTTTCTCTTCCAGACCATATAGAAGCCTGTCTACCTGAATGGTAGGCATGACCAGCCGGGAGAGGTTTTGGTTGCTATTCCAACCTGAAGTGGAGGCAATCCCAACGGGTTTTGCTTGGGGTATATCGATGTCGACGACTGCCAGGGAGAGATGTCCGTCAGTCATTAAGCGGGGTATCTGCAGTTCAACCCGGTAACCATGGGCAGTTTCCTGCCATTCACCCCGGATGGCTGTCTGTTGGCGGTTGTTTTCGTACTCAACCACGTTGACCCAGCCTGGAGCCGGGGTGCCAAGGCGGTATTTTCTGCTCTCTCCTGATGGACCCGGGAGCGCGAGTATCAGGTGATCACCGACACTCAGGATCCGCTCCGACTGAGGATAGATCAAGGTCTGATCCCTGACCTCAATCATCAGATAAATATATTCGCCTTGAAATCCTGCAAGCCACTCAAAACTGACTGCATCAGGGGTTGTCGCACTGGCCCTGAACTGGCGGGATTGAGATTTCAGGCTAAGCCAATCTTCATCATAGCCATCAAGGTCTGGGGAGTTGGCGAGCGGATGAACATAGAGGGAATTATTATGCATCACCTTTTCTGAGGTCGTGCCAGTCAGCCAGTTGTTGCTGTTTGTTGCAAGCATATTGGCTACAATTTCGGCCCTGTTAAGTAGTAAGGCCTCTTGTGCCTGGCGAAGCGAAGCCTCCATTTCAAACAAATAGTGGTAGCCTGCCCAAGGAATCAGAATCAGACTGAATGATGCAAGCAGCAGTTTGAATCGTAGTGTTTGGGTGAAAGGCAGATTCATCTTTTGAGGCATCTGAATACCATACTGGTGTCACGGTGAACCGATTGCTTTTTCTCGTTGCATTCGACAGATCGATATCGACGCCGGTTCTGCGGTGGCGCTATTGGGTCCAGCGGTAGCCGGCACCATAGACCGATTCAATAAGGCTGAAGTCACTGTCCACCAGCTGGAATTTTCGCCGAATACGCTTGATATGGGTTGTGATACTGGCACTGTCAACATAGATATGGGCCTCCTCCATCAATTGATCCCGGCTTCGAACATGACCGGGATGACGGACCAGGGCATGCAGCATCCAGAATTCGGTGACTGTGAGGTTGACCGGGTTCTGTTTCCAGTGTGCTGTGAGCCGGTCACGATCAAGTTGCAGATCGCCCCGAATCAGCTGAGATTCGCTCGGCTGTTCTTGTTGCATGGCGTCGATACGGCGGAACAGTGCGCCTATCCGGGCAATCAGATGAGGAAGACTGATATCTTTAGTGAGATAGTCGTCAGCGCCGAGTCTGAGGCCTGAAACACTGTCGAAATCGCTGTCGCGTGCAGTCAGAAAGATGATTGGCAGGGTATTAGACCGGTTGCGCAGTTCGCGACATAGCTCGAATCCTCCATCAATGTCATCCGCCAGCCCGATATCGAGGATGACAAGGTCTGGCAAGCGTTTGTTGAACGCTGTCAGAGCCTCCTGACGCGTGGCATAACCAGTTGCCGAATAACCCTGCCGGCTTAGGTAGTCAATATAGTTTTCCCTAATAACCTGTTCATCCTCAATGATGGCTATCTGCTTTCTAACCACGTTGATCAATCATCCTGTATACTCAGTTCTCAGATATGGGGATTATGAACGTTTTATTGGAATGAGTGAAACACTCAAGGTATCAACCCATTTTTATCACCATGGCGGCTTTTTTCAAAACATATAAGAATCAGGAGAGCCAGAGGGATTGGATCATATAGATATCGATGAAGGCAGTGTGGTAGTGACAGGGATTTCCGGGGATGGCCTGCCAATGTAATATCCTTGGGCATAAGCGACACCAAGCTCTGTCAATAGTTTAAGCGTTGCCTCATCCTCAACGAATTCAGCGACTGTATCCTTACCGAGTGCGCTCGCCATTTCGGTCAGAGCCTTGACGAAAACCTGATCCTTGGTGCTCGTGGTCAGGTTCTTAATGAATGAGCCATCGATCTTGACTATATCCAATGGTAGTTCTCTGAGATAGTAAAATGATGAGAACCCGACTCCGAAGTCATCCAGGGCAAAGCGGCAGCCAAGCGCCTGAAGTTCACTCATTAAATCGATCGCCGCGTTGACATCGGCGAGTGCCGCTGTCTCCGTCAGCTCAAAAACCAGTCGTTCCGGATTGATGCCACTGGAGTTAAGAAGATGTGTCAGTTGTGTGAGCAGTTCTGGGTCATCAATAACACGCCCGGAAAGATTGATCGAGAGAGTGATGTCATGACTTGCCTTGTTCAGGCTGGACAATCGTTGAATCGATGTGCGTAATACATAATGGTTGATCTGATGAATCAGTCCTGTCCGTTCAGCAACAGGGATAAATTCACTTGGTAGTGCAAGAGTGCCATCACTCTCGATCATCCTGATCAAAACTTCGTAGTGAGAGATAGTGCCATTTGCTATCTCCATGATGGGCTGGTAAAACAGAATAAAGTTGTCTTTAGCCAAGGCTTGCTCAATCTTGTCTTTCCAGGTTACGCGTGCTTTCATCTCCTCGTGAGTTTGATCTTGGCTGGAGAAGATATGCCATTGATCTCTGCCGGATTCCTTTGCTTGATACATGGCAAGGTCGGCGTTCGACAATAACTGATCGGAATTGCTACCATGTTCTGGATAAGTGACGATGCCGATGCTTGCTGATATGCGATGACTATGGCCTTTCAGCGGTATCGTGATCTGCTTCAGCTCAGACAACAGCTTGTCAGCGAATTGTGTTGCGCCCGGTATATCGGTTTCAGGTATTACTATGGCGAATTCATCTCCACCCAGGCGAGCGAGCAGTTCGGTACTGCGGGTGATTTCCCGCAGCTTTTTGGCAACGATCTGTAATAGGGCGTCGCCGGCCTGGTGACCACTTGTGTCATTAATGTATTTGAATTGGTCAAGATCGAAAAAGATCAATGCCGTACTATGGTGATAACGTTCCGCGAGAGTCAGTATTTTATCGAATTCGACCTGAAAGTTGCGCCGATTATAGAGTTCGGTCAAGGGGTCATGACTGGCCATCCAGGCAAGTCGTTGTTCGGCAACCTCTCGATCTGTAATGTCCAGCCCCACTGAGAGTATGACGGGTTCATTGTCATCGTTTATACCCGTCAATGGAGAGTGAACCCAGGAAATGGTTCTGTTTCGACCATCTGCAGATAGAGAGCCCGCATCGTGTTGATATGAGCTGATCATGCCGTCACGCAGTCGCAACATAACATGTTTCATCTCTTTAATATCCTCAACATTCATAAAGAGATCACAGAAATGGCGGGTACCGCGCTCATAATTCCTGATCCCGATGAAGTCTCCCCCTTCGGTATTGATGGTGAGTATGGCGCCATTGCAGTTCTGTGTCAGGATGATCGCCTGAGCGCTGTTCATTATGGTATTGAGAAAGTCACGTTCTACCGCTAACTCTTCGCCGCGTTTTATAAGATTGTCAGTGTTGGTTTTGATCTCGTTATGAAGTCTTTCCAGAGTGTACGTCAGTTGGATGGCTGATTCGCCGGCAATGTCAATCTCGTCCCTATATCGATCCGGATGCTTGACAGAGAGTTTGTCTCTTACTTCACGAAATGCATTTTTGGCCAGTAGAGGCAGACTGTCAGAAATCATCAACAGTCGCTTCATAGGCTGCCAGAGGAACAGTGCCAATAGCAGTTCGGATACTGAGAAGCCGATAATGCCGATAATCACTGATTGAGTGGTCGCCTGCTGGATTTGATTGACAACCGGAGTAATGTTGCTGGCTATTATGAAGTCAGCAGAAAATACGGATATGTCACTGCTCACGGGAATCAAACTTAAAGCAAAATGATCTCCATCCGAAATCGTTGTGTATCTGTTATGTAACAGTTTTTCCATTTCGATTGCGTCGGCAGTAGACTGCAAAAGGGGTATCAAACGGTCTAAATTACTTGACGCGATTATGTATCGCTGCCAGTTGGTCAGGTAGCGATTTCTGCCTTGTAACTGTTCATGTTGTTTTGGGCGGCTTACGATGGCTACGTCAGCTTTTGCAAGTTCATTGAAATCTATAATCACGTCAGCCAATGATTGTCCTACCAGCAATACGCCCGCATGCTGGCCTCTGTCCAACAGAGGTACGGCAACATATTGACTGCAACGGATATCGCAGTAAATAGTGTTGGAAGGTATTTCAAGACGATTGACTGATTTGACCAGTTCTAAAAATGAGTCATCAAGTGCACCGGTCTGCCAGTTGAATTGCAGTTTGTTGTCACTACTGTAATAGGCTGCTTCTTCAAGCCCCCAGTCAATTTGCAGTGTCGTCTCGCTGTGCCTGAAAAATCTTTCCAGTTTCTCCGTTAAGGCTAACTTTTTAGAAGTTGTCACGGCTTCAGACAATGCGGGAATCATCAAAGCTATCTGCTCCAGTCTATAAATGCTGGATTCCAGAAGTGACCTGACCTGTCGGTGATGTTGGTCAAGTATCTGTGCTTGATAGGTATCGAATAACTTGCGCTGTTGCAGATAGCCCATGCCGGCCAGGCCGGCATTGATGATAAATAGAACCAGACTGAACAGTAGTACCACCTTCCATTTAAGGCTGAGAAATAAACCCTTGTCGGATTGTGCGTTACCGCGATCCTGTTCAGGCTTGTTTTTGATTGAATCCATGGTGATTGTTCAGAAACTGTATGAGGCAAGCAAGGAAAACAGATTCCAGTCCCGTTCAGTGGTGCCGGGTGTATTTTCCAGGTTGGAAAGGAAAATCGCGCCCTCGATCTGACTGAACTCTGCGCGTAGCATCAGCTGTTCAGTAGGTTCCCAGAGTATCCCCAGTGTCCATAATTCACTGAAAAATGTATGCTCCGGAGGGCCAAGTATGGCGCTGCTTTTCTTACCCTCTTTATCGTGTTTGTTATAGTGGCTCTCCTCATAGCGGGCAAAAAGCTCCCAATCTGCATCAAGACGATAGTTGCCTTGAAAATAATAGCCATCCACGGTTGTATCTGCCACGTCCAGCAGGCCGTTGAAATCCTTATAATCAATCGGTTCTTCCATGTATTCCATGGTGAGACTCCAAGGACCGTTATTATATTGTGCGGATAATACCCGATAATCGATCTTGATCTTACCGGGTGGGAACAGGTCCGTCTTTGCATCCAGCGTCAACGAAGCAGTGCTAAAAGCCAGTCTGAAGCGCCCCCCATCCCATTCGTAAAGCAATCTCCCTCCCAGTGTGATGCCATCATTGTCCATTTTCGGGTTCAGGTTCGGGTTGAGATAGGTGTTCTCGACATTTTCATCGATGGGAGTTGTACCACCGATCAGCCTCAACTGAAAAAGGTGGGTCTCTGATTGGGTTTCGCCATACAGCTGTCCTCCGTCACTTGAGAGTACCATGTTTCGTACCCGGTCCCAGTATATAGCCTGGGGCATAAATATACCTGGACGGGTTGCAGCCACATCACGAGTGTCGTTATAGAATCCGAAGGTATTTTTACTGCGACCAAGTACAAAGCCGATACGATCATCTTCGTTCATATGAAGGGTGTAATCGAAATGCGCATAGTCCAAGTCGAGAGAGCCATCATACATTTCACCGGCTTTACGGGAGAGTATCTGTGCTGCCAGCATTATCTTTGGTGACATCCGATAGGATGCGTTGATACCCAATTCGCGAAAATCAAAACTACCGTCTTGACTGTCACCGAAAAATTGATTTTCAGTTGTCTTGACATAGGCTTGGGTTAAAAAACCATGGATTTGGAACATACCTTCAAATACGTCAGTTTCGGCAGCCGATGATTCCCAGCCAAGCACGCAGAACAGTGCGAACAGATATACAGTCCGGCTACTTTTCAATTCTGATCGTCCGTACATGCTCATTAGTATATCCTTCAGAAAGATAGCCAATTGCCCCGGGAGTATTTGCAACTTTTATCCGCATCTCCCTCTCGGATCCCACTCTGATGGGCGCCTGCCCCATACCGGAGTAGATCTGTCTGTTCCAGGCACGGCGTAATTGATGGGGAAACAGGCCAAGCAGTTGTTTGGTGAAGCGCCTATGCAGATTACTCTTGTCGCCCATCACGAAGACATGAATCGGTTTGCCATCCGACCATTGGGTTTTGCGCATGCTGAATATGGAGCGCAAGGTATGGCGTGAAAGCGTCTCTTGGGTGACGTCAAGATTGATGACGAGGTCGACCGAGTGTGCCGTTTCGCTGAAACATATCATCAATCCGAGAAAAAATGCGAAGTAGGCAGTTTTCATTCTTGATTACGGGAGATTCCTTGCGTTTACCTACAGCTTTGCGGCATCCATAAATAATTACTTTAGCTCAAAACACAACTGTCCATTGGTTAATTCCCACCACTCACTGCAATACTACTCTCAGGTTGACAGATTGTCGCCACTTTCTGCCTCCATCCGGCCCCATTTTGGTGAGCAAATTGCCATCTGACTGAACTGGAATTGTTGTCGGTAGTACCGTAAACCGGCGCAGCACAGGAGTGGACGGGTTCGCCAAGGAGGGCACGCTGGGTCAACATTAAGAGGTTCAGAAAATGAAGAAAACGTTAGTGGCAATGGCAATTTTCAGTGTTCTGTTTCAATCCCCGCTGGTGGCGCAAGCGCGGGACCAAAAGGTGGAAAAAGGTGTATTCACCGGCTCCATGATCGGGGTGGTGGTGGGTACTCTCCTCGGTGGGGCGCCTGGGGTTGTTTTGGGTCTGACCGGTGGTGCGATGGCCGGAGAACTGGCGGTGCGGAAAGATCAGGTCGATGCAATGGACTCAGAATTGTCGGCGGTCCAGATCATGCAGCAGAGAGAACAGTTGGCTGCCGCAGAACACCAGGCGCTGTATCAGCGGCAGCGAGCATTGCAATCTACCAGAGTCGAGGCAATGCAGCAGGGGTATACATTTTGCCTTGGATTTCGTAGTGACAGTGCCGAGATTGAAGCAGGGATCGGCGACCAACTTAAAGCCCTGGTTGTCATGTTGCAGGCCTTCCCTGGGTTGAAGCTGCAGATTCGTGCAGGCACCGATGCGAGGGGAAGTGACGACTATAACAAGGCCCTCAGCAAACAAAGGGCGGATGCCGTCGCCAATCTGTTGGTGGATTCGGGATTACCGGAAGATCGGATGGAAGTCCACTATGTCGGTAAGGCGGAAGCACGCTATCCCATACAGGATCTTGAGGGAATGGCATACGACAGAATGGTCCAGCTTACTTTGGTCAAGGGCGAAGAGTCATGAGGTTCCGTCGGCAGCCCCTGAGTGAAGAGTTTTTCTACAGCTCTCCAGAGAAACCCACCGGCAATAGTTTCCGTTGGGTGCCTGTCGGATCGGTAATCCCACCTCGGCAGTCGCGGATCAGAGGGGAGGTGCGGTGTGCTGCAAAAAAACGCTGTTAATACCTCGGCAGGGGAAGGGAGAGCCGACTGCTTCAGCAACAGGATATTTATTCGTGATCTGGTATTGACGTTGCTGGCAGCGGTATTTACCGGATTATCCGGTGGATTATTATTGATTTTACTGGTTTTTGGTTGGAGTGATGCTGCGGCTGACGGCCTGCATAAGGCGGCCGCCGAGTTACAGCTGAGATCATTAGATGGTCAATTGCTGCAGCAGGCTCCGATGTTAAAAAGCGATGTCCAGATTGATGTTACCGGTATGCTGGCCAGGATTCGTGTTGAGCACCTTTTTAAGAATCCCAGCCAATCGTGGATGGAGGGTGTTTATCAGTTTCCACTACCTGAAACATCGGCAGTCGAGCGGCTTCAGATGCAGATTGGTGAACGGGTTATCGAGGGGCGGATCGAGGAGAAAGGAAAGGCAATAAAGATCTATCGGAAGGCCCGTGATAACGGTCAACGTGCAAGTCTCCTGAAACAGCAGCGGGCCAATATGTTCTCTGCTTCCCTAAGCAATATAGCCCCCGGCGAAGAGATTCGGATCGTGATCGAATTTCAACAACAGGCTCGTTATATGGAGCGCCGTTTTGAACTGCGCCTGCCGTTGGTGATCGCCCCACGATATATACCCGGCAAGCCGCTTTCGTCAGACACCCCGACAGCTCACACCCATACCGGGTGGGCATTGGATACCGATCAGGTCGAGGATGCAAGCCAGATCACACCGCCGGTCATGGACCCCCGCAATGGATCGATCAATCCGGTTTCCCTGAGGGTAAGACTCGATGCGGGTCTGCCACTGCAGGCCGTCACCAGCCACTACCACCCGATGTTGGAAAGGGTGGACGGTGAGGGTGTGGTTCATCTGCGGCTAGGCGATGGGGAAGTGCCCGCAGACAGGGATTTCCTGTTGAGTTGGCGACTTCAGCCGGGTTTCGCGCCGAGGAGCGTGCTGTTCACCGATCGATGGCAGGATGAAGAGTATGCGCTGCTGATGATTCTGCCTCCTGCACCGGAACACTACGAAACGGGGCTGAATCGTGACGTAATATTCGTGGTCGATCATTCAGGTTCGATGCATGGCCCATCGATGGAACAGGCGAAGGCTGCCCTGAGACTCTCAATAGCCGGTCTGCAACCGACAGACCGATTCAACCTGATCGGTTTCAATAATCGCAGTCGGATGCTGTTTTCCTCACCGCGGCCGGCCAGCGAATCCACACGGAGTCGGGCATTCCGCTTCATCGACTCCATGCACGCGGAGGGTGGTACGGAGATGTACCCGGCACTTGAGAAAGCCCTAAACAACAGGAATGAAGAGACTCGGCTACGCCAGATAGTGTTTCTCACCGATGGCAGTGTCGGGAATGAGCAGGCATTGTTCGACCTGATACGTCAACGCTTGGGTGCAAGCCGTCTCTTCACAGTGGGTATCGGATCGGCGCCGAATACGCTCTTCATGCAACGTGCCGCAAAATTTGGACGCGGTAGTTTTACCTATATCGGTGATTTGAATGAAGTGGCAAGTCGAATGCAGGGCCTGTTTGAGAAACTCGGGTCTCCTGCCATGAGTCATATCAGTGTTATGTGGCAGGGTCCGGGTAATATTGATGTGGAACCGCAACGATTGCCTGACCTCTATTTGAGCGAGCCATTGATGATATCCCTTAAAGGGGAACGGCTTAATGGCAGTTTGGCCCTCGAAGGCAGAAGAGGCAATAAGACCTGGAAACAGAGCGTTGAGATACAGGCCAATGGACGGGCGACGGGTATCCACACCCTCTGGGCCAGGCAGCGCATAGCAGGTCTGATGGCAATGCCGGACAATGAACTGGCTGAGGAGATGAAACGACAGCGTGTGGTCGACCTGGCGTTGAAACATCAGATCGTCTCCCCCTATACAAGTCTTGTGGCGGTGGAAAAGCCGGTTGCCCGTCCCCATAGCGAAGGCATGGTGGGGGGTATGATGCCGGTCAACCTGCCTGCTGGTTGGCATGCCGAGTCGGTCTTCGGTCGGTTACCGCAAACCGCATCACCAGCCCCGCTGCTGTTATGTGCAGGGAGCGTGCTGCTGCTGTTCTGGATCGTACTTGGACGATTCAAGACCAGGGGGCGGTCAGGTTCACTATTGGTTGAATGAAGACCTTGATCAGTAATGTTCTGACCATCACCCGATTGTCTCAGGCGCTGTTTCTGCTCGCTTTTTACCTGCTTGCAGAGGGGATGTGGATTGAGGCAAAGGCCTGGCTGGCGGAGGGACTGATTGCGGCTGCCTGGGATGAGACAGTCTCTCATGAAGATAACATCCCTCCCTGGCCCTGGGCCGATACCTGGCCGGTAGCTCGACTGGAGGTGCCCAGGCTGGGTGTCGAACGCTATATCCTGGCGGGTGTCAGCGGCCGTACGCTGGCATTCGGGCCGGGTTGGGCCATGCAGACAGCTCGGCCGGGTAACGCTGGAGCAAGCCTCATAGCCGGTCACAGGGATACTCACTTCCACTTTCTCAAGGAATTGAGGCATGGAGACCGCTTGGTTGTGGATACCCCGGGTACCGGTAAAGTTATCTATCGTGTCGCCGCTACTGCAATTGTTCATCAGCAGGAGAAATGGTTGATGTCCAATCAGGGGGGGCACGGATTGCTACTGGTGACCTGCTATCCTTTTGATGGCCTTCTACCAGGTGGCGAGTCACGTTATCTGGTATGGGCAGAAGCTGAATCGAGACAGACATTCGGGTTAGAATCGATGTTGAGTCACTACATAATTAGAAGTCTGAATGAAGCCTATCCGGATTTTTCGCCATCTCGTCTGTCAGCACCCCGGCTATCTGGGTGATTATCTGCAGGCACGCTCCATCCCCTGGGAGATGGTCTGCATTGATGAGGATCATCCCATCCCGCAAAAGACGCATGATGTCTCCGCGTTGGTCTTTATGGGGGCCGGTGTCAGCGTCAACGATCAGTTGCCCTGGATTGATGGGGAACTTCAGTTGATCCGCAAGGCCTTCGATCTCGATATACCCGTAATGGGGGTCTGTTTCGGTGCTCAGCTTATGAGTCGGGCGCTGGGAGGCGAGATAACCCGTGGCAGGGGAATGGAGATTGGCTGGCATCCCGTAAATACGCTGGTCGAACATGGCAATGACGGTTGGTTATGGGATATCCCGGAACAGTTCACTGCCTTTCATTGGCATGCGGACACCTACACGCTACCAGCGCAAAGCAGGCATCTGTTGAAAAGCAACTGTTTTGATCAGCAGGGATTTGTCATGGGCGATCATTTGGGGATGCAGTTTCATCTCGAGATGACCCGGGAAATGGTAGAGAACTGGATAGAGCGATATGGAAGCGATCTGTTGCTCGATTCGGATTGTAGTCAGTCAGCAGAGGCTATACTGACCTCAATTGACCAGCGGATTGAGACGTTGCATAAAATCTCCGATCTTATTTATGGCAGATGGGTAGAGCGCGTACTGGCGAGGCAGGGTCAGGCATGAGAAAGCTCCTGCTGCTGCTTGTGCTGATGTTGAACAGTGCCTGGGCCTCTCAGGATTCCGAGCTCGAAGCAGCGCTGGACCATTTGAGTGTCGGTGTCGAGCGGCGTCTGAAAACACGTTTTGAACAGGCCGGAGTCGAATACCCGCCTCAACGGATCCAGCTGATTGCATTGAAAGAGAGTCGGCGACTCGAGTTGTGGGCTTTTCAGCACGATGAGTGGCAGTTTATCCACGACTATGCCATTTTCGCGGCCAGCGGCGGTGTGGGACCCAAGCTGCGTGAAGGGGATAAGCAGGTACCGGAAGGTTTCTATCGCATTACCGAGCTCAATCCCAATAGTCATTTCCATCTGTCGATGAAACTCAACTATCCGAACGGGTTTGATTGGCTGAATGCGACCAGAGAGGGCCGGGTGGCACCGGGCTCGAATATCTTTATTCATGGCAGTGCTTGGTCAGCGGGTTGTCTGGCAATCGGCAATCGCTATATCGAAGAGCTTTTCAAGCTGGTTGCAAAAGTGGGTTTGGAACACTCAGCTGTACTCATCGTCCCGTATGATTTCCGCCAAAGGGAGATAATGGTGACAGAGAACGGACCTGCCTGGCTGGGGGAGTTATATGCCTATCTTAAACTGCGTCTTGTACAGTTCCCATTGACGGAAAAGAGGTTTAAGTGTGCCTATGATTGCAGAGAAGCATCAAACAAATAGGGCATGGCTGAAGCTTAGCCCATTCATGGATATGAACCGGACCTATTTCAAGTTCGCCAGGTAGGTTGCCACCGCATCCATATCTCTGTCGCTAAGGCGTATTGCAACACCGGACATCCAGACATTGGTTCGCTTGCCGGTACGGTCGCGAAACTCTTTCAGCATTTTAACAACATAGTCATGGCGTTGACCGGCAAGACGGGCATAACCTTCCTGGCCGCGTCCATTTTCACCATGACATTTGACGCAGGCATCCTTAAAGATCTTTTTACCTTCGTCAAGCAGCGAGCTGTTGCCACCGCCTGAGGGTTTCATTTCCATGTCTCCATAGTAGAGAGCGATCTTTATCTTGTCTTCGAAGCTGAAGGTTTTGGCCAGATTGCTCATCAGATAATCATTACGCCTGCCATCGCCAAAACGCTGGAACTGATCAACGAGATAGACCGGATTCTGTCCGGCCAGGTTAGGCGCAAGCGGTTGTACTGCTATACCGTCTTTACCGTGGCAGGAATTGCATAATATTGTCCTTTCACGCCCCTCCTTGACCATCTGTTTGTACAGTTTGCCGTTGTTTGCTATCGCTTCAATGCGGCTTTCAAGACTTTTACGCAGTTTTATATCCTCTTCCATGTCATTCGCCATTGCATTCTGACCCATCAGCATTGTGGCAATCGCGATGAGTGTGATTGTCAACAGCCAATTTATAATCGGAACTACGGATCGCATCTGGTTTCAACTCCCTGCTATCATGTACATTTCAAATCAACATAGCGGCCAAGATTTTTGAGACTTGATTCACGTATTGAGATTTTAGGAATTTAAAGCATGAGGATGCGGCATACCGGGGTAGTCTCCAATAGATTACGTAATAGTCAGTTGGCCGCCCTCATCAGATTACGAGCGATTGGATTCGGTCTATAGAACTGTAAACGAGTATGACGAAGAAGCGTGCAAAACGGGGAATAAGCAAGTCCAATCGCAGTAGAAATCAAAGATGGAAGCGATGGTTTTTGCTTGGGATAGTCACTCTTCTCTTGGCGGTAATTCTATATCTCCTCTATCTCGACCAGGTCGTGCAAAATCGTTTTCAGGGACGTCGCTGGGATGTGCCCGCCAAGGTATACAGCCGAACCCTGGACCTCTATCCGGGTGCCTATTTGGCTACCAGCCATCTGCAACAGACGCTCGACGGACTGGGATATCGACGGGTTAAACATCCTGATCGGCCCGGAGAGTACTCCAGCTATCGCGGACGCTATCTTATACGCACGCGCCCGTTTCATTTTCCCGATATCGATCGTCCAAGCGACTATCTGGAAGTTGTTCTGGATAAGCAGGTTGTGCGTACCTTGAAGCGGGCGAGTAACGGAGATCCGATCGGTTACTATCGTATTGAGCCGAGACTCATCGGCAGTCTCTCCTCGACGCAAGGTGAAGACCGTATTCTGCTGATACGAGAGGAGCTGCCTGATTTACTGGTGGCGGGCTTGATTGCGGTGGAGGATCGCAGCTTCTATCAGCATATCGGCATCGATCTGATGGCGATCGGGCGTGCGCTGTGGGCCAACCTGGCCGCGAAGCGTGTGGTGCAGGGTGGCAGTACACTGACGCAGCAGTTGGTGAAGAACTACTTCCTCAGCCTGGAACGTACTCTGTGGCGAAAGATCAATGAAATCGCGATGGCTCTGATACTGGATATGCGATACAGCAAGGATGAGATTCTTGAAGCCTATGCAAATGAGGTCTATCTGGGACAGCAAGGGGGAAAGGCAATTCATGGCTTTGCCCTGGCCAGTCGTTTCTACTTCAATCGACCCTTGCATGAGTTGGACCTGCCTCGCATGGCGCTGCTAGTCACCCTGGTCAGAGGGCCTTCGGCCTATGATCCGAGACGTCACCCGGAGCAGGCAAAAAAGAGACGGGGTCTGGTCCTGCAGCTGATGGCGGACCAGGGTGTGATCAGTCCGCAACAGGCAGATTCGGCAAGGGGCCAGCCCTTGGGGGTAGAGCAGGGCAGCCTGCACAGCTCAGGTAGTCCGGCATTTATGGATCTGGTCAAACGCCAGTTACGCAGAGATTATCAAGAGGAGGATTTAAGTGCCGGTGGTTTAAGAATTTTCTCCACTCTTGATCCCTGGTTCCAGCAGCGTGGCGAACAGGCATTGTCACAGCAGCTAAGTGAATTGGAGCGTAAACAGGGCATCCAAGCCGGCACCCTTCAAGGGGCGCTCACCCTGGCAGATACGGAGACAGGGGAGGTGTTGGCTGTTGTGGGAGACAGAAACCCGCGCTACGCAGGTTTTAATCGCGCCCTGGATGCGGTACGACCGGTTGGGTCACTGATCAAACCCGCCGTCTACCTCACAGCCCTGTCTCAGTCAGGAGACTATCACCTGCTTTCACCGCTCGATGACAGTCCGATCCAGATCAAGGGAATGAACGGTGAAATCTGGACCCCTGGTAATTATGATAATCAGAGTCATGAAGGGGTGACGCTGGAGCAGGCGCTGACAGAGTCGTTCAATCAGGCAACGGTCCGTCTCGGTCTTTCTGTCGGACTTGAATCGGTAATCGACAATCTATACAGGCTGGGGATACGCCGTCCGCTCCATTCCTATCCGTCGCTGCTTCTGGGTGCGGTCTCCCTCTCGCCCCTGGAGATGACCCAGAT
Organism: Candidatus Thiodiazotropha sp. LNASS1; assembly: GCF_964212655.1. Taxonomy (NCBI): domain Bacteria; kingdom Pseudomonadati; phylum Pseudomonadota; class Gammaproteobacteria; order Chromatiales; family Sedimenticolaceae; genus Candidatus Thiodiazotropha; species Candidatus Thiodiazotropha sp. LNASS1. Next base: position 1,738,927 of record NZ_OZ156465.1, on the reverse strand, counting down.
GTACCAGACACTGGCGAATGGCGGATATGGCGCTACCCTGAAATCGATCCGTGACGTGACTGATGCACAGGGTACGCCACTCTCGCGATACCCGCTGACGGTTGAGTCAAGGGTGGATAGCCGGGCGGTCTATTTGCTGCGGCATGCACTTAACGAAGTGACCCGTAGCGGTACGGGCAAGGCGCTCCAGTGGCTGTTGCCGGGTGAAGTGGACGTGGCGGGAAAGACTGGAACTACGGATAATTTACGCGATAGTTGGTTTGCCGGATTTGACCAGAAACATACCGCAGTCGTTTGGGTCGGACGCGATGACAACCAACCGACTGGATTGACAGGTTCCAGCGGTGCCATGCGGATCTGGGCCGGCTTGATGAATGGTATAGGTGTCTCGTCATTACAGCAGAATCTGCCGGTGGGTGTGGAGATGCTCGCGATTGATCCCGAAACCGGACTTCTGGGAGAGGGATGTCCCCAAGTCCTTGAATATCCTTTCATTAGTGGTAGCGGTCCGGCATCCCGGGCAGCTTGTGCCCGCTCTGGATCAGTGGTCGAAGATGGAATTCTCTGGTTTCAGCGCTTTTTCAACTAAGAGGCCTGTTATCGCTGATTTGATTGTCACTGCCAAGCCTTTATATCTATCCAGCGGCGTTATCCATCGCTTATGCAGCTTTACTGCGCCACAATCCTTCTGCATTGCTGGACATAAATGAGGCCTAAGGAATCGCTGATTTCTACCGATCATAACAATTACAAAGCATGGAAAAAGGTTTTTGAAAATAACTATATTCCTATTATTCAATTACATATGATGATCTGGAATGGCATTTTATCTGTATGATGGTAAATCTCTAAATTATTCAAAGGCTTCTTAAGCGTATGAATCGGTTCGTGATCTTGTCCTTAAGACGGTATATGCCCTGCATTTCATCCTGACATGTGTTTAACAGGGGTTATGCGGGAATTAACACTTTTAACAAATTATCACCATTATAATTTCAAGCTCTACAACCGATCGCCGATAATGGAATAATCTGGAAATCAAAAGGTTATTGTTTTACCGGGAGTAACCTTTGCAGCGGACCAATGAATGAATAACCGTAGAAGGCATCAACGGCTGGAGATCGATCTGTCGGCAGATCTGGCTTTTCGGGGGCAGACCTTCGAGGAGTGCAGGATTTGTAACTTTTCCGAAGGTGGTATCTATCTGCAGTGTGATGACGAGAGGCTGGATGAACTGCTGCCCGATGGTTACATCGCAGAATCTGATCGTATGGATGCGGTGCTTAGCTTTGCCTCCAAACAGGTGCGTGTTTCCTTAGTCTATAAACATGATCATGGAGTGGGTGGCAGCATAATTGATCATCAGGAAGCCGAGGCGCTATATACCTATCTTCAGTCTCAACGAGAGAACAAGCACATAGAACAGGCATCTATCGATAAGGCGGCAGTGACGCCAATGATAGAAGCACTACAGAGCCGGTTGCTCGATTACCTCAATCCGCTGCTGAGGTCTTTTTTCACTCAGTCAAAAGAGGCCTTGCTGGCGCGCGCCAATGAACCCCAGAGCAGTCAACAGGAATCAACACTGATTCTGATGATGACAGCACTGGAAAGAGAACAAACTGAGATTTCAAAAGCCTTTTTCGGACAGGTAGAAAAGTCATTTGATGAGTTGGTCAGCCTGGTTAGTGTCACCCGGGCTCCCTCGACGGAGGTTAACCAGGAACTTGAACTGGTTGAGAAGGTTGAGATCGATCACTGGGTTGTAATCAACGATATAGCCAGGCAGAGTGAGACGGAATTGGCACGTGACCTCTACCACATAGAAACATCACTCACCTATCTGACAGAACATACGATCAAGGATGAGAACAATCCTCTCTCACCGATCAGTCTGCTCAATGCGTTGAAACATGCATTGGGCAGGTTCGATTTGGAAATCAACTGTTTTCACCTGATACTGAGTGTATTTCATGGGACTGTCCTGAAAGGGCTCGATAGTCTATACGAAGAAATCGTTGAGCTACTGAAGGAGAAAGGAATCGATTTCACTTCACAATACCAGGTCAGCACCAATCAAAGTCTTCAGGCGAAAAAGATATTCCATCCAAATGTGGGTAAGGTTATACAACATCTATCCACACTACTCGATGTGAAGCATCATACTGACCGGAACGATCCGGGATCAAATGTTGCAAGGATTGATAAAAACCAGGTTATAGAATCCCTCAATAAACTGCCACTGAGGTTTGGCTCGTCAGTCCTCAAACAGCTCGAATATGAACTGGAGAGTCAGTCATCCGATAATCAAAAACTTGATCCACTGGTTAGTGCTGCGGTCACTACCGGGGAGGAACTGGTTTCTTCACTGCGTGATGATCCACTTGTACCGGCGGAGTTGAAGGATCTGCTGAACCGGATGGAGATTCAGATTATTCAGGAAGTAGTGAATGATCCCTCGTTACTGGAGAACAGTAAACATCCCGTCAGGCAACTGCTGGCCACGATAGAGTCCCTGGCCCCCTATCTCACGATGGGGAATCAAATGGCACAGATCAGGGAAATGGCGAAGATATCTCAACTTCTTGATGCTATTGATTGCAACAAGCTGACCAGCGTTTCTGAAGTGACACAGGCACTCGAGGCTCTAAAACATACTCAGCTCGAGAAATTTCATCGCAATCGTCAGCTTGCAATTGAACACTGTGAAAAGGATGAGCAGTATATTGCGGCGGAGCGTGAGGTCTTAAGCTACATACGTACTCAGTTGTCGGATAAATCGGTATCCATTGCGATAGAAAGACTGTTTCAATTCGGATGGATCAAGCTATTGGTGCAGACCTATGCAATTGAAGGTGAAGAGAGTACGGCCTGGAAGGCCTATTCCCGTGTCATCGAAATAATGGGGAAACTTTTCCTCAACCAATCGTCACCGCACGAGATGAGTGAAAGCCGAATTCGCGATCTGATTTCGCTTATCAGAAAGGGGTTTCGTGACTATCCCGTATATCCCGAAGAGAGCCGGAACTTTGCGATCGAATTACAGACAGCACTCATCAGGGGGGGCGATGCAGCGGCGCCGTTTTGTGAGCAGAGAATAGAGGTTGATGAAGAATACATGAGCCGATATTTCACCGACGGGGCCGATAAGCCTGTTAACAGTGCTGAAGCCGGAATTGATCAGGCTTCATTGGAGAGAGTCAAGTCCCTCAAGATCGATACCTGGGTGGTAGTGGATGCAGGTGAACGTATGCTTTTTCTGGCTTGGAAAAACGACGACTCAAACCGTTTCCTGTTTGTGAATGGAAATGGCCTGAAGGCATTGGATGTCACTGATATTGAATTGGCAAAATCTGTCGATAGCGGTGACTACAGTGTTATGCAGGATCGGGTGCAGCCGATTGTTGACAGGGCCATAGATCGCATACTGTTTACGAGTTTCAATCATATCAAGGATGAGTATTCCACCGATGAACTGACCGGACTGTTTAATCGCCGCAGGTTCGAACGCCATCTGCGTGAGTTGTCAGTTGAGGCGGAAAACAAAGACAAGCAACATGTATTGATACTGCTTGACCTGGACAAATTTCATGTGGTCAATGATCTGTGCGGTTTCAAAGGCGGTGACCAACTGCTGCAGACAGTTTCATCAATCGTCTCCAGCTATATTAGCGAAGATGGCATGGTGGCGCGTATCGGTGATGATGAATTCGCCCTGCTTATGAGGAATGCGGATCTGGATAAGGGATTTCAAAATGCTGAATCATTACGTCATGCAATCGAGGGGTACCGCTTCAGTTGGAATGATCGCCTGATACCTGTTTCAGCCAGCCTTGGTGTGGTGCAGGTGGACGCCCGGCAACAAGCGGATACCAGTGAACTGTTACAGGCTGCCAAGTCTGCCTGTTATATGGCCAAAGAGGGTGGCAGAAACTGTACGCGACTCTATTCGGCATCCGATTCCGCTTATCAGAAACACATGCAGGTTATCCAGACGATTCCAGCTATTCAGGAGGCGTTGGCGAACGATCGAATGGTGCTCTTTGCCCAACCAATCGTTCCGCTTAAACAAGATGCGGGATTGAAGCCACACTATGAAATCCTGTTACGAATCCTCGATGACAAGGGTGAACCTCAACCACCACAGCGTTTCATCAAAATCGCCGAACAATATGATCTGATGCGAGCCGTTGATCTTTGGGTCATAGATCACTTCTTTGATGCAATTACACCCTATGGCGACAGGCTCCTGGGAGACGTCAGTTTCTCAGTCAATCTGTCGACCACGTCTGTTGTCGACAGCGAATTCAAGCGCTATTTGAAACAGCGTATCAGTGAGTCACCCGTTCCTGCCGAGCAACTGGGATTCGAGGTCACTGAAACGGCTCTCGCCAGAGATATCGAGGATACGGTGACCTTCATGAAGGAGGTCAGATCGATGGGGTGCTCCTGTTATCTGGATGATTTCGGGTCCGGTTTCGCCTCTTTCTCGTATCTCAAGGATTTTCCCGTCAACTACGTGAAAATCGACGGCATCTTCGTGCGCGAGATGATCCAGAACACCGCCGATCTGGCGATGGTTATTTCGATCATGGAGCTCGCTCATTTCATGGACAAGGTGGTGATTGCCGAACATGTGAGTGATGCCTCTATCGGCAAGGCGCTGCAGGAGATGGGGGTGGATTTCGCGCAGGGCTATCATTTTGGACGCCCCAGGGTCTTCACTGAGGTTTTGCAAGAGATTGTGGGGAACCGGCAACAAATCTCCACTGCCTGATCGATCCCTTTTATTTCGAGGCCACGACTATTGCCGGTGTTGATGCACAGCAGGGCAAACGGGGCAGGCAAATCGGAAATCTTACGCAAAACCCGTTTCAACCCCGATAACATGACAACGCATGTTGGCGAAGGGGGGCAAATAGCGGATATCTGTGGCTGCAACAGTCACTAAGCGTTTCTTGACAGGCGCCAGATAGGCTACAATCCGAGCAGAATTCCATTCCTGAATAGTGAGGGAGCAGAGGCTTGACCCTGTATGCCGCCGACAAACTGATTGCCCAGGCCCGGGTATTGGCCGCTGAGTATCGTCGTACTATGGGTAAACCCCTGCCCGGTATCAGTAATGAAATTGCGGAATATGATGCTGTCAAGCTACTCCGGCTCGAGCCCAAACCAACGGGTGAGGGTGGCTATGATGCGGTAGATCCCAAGCGCGGCGATAAACAGATTCAGATCAAATCAAGAACCATTTTCGATGAAAGCAAATCAGGTCAAAGGATTGGTCAGCTTAAACTCGATAAGGATTGGGACAGTGTTGTGCTGGTACTCATGGATGAGGATTACGAACCCTATGAGATCTATGAAGCAGAGCGGGACGATATTATTGAGTATGTCGGTAAAAGCAGCAGCAACCGGGCTAAACGTGGTGCTATGTCGGTGGCGCGTTTCAAGATCATCGGTCACCTTGCCTGGACCCGCGAAAATGGCCTTGAACCCGAAGTCTGGGATAATCAGGCTGACTAGGGCCTGCTAACAGATCCTGGTTCCCTGCAGCAGTTCTATGACGGATATCGCTGAGATTTTCGACCCCGATGGCTGGTTGGCGAAGCGCATCGAGGGTTTTTCCTATCGCCCGCAACAACGGGAGATGGCTCAGGCTGTCGGCCGGATTATGGATCAGGGAGGTGTGCTTATCTGTGAAGCCGGGACTGGTACCGGTAAGACATTCGCCTATCTGGTGCCGGCATTGATGTCCGGGCAAAAGGTAATCATCTCAACCGGCACCAAAAACCTCCAGGATCAACTGTTCCACCGGGATCTGCCCATGGTGCGGCAAAGCCTGTCGAGTCCGGTTGCAACGGCATTACTGAAGGGTCGTGCCAACTACCTTTGTATCCACCGTCTGGAGAATACGCTACATGAAGAGCTGCATCTCACCAGGGAGCAGGTTGAGCAGTTGCAGTGGATTCGTGAGTGGTCGATCAAAACCAGGAGCGGCGATATAGCTGGGATGACCCAGGTACCTGAGGATGCGGGAATCTGGCCCTATGTGACGTCAACAACCGAAAACTGCCTGGGGCAAGAGTGCTCAGCCTATAGTACCTGTCATCTCATGGAGGCGAGAAAACGCGCCCAGGAGGCGGATCTGGTGGTTGTCAACCACCATCTGTTGTGTGCAGACATGGCGTTGAAGGAGGAGGGATTTGCGGAACTTCTGCCCAGTGCCGACTGTTTTATTCTCGATGAGGCGCATCAACTGCCCGATATCGCAGGAAATTTCTTCGGCGACAGTGTGAGTGGCCGCCAATTGCTTGAGCTGGCACGGGATACCGTTGCGGAGTATCACCGTGAGGCAAAGGATACTCCCGAAATACTGGAACATGCAGAACGTCTGCAGCAGGCAACCAGGGATATGCGATTGGCCTTTGGCCTGGAGCAGAGACGGGGAGCCTGGTCTGAGGTTGCAGCCAATCCATCGGTGAATGCCCATCTTGACGGATTGCTGGATTCCATCGACCAACTGGCGCAATCGTTACGCACCGTGGAAGGGCGGGGAAAGGGCCTGGAGAGCTGTAGTGAACGCTGTGGTACGGTGCTTCAACGACTGCACGGTCTACGGCAGAATGATGATAGCGAGTCAATCCGTTGGTTTGAGACTCACCGACAGAGCTTTCGTTTGAATCGTACACCGTTGGAGATCGCGGATATATTTCAGGGTGTCATGCAGGAACATCCCGCATCCTGGATATTTACTTCCGCCACGCTGGCGGTAGGTGGCAGTTTCGAGCATTTTTCAAAGCAGCTTGGATTATCTGAAGCCGAAACCCATTGTTGGGACAGTCCTTTCGATTACCCGCATCAAGCGGTCTGGTATGTGCCAAAGAACCTGCCGGAACCCAGCAGCCCTGAGTTCAATAGGGCAGTATCCGATATTTCACTACCTATATTGCAGGCAAGTGGAGGTCGTGCCTTTCTGTTATATACAAGCCACAAGGCACTGCAGGAGGCAGCTGATTATCTGAAAGAGAAGCTGAGCTACCCAATGCTGGTGCAGGGTACGGCACCAAGAACCGAGTTGGTTGAACAGTTTCGAAAGCTCGGTAATGCGGTATTACTCGGGACATCCAGTTTCTGGGAGGGTATCGATGTGCGTGGGGAGGCGCTTTCCTGTGTAATCATCGATAAACTGCCATTTGCATCACCCGGCGATCCGGTACTTCAGGCACGCATCGATGCCTTACGCAAGCGAGGTGGAAATCCCTTCATGGCGTATCAATTGCCTCAAGCCGCAATTGCCTTGAAACAGGGGGCGGGACGCTTGATTCGTGACGAGAAAGACCGGGGTGTTTTGGTGCTCTGCGATCCCAGGCTTTTGAGTAAACCCTACGGAAAGATATTTATTCGCAGCTTGCCGCCGATGACCAAAACACAGGATTTTACAGTATTGGAGCGGTTCTTTTCACTGCCGGAAGGATGAAAAAAAGCGGGACCGACGTGTCGGGGGCACTCGCAGGTCCCGCGAGGATGAAGCCAAACCTGGCTTTTCATCAAAACTTGTAGTCTTCAATTGCTCAATGCGGGACCGTACGGTTTATCAATGATCGGGATATGGTGATCGAGCCATTCTTTTATGTAGGTTAATGTACCTTCCTCAATCTCCATTTCGCCGGCATGAAACTTATCCTGGATGTCGGTACATATCTTGATCAGGAGATCATGCTCTTGACGATGATGGTCCAATCCGCTGTAACCACGCTCCTCCATTAAACGTTCTTCGGTCTCAAAGTGCCTGACGACAAAATCAATCAGGTTGTCCAAGCGATTGCCGATATCGATGTGGTCTCTACTGATGACAGCATCATGAAGTGCATTGACGCGGTCGAACAGCTCTTTATGCTGACTATCACAGAGGTCGACACTTGTACCGTGCTTCTCCTCTACCCATTGCATTAGTGACATACATGAACTCCTATTTCCGTTTGGATGTATATCTGATCTTTTATATTCAGCTGGCGTGAAATCATGAGCATTATGGTGTTGTTCAGGTATTCAACCTGATTAAAGGCTATCCATTCCTTACATAGGCTTGTCGTGAGAATAGGCTGTGCTTGAAATCACTGGAATGGCGAAAGGTTGAAGGGCGCCATGTCAGGTTTAGGATATTTCCGGCAGTTAATTTGATTGTGCCGAGATATTGGCTCAGGTTGTTACTATTACCCATATACGATCACTCCTCCCTGTGCGCGATACCTTTGTGTGTATCGTCTGTGTCCCTTCAATCGTCAATCTGTGTGATAACCCGCCGAGTGGACATACGAATTAAATTCTTATACAAATACCTCAAAATGTAAAGTGTTTTTGTATTGTTCTTAAACGCCAATATCAATATAGGAGCGTGCCAGTTTTTGCAGGGCGATAACATAGGCGGCGGTTCGGTAATCTTCGAGTTCGGGTTTGCGACTGCGTATGTCGATAATCTCCTGCAGTGCCAGTCGCATGCTGTCATCGAGCCCGGATCGTACCAAGTCAAGCTCGTCTGCGCCCCGAGACAGGCTGCCCTTAATCCATTCGGGGACCTGTTTTCCCGTCGTTTGTTCCAGCGCGGCAACCACATGTCTGCCGCGTGACTCATCCAGACGACGTTCGATACGACCAAATCGCATATGGCTGAGGTTACGAATCCACTCGAAATAGGAGACCACTACACCACCGGCATTGACATAGGCATCCGGCAGGATGGTGATGCCTCGACTGCGCAGGATGCGATCGGCCTCGAAAGTAACTGGGCCGTTGGCTGCTTCGGCAATCAACTTAGCGTGGATATTCGGTGCGTTGTGCTCATTGATCGCACCCTCGATCGCGGCGGGTATTAGGATATCGCACTCGGTTTCCAGAAGTTTCTCGCCTTCTACAACGAACTCGCCGCCGGCAAATCCCTTCAGACCTCCATGGGAGCAGCGGTGGTAATACGCCTCTTCCACATGGATTCCATCGGGATTGAAAATCCCTCCGTCCCGGACAATGATGCCGACTATCTTGGCGCCGTCCTCCTCGGATAAAAACTTGGCAGCGTGATAGCCCACATTGCCCAGTCCCTGGATGATGATGCGCTTACCCTCCAATCCACCGTCTATACCGGCGGCATTCAGCTCCTCCTTGTGCCGGAAGAACTCCTGCAGTGCATATTGTACACCCCGTCCGGTGGCCTCGGTTCGACCGTTGACGCCACCATGTGCTACCGGTTTGCCGGTGACACAGGCAAGGGCGTTGATCTCTTCGGGATAGAGGTGTTTATAGGTGTCGGCGATCCAGGCCATTTCGCGTTGACCGGTCCCCATATCTGGTGCAGGCACATTGGTTGCCGGGTTGAGAAAGCCCGGTGCCGCCAGTTCTCGCGCAAAGCGGCGTGTAATCTGCTTCAATTCATCCCGAGAGTAGTTATTCGGATTGATACACAGTCCACCTTTCGAGCCGCCGAATGGGACGTCAACGATGGCGCATTTATATGTCATCAGTGCCGCAAGCGCCTCGACCTCCTGTTGATCAACGTTTTCCGCATAGCGTAATCCACCCTTGGCAGGCAGGCGGTGGATACTGTGTACTGCTCGCCAGCCGGTGAAAAGCTCAACCTTGCCTCTTATGTCTACAGGGAAACTGACCTGTAAAACCGAAGTACATGATTTGATGGCATTGGCGATACCGGGATCCAGCTCCATAAAAGCCAGTGCACGATCGACCATATGGTCGACGCTTTGTCTGAATGTCAGGCCGGATGATACTTCCGTCATAGTCAATAGCTCGTGGTTAAAGATGTGTTTCAGATGTTTGATTGTTGATGTTACAACGCATGCCGTCACACTGTTGCGGCACCTTCAGGGTAGTTGATATATGTCCCATACTACTATTGGTCCGCCTTACTGCTGTAGTGTTCTGCCACCATCGACGGCGATAATCTGGCCGGTAATATATGTGGCGTCACGATAGAGGAACAGCAGCGTGCGGGCTATATCTTCCGGTGTTCCCGCCCGTTTCAACGCGGTGCGCTCGAGAATGTCCGCGCGTTCTTGGTCGGTCAGGCCCTGTTCCGGCCAGAGAATGGCCCCTGGTGCAACGCCATTGACGCGGATTACAGGTCCCAACTCCCGTGCCAGGGATTTCACTAGCATGGCGTTGCCTGCTTTTGCGATCGAGTAAATGGGGTGATTCTTAAGCGGTCGCCTGGCATGGATGTCCACCAGGTTGATGATACAGCCTTCACTTCGATAGAGCAGCGGCGCCGCCGCCTGCGAAAGAAAAAAGGGCGCCTTGAGGTTACTGCCGATGAGATCGTCCCAATCGCTGACTGTCGCTTCTCGTAGCGGGGTCGGATAGAAACTTGAGGCATTATTCACCAGCAGGTCAAGCCGCTGACACAGTGTCTCGGCCTGATTGATGAGAAAGTTGTAACTTTCAGCTTGGTGTAGATCAGCCTGCAACAGCCACACAGATTGGGCGCGTTTCTCCTCCAGTTCGTGCTTTACCTGCTCTGCCGCCTCCTTGGAATGGCGATAGTGGAGTAGAATATTCATCCCTTCAGCGTGTAACTGACGGGCGATAGCGGCACCTATCCTATGTGCGGCGCCGGTGATCAGCGCACATTTTCCAGTCAGACCGTTCCGGTTTTGCGTCATTGAGGAACTCCGTGGTTGAATGTCGCGTCTACTCTAACGGATTCATCAAGGTTTCAAAATATATGCCTGACTGTCTCAGCGATAAACCAGCGCCATCCGGCAGAACACTGCCGTTGCCTGATGCCACCTCCCAAGCTGTCAGTGAAAGACTGATGCGACAGATAAAACGCGCAATTGAGAAGGGGAACGGTGCCATTCCTTTCGATCGATTTATGGAGATGGCGCTGTATGCGCCGGGGCTGGGTTACTATGTGGCCGGTAGCCGTAAATTCGGCGAACAGGGCGATTTTATCACCGCCCCGGAGGTTTCTCCTCTATTCGCACAATGCCTTGCCCGTCAGATAGAGCCGGTATTGGCGGAAATTGAGTCAGGCGATGTATTGGAGTTCGGTGCCGGTTCCGGGGTGCTTGCAGCCGATCTGTTGGCGGAGCTGGAACAGCTGGGCAGACTTCCGCACCGTTATCAGATTCTGGAGCTCAGCCCTGAACTCAAGGCGCGGCAACATGAGACGCTTAAGGAGCGTGTTCCCCATCTTCTCCATCGGGTGAATTGGCTGGACACGATGCCGAACGGTATTCAGGGTGTTGTAATCGCCAATGAGCTGTTGGATGCGATGCCGGTATGTCGGTTCCGGATCAATGACGGTGCAGTCGAAGAGTGTTTCGTGATATGTGATGAGGATCAATTGCGGGAACATTTTGATTCTCCCACTACCCCCGGCCTTGAGTCTGCGGTCAAAGAGATCTATCAAACCAGCGGTGATCTGCCCTCCGGCTATATTTCGGAAATCAATCTTCGTCAAACCGCTTGGGTATCGGCCTTGGCCATGGCAATGGATCTCGGTGTGGCGATCCTGATCGACTATGGGTACAGCCGGGCAGAGTATTATCACCCGCAACGTAACCGGGGTACCTTGATGTGCCACTATCGTCATCGCGCCCATAGCGATCCATTTCGCTGGATTGGTTTGCAGGACATTACCAGTCAGGTCGATTTCACTGCACTCGCGAGGGATGCGGTCGAGGCGGGATTCAGATTGGGTGGTTATACAACCCAGGCCCATTTCCTCATTGCCAATGGTCTCGATAGTCTGTTGGCGGAGTCCGATCCAAACGACCTGAGTCGGCATATATCCTTGGTGCAGGGGGTCAAGCGTCTGACCCTGCCCACGGAAATGGGAGAGCGCTTCAAGGTTCTGGGGCTGCTGAAGGGGTTGGATATCAATCTGCAGGGCTTCAGTCTACGGGATTTCTGTGAACGTCTCTGATACAGCCATGTCGGTTTTGTGATGACTCTGCGTCGGTTGTCACGCCACCAGGCGCCGTTGACCTGATGCATGATCACAATCCGGATTATCCGCTACCTGGCAACTTGCAGCGTTACCTTGAAAAGTGACTTTAGCTGCTGCAGAGCAGGTCAATCCCCTGCCGAGAGGATTTTAGCCGTGGCCTGGTCGATCGCAGCCTCGATGTAGAGAAACAAAAAGTCCACGGTATTGATACCTATAATACGCTGAGCAGCCTCTCTGCCTTCGGCATCGAGAAACAGCAGTGTGGGTGTTACCGAGACATTGTATTGAGTGATGAACTCATCAGCTGTCTGCCGCTCACCCTGCAGGGTGGTGACCATTTCACCGGGATCGATGGAGAGTTCTCGTATCAGTACCCGATGCCGATACGCTTGGTCCAGTTGCAGGGGTTGCAGCACCTCTTCTTTCATCCGGTCGCAATAGCCGCAATGGTACTGAGACACCATTAGCAGGATGGGGATCCGGTTTTGTTTGGACGCCCTGCTCAGCTGCTGTATATCCTCGAGAGGGGTCAGTTTGCCCACATCGGCGGCGACGTATGAGCCGCTCAGTAGGTAGAGAACGAAAAGGTGAGCAAGTTGTTTCAGGTTGTCGGCCTGAGGTTGAAGCGAAAGCATGCTTCTGGCTCCCGGGAATGGAGCAAATCCTTTGGCTCTTTATTCAAGGGCCTGGAAAGAGGCGATCAGGGATGTTCGCAGCAACTCCAGGTATTCGTCCTGGGAATTATACCCCACGATCGGATCTACCAGGGGATTTCCATCTGGATCGAGTATCATCAGCGTTGGAACCGCATAGATTTTATAGCGGCTCTTAAACTGCCGGCTGCGGATCGGGTCGCCGTTGAAATCGATGATCTTGCCGCTCGAATAGATATCAAATTCGCGGATCAGGGGCAATCTGTGGTCTGATTCGTAGGCTAATGGTTCAATGACTTCATCTCTCAGCCGCTGACAGTAGCCGCAGGTGTCGGCGTTGAAGACAACGAGAATGGGTAAATGTGTCTCGCGAGCGATGTTGGAGAGATCGGACCAGTCATCGGTTGTTAATGCGGGATCGGCAGAGCTGGCGCCGAAAAAGAGTAGAAGTGCTACAAAAAGGTACTGCTTGATCATCATTAATTACTGCTTACCAGATGATAACCAGTAGTATATCAAATTTTTCTAATATAGCAATAAATACCCAAGCCAAATCTGGTTTATATTGTTAATTTCTACCCATTTTGTGAGGTTGATCTCAGATATGTTGGAGCGTCTCGACCTGTATCGCCAACCTATCGTGGCATGATTAAGGGTATGTCGATAATCTCTTTATATATCAGTAATCTACAAGTGTATTAGAGCGTGATCTAGCGACGTGGAAGGCGATCTGCCTAGAAGAGGAACCCTTGTACAGGCCTCTCACAGGCGCTGGTCCAGAGATGGTTGAGCCCAGTGTCCTTACAGGCACCATTCCATCCAAGGGGGCAGGCGAATACCTGTTGAGTGCAGATATCATCGGTTTCTCGGCATCATAGTGTAAACTCGCAAACCTGATGCTTACCTTCTGCAGGACAGACTGAAATAATTTCCGATGAATGCTTTGATCTTCTCCATCGGTCTTGAATCGCTTTTGTTGTTTTTACTGTTGGGGTCCCTAGTCGGTCTTGTGGCCGGCCTGTTTGGTATCGGTGGGGGGCTGGTGATTGTCCCTGCACTGATTTGGGGATTGCCATTGCTTGATGTGGCTCCTCAGCATGTCACTCATATTGCAGTGGGGACCTCCTTGGTAACTATCGTGGTTACCTCGCTCTCTTCTACCTATGCCCACCACAAACGTCGCGGTGTAATTTGGCGTGATTTTTGGATTCTGGCTCCGGGTTTGCTTATCGGTGCCTGGCTCGGCAGTGTCGTTGCCAGCTTGTTGAATGGTGATGTGCTGCGAACTGTCTTTGGTATATTTGCCGTTTTTGTCGGTCTGCGAATGTTTCGCACGGGCAAGGCTCGAAGCAAAACACTACAAGTGCCCCCTTTGGGTATGGTGTCGCTAGCCACGCTAATTGGTGGCATATCCGCCATTGTGGGGATTGGTGGCGGCTCTATGACTGTGCCTTTCCTGCATGCCACTGGTGTCGAGATGAAAAGGGCGGTTGCCACATCCAGTGCTTGCGGTCTTCCGATTGCATTGTCGGGGGCTGCCAGCTTCATTGTCGTTGGTTGGGGATTGGAGGGTTTGCCGCTCTATAGCAGTGGGTATGTCTATTGGCCGGTGGCGCTTATTATCATAGTAACCAGTAGTCTTTTCGCGCCTGCTGGAGCGGCGTTGGCTCATCGATTGCCGGAGCGGCGGTTGAAAAGCGTCTTCGCATTATTTCTTATTTTGGTAGGTGCGAAACTGCTATTTGGCTGATTTGATGCCTTCAATCAAGGTATATGGCGGTATCGGGATCGGCAGTTGCTTGAAATAGAGGAAGTCGCCCGAATCACTGCGCATTATCATCCGACCGTTGTCGAGCGCATAATCATATTCCTGGACCAGCTCCGTTTCCGGATCGAGCATGAGCAGCTTGTTTCCCACAATTCGATAGCGGCCATCACGATACACTTCCGCATTGGCATAGATCCGAAAATGGCCATACATTACCAAGACAATTTCACCGCCCCGGCCAATCCAGATGCCATCTAAAATCGATTTTCTGGTGGTTGGGGGTTTAGGTCGTGGAGCAAGGCCCCGCATCGGCAGTCCGTCAAATCCCGGTGCCGGGTAGGCGTATGGGCCGACACCCGGTATCGGTGCTGAATAGCCTGGATAATAGCCCCTTCCAGGTTTACCCCAGGGTGATCCGCCCCAATTATGCCAGCTGCCAGACGGGGACGAACTTATATCGAAATCCCAATCAGTGTCTCCTTTGAACCTGTGTGCAAGTTCGCCCATGGTATCCATCATGGCAATCATTGCCTTGCTCATGATATTGGCTGGGGATGTCGCCGCCTGACTATCCGAAAGGTTCATAATAAGCAGCGGTATCAGCCAAATCCATGAATGGATGGTAGTGCGTCTAAATCGATGCATGATGAGAAATTTCCGATGCGTACCAGTCTGCTGGGGCCATAGTGAATGGTAATCATAGCCGAATAAGGGTACCAGTTTCGACACTTGTCGTATTTATTTCTGCGCTAGTTAGCTTTCCAATGACATTTGCTTCACGGGATTATAGAATTCATCTGGCAATGTCCTGATCGTCGTATCGATCGATAATTAGAATTATGGTTTGTGGGAGGGTCCTGATGAGTTCTCAAGAAGGGAGCGTCGAGGAGCGTAGAACGGTCACGCAAGACCTGATTGATAAGCTGCTGGCAGAGCGTCAAGAGATGCTGGTTCGGTTTTGTGAGGTTGCAGGGCTTGAACCCTATCATCGTTCGACATCACTTGACCAACTGCTTCAGTCATTTTGCCAGGTACTCGTCGATTACACCGCCTTTGGCCATTTCGAGGTCTTCGGGCGAATCAGCAATGGCAGTGAGCGCCGTAGCGGTGTCATTAGGGTGGCTGAGAAAATCTATCCTGAATTCGTCAAAGCGAGCGAAGTGGCAGTTAATTTTAACGACAAATATGATATCTCCGATCATCAGTTGGAGCTGGATCACTTGTCGGATGACCTTTCTCAACTGGGGGAGGAGCTGGCCGTACGTATTGAGTTGGAAGATCAGCTGCTTTCCGCCATGCTCGACAGGTAATGATGCATTTTACCAATTCAGCCTGATTTTCTTCAAAACAGATCACAATTTTTGATCTTTGGGATCGGGGTTTACCCAAAAAAGTTTTACTGTGTCTGATCATCATCTAGACTCAGGTAGTGTAACGCACTGAGTTTCAAAAGACTTTTCGCATTTATATCGGCAACACAGCCAGCATGTTACGGTAGTCTGGAAAAGGTGATAATGCCGATGGTCATTTTTTATGGTTACAAAGGTCAGTAGGCTATTGCATATTCAACCGGATGTTGGAGACTTTGTAGCACCGCTTCGAAGCAGTGCCACCCCGCATTGTCAACTGGATTTTTTCCAGATAGGTGTTGATAACCACCATATCGATGTCGCGCTAAGCCACCAGTTTCGCTCAACACTCGCCAATTTCGTCAAAAAGATAGTATATGAAGAGCTTACCAAGCATGGCTGGGTAAAAATGGATGCTCCGCCCAGCGGAAACGATGTTGAGAATTTTAAGTCAGTCTACCGGAGTATGATGCAGGGTGCGCTGGAGCAGGTTCACAGGGATGCGGCGGTGAAGGATCTATTGCAATTGCTGCACCTGGTCCTGCTGAAACTTCTGTTGGAATCGCCTGTCGCAGCGGTTGCAGAGTTACGTAACAAGCTGGATCAGGATGGTAATTTGCCGGAGGGTACGAGCGGTGGACACGCACTGGAGTTGCATGAACGGATTGTAACTCTGGCACGGCTGGAGCCGGGTATCCGTTATCTCACCCTGCGCAGGCTCTTCAAGATCGTCCAGCGTCTTGAATCCAAGGAGCTGCGTAAATTGAGAAAGTCCGTGGTGGGGACCTCGTGGACTCTCTCCAAGCAACTCCTATTCAATCCCTTGCTGCATCTGCCAAACCTTTCCAGTGAAGAGTACATCATGAATCACTATCCCTTGCTGTGTGTGGATCGGGATCATGAGAATTACTTTGATATCACCAATAGAATCATTACCAGTACCTATCAGGACTACCTGCCGAGTTGGGCGCAAGTACCGGATAGGGATGGTATCGAGAGCAATGGTGTGAGTGAAGGTCAGGCTTTCCAGATACGTAACCGGGAATTGCGTAGCGGATTTTCGGAGTTTCTTGATGGACAGAGGATGTTGGAAAGAAACCTCTCTGAAGCAGAGTTCAAACAGATCGATGTCTCCTGGTTGGACGTACCTAGAAATATTGACCTCTTGTTACAGCGTTCTTCTGGTGAGAGCGGTGGATGGTTCTCACGTTCCAAAAAAGGCAGAAAAAGGTCGATTTGGGAGAATCCTGAGTGTGAAAGCCTACGTGAAGAGCTTCAGTCGCAGTTGTTGAAAAGGATAGATAGAGCCGGATTGGTACCACGTGCCATCGCCGCATATCGCACGCCAAGGCTTTATCGACAGTTGAATGGACAGGTATCGGTAAAGGATATCTACCGCTTTCTTGCGGGTGATTTGCCACGCCGGGCATTGGTGAAACGACTGGTTAATACACCGGACAAGGGTAGTGAGGTACTCAAGGCACTGGATGTTGTATCAGGTTACATTCGTCGCATGCCGGCCAACAAAAAAAAGGACTATGCCATTCGCTATGTGAAGGATTTCCTAACATTTCGCCGTGATCTCAAGCTGGCCTATTACACCTACCAGCAGATGAGTCGTTTGCGTGTACTGCAGGATGGTGAGAGCATCAAGCTATCCCGTGACAATGGCAGTCTTTACGAATTCCGTCTTGGCAAGGATCCTGACAGCCAGCAGCAGATAAAGGCGCATGTCATATTGAAGGCTGATATCAGAGGTTCAACTGAAATCACTCATCAACTGATAGAGAAAAAACTCAATCCCGCCACCCATTTCAGCATGAATTTTTTTGGACCGATCACAAAGTTGCTGGAACGTTTTGGTGCGCAAAAGGTGTTTGTGGAGGGGGACGCATTGATCCTGGCCGTCATGGAGACCGGCGGTACCGCGACTCAGGCATTGACGGTGGCGAATGCCTGCGGATTGGCGCGTAAAATCCTTTCCGTCATGGAGGCTCAAAACAGTCAGAACAAGGCACACAACTTACCCAAGCTGGAGTTGGGGCTCGGCATAGCCTTCAGTAATGATGCACCGGCGTATCTCTATGACGAGCAACAGAAGATCATGATTTCTCCTGCTATCAATCAGGCGGACAGACTCTCCTCATGTTCTGCAGAATTACGCCATGATACGAGTTGGCGAAGAAGTAAGCGTCATCGGGTAGAGGTGTTCCAGGAATTTAACCAGGATAACAAGGCAAATGCTCCCAATCGTCTTCGCTTTAATATCAATGGAATCGAATTGACCGAAGCCGCATTCGTAAAACTCAAATCCGAAATGGTACTACACAAGATGAAGATTCACAGCCGTTCAGGTGAATCTCACTACTACCATGTCGGACGGTTCGTGGATAGGCGGGGAAGCTCTCATTGGTTGGTAGTCCGACAGGGTGCGATAAAAGTCTGGGATGCCGGAAAGATTGATGACAATAGAGATATCTTGGACAACTACTTCTATGAGATCATAACCGATACGAATCTGATCGGGCGGGTTAAGGATAAACTGCATTCACGGAGCTCACGTAACAGGCAATCCGATGATACAGAAGGGGAAACTCCGCTTTCACTGGAGTCAGACATCTGATGCGGATCTGCCTCTAACGGCTTCCGTTTTCGGAGCCTTGATAGGTCTCATCCACTCGAGCGGAAGTGTTTTCGGCAAATTACCCAAGCGGTAGCTATAGATCACCGTATAGGCGAAGACACGCTTGAGGTACTCCCTGGTCTCTCTGAAGGGTATGGTCTCTATCCAGATATCAGTTGCCTGCGACTGCTCAGGCAGCCAGCTGAGCACCCGATGAGGACCTGCGTTATATGCCGCTGTGGCGAGTACAGGACTCTCTTGCAGTTGGCGGTACACCTTGTTGAGATAGCCTGCACCCAGTTTGATATTGACTTCCGGCTGGTAGAGATCTGCGAGCTTGACTGGTGACTGTTTCAGCTCTTTGGCAACCTGTTTTGCAGTTTTAGGCATCAATTGCATCAGTCCACGTGCGCCTGCTGTTGATCTTGCATCACTTATGAAAGCGCTCTCCTGGCGCAGAATGGCATAGATCCAGGCAGTGTCGATACCGTGATCCCTGGCCTGATCGGCAATTGCCTGCCTGTGGGCCAGCGGGAATCTCAACTCAAGGTCATTCCAATGGCGCAAGCGGGCGAGGGTCAGGATAGATTGAGAGGGCCATTCCCAATGTTGTGCCAGTCGGGCGGCGGCTTTCAATTCATCCTGATTTGCCTCCTTAAGCGCGAGATTCCACTCCTGACGGGCCAAAAACGGGCGATCCAGCCGTATCAATTCACGGGCTCGTATGAGTCCGGGATGCATTGCCAATGTCTCGACAAGTTGCCGGTCAGCCTGCAGCGCCATATGCGTGAGGTTAGGTTCATCTCCAAGACGTTGCGCAGCAAGGAAGCCGTAATAACTACGCTCCGTTGCGAGGCTCTGCAGTAGCGTTTTACCCTCTAGCTTTCGGCCAAGTTCTATCAACGCCCTGGAGTGCCAATAACGCCATTGCTCCTGCTCCCGTTCTTTCGGGGATAATGTGTCAATTGTTTGCAGCACCCATTGCCAGTCATTTTCCTGGAGCGCTGCCTGAAGTAGTTTTTCTGAGAGTGTACTATCGAGTTGCAGGTGGCTCGGGAGCAGTGAAATAAGCTGTTGATTGATCTGTTTGTTGGGTTCCCGTGCCAGTCGACTTGCCAAGGCATATACGATTTTACGTTGCTGGTAGTCAGAGAAAATGGCTTGATTGCGGAACTTTTTCCAGGCGATGTAGGCAGCGTCAAGATCCCGCCAAACTAACCTGCGGATAGCCTGAGTGACCATTTCATCCCGCATGGGATGGGTGTTTTTGAGCAGGGTAATAACCTGCTCCGGATGGCGGTAGATCTTTAGCCAGCGATCGACCATACCTTTTTCTGCGGGTGGAAGATAGCGCTTGAGATATCGTGCAAGACGAGGGCGTCCCACTGACATGGCCAGATTGATTCGCTCCCAAACCAGTGATGTTGTGAGATTGCCCGCGGCTATCCAGGCCTTGAAGACAGGGTCGCATGCCTTGGGTTGTGAGCGTCCGCTCAACCAAATAGGTTCAACAGAATTGAATGCCTCGTGCGCTTTACCGGTCTCAATCATTGCCTGAAGGCGGTTGCACTGCTGTCCAACAGTTCCACCCTGGTAAGAAAACCGGAGATAACTGGCCCACAACTTCTCTTTTGCTAGCAGATCCAGCCAATGACTTCTCAGTTTCTTTGTAAGCGGCGTTCCTTCCAGCCATTTAAGTCGGTTTGTAATACTCTCAATCGACTGTTGCTCGAGTGTTTCCAGCGTTTCCTGATAGTCGAGATAGGGTAGTAGCGGATAGTCGAGTAGCTTGTCTCTGAGTTGTTGATAGGTTGCCGTTTCCTGTTTTCTCAGTGCTTCTTCTGCGGCGACAAAAATAGCTCTTTGCTGGAGCAGAAGGGACTCATCCTGCTGTATAGCGGCAATGTCGGCCAGCGAGTTGCCGCCAAACCAGCATAGCAGGATCAGGAACAAAACATGAGTAAGGGCGCGCATCTTTATTGGAAATATGTAATTCGGTAGAAGCGATGCGTAGTCAAACCTACACAAGACCCATACATCCGGACTGTTCCTGAAAAAACGCCACTCCACATTGTTTGTCGTTTATCTGGGATACCCAAACCACATTCCTCATGCCTTGATTGATGATTGTTCTGGCGCAACAGTACCGACTGGATTAGTGTCAATAAGTCCTAGCAAAATAGTAGCAGCTACTCGACTTTTGTGGGACGGTTTTCGATATTGTCGGAATGTGTCAATTTGTCACTGTTTAAAAGCTCAATCCAATGGACAACGGGTTGAGTGGAGTGTTTTTGTAGATGGGTTAGGCATCCGATGTTGGCGGTGGCAATGATATCAGGCTTGCCGGCATGCAGTGATTGGCTCTTTCGCCGGCCCAACTCATCAGCCAGTCCGGGTTGCAACAGCGAGTAGGTGCCCGCTGAGCCGCAGCATAGATGGGAATCCTGCACCACGGTCAGACGGTAACCAAGACGGCCCAGGATGCCCTCGACGCAGCCTGCCAGACCCTGACCATGCTGCAGGGTACATGAAGAATGGAAGGCGATTCGGGTTTGATTATTGATCCCTTCCTTCAGTGGCTCAAGCTCCTCGCTATCGATGATTTCTGCAATATCCCGGGTGCGATTCGCCAGTTGCTTGGCCGCTTCGGCATACTCGGGGTCATTTGCCAGTAAATAGCCATAGTCCTTAATCATCTGGGCACACCCGCTGGCAGTAACGATAAGGGCTTCGGCACCCGCCTGTAAATGCGGCCGCCAACAATCGATATTGCGTCTGGCAGCCTGTTTTGCGGCATCCTCATCATCCAGGTGATGCTCGACAGCACCACAACAGCCCGCAGATGGCGTACGAATGAGACTGATGCCCAAATGATCAAGTACCTGGGCTGTGGCAAGATTGATCGATGGCGCCAGTGATGGCTGTACGCAACCGTCGAGGATCAGCATTTTTCGCGCATGATTCCGTGTCGGCCAGGTCGTGGGGGATATGCTGTTTCTGTCCGGAATGGTGCTGCCAACTCTTACCGGAAGCAGGGGTTTCAATCTTTGACCAAGCCGTAAAAGTGTTGAGAAATAACTTTTATTCGGTATCACTTTGCGTAACAGCCAACGCAGTAATCTCTCCCTCAGCGGTCTATGGTAGTGTTGCGCCATGTGGCGACGGCCTATCTCCATAAGTCGCCCATATTCAACACCTGAAGGACAGGTTGTCTCACAACTGCGGCACAGCAGACAACGGTCAAGATGTTGCTGTACACTGGCGGAGGGTTGTGTGCCCTCAAGAAGCAGCTTTATCTGGTAGATTCGACCTCGTGGACTGTCCAACTCGTCACTTAACAGCTGATAGGTCGGGCAGGTGGCCGTACAGAAGCCGCAATGGACGCAGTTTCGCAGAATTGACTCCGCTTCACGTCCCGTTTCTGTTCTGAGTATCCGATCGCTTATACGGGTCTGCATGGCACCACACTGTTTCAGGCATTTTGTGTATTGTGATGAGGTTCAGCAGGAAAACCAACATATTCCATGTGATCCTCAAGGGAGTTTATTGTTCTGTGAATGATATAAAATTTCAATTTGATCGGGGTTAACAGGCTAAGGACATGTTCGATTATATGGACGATGCCACGGCTGCAAAGGTTCTTGAACAATTTCCTCCATTCCGTTTTCTTGGTGTGAAGGTATTGCAACTGAGTGAAGATTGGAGCCGGGTAAGACTATTGTTGCCATTGAGCAGATCCACTATGAATCCTGGCGGCAGCATGTTTGGGGGTAGCATATCAGCCTTGGCCGATCCTATCCCGGCGTTGGCTGTAAATCGAAAGTTTCCGGGCAATTCCGTCTGGACACGTGAAATGAGTGTGGATTTCCGTAAACCGGGCTGCAGCGACTTGGAACTCCGTTTTGATTTTCCCGATTTGACAATCGAGCAAATAGCCCTGGAACTAAGGGAAAAAGGACGCAGTAGTCCACTTTTTAATTTCGGCCTGTATGATACTGATGATCGGGTGGTGGCCTGGGTCTGCAACCGTGTTGCTATCAGGCCCTGAGGCGAAGAGACTGAGCCAGGGTCGATTGTCGACAGAAGGGTGAAAGGATATGTGTACTGCATATTTACGATCCACATCGATAAATCTGAAGCGAGACAAACTGTATGAGTGATTCTATGAACGAGATGGATTTTGAACTGAGTAGCGGTATCGCCGCATTTGAAGGAAAGAACTTCTCACGCGCGGCCACCCTGTTATCCCCATTGGCAGAGAATGGTAATACAGAGGCGCAATATCGGATGGCTATCATGGCGCAGGGCGGACTTGGCATGGTTGTCAATGAATTGATGGCATATAAATTCATGAAAGCGGCCGCTGAAGCGGGTCATCCGATGGCTCAACACGGCCTTGGCTTCATGTACCTCGAAGGGGAGTGCATCGAGCAAAATCTGACCAAAGCGGTCGATTGGTTCAAGCGAGCGGCAGAGCAGGGATTAGCGGGTTCACAAACGACACTCGCCATGATGTACGAAGAGGGCCGTGGTGTGGAGAAGGATCTGGATGAGGCCAAACGCTGGTATGAGAAAGCCGGATTTTAAGATCTTTGATGAAACCGCAGGTCAGTCAGCAAATGACGTATGGACGTCTGTTCATGTCAATGTCGACCATAAACCATCGAAGTCCGAATCGCTATCGTCGTCATTTTCGCTCTCGGGTGCAGTCGAAGCGCTGTCCAGGTAGATAAATTGGTACTGGGATATGGAACCGCTCGACTCCAGCAGCCTGGTCAGTTTTATCTGCTTGTTATTTTCACCATCGTTCACCGATAGCACATTACCTAACTCGAAGGTGTATGAGGAGCAGATAAAGCTGGTGGGCTGACCGGATGTGCCTACCTCAGGCAGCAGCAAGCACTCTTCCTGCTTGCGTTTTCCTTTTTCACTCTCCGTAGCTGTGATTGCCAGCGCATTGGGGGCAATCATCTGGATGCCCACTTTCATAGAATCATTGTCGGTACTGCGCATCCATCGCACAATGCCTACGCCGAATTGGGAGGCGGACATAGCGGACTGTACACCTATCAATTCACCGACCTGTATCTTAGGAATCCTTTTGCCCCGCCAATCCAAACAGTAGCCCCCCGCACTCTCATTGATGGTATGAAGCAGGCTTGTGGTGCTGTCTAACTGGCTCTTGTCGTCATCTTCCCAGATTTTCACCTCGCTTTCCAAGGGTGTTTCAAAACTGCTGATATCTGTTGAATTGGGGCCGAACTCCTCGAAATCCCCACGGCGAGGATTGTAGGCTGCCACATCCATCGGCATCAGCGAGAAATGCTCTGAAACCTTGAGTTCGTTGCCATGGGCAAACTGGGTTTCGATCCAGGTGCCGTCATCGGCCGATATATCATCTGGCGATGAGGGTTCATCCCCAAGCATGATCAGTTTGTATACAGAGCGCAGGCCGACTGCGATTCTTAGCTCAAAATTGAGTTTTGTTCTGACAAAAGCCCGTTTCTGGGCCTTGGACCAGAGCATGATCAACTGGCGTATCAAACTCTTATTCATCTCGTCCGCGCCAGGCAGAGTGAGAGAGCTGTCAGGTGTGTCGACAAACAATTCCCGCAGGCCTGACAGCAGGGGTGAGACGTCCATGATCAGCAAATATTTGCTGTCGGTCTGCTCTATTCTTGCCTCGTGACTGGGCGCCAAGTCGGTATTTTGGTGTATTGTGATGGTGTTGTATTCGGGCGCTTCGTCATAGGGGTAGATCAGAGTATATCGACTCCATTCTAGTAGTGCGTCAAAAAGCTGAATATTATCCTTTTGCCTCATTTTATAGGGGGACGATAGTGAAAACAGCAGACAACGGCGATACATTTCATCAATGCTCGATCGCATCGTATCCTGTTCAAGGTCGTCCTCAACCGTATAAGCACCGAGGGCATAGCGGCTGGCCAGTCGATGGAGTATATGAAGTTCCTGCCAGGTTCGTTTCGGGTAGGCGTCATAGACCACAACTGAGAGCAGTACAACCCGAGACAGATAGCTGATGCAGCGGTGGATAGCCATGGTCAATTGGCCCTGATCAGGGCTGCCATGACTCTCCATCAACAGATCGATAATGACCGCTTTATAGGCAGTCGCCATACCGCTGTGCAGTTCCCGGTTGAGATTGGCAATCTTATGTGCCTTGTCACTCAAGGGAAAGCGTACGCCGAAATAGTGCTTGTTCAGGTTTGTGCCGACATAGCTCAAGGGTTCCCTCAGCCGTTCAGCGTTGCGTATTCGTTTTGAACTCTCCAACTGGGTCCGGTTGAATGACCGCAAGGTCTGAAATAGCTTGCGAGCCGTTTCACCGACATTCGCAACCGGCAGTTCCTTGGCCCAGGTTGCGAGCTTTTTGTCATCGAGATAAATCGGATTACCGGATGGGGCCTTCTGTTCAGGAACCCATAAACCTGTCGGATTGGTTTTTGCCATATTGATCGTACTGCCGGGCTTATCTGTTGCTAATAAGGGTAGAGAATAGTCACTTTTTTCATCCGTACTACCGATAGATCGATTTCTCCATCTGCAGACCGGTGTGATCGGCACTTGAAGTCACAGCTCAATTGCCACGAATCGGATCAAGTTCAAGGTCGTTTAACCCTATCCTGTATCCGAGGATCTTAGTGAGAGCGTGTAAAACATGGCGGTATATCACATCGTGTGATTGTATAAACATGAACATCCATTACTTAACGTATACTGCTGATTCGACAACAAAATACAGAATTCGTGTCAAATTGTAAAATCCCTTAAGTAGTTTAGGTTATTATTTTTTTTGTAATCCTGGATTGTTCTGGCTCGGATATTGTATCTTGTTGATAAATGGTAATTAATTACATAAATTAAGATAGAATGAATCGTATCTGTTTGGGTGTCTGGGATTGGGTGTTTTCAGCCAGGGTCCACTCTCTTGTGTCAGAATGATCAGCCCGCCCCTGCCAACATCTCTAGGTGAACAATCAAGTGAACATAAAACTGGTCAGCTTCCTTTTATGCCCATT
The DNA here is from genome assembly GCF_964212655.1 of Candidatus Thiodiazotropha sp. LNASS1. Classification (NCBI taxonomy): domain Bacteria; kingdom Pseudomonadati; phylum Pseudomonadota; class Gammaproteobacteria; order Chromatiales; family Sedimenticolaceae; genus Candidatus Thiodiazotropha; species Candidatus Thiodiazotropha sp. LNASS1. The sequence continues at coordinate 1,713,532 of NZ_OZ156465.1, read as the reverse complement.
TGTACAGCGATCCGTTATTCTGCTTGAGAAAAAGCAGATTCGGTATCAGCTGGAGTATATCGATCTTGAGCAGCCGCCGGCATGGTTTCGCCGGCTTTCACCAATGGGGAAGGTGCCGCTGATGATGGTCAATGGTGCAGTGCTGTTTGAATCGGCAGTCATTCTCGATTTCCTCGACGAGAGCTTTTTACCCAGGTTCCACCCGAGCGATAACCTGAAAAGGGCACAGCACAAGGCCTGGATTGAGTTCGGTTCCAGCCTGCTGGTGGCACAGCATGGTATGGCATTGGCTCAGGATATGGAGGCAATGTTGGAGAAAAAGGATCGTCTGGAAAATGAGTTGCTTCACTTGCTGCCACCCCTGGAACAGGGGCTGTTTGGCGATGCAGTCCGTTTTTCCCTGGTTGACGCGGCCTATGCACCCCTCTTCATGCGGCTCGATCTGCTGGCACAAATCAATCCATCGCTGAACATTCAATATCCAGGGCCTGTGGCCGAATGGGCAGAGAGGCTCTCCTCTCTGCCATGTGTCAAAGGGTCTGTAGTCGATGATTTTCCCCAACAATATCGAGGCTACCTGGAGAAAAAGGGGGCCTGGTTGGTTATGGCAGACAGGCCCTAAGGTGTGGTTTTGGACTCTTTGGCGACCAATTGAGAGACGATCTCAAACATCTTGCTATAACTGCCAGCCAAACTTCCGCTGGTTTTGTATTTCCCATTGATGCCGATCGCCGGTACGCCGTCCAATTGATAGCGCTGCCCCAATTTTTTCGCATTTTGTACTTTCACATAGACGCCGAATGAGTTTAAGGCATCGATAAATTTCTGCTTTTCCACACCCTGTTCGACGGCAAACCCGATAAGTGAATCTTTGTCGTAAAGTCTACGCTTTTCATCGTGAAGCGCCTCGAATAACGGTATATGGAGCTTTTCCGTCAATCCCAGAATCTCGGCTGCGTAGAAAAACTGGGCATGAACTGTCCATTTATTGTTCAATGGTGCAGGTACACGAATAAATGATACATTTTCCGGTTTGCTCTTCAGCCATGCCTCGAGCTGAGGCTCCATCTGATAACAGTGGGGGCATCCGTACCAGAAAAACTCGATCACCTCTATCTTGCCGTCAGGAGCGGTTGTGGCGATGGGGGGATCTATAGGGTCGTAGCCCTCTCCCCAATCGGCATAAGCGGTATGGAATATCAACAGGGGCAGAAGTATTAAGATTCGATAGTTCCAGGGCATGTTATGTCCTTCAGTCAATAAAGAAAAAGTTCAGGATTGAATCCTATTGGAACCTATTAGAAATTTGAATAGCAGTATGGTTCCCGGTACGGTATAGCGGATTCAGATCTGGCCTGTGAAGGCATATACTAACTCAGATTTGTAACAAGTCTATGTGAGCTAGTGTACCTTGCCATGGGTTCTTTATCATTCAGTGAACCTGGAAGGAGCCAGCCGCAAGCATGCCTTGATCCGGTGCATTGGGGCGATTCTGAACAACACAGGACCTATGACGAGGTATATGTAGTCCATGCGAAGCAGATCGATAGAGCCGTACGTCGAAGCCATCTGTGAAAAAGGGTGCCAATCGGTACGGGAGGATATGCGATTGCTGAGCCAAGGGGTTGTTCTGCCTGAACTGAAGGATTTGGACGAGATGGCCCGAAAGATGGTGTTCAAGGAGTTGCGATCGATCATGGCAGTTTATGGCGATGGATGCCCGGTCGTACAACCTGCAACCAGTGAGAAAGAAGAAGAAATACAACATGAGTACAGAAAGAAAAATACGTCTCGGTAATATTGTCTATCGGGCGCCTTCCAGGATCCACGGGAATGGTCTGTTTGCCAAAGTCGCCATCAATAAAGGGGAGTATATAGGCACCTATGAGGGTCCAACCGCCAGGCGGGATGGTACCTATGTTCTCTGGGTGTTCGAGGATGGTAAGGAACCGGAAGGCCGCAGCGGCCGGAATCTGCTACGTTATCTCAATCATCAGGATGAAGGTAATGCTGAGTTTTACGGTTTCGATCTCTTCGCTTTGCAGGATATTGAACCCCATGAAGAGATTACCTTCGACTATGGTGGCTGGGACGAGATTTAACGATCTGGCCTGATCCGATTTCCGCAAAATCAAGACCTGCCAACAGGGCCCGCTGTAGGACACTACATTAGGGATTCAATGGCACCAGTCTTTCGGTGCGCTTGTCAGATCGCTTCTCCTGTTGCATCTGTTGGATCAGCTGTCGTATCTCGTAACCCGTCCATCCAGTCTCATCCGTCGGACTGTAGAGGGTACGCTCCAGACTGTACACCGCCTCGGATACCGCTCGATCACAGCGTGCGGCCAATCTGGTCAGATTATGCGGGGGATTATCCGGCCATTGCAGCTTTGCCCACTGTAACCAGGCGGACCTTGCAGCTGGGGCGTCTTTATCGGCATAGGCCTGTTCCAGCCGCTGCAATGCCTCACCGATTGCCTGCTTGTCTGGCGCTTCCCTTTCATCTTCTGCAACGGGGATGGGTTGCCGGGGCTGATCAGGATCGCCGCGTCGTGAGTACCACCAGGCAAACAGGGTCAAAACCCAGGCAGTACCGAACAGCCAAACCAGCCAATGGACCTTGTGGGTGGCGGCAGCGGCTGCGGGTTGATTAACGCTAGTGATCGTCTCGACGGCATCGCTCTGGATTGCCTGTTCCCGGGTAGATTGCGGAGTTTGTGTTTGTTGCACACCCTGTGTGGCGCCAGGGTTTGGCATGATGTCTATTGAAATCGCGGCCAGACGGGCAGTTTCCTGGCGGTCGGTTTCGGTATTCCACCAGGGGATTTCAATTGCCGGGAGAGCGTATTGGCCTGATTCGGTTGCGATGAGTGTCATACTGTTTTGGCGGCTGCTGCTGATCCCTGTTCTGGTCGGTGTCTCTTGCAGCTGCGGCCTCTCCTCATAGAGTTTGATGCCGTTCGGCAGTGTCTGCTCAATGTTCGGCAGCTGAGCTGATGTCAGGCCGTCTGCCAGGATCATGATACGCCTGACGAGCGGCTTGCCGGCCAGGATCGGTGTCTGTTGATCGAGTCCGTTCTCGACGATCTGAAGGTTTTTCGCAGGCAGCCAGCGATCGCCGGTAAAACTGTCGGGAATCGGCATGATTTCAAGATCAACCTGGTTCGACTCACTCCTGAAGATGCGCGTTGCTTGCTGTGGCGCCCTGAACGGATCGTTAAAGAACGAAAAAAGCTTGTCGCTACCCGTGCGACCGCGATATTTGACGCCACCGATCTCAAGGTTGCCGCTTTGATAGGCGAAAACCGCATACTTGCGTTCAATTACGTTGAAATGTATGCCGTCGCGCTCGCTGGAATAACGCTCCTCATGCAGTAACTTCATCTGTGTGTCCGGCATTGAAGGCTGGGGTGTGTCCAAGGATTCGGCACGGATACCGGGCGCCTGAAAGAGTTTGAGTGTGAGGATGACCTCCTCTTCGATATAGGCCCGGGATTTGTTCAGACTCAGTTCCACAAGAACCTGCTCTCTGTTGGCATCAATATCGCCTTTGGGCTGCTCAGTAACCTCCAGTAGAAGCGCTTCTGTCGACTCGTTACCGATTCTAATGGGTGGGATTTCGAGGCTGCCGGTCTGTCTGGGCAACAGGGTCAGGGTAAGAGAGCGTTTAGCCGACATCTTGCCGTTGATGATTGAAATACTCTGTTGTGTTGAGCGCCCGACAATCTCGAACAGCCGCTCCAATTCGCTTAGGTCGGGTGTCATCTCTTGCTCACCCTCCATCTGCAGGATAAGGCGAACCGGCTGATCCAGTCCGGTGGTGTTGCTCGAGAGGCTGGCGCCCACCTTGGCATCGACAGGAGATGAGAGCAGCAAAAGGAGAATGACCAAAAGACCATTCAACGGCGATGTAAGTGATGATTTTATCGGCAGCATTGCATTCAACGGTATATGACTATGCATCGTTTTTTTGACTACTTGGACTGTATAATGAGCCATCCCATTAGATGGGGGCAACAAGCATAAGTTTCCAGGGGTAATTGGTATTGTGAAGATCCTGCAACGTCCGCTTCCGGCCGAAGCCAGTTTATTGTCGGCCTCGATCCATCCGGTCATGCAGCGGATATACAGCGCCAGGGGATTGACCAGGGATAGCGAACTCGAGCTCGAGCTGGCCCATATGGCGCCGGTAGGCCAGATGAAAGGGGTCACCGATGCGGCCGATCTGCTGTTTGAGGCGCTTCATCTCGATAAATCGATTCTGATCGTCGGAGATTACGATGCAGATGGGGCTACCAGTACCGCATTGGCGATGTTGGCCTTGGGTGCCTATGGCGCGAAACGGGTCTCTTATCTGGTGCCTAACCGCTTCGATTACGGGTATGGATTGACGCCTGAACTGGTAGATCTGGCAGCCGGCAAGGAGCCTGGGCTGATCATTACCGTCGACAACGGCATCTCCAGCCTGTCTGGTGTGGAAAGAGCGAATGATTTGGGAATTCCTGTACTTATCACAGACCACCATCTGCCGCCTGATCGTTTGCCTTGTGCGGCCGCCATCGTCAATCCAAATCAGCCGGGTGATAGCTTTCCCAGCAAACATCTAGCCGGTGTCGGTGTGGTTTTCTACGTTATGGCGGCCCTTTTCAGAAAACTGAGGCGTATCGGGTGGTTTACACAGCGGGGATTGAGTGAGCCCAATCCCGCCCAATGGCTCGACCTGGTCGCACTCGGCACTATCTGTGACCTTGTACCTCTTGATCACAATAATCGGGTGTTGGTGGCCCAGGGTTTGAAGCGGATCCGTGCCGGATATTGTCGACCCGGCATACGTGCCCTGGCGGAGGTTGCCAAACGCTCCCTGCCCAATATCATAGCCTCGGATATCGGGTTTGCTGTCGGCCCGCGTCTCAACGCCGCAGGCCGTCTCGATGATATGGGGCTCGGTATCGAGTGCTTGCTCACCGAGTCGTTAAAAGCGGCCCGGCAAATGGCACAGGAACTTGATCGGCTCAATCAGGAACGCCGCACAATTGAGCAGGCGATGAAAATCCAGGCTGATTCCCTGCTTGACCGACTGCATCTCAATGCCGATGGCGGGTTGCCGGCAGGACTTTGTCTCTATGATGAGGCGTGGCACCAGGGCGTGGTGGGTATCCTGGCATCCCGTATCAAGGCGCAGTACCACCGTCCTGTGATTGCTTTTGCCAGGGGGGGTGCAGGCACGCTTAAAGGTTCCGCACGCTCTATCGCCGGATTACACATGCGGGACCTGCTGGCAGGCATCGCCAGCCATAACCCCGGATTGATTACCCGCTTCGGGGGGCACGCGATGGCTGCCGGACTGACCCTCTCTGAGGCGGATTATCCCCGCTTCAAAAAGGCTTTCGAGCTAGCGGCAGACGATCAACTGAGCCCTGAAATGCTGGAAGGTGTAGTGCTCACAGACGGGGAGTTGCTGCCGGACGAGATGAGCTTGGAGATGGCGGAAATCCTGCGCAACGGAGGCCCCTGGGGGCAGGGATTCCCAGAGCCGCTGTTTGAGGGCCGCTTCGATCTCCAGCAGCAACGTGTAGTGGGTGATCATCATCTCAAATTGGAGTTATCATCTTCAAGCAGCGCCTGGACAATCGATGCAATTGCTTTCAATCAGCCGCTGCTATCCGATCCTGATCGACCGATACGATTGACCTATCGGCTGGATGTGAATGAGTTTCGCGGCAAACGATCGCCACAATTGATCGTGGAGACAATCCAATCGACAACCTAGATGAACAAGAACAGGGATTCGAAGGGCCCAGCAAGAGCGAGATCAAACGCGAGATGTTGGCTCTGGTGCAGCTTGGTGAGCGTCTCACCACACTGCCGCCAACGGTGTTGTCGCGCATACCGTTGAGTGCTGCATTGCAAGAGGCGCTGGAAGAGAGCAGGCGGATCAAATCACTGAACGCCCTGCGTCGGCACTACCGACGCCTGGGTAAGTTGCTGCGCACCGAGGATCTTGACACGATCAGGCGGGTGATAGGTGAAATCGATGACAGGCGCCAGGCCGATGTCAACCTGTTCCATACCCTGGAACGCTGGCGGGAGAGGCTGTTGGACGAGGAGAGCGAGGCGTTTGGTGAATTCATGCAGGTCTACCCGGAGGCGGATCGTCAAAGATTGCGACAGTTGATCCAGGCTACCCGCAGAGAACGTGAGCAGGCGCGTCCTCCCGCATCTTACCGTAAATTGTTCAAATTCTTGCGAGATGTGGCGGGGATCTGAAGTTGCGCCGGAATCGGCTTCAGTGACCAGCGCGGAACAGCCCATTGCCAGAATGCCTCGATCGTCTCGGGACGCTGAGGGGGCAGTGGCTGTTTGAGAAAGTCGAGGGCACGCAAGAGGATATCCATCGGCTGCTTGGGATCCACCGGGGCATCCTTGAATTGCTTACTCAGCTTTCGGCCCTGATCGTCAACGGCCAACGGGAGGTGAGCGTAATTGGGGTGGGGTATCCGCAGCAGTTGTTGCAGATAGTGCTGTCTGGGGGTGGAGCTGAGTAGATCCGCGCCCCGAACAATGTCTGTTATCCCCTGCCAGGCATCGTCGATAACCACTGCCAGCTGATAGGCATGAAAGCCATCGGCCCGCCGAATCACAAAATCCCCTATCTCTCTGTTGATCTGCTGGCCGATCCGGCCCTGTACGCTATCCACGATCGTGATCATCTCATCGGTGGTAAGGATGCGAACACTCCTCTCCGCTCTTCCTTGCGGGACACCATTGCGGCAGGTGCCTGGGTAGATCGTCCCCTCTGATCCATATTTTGCCTGTTCTTCGATCAATTTGCGGGAACAGCCGCAGGGATAGGCGAGCCGTGCCTGGATGAGCCTGTCGACCGCTTCGGCATAGGCGGCTGTTCTTCGGCTCTGGTAGATGACCTCACCGTCCCAGCGAAAGCCGAGGTTTTCCAAAGTCTGCAGGATAGATTTGGCGGCGCCTTTTACCTCCCGTGTCCGATCCAGGTCCTCCATTCGAACAAACCACTCACCCTGATGGCTGCGGGCATCCAGATAGCTGCCCATTGCCGCCACCAGCGACCCGAAATGGAGTTCGCCGCTGGGAGAGGGGGCAAATCGACCCCGATAGCCTCTATTTTTATCTGTATCTGGCATGTATGCCTCTGTTTTCCAATGGCTTTTGGAATAAGCGGCAGCCGTCATAAACAGAAAAACCGGCTACTGCCGGTTTTTCGTGAGGCAAATTGAAGATGGCGCTATCCCATCTGTTTTTCGCGAATCTCATCGAGCGTTTTGCAATCGATACACTGGGTGGCGGTTGGACGGGCCTCTAGCCGCCTGATCCCGATCTCCACACCGCAGGATTCACAGTAGCCATAGTCATGGTTATCGAGCTTCTCCAGGGCCTCATCGATTTTTTTGATCAGTTTACGCTCCCGGTCCCGGGTTCGCAGCTCAAGGCTGAACTCCGATTCCTGGGTCGCGCGATCGTTGGGATCAGGGAAATTGGCCGCTTCATCCTGCATATGATGCACGGTGCGATCAACCTCTTGCATCAGGTTGGATTTCCATGCATCCAGGATGGCGCGGAAATGAGTCTCCTGTCCCTCATTCATATACTCTTCGCCCTTGGCGGACTTATAGGGCTCTATGCCAAAGGCTTTAGCCCCTTGGGTGTTGGCTTTCTTCTGGGCCATTCATGGTACCTCTTCAGTGAAGGCGCATATCTATACCAGAAAGGAAAGAACGAAACAACAAAACCGAGTCGGCTTTGTTAATCGCTTTCCCAATACATAAGATTGGTTCAATTCGACTGAAATTAAAGGTAGATATCTGAATAACAGTTGTCACAGCTCATTAATTATGCGGTTTTTTACCTTTCCAGACGGCTATGCACACTACCCTCCAATGGTTAAGCTAGTGCCCTGGTCGTGAAAAAACCATAACTTGAGTGGGTCTATATAATTCCAAGGTGCAGTAATGGCAGATCTAAAGGCATTGATATTCGATGTGGATGGTACTCTCGCGGATACCGAGCGAGATGGTCACCGGGTGGCTTTCAACAAGGCCTTTGAAGAGGCTGGGCTCGACTGGGAGTGGTCTGTGGCGCTGTATGGCAAGCTACTGGCAGTTACGGGAGGCAAGGAGCGCATCCGTTACTATCTTGACCACTATAACCCCGATTTCCCCGGACCCGCGGATCTGGACGGGTTCATCGCCGCGCTTCACGCCGCTAAGACCGATCACTATACCCGAATGTTGTCGCAAGGATTGATACCGATGCGCAACGGGGTAAAACGACTGTTGCAGGAGGCACGCCAGGCCGGACTACGTTTGGCGATTGCTACCACAACCACGCCGGCCAATGTCAGTGCACTGCTGCAACATAGTCTTGATCCCGATGCAGAGCGTTGGTTTGAGGTGATAGCGGCGGGGGATATCGTACCGGCAAAAAAACCGGCGCCCGATATTTATCTCTGGGCACTTGATCAGATGGGCCTGCAAGGGGATGCCTGTATCGCTTTCGAGGATTCACACAATGGCGTACAGTCAGCCAGTCAAGCCTCGATCTCCTCGATTCTGGTTACCACCAATGGTTATACCGCCGAGGATGACTTTAATGGGGCTAGGCTCGTCGTCGATCAGTTTGGTGAGCCCGAGCAACCCTTTCAGGTGAAATTTGGCGAGACTGGGGGACGCCAATTCGTCGATCTTGCCCTGCTTAGGGCACTGCATGACAGAGCAGACCCATGAATCCCATCGCCCGGCGCATGCAGCGCATCGCTCCCTTCTACGTCATGGACCTACTGGCCCAGGCGCGTCGTATGGAGGCCGAGGGTCGATCGGTCATCCACATGGAGATAGGGGAGCCCGATTTCGATACCCCGGCGCCGGTCGTTGCCGAGGGGCAGGCTGCTCTGGCATCGGGTGATATTCACTATACCCCCGCGACGGGTCTGGCGGCATTGCGTCAGGCTATCGCCAATCACTATCGCGACCAATATACAACCGAGATCGATCCCGGGCGCGTGGTTGTTACACCCGGTTCTTCCGGTGCGCTGCAGCTGATCATGAGCGTTTTGATCAATCCCGGAGAATCGGTACTGCTGGCAGATCCCGGCTATCCCTGTAACCGCCACTTTGTGGAGTTGGTCGATGGTCTACCCATAGCCGTGGCTGTGGGACCGGAGACCGGGTATCAATTGACGGCTCAGCTGGTGGAGGAGGCCTGGCGGGAAGATACCAAGGCCGTATTGGTAGCATCACCGTCCAATCCGACCGGCACCCTGATCCCCGATGAGGAGATGCGGATGCTGCACGCCACGGTGGAACGGCTGGGCGGGGTTTTGATCGTTGATGAGATCTATCAGGGGCTGGTTTATGACGAAGCAGGCGGAACGGCGCTTCGATATGCTGATAATTTGTTTGTCATCAACAGTTTTTCAAAGTTTTTCGGTATGACCGGTTGGCGGCTGGGCTGGCTGGTTGCGCCAGAGCCCTTGATCGATCCCATCGACCGTTTGGCACAGAATATATTTCTTTCGGCGCCGACACTCTCTCAACACGCCGCTCTCGGTGCATTCACACCGGCAGTGATGGAGATTCTGGAACAACGCCGCCAGGCCTTCCGGCAACGCCGCGACTTCCTGCTGCCTGCGTTGCGTGATTTGGGATTCTCTATACCGGTGACACCGCAGGGTGCTTTCTATCTCTATGCCGGTTGTAGTGAATTGTGCGATGACAGCCGGGCCTTTGCCCAGAGGTTGTTACACGAGGCGGGTGTGGCGGTTACACCCGGACTCGATTTCGGCTTCAATCAACCGGAATCGCATCTGCGCTTCGCCTACACCACAGACCTAGAGCGTTTGCAGGAAGGCGTGGATAGAATCAGTCGATTTCTGGCGGGTTAAATGTTTTTGAAGAAGAATAGTCCGCAAATGAACGCGAATAAACGCAAAAATTCTCTAATCACATTTGTTTCCACGTAAGAACCTGAGTACAGAAAAGAAAGTTAATTATATTTCATGAGTAAGGTGCGGATTGTGGCACTCTGAAACCGTTTTGATATTGTCTGTGTCAATGAATGAGTATTGGTACTGCAAGCCTCACCCTGCGCAGCATTTGCGTTTATTTGCGGACTTTTTTTAACCCATCAACCCTCAATATGACGCAGGCGTTCATGCCAGAAAAGGGTGGCGCCGGCGACGGCCGTCGGCATGGCGATGAAGTTGAGGATGGGCACCATCATCATCAGGGTCAATCCGGCGCCGAAGGTAAGGGATGAGTAGCGGGCCTGCTTGAGTCGCATGTGCTGCTGTTTAAAGGCCAGATTATGATTGGCCATCGGGTAGTCGCCATACTCCACGGCGAGGAACCAGGCGCTGAATGCCATCCACAGAAAGGGTGCGACGATATTCACGCCAGGTATGAGGAAAAGAATCAACAGAGGGATGGCGCGTAACAGGAAATAGAGTAGCTTGCGTAACTCCGACACAATTGAAGGCACCACATCCTTGACGATCTGTTTTGCGCCGGTTGGTTGACTCGGGATCTTCCCTCCCAGGTGGAGTTCAACCTTTTCCGCCAGAAGCCCATTAAACGGAGCGGCGATCAGGTTGGCAATGACGGTGAAGGTATAGAAAATGATTAATAGCAGGGTGATGGCGAACAGTGGCCACAATATCCACCTAAGCCAGGCCAGCCAACTCTCGTCGCCGGGAAGAAAACGATCCATCAGTTGCTCGAACTGATCGACACCGAGCCAGATCAGTAAACTGAAGACGATGATATTGATAGTCAGCGGGATCAGTACAAAGGGTCTCAAGCCGGGTTTGGTCAGCAGAGCGAGCCCTCTCAATAAGTAGCTTGCGCCTGCGAGCGGGTTTTTCACCATGATTGAAATCCTAAACTTCGCGATCCATAAATATAAACTCCGAAATATAACCTATTGTCATGAAAGATGCGCACGGGTAGTGTGGGTTTAACCAAATTTAACCTGGTCAGCCCATGACGTTTTCAACACAGGATAGCGATACTCGTGAAACGCAGCGGAACGTGAGTGTGGCGGCTGACAGACCCCTGGTTATCGGTCACCGTGGTGCATGCGGATACCTTCCGGAACATACCCTGGCTTCCTATCGATTGGCAATCAGGATGGGAGTCGATTTTATCGAGCCCGACCTGGTCCTGACGAGGGATCATCGACTCATCGCTCGACATGACAATGAATTGAGTCTTACAACGGATGTCGCGCAACATCCCGAATTTGCAGATCGCTACACCACCAAGCAGGTTGACGGGATGCAAAGAGAGGGGTGGTTTTGTGAAGATTTCGAGCTCTCGGAAATCAAAACCCTGGGTATCCGTTGGAGTGACCCCGACAGCCGCGAATGGCGGGAGTTGAATGAAGCGGAACTTGGCATACCCACCCTCGAGGAGGTTATAGCCCTGGTCAGGCAGGAGGAACTGGCGCATGGATTGAAGATCGGCATCTATCCGGAAACAAAGTATCCAACCTACTACGCCTTTGAAGGTGGTTATCTGGATGGATCACCGATTCATAAATCGATTTCCCGTATTTTGATCGAGGTGTTGCAGCGTGAGGCGTTTACCGCCAAAGACCGGGTATTCATACAATCCTTTGAAATCGCCAATCTGATCGAGTTACATGACCGGATCATGCCATCGTATAATCTGGAGCTGCCGTTGATTCAACTATTCGGCGATATCAAAGGCGAATTGACACTTCCGGAGGGCGACTTTTCCAGACCCTATGATTTTGTCTACCATCACAACCGGGGGGACGACCTCGAGCACTATTATGGTGATCTCACCTCGATTGCAACGGTTGTATCCCAACTAAACTATCAACTCCTCACCTCCCCTGCTGCTATCGATTGGATGGTAAACCGCTATGCAAGTGGAATAGCTACATGGCTCGGGAGTCTTATGCCGACTCTGTCTATGTACAACATCGATAGTGAGGACAGTAATACAACCGGGTATATTGATTCGGTTGATCGAGGAACGGTTCCACCCTACATTGAACATGCACTCAATCGAGGTATGCATGTGCATGTCTTTCCTTTGTGTGAGCACTCATCCACGCCACAAACAGGGGATGGCGCATGGAGGGAGGGATTGAAATCAGAGGCAATCCATCTTTTCAACCAGGGTGTGGATGGAATATTTTTCAATCTGCCGGATATTGGTGTTGAGGCGAAACGCCATTTTTTGTTGCGCTAGGACACGCTAACAGGCTTGGGATTTACTCCAGATGCCCCGTGCTAAGCTGTATCCAAGCACACACCGGTTGAGAAAATCTATATGGTCGCCGGGTTGATGACGATACCATGAGTGGCCAGGAGAGCGACTGCATCTCATGCTAGAAAACCTGCTCGCACTGTTTGTCACGGCGGTGGTCCTGGCATTGGTCCCCGGGCCTGACAATCTGTTTGTACTGACCCATTCAGCATTGCATGGCCGAATGACGGGGTGGTATGCAACTCTGGGTTTCTCCACCGGGTTGATCGTGCATACTGCAGCGGTATCCTTGGGCGTCGCGGCCCTGTTTCAGACATCCGAAGTGGCGTTCAATCTCCTCAAGCTGGTTGGCGCCGCCTATCTGTTCTACCTGGCATGGCGTTTTATCCAGCGATCCAACAGCCGGCTTCCGCTGCAGGATCAACCGATACTCACACCCTGGTTGATCTATCGCCGCGGGATCATCATGAATGTAACCAATCCCAAAGTGTCACTCTTTTTTCTTGCACTGCTGCCTCAGTTCATTTTGCCTGAATCCGGCCCGATAGTGCTGCAGATGATCAGTTTTGGCATGATTTTCATTGTGGCCACACTAGTGGTGTTTGGTGCGATTGCCGAACTGGCGGGGGTAATCAGTCCCTGGCTCAAGCGATCCGATAAGGCTCAGCGGATAATGCATCGTGTGGCGGCAGTGATCTTTTGTATTCTCGCCATGAAACTATTGTTGGCGGAGCAGTTTTAAAACCAAGCATCAAACCACCGATTAAGATCGACTTGTAGTAACGGATCGTCTCATGTAGAAGGTGCTGTCCGGTTTCATAGAATTAAGGCAGGTCCGTATGAAGTATGTTGGTGCCCATGTCAGTGCGTCGGGTGGGGTTGAGAATGCGCCATTGAACGCGCAGGAGATAGGTGCCAAGGCGTTTGCCCTGTTTACCAAGAACCAGCGCCAGTGGCGAGCTAAACCCTTGAGTGAAAAATCGATCCTCGCCTTCAGGGAGAATCTCGATGGTTCCGGTATCTCTCCCAGGCATGTACTACCCCATGACAGCTATCTGATCAATCTGGGGCATCCCGAAACGGAGGGGCTGGAAAAATCGCGAGCGGCCTTTCTGGATGAGATGCAGCGTTGTGAGCAGCTTGGTCTGTCGTTGCTTAATTTTCATCCCGGCGCAACTCTGAGGAAGATCAGCGAGGAGGAGAGCCTGCAACGGGTTGCCGATTCGATCAACCTAGTGCTTGAGCAGACCCGGGGGGTGACTGCGGTGATAGAAAACACGGCAGGGCAGGGAAGTACCCTGGGATATCGCTTTGAACACCTGGCGGCGATCATCGATGCAATTGAAGATAAAAGCCGGGTCGGAGTCTGTCTCGATACCTGTCATACCTTTGTGGCTGGTTACGATCTTAGAACCATAGCGGCCTGCGAAAAGACATTTACCGAGTTCGATCATGTTGTCGGTTTTCAATACCTACGTGGCATGCATCTCAACGACAGCAAACCCGACTTGGGTGCCAGGGTCGATCGTCACCATAGCCTGGGACTGGGTAAACTCGAATGGGAGGTCTTTCGTTATATCATGCACGATCCGCGTTTTGACGACATACCGCTGATATTGGAGACCATTGACGACACCCTTTGGAAAGAGGAGATTGCCGCCCTCTATGCGATTTGATTCATAATCATATCTGTCCCTTGTCAGCGAAATGGAATTCACATACCCTCACTGAATGGCGATTCATCAGCATAACCACAAATTATGGCTGTTTATTCTCATTTTTCTGTCACTCTGCGTCACACCGCTGAAGGCCGACTCCGAAGTGGTGCGCATTGGGGTGTTGAGTCACCGTGGCGATCAAGCCACCTTGAGGATGTGGGGACCTACCGCTGATTTTCTCTCCTATCACATTCCATCCTACGATTTCATCATCAAACCCCTGAAGTTCGATGAGGTCAATCCCGCTGTAGAGGGGGGTAATATCGATTTTGTCCTGGTCAATCCGGGTATCTATGTCAATCTTGAAGTCAAGTATCGCGTCTCCCGCATCGCCACGCTTTATAACCGACGCAACGATGTGCCCTACAAAATTTTCGGCGGGGTCATCTTCACCCGGCAGGACCATCCGGAGATCAATACTTTGAAGGACCTACGTGGTTACACCATGATGGCGGTGGATGCCACCTCTTTGGGGGGCTTTCAGATGGCGATGCGAGAGATGGTTGAAAATGGAATCGATCCCTATAGTGATTTGAAGGCATTGCGTTTTGGCGGCATTCACGACCGGGTGGTGATGGCGGTACGCAATGGCGAAGTCGATACCGGCACCGTGCGTACCGATATATTGGAGCGCATGGCCAGAGCAGGCACGATCAATCTGGATGAGTTCCGTATTGTCAATCCACAAACCGTAAAGGAGTTTCCCTTTGCCCTGAGTACACGTCTCTATCCGGAGTGGCCATTCAGTAAGGTTGCGCACACCGCCGACAGCCTGGCGCAGGACGTGGCGATCGCATTGATGAATATGCCCCATGATCATGCGGCGGCTTTGGCCGGCAACTATGCCGGATGGACCATCCCGCTGGACTACCAGCCGGTGCACGATCTGTTCATGACCCTCAAATTACCCCCCTACCAGAATCTGGGCAAGTTCACCTTATCAGACGCCATCAGTCGCTATTGGTACTGGTTTCTTGGCGGCTTGATGATGCTGCTGTTCATGGTGGTCATGACCCTTTGGGTGATGCGTCTGAACCAGGCGATCAAGAAGGCGAAGGACCGACTGGAGATGCAGCACGAACTGATTCTCGATTCGGTGGCGGACGGTATTTATGGTGTCGACCTGCATGGCCGTTCCACCTTTTTCAATAGGGCGGCGGAGCGAATAACCGGTTGGAAGGCTGTCGATGTCATTGGGCGCAATCAGCATGAGATTCTCCATCATACCCATGCGGACGGATCACCCCACAAGGCGGATGAGTGTCCGGTCTACCAGACTTTCCGTGAAAACCAGGCCCGCTATGTCTCCGACGATATTTTCTGGCGCAAAGACGGCAACAGTTTTCCGGTGGAGTACAGCAGTACGCCGATCTGGGATGATAGCGGCAAAACAGTGGGGAGCGTGGTGGTGTTTCGTGATACCACACGGCGTAAACGGGCAGAGGAGGAGGCGCGCCAGCATCAGATTGAGCTGGCCAGGGCGGGACGTCTCAGTACCCTGGGTGAGATGGCTTCGGGCATCGCCCATGAACTCAACCAGCCACTGACGGCGATTTCGACCAACGCCCAGGCGAGTATTCGCATCCTCGAGTCCGATAGCTCGAATGTCGATGTCTGCGTCGACGTGATGGAGCGTATCGCCTCTCAGGCTGATCGTGCAGGTGAGATCATTCGTCAACTGCGACGACTTGTCCGCAAAGAGCCGTTGGAGCGTACCGAGGGTGATGTGAATGACCTGGTGAATGCAGTGGCGGTGTTGATCTGGCCCGATATCAGAAGGGAATCGGTAAGACTGGAACTCGATCTGGAAGAATCACTGCCTTCGATTCCACTGCAACCGATACAGATTGAGCAGGTGATCCTGAATCTGGCGCGTAATGCCATCGAATCCCTGTCGGAAAAACGAAGCGGTGAGCGTCAGCTCTATATCGGTACCCAGAACAAGGGTTATAAATCGATAGCAGTGATCGTTCGTGATAACGGACCCGGGGTAAATCCGGAACTGGCTAATACCCTCTTCGACCCCTTCGTTACAGGAAAACCGCAGGGGATGGGTTTAGGTCTTTCCATCAGCTACGGGATCATCGAGGCGCACGGTGGTAAACTCTCACTCAATCCGGCCTGCCAGGAGGGTGCCGAGTTTAACTTCTACCTGCCATTTGCGGAGGCGAGCTAATGGAGCAGTCAAAGTCGACAGTATTCGTCGTTGACGATGACGAGGAAGTGCGTGGCGCGCTGAAACTGCTGTTCGAATCGGTTGGCCTGCCTGTTGTCTGCTACCCTTCGGCGGGTGACTATCTTGAACAGTTCGATGAGTCTCTACCGGGGTGTCTGGTTGTGGATATCCGCATGCCGGGCATGAGCGGACTCGATATGCAGGAGAAGCTTGCCGAACGTCCCATCCATCCGCCGGTGATCATCATCACCGGGCATGGGGATGTGCCGATGGCGGTACGCGCGGTACAGGCCGGTGCGGTGGATTTTATCGAGAAACCCTTCCGCGACCAGATTCTGCTCGACAGTGTGCATCGTGCCATCGAGAAGGATGCGGAACGGCGTGGTGAAGCCTCCCGTCTGTCGGAGATACGCGAACATCTGGATCAGCTTACACCACGGGAGAGAGAGGTCCTCGATCTGGTTATCGGCGGTATGCGCAACAAAAACATCTCCGAACAGCTCGGTATCACCCTTTCCACCGTTGAGGCCCACCGTTCCAGGGTCATGGAGAAGATGCAGGCCGATTCGCTGTCCCATCTGATGCGTATGATGCTTACCCTTGAAAAGGATTAAGGAAAACCATAACCAACACTCGCGTATGTCGGAATTTTAATGCTCCCACAAAGAGTTACATAATAAAGTATCCCCATACCATGCCCGGAACAGCTTGATGGGGATAGGCCAGCTGGATGGCTGGAAGGTTGATAAGAAACAGGCGCCTTCCGGTGATTCAGCTGGTACTTTTTTTCACCTTAGGAATGCTGTGTTACCTGGGCCAAGGCACTAAGGTAACCCACCGGTAAACGACCATAATAAAAAATAGTCTGAGAATCCTGCCGAGAGGTGTCAGGCGGTTTGATATGATCCGGTATCCAATAACTGGAGGATGAGAGAATGAGTATTTCGAGACGCGAATTTGTTCGCCTGATGGGCTTGGCTGGTGCGGCAGGTTTGATGCCTGCATCGGTTTTTGCGGCTAAAAAGCTGCCGTCCGATCTCTATGAAGTGCCGAAGTTCGGCAATCTGTCACTGCTGCATATCACGGATACCCATGCCCAGTTGAATCCGATCTACTTTCGCGAACCGAATGTCAATCTGGGAATCGGCTACGCCTTCAATAAGGCGCCACATCTGGTGGGCAAGCGTCTCCTAGACCATTTTGGGGTCGCACCCGGCAGTATCGAGGCCCACGCCTTCAGCTATCTCGATTTCGATGCGGCAGCGGGTAAGTACGGCAAGGTCGGCGGATTTGCCCACCTCAAGACCCTGATACAGCGTATCCGTGACGATAGGGGTTCCGGCAACAGCCTGCTGCTCGACGGGGGAGACACCTGGCAGGGTTCAGGTACCGCCTATTGGACCCGCGGCAAAGACATGGTCGGGGCCTGTAACCGGCTCGGTGTCGATGTGATGACCGGACATTGGGAATTCACCTACCTCGATGAGGAGGTGATCTCAAACATCGCGGACTTCAAGGGCGATTTTGTGGCCCAGAACGTCATGGTTCGTGAAGAGGCGTTGTTCGACTATAAATTTCCTGATTTCGAAGGCTTCAACGAGGATGAAGGCAACGCCTTCAAGCCCTACGTGATCAAGCAGGTCGGTGGTGCCAGGGTGGCAGTGATCGGCCAGGCCTTCCCCTATACCCCCATCGCCAATCCGCAACGCTTCATCCCCGACTGGACCTTCGGTATTCAGGACGAGCTGATGCAGGGCGTGGTGGATACGGTACGCGAGAATGAGAAACCCGATGTGGTGGTGGTGATCTCCCACAATGGCATGGACGTGGATCTGAAGATGGCATCCCGGGTCTCCGGAATCGATGTCATCATGGGCGGCCATACTCATGACGGCATGCCTGCCCCCACCGTTGTGAAGAATGCCGGCGGTAAGACCCTGGTTACCAACGCCGGCTCCAACGGCAAGTTTCTCGGGGTCATGGATCTCGATGTCAAGGGTGGCAAGGTAAGGGATTTCCGCTATCGCCTGCTGCCTATATTCTCCAATCTGCTGCCGGCGGATAAGCCGATGCAGGCCTACATCGATGAGGTGCGCGCACCCTACAAGGATAAGCTGGAGGAGCAGTTGGCGATCACGGAAGAGACCCTCTATCGTCGCGGTAACTTCAACGGTACCTTCGATCAGGTTATCTGCGATGCCCTGACCACGGTCAATGATGCGCAGATTTCCCTTTCTCCTGGTTTCCGTTGGGGCACCACAGTACTCCCGGGTCAGAAAATTACCATGGACAACGTCATGGACCAGACCTGTATCACCTATCCCGAGACCTATCGCCGTGAAATGAAGGGCAGCGACATCAAGGCGATACTCGAGGATGTCAGTGACAACCTGTTCAACAAGGACCCCTACTATCAGCAGGGCGGCGACATGGTGCGGGTCGGCGGGCTCGATTATGTCTGTGAGCCTGGCGCCGGATTCGGCAAACGCATCTCCAACATGACGTTGGACGACGGCACCAAGATCGAAGCGGATAAGAACTACGTGGTATCTGGCTGGGCAACCGTTGGCTCAAAGGCACCCGGCGAGCCCATCTGGGATACGGTGGCGAAATACCTGCGCGATCAGAAGACGGTGAAGATCAAGAAAATCAATACACCGAAACTGGTAGGTGTGAAGGATAATCCCGGTCTCGCAGACTATCTTGGATAAAGAGTCCGCAAATGAACGCAAATATTTATTCTATGCGTAGATACCATCTCTCCCTTACTCCCACAAGTAGCTATAAAGCGGCTTGTGGGGAGTAATCTTGCTGGTGCTTGAGTACCCCAAAGCACAGATGTACTAATTTGCGCATAACGGCTCCTAATGCGGACATTTTGCATTTTCCTCTCGCGAGCAACCGCTCGTATAAGGCCTTGGCCGTTGGGTTGTGTAGACTGGCCACGATAGCAGGCATGTAGAGTTTGGCCCTGATCCTCGCGCTGCCTGCTTTCGACAGTCGTGGTCGCTTGTTGATGCTGGATCCGGATTGATGCTCGATGGGCACCACTCCCAGATAGGCGGCCATTTGACTAGCATGCTCAAAATCCCGGGCACGGTAGACACTCATCATGATTCGACTGAGGGTCCGGCCAATGCCTGGGATACTTTCTAGCAGCTGCTGGTCGTTTTTCAGCTGGGGGTGGGTGTCGATATGCTCATCGATCATCGCTTCCAGACGCTTTTGTTCTTGCTCCAGGCCTTTGAGCACGGTCGAGATGGAGTGCCCAACCTCTGGATGACTGATCCCTGACAAGGCCTTCTCCAGGCGGTTGCGTTCACGCTGGATATCGCCTTGCAATGCCTCCAGCCGTGACAGTAACTCTTTGAGTTTACGTATCTCTGCCGGTTCCGGTCTCCACAGATGCAGGGGTTCTTTGGCGCCATACAAGGCTAACACCAGCGAGTCCTTTCTGTCGGTCTTGGTGTGCACCGCGATACCCTTGGCGTAATCTCTCACCTGGGCCGGGTTAAGCACCGCGACTTCACCACCTTGCTCATGCAGACCGTAGGCTAGACGCTCGTGGTAGATGCCAGTCGCCTCCATGACAAAGCGTAACCCACTCAGTGGCTGACCAGTCTGTTTTTGTGACCAATCGAGTAGGTGGTCATGGCCGGCTGGTGTATTAGGAAAGACCTTCGACTTGACTTTGCGTGGTTCGATACTGCGTAACCACAGACAATCCAGCTTATTTTTACTCACATCAATGCCAATTATCGCTTTCATTCTCTTCACTCACCTTGTTCATGCAGCCTCTCTCCGTAATGCCGGAGGGACTCCGATACCATTCAGTTTATAGAGAATCGGTGATAGCCTGTATCTACAAAACAGACTCGTGGTCTCAGGGTGCGGTGCAGGTCTTATCACCGTGTGATGAATTGCTAGCTAAACAATTCATCAGAAGAGATACAAGGGTGCGGCTTGCCGCACCAACAAACATGCATCAGCACGTGTGTATCTATTTGGATTGACGGTGCGGCAAGCCGCACCCTACATAACTGGTTAAAAAGCGGAACCGGCCAAGTGGGTAATGCGTGTAAGGAGGCCGCAAATGGAGGCTAATCACTGCTAATAAACGCAAATTGATATATCGATTGTTTTGTTCTCCATAGAAATGAGCCAATCGATTGCCTATAAAGCAAGTCGGATCAATCAAGAGATATAAAGCCGCTATGTACAGTTTTATATTTGCATTAATTTGCGGTGATTAGCGTCCATTCGCGGCTTAAACGATTGTGGTTAAAGAGATAATCAGCGGGTTGGCGATAGCAGTAACCTTTATCGCCTTTTTTCCCTACATACACTCCATCCTGGTAGGGCGGACAAAGCCCCATGTCTTCTCCTGGGTGATTTGGGGAAGCACCACGTTCATTGTGTTTCTCGCGCAGTTGGAAGATGGCGGCGGAGCAGGGGCCTGGCCAATCGGTATATCCGGATTGATCACGTTTTATATCGCCTTGCTTGCCTACCGAAAAAAAGCGGATATCACAATCACCAATATGGATTGGGCCTTTTTTGCGGCAGCCATGGCCTCCATACCTGTCTGGTACTTCACATCGGATCCGACCTGGGCCGTTATCCTGTTGACTGGCATCGATGTGATTGGATTCGGGCCAACCATCAGAAAAGCCTTCGCCCACCCTTACGATGAGGACTTAAAGTTCTTTGCCTTATTCGCATTGCGAAACCTGCTGGTTGTGATGGCACTAGAGCGCTATACCATCGCGACAATGCTTTTTCCTGCGGTAATCGCATCAGTATGTCTGGTATTTATTTGCATGATTGTTTATAGAAGACGGGTTGTTGGATAGCATAGTTAAGTGGGAGCGAATCTTGGAGGCTTGTTGATCGTTTATAAGGCCAATAAACTTAAGTATTGGACATAAGGTTTTGATTCTTCAAATGAGCACTGTAATTTAAAATGACTGGCAGCTTAATGACTATGTGACAGTTCCGATATTGAGTTTATTAGTATAAAGAGGATATACTAAAATCTGCAAGGAAATAACAAAGAGGGATCTAAGTTTAAGGATAAAATGAGCTGTACATGGATTAATTGGGATATTTATTTGCGTTAAGTCTTTCTTTTCTGGCTGTACTAGGATTACATGAGTATGACACTCTCCCACAGTCGTTAGTTAATAGTGAATACAATTGATTTTCACTTGAGTATAACTCTGATCGTTGTATCTACAATATGTGAGTTATACATTGAGTTTTGAAGATCGATTAGATTCTAGCCTATGACTGTGTGCATTCTAACTATTCTGGCGTAGTTCTAGTCTTTTCTCCCATTTGGATTCGTGAGCATACTCAAGATCTAAAGTTCATCTATCAGGTGAATAGTTGCTTGGTAATCGGAAGAACCAATAAATATTGGTTGACAGGATTTTGCTGGTAACTGACTGTCCGTTGCAAACCATGTTCTTTACAGGATTGTGTTGCTAATTAGAGTCAATTGGACATATTGGAAATGGTTTTATTTCAAGGAAATTGTAGTGGTATAGTTATTTTGGCCACCTGATTATGGGTGATATTATCACCCCAGATGATAAATAGGTGATCAAATGACAAAAACACGCAGGAGATTCAGCCCGGAATTCAAACTTGAAGCGGCCCAACTGGTTGTCGACCAGCAGTACTCAATCAGAGCGGCCTGCGAAGCGATGGGGGTCAGTAAATCTTCATTGGAAAATTGGGTACGTCAGCTGCGGCAGGAGCGACTAGGCAAAACACCCAAAGCATCAGCAATGACACCCGATCAACGCCGCATACAAGAGCTCGAAAAACGGCTACGACAGGTGGAGACGGAGAAAGAAATCCTAAAAAAGGCTACCGCTCTCTTGATGTCGGACTCGTTGAACAATTCACGCTAATTCAGCGTTTACATCGAGAGAGCTATCCAGTGAAGCAGCTATGTTGCGTGTTCGGTGTACACCGTAGCAGCTATCGGGCATGGCGGGATCGCCCGAAGCGGTTGTCAGAAACAGAGTGGCGGCTACGCGAGCATGTGAAGTCTGCCTATGAATTAAGCAATGGCTCAGCCGGCGCCAGGACGATTGCGAGCATGGTGACAGCACAGGGTTGCCCGTTAAGCCGTTATCGTGCGACACGCCGTATGCAGGCGCTGGGCCTGGTGAGTAGCCAGCAACCCAAACACCGCTACAAGAGAGCCGAGCAGCCGCATACCAATATACCAAACCGGCTGGATCGACAGTTTGATGTGGTTGCACCCAATAAAGTCTGGGCGGGCGATATTACCTATATTTGGACTGGGCGACGTTGGGCATATCTGGCCATTGTGTTGGATTTATTTGCGCGACAGCCGGTGGGATGGGCATTATCGTTGAACCCAGATAGCGCGTTGACTAAAAAAGCTCTGACAATGGCCTATGAGTCTCGTGGTGAACCAAAAGGCGTGATGTTTCATTCTGATCAAGGTTGCCAATACACTAGTCTACCGTTTCGTCAGCAGCTATGGCGTTATCAAATGGTACAGAGCATGAGTCGACGTGGTAACTGCTGGGACAACAGTCCCGTGGAACGATTTATCAGAAGCTTGAAAACCGAATGGATGCCTGAGATCGGCTATCGCACTTTTGAGGAAGCGAAGCACCATATCACGGAGTATATTATTGGATACTATAGCCAGTTTAGGCCACATACTCACAATGATGGATTGGCACCCAGGGTAGTTGAGCAACAGTACTGGAATGCACAGAAAACCGTGGCCAAAAATACTTGACCACTACAAATAACCTAAGGAGTAAGGGATGATGTGGGCAAAGCTTATAGTCTTGCTGGTGCTTTTATTTTTTGGATCCGTTCAAGCGGCTACGGTATCACTAATCCCGGATAGATCATCAGTTTCGGTAGGTGATCAGTTTTCAGTGGGAATTATCGGTAGCGATTTTTTGTCGCTTAGTGGTGGAACGATGGACCTTGGAATGGACGATAGAGTGCAGGTGCAGGCTATATCCATTGATCCCTACTGGGATTTTCTCTCATCAAGTATCGGTTCTTCACAGTCACCAGAGGTATGGACGGGGATAGAATTCAGTACATTATTCAATCCACCTGCCAGCGGCGATTTTTTAATTGCAACGATCGTCTTCGAGGCCATGAATGCTGGAATGTCTAACTTATCGATACTCCAAAGTTCAGAGTTTTATGATCCGTCAGGCGTGCTATCCCCCGATATAATCGCATCACAAGTTATCGTGTCTCCCGTACCCCTTCCTTCTGCTATCTGGCTATTTGCTTTGGGCTTGATGGTGATGTTTCGATTTACTGCCACTCACCGCATTAAATGAACAATTATCGATCAAAATAGAATAAATAACTCGCAGATAATGCTCGATATTTATCTATCAACATGGTTTACGGAATAGCTGGTTATCTTATAAGTCTGTTGATATAAGCAAGGACAAGGAATATGAATAGGGATATGCAAAATCGATCGAATAGCTTACGCAGGATAACTACTGCGCATCTTGTCTTGATCGTCTTTTCGCTTCTGTTTAACACATCAGCAACGGCAGAGTATCTCTGTAACTATGAAGACGTTACAGCCGATCCCACCGATACCTATTTGGCGTGTTTTTGGGGCTGTCGGGCAGATCTCGTAAACAATATGGCTTGTACCGCACCCCACCAAGCGAACTGGTGTGCCCAATATTGTGCGGACGCAGAGGAAGATGTCTGTGAAGGCAATCCCATTCAGCTATCAAGCGGCGCCAAACTGCATGCAGAGACAGACTACAAGGGTTTGGGTGAATTTCCCCTGATGATGAGACGCTACTACAGCTCTGCCTGGACCATGCCCGACGGCAATTGGGGTGAAAAGTGGCTGGGAACCGATTTTTCCAAGATGGTCAGTGTCCATGCCGATGCCGTAGGCGATATCTATACTGTAGTACGCCCCGACGGCAGCTATATCAAATTCACCTGGATATCCGGTGGCGGCGGCACGACCCGGCCGTTGAAACCCGACACGAAAGAGACCCTGACCCTTTATAACTTCGAAGGTGGCTATATCTGGGTATTGAGACTTCCTGATGGCACCCACGAGATCTACGATTTCGATCTGCAAACTTTTACAGACACACAGCGGTTTACCTCAAAGCTATTGTGGAAGAAGTGGCGCGGTGGTCTACGCCACACCTATGCCTATAATAGTGAAGACCGTCTGCAGACCATTACACACACCAATGGCCAGCAACTACAGTTTTACTACAATACCGATGGCAGGATAGATCATGTAGTAACTCCAGATAATCAAACCTACGGCTACGCCTATGATACTGTCGGCAATCTGATCACCGTCACCTATCCGGGAACAGCGTCCGATGCACCGAATGACACAGCGACAAAGCACTACCTCTATGAGGATGTACGCCATCCACATCACCTTACCGGTATTCTCGACGAAGGGGGAGAGCGATTCGCCAACTACGCTTACGATGACGAAGGACGTACCGTACTAAGCGAGCATGGTCAGGGCGGCGAACGTGTCGAGGTGCTTGGGTATGGCAACCGGGTGCGCACACGCAATGCCCTGGGTAAAGAGACTGTCTACAACTTCAGTACAAGCGGCAGCGATGCAGGTGCTATGCGGCAGCTGCTTAGCGTCGACGGCGAGGTGAGTGCCGGTTGTGTGGCGTCTAACAGCAGCTACAGCTACGACAGCAATGGATTCAAAGACCTCATCAAGGATGAGAATGACTACTACGTCGATCTCGATTATGACAATCTTGGCCAACTCATCCGGCGTACCGAACCGTTGCGGATGGTTGGAGACAATTTGCAGTCCCTAGACGAAACTCGTGTCGTCGAATTCGATTGGTTGGCTGCGCCTGCGCTCAATCTCCTCGCTGAAAAGCGCGAACCCGGTAAAACGACCAGCTACAGCTACCAAAACGACCGCCTCGTCAGTCGTACGGAAACCGACACAACGGAGCAGACAGCACCCTACAGCACGAATGGCAGCAGCCGTACCTGGAGCTACAGCTATACCTTTCACGATGCTGATCAACGCCAAGTAGAAACCCTGACCGTCGACGGTCCCATACCAGGAGATCAGGACACCGCACAATATGCCTTCGATACCTTGGGCAATCTGACAAGCCACACCAACCCCCTGGCTCATGTGGTGAATTACAGCGACCACACGCCCAAGGGGCATCCAGGTCGTGTGATCGATGCCAATAGTTTGGTCACTGAGATGAATTACAATGACCTGGGGCTATTGATCGAAACACGCACCCTTTCCCAGCAAGGCGTAGCCTCCACCCGTTATGCCTACTACCCCAATCGTCTGATCAGCCGGGTTACCCTGCCGGACGATAGCTACCTCTCATTTGAATACAACGCCGC
The DNA here is from genome assembly GCF_964212655.1 of Candidatus Thiodiazotropha sp. LNASS1. NCBI lineage: Bacteria > Pseudomonadati > Pseudomonadota > Gammaproteobacteria > Chromatiales > Sedimenticolaceae > Candidatus Thiodiazotropha > Candidatus Thiodiazotropha sp. LNASS1. The sequence goes on along the minus strand of NZ_OZ156465.1, from coordinate 1,687,955 downwards.
CCGCCATCTTACGGCGATCGTTAATAATCAGGGTGAACGCATCGAATATACCCCGAGCCTTTTGAATGGTGATTGGATATCGCAGGCTGTCCGTTCCGGAGATGGAACGATCACTCAAACCAAACAGCGGGTCTTCGACGAACTGGGTCGGGTCATCCGCCTGTTGGGTGCCGATACCCAGCAGACCGATTACCAATACGATCCGGCCGGTAATCGTATAGCGGAGACTGAACAGGGCGATGTATCCCAGGCAGATACCTTGCTAAGCCACGACGGACTCAAACGCCTCACCACCCTAACCGATCCTCTGCAGCACCTGATCCAGTACGAATATGATGGACAGGGCAATGTCAGCTCAGTTACTGATCAGCGGTCCAACACCACCAGTTATGTCTATGATGGTTTTGGCAACCTGATCCAGCAAGCCAGTCCGGACAGTGGCATCACGGTTTACTATTACGACGAGGCAGGCAACCGTATACGCCAGATAGATGCAAGGGGTGTGGAAGCACAATATGAGTATGATCTCCTGAACCGACTCACCGCCTTAAGCTATCCGGCCGATCAGGAGCAAAATGTTACCTTCACCTATGACCAGGGAAGCAATGGCCTGGGGCGTCTGACCACTATCGAAGATCCCAGCGGTGTCACCAACCTGGGCTATGATGACCGTGGGAACCTTGTGACACACTCCCATACCCGATCAGGAGAGACCCTGAGCTTGGCGTATGCTTACGACCTGGCCAACAACCTGGTCCAACAGACCTATCCCAGTGGTCGCCTAGTCAACTACACCCGGGATCCGCAAGGACGCATCGCCGCCATTACCACTCAGACCGGTGCCGGTGCTCCACTGCAAGAGGTCGTCAGCGGCGTAAGTTACCAGCCGTATGGCCCTCTGGCCGGCCTCAACTATGGTAACGGGCTTACACTCGCCATCGACTACGATCTAGACGGCCGTATAAGCGCCATGGAAACCCACGACGGCATCCTGCTTCAGTCGCAATTCGGCTACGACTACAACCGGGTCAACGACATCACCGGCATCCTCGATCAGGTCACCCAGGAGAACCAGGGCTTCGATTACGATCTACTACACCGGCTTACCCAGGCAAATGGCCGCTATGGCACCGAGGACTACGACTACGACCTGGTTCACAACCGTACCCTCTGGCAGCAAGACTCGGGGACCACACACTACCTCTATGCAACAGACAGCAACCGCTTAACCGAGATCGATGGCAGCCCCATCGGTCATGACGAAGTGGGCAATCTGATCTCGCAGGGCTACAAAACCTTCAACTATGCCAGCAATGGCCGCCTGAGCGAGGTCAAGACCAGCGGCGCCCCCCTGGGGAGTTACCATTACGATGCCCTAGGTCAACGGCGGGAAAAGACCCTGGGCACCGGCCCACAAACCCGCTTTGTCTACGACTGGCAGGGTCGCCTGGTAAGCGAGATCCGCGACGGCAGTGTCACAGAATACCTCTACCTGGCGCAGCAGCCGATAGCGGTCATCACCGGCGGATTTCTCGGCACAGACGGCGATAAGGACAACGACGGCATCGCCGACAGCGTAGATAATTGTAGCCTGCTGGCGAATCCGGACCAGGTGGATACCGATGGTGACGGCTACGGAAACCGCTGCGATACGGATCTCAACAATGATGGTGTCGTTGACAATACCGATCTGGCACTTTTTGCCCAAGCCTACAACACCCGGGCCGTAGGTGGCCGGCCGAACGGCCGGCAGTACAACCCGATGATGGACTTCAACAATGACCGGGCTGTCAATCCTTTGGACTTATGGATATTTAAGGTCTGGTTTTTCAGCAGTGAAGGTCCCGGTCCCGGAACGATAGACCAGACCGACGATCCGCAACTGGCCTATATTCACTTCGAGCACCGGGGTGCGCCAATTGCGGTGAGTGATGAAGTTGGCGAGGTGGTATGGCAGGCCCATTATCAGCCGTTTGGAGAGATAGAAGAGCTGACGGATGTGGATGGCAATGGGGAGGTCTTTGCCTTCAATCTGCGCTATCCTGGGCAGTATCATGATCGGGAGTCGGGGTACTACTACAACTACTTCCGAGATTACGATCCAATCACGGGAAGATATTTGCAATCTGATCCCATAGGATTAGCAGGCGGGTTCAATACTTATGCATATGTTGGAGGGAACCCTCTATTTTATTATGATTCTGATGGGTTAAATCCACGCAGATGGTTTCTTACAGGGAGATATGGTTTCTATCGATTTGTTAAAGAACCTATTAGATATGTAAAGGATGTATGGAAGTCATGTAAAAGGACATTTTCAAAAGATAATAAGGATGAACCATATTCTCCAGATAGAGACTTACCTAAAGATGAGTATGGTCACAAACTGCCAGAAAGTGATTATCCTCATACTCAATTGGGTAGAAATACAAGCAGGTCAGGTGAAAGGTATCGGCAAACTCGCGAATGGGGTGCTAAAGGAGATAGAGGGTACGATGGGATGACACCAAAAAGGGACGTGGACTGGACAAACCATAATAGACCAAGTACACACCCAAATAATCCCCATCAACATCCATATAATCCTTCTACAGGTGCAAGGTACAAGGGGGGAGATATTCCTTTCCCTTAATGGATAAAAAAATGAAAAGTATCACTGAGTGGCTATTAAAAGAAGATGAATATATGACAGCCGAGGAACTTGGGTGGTATCGACTAAATAATAATCCCCCAGAGGTAAGGCTATGCATTTCGTCTAATAATGAAAGGTATGAAGTATATGTGCTTGTATATGGAGTTGAATGCGCCATCATTTATGATGATATAGAAGGTCAATTTGCAATTGGAAAAATCAACAGCGATGGCAATATAATCTATGATGGTACATATGAAACTCTGGCTGAGTGCATAAGGAGATTTCCAGATTACATAGATCAAATAAAGTAAGCTCTCTATAAGTAAATATAATAGTGCATACTTTCGAATTTAGCCCAAGTGGACAGTGACGGGACGGCTATGGCAACCATTGCGATGCAGATCTGAACAACGACGGCGTGGTCAAAACTGCCGACCTGGCGTTCTATGGTGTGGCACACCGTAGCCGCCAGGGTGACAGTTGCTATGATTCGATGATGGACTTCAACAACGATCTGGCCATCAACACGATGGATCTGTGGATCTTCAAGATCTGGTACTTCAGCAGCGAAGGTCCCGGTCCCGGAGCGATAGACCAGACCGACGATCCGCAACTGGCCTATATTCATTTCGAGCACCGGGGTGCGCCAATTGCGGTGAGTGATGAAGCTGGCGAGATGATGTGGCAGGCCTATTATCAGCCGTTTGGAGAGGTAGAAGAACTGACGGATGTGGATGGTGATGGGGAAGCCTTTGCATTGAATCTGCGTTACCCGGGGCAGTATCATGATCGGGAGTCGGGGTATTATTACAATGTTTTCCGATACTACGACCCATTAACTGGTAGATATATAACCTCTGATCCAATTGGGCTTGAAGGTGGCCTGAATAGTTACCTCTATGCGGGTAGTAACCCGCTGCTCTACACGGACCCTGATGGACGAATATCAATGTTGGGAATGCTTGCGCATCCTATGGTTTGGGGGCCGCCAGCATTAATGACAGCGTATTGGATGTATACTTATCCTGGAGCTGTTCAAAGTCTTTTAGATGCTTGGCATAATGAGAGTGCTGATGGTGAAGCAGATGATTGTCCCGATTCTGGAAGGGAAGATGACTCTTTTGACACTGATAACCCCGATACATCTAACCCATTTAGAGGTGAGCCTGGTGATGTGAGTCAAAGCAATAATAGTAAGGGAAATAAAGGTCAAGAGAGACTATATGGAGAAGATGGATATCCTGATTTTGATATTGATTATGATCATTCTCATGGCGATTCTGGAATGCCGCATGGTCATCAATGGGATCGTCCTTCTGATGGTGGTCCTCCCACTAATAGTAATAGAGGCCCAGGCTTACCTTTATAGCTAATCCAAGGTAGAACAGTTTGTGAGTAATATAGATAAATTTTCATTTCATGATTCTCAGTTGACAATGATTGAGCTGGGAGAAAGAAAAGCGATATTGAGCTTCAAGTTGGTTGATGGTGCGTGTATTGGTGTTAAATTGCTGGGACTATCTAGAATGCTCTGTAATAACCTAAAAGAAGGTAATACTGTTCTTGAAGTATCTATAGTTCGTGAGTCAAAGTACCGCGAATCGCTATTGTATAAACTTTTTGATCTTTCTGATAATGAAAAAATAAGTAATCCCGATTACGTGAGAAAGATAAAGAAAAAATTGGAAGATCAAGAATTAATTATCCTCCTTGTAGCGCCATCATATGGTTGTGAGTTAATAGCACTATGCGAAGAAGCACAAGTATACATAAAATAACGTGATGGCATCCTGCTTCAGTCGCAGTTCAGTTACGACTACAACCGGGTCAACGACATCACCGGCATCCTCGATCAGGTCACCCAGGAGAGCCAGGGCTTCGATTACGATCTGCTGCACCGGCTTACCCAGGCAAATGGCCGCTATGGCACTGAGGACTACGACTACGACCCGGTTCACAACCGTATCACCTGGCAGCAAGAGTCAGGAATCACAAACTACGTCTATGCAACAGACAGCAACCGGTTGGCCGAGATCGATGGCAGTCCCATCGGTCATGACGAAGTGGGCAATCTGATCTCGCAGGGCTATAAAACCTTCGCCTACGCCGGCAATGGCCGCCTGAGCGAGGTAAAAACCAGTGGTGCCTCCCTGGGGAGCTACCGCTACGACGCCCTCGGCCAGCGCCGGGAAAAGACCCTGGGCACCGGTTCACAAACCCGCTTTGTCTACGACTGGCAGGGTCGCCTGGTAAGCGAGATCCGCGACGGCAGTGTCACGGAATACCTCTATCTGGAGCAGCAGCCGATTGCGGCCGTCACCGGCGGATTTCTCGGCACAGACGGCGATAAGGACAACGACGGCGTCGCCGACAGCGAAGACAACTGCAGCCTGTTGGCGAATCCGGATCAGGTGGATACCGATGGTGACGGCTACGGAAACCGCTGTGATACGGATCTCAACAATGATGGTGTCGTTGACAATACCGATCTGGCACTTTTTGCCCAAACCTACAACACCCGGGCCGTAGGTGGCCGTCCGAACGGCCGGCAGTACAACCCGATGATGGACTTCAACAATGACCGGGCTGTCAATCCTTTGGACTTATGGATCTTCAAGGTCTGGTTTTTCAGCAGTGAAGGTCCCGGTCCCGGGGCGATAGACCAGACCGATGATCCGCAACTGGCCTATATTCATTTCGAGCATCGGGGTGCACCAACAGCGGTGAGTAATGAAGCTGGCGGGATGATATGGCAGGCCCATTTTCAGCCGTTTGGAGAGGTGGAAGAACTGACGGATGTGGATGGTGATGGAGAGGTCTATACCTTCAACCTGCGTTACCCGGGTCAGTATCATGATCGGGAGTCGGGATATTATTACAACTACTTTAGGGATTATGACCCAGCCACTGGTAGGTATGTTCAAAGTGATCCTGTCGGGCTCGATGGAGGATTAAATACGTACAGCTATGTTGGTAATAACCCATTGACTCGTATTGATCCGGCTGGTCTTGATTGGATTTATTCACAATCTACAGGTAATTTATCTTACCAGCCACTTACTAACCAGGGTGGTGGCCCACCCGCACCTGTAGCATCAGGTGGTTATTCTGGAAATGGTGCTGGGTACAACAACCCGAGTATGCAGAATGTACCTAATGTTGGCCCTATTCCCCAAGGTAGCTGGACTATCGGTACACCATACAATTCACCGAATGTCGGTCCTTCAGCAATTCCACTTACTCCTAATCCTGGGACTAATGATTATGGTAGGACCGATTTTAGAATTCATGGTGATAACTCGTGTATGTGTGCTAGCGCTTCAGAAGGGTGTGTTATTTTCAACCGCCATGTGAGAAATCAAATTATCAATAGCGGTGATCCGAATTTTATAGTGGTGCCATGATGAATAAATTTAAAGGCGTTGCTTTCTTTATGATTGCTCTTGTGTCCGCTTGTGCTTTACATCCTGATGAGTCTATTGCGGAAGTGAGTTTGTTTAAGAAAAGCGGAGTTTTGAAAAGTGACACGAAGGTTAACGTTCTAGTTGATGTGTCGGAATATAGGGCCGGTGATTCTATATATTCCCTTCCACTATGGTGGGGATCTGAGTTGTCTCCACCAAAGACATTCATTAAAAGCCTAACTGTCCAGTTTGGCGATAATAAAAGTTGGGTTCGGTTTTCTGCTTATTCTGATTTGGTAAATATAAATAGTGTTGACCTTAATGTTGTGGATGAGGGGTTTAATATAACTATTGATGGTGGGCAAACAGCGACACATTACAAAGCCATTATTTATTTTGACAGCGAAGGGTTTCTTCTTGGTAGGAAGGTTTATAGTCCATCATTTCCTGATGAGGTGTGGGAGGAAACCAAGTATTCTTTTATACGCCGACAGGATATGTAGGCCGTACGTTGGACTAAAGTATGAAACTGGGGAAAACAGGGATATCCGTAAAAATATATTGGAGAACCCGGCCTAAGTGAAGAGTGATGGGGAAGGCTATGGCAGCTGTTTTGATGCGGATCTGAACAACCACGGTGTGGTCGACACTGCCGACCTGGTGCTCTATGGCGTGGTACACCGCAGCCGCCAGGGTAACGAGCGTTATGACCCGATGATGGACTACAACAACGATCTGGCCATCAACACGATGGACCTGTGGATAATCAAGATCTGGTACTTCAAAGGATCATTGGTTCTATCAACTTAGGCCAGAATAATGTATGAAGTTTATTAGAAATACTCATGCAGTTAGCTTTATATTTGCTTACATTGGTAGCTTAGTTTCTGTCTTAGGGATTTTTCTTTTAACTATGTTTGTGCATTATCAGCACTTGGACTCAGTATATTTAAAATATGCAAGTATACGTATCCTGATTATTTCAGTTGTACCAGGCATTCTGGGAGCTATGATGTACAAACGTAGTAAAATAACTCAGTTTTTAATTGGTATGGTAATAGGACCAATTATTGGGGTTATACATATCTTGATCTTTATAGGATTGTAAATCTGGACGCCCGATAAATATATATACCCAACGGTATCTTAATTCAGTCGCAGTTCAGTTACGACTACAACCGGGTAAACGACATTACCGGCATCCTCGATCAGGTCACCCAGGAGGATCAGAGCTTCGATTACGATCTGTTGCACCGGCTCACCCAGGCGAACGGGCGTTACGGCACGGAGTGTTACGACTACGACCCGGTTCACAACCGGACGCTCTGGCAACAGGGCTCCGACGTCACAAACTACCTCTATGCGATAGACAGTAACCGCTTGGCCGAGATCGACGGCAGTCCCATCGGCCATGATGAAGCGGGAAACCTGATCTCGCAGGGCTACAAAACCTTCAGCTATGCCAGCAATGGCCGCCTGAGCGAGGTCAAGACCAGCGGTATCACCCTGGGCCAGTACCGCTATGATATCCTCGGTCAGCGGTGGGAAAAGATTCTGGGCACCGTTCCGCAGACCCGCTTCGTCTATGGCTGGTAGGGCCGGCTGGTGAGTGAGATCCGTGATGGTAGTGTTACGGAGTATCTCTTTCTGAAACAACAGCCGATTGCAGTCGTCACCGGTGGATTCATCGGCCTGGTGGGCGATCGGGGCATTGACAACGACCGCTGTGGAAGTTTCTTCTGCATAGAGAAAATTGTGCTAATAGCCGGTATTTGATAATGAATGTCCAATTACATTTCATTCACAATCATCGGCAGATGGTGCAGACTCCTCGGAAAATGCAGCCGGTTCAAGTCTTATCTCTATTGAAGTATTGTCTTGTTGTACAGTGATGTCCCTATTCCACACAGTAGCGTAGTCAAATTTAAATGCACCAACATCATAGATTCCCGGTTCCACAGTGAACTGAAACACACCGTTCTTGTCGGTATAATCCCGATTTACAATAACCCCGCTATCAGTTTTCACCAGCATCACTTCAACATCCGGCAACGCGGTCGATTCCTCGAGTACATACCCCGATAGCGTGGTGGCAAGGATCGAGTTATGCCAGCCTATAATTAAAACCAGAGTTATGATCCTCCGGTAACTGTGTCTTGGCATCAGATTTACTCCTCAGCTATGGTCGATAATAGATGCTGTTGATGGATCCGCAACAGATTGTCGCGAATGCGAATAAGGTCGCCATCCAGCGCCGGTTGACCGTGCCACCATTGGTAATCCGGTGACTGATGTCCTACCCCATAGAGGACATTTTTACGGTGTCGGATCAGATTCTGCCGCAGTGCCCGTAGTATATCGCTCTGATCTTCAGCGGCAGTGGTGATCAATCGCTCTCCCTCGCTAACCTTGAGGTCTGCAATCTCCAACTGACGCTCTCCATTGGCTAACTGCTCGCGTACATAGCGTGGACCATGGCAGCCGGAACATATCCACTGACGCATTTCGGGTCCGCGCTCCTGTGCCATCGTGTCTTGATGGCTGGCATCATGAAAATGGCAGTAGCTACAGCCCGGTGAACGGTAGTTACCGCGCTGCAAAGGTTGTCGCCAGCCATGCTCTGTCTCCTCAAGATGGTTGATGACACCATGTTTGGATGTGGTATAGCTGTGGCCGACGGCACCTTCGTGACAGCCCTTGCAGGTATGATCACTCCTTGCCATGATGTTCGAATCCTCATGCTGATCACCATGGCAGCTAATACATCCGACGTCATGGGTTATTGTATGAGACCCTGACTGCCACTGCTTGATCAGCTCCGGATTCCGTTCGGTGTGACAGGCGATGCATTCACTATCGATGAACGGGCCGTTGTCAACCTGTGTTTCCGATAATAGGGGAGTCAGCCATAGAGTGAGCATGAACATTATGCATATGCCGACTTTTGCTCGCATGGTCTCTATGCTTTGCATCAGTTGTGTGTCCTGTTGAAGTCGGTGTACTCACCCTTCATCCAGAGGTCTGTCACCGCGGGATTGGCTATCACGCTCTGCTCGGTTTCCGAACGATGGCGCAATGTTTGCGCCTTGGTTTCGATGCGCTCCAGAGCGGCTGCCATTCGTCGGTGACCCTCATCGACGCCCTGCGGGTTTCCATGGGCCGCCGATTTGTAAGCACCCAGGTTGTCGAAGTACCACATTTCAAAGTAGTCGCGTTCAATGGCTGACACATTGTAGAAGGCCGATGCCTGACCTTCGAAAAATCCTATACGCTCCATACGCCAGATGCTGCCCATTGGGTAGTCGGGGCGTTCGTCGGCAGCGGGACGCAAAAGGTCACTGCTGCGCAGATCTTTGAGCACATCTTCAGCTCTATAGAGCTTGGCCCAGGCCGATTTGCGTTCCCGGTCCAGTTCACTCAACCATTGCGCGGCCTTTTTCGCTTCATGGCAGTCGCTGCATAGCTCAATCCACTGCTCGCGCAGCAGTTGGTTCTTGGATGTATGTGGATTGATTTCACGCAGGCCGAATTTCCACAACGATTTATGCGCCACCTGATGGCGTCCTTCATCCATATGGCAATAGGCGCAGGTCGGGGCTTTGTAGTTACCTTTGACAAGCTTTTTCGACCAGTCCCAATCCTTGCCCTCGGCGCGATAGATTTTGCCGTGGGCGGAGGCAAAGTAGCTCTCGTCGTCCGGGTGCGGCGGACCGGAGTGGCAGGTGATGCACGCCTCGGGGCGGCGTGCCTCGGCGGCGCTGAAACGGTGCCGGGTATGGCAGGAGTCGCACTTGGTGGCCACCGAGTGACACTGTACGCAGGATTGGACTTCGGCCTTCGGCTTATCGGCAAAATGGGGCGCATCCACTGCCCGTTCCATGGCCAGCACATGGCTGGGAAAACCATAGCGGGCTTCATCACGGAATTCGCCATGCTGCTTTTCGTGGCAGTTGCCGCATACGACAGGGGTGGGAAGGCGCAGTTGTTGATGGTTGCTGCCATGACAGTCGTTGCAGTAGACCGGTTCATCGATCCTGGCATGACGGCTGGCGCGCCAGTCGTTGACAATGCCGGGCGTGATTCCCTCGTGACACTGAATACAGAGGGTGGCCTCGAATACTCCTTCGACCGACTCGCTCGGTTGATAGAAGTTATCCGGGTCCCAATAGCCCTGAACACTGTCCGGCGACCAGTAGCGTGAGTAGAGACCGGATCCGTTGCCTCCCTTGCTCCAAATGACATAAGCGGCACTCACCGATAGGGTAAGTACGGCAACAACCGAGAGCGTCGCTGCTAGCGTTCGATAACCCATGGTCGATGATCGCTGAGGTCTTTTCGCCACCAGCGTACCAGGCCGAGCCCGACCAGCAGCAGCAAGGGGATCAGGGCCTGAAGGCGTTTCAGGAATGACGGGCCGTCTACCTTATTTCTGCCGGATCTATGGCTGATGCCTGAATCCCCGGCGTGGCGTTGCAGATAGGCCACTAAGGTTGCCCGCGCCTGCGGCTGCATGGTCTCCACCCTGCCCATAACACCGCCAAAACGATGCGCGACATCCATCAAGGTAAACATTTTTGTTGTCACGTCATGCCATTCCGCAAGGCTATGACGGTCAGGTCCCGGCAGGTTGTGGCATTGGGTACAGTAGCGATCGAGCAGCTCTGCGCCGGGAGAATGGGCCTCGGGCAGGTGTTCGGCGGTCAGGCCGGGTGGCAGCTTATCTTTATAGACTTCGCACAGGTCGATCTCTGCCCAGGTATGGCCGGCGGCAACCGGGATTGGCATGAACAGGATCAGCAACAGGGTGGCCAGGTGCTTCATGCCCGCCTCCGCATGATTTCAAAGCCATTGATACCGGTCAGGATGTCTTCAGCCGCTTTGCGTCCTGCCGCCATGGCCATCACCGCCAGATCGGGTCCATGTGTATTATCCCCCCCCGCCCAGATGCTCGGGTGAGTGGTACGGCCCCGCTCATCCGCCCGGATCCGGCCATCCGATTCAGTGGCTATCCCGAACCCGCTCAGCCAGGAGGGCGGGGCGGCCTGCTGCCCCATGGCGAGAATGATACTGTCGGCACTAATGTGCGGGTTGCCCCGGAGGGTCTTGAAACGTACACCACACACCGCTCCACTGCCCGTGCATTCGAGCGGTGTGTGGTCGAAGTAGAATTCAACTCCCTCTTGCCGTGCCAGATCTGTCTCCAGGGGCGAGGCGCGCAGACGCTCCTCCGGACCCCGATAGGCAATGCTGACCTTTGCACCCAGGCGTATCGCTGAACGGGCGCAATCCATGGCGCTGTCACCGCCACCCAGTACCAGCACATGCTTGCCGCTCAATGACGCCCTGGTGCCACGGTTGGTCTCTTGCAGCCAGCCGATCGCCTGTTCGACACCCGGTAGATCCTTTCCGGGCAGATCAACCGAGCGGGATTTTTGTGCGCCGAGGCCGAGGAAGACGGCATCATGTTTCTCCAGCAGATCCGCCAGTATCTCACCGTCGATGGATGTGTTGAGGGAGAAACGGATACCGACCTGTTCAAGTATTGTCTGCCGGCGCTGCAATAGCCGCTTGTCCAGCTTGAACCTGGGTACGGCACTCTGCAGCAAACCGCCGATCTTGTCCGAGCGATCGTAGACGATGACCTCCATACCCGCGCGGTTGAGACGTTCCGCACAACTTAAACCCGCAGGACCGGCGCCGATGACGGCGGCACTGTGACCGTTGCGTTGGATCGGCTCGTGCATCCGCCAGCCCGCCTCCAGCGCCTGGTTGGCAACGCTTTTTTCAACCATTCCGATGTGCACGGCCCCTTCCAGACGCCTGCGGGTGCAGCCACTTTCACACAGCCGGTGTTGCGGACAGATGGTGCCGCACACCTCCGGCAGGGGAGAGGTCGCATGGACCAGCTCTGCGGCCTGCCGCCAATCCCCCCTGGCGGTTGCCGCCAACCAGTCGGGGATGAAGTTACCCAGTGGACAGGCGTTGCGGCAGCCGGGAACGCCACAATCCAGACAGCGGTCCGCCTGCAGCTGCAACGCTTGCTGGGAAAGGGGTTGCGCCACCTCTTGCCAGTCATGTTTCCGGTCTACGGGGGGGCGATAAACGATTTCCCCACGGGGTATTGACCCGTTTGGTTCGCGCTTGAGCAGATGGCTCGCATTCTGACGAAGCGCAGGGCGGAACAGATTGCGCACGTCTTGAATCGCCAGGGCATCGGTCGGGCAGGAGACGACACAACGGGCGCACCCCATGCAGTCCTCAAGACCGGTGACCTCACCGCTCGTCCTGCCTTGCTTCCATACCGGGATGCCCATGTCGCATGCCTGTTCGCAGCGCCGGCAGTCGATGCATTGTTGGGTGTCCATTTTTATGCTGTAAAAGCCGGCATGATTGAGTAGGCCGAATGTCGAGCCGTAGGGGCAGAGGTAACGGCAATAGAAGCGGTTGCCGGTAATGGGGATGATGAAAAACGAACCAAAATAGGTGATCCCCACCACCAGGGCGAAAAGTCCGACCAGGGTTGTGGTCCAGGTGTTGGGCGGGAATTGGGTGGCGACCAATACCCCCAGGTACCATATGAAGAAGAGCCATTTGGTATGGCGCAGGCGCCAGGCCCAGTCGCCCCGCAAGGTGAATCGACGAAAGGGAAAACCGACGGTCTCGCGAACAGCTACACAGGGACAGCCGAATCCACAAATTATCCTGCGTCCAAATAGCAACACCAGCAGCAGCGTAAGGAAGAAGGTGATGGTGCCCGGGGTGTGCAGGGCAGGGAAGACCGGTTGACTCCAGACATAGCCCACATAAGGTTCAAACACCGGTGTGAGCCACGGGATGAACCACCAGAACAGGGTTACAACGGTTACCAGAATGATCAGCCGTTTACGCGTATAGGGATTCTGTTCGGCGCGAATGCGCCAGACACCGAAAGCCAGGATAATCGCATATTCAGTATATCGATTGAGCCAGATCGGATTCTCGAACAGATAGAGCCAGGATTCGTTGAGCCAACCCAGGAAGGCGATCGTAAAACCCGCCATGGCGAGCGCCATGACCCAGCCACGATAGCGTCCCGGCAGAACAGACTGTTGCGTCGCCTGATTCGGTCTTGCCCGGTAGCTCAGAGGATGGGTTGTGTTCACACTGTCTCCAAGGAGAGGCATTTCTGCCGTGAAAACTAAAAGACAAGCACCTTATCCGCCGTCAACGTCTTTTCACCCAGTTCTTTCATGCTGCTGCGGCGGGCACCGGCCACGAGATCGTCATCGCCGACACCGCGAGCATCCATGCAGCTGGCGCAAAGCAGCACCTCGCCTTTACGGATGACCGAATTGAGCATCAGCTCCACGTTGTAAAAACCCTGGGGTACTTTCTGACCGCGGTTTGCACAAACCACGGCGTCGGCCAGAAGGAATAACGTGACTCTGGCCTCTTCCCTGCCAAGCGCCTTGGCCAGGCGCAGTCCGTTATAGCTGCGCTCGGTGCCGTACGGGGGATCGTTCAAAATGATGAGGATGTGCATGGAATCACCAGCGCCGGTTGATGGTGTATTCACCCAGCTCGCGCACAAACGGCAGCATCAGCATGCCCGGGAGCCTGTCCACCTGTTGCGGGTCGCGAAACTCGTTCAGGCCGATCTCCATCTCCACATGCCCTTCAGGGGGCTGGGCGACATAGGTGCCGAAAAGGCGATCCCACCAGGGCAGATTGAAGCCGAAATTGGAGTTGGCCATGGGGGCGTGAACCGAGTGATGAACCCGGTGCATGTCCGGGGTGACCACAAACAGCCGCAACACCCGGTCGATCCTTTCCGGGATCGAGATATTGCCGTGATTGAACATTGCGGTGGCATTGAGCAGAATCTCGAAAATCACCACCGCCACAAGCGGTGGACCAAGCAAAATAATGGTAGCCATCTTGATCAGCATGGAGAGGATAATCTCAATGGTATGGAAGCGTGCGCCGGTGGTGACGTCGTAGTCGAGGTCGGCATGGTGCACCCGATGCAGGCGCCAGAGCAGGGGAACGGCGTGGACCATGACATGTTGCAGGTAGATGACGAAATCCATCGCCACCACGGCGATGATGACCGAGAGCGGAAAAGGGATCGCAACGTAGTTGAGTAGTCCCCAGCCCTGTTTCTGGGCGAGGAGCGCCACGCCCACCGCGGCTGCCGGGAAGAGCAGGCGCAGAATCACTGTATTGAGCGCGACAAGCCCGAGATTGTTGATCCAGCGCGCCCCCTTGGAAACAGTGAGCTGACGGCGCGGCGAGTGGATCTCCCACAGAGCGATGATCGCAAACACGCCGAAAAAGAAAATCAGACGGATCGGGAGTTCGTTGCCGAGTACCCACTCATTCCAATTCATGATCAGCTATCCTCCAATGCCTTTTCTGCTATAATTTTTTATATTTCTATTATTCAATAGATCTCTTGAATAATTGAAGTCCATTGGAGCCAATATGTCAAGCACGCACTTCAAGCACGATCTGTTCAATGAATTTTCCCGGGTCGCAAAGGCGATGAGCAACGGTTACCGGCTGGAGCTGCTGGAGTTTCTGGCCCAGGGCGAACGCAGCGTGGATGCCCTGGCCCAGGTATCGGGGTTGACAGTGGCCAACACCTCGCAGCACCTGCAGCAACTGCGCCAGGCAGGCCTGGTGACTAACCGCAAGGAAGGGCACAAGGTTTTCTACCGATTGAGTGGCATGGATGTCTCATCCCTGCTCGCATCGTTGCGAGAAGTGGCGGAACGCCGATTGGCCGAGGTGGACCGTCTTGTGGATGACTATCTGAAGGTCAAGGACAGTCTGGAGCCCATACCCGCCAGCGAATTGCTTGAGCGCGCTAAACAGGGCCTGGTCACGGTATTGGATGTACGTCCCAGCGAGGAGTATGAATCGGGACATCTGCCGGGCGCCATAAACATCCCGCTTCATGAACTGGAGACGCATCTGGATAAACTGAATCCTGAGCGTGAAGTCGTGGCCTACTGCCGTGGCCCGCATTGTGTACTTGCCTTCGATGCCGTGGCCAAGCTGAGACAGAAGGGATTGACGGCTCACCGTCTGGAGGGTGGGCTGCCGGAGTGGATGTTAGAGGGATTGCCGGTGGAGAAGTGACACAAGCGTGCTGTTTGGCTACAGGGTAAACATCTTCTCGGGTTCAGATTTACCGTTTCTGTAGCTATCCAAACAACTGCACCCTTGATTGCAGGTTCTCTTTTCAATGGGTACTTCTAAACCACCCTCTTTCATGGCAAGCATCAAGGCACCGAATGCCATGCTGAAGTAGTCAATCCGGTACCTTTCTGTCTGTAGCCTTGGATCGTCGAGTACCACCCTGTTGAGATGACCGAGTATCGGCAGCTTTCCTCCGCAGTGGCGAAACACAATCATGTGATCAAGGCTCCCGTAATGAAAGCTGTCTTCCAGGTCATTCACCGAGACAAACCATTTTCTTTCGTGCGATGTGTTTGTATCCCATGTCGTGGGATTGCTTTTTGTCACCCAAACCTTTCCCGTATAGGTGTTTTTGATTATTTCGGTATCAAGCTCCAGCAGCACCGGGCCGTAGTTATGCACACTATTGGCCTGTTTATGCAGGTCTATGGAGTCGGTGAAAATATCGTTCCAGATACTATAGTTGTTGCTATTGTGGCTTGGTTTCGGTGATCTCTTTTGTGAGCTGAGTTTTTCAATGGTTTCACGTGACATCAAGCATCGATTTCTTAAGAAAAGACAGGCATTCTCAACACTGTTTGCATGCAGTATAGAAGAAACGCCTTTTTCCTTGAGAATCTCATAGATCCTTTTGGGTAGAATTTCCATTGCATCATTCCAGGCTAAAATTATCAGTTATGCGGCATCGCCAGATGCTGGGTCTGATTATCGAAATCTTATTTGCGACCTGTTACACAGCTGGCCTGCAGACGCCCTTCAAGAGCGCCCAGTATCATAGCCTGTCCCAATCCGGCGTGGATAGACACTCATCACAGGTTATATGCGTTATCTGATCGATTGGCTGGATTTGAAGGGGCACTGTTTTACTGACATGACTAATCCTTATGAGTGCTTAATATACAGTTGTATTTGCGATCCAGTTGGGGCTTTTGAGGCTCGCGGAGTGTATCCATCAAAAAGGGGATTCCAATGAACCATGCATTAATGGTCTATGAATATGGCGGTAGCGATACCTTGCAATGGCAGGAGGTTCAACTCGCCAAACCCGCTTCTGGTGAAGTGCGCATAAAACATAGCGCCGTCGGGCTCAACTTCATCGATGTCTATCATCGCACCGGTCTCTACCCCGCAGGGAAGCTTCCCTTTATTCCAGGACTCGAGGCGGCGGGCACCGTGGAGTCGGTAGGGGAGGGTGTTACGGAGTTTGCGCCGGGTGATCGGGTAGCCTATGCGGGCGGTCCCTTGGGTGCCTATGCGGAGTCTCGGAATTTTCCCGCTGAGCGATTGATCAAACTGCCTGAAGGTATCGGTGAGAGGCAGGCTGCGGCGATGATGCTCAAGGGCATGACGGCTGAGTACCTGATTCGGCGAACTTACCCGGTGCAGGCGGGAGAGACCATACTCGTCCATGCGGCTGCGGGCGGCGTGGGGCAACTACTCTGCCAATGGGCGCTGGCACTCGGTGCTGAAGTCATCGCTACCGTCGGCAGTGAGAAGAAAGCGGAAGTGGTGCGTAATCTTGGTTGCCACCACATCATCAACTACCGCAGCGAGGATATCGTGGACCGGGTCCGGGCAATTACTGACGGCGACGGTGTCCCGGTGGTCTACGACTCGGTGGGAAAGGATACCTTCCAGGCATCCCTCTCTGTGTTGGCGCCCCGCGGAACCCTGGTCTCTTTCGGTCAGGCATCCGGAAAGGTGCCGTCCTTCGATATCACCCAGCTGAGCGCCAAGGGTTCCCTCTACCTGACCCGCCCCACGCTCTTCGACTACACCAGGACCAGGGAGCAGCTGTTGCAGAGCTCAGGCGCGCTGTTCGATGCGATCCTGGGGGGAGAGATCAAGCTGGAGATTGCCCAGGAGTATCCACTCAGGGAGGCGGCGAGGGCTCACCAGGCTCTCGAGTCACGTATGACCAGGGGCAGCACGCTGCTTCTGCCTGACTGAGCGTAGAGACAGCAATACATCGTCCAGCTTGAGATTATTGCTGGATATGCCTCGCGTGATTGAAGCTCCGGACTTGACCTTGAGTGTGAACTGGTTCAGCGTTACCACTCTTTCCATTGCGATCAAGATGATGTCCGACAAACAATCAACACTAAAGCAGGTCTGTCAGGTGGCTGACAGGACCAAGGTTGCCGTCGAGCGCTTCTGTGATGGCTGTAACTGCTCCCAGGCGGTCTTGACCTCGTTTGCCGATCGTTACGATCTCGACGAGAGTCTGGCGATGCGTATCGCCTCCGGTCTCGGCGGCGGTGTAGGCCGCATGGGGGATGTTTGTGGTACCCTCACCGGCGCGGCGCTGGTGCTGGGTCTGGAGTTGGGGCCCAAGACACGGGAGGAGCCTGATGCCAAGGAGGCGACCTATGTGGCGACCCGACAGCTGCAGGAACGTTTTATCGAACGCCACGGCAGCAGCCGGTGCAAGCAGCTGCTGGAGAAGGATCTGAGTATCGCGGAGGAGTATCAGCAGGCAAAAGCACTGGATCTGTTTAAAACCCGCTGCCCCGATTATGTGGAGACGGTGGTGACCCTGCTTGACGATTTGCTCAACGAAAAGAAGACCAATATGAAACAGAAAATCCTAACCATGCTTGAACTGCAGGATGCCATGAACCGCAAGGTGAACAGCGACTGGCTGGATGCGGGCTATCCCTGGTACCGGGCAATCTGGACCGAGTGTGCCGAAATGCTCGACCACTATGGCTGGAAGTGGTGGAAACATCAGAAGCCCGACATGCAACAGGTCCACCTGGAGATCGTCGATATCTGGCACTTTGCCCTGAGTGACCTGATCCTGCATAACACCACCCTCGAGGAGGCCGCGGAACTGGCCATGAAGGGATTGGGTGAACCCTCTGAGGCGGTTGATTTCAGGACTTCCATCGAGCAGCTGGCGATGGCCAGCATTCAGACACAATCCGCTGACATCAGCCATTTCGCGGCTGTTATGCAGGCGGCCGAGCTGGGTTTCGACGAGCTCTTCAAGACCTACGTGGGTAAGAATGTGCTCAATTTTTTCCGCCAGGATCATGGCTATAAGGAGGGTAGCTATATCAAGATGTGGAATGGACGCGAAGACAACGAACACCTGGCGGAGATCCTGGCCAGGCTCGATGCGAACAGTGCGGATTTCAGCGACGAAATCTATCGCCAGTTGGAGCTCGCCTACCCGGCCGAGTGACCGTTAGCCTCCTCTGGCATCAGTATTTCGACAGGCCCTGCAGCGTTTGATGCTGTCCCTCGATAAGCAAGCTGTCGATATTGTCGCACACCTTCACCCACAGTATGCAAGCTGCTATAGAACAGGAGGTGATAAAAAAAGGCTGTATTTCTACAGCCTAGGGGGTTGCAATGAACAAGCCGTAGAATCAAAACAGATGATAGCGTGTGTTCTCCGTCATCAAGCTGTATTTCAACATTCGCAGGTCCAACTCAGGCATCTGAAGAGGATTTCCGTTTCTCTCCGATGAGCATGTCCAAGCTTCGACGGTTTCAAGCGGAACATCGAGCACTGTTGCGACATCTTTACAGCTCAGGTTTTTTTCCTGCATGATTTTGAAAAGATCTTGGTTGGTTGTGTTCATTCTGATACCCCGCCCTGGTTAGCTGAATACTAAAAGTCAGTGATAACCACATCGTTAATGTTCTTGGCTTGAATATCTTCCAGGCTCGGCAAGAGATCATAGGCTACAATATTCTGGCCTGAAAAGCTCTTGTGGCGCTTTATTCTCTCCAGCCATTGACTGAGGTTGTTGCGCTGACTGATGAGTGACTGTTCACCGCTTACGCACAACAGATGCACATATGCGGTCCAGTGTACGTCGGCATAGCTATAATCGCCAACGATAAATTCCTTGTTGGCAAGCTGTGAATCAAGTGCATTCAGTGGTGAAGCAAGGGCTTGGCGTGCCGTTTCAATGACTTCAGTGTCTGCTTGAATTGGTTTTTCATTCATGGCTTTCAACACCTTTTCATCCATGATGGCATTTACATGAGGGGCGACATTGCTGCGAGCTATATCGATCCAATAGTTCTGTTCCGCCAAAACCGCTGCATTTCTCGGTGGCAGGCGGTTCCCTAAGCCCCGACCTTCAATGAAACTGATAATGCCTAAATCACCGGCAACCTGGTAGTGAGCCTCCTTCAATGCAGGCATTATGCCCAGTGGAGAGATACTCAGATAATCCTCTGATTTATTGATATTTTGGGTGATATCCAGGATGCCACTCTCGATCTCAATACCCTTTTCAGCCGCGACTATAAGCGCTTTCAGAGTATCGGCATCACCGGGAAAGCCGAGTAGCTGCATAACGTACTGTGTCTTCTTCAGGTCGCCCGCCGTCCCATATCGACCTTCTGCATCCAGGCGTTGTGTTGCGCTGCCAAAAGCGAATAAATCTGTCATATAAATGTCCTCATGATTAAGGGTTGCTCAGGCCACAGACTTGAGGCGTTTTTCGCGTATTTCCTCAAGTGACGCTAAATGGCTGTAGGTCTGTTTTTTACTGACTTTACTGGTATGACCCTTAACCCTGTCATACCATTGTTTGATATTGGGTCGGTCGGATATTAAATCCTGATGGTCGGCTAATACGCAGAGATGGACTGCCGCCGTCCAGTGAATGTCTGCAAAAGAGTAGTCACCGGCAATGAATCGTCGACGATCCGAGAGTACGGTATCGAGGGTATCCATCGCCTCACCGATTACCGCTTTGGCGCTTTGCACATCATTTTCATTCGCTGATTCGGTATTGTTTTTCAGCCTAGAAGTAAGAACGGTTACGTTCGGATCAATGAATCTCTCGGCCACATCAACCCAGTAGTTTTGCTCACCGAGTATCGCTGCTTTTTTCGGATTGAGCGATCCACCTTCGCCGCGCACATCCATGTAGGCCAATATTGCTTGAATTCCACTGACTACATACCCGCCTTCTTTGAGGCAGGGGGCCTTTCCAAAAGGTGATAATCGACGATATTCCGGGCTTTCACATGCACCAGCCTCGATATCCAACAACTCGCAGTTCAGTCTAATATCCTTTTCTGCAGCCATGAGTAGGCATTTGTTGGTATTCGGATCTGCGGGATAGCCCCGAAGATGCATATCGGTAGATCCGGTTGTTTTTTTCTTGCTGAATAATTTCATTAGCGATACCTCTAATTTGTCTGTTTTGACCCCTCAGCCCGTGGAGATCTAAGCGTCCTACGCTTCAGATCTCACAACAGGCATATGGGTAAGTTGTGATTACTCCCAGCGGAAGGGCTCATCCTTCGCGATGGCAAAAAACATCCAAACATTGAATAGCAGGATCAAAATAAAACAGATTGAGGTGCCAAGCGCCCATAATGGATCGGTGTGGTGTTCTCCTACACCTAGCTTGACCAGGCCAAAGCCGCTGGCGGCAGTAAATAACAGTACGAAGAATAGTGCTTTATAGGTTGCCATATCAGTCTCCTCGAATAGTATCGATGGTGTACAGGAGGGATGCTGTTGACTGGCAGACTCTCCTGTAGCCTTGGGGTCAGGCACTACTGGCCTGGGCCGATATTTGATCCATATCGTGCCAACCGGCCTTTGCATTCAGGCGTTGAGCTATACGTCGCTCTCCCTCTGAGGCCATTTCAGCATCCCATTTTGCCAAGTGAGGTTTAATGAAGCTCTCCCATGCGGGCGGGACCAGCAAGAGTGAAAACATGGCGTAATAACCCAATCCTGTATCGGGTGAACCGACCTCTTCGAGTTCCCAGAAGTGGGTTTCTCCACGGTCGTGGTGATCGCCCTGGCGGCCGATTTCAATGAAACCGAATTGAGTGAAAGGTGATTCACCAACATCCCATGAGTGACGATACTCGATTGGTTGGCCCTTCTCGCGAATAAGCCCGTAATGCTCGAGAAAATTCAACACTTCGAGTTCAAAGCCGGAAATTATCCATGTGATAGCCATGATACCAAGACCCTCCCAACCGCCTGCGAACCAGAACATAAAAACTGTTGGCAGGCTTATAAAATAACCGCGGATCCAACGATTGGCTGGCGAGAAAAAAACCTTTCCCAGGCGCTTTAGCCGTTGCTGCTCCATGACATACAGAAATCGCGATTGGCCAAAGTGAGATAAAAGATAGTGTTTATAGATATTGCGACCGCGAGGGCAGGTGGCGGGGTCATCTTCATGTGCCAATTCAAGGTGATGATTATAGACATGCGCGTAGCAGAAGTGTGCAATCCCGCTCAACCCCATCATCCAGCGTGACAATACGAATGTCCAGCCCTTGGTATGGGATAGCTCATGGCCAAACATGATGCCCAGTCCCATGTACAGGGCGGCAGAAATTGATGCACCTATCAGTTCAATACCCGTAATGCCTGTCTGAATACTGATTGCCGGTAGTGAGACACCGGCAATTTCCATCGCACTCAGTATTTCTGTTGAACCTATGGGTACACCAGTCGTGTACTCATAAACACGCCATACAAGTGATAATTGTAAGGCAACGAATACAGGGAACTGCATGTACATCATCGTATTCAGAAGCCAGGGTATTCCATTTAGTTCGCCATCCTTGTCAGTGCCAGCCGGGTTCGCGTGTGTTGGTAAAATACTGGTGATCCAATCAAGTATGATCGAGGCGACGAACATAGCCACACCAAGCCATACCCACGGACCACCGATAACAATACCTATTAATGAGGTGACGATAAGCGCTGGTGTAAGAAAATATCTTAAATTGATAATCAATTTATTCATTTGAGCTCCTCCGGTTCTGTTACGGGTGCGTAGGTAAATCTAATAAGAGAACTGGAATTGTCCTATACGTATCACTACGTGTTTTGTTGTTCGAGCGTTGAATAAAGTATGCGAGGAAGGACAATTTGTCTGATAGCCGGCTACTAATCCGGCAATGCATTGGTTTGCCGGGTTAGTAATATTTCGAAGAAATAATATAGCTACAAAAAACGCTATGGATCTATAATATTATTGGCGGCCATTGGGCATACTGCTGGCATCAAGGAACTTATCGAAATGAATGTTGTTTTGATCCACACCTTGCTGCCTAAGGGATTTGATGGCTGCGTCAATCATTGGCGGTGGACCGCAAAGATAGGCCTGTGTGGATGACCAGTCTTTTAGTTGATCAGGAATATGTTCAGTTACCATACCTCGCAATCCCTGCCAATTGCTGTTGTCCGGCTCATCTGAAAGGACTGGAATAAAGCGTAGAGTATTTCCTGAATACCATTCTTGTTCGAGAGCGCTCATCTTGTCCAGGCAATACAGATCTGCCTGTGTTCGGGCTCCGAAAAGGTAGATAATGTCTCGGTTGCAGCCCATGTTGGCTGCATGTTCAAGCAAAGCCTTGATCGAACTCATTCCGCTACCACCGGCAATACAAACGACTGGCCCATCACCTTCCCGCAGCCAAAACGATCCGTAAGGTCCACTCACAGTAACCGGACTTCCCGTTCGGTCACCCTCGAACAACCACCCGGTAAGCTCCCCATTGGGGACTTTACGAACGAAAAAAGTAAGTTCGTTTCTTCTGTCATCTTCGGGCGCTGCCGCAAATGAGTAGGATCTTGGATGGCTGATCCCAGGAAAACTGATGTCAGCATATTGTCCTGCCAGATAATGTCCACCCTCTTCCCGCAGGGGCTGATCAATCGTGATTTTCAATTCCATGATATCGTGTGTAAGCATACGGGTTGCACTCAATATGCCTGTCGTGGTGCTTACACCAGCCCCATCCTCATCTCCTGGGTTCAATTCGACCTCGATCGCTACGTCGCTTTTGAGTTGTGCCTGGCAGGCTAAAATCATGCCTCTATTTAAGTCATCGCCATCTAGAACATATGCAAAATCAGAGAGTTCCTTGACTTTGCCCTCGAGCAAACGACATTTACAAGTTCCACAACTCCCTACGCGACAGTCATGGGGCCATCGCAATCCGGCAGCCAGTCCGGCCTTCAGCAGATTATCACCTGCCTTTACCTCAAGGGTTTTGCCGGATGGCTTGATTATGGCCTGGAACTCTTTTTTCGATTTTCCGAAAAGGCCGAACATAATCGTGCCTCGCAGTTGTTGGTGTATAAGCGGTTGAAGGTAATCCCATCCCTGGTCATCGTATTAGGGCCTGTTAACACTAATCCAATCGGCTCTGTTGTGTCTGAAAATGCGCCAATCAAGGCGCGAGGAGTGAGGTTTGGTGATTCCAAATGAGTGACGAGCAACGCCGAGTGGCGCATTTTCAGGCACAACCCGAAGGGCTGGGGCTGTTTTTCCACCCAGCGGCGTTATCATTCGCTCATTTAGCACGGCTAAACCTCGCTCATTCTGCCTTGCTGGGTAAAAAAACAGCTCCAGCAGAGTCGATTGGATTAGTGTTAACAGGCCCTAGAACAATAAGAATGTCATCCTAAACATTGATTGTGACAGATCTAAGTTGATTTGCCTTAATCTCTTCCATGGTTGGCAGAACGTCATAAGCTACATAATTCTCCTTGCTTGTACTCTTGTGTGCCTTTACTTTTTCCCACCAGTTCTTCATGGCTCTACGTGCTGAGATTAGTTCACCTTTCCCGGTTAGCTCGCAACAGTGTATGTATGGTGCCCAGTGAAGGTCAGCTAGAGTAAATTCTCCGACGATAAAATCCCCGCGATATCTTTTATCCTGTACCTGCCTGTCCAATGCGTCAAATAAGGCGGCCAAAGCTGCATCGGTAGACTCGTTAGCATCGTTAGTGAGCAGTTTAGATACAAGAGGCGCGACATGTTCTGTGGCAATCTCAGACCATTGGTAGTGCAGGGCACGTGCGACACCATTCCTCGGTATCAGTGATGGACCGAAACCTTTATCGTTGAGGTAAGACATGATGGTTGATGTGCCGCAGAGAATAAAGTCTACATCTTTGAGGCATGGCGTTGTGCCGAATGGTGACATCGAGCGGAACTCCTGGGAATCGGCTGATAATGCGGTCTCTCCTACAACCCGGCTGTCAATATCCACACCTTTTTCACCTGCTGTCATCAAGCACTTTAATGTATCGGGGTCATTTGCTATGCCGAACAATATCATCTTGGTTTTTAAATGGTCGCCTAACATGATCTCGGTTTCTCCTTGTTTGGTGTGAATAGTGATATATCGAATGACAGGGTTTAGTCTTGTAGCTTTAATGCACCAGAAGGGCAGCTATCGACAATCTTTTTGATTTCTTCAAGGCTTGCAGCACTTTCATCAATAACGAATTGGCCGTTCTCTATTCTGAAAACAGACGGTAAGCCTTTGACGCAGTTCCCTGCATGCTGACAGGTCTTCTCATCCCAGCTTAAGTTATTCATGCGATTACTCCTGACTTATTTATCGATTAATGGAATGGATACACTGATTTCCATCAGACATGGACAATATCTCCTTTCATGGAATAGAGAATGCACAAAACTTCATCTCTCTCTCGCTGGCCAACACGGTTTTTGTCTAGTGCGCTTAACACATCATCGACAACGGCAACAAACTCCTTGTCACTGATATTCATTCCTTTGTGTGCTGTAAGCATGTCACGACCAGTATATGTTTCCGGACCGCCAATACCGGCACCGAAAAACTCACGTACCAGGCGTTTAACATTTTCCGGGTCACTTTGTGCATAACGCTGTTTTATGGCTGGATTGCTGACATGGTTACTCCAGATATCTTCGACAATAGCTGCTATGCCTTCCTGACCACCCAGTCGTACATATAGATTAGATTCGGTTTCACTCATAACTTTCTCCAGTTCATGATTAGTTGGGCTGTTATTTATGATGAATTGTCATCACGTCAACCAGTAAAATATGAAATGTTATTTGCGTCCAAAACCTGTATGTGGCAATTAACAGGGCCGGTACTGGATGTTAGATATGATGTTAGATATGAGGTCTGTATGGGTATATACGTATTAACACGTGAAAAGACCGGACCGGAGACAATATAATTCGCTGAGTATATACAGTACGTTCCATTCAAAAGCATTACTGAAATGATTGTATTCAGAAGAATGGGGTGATCTTACGTAGGCACGCTATATCAGATGATCGTCATATAACCAAATATAAAAGCCTGGGTAATTGGCGCTTAACCCATAGTGTGAAGCATGGCGATGCGTACTATATCGGATAGGGACTTTGCATCGAGTTTTTCCATAATCTTTGCTCGGTGAAGTTCAACCGTCCTGAAGCTGATATATAATTCCCGGGCAATTTCTTTGTTGCGCCGACCTGCAACAAGCAGTTCCATAATTTGATATTCCCTTCGGGTTAATTTGGAAAGCAGTCTTCCTGCCTCCAATTTCAGTTGATCTTTTTCATCAATTTTTGCCGCATTGCTCAGACACTTATGCACGCGTTCCATAAGATCTTCACTGTCAAATGGTTTCTCTATGAAATCCTGCGCTCCAGCCTGCATTGCACGGACTGCTACAGGGATATCCCCGTGGCCTGTGATGATAATAACCGGTAGTGGACAGTTCCGTTTCTTCAGTTCTTGCTGGAGTTCCGGGCCTGTCATCTCCGGCATGCAGACATCGAGCAATAAACAGCCAGAGTCGACTTTGTCGAGTTCGCTCAGGAAGTCTATCGCTGAACAGAATGATTTAGATCTTAAACCATCGGCTTTGGCCAGCAGGGTCAATGCGCGGCGTACTGGTTCTTCATCGTCAACTATATAAACTGTCTGTTGTCTACTCATCGTTGATAACCGGTAGAGTAAAGCTGAAGCTTGCACCTCCCTGTGGTGTATTGGCAATAAACATCTGGCCGCCGTGAGCCTCCACCACAGATCGTGCAATAGCAAGTCCCATACCCATACCATCCTCTTTTGTACTAAAAAATGGTTGGCATACCTGATTGAGTATTGCCTCATCCAAGCCTGGCCCCGTATCATCCACGGAGACTTGTATGGAGTCTGTGTCTATTTGGCGAGTGGTTATGGTGAGTATCCTATTGACCTTGTTGGCTCCCTGCATGGCATCGCAAGCATTGCGGACAAGATTGAGCAGCACCTGTTCGATTAATATACCGTCACCTGTGACAATCGGTAGCGATTCGTCGAGTAACAATATGATTTTTATCGCATTCCATCTTGCATCTATATTCGCTAACCGGATAACGGTGTTGACCAGGTTGTTGAGATTTATAGTCACTTGCTGAAGTTCATCATTGCGCACAAATTCACGCAGTCGCATGATTATTTCCCGAGCGCGATTCGCTTGCGTCAGGATGTCCGACAGACTGTCTGTCACTTCATTCCGAGATGCGGTACCGGCATTGAGCAGTTTCAGTAAAGCGGTACTCAACCCTCCGATCGCAGTTAAGGGTTGAGCAAGTTCGTGGGCAATTTGGCTGCTCATTTCACCTATGGTGGAAACCCTTGAGGCCTGGGCCAGCTCGATCATATGCAGCTTTTCCCTTTGTTCTACCTCCTTTCGCTCCGTGATGTCTGTGAAGACGCCAAGACAGCCAATAAACTGTTGATCCTCGTCAAAAATGGACTTCGGAGAAGTTAATGTAAAAACCTCACGCCCATCCTTGCATAGCCAGGCTGTCTCAAAACTGTCCTGACCGTTATTTGGATTGGCAGCCATCCGTTCCCGCATATTTTCCTTGGTGTTTTCATGTACCAGGCTGATCAGGGGCTGACCGATTATCTCTTCAATGGAGTATCCAAACAGGTCGCAGAACCGGCGGTTCACGAATGTGATATTATACTGAGCATCCGTTAGTGCCAGCGCCTCACTCATAGTTTCCACCAATTCCCTATAACGATGTTCGCTTGCACGCAGTTCATTAATCGCTTTATTTCGTTCCTCTTCAGCACGAATCCGATCAGATACATCCTGAAGAATTAGTGTGGCACCAAGTTGACCTGAACGATCAACAAGAGAGGAAGCATTCAATTCCACAAATCGTGCCGGGTTTATGCCGATCTGAAATATTTCCGACATCCTGCGTCCAAGTGGTGCGACACAGCGTGCGATTGTAGCTTGCAGACGGTCTCGTTCACACTCTTCGAAAAGACCCGCAAGCGGTGTTCCAAGCGCATCACGTTCATTGATATCTAAAACCTGACAGGCATGACGATTCAAATTGAGAATGGCCCCATTGATATTGATATTCAGAACGCCAATCGGTGCACGATCAAGCAGCCGCTCATAATAGTGTGTAATCTGGGGCCTTTGACCAGAAATAGCTCCAAGACGGACCTGAGCTGCTTCCATAGAACCCTTATAGTGTCTTCGTTTGCGAACCCTTTCTACGGCCTCAGACAAGATGCGAGGCAGTGATTCATAATCGGCAATGGAGCAGAGCAGCACATCATTACCAACAAATGGGGCGAATTTTAGCGCATGTTTGAGATGATCATGATGCTCGGGTTCTGTCAGAATCAGCACAGGGATATCGACACCTAAGGAGTGAATGCGCTGTGCTATACGTACAGGCTCTTCAAGGCTTACACCGAGCATAAGAGCGTCAATACGCACACGTCCTTGTTCCAATCCGATGTACAATTGTTCCAATCCAGGTAAATCCTCCAAATCCAGTGTGGAGTGCAATCGTTGATGGATATAGCTGAAAATCGTCGGGTCGACATTGAGAAGGACTGCAGTCCCTCTTGATTTACCAGCCGTAAAATGTCCGCTGGAAGGTGGCTTAGCAGGATCTGTCTGTTGATTCCGATAATCACCGGCCTTTGCCGGCTTATGTATCTCTCCAAAAGCAGTTCCTGTGCCTGTGCTTCTCATGATCCGGTACCGAGTATTGGAAGGCCGAGCAGTACTCTACCGGTCCAAGTGCGTAACATGTCCGTGGTGGGAGCCATTACATGTGCCGCCCTTGCATCGCGCAGAAGTTGGTGCAGCCGTGAATCGTCCCGATAGGCAAGTCCCCCCATTAAGGTCATTACTTCATTAACCATATTTACAGCGCAGTCCGCAACTTCTGCCTTTGCGGTAAACACGGTGGGCAGAGCATCAGGGTTACCGGCATCAAAACTGGCGGCTGCGTGGTAACACAGACGACGGGTACGTTCCAGCATCCCCCATAATGAACCGAGCCGGTGTTGGACTACTGCAAGCTGAGAAAGACCGGTTCCACTCTCGGTATATTGTCGTTGAAGTAAATGGATTCTTGCCTCTTCAAGCGCGGCACTCGCAATGCCCAGATAGGTGCCAGTCATCGCCATCAGAAATATCGGCGCCACCACTTGAAATACATACCAGATCTGATCTCCCTCTTCTCCTAGGAGGTTGTCCCTGGCAATAGCCACCTTATCCAAGGTCAGGCTGGTGGAAGAGTTGCCACGCATGCCCAATCCGGACCAGGGGGGGCCCCAGCTTAAACCTTCGGCATCAGCCGGTACTACGATGCAGGAAAATTCACCCAATGGGCCATCCGGGTCGGCAGCCACCGTAGAAATGACATAAGAGTCCGCATACCGACCGTTGGTTACAAATGTCTTGGTGCCAGAAACATGATACATTTCCGGTGAAATAGCATCGAGACGCGTGTTTGGGATATAGAAATGAGAGCCGGTTCCTGCTTCGCTTAATGATAGCGTTGTAAGGTGTTCTCCGGCAGCGATAGGATGCAGAAACCGCTCTTGCTGATCTTTCGTTGCTTTGGCTGAAAGCACGGCTGATCCCACGCAATGCATGCCAAAGCACATGGCGGTCGATGCACATTCCTGTCCTAGCAATTCACATACTTGCGCAACAGCGAAAGAACCATGACCGAGACCGCCGTATTCAATTGGTACTGTAAGTCCGGCAATTCCCGCCTGCTGCAATGCACGAAGCCCCTCCTCGGGCCAACGAGCTTGCTGATCGACATCTAAGGCGTTTTCCGAAATAACTCCCTTTGCAACGCGCTGGACCTGCTCAAGGATGGATTCCAGGTCTCGTGGATACATGAGTAAGCAGCCCTAGTGAGTGGTGGTTAGTCATTTTACTATATAAATATTACTTAAACGACCTATTAGATTGATAATTTGCAAGTTTTAGTCCACCTGTCAACCTGAATAATTAGTTACTGTAGGGTAGTGTATACATTTAAAGCCATGCGCACCCCAAAAACCAACTTGGTATCTAGTGAAGTGTATATCGATGAAATAGTGTGTCATTTCACAACCCCCGTCTAATCCTAGTGTTTTCTGGATATTAACCAGTTAATCAATAAGTAATATTATTTTAGCCTCGATCGTAACGAAAGAATGACCGTTTTACTTTGCATGTCATACCCGTGTGCCGGTAATTCGATACTATCCTCACCATATCATAATAGCCTCTCTGCAATTTGACACACGTAGTTCTGCGTATACCACCAAGCTGTTTGAAATACTAGAGTAGCTGTCCAATGAGTGGCATATAAAAGCCATCTCTAGTGTTTCAGGGATGACACCTATTACGCATTAGTACATTTATTGCTGGAGGTAAGAACAATGTCCCGAACGACGTGTGGTGGTGCAATAAAAGCAGCTCGAAACAGCATGTCCATGCCCAATATTGAATTCAGCATGAATGCGGCGTTATGGGAAGAATGGCTTATCGATACACAGACTACAGATGTTCACAACGCCGAACGCTACGAACAAACCATTCATGAGTGGCAGAAGTCTACTGCCCCAATGGGATTGCCATTATCAATGTTTACAGTCTATCAGCAATTGGATAACTCAACCGATAAATTGAAAATGGGTATTTGTCCGGATGATTTCTTTGCTCGTAGGCATCTGGATGTAAACAATTTATTCAGTCTTGTCGAGTCGGGGCCCATGCGTTCAAATCAAATCATCATTGAAACAGACGCCAACCGTTCTGCTGATCGAGACAGGTTGTGGAAGCTGATCGATTCTGAGCAATCTCGTTGTCCTTTATTAAAGCTATTAACACATGTTCTACAAGCTAATGGCTTTGCGGGGATCAATGGTTAGAGCTTCGCCTCTAGTGCCTATGTGACCTGAACCAACCATTAACATCTCAAGCTTATGGGATAGAAAAATGTATAAAGTGATTCACATGACTCGTGGTATATCGGTATTGACAATGGCTATTGGTTGTATTTCCACGGCAAACTGTTTTGCCGGACCCCATGGATACGATCTGCACAATACCTTGTCTCCCGCTTCAGGAGGTATGGCAGGCACAAGTCTGGCGCGCCCTCAGGATATAAGCTCAACGGTGTTTGGCAACCCCGCAACACTCACACAATTCAAAGGCACAAAATTCAGTTTCGGTGCAACTTTCTACATGCCAGAAGTTGATCTGACCCATGACGGCAGTGTTACCGGTACTGCATTCAGCGAAAATTCAGGTACAGATGTGTTTGCCGTACCCAATACGGCAATCACCCAGGACCTTCGAGGATTGGGTTTTCCCGCAACGCTGGGTTTGGGTTTGACTGCAGTGTCCGGAATCGGCGCAGAATTCAGGGGCAATCCGGGGAGCCTGGGTGCAGGAGCGGAATTTATCATTCTTGGTGTAAATGCCGGCCTTGGCTACGAGGTCACTGATCGCATTTCACTCGGGTTCGCTGCAACAATCAGTTTCGCTGAACTGGATCTTGGGCTTTCATCAACCTCCGCTGCCACTCATGATATTGGATTGAGAGGTACGTTTGGAGCCACATACGATACCGGCACGACGATGTATGGAGCCTACTATCAGACAGAGCTCAAACATACCTTCGACAACCAGGTACAAACCAGCGCCAACAGTTATGCAAGCCCGGATATTGAGCAACCCTCTAATATAGGATTCGGTATCGCGAACAACAGTCTCATGCATGGAAATCTTTTGCTGGCATTTGATGTCATCCACAAATTCTGGGATGACGCAAAATTCTGGCAGGATGTTTACGATGATCAAACAGTCGTCTCCCTGGGCGCCCAATTAACTCGAGGTAGCTGGAAATATCGAATCGGTTACGGTTATGGTGACGATCCCACTGATACCGGTACGACCGGACCTATAGGGGGAATTTCACAAGTTTTTAGCAATGTCGGCCCAATTCCTCTAAATCAACAGGTAACCCAGTATATCCAGGCCACACAGGCGGAAGTGATCTATAAGCATAGACTCACCTTGGGATTCGGCTATAAGGGTTTTTTAGCGCCTCCTATCGATCTGGACGCGCATGTCGGGTGGCAGTTCAAAGAGGATCGTGATTACGGTACGGGCAGTCTCCCTGGCGGTGGTCACACCAATGCTGAAACCTATTCGTGGCACACCGGGGTTGCATTGACCTGGAATTTCTAATGGCATGCATTAATGCAGGTGGTTTGGATGGTCATTCCACGCGATTGTCGGTGTATTCAGTGTATGACCGGTATCACCTGTCAATGGTATTTAGATGAATAGTGACAACGCCAATTTGCCGCATTATGGATTTGTGAAAGCCGCCGTTCGCGATCGCAGAACCGTCGAGAATGTGGTCAATGAACAGATCATCCGCTCCTGGGAACGCTGTATCAATGACCACATTCTGGATCCTGAGTATCGACCGGAAACAGTTGTTGTCGACCATAAAGACTTGAAGCAGAGGCAGGAAAGATACAGTCACCTTTCAGCGATTGCGTTTTCAGAAATGACCAACCTGTATCAGCAGGTTGCCGGTTCAGGCCACTCAATCCTACTGACGGACAGCGAAGGGGTGGTTGTCAACTATGTGAGCGATCCGATGTTTACAAACATCGCTGGCAAAACAGGGTTACAATTGGGTGCCGTTTGGGCCGAGCAGACACAAGGAACAAATGGCATGGGCACGTGCCTGATTGAAAAGCGACCACTGATTATCCACAAGAATGAGCACTTCTTTTCGCAAAATACCCATCTGAGCTGCTCTGCAGCGCCCATACTGGATCCAACAGGTGAACTGATCGCGGTGCTGGACGCTTCCAGTCATTCACACCAGGCTCAGCAACATACCATGGTGCTGGTCAATATGTCGGCCCAGCTGATCGAAAACCGCCTCTTGTTTTGTTGCATGCGCGATAACTATATCCTCCGCTTCCATAGCCGTCCCGAGTTCATCACCACCCTAGGTGAGGGGGTACTGGCATTCGATGGTGACGGGTGTATAAAAGCTGCAAACCGTAGCGCTTTGTTTCAACTTGATATGGCCAACATAAAGGGTTTGCTTGGTCAGCGGATTGAAGCGCTGTTTGACATCCACATCAGTAATGCTCTGAGCAATGCCCATGATTTGGCGACAGTCCCTACTGCACTGCAGGATATAATACATGGTCGCCGATTCTATGCCGGTTTCCAACCCCCCAGTTCCGACAAACGCCGGCCGAATGGCCGAAGTAAAAGATTTACCACGTCAACCTCAGGTAACGAGGTGAAACCGGTACTGGATGACCTGGAGTTCGGTGACACTCGCATGTGTCGCAATATTGAACGCGCCAAGAAACTACTTGAGCGGAATATCCCTTTTATCATACTTGGAGAGACGGGGACCGGAAAGGATGTATTTGTCAAGGCTGTACATAAATCCAGCCGCCGGGCGGATAAGCCACTGATTGCAGTCAATTGCGCCTCATTGCCAGAAACACTGATTGAGAGTGAACTCTTCGGATACCGCTCTGGCGCATTCACAGGAGCAAACAAAGAGGGGTATCGAGGCAAGATTGTGCAGGCAAACGGTGGTACGCTGTTTCTTGATGAAATCGGTGATATGCCTCTCCACCTACAGGCACGTCTTTTGAGAGTTCTGGAGGAGAGAGAGGTTATTCCACTTGGTGGCGAGGTCCCGATAAAGGTTGACATTCGCCTGGTCAGCGCGACCCATAAGGATCTCCAGTTGCTTGTTGACGAGGGCCGTTTCCGGTTAGACCTCTATTATCGACTCAACGGTATTAGCCTGAAGATGCCCCCGTTGCGAGATCGCGAAGACCGAGATGCCCTGATTAAACATCTTTTAGAACAGGAGATAGGCGATCGAGAGCGGATCATAATAGAGGATAAAGCGCTGCAAGCACTTCACGATTATTATTGGCCGGGCAATATCCGTCAGTTGCGCAATATTCTTCGTATCCTGATTGGTCTATGCGACAACACAAGCATTCGAGTGGAAGACCTGCCGGATGAGATCGTCAATGTCTCGTACAGCGGTGAGCCCACGCAACGATTCCGCCCAACCAATTCATTGGATATCGCTGAGCGTGATGCAATATTGCGGGAGTTGGAGGCTGCTCATTGGAACATCACCCGGGTTGCCTCTAAACTGCATATCAGCCGCAACACCGTCTACCGAAAAATGAAACGTTTTGATATCCGTCCACCACGCTGATACAGCGCATTACAAGGGTATGTAAACATGTATATACTTGCGACTACTGTGACTGAATTATTGTCGATCAGGGAAGGAAGCGTGTATATTTGTTACGCCAAACAATCATGAGTAGTCCTAGGGCCTGATAACACTGATCCAATAGCACCAGCCCTTGGGGTGCGCCCCGAAGGAAGTGCCCTTGGGGTGTGTATTGATTGGCGTTTTTTCAGGGGTAACAGGGCCGACAGGATTAGTGTTGACAGGCCCTAGCATGAACAGTGATTAAGAATAACGCCCGTGTTTACAATTTCAATGCCAAATCAGAATTTTCAACCGCAAGTTCGTTCGCATGGTGACACATTGGCTATTTGTCCTGATATTCGACGACAGCGCATTATCATCGAAGGTATCTACAGTCTTCCGGCTGTTTCTGAAGAGACGGTACGTGAAGTGCTTAGCGGTTTGAGCGATTGCCTTGCCATGACTCCAATCGCCGATACTCTGATCTTTTCACCCGATTCAGTCAGTAAGTTGCATCACGGTATAGGTGGTTACCAGGCCTGGGCTGAATCAGGATGCTCTTTCTATACCTGGCGGGAAAGACATTTTTTCACTCTCGATATCTATACTTGCAAGGAAATTGAAGTCAACGATTGCTTGGCCTTTATATGCGATCTTTTGCGAATAGAGAAACTCTCATGGCGGGAGGTCTGATTGTTGGTACGGTACACGATTTCCTAGGCAGCCGCCAACATCTGTAGACTAGACAACTGTCTGCTTAACCGGATCCTGTAGTAAGAACGTACCGGTATCAGGCTTAGATACGTGCCACATCAACCACACCTTTTCCTACCGTACTGTCGCTGTTGCATTGAACATATGTGCCATATATCCGATATGTCGATACCGGCACCATCTCTTGGTGGAACTGCATGGATATCAGATGGTGCCTGAGGCTGTGTGGTATCCTTGCTTCTTGCGCTGCAGTGAACGCCGTAAGATGAATATCATGGCCACCAGCGAAGATGGCTGCTCGTGACCAGTATCGTCGAAGGGAGGCCATCAGTTGAAATGGCCTCCCTCCTCAGCTTGATAAATTGATAAAGCTCAAGTGGCGATTACTTTGCAATAAAGTAAAGCCGGATTTACTTGGTAGCCGCCAAGTCAACGCTTTTCAGCATGTCGTTCCTCTGCATACCGTAAAGTGAATATGCACCGAAACGCATCTGATGGGCACGTCCAAGCTTCTCCTTATAGAAATCTATCTTGAACTGCTCGGTAAGCTTGTTTCCATCCCAATGATAGGCCTTGAAGTACTGCTCATCGTCATTGCCTTTCTTATCCCAATTGGCCAATAGGGAACTGGTATAGTAGATACGCTTGCCGTCCCAGCTTGAGGATGCCATATTAACCTGTGATGCTATCGCTTTCTCATACACCTGCTTAGGTTTGTGCGGATCGCTCAGATCGAAGAAGCGTGTTTTTCCATCCATAAATGTATTGACCCATAAGCCAGAGTCATCTGAGGCAATCGATATGTCCACCGGGAGGGGTACCTTGGACGGATCGCCAATATCGGCAACAGCTTTGGAGTGCCACTCGCCATCTTTATCCTCGTAAATCAACCATATCTTCGATGTCAGGGCAGTCGTGGTCAGGCACCAGTTGTTATTTGGTTGCCATGCACAGCGGACTTCCAGTGGAGCGCCTGGAACATCCAATACCTTCTTAGGTTTACGGGTATGCAGATCCCATACAACGACTGTGTTGCCAAAGCGCTTCATAGCCTCTTTATCCTGTAACATTTTACCAAAGTCCATCATATAATTGGACCAGCCGGTAAACGAAGATGAAACCATCACATTACGACGAGGAAGGGCTCGAATATCATAACCGTAACCATCAGCATATTTGCCACTTTTTGTTGCGCCATGAAGATTTCCATCAGTCGGCATCCAGTGTGTCGAAATGTATTGGCCGTCGTTAGTGTACTCTACCAGTGCTGTACGGCCACCGTGATCTTTATTGTTTGAAAGCCCGGTTACCATCATTCGTCCAGGCAATGCATAAGTGGTATGAGGTCCGACAACACCGCCGCTCTTGGAGACGAAGTCAGTGATGATATGGTGTAGACGTGGTTTCCTTGGGTCGCTGTAAACATCGAATATAAAAATCTTATTGGTATCCAAGCCACCAGCCCACAAGTAGTGACGGTCGTCAGTAAACCCGGAATGGTGCGCCTCATTCCTGCCGCCAACAGAAAGCGTATTGACAATTGTGCCATAATGGTTGGATTTTGGATTGACATCGACTGTAACCAGTTTATCCTGTCCATCACCTACACCCTCGACTCCAAGTGTCCAGACATAAACGAAATCTTCCTGGCCGACAATCTTAGCCATGTAGGGCGACTGGCAGGTTTCGTCAGCCACGGCTGTGCTTAATAGTGAAGTCAATGTGGTAGCAGTCGCGAGGAAAATCGCCAAAGAGACCTTGCCGGCCGGTATTAAGGTTGCAGAACCCATGTTATGTGCCTCCGAATAAAATATAGTGAACTAGGTGGTTTGTCAGGCCATAGCTACACATCTTGATGTGTAACACCAGCCTTTCAAGTATCTGCTCTCAAAGAACAGTTTTAAATCAACATGACAATCTAAATGCCAGCCACAAATATGTGGCTGGCCTATCTACCTAAACCGGAGCGGCCAGTAACCGTTCCAGGCAAGAATTGATTATTTTGAAGTCGTCTCGCGACATACCTAACATTGAAAAGTGCCCCCATTGTGAGGAAATGCTTACAAATTCACTATTAGCAATCATTTGCTGCTCACGGCGACAATCAGCTTCAGTGATAAACATGTCCTGTTTAAAAGCAACAACAAGCATTTTTGCCTTGATACGGTGCAAAGCAGATTCCAAATTTCCACCTGTATGTTGGCTGACATCGCCGCTACGCCATTTTTTTGCCATACACAGCAGATTGTTGGGGTCCATTGGCAAGAACCAGTTCTCCCAAAATCCTGCTAGAAAGTCTTCTGTTGAGGAAAAACCAAAATTCGACCAGCTTTTTTCATTAAACAACTCATGACTGGCACCCATCATGGCGAATACTCTAGCCATTCGGCATAAACCTTCACTTACGTCATTGGCGTTTTTATAAGCACCATTTTTCCAGGCTGGGTCAGAATTCAACGCTTCACAGAAAACATCCACATATAAGCCGCAGTGAGGAGTCGTCTTGGCTGTTCCAGCAATAGGTAGAGCTCGTGTGACCATATTCGGGTACCGAACAGCCCATTCATAGGTTTGTTGCGCCCCCATTGACCAACCAGTCACCAGTTGCAGAGTGCGAATGCCAAAGTGTTCGTTTAGCAATTTGTGCTGAGCGCGTACGTCATCGCCAATACTCAACATTGGGAAGGATGCTCCACCGTATTCTCCTTGTGTGTTATGCGGTGAAGTGGATAGGCCGCCTCCTAGTTGGTTGGGTATTATAATAAAATATTTTTCGGGATTGAGTGCCAATTCACTACCTACATATGTCGCCATAGCAGCATGGGTGCCGGAAAACATAACCGGAAATAGGATTGCATTGTCAGCTTCTTTATTGAGTTGACCAAAAGTCTTGTAGGCCAGGCTTGCATTGCGCAACGTGGCGCCTTGCTCAAGAACAAAATCTTCCAGTTCAAAGAGGTCGAAATCACCATGTTGTTCTGCGGTATAATATGGATTCTCACACATGATAGTAACCTCTGATTGCACAAGCGCAATTCAAGGAATGGCAATCAGGACAGTACGTCTTAAAAACGACTTGCTTAGCAATTGACGTAAATAATAAATACTGCCGGGAAATATTTTAAGTCGTAGTAATACGTATGGACATCCACTTATTTTTTCAGCTGATCCAGGCTCTCAGTAACGGCATGGTTGATTGGCAATATGATTGTAGATGATGTTATTAACCCTGTATTCTATGGGGCTGACTGGTTAATGGTCGTTAATAGCGGGCATCTCGAATATGTTGGCTGGTTTACACAACCCACTTGTTGGTATTATGCCGTTTAGTTGTACGATGTTATCCATGCTCGATATTAGCTTCATGAAAAAAACCGACTACATCTTTCTTGCCGTATACATTTGGCTCGCACTACCCTATGCGCAGGTGGAAGCCGAAGAGGTGAAGATTGCCGTAGCATCCAACTTTATCGCCGCAAACCGCGAGATTGCTCCATTGTTTGAAAAGGCCACCGGCCACACCGCCCGAATCAGCCATGGCTCAACCGGTAAGCTCTATTCACAGATTGCGCATGGCGCCCCTTTCGAAATCTTCCTTGCGGCCGACGGCCAGCACCCGATCAAGGCGGAGGCCGAGGGGTTGGCTGTACCCGCAACCCGTTTTGTTTATGCTAGAGGCAAACTGGTGTTGTGGAGCTTGAGGCCGGGTTTGTTCACTGACGGTGAGCACTATCTTAAAAATGGCTCTTTTGATCATCTCTCACTGGCTAACCCCAAGATCGCTCCCTACGGCATGGCGGCGGAACAGGTCATGCGGCGTTTGGGAGTACTGGAAACGCTCACGCCCAAACTCGTGATGGGAGAATCGATAGCCCAGGCCTTCCAGTTCACCGCCACCGGCAACGCGGAGCTGGGTTTTGTCGCCTTGGCCCAGATCAAGGATTGGGAGGGTGAAGAGGGTACACTGTGGCAGATCCCGATTGACTATCATACCCCCATTGACCAGGTGGCAGTGCTGTTGAAAAAGGGTGAAGGCAATCCGGCGGCCATTGCATACCTCGAGTTCCTTAAGGGCGATGTGGCGCGGGAAGTGATCGAGCGCTATGGCTATGGGGTCAAGTGAAAGGGCGGGGCGATCTCCTGATACAAAAACCAAGGTAGGATGGGGCCTATCCCGCCAAAAACAGCGTATTATCGACGCATCCAAGTAATTTCGGCTTTACGTTAACTGACATTCAAAGCCAAAACCAACTACGGAGCTGAGCATGGCATTCGACTGGCAACCCGTCTGGCTGACTCTCAAACTGGCCAGCACCACAACCCTGGTGCTGCTCATCGTCGGTACCCCGATTGCCTGGTGGCTGGCGCGCACCCATGCCTGGTACAAACAGGCCCTTTCGGCGGTGGTTGCACTGCCGCTGGTGTTGCCGCCCACCGTGCTCGGATTCTACCTGCTGATCATGCTCGCCCCAGATGGGCCTGTAGGACGCCTGACGGAGGCACTTGGTATCGGTAGTCTGGCCTTTACCTTCGAAGGGCTTGTGTTCGCCTCGGTGCTCTATTCGCTGCCCTTCGTGGTACAGCCGCTGCAGAATGCATTCGAGGCCCTTGGGCCGCGTCCGGCAGAGGTGGCCGCCACCCTGCGCGCTTCCCCATGGGACCGTTTTGCGACTGTAGTGATACCGCTGGCGCGATCAGGCTTTCTTACCGCCGCGGTCCTCTCCTTTGCCCACACGGTGGGCGAGTTTGGTGTGGTGCTGATGATTGGCGGGAGCATCCCCGGCGAGACCAGGGTGTTGTCGGTGGCGATCTACGAACAGGTTGAGACCCTGGAGTATGGCCAGGCCCACCTGCTGGCTGCCGGTATGCTCGCCTTCTCGTTCCTTGTACTGATGACCCTCTACCTGGTCAATGGACGTATTACCCGGAGTCATCAGCCGTGAGTGGTATCGAGGTCAATCTGAAGCACTGTTTGGGTGGCTTCGACCTGGAAGTGGATTTCACTGCGCCGGCACAGGGTGTCACAGCCCTGTTCGGTCCTTCGGGATCGGGCAAAACCAGTGTGTTGCGGGCCGTGGCCGGTCTCGAACGCACAACCCAGGGCGTGGTGCGGGTCAATGGTGAGACATGGCAGGATGAGAACCGGTTTCTGCCGGTCCATCGGAGGCCCATCGGTTATGTATTCCAGGAGGCGAGTCTCTTTCCGCATCTATCGGTGCGGGAGAATCTGCAGTATGGCATGCGCCGGGTATCCGAAGCACAGCGGCAGATACCCTTTCATGATGTGGTGGAACTGTTCGGGATATCAACACTCTTGCCGCGGTCTACAGCCCGGCTCTCCGGCGGTGAACGCCAGCGGGTCGCCATCGCCCGCGCCCTGCTCACCAGCCCGCGACTGTTGCTCATGGATGAACCGCTCTCCGCCCTCGATCATGCGGCCAAACAAACCATAATGCCCTATCTGGAGCGGTTGCACGATGAGTTCGCCATCCCCTCCTTGTATGTCTCCCACGACCCCAATGAGGTGGCCAGGCTCGCTGACCATATGGTGGTGTTGGATAGCGGGCGAGTCACCGCACAGGGCGAGGCCGCGCCACTGTTGACGCGGCTTGATATGCCCCTGTCGGGCTACGATGACGCCTCCGCGCTGCTGGTGGGCAACGTTACTTCCCACGACCACAGCTATCATCTGACCTGGATAACTTTGCAGGGCAACAGGATTGCCGTACCCCGGGAGGATCTGCCGGTGGGCCGCCACGCCAGGGTACAGATCCAGGCCAGGGATGTCAGCCTGTCTCTCAGAGCCCATACCGACACCAGTATCCTCAACATCCTGCCGGTGCGGGTCATCGACACCCGCGACATCAGCCCCACCCAGGTGCTGGTGCGCTTGGAACTGGAGGATGGCCAGACACTGCTGTCACGCATCACCCGCCGCTCCGCCATGGGTATGGGGATTCGTGAGGGGATGCAGCTCTATGCACAGGTCAAGAGTGTGGCGTTGCTGACCTGAGATGGTTTTGAAAGAATCAACAAGAAATATCGGATGGGCGGGTGTTGATCGAATCACACGAGGCTTATGAGTTTGGGGGTGACATGAAACTATATCTCGTACAGCACGGTGAGGCATGTAAAAAAGAGGTCGATCCCGATCGACCCCTGACTGACCGGGGCAGGGAGGATATTGATCGGCTCGCCACCTTTCTTAAACAGGCCGGTATTCGCCCAGACAGGGTGGTCCACAGCGGAAAGCTGCGCGCTATGCAAACAGCTGAGCGTTTGACCAATGCGATTGCGCCGGGATTAACGCTGGAAGCAAATGGCGGTATTAACCCAAATGACGATCCCAAGGCGTTTGATTTGCATAAGCAAGGCGGAGGTAAAGGGATAATGGTTGTCGGTCATCTGCCGTTCATGGCGAAGTTGGTTTCGCATTTGCTTTTCGGGGATAAAGACAAGCCGATCATTGCCTACCAGCCAGGCAGCGTCGTCTGCTTGGAACGCATGGATGATGTGAGTTGGCGGGTCAATTGGATCATAAGACCGGAGTTGCTTGGGTAAACCGGCGGGTTACTTGAGCCGCGACACGAGCTCAACGCGCCGGTTCAGTCTGCGTCCGTCAGTACCCGTATTGGTGGCCACAGGGGAGAGGGGACCGACACCATCTGCCTGCAGCCGGTTGGCGGCCGCCGGCAGCTTGGCGATGATCGCCTTGACGACGGCGTCCGCGCGCGCCTTCGATAACGTGAGGTTGTTTGTAAACTTGCCCTGGTCGTCCGTATGGCCAACCACATAGAAATAGCGTTGCGGATTCTCCTGCAGATAGCTCACGATTGTCGCGAGTGTCGCTGCGGAATCCGGGCGGATATTCGCGCTGCCGGTATCGAAACGAATACCATAGATTGCGACACGCCCTTCGCTTGCCATCTTGTTGCGCATCGCATCGAGATTCAGAGACACCGTGCCCTGTTCCATCGCCGCGGATTCAATCTGTTCAATCGCATAACCACCGCTGCGGCTCGTAAAGACGGCAATCAACACATCGGTCTGGTCGATCGTCTTGCGTGCGACAAGGTATTCCTGTGCCTGGGTTGAGATCTGTGCGACAGTGCCGACCCCGGTCTTACCGCCCTTGCCGGCGTAAGGACGTTTGAGCATGCCGTTCTTGCCGGCGGTATTCAGGTCGCGCACTTTCAACTCACCCTGGCGGGTATCTTCGATCAAGGTAAGGACCTTGAATCCCGCTGCCTTGAATTCATTCTCGAAACTTTTGATCACCTCGTAATTGCTTTTTTCATCCGGTTTCTTAAACAGGCGACTGTGGATCCGGCCGTCAATGGTCGCCGGTTTGGCATCTGCCGCGGCGGAAGGCAGGTAATGGTACTTCACGAAGTCGGCCTTGTATTCGCCAATCGGTGTACTCCCGGAAAACGGCGAGACAAGGTCGGCAGCCGATACCGGAGTGGTAAGTGCGAACAATACTGAGACAATAACAAATATCATTTTCATCGTTGTTCATCCTTAACTGTTTCGCCTTTACATGCCATCACCTGTGTCACGTAGTCGGGTACGGTCTCCGCAAGTTTTCCGCAGGCTTGGGCTTTTTCGCCCGATCTGATGGGCTCGTTTACACATTCGCAGATACTGTATTTCCGCTCGCCGGCACCTGAACCTGCACTAGTATCTTCTTCATCGCTGTTGGAACAGCCAAAGAGCAACAATACAGGGATAAAGAAAACAAGCGTTTTATTCATAGTTGGTACTCGACATCGTAAGTTTCCATGGGGAGCGGCTTGCCATGCGGTGTACGGCCTCAGGTGTCGTGTATCGCAGATCAAGTAAAGGATAGCACTGATCAGTGTGTCGTAAGTAGTGCGAAACAAATTGCAAACGATAATCATTCGTATTAATATTGCCCCGGCTAATGAGCATAGCGGCTTCACGGTGGTATGAGAAAGGAGTGAAACTGCGTACATCCTTAGGCTTCATAAGACACCGCGGGCATCGCTAGGCAAACAGTTCATCTTTTCAAATATTAAGCCGATCGGCCTGCCAGCAGACGCCAGCCAGCCTTAACTTAAACTCTGAGTGGGATATTGAGTTATGCAAAAAACAAGACTGACTAGGTTCGGTGCAGAGAGTGTGCCTGCTGGGATCTTCTTTGACGAACGGAAACGGGTTTTTAATCCCCTGTTCCGGGTTGTTGGCGCCCAGAATAAGAATATCGTTCCCCTGCCTGTGAGGTGTCACCGCAATCCCTTTTTGCCAGATGGTGAAAGATCGTTTATCAAGAGGATGGTCCAGGTAGGATTGTTGTCCGGAGTGCTGTTTGGTCTCTCGGGGGTGGCCACCGTACAGGCCGATGAGGGTGTCTTTGGAAACCTCAGGGTAGCTGTTATTCATGCCGAGGATGAAGACGGCAATGAGACGGACGGCTCCGCCATTGGCGGTAAACTCGGCTATATCCGTCAGACCTGGAAGGGATTGAGCGCCGGCGCAACCTTCTATACCACCGGGGAGCTGTTCGATGATGAGAACAGCGATTTTTTCTCCTCGGAAAACGCCAGCTACGCCATTCTGGGCGAGGCCTACATCCAGGCTGAGTACATCAACACCGCGCTACGTGTCGGTCGCTTCGAGCTGGATACACCCCACGCCGATACCGATGATATTCGCATGGTGCCGAATACATTTCAGGGGCTGTTACTGAGCAATAACGATATTGCCGGTACCACCCTCTATCTGACCCATCTCGATAAATGGGCCGGTGTCGATGCCGATATTCCGGAAAGATTCCGGGAGTTGAACGGCGACGACGGCCTGACTGCGGTCGGTGCCGTATTCGAGGCCATCGAACAACTGGCGCTGCAGGGCTGGTACTACCAGGGTAGTGATTTTGCCAAGCTGTTCTACCTGGAAGGCATGTATGAGACCGATGCCTTCAGTATCGGTCTGCAATTTGGCTCGCAGTCGGATGATACCGGCGATGAGTCAGGGCCTGATGGTGATGTTTGGGGTATCACCGGCAGCTATGCTCTGGCGGATTTCACAATCACCGCCGCGTACAACGATGTATCGGGTACGGTGACCAATGGTTTCGGTGGCGGTCCCTATTTTACCTCGGCAGACGACCATACCATTGACGGTGTCGAGGACCAGGAGGCAACGGCATTCGGTATCGAGTATGCGGGTGTCGAGGCGCTGGCAGTGGGCGTGCTGCATGTGGATTTCGATCAGGGTGCAAACGAAACCGACTACTACGCGGTATACGACTTGAATGATCATCTGGGTCTGGAACTGATCTACACCGACATGCACGAGGACGGTGACTTCGTCAGGTTGATGGCCAACTACGGCTTCTGAATTCGCTCCGCCACCTATCCTGTTCAAGGCATGATTGGCGGATGGGGCTGGCCATGGGCATGCGCTTCAGATGGCGGCAGGGGTTTGCCTTCTATCACCGCCGTGACTGCTGTCAGAGGGTCTTGTTCGCTGGTAACAATGACTTCGACACCAGCACCCCTCATGCGTCGGACAAATCCCTGTCCACTGC
The DNA here is from genome assembly GCF_964212655.1 of Candidatus Thiodiazotropha sp. LNASS1. Taxonomy (NCBI): domain Bacteria; kingdom Pseudomonadati; phylum Pseudomonadota; class Gammaproteobacteria; order Chromatiales; family Sedimenticolaceae; genus Candidatus Thiodiazotropha; species Candidatus Thiodiazotropha sp. LNASS1. The sequence goes on along the minus strand of NZ_OZ156465.1, from coordinate 1,644,143 downwards.
CGCCGGTTATCAGGTAATCCATCTTAAAGATTGGATGGTCATCCCCCCTGAACTCATGCATCGACATCTGCTTCGGCAGATTGAGGTGGGCCAGTTCATGGGCCTGGCCTGTTTCCGGGTCCTGTTCATAGATCAGGAAGCGCCTTGTCTTGCCGGCGTGTTGAGTGATGGTGCGGAAATTCTGACTGGTTACTGCAATTTTCATATGACGATCAGCATACTGCCCATACGATCTGTCCGGCATTGAAAATGATCAATGGCTGATTAGCGGGATATTATTTGGATAGTGACATGGATGGGCTACTATAGGAATCCCAGACATTAATTTAAAAAAAGTTTATGTTGTTCATTCAAAAACGCCTGCCATGGCTGTTACTGGCAGTGAGCGCACTTATCCTGGAGGCTGCAGCGCTCTATTTTCAATATGGCCTGGAGCTCGATCCCTGTGTCCTCTGCATCTATCAACGGGCTGCGGTGATGGGGATCTTCGTCTCGGCGCTTATCGGTATGAGTGCCCCCACTTCGTCGATCGCCAGATGGATCGGCTATATCGGCTGGGGTGTGGCGGCGGGCTGGTGTCTCTATCTGGCACTGGAACTGTCCGGGTTGCAACTGGGTATCGTTCAACCTTCGCTGAGCTGTGATGTCAATGCCAAGTTCCCGGCTTGGTTCAAGCTGGATCGATGGCTGCCAGCGGTGTTTCAGCCGACAGGTTTCTGTGGCGATATTCAATGGCAGTTTCTCGGTTTGAGCATGCCGCTATGGATGGTTGTTATCATGACGCTGCAATTGATTGTCTTGGGAGTAGTGGTGTTGATTGAATTGCGAGCCATGCTGAACAGATAAACAAACAATGTTGTCGGGCATAAGCTGATGTTATGTAACAGAGGGTGTGCTTCCGTTGGTTGCCCATTTATATAATATATCGGCATCGAAAGACTATTTATGAGTTATTTCAATTCATCCATTGCTTGAGCCTGTCGTTTGTTATCTTGCCTATACTTGAAATAGACAGATCGTCACAGGGGGCTGAATATCAAAGTGGGTGGTTTCTATGAGCGATAAACCGGTCACTATCTATTTCGGTGAGACCCTGGGCCGCTATGGTTTTGGTGACGGGCATCCCTTCGGGCCCGACCGTATTCAGGCCTTCTGGAAAGAGACGCTCAAGCAGGGATTAGACAAACAGGTATCTATCGCTACGCCACAGCTGTGCAGTGAGCAGGTGTTACTCCCATTCCATACCCAGGCCTATATCAATCGGGTCAAGATCCAGTCGGAGAGCGGCCACGGTTACCTCGATGCCGGTGACACCCCTGCCTTTGAAGGTGTGTATGAGGCCGCCTGTACCGTGGTTGGTTCAGTATTGGATGGTATGCAAGCCATCCTTACCGGGAGACACCCAAAGGTGTTTGTTCCCATCGCAGGCCTGCACCACGCCCGGCGGGATTCGGCAGCCGGTTTCTGTGTCTTCAACGATGCCGGGGTGATGATCGAAAACCTGAGGCTCAAACACGGCATTCGTCGTATCGCCTATATCGATATCGATGCCCATCATGGCGATGGCGTGTATTATGCCTTCGAATCAGACCCCGATTTGATCTTTGCCGATATCCATGAAGATGGCCGTTATCTCTATCCAGGCACTGGAGCGGTGGAAGAGACCGGCAAGGGAGAAGCCAAAGGCAAAAAATTGAACGTACCCTTACCGCCGTTGGCCAATGACGCCCATTTTCATCGTGTTTGGCCGTCGGTTGAGGCGTTTATTCGACAGGGGAAACCGGAATTGATCATACTTCAGGCGGGCGCCGACAGCATCCAGGGTGACCCGATCACGCATATGGAGTTTACTCCTGCCGCGCATGAATATGCCGCGGGCCGGCTGAGTAGACTAGCCGATGAATTCTGTAACGGTCGTATGATTGCACTGGGGGGAGGTGGGTATAACCGTTCCAATCTGGCGTTGGGGTGGAATGGTGTTGTCAGGGCAATGTTGGCATGAATCCTACAATGAATCCCATATGGATACGGGGTCAGTCGGCGAGTGGAGTGTGGATGGTTGCTGAGCCTTAGACGTTTTGTACAACAAGATTGTCTCATATCTGTCTCTTGTTAAAAGGTAATAATCGATTGGTTATATTCAGGGCAGCCAGCTGAAAATCACCCTTGTCGAGATTTAATTACACAACCTACAAACAACAAGCTAAACTAGACGCACGACCAATAAAGATAATAGCTTCGTCAAATACCATTCAGTCACGTGGTTTTTTTGCGGGCCAGCATAATCAATTACTAATGTTAAGCCTTGTAGGCTTTTTAGGCACGTTGTTGATGCCTGAATTTAATAAAAACTTAAGCATTAGCGTTTTTCTCGGAGGCTAGAAGATGGAGACCACAGCAAATACAGGCAGCACCCGGTGGCATGAACTCGTTGTCAATAAAATAAAATTTACCGAACCTTTCATGTGGTTGGCGAAAGGTTGGAGGGATATGATTGACGCGGCACGATACAGTCTTACCTATGGTGCCGTTATAGTACTGATCAGCGGTCTGCTCACATTTGTGCTGTTTTCAACAGACAGCATGTTTCTGTTGCCATTTCTCGTTGCCGGTTTTTTTCTGGTTGCTCCATTCCTGGGTATCGGTCTATATCAGATGAGTGCCCACCTGGAAAAAGGGGAGCCACTTAAAACCTGTAACGCACTGGAGGCGTGGAAAAGCAATCATACCCAGATCAGCATGATCACTGCAGGTTTTTTCATCATGATGCAGCTGTGGATAGCCTTGAACTATGTTCTTTTTTCCCTGCTCTACGAGGGTCTTTCGCCGCCGCTGGACAATTTCTTCAGTAATGTTTTTCTTTCCGAAAAGGGAAGAAACTTTACCATAGCAAGCATTATGGTCGGTTTTTTCTTTGCCTGGTGGGCCTATATGATCAGCGTAATAACGGTGCCTATACTTATCGACCGCAAGATTGACGGATTCACCGCGATTCGCCTCAGTGTCAAATCCGTTCTGCAAAACATGCCAGCGATGATGCTCTGGGCATTTATGATTGTAGTGATTGTAGGATTGGGGCTGATGACCTACTTCGTAGGATTGCTTATTGCTTTACCCTTGGTCGGACATGCAAGCTGGCATGCCTATCGTTCTTTGGTGCCATCGGATTAGTGTGGGTGTCTTGTCTAAGGTGTCTAAGGTTTTTTTGTTGAGCCTTTATTAAGCACAACGCTTAAGAGTTATATCCCGTTTCTAAGGGCCGTTTGAAAAAAACTGTCTTCAATTTAACACTCAGCAAGAATCTGAGCATCAGGAGTATCATATAGGTAAAGATCTAAAAGCGATCAGTAAATACAGGTGGTCTCAGATCAAGCGTCCGCTTACCTGTGACGACACCAAGCATCAGCAGCAGAGTGATGTGCGACAGGAATGTGAATAGCCCGATCACAACTGTTGCCAGGTCTGCATGTAAAATCACGCCCAGCGTCAACTGAAATTCAGATGCCCGCTCGATGGTCTGATCTGTGCATCGTCTATTTGCGTACCAACACTGTGGGGTAGGGCAAACACTCAAGTATTTGCTTGATGGTGGGTCCCTGCAGCAATGGACTCTGTTCGCTGATCATCAATAAGTCGCATGCGGATCCCTTCAATTGATTGGCCAGGGCTACAGGCTCCAGGTCATTGATATACACAACGTTGATGTGTTGATGTGGATCCTGTTGCGACAGGTAACTCTGCAGGGCTGCATCCTGGGGTGTCTCATCATCCGGAATGAGAAACAGGGTTATTGCAATATCGGGACTCTTTCCAAGCTCGGTGATCGTTTCCAGCAGCTTTTGACTGGCCATGCCGGCATCGAGTATGGCCCCAACCTTAAGGGGCGTGGATACCGAAGAGGTCTGTCGCGTCTGGGTGGATAGGAGGCGTGAAGTGAGGGCGCCCTGGTTGCCCATCAACAGCATCTCGGAGTCTGTTGCCAGCTGTTGCAGATCGCTATCGTACTCACCACGCCAGACCCGAAAGCTCCAGTTCAATCCGGCACGTCTGGCTGATTCCTCCAGGTCATCGCGGGCATGTTTCGCAATCGCCCGCCATTCCCGGATCAGCCTGGCGGGGTCAAGGCGCGCCTCATTCCGGCTGTCTATACGCAGTTCGCGCAGAAAGGGAAGGCCGGTGATCCGGAACAGCGCATCGTCTTCAACGAATACCCCTTCCAGCTCTGCCTGCAGCAATGAGGCGATGGTTGTACCGAGCGACAGCAACTCCCTGCTCTGGGGTTTGTCGAGCAACACAACGGTGATGCGGCGACGGGTAGGGGAGTTCATTGATCCTCTCCGGTTACCATGATGGCCATTTCACCCGTTGACTGCATGCGTTCCGAAAAGCGGATCAGGCTCGCCTCCACGCGGCCGTTGACGCTGTCCTCGGGAAACTCGCCATTTTCGTCCCGCGTGCCGGCGGGGGCGCCGGTCAGCAACGCAATGCCCTGGTCGATGTTATCGATGGGATAGACGGCGAACTCGCCCACTTTCACTGCCTGCACCACATCCTCGCGCAGCATCAGATGTTTGATGTTGGCAGTGGGGATCAATACCCCCTGGTCACCACTCAAACCCCGCGTCCGGCAGATGTCGAAGAAACCCTCGATCTTTTCATTGACCCCGCCGATGGCCTGAACCTCTCCCATTTGGTTGACGGATCCGGTGACGGCAAACTGCTGTTTTATGGGGAGGCCTGAGAGTGCCGAGAGCAGGGCGTAGAGTTCGGCGGACGAGGCACTGTCGCCCTCGACCCCGCCGTAGGACTGCTCGAAGACCAGACTGGCGGAGAGTGACAGCGGGTAATCCGGCACATAGCGTCCGGCGATGAATCCGGAAAGGATATAGACGCCCTTGGAGTGGATCGGACCGCCCAGTTCCACTTCCCGCTCGATGTCCACGACCTGGCCTTTGCCGAGTCGGGCGCGGGCGGTGATGCGGTTGGGGTGGCCGAAGCGCTGATCACCGAGCAGCATTACAGAGAGACCGTTGATCTGACCCACGACTTCACCGTCGGTGGCAATCATCAAGGTGCCTCGGACAACCTCATCCTGCAGTCGCCGCTGTACCCTGTCAGCGCGGTGGATCCGGGCCTCGATGGCTTGTTGCACATCATCCCTGGAGATCAGTTTATGCTCTTGTTCACCGGCCCAGAAGTCGGCCTGCTGGATCAGGTCGGTGAGGGAGCGCATGTGGCTGCTGAGGCGTTCGTTGTCGTCTGCCAGCCGCATGCTGTGATCGATCACCCGCGCCACCGCGTACCTGTCCAACGGGCGCAGTTTGTGCTGTCGTGCGAGGGTGGCGACCAGTTGCCCATATTGGTGCTCGTTGTGACTGTCGCGCACCAGGTCATCGTCGAAATCCACCGCGACCTTGAACAGCTCGTCGAACTCCGGATCGAGGGCCTGCAGCAGATAATAGATATGCCGTTCCCCGAGCAGCACAACCTTGACTTGCAGTGGAATCGGTTCGGGTTCGAGGGATTGGGTACTGATCAGGCTGGTGATCTGGGCCAGGGATTCAATGCGTATTTCACCCGATTGCAAAACCCGTTTCAGGGTCTCCCAGGCAAAGGGTTGGAACAGCAGCTTGAGCGCGTCGAGAATCAGATAACCGCCATTGGCCCGATGTAGGGCTCCTGGCCTTATCATGGTGAAATCGGTCTCCAGCGCACCCAGATGAGCGCGATGTTCGATGCGGCCCACCAGATTGTTGTAGCCTGGCAGATCTTCATAGACGATCGGTGCGCCGCCATTGGCCTCGTGAGCCAATAGCAGGTTGACCCGATAGCGGTAGTGCCAGGGCGGCCCTTCCTCCTGTTGGCTCAAGGGGAGGCCGAACAGTGTGGGTTTGCGTTCATCGCGGGGGAGGAACTGCTGATAGTTATTGATCACGTCATCCTCTACCCGGTCCAGATAGACGATGACTGCCTCGTTATCCCGATATTTCTCCCGCACCGCATCGATCAGGTGGTGTACCGCCGAAGCGGTCATTTCCCTGTTCAGTTTGCTGATCTCCTCCCGCGCTTCTTTCTGCCACTGGGGGATGGCGTGCAGGGTTCTACGCAGCTCCTCCTGTAGCGCTTTGACATCCTTTTCGATCGCCGCCTGTTCCTTCTCCGGGAGTTTATGGAACTGTTCCGGACCAAGGATCTTGTCATTCTGTTTTGGCCCCAGAGTAAAGCCTGTCGGGGTGTTGATCAGGGCGATATGCTTCTCCTCCGCCTTTTTCTGCATCGCCGCCATGGCATTTTCCTGGCGTTCTTCGAGTCGGTCTTCCTTGGCCTGTCTGCGGGTATGGTATTCATCGCTTTCGAATACCAGGGGTATCGCCTCCTGCAGGCCAATGACAAGCTGCTCCATCTCCTCCTTAAACATCACCCCTTTACCGGCAGGCAGGGAGACCGCACGAGGTTTGCGGGCATCACTGAAATTGTTGACATAACACCAATCGGACGGGATGGGACGTTCCGCTGCCAGGGCCTTGAGAAATTTCCTGACCATAGCGGATTTTCCCGCGCCGGCAGGACCCAGTGCATAGAGGTTGTAGCCCTTATGTTCGACCCCGAGGCCGAAATGGAGTGATTCGGTGGCCCGTTCCTGGCCGATAAAGCCCTCCAGATCCTTCAGTTCATCGGTGGTGTCGAAGTTGAACTGATCCGGGTCGCAATGGCGGCGCAGGGTTTCGGGGGGCAGTGCGCGAGTGGTCATATCAAGACTCCTTGTGGCACACAATCATCATTGGCGTGAACGAGACGGTTCACAACCAGTCTGGAATTCCAGTCCCTATAAAAATTGTAGACCCATGCTGAGGTGGCAACATGACCTGACGCAGTTTAACCTTACCAGTCTCATTGACATTGATAGGGAGGTTGATCGCCGACCACAAGCTACAATTAAGGTAGAACAACAAGAAAAAGAGCACATTCACGCCATCTCACCAGGAGGTCGCCATAATGTCTCAAAATACAACCTACACATCAGTCAAGAGAAGGGACAGACTACTCAAGGAAAGAAGTATTGATGCCTATCGAAGTGAACGTAAACTGCCAGACCCCACGCTATGCCAGATATGTGGTGCGGTGTTTACAGGTGGACGTTGGCAGTGGTGTGAGGTTCTCCCCATAGAGGCCAAAGAGACCCGCTGCCCTGCCTGCCAGCGCATCCATGACAGGGTGCCAGCCGGATATCTAACCCTCAGCGGCGCCTTTTTCAATGAGCACAGAAAGGAGATCATGCGGCTGATTCACAATCATGTTGAAAGGCAGCGGACCCGGCATCCACTGCAGCGCATCATCGATACACATATGAAGGAATCCGGCGATATGGAGATCACATTCACGGAATTTCATCTGCCGAAAGGGGTTGGCGAGGCGCTGAAAAATGCCTACCAGGGAGAACTCCAGATTCACTTTCCGGAGGCATCCGGGCAGGTGCGGGCCAGTTGGTCGCGCTGAGGTGCAGGGAGACGAACGGGTTATATGGTAAACAGGACGTTCTGTGGAGGGCCACAGGTTGCAGTGATGTCAGATCAGCTCCAGATGATAAGCGATATCGAGCGGGAAGTTGCCTACACACGACATATGATTGGTCGTTCCGCATTCAGTGGACCGGTGATGCAAGCGATCCGTGAAGTACCCAGAGAGGCCTTCGTGCCGGCAGCAGAACGCCGTTTTGCCTATGACAACGGCCCCCTCCCGATCGGTTGTGGACAGACCATCTCACAGCCCTATATCGTCGCTTTGATGACTGACCTTCTTGAGGTCGACGAGGGTGCCGTGGTATTGGAGATCGGTACCGGTTCCGGCTATCAGGCCGCCGTCCTCTCCAGAGTTGTGAAACATGTTTACACGGTGGAGATCATCGAAACCCTTGCCATGCAGGCCACTGAAACCCTGGCAAGTCTGGGATACGACAATGTCTCCTGCCGATGTGTTGACGGCTATTTCGGCTGGCCTGAACATGCGCCCTACGACGCCGTTATTGTTACTGCCGCTGCGCAGGAGATACCACCTCCACTGATCGAACAGTTAAAGCCGGGCGGCCGGCTGGTGATCCCTGTTGGGCATCCTTATGGTTACCAGGATCTTATTGTTGTGGATAAGAGTCGGAGTGGTGAGGTCAGTGAAAAGAGTATCCTGGGTGTGGCTTTTGTGCCATTGACCCGCAGTGGATAGCGTCCGGGAGTGAGGTCGGCTCGCTAATCACGATACAAAGAAAGTGAGTTGATACTTATGACACAAACTCCTTTCCAAACACAGATCGCCCGTTTTATCTGGGATAGCAAATATCGCTACCGTCTTCATGGCGAGCCTGTTGACACAACCATCGCTGATACCTGGCGGCGGGTGGCAACAGGGGTTGCTGGTGTTGAATCGCAACACCAGGATGCATGGCGTCGCCGGTTTCTGAAAATCCTGACAGATTTTGATTTCCTGCCGGGGGGGCGGATCCTGGCGGGAACCGGTGTGGCCCATGACGCCACCCTTTTCAACTGTTTTGTAATGGGGTCGATCGAAGATTCCCTGGAGGGTATTTTGGGCGCTCTCAGGGAGGGGGCATTGACCATGCAGCAGGGTGGAGGGATCGGCTATGATTTTTCCACTCTACGCCCGTACGGTTCACCGGCGAAACGAGTAGGGAATATCGCATCCGGACCGGTATCCTTTATGCGTATCTGGGATGCCATGTGTGACACATTGGTGTCGACAGGGTCCAGACGGGGCGCCATGATGGCGAGCCTGCGCTGCGACCATCCGGATATCGAGCGTTTTATCGATGCCAAGCATCAGCCTGGAGAGTTGCGCCATTTTAATCTTTCGGTTCAGATCAGTGACCGATTCATAACGGCAGTCGATAAAGATGAGGAGTGGCCGCTGCTGTTTCCCGTGAAAGCGATGGCGGATAGTAGCCGCACGAATGGTGCGATTATAGAGCGGGCCTGGAGTGGTCGTCATTCCACCGAGCCCTGTCTTGTAGTACGTATTGTTAAGGCCCGTGAATTGTGGGAACGGATCATGCGGGCAACCTATGAATATGCCGAACCGGGGGTACTGTTCATCGATACCATCAATCGCATGAACAATCTCTCCTTTCGTGAGCACATCAGTACAACCAATCCCTGCGGGGAGATCCCCCTGCCGCCCTATGGTGCATGTAATCTGGGATCTGTGAATCTGTGCCGTTTCGTGAAGGCACCGTTCAGTAAGTCTGCCAGCTTTGATCTGGCTGCAGTAGCACAAACCGTAAAGGTGGCGGTCCGATTCCTGGATAACGTCATCGATCTGTCACGCTTCCCGCTACAAGCCCAGCAGCAACAGGCACAGGGTACAAGAAGGATCGGTCTGGGTATCACCGGTTTGGCGGACAGCCTTATCATGCTCGGTTTGCACTATGCCGATGAGAGGGCCAGGGAGGAGGCGTCAAGGATCATGGCCGAGATCTGTCATACAGCTTACCGGACTTCCATTGGGCTGGCGAAAGAGAAGGGTGTTTTTCCCTATTTCAAACGGGATAGTTACCTGCAAAGCCCGTTTATTCACGCCTTGCCGGATGACATCCAGCAAGGCATAGCGGAACAGGGAATCCGCAACAGCCATCTGACCGCTATCGCGCCGGCCGGTACCATCAGCCTGTTGGCGAACAACGTCAGCAGTGGGGTGGAACCGGTATACGCTTTTAACTACCAACGTAAAATCCGGCGGCCGGAAGGTGGTTACCAGAGTTATGATTTGAGCGATTTTGCCTGGCAACGCTGGCACCTCCTCCATCCGGGCAGGCCGGTGCCCGCTTATTTTATCGATGCAGGCGGTTTGACACCGAAAGATCAATTGACGATGCAGGCCGCACTACAGCCCTACATTGACAATGCCATAGCAAAGACCGTGAATGTTCCAGTTGACTATCCCTTTGAGGTGTTCAAATCACTCTACCGGTTGGCGTTTGGTATGGGCTTGAAAGGATGCACCACGTTTCGCCCCAATCCCGTTAGCGGGATGATTCTCTCTGCCGGACGTACTATGGATCATCATTGCTCCGATTATGCGTGTGAGGCGGATTAATTTCGACAGGTCCTAACCTATTGACATTCTATTCTAGTGGCCTGTCTCAGCTTGATACGTCAATATGACTTAATTTCAGACCATGATATCGAGGTCGACAGCGAGATGAATGAAGATGCATAGTCTGTTTCATATCTCCACATCGGCATAAGATCCACCAATCCCCACCTTTCCAATCTACTGGTAACCAGCTTTCCAGTTGTCTCCTCAGAAGTAACGAATCAATTACATCCGATTGATTGTGCAGAGACTGTCAGTCTCACTAACGTATTGAAATAAAAATAAAAACATGAATGGCATAAGTGTTGCAGATTTCATATCGCATATCTGGTTTGTTGATTCGGAGGCAGAGGACAATGACCGAGACTTTTTATGATGTGATGCGGCGGCAAGGAATCACTCGCCGTAGTTTTCTGAAATTCTGCAGCCTGACGGCCTCTGCGCTCGGGCTTGGGCCCGCAGTGGTACCGCGTATCGCCGAGGCGATGGAGACCAAGCCACGCATTCCGGTGTTATGGCTGCATGGTCTGGAATGTACCTGCTGTTCCGAATCGTTCATCCGCTCGGCGCATCCATTGGCGAAAGACGTGGTGCTGTCGATGATCTCACTTGACTACGACGACACCATCATGGCCGCTGCCGGCCATCAGGCGGAAGCGATTGTCGAAGAGACTATTGAAAAGTATGACGGCAACTTCATCCTTGCGGTGGAGGGCAATCCGCCACTGGACGAGGATGGCATGTACTGCATCATCGCCGGCAAGCCATTCGTCGATCAGTTGAAGATGGCCGCCGAACACTGCAAGGCCATTATCTCCTGGGGTTCCTGTGCCTCATGGGGTTGCGTTCAGGCCGCACGTCCCAATCCAACCCGTGCCACGCCGGTGCATAAGGTGCCGGGTCTGGCCAACAAGCCGATCATCAAGGTGCCCGGTTGCCCTCCCATCGCCGAGGTCATGACGGCCGTGGTGACCTATATCCTGACCTTCGAGAAATTCCCCGAGTTGGATCGTCAGGGCAGACCCAAGATGTTCTACAGTCAGCGCATCCACGACAAATGTTATCGTCGACCCCATTTCGATGCGGGACAGTTTGTCGAGGCCTGGGATGATGACTCCGCCAGGAAGGGTTACTGCCTCTACAAAATGGGTTGTAAAGGGCCGACCACCTATAACGCTTGCTCAACTGTCCGTTGGAACGGCGGGCTCTCCTTTCCGATCCAGGCAGGCCATGGCTGTATCGGTTGTTCCGAAGACGGTTTCTGGGACAAGGGTAGCTTCTATCAGCACGTAACCGATACCCATCAATTCGGGGTTGAGGCCAATGCCGATAAGGTCGGCCTGGCCGCTGCCGGGATCGTCGGCGCCACGGCTGCCGCCCACGCAGCCGTTACCGCGATCAAGAATGCGCAGAAGAAAGGAGATCAGGATCAATGAGTACCAAGACCACTCCCAACGGTTATACCCTGGACGACTCCGGTCAGCGCGTCGTCGTCGATCCGGTGACCCGCATCGAGGGCCATATGCGCTGCGAGGTGAATGTGGATGAGGAGAACATCATTCGCAATGCGGTTTCCACCGGCACCATGTGGCGCGGGCTTGAGGTGATTCTCAAGGGACGCGATCCCAGAGATGCCTGGGCCTTTACACAACGTATTTGTGGCGTCTGTACCGGTACCCATGCATTGACGTCCGTGCGTGCAGTCGAGGATGCGCTGAAGATCGAGATTCCGGAGAATGCCAACTCGATTCGCAATATCATGCAGTTGACCCTGCAGGCTCACGACCACCTGGTCCACTTTTACCATCTGCACGCGTTGGACTGGGTCAATCCGGTGAATGCCCTGAAGGCAAATCCGAAGGCGACTTCAGAACTGCAGCAGAAGGTTTCACCAAAGCATGCCAAATCGTCCCCCGGGTATTTTCGCGATATTCAGAATCGCCTGAAGAAATTCATAGAGAGCGGTCAGCTGGGTCCCTTCAAAAACGGCTACTGGACCAATCCGGCCTATCTGTTGCCGCCGGAGGCCGATCTGATGGCGGTAACCCACTATCTGGAGGCCCTCGACTTTCAGAAAGAGATCATGAAGATCCGCACTATCCTGGGCGGCAAGGACCCCCATCCCAACTGGCTGGTGGGGGGCGTGCCCTGTCCCATCAATGTGGACGGTGTGGGTTCGGTGGGTGCGCTCAACATGGTGTCACTGAACCAGATCTCATCGATCATCGACAGCACCCGTGAATTCGTGAAAAACGTCTATATTCCGGACATCCTGGCGGTAGGGCAGTTCTACAAAGGATGGCTCTATGGCGGTGGCATTTCAGGCACCAGCGTACTGGCCTATGGCGATATTCCCGATCGGGCCAACGACTACTCGCCAGGCAATCTGCTGATGCCCAGCGGCGCCATTATCAACGGTAATCTGAAGGAGGTGCATGAGGTCGACCTGCGCAATCCGGATGAGATCCAGGAGTTCGTTCCCCACTCCTGGTACAACTATCCGGACGGTGTCAAAGGCCTGCATCCCTGGGATGGTGTCACCGAGGATAACTTCCAGCTTGGGCCCAATACCAAGGGAACCAAGACCAACATCGAGCAGATCGACGAGAATGCCAAATACTCCTGGATCAAGGCACCGCGTTGGCGTGGTCACGCTATGGAGGTGGGACCGCTGGCCCGTTACGTGGTCGGTTACGCCAAGGGCCACGAGGAGATCACCGAGCAGATCAATTTCGTGCTCAAGACCCTCGATGTGCCGGTCACTGCGCTCTTCTCAACTCTCGGCCGCACCGCGGCGCGTGCCCTGGAGGCAGACTGGGCCGGCGATAAGATGCGCTACTTCATGGATAAGTTGATGGCCAACATCAAGGCGGGCGACTCAAGCACGGCCAATGTGGACAACTGGGATCCCGCCACCTGGCCCAAGGAAGCCAAGGGGGTCGGTATCAGTGAAGCGCCGCGGGGCGCGCTTGGTCACTGGATCCGCATCAAGGATACCCGTATCGACAACTACCAGTGTGTGGTCCCCACAACCTGGAACGGATCGCCACGCGACAGTGAGGGCAATATCGGCGCCTTCGAGGCCTCGTTGATGAATACCAAGGTGGCCAGAGCTGAGGAGCCGGTGGAAATCCTGCGTACCTTGCACAGTTTCGATCCCTGTCTTGCCTGTTCCACCCATGTGATGAGTGATGAGGGAAGGGAGTTGGCGAAGGTGAAGGTACGGTGATGGCACAAGTTTTGAGTTATGGGTTTTTAGTTTTGAGACGTATGCAGAGGATATGAAATGAAAAAGACTGTAGTTGGATTAGTCAGTACAACCATCCTGACAATAAGCGGCCCGCTGTCGGCTCACGTAGGTGAACATGGGCCGGTGGGTTTCCTGGCCGATTTGGCCCATCTGCTGGTGGACCATGGCTACCTGTTGGCTCTATTGGGTGTTGTAGCGGGCGGTCTGATTCTAACGCGCTTAACCTGCCGTTGAACCATCACCACCCCATCCCTGATTGACGTTCAGGAGTCACGCATATGCAGACAACCATCAAACGCACCGCTGTTTATGTCTATGAAGCCCCGGTCAGGTTGTGGCACTGGGTCAACGCGTTGGCAATCACGGTACTCGCGATAACAGGTTATTTCATAGCCAATCCCCTGCCCACCATGCCGGGGGAGGCGAGCGATCACTTTCTCATGGGCTATATGCGCTTCGCGCACTTCGCCGCGGCATATGTTTTCACGGTTGGATTTATCGGCCGGATCTACTGGGCATTTGTCGGCAATGAACATGCAAAGGAGTTGTTTCGCCTGCCGTTCTACCGCCTCTCATTCTGGAAAGAGCTGATACATGAGGTGCGCTGGTATGCCTTCATGGAGAAGGAGCCGAAGAAATACGAGGGCCACAACCCATTGGCTCATCTCACCATGGTCGCGATCATTACCGTGGGTGGTATCGCCATGGTACTGACAGGCTTCTCCCTCTATGCAGAGCAGACCGGGCTGGGCAGTTGGCAGGACCAGCTGTTCGGTTGGTTGATCCCCTTGGTGGGTCAGAGCCAGGATGTGCGTCTGTGGCACCACTGGGGTATGTGGATCATCGTTGTCTTTGTCATTATCCATGTCTATGTGGCGATCCGGGAGGATATCGTCTCACGCCAGAGTCTGATCAGTACCATGATCAGCGGTTGGCGTATGTTCAAGGACGACAGACCCTGATTCGGTAACTCATGCCCTCTGGCGTCACCAGGGAAGGTTTTAGACGCCAATTTTAGTAAGCGCGGATTTTCCGCGCTTTTTTTTTCATGAGTCACAGGCTATAACGAGTGAATTGTGATTGAATAAACAACAACATTGAGAGGATGCCATGCCTGAAAGCTTTCCAGCCTACCTGATCTCGAAAACCGACAATGGTCAAATCACTGAATTAAAAGATATTACACTCGATGAGTTGATGGATGGTGATGTCACAGTGAAGGTGGAGTATTCAACCCTTAATTACAAGGATGGTCTTGCCTTGACCGGCAGGGCGCCGGTTGTGAGGCGTTTTCCCCTGGTTCCCGGTATCGATTTTGCCGGTAGTGTCGTCAGTTCAGAACATCCGGGATTCAAGCAGGGCGACCAGGTTGTGTTGAATGGCTTCGGCGTGGGAGAGGTTCATTCGGGCGGTTATGCCGGTATGGCACGGGTGAAAGGCGATTGGCTGGTCGCGCTGCCGAACGGATTTACGCCACGACAGGCCATGGCCGTGGGTACAGCCGGTTATACCGCCATGTTGTGCGTATTGGCATTGGAGCAACATGGATTGACCCCGGATAGCGGAGATATTTTGGTTACCGGCGCGGCCGGTGGCGTCGGCAGTGTGGCCGTCTCGCTCCTTTCGCGGCTCGGTTATCAGGTGACAGGATCGAGCGGAAGAGCGTCGCAAAGGGAATACCTGATCGGTTTGGGCGCTCAGGAGGTCATCGATCGCAGTGAATTCAACGGCAAGGTCAAACCCCTTGCAAAGGAGCGTTGGGCGGCGGCAATCGATGTGGCGGGTGGCAATACTCTGGCAAATGTCCTGAGCCAGATCAATTATGGCGGTGCTGTTGCTGCCTGCGGATTGGCGGAATCGATGGATCTTCCCACTTCAGTCGCACCGTTTATTCTACGGGGCGTGACACTGTATGGCATCGACTCGGTGATGGCATCCATTGAAAAGCGCCAACTGGCATGGAACAGGTTGGCAAGGGATCTGGATCTAGCTCAGCTGGAAGCGATGACTGTGGAGCTTCCCTTCAGCGATTTACCGACTGCGGCAGAAGAGATACTGGCAGGGAATGTGCGTGGCCGCACCGTGGTGAAGATACCGAGCTGAATTACTGATAATCTAGATATTGTTTTGAACTCATTCTGAGTGTGGAAGTGTTTTATGACGAAAAAAAAAGATAAGAAGCTGAAGAAAAAACTCAAGCAAGGCAAGGGAAAACTGAAACCTGCCGATATTGTCTCGGATGATTCTGCAATTCAGACGTTAACGCAAAAAATTCAGAAGCTCAAAGCTGAACTCGAAGAGCGCGATGATGTCATTGGCCGATTGCAAAAACGTTTGAAAAAAGCAGAGAGCAAAAGCGGGAAAAAAGGTAAAAAAGAGAAGAAACCGAAAGGAAAGGGTGGCGCCGCCAGATTACTGCGAGCCCAACAGTCGACCCGAATCGGCGTCATACAAAAAGAGGCATGGAAGCAACACGGTTTTCTGCGTAACAGATACGAGTACTATATGGAGGACGGTCGGGACAAGGAGACGGCAAGAGCATTGGCAGACCAGGACCTGAGAGACGCTTTCGGTGACGAGGCGGGGTATACCAAACTTGAGCTGGAGGATATTCTATCCTGATCGTGATTGGATCATCACATACGAAGCCTCAATTTGGGTTGCTTCGGCAGAGGATAGATCATCCAATCCGTTCGACCATCCTTAAACCTGAACCAATCAGCGGAAATGATTGAGCCGCCTTTAAGGCGAATTGCGTTGCGTGAGCCGGCAGGCGCGATTTTTCTGTCTGGTCCCCGAAAGTCATCCTGGAATGTATCCAGTTGGCCGAATATCAGATTCAGGCCGGAAGCATCGACAAAAACACGGATGCCTGTCGAGTACCGTTTACTGGATATCGATCCGCCCACCGTGCGATAGATGACCAGATGCATGTCCTGATCGGCACGCAGGCGTTTCAGTGACAACAAGACCTGATCAGCCAAGCGCTCTGCATTCAGTTCACTCATCAGATAGATGGTTGCATCTTCCGCAGCCGATTCGATCCGGATGGAGGCAAACAGTTTTGCCAGTGAGAGCTGATCCACGCCATGAACCGGGTGTGCGTTGCGAGTCTCATTTTCAGCAGCAACCGAATAGATTTCCGTCAGACTGGAACTGAAAAAAAGAGCGGCCTCTGACTGTCCGAAAAAGATCAGTGCGAAGGTTGCAATAGAGATCTTTAGCCTTGACATACCGCGCTTGATCATATGTCTCACCCTTATATATCGAATAATGATAAAGAAAAGGCCGGGATAAGTCACCCGGCCTGTCAATTCCCATCAACTCAGAGATAAGTTATTGTTCTAATATGGGCGAAGATAACAATCAGAAGAATAGGATCGCTCCCACGTTCAGGGCATTTGTGTCATCAGAGCCGACTGAAGTTTCACTCTCCATATCGGAATACTCCGCCATCAACGTTAACGCCGGTGTCAGATTATGGTAGACACCCAATGTGATTCGGGTATTCTCAACCTCAGTAATTTTTTCCTGCTCGCTTTCGCTCCAGTTTATGCCGAGTTTTGTGTTGCCAATCTTGTAGGTGCCTTGCAGATAGTAGCCGCTGGTTTCTTCAGCATCGCCTGTTGCGGCATCGAAACCGGGTAGCACCAAACCGCCAAGGGCCAGGCTGGACATGCCTTCGCCATCGTAGACATAGGCTGTGAGTCCCAGATCACCGAAACCAAGTTTACCGAACAGATCCCAGCCTCTCATTGTACTTTCAGAGCCACCCGCCAGATCGACATCCTGTGTAATGAAGGTTGCGGAGACAAGGCCGTTGATATCACCATCCCATTTATAGCTGGCCTTACCATGTATGCCGGGTGAGTCTTGTCCCTGTGAGGTGCTGCCGTTCGCATTACCGTTCATAGGATTGAAGATACCGATGGTGGCGGAGAAACCACCCATAGCCGGCGTTGTCCAGTTGATTTGCGCCAGACGATCAACATAGACATAGCCATAGCCGAGACCGCCCAGGGTGGTATGCCCGGGATTGTCGGCGGTAAAGGTCGGGCCGCTGCCGACGAGGCTGATATCATTCAGAATCGCGTCCAGGCCGAACAGACCGAAATTACGTCCCATCAGCACTGTGCCCATACTGTCATTGCCAAATGTCAGATAGACTTGACGGGCATCGACTGTGGAAAAAGCCAAAGCATCACTCGAACCGCCGCCTTGAGATGCAATACCGTAGTAGACATTGACATGGGCGGCCAGGTCATAACCGTTTTGGTTGGTTGTAGCGCTGAAATTGAGTGAGGCAGGCAGCAACCCATTTGATACAGAGTGTGCGTCGTCATCCGTTGAGCCGCAAGCGAGTCCGGCCAGTGTCGTACCCCCCGAATTAAGATCGCCGGTGTCGCATGATGTCACTGTATAAAAGGCGTTGATATTGCCTCCCAGTCCTAATGTCCAGTCACCGGCCTGCCAGTTGACTGCCTGGGCAGTGCTGGCGCCGGCCAGACAAGCTCCTCCCAGCATTGTCATTACGAGTTTGGATGTGTTCATATCGAGTTGGGCTCCTCTCTTTCGTTTAATTTGACGGCCGCTGAAGGCCGCAATCGTCGTTACGACTAGAATCGTTATTTGCATCAAAACAATTACACAGCACTCTATTCGGGCAATTTTGCAATCACTATGCCACTATGATTATTGATAGGAATAACAGTAAGATAGGAGGAGAGTGGAACGATGCGGCAAAAATTATATGTGACGCACTGTCCCTCTTTTAAGACAATAACCGAGGATCAGCTGTGCTAATGTGGGACAGCTGAAAGAACTATGATGGATTTGTGTAGACAGTAATCTTCCTAAATTGTTGCAATATGCTTTGATATTGATATTGCCAACAAGATGTTTTCTTGATGTCACTGAGCCGTATCATCCAAATGTGAAATACCAGTGCAGGACCCTACACTGGAATGCTGCATGTCACATTGTGGGTATTTGGTGTCGCTGCATTGCCAAATCGCTTCCCTGGAGTAGATACACGTTTTTCATGGTAGGGGAAGCTTTTACATTTCAATTTGTCGAAGCAATTGTATTCCCGATCATATTTCGCTGAACAGGGATTCGATATAAACACACAGCAGAAATGTTGAGCACTGGATTGATCCCCATGGCAATCGAAAATATACAACATATAGTCTGTCACTATTTTGGTAAATTGATATATATTGCTAGAAGTTTGTCTGTCCAGCCCAGTCTGTTATTCTCTTGGCGAACTGCACAATTCTCACTTGCTATGAATATGCTCCCCCGCTAACAGTTATCCTGAAAGAGAGGCACATGTTTAGAATCATAACTTACTTGCTTTTCCTCATTGTTTGCTTCCCTGTAATGGCTGTGGAGCAGTTGCGGGTTGGCGTGCTTCAGTTTGGCACAGTGAATTGGGAAATGGATGTAGTAATCCGCCATCAACTTGATAATAAAAACGGCTTTGCTATCAAGATCGTCCCATTGAGTTCCAAGAATGCGAACAGCGTTGCCTTGCAGGGAGGTGCAGTCGATGTAATTGTCAGTGATTGGATATGGGTCAACAGACAGAGAGCGGCAGGAAAAGACTATACCTTCTTCCCATACTCACTCACAGTCGGCGGATTGTATGTTCGCCCCGATTCCGGTATACGGCAGATATCGGATTTAAAGAACCGTAAACTGGGTGTTGCCGGAGGTCCGGTCGATAAAAGCTGGCTGTTGTTGCAAGCCTATAGTCGTAACCGGGGGTTGGATATATCCACTTCTGTCGAACCCGCTTTTGCCGCACCACCGCTACTTAATCAACTGATGCTCAAGGGTGATCTGTCCGCCGTATTGAATTTCTGGCATTACGGTGCACGCCTTGAGGCTGCAGGTATGTTACCGCTGGTCGATGTCAGATCGATGCTTGATGGTTTGGGTATCGTGGAACCCGTTCCCATGCTGGGTTGGGTTTTCTCGTCCCAATGGGCGGAGAAACATCAGCATTTGATTGAGGGGTTGTTAAATGCCTCTTATGCCGCGAAACGGATATTGGGCGAAAGTGATGAGGAGTGGGAGATTGTCGCGCCATTGACCAAGGCAAAGGATACAACCACACTCAATAATCTGAAAGAAGGTTACAGAAAAGGCATACCTCATGGTTTGAAGAAAAATGGAATGAACGTTGCATCCCGAGTATTTGAAATGTTGGCCAGGGAAGGGGGGAAAAAACTGGTCGGTGAGGCGATGCAGATACAGGACGGAACCTTCTGGCAGGTTCTGGACAGCGAGGAGTTGATCAAAAACAATGTTGCAAGGCAGTAACTGGGGAAGGTGGCTTTTTCTCTCTGTTTTCCTTCTTATCTGGCAGATCGCTGCGCATTTGCTTGAGAGTGATCAGCTGCCAGGTCCATGGGAGGTCATGCAGTCACTCTGGTATCACCTGACCGAAGGTGATCTGCTGATCAGTATTATTGTCACACTGCGACGCGTTGTGCTGGCCTTTACCCTGGCCATGTTGGCGGGGATCGTGGTGGGATTTCTGATGGGGCGTTATCCCCTGGTCGATACGATTCTGGATGGTGTCTTGATCATGGGATTAAACATACCGGCCCTGGTCATCATCATTCTCTGCTATGTCTGGTTCGGGCTGGTCGAAGCTGCGGCAGTAGCTGCGGTTGCAATCAATAAAATGCCTTTGGTGGCGGTGACCGTGCGCGAAGGCGTACGGGCGATTGACCACCAATTGCTTCAGGTAGGCGAGGTGTTTCGAGTGCCTCTTCTACGATCACTGTTTCGTATCTACATGCCGCAACTCTATCCCTACCTTATAACAGCCGCCCGTTCCGGCCTTTCCTTGATATGGAAGATCGTACTGGTGGTCGAGCTGCTTGGACGCAGTGATGGCGTTGGTTTTCAGCTAAGTACATTTTTTCAGTTTTTCGACATCACAAGCATCCTTGCCTATACACTGGCATTTGTCTTGGTGATCTATAGTATCGAGTCGCTGCTGATGCGTCCCTTGGAGAACTATTTAAGTCGGTGGCGATCGTGAACGGTTGCCGAGTGAGAATAAACCACAAATCATTTGGCGAGATGTCGGTGATTAAGAATCTCGAGTTCGAGATTGTAACCGACGCTTTTATCAGCCTGGTGGGTCCTTCAGGCGCTGGAAAGAGCACCCTGTTGAATATACTCAGCGGTCTGGATGGTAACTTTGATGGCAGCCTGGAGTGGGTGGATGGCGGTCCCGGGTGTGTCAGTTACGTTTTTCAGGATCCCCGTTTGATGCCCTGGCTGACGGTAAGAGAAAACGTCGAACTGGTCATGCACGACGCCAAAAAGGATAGTTCATGGGTTGATCACCTGTTGCATTTGGTCGAGCTCAACGAAAGGGCAGATGCATTTCCGGGCCAACTCTCAGGCGGCATGCAGAGGCGCGTGGCGCTTGCGAGAGCGATGGCCATAAAACCGGATATATTGCTGTTGGATGAACCCTTTTCGTCACTGGATGCACCCACCGCGGCATCGCTACGGGAGATGGTGCTCGATCTCTGGCGTGATCACTCCAGTGCGGTGATACTCGTGACGCACAATCTCAATGAGGCGCTGGAACTGGCTGACCGAGTACTTTTCCTGTCAAAGGGACCGGCCAGTATTATCCATCAGGAAGCGTTGCAACCGTCACGTATCGATCCCACTGTTGAACGCGACTCGGATAATCTGGCTAAAGCCCTGCTGAAACGTCAACCAGGGATTCTGTCCGGTGTTGCTGTAGATCAAGTCGAACAAGCGTAAGCCGCACATGAACGCTATGCCCCGCAAATAAGCGCAAATTTTTCTTGATGTTCGGTGTGGCTTGTATATTGAAGAAGATCGAACTGCCTATTTTGGTGCCAGATCAATAAAGAGTGCAGCGCCGACAATTAATTGCTGCTGCACGAGTGCCGGTTCGAAGACGCGGCATGCAGGCTTAACCTGATCATATCCTAATTGTCTTGCTTAATGTTGTGCTTCTGTATCTTGCGATAGAGCGTGTTTCTGCTCATGTCAAGTGCTT
Source organism: Candidatus Thiodiazotropha sp. LNASS1 (assembly GCF_964212655.1). Classification (NCBI taxonomy): domain Bacteria; kingdom Pseudomonadati; phylum Pseudomonadota; class Gammaproteobacteria; order Chromatiales; family Sedimenticolaceae; genus Candidatus Thiodiazotropha; species Candidatus Thiodiazotropha sp. LNASS1. The sequence continues at coordinate 1,622,730 of NZ_OZ156465.1, read as the reverse complement.
CTGCAGTGCGTGTTATATTCCAGTTGTAGGTTTTCAACGCATTCAGAATAACCGTATGCTCAGCAGACCTGAGGGGATTATCCGAGACCGCATCTACAGGGGGCAGGTCTTCGTTTTTCGGCGTGGAAGCGATGCTGTCCTGGGAACAGGCATGGGCATGATTCTGGTTGCGCCCAACCAGGGTTGGCAGATTGATATGGGAAACATCGATGACATCTCCATCACATAAGGCAACAGCTGTTCTTATAACATTGCGCAGTTGACGCAGATTGCCTGGCCAGGGGTATTTCAATAGATGCGAAATGGCTTCCGGTGTGATTTGCAGCTTTTTACCGGTGTCGTTTTCCGCTTCAAGGACTTTGAGAATGATATTGCGCAGATCCTGGCGCTCTCTGAGGGGCGGTAAGTAGAGTGTAATGCCGTTGAGCCGATAGTAGAGATCCTCGCGAAAAGCGCCTTCATTGATCAGTTGTATAAGATCGCGATGAGTCGCAGCCACGATATTGAGATCAACCTTGATGAGTTGTTCCGCACCAAGAGGGACCACTTCCTCAGTCTCGAGCACCCGCAGCAGTCTTGATTGCATGTTGAGCGGCATATCGCCAATTTCATCCAGGAAAAGAGTTCCACCGCTTGACTCTATCAGCTTTCCGCGGCGTCCTTCCTTGCGTGCACCGGTAAAAGCGCCATGCTTGTAACCGAACAGTTCACTTTCGATGAGCGATTCCGGGATCGAGGCGCAGTTTAAGGCAACGAAGGGTTTATCCTTGCGTTTGCTTGCCTTATGCATTGCTTGAGAGAAGAGATCCTTACCGGTTCCGGTTTCTCCCTGCAATAGAATAGGGATGCGCTTATCAACAACCCGTAGAGCGCGTTTGGCCGCTTCAAGCATCTGAGGGTCTTCACCGGCAAGCTTGTTCAGGTTGCAGAGTTCACCGCGACACTCATCCGGGCTCTGGGTAGCGGGCTTAATCGTAAGACCGCGTAGTGGTGCAGGTTCCTTGTACTTGTAAATAAAGCCGAAAAAGCGCGCACCGCTCTCCTGATGGCGGAACGGTAGTACAGTACCCTCATTAGACTTGGAAGCGAAGAGCAGACTGTCGAGATCATTACCCACAAGGTCGGAGAGGCTCATGCCAACCAGCATGTTTCGGTCCTGAATACCCAACAGCTGCAGCGCAACGATGTTGGCTGCAAGTATGCGGTTGTCCTCGCTGAGGGCCAGCATCGCTTCATTGGGCAGAGCAACACATTCGACACGACTGTGGAAGCGCAATACCCGCTGGTTGCGGAATTCGCGGAGAAAATAACGGCCCTCGATCAATCGTGCATAACTGACCACCAATGCGCGCGTATGAATCTGAGAGGCACGGGAGTCTTCAGTTCCGCAACAGGAGGCGTCCAGCACAGTGAGTAGATTGCCGTGAGGATCGAGTATCGGTGAAGCCGAGCATGAGAGGTCGATATTCTGTCTGAGAAAATGTTCATCCCGATGTACAGTGACAGGCCGCATTTCCGATATACAAGTACCTATTCCATTGGTGCCGACATGTTCTTCTCCCCAATCCGCGCCTTGCCACAGGCCGGCCTTTCTGAACTCGTCAGTCAGGTTGTCCTCGACTTGATGGTGGAGTATGAGACCCTTGTTATCGGTCAGGATAACCGCATACCCGCTACCGGACAGGGCCGACGCCAAGTTGGCCAGTTCGGGTTCGGATAATCTGATGAAGGCTTCGAAACGGGATCTGAGTTCATGCAGTGATTGCGGTTCGAGAACATTGGGACTGCGCGGCTTGAACGGGTCAAGGTGATCATCGCTCAGACAACGCTGCCAGGATCTGATAATCTCACGTTCAATACCGAGAAACTCAACTCCATCATTCAATGAAGCCACAGAAGAGATTCGTTCGGCATGTTGCCGAAACTTCTGATTATGGGTCATTGCCACTCCATCCGGTCAAAGTTGCAGTGAGTCTGCTTTAATTATTATTTACAACAACAAACTGTAGTCTCTATTCAGCCATTTTTATATGCGAACTGTTCAGAAACGATACAGTGGACTGTTTAAAAATGTGCCAGGCAGTCAGGCCTGTTTTACCGCTCCCATAAGCCGTAAGCGTGATTTACAAGTAAAAAGATCGGCTTACAGCTCAAATCCGCCAGCTTGTTGAATCGATAAAATACCCCGGATTTCAAGTAGATAATATTCGTCTACATATTTGCCTGTCGCCTGCGGGCTGCGATTTGACCGCCTAAGACATCCAGGCCTTTTGAGACCATTCAGACGCTGTACAACTGCAACAGCATGGGTATCAGCCGATATCGATATTAAATAACATCAATTTCTGTACCAACATGATGGCGCGTTTTTTGCGAGCGCTTAATTCAGATATGCATTTCTCGATCGAGACACTGCAGAGGGTTCGGAAACAGACCTGGTTTGAATGAACGAGATGGCTGGATTCCGGGTTGTTGACGCAGGTTCAGGTGGATGATTGTATGTGGGGAGTTCCTCGAATTTTGAACATTTCAGACACAACGGGAATACCTGGAACAGAGGCTTCATGCCCGGTCCGGGAAGGGTTCGGAGCAGTTGTTGAACAGCCAGGATCTGCGCGGATCCCCCAATGTTCAACATACAGGGAGTGGAGAGAGACACTATGCAGCATGTGATTATCGGTGCAGGCCCGGCAGGTGTGGTTGCAGCCGAATCAATCAGAAAGTTCGATAAATCCAGTACTGTCACATTAGTCAGTAATGAATCTGAAAGACCCTATTCACGCCTTGCGATACCGCGGTTTCTGCAAGGTACTATTGCTGAAAAGGATACCTATCTCAGATGCGGGCAGGACTATTTCGCCTCCCAGTCCATTGACGTTCGCAGGGGATGTGTTGTCAAGGTGGATAGTCGTAACGATTCGGTGAATCTGGCGGATGGCACGCGCCTGGAATATGACCGTTTGTTGATTGCCACCGGCTGTCGGCCTGAAAAGCCGGCGATTCCCGGTAAAGAGCTTCCTGGTGTTGTGAACTGTTGGACTCTCGAGGATGCAAGAAAGATTGTGTGTAATCTAGGCATCAACAGTCGATTGATTGTGGTTGGCGGAGGTTTTATCGGCTTCGTTATTATCGATGCGCTAGCACGTACCGGCGCGCACATCGATGTGATTGAAAAGGGAAACCGTATCCTCCCTCATTTAATGAACGATGAATCAAGTCGTTTAATCCAATCGTGGTGTGATAAGAAAGGCATCGAGGTGAAAACATGTGTTGATATCGAGGCGATTGAAAGAAGAAGCGTAACCAGTGGTAATGCGGGATCGGGTTCGCATCTCAGTGTTTTATTGGACAATGGTGATAGTCTCAATGCAGACATGGTGATTTTTACAACAGGTACCAAGATCAATACAAAATTTCTCGAAGGATCGGAGATTGCATTTGATCATGGTGTATTAGTGGATGAGCGTCTCAATACCAATATGCCGAATGTCTTTGCTGCTGGCGATGCCTGTCAAGGTCTTGGTTTTTCCACCGGCGGTCGAAGAGTGCAGGCTGTGCAACTAACCGCCAGTGAACATGGGCGCATAGCAGCTGCAAACATGTGTGGATTTAAAGCCAGATATTCAGGAAGCATCACCATGAATGTGCTTGATACGCTGGGGTTGGTATCCAGTTCCTTCGGTGCCTGGAACGGTGTTGAGGGCGGGGAGAGTGTCACCTATTCCCTGTCCGGTAACTACACATATCTTAACCTTCAGTTTAGTGAGGATAAACTTGTCGGCGGATCTTGCATCGGGAATGCCGAGTGCCTGCAGCAATTACCCAGGTTGATTCATGCGCATACTCCACTTAAAGAATGGAAAAAAAGGCTCATGGATGATCCATGCCGGCTTGGCGAGGCGTATCATGCACTTTCTCAAGTGAACATCAGTAACAACTAGGTGCTGTTCTGAACCTAATCTATTCTTAATTGATCGCCTACCGAATACAACAAATGTGTTGAGTCTTGAACCACTGTCTCAAAACATGACAACTCAGGGTGGGTGATCATAATCGATGATTATTTCTTTTGACTACCGAAGTATCTTAAGTTTTTTTAATAAAAATAAACGTTTATCAATAACCAATCGTTAAACGCAATGTTTGGCCTGGTTCTTGCTGAAAACCTGTAACGAGGAATGGGATGTATCCAACGAACTGTTACGGGAACAGAACAATCCATTGAACTTGGAGGAGAAGAAATGATGATTTCCCTGCATCGAAAAAGGGTTTTGCTCAAAGTGGTTGCAATATCCAGCATCAGTGCCGCTGTTACCTTTACCGGTACGGTTAATGCACGCACGACACAGGCTGAAATAGATGATGATGCAGCCAGTACACAAGATGTTCTGAGCTGGGGTATGGGCCAGCAAGGCCAGCGTTACAGCCCGCTTAAGAAGATCAATACAGGCAATGTTAAGAAACTGGTACCCGCATGGAGTTTCTCATTTGGTGGAGAGAAGCAGCGTGGACAGGAGGCACAGCCGGTTATCAAGGATGGTAAGATGTTTGTCACGGCATCATATTCCCGACTTTATGCAATTGACACAAAGACAGGTCAAGAGCTTTGGCAATATGATCACCGCCTGCCTGATGGCATCCTGCCATGTTGTGACGTGGTCAACCGAGGTGCGGCGCTGTATGACGATCTGGTGATTTTCGGAACCTTGGATGCACGGATTATCGCTCTCCATCAGGATACCGGAAAGGTCGTCTGGCGTGCCAAGATCGATGACTATAAGGCGGGCTACTCTTTCACGGCAGCGCCTCTGATTGTCAAGGACATGGTTATCACAGGTGTCTCCGGTGGTGAATTTGGTGTCATCGGGCGTGTTGAGGCGCGTGATGCAAAGACCGGTAAACTGCGTTGGATCCGTCCGTCGGTCGAAGGGCATATGGGTCATATCTGGAAAGGTGACAAAAAGATGGAGAATGGTGTCACCGGTAAGACCAATGCCAGTTGGCCCGGCGATATGTGGAAAACCGGTGGCGCCGCAACCTGGCAGGGCGGTACCTATGATCATGAAACCGATCTGATCTTTTACGGTACGGGTAATCCCGCACCGTGGAATGCGCATCTGAGGCCTGGCGACAACCTCTATTCGACATCGACTCTGGCCATCGATCCCGATACCGGGAAGATCGCATGGCATTATCAATACACGCCTAATGACGGTTGGGATTATGATGGTGTCAACGAACTCGTTTCGTTCAATAGCGGCGGCGAGAAGCTGGCAGGTCACGCTGACAGGAACGGCTTTTTCTATGTCCTGGACCGTACCAACGGTAAATTGAAAAACGCTTTTCCATTTGTCAACAGGATCGATTGGGCGAAAGGCGTTGACCTGAAGACCGGCCGTCCACTCGAAACCGGTGTGCGTCCAGGTGATCCCACCAAGAGCAAAGATGGTAAAAAGGGTGATGTTGTATTCGTCGCGCCCTCTTTCCTCGGCGCGAAAAACTGGATGCCTATGGCTTACAGTCCGGATACCGAACTCTTCTATGTACCGGCCAATGAGTGGGGCATGGACCTCTGGAATGAGCCCATTACCTATAAAAAGGGCGCGGCCTACCTGGGTGCCGGATTTACCATCAAGCCCCTCAATGATGACTACATCGGTGCATTGCGTGCGGTCAATCCAAAGACTGGAAAAATCGTATGGGAATACAAAAACAACGCACCTCTATGGGGTGGCGTGATGACGACAGCCGGCGGATTGGTGTTTACCGGCACGCCGGAAGGTTACCTGAAGGCGTTCGATGCCAAGACCGGAGATGAGTTGTGGAATTTCCAGACCGGTTCCGGTGTGGTCGGTTGTCCGGTTACCTGGGAGCAGGATGGTGAGCAGTACATCGCTGTACCCTCCGGCTGGGGTGGCGCAGTCCCACTGTGGGGTGGTGATGTGGCCAAGAAGGTCAAATACCTGAACCAGGGTGGATCACTCTGGGTCTTCAAGTTGTCTGATGTCTGATTAGCGTGATGGATCGGATATTGTGTTTGATATCCGATCCTGATCCGCGCTCAGCAGTGCTGACCAAACAACTTACAATCCAACACTGACAGATAAATAGCGATAGAGAAATCTTGCCGGATGGTTATCAGGCATGACGATCATTCTCGGGCTTTCTGTTTGATTACCTGGAGTATCTCCACATGCAAATCTCAACATCAATTAAAGTCGGACTCGGTCTGATATTATCGGCTATCATTGCGGGTAAGGCTTTAGCGCACGGCGATGTGGCGCCTCAGGCCGTTGATACCAAGCACCTGCCTCCGTTGGGTGAGGATTGGCTCGAGGTTAATCCATACAGAGACAATGCGGATGCCGTAAAGACTGGGGCTTCCGCCTACAATCAAAACTGCGCGCGATGTCATGGCCTGGGTGCCGTCTCCGGTGGCATCGCCCCTGATCTGCGTTTGCTGCCACCCGAAGATGAGGGAGATGAGTGGTTTATGTATCGTGCCCGCAACGGTGCTGTACGTAACGGAATTACCTACATGCCGAAGTTTGAGGGCATCCTTTCACAGGAGGCGCTCTGGTCGATCAGGGCCTGGCTGGTGACCCTGCCTGTTGAAGAGTAGTCATCGAGACATAACAGTGAGAGAGTGATATGTATAGGATCAAAGACATTTTAATCTTTGCGGCTGCAGTTGCCTCTCTTATGCTGGCGAGTCCGGCAACAGCCGAGGATGAACCCACTGCATTGGATCGCATCAGAGAGCGTGGCGTCCTGGAGGTTGCGGTATACAACGACTTTCCACCTTTTTCCTATCGTGACGAACGGGGCAGGATTGTCGGAATAGATGCGGATATCGCCCATGCACTTGCCAAGTCATTGGGTGTGGCGGCGGCAATCAGAGCGGTGGGTGCCGACGAATCGATGGAAGACGACCTGCGTAATAACGTTTGGAAGGGGCATTACCTGGGTGGAGGCGTAGCCGATGTAATGCTGCATGTTCCCTATGATGCCGCGTTTGCCGAAGAGAATGATCGTGTCATATTCGTTGCGCCCTATTACCGGGAACAGGTCGTGGTGGCGGTTGAGAAGGGAGTCGGGGCCAATCTCGATCCATTGGACTATTTCAGTCGCGAAAAGGTGGGCGTTGAGCTGGATACCCTGACGGATTTCTATCTCTTGTCTGCCTACAATGGCAAAATCCGCAATCAGGTTGTCCACTTTTCGAATATCGGTAAAGCGGTTAACGCCCTGAAAAAAGGTGAGGTTGCCGGTGTTGCCGGTCCACGCAGTGAGATTGAGTTCGCACTGGGGGATCAGGCGGCCAATTTTGCTGTGGGACCGATACGGATGCCTGGCTTGAGTACTTCCGGATGGGATCTGGGTGCAGCGGTGAAACAGGGTAACGGTGCCTTGGCTGAAGCAGTGGAACAGGCAATGTCCCAGCTACGCCAGAGTAGTTCATTAAGTAAGATATTTACGCAGTATCGCTCCACCTATCAATTACCAAGCCGAACCAGGCTGGTAAGGGTTGAATCTGATGGGCGCATCAGTCAGCGCGATTAACAGACGGGGTTGGCGCAGCTGGTTCGTTATCATTCTACTGTCTGGGATCGCAGAAGCAGGGACGGTGGAGGCCGTCGATGAGCGCTATCGTATACGTGCCGAAAATCAGCAACAGGAGTTGATACAACTTGGCACGCTAATATTGATGGATAGCCCCAATGGTCAAGGCTATCGCATCGAATGGGATGAGGCGCAGTTTGAAAATCACTTCCTCTCCATGCGTCCATTCAAATGTCTCCCGCACCCGGTCCAGTTAATCTGCCATCTGCCTTATCCCTATGAAATCAAGCGCAAGATAGACAATGATGATCTGACCGACCTGGAATATGACATGTTGTTTCTGCATAAGACCCCCCAGGAATACGGCATCAATGCCTGGAACGGTCTCTATTTTAAATTTCAGCGCGACCGGAATGGATTCTCCGGGGAGCTGAGAGAGACCGATTTGAATGTGCTCCAGGCTCCACCGGAAGAGGGTGATCTCCGTCCCATCGATCCGGATGCCTTGTACGAACCGTCCGATAAGCATTGGTTGCGCCGCATCATAATCGAACCGGTCGGATCCTAAGGAGCCATAGTGTGAAGTCGATTGACCAACAGTTGTTTCTTTCCTGCATCTTCCTATGCTGCCTTGTGAATCCAGGCTACGCGCAACAGGGCCAAACCGACCCATTGAACTCGCCGATGTGGAAGGATATGCACCGATCCCTGTTGGGCGGCGCCTCGGTGGTGTTTGATGATAGGGTTCAGGTATTGGCACCCGTCGATGCGGAAGATTCGATGAATGTACCGGTCCTGGTGGACGCAACGGCACTGGGTGAGGTTTCGAAGATCGTGGTGTTCGCGGAACTCAATCCCATCCATAAAGTGCTTGAATTGGAACCGCTTCATGCCAAGCCCATTATCGGCTTTCGCATCAAGGTGCAGCAGGCCACGCCGGTCCGGGCAGCGGCGCTTGCAGGTGACGGCCGATGGCATGTGGGTGGACGGATTGTCGATGCGGCTGGCGGTGGTTGCACTCTGCCCAGTATCGGCAGTGAAAACAGTGATTGGGCCAGCCGCATGGGAGAGGTTGCCGGCAGACTCTGGTCAAATCAAGATTCCACGCGCCTGCGAATGCGCGTCATGCATCCCATGGACACCGGGTTAGTGCCGGGTATACCGGCATTCTATATCGACCATCTGGAATTTCACGATGCGAAAGGGGAGATACTCTCCCGCCTGTTCCTGCATGAACCGGTCTCTGAAAATCCCGTTCTCACACTCGATCTGCCGAGGCGTGATTCCGTAACCGTAGTGGGGGCGGATAATAATGGTAATCCAGTCAAAGCGCGGTTTTTGCCTGGCATGAATGAGGCGGAAATGTAATGTCGTCACGGCGAATTGTGATATTCCTATTCTGCCTGTGTTTCCTCACACCGGTATGGGGCGCCAAGGACTATGGCTTGAAACCACTTAAGATCGCACCCGATACCTATGTGCTGCTGGGTGAAAATGAACATTTCAATTTCAGCAACGGGGGTAATATCGTCAATGTCGGTTTTATCGTGACGGACGATGGCGTGATCGTGATCGATAGCGGGCCATCCCGCTTCTATGGTGAACAGTTGCGCGCAGCCATTGGCAGGATTACCGACCGACCGATTCTGAAGCTCTTCAATACTCACCTGCACCCGGATCACATCCTCGGTAATCAGGCCTTCGAGGATATCCCCATAGCCGCCCTGGCGGGTACCGTTGAAGGTATCCGTGAACAGGGTGAACTGTTCAACGACAGTATGTACCGTCTGGCGGGTGCCTGGATGGCGGGTACCCGGGTAGTGGTGCCGACCGAAACCGTTAAACCGGGTTTTGTAGAGATCGGAGGTCACCGTCTTGAATTGATTGAGCTTGATGGTCACTCCCATGCCGACCTGGTGATTCTCGATCATGCGACCGGGGTGTTGTTTGCTGCGGATGTTGTGTTTCATGGGCGTACACCCACCACCCCCCATGCCGATGTAGGACAATGGTTACAGGCACTTGATACGATAGCCGGGCTTGATTTCAAGCTGCTGGTACCTGGGCACGGCAGTGTGGTCACGGATAGCGGGGCAATCGCTCAGACGCGAAATTACCTGCAATGGTTGACAACCCGTCTGAACAAGGCTGCGGAACAGGGGATGAGCATGGCCGAAGTACTGCAACCTGATGCACCCCCATCGATCATGGAACTGGCTGTCTTTCTCGAGGAGTATCAACGCTCAGTCATCCATCTGTTTCCGGAGATTGAGGCGAAGGTGCTGGACCGGGGCAGGGTGGTGCAAGAGTGACCCGGCATGAGAATGCGCACCTTTGCCGAGACAATCCTATGCGCCATTCTTTCGCTACAGCCTACCGTCACGCTTGCGACCGATAGTCCGCTCTTTTCACCGGAGGGTTACCGCATTGCCCGTTATCGCGCACCTCTGCCCGAGATGCCGCCCGCTGGAAAACGCCTCGATACCAGGTTGCTTGTCGAATTGATACGTCGGCAGAATCCGTTGTTATTGGATGTCCAGGCAATCACCCTGCGTCCGGAGACGGAGGAGTTCGGTATCGCCTGGCTGCCGAGCAGACAGCGATGGCATATTCCGGGAAGCACCTGGTTGCCGAATGTGGGATATGGCTATCTCGATTCACGCATGCATGCCTATATGCAAACCAACCTTGAACGCCTCACCCTGGGTGACAGGGATAGAGCGTTGGTCTTCTATTGTGTGGTCGATTGTTGGATGTCCTGGAACGCGGTAAAGCGGGCAGATGCGCTGGGCTATAGAAATCTCTATTGGTATCCGGAAGGCAGTGACGGATGGTATGAGGCGGGGTTGGAACTCGTCCCCGGCGTTCCGGTCCCTTTCTAATTGAGTGAAAAATGACGGGTATTTCCGATCACAAACTGTCGCACTATCGCGTTCACGATCCAGAGCCAGTTAACGCTCATCCAATTGGCCCTTTTGTCTCTAACAAAGCGCCAATCAAAGCACAAGTAGAGGGATTCGATTGTGCCAAATGGACGACGAGCAATGCCGAGTGGCGATTTTTCAGGCTCAACCCGTAGGTCTTATTGCCACTACCTCGCTCACCGAAGTCGGCATCATGCCATGCCACATACAGTCGATCAGTTCTTCGTACAGATTGGGCAGAGGCTCGTTAAGCACGCCGTCCAGACGCAGGTGGATCAAGCGGATGGCGCCGCCGAAGATGTTGGAGGCGACGACCCAGGGGTCGCCTTGCCGGATCTCGCCCGACTCTATCCCCTTCTGCACGATGTTACGCATAGTCTTGAAAGGGGTGGAGCTGCAGATCGGGGGCTCATCGGGCAGAAACTCATGGTGTTTGGCATGCAGTACGTAGGAGATGATATTGCGCTTTGTTTCGGTGTATTCAAAGAGCAGGTAGATGATGCGGTTGCAGCTCTCCCGAAAACTCAGATCCTCGGTGATGACATCCTCCACCAACTCCTCCATCTCCCTGATCAGATGGTAGAAGAGCGCCTTGGCAACGCCCTCTTTACCGCCGAAGTGGTTGTAGATAGAGCCGATGCTGACGTTGGCCTGTTTCTGGATGTCGTGTATCGAGACGTTGTGAAAACCCCGTTCGACAAAAAGGTCGAGGGCTGTGCTCAGAATGCGGCAGTCCACTGGGGCGTTGGCCGGGGTGATTTTTTTAAGATGGGGCATGCGGGTTCCTAATAGGTTTATTTTGTCGGCAATTATACCCAGCATAGTAAAAAATTTGACAAGAATGAATATTCATTCTATTTTTCCTTTTAGCCGCGTACCTCTCTACCTGCTGTTCCGCAGCGGGACTGGAAGAGTAAAGACGGTTTTCATGCCGAAGGATCATCGGCAAATAAGCGTAACGAGTAGTATTTCCAGACTGTGCGGAGCAGCGCGCAGTCAAAATAGGCCAACTGCAGGAGGAGGGCTGAGGTAACGCACGATAGCAGTAAAAATTAATACCAACGGAGGTTGAAACTATGAGGCTATTCAAGAAAAAGCCCGCCAAGTCCATTGCCTTGGCATCCGCCCTGGCTCTCGGGACCACCCTTTTCGGTGCGGTTCTGCCACTGCAGGCCGATGAAACCTGCCAGTCACCCTACATGGCCAAGATTGTCGGCCAGGAGGATTTCGTCTATGTCTGGACCCTCGGCATCGAGGGATTGGGAGACGGTCAGGACAAGCTGGTGACCATTGACGTCAATCCGAACTCATCCAACTACGGCAAGGTGGTCCACAGCCTGTCGGTAGGCGGTCGCAACGAGGCCCATCACTCCGGCTTCACCGATGACCGGCACTATCTCTGGGCAGGCGGTCTCGATACCAACAAACTCTTCATCTTCGACGTCCACAGCGATCCGGCCAAGCCCAAGCTGCACAAGGTCGTTACCGATTTTGTGGAGAAAAGCGGCGGCGTGGTCGGGCCCCACACTACCTATGCCTTGCCGGGACGTATCATGATCACCGGTCTCTCCAACAACAAAGACCACGGCGGCCGCACCGCCCTGGTTGAATACACCAACGAGGGAGAGTATGTGGCAACCCACTGGATGCCCACGGATCAGAACCTGCGCGGCGCGGAGAAGACCGGCAAGTACGCTGACGGCTACAACTATGACGTGCGTGTATTGCCGCGACGTAACATCATGCTCACTTCCTCGTTCACAGGTTGGTCCAACTACATGATGGACTTCGGCAAGATGCTGCAGGACAAGGAGGCGATGAAACGCTTCGGTAACACCGTGGTGTTGTGGGACCTGCACAGCAAGAAGCCGAAAAAAGTCTTCGACGTACCCGGTGCGCCGCTGGAGATCCGTTGTGCCTGGCAGCCGAACCATAACTGGTGTATCACCTCCACGGCACTCACCTCCAAGCTGCACCTGATCTATGAGGATGAGAACGGCGAGTGGCAGGCCAAGGCCGTGGCCGATATCGGCGATCCTTCCAAGGTGCCATTGCCGGTGGATATCTCCATCAGTTCCGACGATAGCCGGCTCTGGGTCAACACCTTTATGGACGGCAAGACCCGGCTCTTCGACATGACCGATCCGCACAATCCCAAGCAGGTCTATGAAAAGAAGATCGGCCGCCAGGTCAATATGGCTTCCTCCAGCTGGGACAGTACCCGTATCTATTACACCTCTTCGCTGCTGGCCAACTGGGATAAGAAGGGCGAGGATAACGAACAGTTCTTCAAGAGCTATGTCTGGGACGGCAAAAAGCTGGTGGAGAAATTCGCTATCGACTTCAATAAAGAGAAACTCGGCCGCGCCCACCAGATGCGTTTCGGTGCTTACTCCCTCTATGGTGCAGTCAGGCCTGAGGAAAAGGAGGTCTCCGTAGCCAGTCTGGAGTCCATCGTCAAGTGATACAGGCAGTTCCGGGTGTCTGACAGGCATCCGGAGGGAGGCAACCCTGTCGGATAGATCTCTGTCAGGGTTGCCGCTGTCTGGGAGCACCTATGCATAATCTATTTATAAGATCTGTCTGGCTTGCCGCCATCCTGATTTCAACAGCGTCAGCCGATCCGTTATCCGATTCAGCGCCAGGCTATGGTGAGTTGGGCTACACACTGCCGGCGATAGGCGGTTATTCCCTGCCACCGCTAGGTGAGGCAGGGAATGGTTTGGTGCTCAACAGCGAAGGGAAACAGCAGCGTCTGCACGACCTCTTCAATGACCGCTATGTCCTGTTGGCGTTTATCTACAGTACTTGCAGCGACGTTAACGGATGCCCGCTCTCTTCCCATGTCTTCTATAAGATCAAATCGGCGATGAAAAGGGATGCGATGTTGGCCGACAGGCTGAAGCTGATCAGTCTGAGTTTCGATCCCGAAGTCGACACGCCGGAGGTGATGAAACTCTATGCCAATAATTTTCGTTATGCCGGAAGTTCAGGGGAGTGGCAGTTCATTACCACCGCTTCGCATCGGGCGCTACAACCCATATTGCAATCCTATAATCAGGTGATTCAGCGGGAGGTCGACAGCAGCGGAAAGGCAAGTGTGGGCTACAGCCATGTGCTGCGGGTCTTCCTCATCGATCCGCAAAAGCGTATACGCAATATCTACAGTGTCGATTTTCTCCATCACGATCTGATCATCAACGATGTGAAGACGCTGCTGATGCAGGAAGAGAATCAAGGTCGGTTGTTAAAGGCTGCTCTGAGCCTCCCCGAGCCTTCAAAATTATCCAAACCGGGGGATGATAAACAGGGTTACGAGCAGGAGAGCTATGTTACTCGATCCCTCGATCTGGAGTTGAGGAAAGGCCAGGCTGCGGATCTGATGACCTTTATCGAACAGCCGCCACTGGGGCTGCCCCCGGTACCGGTACCGGAGAATAATTCCATAACCCGGGAAAAGATCGAACTCGGCAGAAAGCTTTTCTATGACCGCAGGCTCTCGCTCAACGACACTTTCTCATGTGCCATGTGCCATGTCCCTGAGCAGGGATTCACCAGCAACGAGCTGGCCATGGCGGTAGGCATAGAGGGGCGTAGCGTGCGGCGCAACTCGCCCACCATCTACAACTCGGCCTATGCCGCCATGCTGTTTCACGACGGGCGCGAGCAGACCCTGGAACAGCAGGTCTGGGGTCCGTTGCTGGCCAGGAACGAGATGGCCAATCCATCGATCGGCTACGTTCTGGAGAAGATCCGCAAGATCGATGACTATGAGGGTAGCTTCGAGGCTGCTTTCGATGGCAGGGGAGTGAGTATGGAGACGCTCGGCATGGCCATCGCCAGCTATGAACGCGCCCTCGTTTCCGCAGGCTCACCCTTCGATTATTGGTACTATGGGGGTGATAAACAGGCACTCTCAGCATCAGCGCAGCGGGGTTTTGAGCTCTTTGTCGGCAAGGCGGGATGTGTGGCCTGCCACCATATAGGCGACAAGCATGCCCTCTTCAGTGACGATGGCCTGCACAATACCGGTATAGGGTACAGGGAATCGATGGGAATAGTGCCCGAGACGCAGCCAGTGACGGTGGCGCCGGGTGTGACCCTGCAGATCGATCGATCGGTCATCGAACAGGTGGGCGAACCGGCACCCACTGACGTGGGTCTGTATGAGGTGACGCAAAATCCCAACGACCGCTGGAAGTACAAGACACCCAGTTTGCGCAATGTAGCGCTCACGGCACCATACATGCATAACGGTTCCTTCAGTACCCTGCTTGAAGTCGTTGAGTTTTATGACGGGGGGGGCGTCGCAAACGAGCTGCTCGATCCCTTGATCAGGCCGTTGGGATTAAATGAATCTGAGAAACAGGATCTGGTCGCCTTTATGCGATCCCTCACCGGCGGCAATGTGGACACCCTGGTGGCCGATGCCTTTGCCGCGCCTGTTGGTGATGTGGGAAAGGGTGATCCGAGTTGGGTGCACGGTACAGATGTGGAGGTGCGCTGAATGGTGATACCCGCTAAACACTTGCTGTTTCTACTGATCTTCAGCGCACTCTCGGTCACGGTGACCTGGGCCAACACCGAGGAGCTGGGTGGCGAATTCAGTCTGACCGATCATAACAACAATCCCTTTGAATTGCGCCAGCTTCAGGGCAAGCTGGTGCTGCTTTTCTTCGGCTACACCTACTGCCCCGATATCTGCCCAACCGAGCTGGCGAATGTGGCTGCGGTACTCAATGAGCTGGATGATCAGGGGGATCGGGTGCAGGGATTGTTTGTATCCCTGGATCCCGGGCGTGACTCCCCTGAAGTGATGCGGGACTATGTCCACTATTTCAACAAAGGGTTGGTCGGGCTGACCGGAAGTGAGGACGAAGTGGCGCAGGTGGCCCGGCAATACCGTGTCAATTACAAAAGACACGAAAGAGAGGATGGCGGCTATAGCATCGACCATTCGGCCAACCTCTACCTGATTGACCGCCAGGGAAAGCTCACCGCGGTAGTGCCCTACGGTATGCCACCAAAGCATATTCTCGATCTGGTACGAGGGTTATTGGCTGAAAGTGGCTGATATGATTTCCCAGGCCAGAAAAACGCTGGGTGAAATGGTTGACAGAAATGAACATTCATTCTATTCTTTATCCCGGTTCGACCATACGGGTTGGCCGGTCGATGGCTGTGGGCAAGCTGCACAGGTTTCGAGTCCCTTCAGCTACCTCGGGCACAGTCTGACCGGCTTAACCTGGTCGATCCTGTCGTTTGCGCTATTCATGTCAGTTGTATTGAAGGCATCGGCCACTGAGGGTCTGCTTGCTGCAGTCAGGCCGCTACCCGCGCCTGCTTTCCGCCTGCAGGATCTGGAAGGGAGAAACCATCAACTTCATGATTACAGGGGCAGGGTGTTGATAGTCAATTTCTGGGCCAGCTGGTGTGTGCCCTGCCGTCGCGAGCTACCGTCGATGAACCGGGCCTGGACAGTGTTGAAGCCCAAAGGGATCGTCATGCTGGCGATCAACCTGGGGGATGATGCGGAGGCGGTCAAGGAATTCCTGAATGACTTCCCCATCGATTTTCCCGTGTTGCTGGATCACCGGGGACGGATCAGTCAGCGCTGGCAGGTTCGGGGATTGCCAACGACCTTGGTGCTGAATCGTCGAGGTGAAATCGTCTACCGGGCAGTCGGCGAGCGGGAGTGGGACGATGCAGCACTGCTGCATCAGCTACAGACCCTGCAGCCGGAATCAAGAAAGCTTGACTGATTTTTTTTTTGGATTCCAGTCTTTGGCTGAACAGTGTCAGAGTTCATTTCGATCAAATCACAGGTGCATATGATGATAAATAAGTCGATACAAAAAAGAGGGTGGTGGGGTTTGCTGATGGGCCTCCTGCTGTTCAGCATGGACTCGGCCAATGCAGCGGAAAAGATCAACGATGCAATGGCACTGAATGGGGTGAAGGAGACCCGCAGTGTCTTTCTTATCGATTTCACCAATCCCCAGAAGACAGCATTCTATCTCGACATCATCCGTGGAACCCATGAGGGTCTGGTGAGACAGGGCGTGAAACCCAACATGGTACTGGTCTTCATCGGTGAGACGGTGCGTTATCTTTCAACCGAACCTGACGACGTCCTGGCCATGGAATATGGCAAGCAGCTTGATTCAATTGCAGATACCGCCAAGGCACTGAAGGCAAAAGGGGTGCGAATGGAGGTCTGTGCCATCGCCAACCGTGTCTTCGAGGTGGATAACGCTACTACTCTGCCGGAAATGGATGTGGTAGGGGATGGCTTCATCTCGCTCATCGGCTGGCAGACACAGGGACATAAGCTGGTGCCCATCTTTTAGCGGAAACTTCCGGTGACAAGGGCTAATGCTGCAAACGCTTTTTTGCAGCAGCTGTTGATTCAGCGTCGCAGAGATTTCAATTCATAAACCACCTCGCCACCGGCAAACACATCATTCGACAAAGGCTCTTCCCGTAGCAACTTCACCAGGCCAACACCGGGTGCGTACCATTCTGTGGTGTTGATCAGTATCTCCTGGTATCCGCTGCGGGCGTCTGCGTAGAGGGTGAGATTTGCCTCGCCTTGAACCCGGATACAGTTGTCGAAACGGCCGGCAGGTACCTCCACCGTTTCATCCTCGGCCATGATCTGGAAGGTCATCTTAAGATTCATCCCACGGGTCAGACCCTCTTCATAGGGATAGACGCGACGCAGTACGAACGGGTATGTTGGATTGCTCCATTGAGTACCGTTCCTGAGCGGATATTTGAGTACCCAGTGTGGTGAGTTATCGATAGCAGGTTTACTTTCGATCAGGGTGCGCTTTGCAGTGCGGTAGATGCCGGCGCTGTTCTCGGCGATATAATAGCGGGTGCCGTCACTGGTTATGCGTACTGCATGGAGTAGACTGTTGATCGACTCCCGCTCTCCCATGCGGATGGAAAAATCGGTGTGTCGGACCGAGTTCCCGACGCTGGTGGTAACCAGATAATCCCATTGCAGTCCCTCCTGCAAGGGAAAATAGCTCGAGCTGTCCAGCGATTGATTCGAGCAGGATTGAAGAGCCAGGACGAACAGGCCAAGAAAGGGGATGTATCTCATTTTTCCGGTAGCGCCGGATCGGGAAGGGAGTAGATTTCAATCTTCTCCCGCTGTTCACCCATACGGGTGAAATCGAGTGGTTGTCCCGGTTTCCTGGTGACTGCGGCTCTTCTGCCAAGCTGTATAATGCCGTTGCGCATATTGCGTAGCGCTTCTTCCAGGTCGGTGTGAAGTACCTTACTGTACTCCAGCTTGTAGGCACGCGGATCATGCGCCGGCTCACCACTGCTGAGGTCGGTGGCCCAGATGGTGATGGTTCCGGGCGATCCTGTCGTTTTATCGGGTTCATCAACCACCGATGCATGCAGCAGAAACCGTTCCGGAACCTCAATCCATGCAGGCCAGCCCTGCACTGATTGCCATGCCTGATAACTGACGAAATAGAGTGCCGTTGCAAATACAACGATAAACAGTCTTATCAGGGAGTGGAAATTGCTTGCAATCAGCGCCGCGGCCACAAGCGCGGCCAATGCAACGTAAGCGAGCAGTATCAATAGTACCGATTCACTCATATCTTACCTACCTGGACAATCGATTTTTCAAGGGTGTTGATATTACTGACTTGACCGTCGGTGCCGATAGTGAAGCGTATCGCTGTCTTCTCTTCGCCAACCCGTTCAAGTATCAGGGTTGCGTAGTGCAAAACTTTAAGCGCGGGATTGACCTCAGCAAGATAGACGGTTACCGGAACAGGTTGCAGGGATTTGCTGTTGTAGTAGTGAATATTGATGACATACTCCCCAGGTGGACGGCCGCGTATGGTCACTATCTCCTGGTTAAGGGGATTGATTATCGTTTTGCCGTCAATCAGCAGCGTATCATTGGCCATCCCTCGGTCGTCTCTATCCAGGTGCATAAGACTGGCCTGGGGATTCTTGAACCAGACCAGATCACCGTTTGGCCCCTCAACCCAGGTGTCGATATCGTCCGGACTGTTATCGGTCCAGGTTACCGAGATCAGAAAGTCGGCCTTGGGATTGATGGTACCGGTCTTGGCCGGCGGATTTAAAAACATCAAGGCGACAAGAAAAAGAAAGGTGAATGCAAGCAGTGCGTTGAACAGCAGATCGGTGAATGGATCCGCATCGAACTGACGGCTGTTGCGAAACATCGCCACTGAATCACTGCTCCTTGTCAGCCACTTTGAGCAAGCGTGTTTCGCTGAACTCTACGGCCTCTGCCACCAGGCGATCAGCGGCTCGATCCAGCATCAGGTACTGCATCCCGAGCAACATGCTGCAGCTGAGTCCCATCAGTGTGGTGTTCAGAGCCACACCCATACCGGTCGTCATCCGTTGCAGAAGGCCCTGTATGTCGGACAGGTCAAATGATTTCAATTCAGCCACTGGCGCCAGCATCATGACAAATCCGATCACAGTACCGAGCAGGCCGAGTTTTACGAGCAGTCCGCAGATAAACCAGCCAACTTCGTGTTGACCTCTCATACGCTCTGCCATCACCTGTGCCAGCAGGTGGCTATCCTGGTTTGGTCGATGCGCTTGCAACGAACCGCGCATTGCGGCTATCCCGGCAATAAACTGACCTGAGAGGGAATCTTTTACGGGTAGCTGGTTTTCTATCCACCAACGATTGCTGCCTGGGCCGGGTGGATTTGCGGTCGTGAACCGAATGATCCGGTCGAGTGCACTGTTTTCATGCGATAAAAACAGTGCCCTTGCAGCACAATGAGTGGTAGCCAGTACAAAGAGCAGCAGGATGATCAGTGTGATGTGGCTGGGATCTGACAGCAAAGCGGATTGCAGCAGACCTTGATCCCAGAACAACCAACTGATGAACGACAAGATGCCGAACAACAGTAGCCACTGTAAAACTAAGGTATAGGGTGTTTTGGCATGTCGCACTTCAAGGTACTCACTGGTGAATCGAATCCTGCTTCATGTTGTATAGATGAAAAGCATGCTCCGTGCCATTTCCCTGTATTGCACCCATATTACTCACCGTCAATTGTCACATGATTGTGGCTGATAAAGGTGTTCATATATTGAGCATTGTCGACATTTTTTGAACAATCGTGGTTGTAAGGCCTCGGTAGATATGGAAGTGTTGCCGATGTTGGCTTTTTAGCCGATGCCTTGTATGTCGATGACTATCGAGAGCAGGCACAAATGTTGCTATTACTTAACTCATTCAAATTCATTAAATATCGGTGTCATACCAACCAGGGGAGATTCGAACAATGGCAAGGTTGAAGTTCTCTTTAGCCACACTATTTGCGCTCGTAGTGATTTTTCCGGTTTCTGCCGCGCATGCAAAGGATCAGCAAATGTTGGCTCTGGCCAATGCTTCCGGTTGTTTTATCTGTCACAAGATAGCGCCTGACGCAGGTAGTGATGAACTGCCGCTCGCGCCGAGTTATCAGGAGATCGCGTTACGCTACAGAGGTGATAAAGATGCATTCAGCCGTTTGCTGGATCGAGTGCTGCATGGCACGGTCTATCAGGATCAGGTATGGGAGGGTGAAATCGGGATGCGGTTCATGCCGCCGAATGTGAATGTCACGCGAGAAGATGCATCCTCGCTTGTTCACTGGATACTTAAGCTGGATATTGATCCACAAGTGGCGGAGAGGCTTATGCATCACGACAGAATGCTTACACTCTCCACCGTAAGCGGTTGTACGATCTGTCATCGAATAGATCCGGTCAAAGTGTCGCGTGTTATTCCTCTCGCGCCATCATTCAGGGAGGTGGCCGCGCACTATCAGGATCGACCGGGCAATAAGGACAGATTGCTGGAATCAATACTGCAGGGTACCCAGGGTAACCAAAAAATATGGCAAAACGTCAATATGCTCTACATGCCACCGAATGTGGCCTTGAAAAGAGAGGATGGTGTCAGGCTGATAGAGTGGATACTCTCCCTCGATACCAAAGGGGTACCTAGGCACATGGAGCCACCTGCGGGCATGGGTTCGTCAAGGCAGTGAACTGTTACGACAGACGCGCCATCCGAACGACTACTGTTGGATATGCACTCAACGGCAGAAAAATCGATATTGATTCCCTGAGTGTACGGATTTCACGCGTTTCTGTTCAGAAACTGCACATCTTTAGGTGGGTGTTGCTTTGACGGTTTTTTTAAATCGGCGATAACCGCATATATATATATCTGTAATTTAGGCATTTATAGGTAAATCACTGTAGATAATATGGTTGGATGTTGCGGGTGTTTTGTTGGTATGTATCTTGATAGTCGATCATTGTTGCCTCTGGTGGTATTCAGGGTGACACTTTCATAAACCTCAAAAAACAGATAGGAGTGAGAACAACGATGCATAAATGGTCAAAACCGATGTATCAAAACATGCGATTTGGATTCGAAATCAATCTGTATGTGAAAGTACGATAACTTCGGTCTTGCGTAGAAGATGATGGGGCGGGGGAGCGTTGCTCTCCCGCCTTTTTAATTTCCGCTTGATCCCGGATCGGATTCAAAAGCCGCCGATATGCCAAGTGTATACTTTGGTTTCAGGCTGATGTTCCGGGTCATAACGAGCAATCGTCCCGTCGTTGAAGCATCTGGTAAAATCAGTAGACGCCTTGTGCATTGAGAAAGGTGCCGAGTTCTTTATCGCTTTTGAAAATGTGGATAAGCACCCAATCGGATGAGACATCGTAATCAGAGCGAAAGGTCGGGCTTTTTCCGCCCGTGACACCCGAAACCAGATTGTTCAGATGCTGCAGTAATACATGGTGCTCGTGTAGATGCTGCTCATACCCCGGATAGTTATGCTTTTTCATCAACTCATCTTCGGTGGAGAAGTGAGTTTGCGTATGTTCATACAGCTCAACCAGCAGTTTTTGCAAACTCTCTTTATCAGCACACTTTTCCACAGCGGTGTGGAGGCTATTAACGATATTGAGCATTTCCTGATGTTGGTCGTCTATTATTCTGACGTTGACACTGAATTCTTCGCTCCACGTAACGATCGGCATATTGTTCTCTCTATTGCATGATTTATTGTGCTAGGGCCTGTTAACCGATGCTCTTTCCACAAACTTGTTTAAATGCATCAACAACTCTGCCAAATTATGGGACATTCTGAAAGAAATCACCTTAATTTCCCGCGAAATTCTGTAGTGGTCCGGGTTTATCGATCCGGCACAGTCGAATTCCAAACACCGAACGGGTGTATGTGATGTGTAAAGCTGCTTACCTATAGCGGGGCGGATTGGCAGATTACCCTCAATTTTTTTGTGTAAATATACACTAACTTCAGTTTGCTGCACCTGAAGATTGGATAGTTATATTTCAAAAATCATCTAAACTGATAAGCAATTATCCATTGCTATAGACCATATTACCTCCACATCCGGTAAATTCTCAACGAAAACAATAGGTAATCCATGCGGAAGAGTTTGGCGCGTGGTTTGCAGATAGTGGTTTCACTGATCCCTGTTGGAGTCTGAAATGTCCAATCCTCCCAATGTGCTGATCCTCGGTATAGGAAATCTGCTGTGGGCCGATGAGGGCTTCGGTGTTCGTGCATTGGAATCACTTCAGCGTCATTACCGATTTTCTGACAATGTTCGTCTCCTGGACGGGGGCACCCAAGGTATCTATCTGGTTCAACATATCCGCGAGGCTGAGATACTGGTGGTCTTCGATGCTGTGGACTACGGTCTGCCTGGCGGCAGCCTCAAGCGAGTGGAGGATGATGAGGTACCCAAATTTATGGGCGCCAAGAAGGTGAGCCTGCATCAGACCGGGTTTCAAGAGGTGCTCGCCATGGCGGAGATGCTCGGCGATTATCCCCGGCATCTTCTCCTGATGGGTGTACAGCCTGTTGAACTGGAGGACTATGGCGGCAGTTTACGGGAACCTGTACGTGCACAGATAGAACCGGCGATCGCAATGGTTCTGGACTATCTTCAGGGATTTGGCATCGAGGCCCAACGACGAGAAAAGCCATTATCACCGGACACAGGTTTACAGGGTGCGATTTCCGACATCCGGCGCTATGAGAATGAACGACCCTCCGCGCAGCATGCCTGCCGGGTTGGTGATGCAAGGGTTCTGACATCACCGCGATTTGACCTGGCCTTTCGTCCTGTTCAGCTTGAACAACACGCCATTCATGTGGATGTGGATGCGCATCTCGATAAATACCGTAGCAAGGGGAATCTGTGATGTGTATCGGCATACCGATGCGGGTCCTCTCCACGTTCCCGGGTCAGGCGGTATGCGAGGGGTTGGGTGAGCGGCGCAGGGTGGATACCCTGCTGGTAGGTGAGCAACAGGTTGGTACCTGGTTATTGGTATTTCTCGATACCGCCCGCGAGGTGTTGAGTCCGGCCAGGGCAAGGGAGATAAAACAGGCATTACAGGCCCTTGAGCTGGCCATCCAGGGTGAAACGGAGATTGATTATCTGTTTGATGATCTGGTGAATCGTGAACCGCAACTGCCGGAACATCTTCGGCTGGATAAATAGCAGGAGAGAAATATGCCTTCACCGCTGATCAACGACCTCATCGAGCAAAAAGGTATCGCTACGGTCAATGAGCGTTCGCTTGGGGATTTTGTCAAAGCGCATAAACAGTGTCTGCTCTTCTTCACCGAGAATCCGGTGCAGTTTCCCGAAAGCAATGATGTGGCAGTGGTGTTGCCGTTGCTGATGGAGACATTCGGTGGCCGTTTTCAGGTGGCCATCGTCGAACGTGACAGTGAACATCAATTGCATGCGCGCTTTCCCTTCGATGGCTGGCCTGCGCTGGTAATGTTGCGTGAGGGTGCTTATGTCGGTGCGATTTCCCGCATGCAGGACTGGGATGTCTACCTCACTGAGATTGAACGCCTGCTGAATACCCAACCCTCTGCCACACCGGGTTTCAAAGTTCCTGTCGTTAGTGCCGTTGGGCATTGCCATTAACTGGAGTGACATTCAACATGAATGAAATCGACATACCTATAAGTGTCACCGGTCCGGGTTCGCAGCTGGCGGAAGATGATGGGGCTTCACTCGACATCCTGCAACTCCCCGATGAGATGTCTACCTTCTCCATGCCTGAGATGCCGGAACCCGATCAGGTGCAGGATCTCGATAGCGGCATGTCGGCATTGACCGAGCTGGATGCGGTATTGCAACACCAGGCAAAAGTGAGGGATATCAAGCCTGAGGTTGTCGATATCACACACCTGGACAGGGAGAACAGCAGCCTGGTCGATCAGGTTCTCGGTGAGGGTGAGGTAAGCATGGTCTACCGGAGTGCTGATACCAGCGCCAGAATACAGGAATCGGTCATGGCGGGAATCTGGCGCATCAGATATTTCAATCAGCAGGAAGAAACCACCGGAGACACGATTGAAGTGGCGCGGGTACCCAGGTTGTGTCGACGCCATGTCTTCAGTCAGGCAGCGCATCGGGTCGATAGCCAACTCAAGTCGATACCCGAGGGGGTCTTGAATGCGCCCCCGCTGCTTGCTGAGATCAATGACAAGGTCTCTGAGTATCGACCCGGTAAGGAGAGTCATGTCATAAATCTTACGTTGTTGCCGCAGACAGAACAGGATCTGGCATTCCTGATTGATCGTTTGGGCGAGGGACCGCTCACCATACTCTCTCGTGGTTACGGCAACTGCCGCATCTCCAGCACAGCAGTACAAAACGTCTGGTGGGTGCAATATTTCAACTCTCAGGATAAAAACATTCTCAATACCCTGGAGATCGGTGATGTGCCGGCAGTCGCTGCCGCCGCCAAAGAAGACATTCAGGAGAGTGCCCGGCGTCTGAACGAGATTATGGAGGCCTACCGGTGAGCGATGCCTTCTTTGCCGGTTCCTACGGTGGAAATGCCCAAAAGCTCCATGATGACAGCCGGTTGGAGTGCAAGATCTGTTGGTATATCTACGATCCCGCCGAGGGCGATACTTATTGGCAAATACCACCCGGGACACCCTTCTCTCAGTTGCCGTCACACTGGAGCTGTCCGAATTGCGACGGCAACAAGCGTGACTTCATGGTAGTGAGGGATGTATCGTGATCTGTCCAGACTATCTCATTCAAGGCCTCGAGAAACAGTTTCGGCGGATTCAGCAGGAACGAATGGAAGGACTGCCGTTGCTCAATCCGGCCCTGCGCGTGGAGGCAGTGGGATTTCGTGAATGGAACGGCCTCTGTCTCGGTGTCTTGGTCACCCCTTGGTTCATGAACCTGATGTTGTTGCCGCCGGAAGGGGATAGCTGGAAAGCCACGAAGGTTGGCGATAAACAGCTCTACCAAATGCCCTCCGGTCCCTACGAGTTCATTCTTTGCGAAGAGGAGGGGATCGGCCGCTACCAGATGTGTTCTCTTTTTTCGCCCGTCTTCGAGTTTGCCGACCACGCCACGGCGGTGGCCACGGCAGAGGCTGTAATGGATGCCCTTATGCGGGTTGAACATCGTGATTCGGTTTCAACACGTGAAAGTGAAATCGAACGAATCTGGAAGGGTGAGCCCGATGAGCAGGCGGTCGACGGGCAAGACGGTTCAGTGCAAGAGGAAAGACCGACGATCAGCCAGCGCCTGGATCAACCGCTGAGTCGTCGTGAATTGTTGCGCGGCGGGGCGAAACAGAACCTGGATGCAGATGCATGAACGTTGAGGGTGAAATCCACATTAAGCTATATCGCCGGCAGGCGCGAATAGAAAAAATCGCCATTAGCTCGACTCGTCCATTGCAGTTAACCCATCTGTTCGAAGGCAAATCGGTGAAGGAGCTGCTGGGCATGCTTCCCATGCTCTACAGTGTCTGCGCCACCGCCCAGGCATCGGCCGCGGCTCAGGCATGCCGCCAGGCGATGGGTATGCATGGGAATGCCCGGATCGAGTTGGCGGAGAGTATGCTAGTCACGGTGGAGACCGCCCGGGAACATTTGTGGCGTATCCTCATCGACTGGTCCAATTTTGTCGATACAGCGGTCGACCGTGCTTTGGTCGCATCTCTCTCAAATCTGCTGCCGATGGCAAAACATGCGTGCTTCAATGACAGTGACCTGTTCACTCTGCAGCCACGTCTGGTGGTGGATCAGGAAAGGTTCTCCACAGTCATTGAACAGATCGCGAAAACAGCTGCCGATTCGATCTTTGCACTAGCGCCTGCCGACTGGTATGCATATGCTGATATCGAGGATTTCGATGTTTGGCTCGAACAGACAGCGACACCCGCATCAAAACTGTTGCGGCGGATAAGGGACGAACAATTGGCACAATTGGCGGATGGTGGCTCCTACCCTTTACCCACTATCGATCCGCAGGCGATATGTCAGCGTCTGTCCGAGGAAGATGCCGACCAATTTATCGCTGCCCCCGAGTGGAAAGGCGCTGTCTTCGAGACGACACCAATGACCCGAATGGCCTCCCATCCACTGTTGCGACAACTGACGAAGCTGTATGGCTTTGGCCTGATGACACGCCTGGTGGCCAGGTTATTGGAGTTGGCTTCCATACCGGCAAGGCTGAACGAACAGATGCAGGCATTGATCGAAGATCGAATTGATGGCGGCACCCCGATGGCCGGATCGGGAGTGGATGAGGGTTTGGGCCAGGTGGAAGCGGCACGCGGGCGTTTGATACACCGTGCCGTACTGGATAAGGGTATGATTTCCGGTTATCAGATAGTGGCGCCCACGGAGTGGAATTTTCATCCCCGAGGGGTAGTCGCCAGGGGATTGCTGAGTCTCCCTGCACAAGAGATCGATGCATTGAAACGGCATGCCGACCTTTTCATCAACGCAGTCGATCCCTGTGTTGGTTATCGGCTTGAGATCGTCTGATGCACGAGATGTCCCTGTGTGAGGGTGTGCTGCAGGTGCTGGAGGAACAAGCCGTGACGCAAGGATACAGCATGGTCAAGCGGGTATGGCTGGAGATCGGTGCGCTATCGGGTGTGGAGCCCGAGGCGATGCGTTTCGGTTTCGACGCGGTGATGAAAGGCACTCTCGCCGACAGTGCCCGACTGGAGATAATCCATCTGCCTGGCGAGGCCTGGTGTATGCAGTGCAGTAAGCCGGTTCAGGTAACGGCCCGCTATGAGGCCTGTCCGGAGTGCGGCAGTTATCAGTTGCAGGTGACCGGTGGTGACGAGATGCGGATCAAGGAGCTGGAGGTCGAGTAACTCATTGAGTTACTAGTTTTTAGTTTTTAGTTTTTAGTTTTTAGTTGGAAGGTAGCAGGGTTTGGTGCGTGCACTTAACTAAAAACCAAGAACTCAAAACTCAAAACTCATTATTCGAGGTGTTTGTTATGTGTACGGTTTGCGGTTGTGGTGAAGGTGAGACAAAGATCGAGGCTCAGGATCATCAACACGATCATGATCACCACCACCATCATCATGACGAGAATGGAAGGCAGGGACATACCCATGACTACGGTCAGGGACCGGCCCATGCCCATGCGCCGGGACTCTCCCAGTCGAGAATGGTGCAGATCGAGCAGGACATACTCAGTAAGAACAATCAGTATGCCGCTGCCAACCGGAACTACTTTCAGCAGCACGGCATATTGAGTCTCAATCTGGTCTCAAGTCCGGGATCGGGCAAGACGACCCTATTGGCCCGTACCATCGGCGATCTGCAGGCGGAGTACGCCATCAGTGTCATCGAGGGTGATCAACAGACGGCGAATGATGCGGAGCGGATACGCGCTACCGGTGCGAAGGCAATACAGATCAATACCGGTAAAGGGTGCCACCTGGATGGTCACATGGTAGGCCATGCCCTGGAGTCGCTGAAACCGGATCGGGGGAGTCTGCTGTTTATCGAAAATGTGGGTAACCTGGTCTGTCCGGCCGCTTTCGATCTGGGTGAGGCGCATAAGGTGGCGATTCTCTCCGTGACCGAGGGTGAGGACAAGCCGATCAAATATCCCGACATGTTTCATGCCGCCGATCTGATGTTGCTGAACAAGATTGATCTGCTGCCCTATCTCGATTTCGATGTGCAGCGCTGTATCGAGTATGCCAAACGCATCAATCCCAAGATTAAGGTATTACAGCTTTCCGCCACCACCGGTGAGGGGATGCAGAACTGGTATCAGTGGATTGCCGCCAGTCGGCAGATGGCGCAGGTCGGGAATCCGGCGGTGCCGGCTTAGATGATTAGCCGCAAATAGACACGAATCACCGCTAATGAACGCGGATATTATCTGGGTGTCGTCGAGACGCAGTAACATCGTAATAACAGTATATAGGATCAAGGATTAGCGAAAATTTGCGGTGATTCGCGTTCATTTGCGGCAGGATGCAGGATAAAAAATATCCATTACGCCTTATTTGCAATGACAAAATGACTGAGGAGTGACCGAACATGTGCTTGGCTATACCCGCAAAAGTGGTCGCCATCGACGAGCTGGGTGAGAACGCCACCGTGGTGTTGGGTGAGGTGAAAAAAGAGGTCTCTCTGGCGCTGGTCGAAGATGTCTCAGTGGATGACTTTGTACTGATCCATGTGGGTTATGCACTCAACAAGGTGAGCGAAGAGGAGGCCGAGAAGACCCTTCGGCTATTTGCTCAAGCTGGAGTGACGCCATGAAATATGTTGACGAATTCCGCCAGCAAAAACTGGCCAGGCAGCTGGCCGATGCGATACGCCACGAAGCGGACAGGGGGCGCGAATATCATCTGATGGAGTTTTGCGGCGGCCATACCCATGCCATTTTTCGTTATGGTGTGCAGGATCTGATGCCCGACAATGTGAGGTTTGTCCATGGTCCGGGATGTCCGGTCTGTGTGTTGCCGATCGGTCGTATCGATGAGGCCATCCATCTGGTGGAGGCCCATGATGTGATTCTCTGTACCTATGGCGATCTGCTGCGGGTTCCGGCCAGTGGGCGTAAGAGCCTGATCCGGGTCAAGGCGGCGGGGGGTGATGTGCGCATGGTCTATTCCACCCAGGACGCACTTAGAATCGCCCGTGAGAATCCGGACCGGGAGGTGGTCTTCTTCGCCATCGGCTTCGAGACTACCACGCCTCCCAGCGCGGTGGCGCTGCGTCAGGCAAAGGTGGAGGGTCTGGGTAACTTCAGCCTGTTCTGCAATCATGTACTGACCCCCGCAGCCATCCAGAATATCCTCGAATCCCCCGAAGTGCGGGAGTTGGGATCGGTCTCCATCCACGGCTTCTTCGGGCCCTCCCATGTCAGCTCCATCATCGGTAGCCGACCCTACGAGTATTTCGCCCAGGAGTTCCAGCGTCCGGTGGTGATCGCCGGCTTCGAGCCGCTGGATGTCATGCAGTCGGCCCTGATGCTGATCCGCCAGCTTAACGAGGGACGTTATGTGGTGGAGAACGAATACACAAGAGTGGTCAGTCGCGAGGGCAACTGCAAGGCGCAACAACTGGTGGCGGAGACATTCGAACTGCGCAGAAGCTTCGAGTGGCGGGGATTGGGTCAGGTGCCCTACAGCGCCCTGAAGATCAAACAGGACTATGCCTCGCTCGATGCTGAGCGGCGCTTCTCCATACCCGTCTCCCAGGCTAAGGATGTCAAGGGTTGTGAATGTCCGGCGATCCTGCGCGGTGCCAAGCGACCTACCGACTGCAAACTGTTCGGTACGGTCTGTACCCCGGACAACCCCATGGGCTCCTGTATGGTCTCCTCCGAGGGTGCCTGCGCCGCCTATTGGAGTTACGGCCGTTTCCGTCAATCCAATAAAAAGAGCGCATGATGTTGAATATGTCATTAGGCGTTATCAGTCCGCGAATGAACGCAAATAAACGCAAATGTTTAAAAAGAGATGTAGGGTGCGGCTTGCCGCACCGATCGGGATTTCTCGTTCCCACGCTCCTGCGTGGGAATGCAGATCTAAGCAGAGCATTAGATCAAGGTATGGGTTCCCACGCAGGAGCATGGGAACCAGGGAAAATGAAAACATTAGCGTTTATTAGCGTTCATTTGCGGACTGCATTTATACCGACTTACTACGGAGTGGAACGATGAATGCTGTGGTAAAACGCTTTCCCCTTCGCCTCGACACGCGCGGTGCCAGGATCGATATGACTCATGGCAGCGGTGGTCGGGCCATGGCGCAGCTGATCGAAGAGCTGTTTCTCAAACACTTCGATAACGAGCTGCTGAGGCAAGGCAACGACCAGGCAGCCTTCGATGTATCTGCAGGACGCATGGTCATGAGCGTGGATGGCCATGTCATCTCACCGCTCTTTTTCCCCGGTGGCGATATCGGTTCATTGGCGATACACGGTACGCTGAATGATGTTGCCATGTCCGGTGCGCGGCCGCTCTATCTGTCGGCAGGATTTATCCTGGAAGAGGGTTTTCCCCTGGCCGACCTGGATCGGATCGTCGCCAGTATGGGAAGCGCAGCCGGCGAGGCCGGCGTGCCGGTGGTCACCGGCGATACCAAGGTGGTGGAGAAGGGCAAGGGTGACGGCGTCTTTATCACCACCACCGGCATCGGCGTGGTACCGGAGGGTATCAATATATCGGGAGATCGCGCCCAACCCGGCGACAAGATCATCGTCAGCGGCAGCATCGGTGATCATGGGGTGGCGATCATGTCGAGCCGTGAGAATCTGGAGTTCGAGACTACGATCGAATCCGACTCGGCAGCACTCCACGGATTGGTACAAAAAATGGTAGAGACTGTCCCGGATATCCACTGCCTGCGGGATCCGACCCGCGGCGGTCTCGCCACCACGCTCAACGAGTTGGCCATGCAGTCTGCGGTCGGCATGCATCTGGTGGAAGCGGAGATACCCATGAAAGCGGCGGTTACTTCCGCCTGCGAATTACTGGGGCTCGATCCCCTCTATGTGGCCAATGAAGGCAAACTGATCTGTATCTGTTCAGCCGAGGATGCTGACCGGTTGTTGCCGGTCATGCAGGAGGATCCCTTGGGGCGTGACAGCCGGATCATCGGTGAGGTGGTCGAGGATGAACACCACTTTGTCCAGATGGAGACCATGTTCGGCGGCAGCCGGGTGGTCGATTGGCTCTCCGGCGAGCAGTTGCCACGAATCTGCTGACACTGATATGAGTGAATGGTTAAGAGTAAAAGTCCGCAAATGAACGCAAATGAACGCAAATGTTTAATGCGTGATGTTGGGTGCGGCTTGCCGCACCGATCGGGATTTCTCGTTCCCACGCAGGAGCATGGGAACCGGGGAAAATGAAAACATTAGTGTTTATTAGCGTTCATTTGCGGACTAACAAAAGAAGTTGCAAGCGGCACATTCTGTCAATTACGTTGCGGCAATGAACGGTCGGATATAATCATGCGCATTCTGTTTCTCACCCACGCATTCAACAGCCTCAGTCAACGGCTCCACGTGGAGTTGCGGGCCATGGGGCACGAGGTATCGGTTGAGTTCGACATCAACGATGCCGTGGCGTTGGAGGCAGTTGGTCTGCATCGGCCCGATCTGATCATCGCACCCTTTCTCAAGCGGGCAATACCCGAATCGATATGGCGTAATCATGTCTGTCTTGTAGTCCACCCCGGTATCAGGGGCGACCGGGGGCCCACATCACTCGACTGGGCAATCCTCAAGGGTGAGAGACGTTGGGGGGTTACGGTACTCCAGGCCAATGGGGAGATGGATGCGGGCGATATCTGGGCCAGTGTGGAGTTCGAGATGCGCGAGACGGCTAAAGGGAGTCTCTATCGCAACGAAGTAACCGAGGCAGCCGTTGAGGCTGTCATATTGGCAGTGGAGCGTTTTCAGGCAGGTGACTACCAACCCCAACCCCTGGAGCAGGTTGATGCAACACAGCGGGGTGGATGGCGACCACTGGTCAGGCAGACAGACAGGGCCATCGATTGGCAACGTGACACTACCGCGGAGGTGTTACGCAAGATACGTAGCGGTGATGGAGTCCCAGGTGTCCTGGATGAGCTCTTTAAGCGACAGTTCTATCTCTACGATGCCTGGCCGGAGACGACCCTGAGGGGTAAACCCGGCGAACCGATCGCCCGTTGCGGGCCGGCAATCTGCCGCGCGTCAGTTGATGGCGCAGTCTGGATCGGGCATCTGCGGGAGAGGGAGGGCGAGCATCCTTTCAAGCTGCCCGCCACCCATCTGTTGGCACAGGAGGTCGCTGATCTGCCGGAGATCGAAGCCGATGCTGATTCCGGCTACCGGGAAATCTGGTATGAAGAGGTGGAGGGTGTGGGGCTGCTCCATTTTCCCTTCTATAACGGCGCCATGGGTAGCGCCCAATGTAAGGCGTTGTTGTTGGCCTTGCGCGATGCGAAATGCCGGGACACAAGGGCGATAGTGTTGATGGGTGGAGCGGATTACTGGTCCAACGGCATGCACCTGAATATGATCGAGGCAGCCTCCAGTGCTGCCGATGAGTCTTGGCGCAATATCAATGCCATCGATGATCTCGCGCGTGAAATCATACAGACAGAAAACCATCTTACAGTGGCCGCGTTGCAGGGTAACGCCGGGGCCGGTGGCGTGTTTCTGGCCAGGGCCGCCGATGAAGTATGGGCACGTCGCGGAGTGATACTCAATCCTCACTACAAGGATATGGGCAATCTCTTCGGTTCAGAGTATTGGACCTATCTGTTGCCCCGCTATAGCGGCGATGAGAATGCGACACAAATTGTCGAGAGTCGCCTGCCTATCGGGGCCGATGAAGCAAAGGCGTTGAACCTGATCGACAAAGTAATTGATGAACCGGATGCCGGTTTCGTTTCATCTGTTCGCCAACTGGCAACCAGCATGATCCGCACTCCGGCATTTACTGAACGTCTACATTACAAGAATGCACGAAGGCAGGCCGATGAGGCGATCAAGCCGCTGGCCCGCTATCGTGAGGAGGAATTGGAACAGATGAAACGCAATTTCTACGGATTCGACCCGAGCTATCATGTGGCCCGCTATAACTTCGTCTATAAAGTTCCGAAGTCTCGCACACCCCTGACCCTCGCCAATCATCGTTGGACCAAAGCGGTCAGGAGGGTGTCATGAACACGCTGCCCACAGTCCTGATCGTGGATGATGAGGTGCGCAGTCTGGAGACACTGCAGCGTATCCTGGAAGATGAGTTTGACGTGAAGACGGCGGAGAATGTCACTGAGGCGCGAAAGATCCTCGAGACCGACTGGGTGCAGATTATCCTCTGTGATCAGCGGATGCCGGAGATCACCGGTGTGAAGTTTCTCAAACAGGTGCGTGAGCAGTGGCCCGAGGTGATTCGGATGATCATCTCAGGTTATACCGACTCCGAAGATATCATCAGTGCCGTCAACGAAGCAGGCATCTACCAGTTCGTTACCAAACCCTGGCATCCTGACAGTCTGATTCTGTTGTTGAAGAATGCGGCCCAACTCTTCGAACTGCAGCGAAAGAATGAAATCCTCTCGGTTGAGCTGAAGATGTCGCCGAGCCGCTTGCAGTCCGCCATGGATCAGAAACGCAAGCGTCTGCGTGACGACTACCGTTGTGACGATCAGATCGTGCGCAGCCCCGAGAGTGGTATGAATCATGTGTGTGAAAAGATTCGCAGGGTTTCGCCATATGATGTCTCGGTACTGCTCACCGGTGAATCGGGCACTGGCAAGGAGCTGGCGGCAAGGGCGTTGCACTACAACAGTCAGCGTTGGGACCAGCCCTTTGTTGTGGAGAACTGCGGCGCGCTGCCGGATGAGTTGTTGGAAAGCGAACTCTTCGGCTATAAGAAGGGGGCCTTTACAGGTGCGGTGGAGGACCGGGCGGGAATCTTCGAACGGGCCAACGGCGGTACGGTATTCCTCGATGAAATCGGCGAGGTCTCGCCAGCCTTTCAGGTAAAACTGTTGCGGGTATTGCAGGAGGGTGAGATACGCCCTTTGGGCAGCAGCCAGACACGGCAGGTGGATATTCGGATCATCGCCGCCACCAACCGGGATCTTGAGCAGGAGGTGCGCGAGGGGCGTTTTCGTGAGGATCTCTATTACCGGCTTGCCACCGTCACCATACATCTGCCCGCATTGCGTGAACGCAGGATGGACATCCCGTTGATCGCCCAGTCCATCCTGGAGGTCTCGATGGGGCAGTTGGGTAAGCATGTAAAGGGATTCACAGAAGAAGCCTTGGCCTGTATGCAGGCCTACCATTGGCCAGGCAATGTCCGTGAGTTGCAAAATGAGATTCGGCATATGCTGGTTATGAGCGATAGTGAACTGCTGAGTGCGGACATGCTCTCGCCTCGGGTGCTGCAGGCGGCGCCGGAAGAGGACGAAGCCGACTTGAAAGTTATGAACGGACTGGACGGCACACTTAAGGAGCGGGTCGAATCACTGGAGGCGCGCATCCTCAAGGAGTGCCTTATCCGCAATCGTTGGAACAAGAGCCAGGCGGCGAAAGAGCTGGGCTTGTCCCGGGTCGGACTGCGCAGCAAACTGGAACGATACGGGCTTGAAAAAATCGAGCAGTTGCACGAGAGCCAGGACGTGGTGGGTAGTTGAATGCGTTTATTCAGTCCGCAAATGAACGCTAATAAACGCAAATGTTTAGATGATATGTCGATTCTTCTGGTTCCCACGCTCCCGCTGGGTAATGCAGATCTCAGCGAAACAACAGAACAAATTGTGGTTTCCCGCGGAGGAACGCAGGAGCCAGACAAATGCAGCATAAAACCATTAGCGTTCATTAGCGTTCATTTGCGGACGCACAATACAGGGAGTAGTCATGGCTGAAACCAAAACACGCCTCAAAAACAGCCTGATTGATAAGGTTGTCATGGATGAATCGTTGCAGTTGAATGAGACCACCGAGAGTGCATGGATCGACGTTATCCAGAAGATGGATAAGGTTTATGCCGATCTGGTTCACTACCAGGTGGAGTTGGAACAGAAGAACGCCGAATTGGAAGAGGCGCAGCAGTTTATTCGAAGTGTACTCGAATCGATGAGGGAGGTATTGATTGTCTGCGATACCGGCGGCCGGATTTTACAAGTGAATCAGGCGCTGGAAGACCTTACCGGGAGGCTGGAGAGGGAACTGTTGAATTGTCCGTTCAATGAACTGTTCGGCCTCGAATCACAGCCGCTGGTTGAACAGTTCTCGGAAAAACTGGGCAATGATGACGTTGTCGATTGCGAGGTCAATCTGCTTACCCAGGGAGGTGGATTCATGCCGTTGGCGATGAACTGCTCCTCCCGTTACGACATCAAGGGAAAACTCTTGGGTATGGTGCTGATCGGCCGGCCGGTAGGCGAGCTGCGTCGTGCCTATGAGGCTCTGAACAAGGCTCATATCGATCTGAAACAGACCCAGGAACACCTGGTGCACTCCGAAAAGATGGCCTCGCTTGGCCGCTTGGTGGCCGGGGTGGCGCATGAGCTTAATAATCCCATCAGCGTGGTATTCGGGAATATGCACGCCCTGAAACGCTACGGTGAGCGTATCAACAACTACATAGCGGATGTGAATAAACATCTCGACCCGGATCTGCATAAGGAGCTGAGAGAAAAATATCGGATAGACAAGATTGAATCCGATATGGGGCCGTTGATCGAGGGGACCATGGAGGGCGCGGAGCGCATCAGTAATATCGTGCTCGATCTGCGTCGTTACTCAGGTATCCAGAAAGAGCAACCGGAACCCTTCGAGCTGAAGCATGTGGTGATGACGGCAACCGAGTGGGTGATTAAGGCCTCAAGGGAGAAACCCGAGGTGCGTTATGAACTGCTTGACAGCTGTGTGATCAGGGGGCGCCAGGGCCAGGTGCATCAGATTCTGATCAATCTGATACAGAACGCCATCGATGTGATGGAGCGTCAGGCAGAGAAACTGATCACTATAGGTTGCGACAGAGACGACAAGGATGTCCGGATTCGTATTCACGACAGCGGACCGGGTGTCGCTGAGGGTGACATGAATAAACTCTTCGATCCCTTCTATACCACTAAGGAGGTGGGAAAGGGAACGGGTTTGGGACTCTATATCAGTTATGGACTGGCCCGGGATATGGGGGGTGACCTGTCGGCTGAAAACAGTGCCGATGGCGGTGCCATATTCACCTTAACCCTGCCGTTGAAGGTGGAAGCCGATGGCTGATGTGGATAGGCAACCCCTGAATCTGCTATGGCTGCAATCAGGCGGTTGCGGTGGTTGTTCACTCTCGATGCTCTGTGCAGAGGGGCCGGACCTGTTTACCGCATTGGAGAGTGCCGGTATTCATATCCTCTGGCATCCCTCCATCAGCGAGGCTTCGGGATCTGAGTTCATCGAACTGCTGGAAACCATCATTCTTGGCGAGCAACGTCTCGACTTGCTCTGCCTTGAGGGTTCCGTGGTGTGTGGACCCAACGGTAGTGGAAAGTTTCACCGACTTGCCGGTACGGGAGAACCGATGATGAAGTGGCTGGCGCAGCTTGCCGCTGTGGCCGGTCATGTCATCGCAGTGGGAAGCTGCGCCGCCTTTGGCGGTATCACGGCCGCCGGTGGCAATCCCAGTGAATCCTGTGGGCTACAGTATGACGAAACGGTCATCGGCGGGCTTCTGGGCAAGGAGTTCCTGACGCAGCATGGCTTGCCGGTGATCAATATCGCCGGTTGTCCCGTGCATCCCAACTGGGTGACCGAGACCTTGTTGCAGATCGCCTCCGGTGAACTGCAGCGGGAGCATCTCGATGAATGGGGTAGACCGCGCAATTATGCCGATCATCTGGTCCACCACGGCTGTCCACGAAACGAGTTCTATGAGTACAAGGCGAGCGCGGAAAAGCCATCCGACCTGGGCTGCATGATGGAGCACATGGGTTGCCTCGGCACTCAGGCCCATGCCGATTGCAACACTCGGCTCTGGAACGGGGAAGGCTCCTGCCTGCGTGGCGGCTATGCCTGTATCAACTGTACTGCCCCAGGCTTTGAGGAGCCGGGCCACCCCTTCACCGAAACACCGAAGATTGCCGGTATCCCGGTGGGTCTGCCCACCGATATGCCCAAGGCATGGTTCGTGGCACTGGCATCCTTGGCGAAGGCGGCGACACCCACACGCTTGAAAGAGAACGCCGTGGCGGATCATATCCGGGTGCCACCCCGGCGGCGACCGGGTAGTAAGTCATGAGCCGTCGCATCGTTGGGCCCTTCAACCGGGTAGAGGGCGATCTGGAAGTCGAGTTGGAGATTGAGCAGGAGAGGGTGAGGTCGGCCCGGGTCTCCTCGTCCCTGTTTCGCGGTTTCGAGCAGATGCTTCAGGGCAAGGAGCCGGGGGATGCCCTGGTCTATACACCGAGAATCTGCGGTATCTGCTCCGTCTCCCAATCGGTCGCTGCGGCCCAGGCGCTGGCGGCCCTGCAGGGTGTGACGCCACCGCTGAATGGTGAGCTGGCCATCAACCTGATCCTGGCCAATGAGAACGTGGCCGATCATATGACCCACTTTTACCTCTTCTTCATGCCCGATTTCGCCCGTGAGACCTATCGCGACGAGCCCTGGTATCCCATGATCGAGTCGCGCTTCAGGGCGCAGAGCGGCAGTGCCGCAAGGGAGATGCTGCCGGCCCGGGCGCAGTTCATGCACCTGATGGGATTGATGGCGGGTAAGTGGCCGCACAGCCTGGCCATCCAGCCGGGGGGCACCACCCGGGCCGTCGAGATGCAGGAGCGGGCACGGCTGCAGGCGATCCTGTTTGGCTTTCGGCGCTTTCTCGAAAGCACCCTCTATGGCGACAGCCTGGAGAATATCGCAAGCCTGAATTCGATTGCCGCACTCGATAAATGGATCGAAGCACACGATCCAGGTAGCAGCGATTTCAGGCGTTTTCTCGAAGTAGCCAGGGCGCTCGACCTCCACATGCTGGGTCGCGGTAATGACCGTTTTATGAGCTATGGTGTCTATCGGCAGCAGGGAGAGCCCAGATTTCGTCAAGGTCTCTGGGATGATGCCGAGCAGCCGTTGGAGACAGCGCTCATCACCGAAGATCTCAGCCACAGCTGGATGGTGCATCAGAAGAGCCCAAGGCACCCGTTCGACGGCATAACCTTGCCCGATGCGGATGTGGCAAATGCCTATAGCTGGTGCAAGGCGCCGAGGCTGGACGGGCGGGTGGTCGAGGTTGGCGCCTTGGCGCGACAGCAGGTGGACGGTCAGTCACTGGTCAGAGCGCTGGTCGCAGAGAGCGGCGGTAATGTGCGCAACCGGGTTATCGCACGTCTGCTGGAGATTGCCAGGGTGGTTATGCTTATGGAGACCTGGGTCAGAGAGCTCAAGCCGGGCGAGGCCTTCTGCAATCACAAACCCTTCCCGCAGGTGGCCCAGGGATACGGCCTGGTGGAGGCGGCCCGCGGTAGCCTGGGACATTGGATCAAGGTTAAAAACGGTCACATACTCAACTACCAGATTATCGCCCCGACAACCTGGAACTTCTCCCCCCGAGATCACCAGGGTCAGCCTGGCGTCCTGGAACTCGCACTGGTGGATGCGCCGCTCAGACCGGGGGAGAAGGACCCGGTATCTGTACAGCATATCGTCAGGTCATTCGACCCCTGTATGGTCTGTACGGTGCACTAGTTAAGGAAAAACGTAACCCTTCTCCTTCCACCACTCGACCATCTTGTCATTGACGGCGCTCCAGTCCACCCGGTCGGAGGGGCTGTTGGTGCGTCCCATCTCGATAGCGGTCTTATCCAAAAACTTCACGTACTCCTGTTTCAACGTTTCGGGTGCATGGGTGAAATGTTGGACCTCGCTCATGTTGTTTCTCCGATTGATCTGATGCGTAGTTAATCGAGTCAAGAGACCTGATTGTTCTTAACGCTGATTTTTCAACCAAGCACTCTACTGAATCAACATAGGAATCATAAGGTATTGCGCCGCTTTGCTGCTTAGGTCTGCTATTGTTATTTTTCAGTGCGTGGCATAACGGTTCTAAGACAAAAGCCCACCAGGAACTACCGTTCAAACTGTCCGTGTTTTAGGAAATATATGGTTTGCAAGGCAACGTTTTTGTCATACCGCATGGCCGAGTGTCCCGATTCAATGAGGATAAAATCGTCCATCCCTTCAATCAGGGTGGAATACACCGGTACCAATCCGTCATCCGGGCCGGCAATCGGATCGTCATGCATGCTGCCCTCCCTGTAGCCGGCGATCACGCCCAGGGGATAGTCGGGTCTCGGTAGCGTGTTGGGGAAACTTTCCGAGTCTGTTCCCAAAGCGAGTGCCGCTTCACCCGCAATCTGCAGCCACCAGCGGTGGCGGTATTTGTCGACAAAGTCTGTACCGTGGTTGGGTGTACCGATCATGACGACGCGACCGAGGTTTTCCGGTCGTTGACGATCCAGATAGGCGCGAATGATCAGCCCGCCCATAGAGTGTCCGACGAAATGGATAGGGTGCTGACGGTTTTCACAACAGCGTTCGATATCTTGGGTAACAGCGTCAACAATCAGGTTCGGTGTGGTACGAAATGAATCGTAGTCGATACGAACTGCATTGTAACCGGCATCTTCCAAACGGGAAGCCAATAGCCACATGGCTGCCTTGCTCCGCCCTAACCCATGGAGCACCACCACGGTTTCTCGATTCTGTGGCGTATCCGCATCCGCTTCGGTAATTGGAGCTAGCGAGCAACCCAGCCCGGTGATCAGTAAAACGGTCAGGATGAGGAGCAATGCATTGGGCTTGTGTAGACGTTTAATCATCCCAGGGTCTCGGTTTAATTAATTTAGCAGCCGGTCGTTGCGAGCACTCTCCGGTGTGGTCCCCGTCCACCCGTGATAGGCACGGAAGAAGGAGTTGGGATCATTGAAGCCGAGCAGAAAGGAGATCTGGGTATGGGTGAGTTCGGAATTTTTCAGGTAATGGGTGGCAAGGTCCTCCCGTACCTCATTCAACACCTGCTGGAAATTGGTCTCCTCCTGATTAAGGCGGCGTTGCAGGGTGCGCTTGCTGATCAGTAAACGATCGCTGACAGCCTCTATGGATGACTGGCCGGCGGGCAACAGTTCCAACAACAGGCTGCGTACCCTAGTGGTGAAGTCATCCTCTGCCGAGAGATCCGCTAAACGCTGATTGAGCCCGGACTCGAAAAATTCCCACATCTTCTCATTGGCGCTGATGAAGGGGCGTTCAGCATCGGTTGCGCGAAAGCTGAGGCCTATTTTTTTGGCGCGTTTGGGGATGATGCCGAAGAACCGGTTGTAGGCCTGCTTC
The DNA here is from genome assembly GCF_964212655.1 of Candidatus Thiodiazotropha sp. LNASS1. Classification (NCBI taxonomy): domain Bacteria; kingdom Pseudomonadati; phylum Pseudomonadota; class Gammaproteobacteria; order Chromatiales; family Sedimenticolaceae; genus Candidatus Thiodiazotropha; species Candidatus Thiodiazotropha sp. LNASS1. Next base: position 1,583,024 of record NZ_OZ156465.1, on the reverse strand, counting down.
GGTTTCAGTTCGATGGGTGTCAACACCTCCGATGGTTTGATATGTTCCCGTGTCGCCATGCGGGCCAACTGCACAAAAAATGTGAGTTCCGATGCGACCAGGGCAGTTGGTATAACCAAACCTTTCTCTAGAAATTCCACCTCGAGACGAGTCTGTTTTCTGGTGCGGGTCATTATCAGGCGGCAGGGGCCGATCAATGGCTTGTAGTGACTGAGTCTTTCCAGGGCGACGTTAAGATTGGGGCTGCAGTAAGCGGCAAACAACGGTGGACTGAAGAAGTCAGTAGAGAGGCTCTCAACCAGATGAATTGGAAGTGTTGGATTTTGCATCACGACTGCCAGTGCATCCCAGAGCCGGAAATATTCGGCGGTCGAGAGGGATGCGTCAATACGGGTAAATAGATCCTGCGGCAAGTCTGCCCGGATCAGTATCTCCTTGGCATCGATATTGTGTTGATGGAAGAGTGCATTCCAGCCTTGGTCGATGATGAATTTTCGCATGTTAGTTGTTCAGCCTGTTTAATAGCCATGTCCGGTCTAACTAAATGATAGGTCTCGGTTGGATAATATACACTTGCAAATTGCGTCACTGTCTATTCGGATCGTGCCAGTGGCGCAAACCCTGCCAAGTGTGGACTATTTCACCATCGACATGATCAGTCTGTCGAAACTGCGGTCACTGAACCACTTGCGAACAAACAGCAGGGTAGCTGCATATTTACCCGCTGCATAACGTGTTTTCGGTTTTTTAGCACGCACCGCTTTGAGTACCAGCTTGGTAATCACGCCTGGTTCCGATCCGCCTCCCTGTTCATATTCGGTTCGTTGCAGCTTGACGATCGATTCCGTCAAGCCGGCATAGGGGCCATGACCTGATCGCTCTATCATGGGTCCGGTCATGACTTCCCCAAACTCCGTTTTAATGGCGCCCGGCTCGATGATGACCACATCGATGCCGAATTGGCGCAACTCCAGGCGCAGGCAGTCCGACCAGCCCTCGAGGGCGTGTTTGGTGGCGTGATACCAGCTGCCCAAGGGCGTATAGACTTTGCCGCCGATAGAGGAAACGTTAATGATTTTTCCGTTTCCCTTCGTCCGCATGGATGGTATGACGCGCTGGGTCAGATAAGCCAAGCCGAACAGGTTGACTTCGAATTGGTAGCGTGCATCGTCTATGCTGGTCTCTTCCATGGCCCCATACATGCCGAATCCGGCATTGTTGATCAGCAGATCGATGCCGCCATGGTCTTTTTCGATAGTTTCAATGACGGCATCGATCTGTTCCCTGTCCGTTATGTCCATCTTCAGCGGTATTGCCCCGAGCCGTTCCAGGTTGGCCATTTTCTCGATACGACGGGCAACTGTATAGACCACCAATCCCTCCGCAAGTAGCGCCTGCGCAAAGTCCTTGCCCATGCCGGAAGATGCACCGGTAACCAATGCCACCTGTTGTTTTGAAGTGTTTTCTTTCATCTCTCGTCTCCAGATTTGTATCAGTTCATGTAATGAAAATGTTAGTTTCAGGGGTTGGTTTAGACACTAGCCGATCGCGCCAATAGTTATGCAGAAGCCGCCAAGCGGTGGTTGAAGGGGATTGTCTTAGCAATTTGCTGATACAATCCAAATCCTAACGGTTACACAAACATTCCATGATAAAGAGTAGATGCTCGATGCAATACCAATATGAACTGATCGAGTCTGACCCGGTCTATCGGGGATTTCTCAAGGTCAACCGCTATCGTCTGCAGCACGATCTCTATCTGGGGGGTAAGAGTGAAGAGCTGATACGTGAACGGCTCGAACAGCTGCGTGCGGTATCGGTCCTGCTCTATGATCCGAATCTGGATCGGGTGGTGCTTGTTGAACAGTTCAGAATCGGCGCGGTGGGTAAGGAGAAGATACCCTGGATACTGGAAACGGTGGGAGGTTTTACACCGGCTGGGGAGAGCGATGAGTCGGTGGCCAGACGAGAAGCGCTGGAGGAAGCTAATTGCGAGATTGGCCGTATCGAGCATATCTGTGAATTCATGGTCAGCCCGGGCATATCCGTGGACCGTATATCTCTCTATTGCGGTGAGGTCGATGCATCCAATGCAGCGGGCGTGCATGGTCTCGACCATGAGGGAGAGGATATCCGCGTGGTAGTGATGGATGCAGAAAAGGCTGCTGCGGAACTGTATACCGGACGCGCCAACTCGACCAGTATTATCATTGCCTTGCAGTGGCTGGCATTGAACCGTGAGAGGATCAGGAAGAAGTGGCTGACTTAGGGCCTGTTATCGTTAATCGGATTATTGTCGACAGGCCCTAGCCTGCATCTAGCCGAATGAGGCCTTATATACTCGCAGGTATGTGAATTTGCTGATCCTTCTGAAGGAATAATAGGGTAACGCTGAATTAATCAGAGTTTTCCTAGAATTGAAAATAGATAAACACCTGGGGTGTAAGTGGCGGGAATATAATCAGCATAAAGATGAAGTAGCTATATATCATCGCCTGCACCAGCCAGTGGGTGCGCAACACATAGAGCATATCGCCGGAGCGTTCGATAACCAATTCCAATATCACAATCGGCAGTGCGAAAAAGCCCAGCATCCCGAGCGAATAGAGAGAGAATTCGGTCATCGAAAAGTTGTGGAACAATTGAGCGAACATGGATACCGCCTGAGTCAGGTTTTCAGCGCGGAACAACAGCCATGTAATACATACCAGGTGGAAGAATATAATTGCACCGATAACCTTGCCGACAAGGCCGGGAATCAGGATCTTTTTGGTTACACCTTCCAATGCGTGATAAACAACCAGAATGAAGCCATGCGCCAGCCCCCACACGGCGAAAGTCCAGTTGGCTCCATGCCATAAACCACCGAGAAACATTGTCAGTACAAGATTCCTGAATGTGTTGAAGTGACCGTGACGATTACCGCCCAAGGTTATATAGAGATAGTCTCTGAGCCAGGAGGAGAGGGTGATATGCCAACGCCGCCAGAATTCGCTTGGCGTTGTGGAGAAATAGGGCATGCGGAAGTTCCATGACAGATTGATCCCCAACCATTTGGCTATGCCTTGGGCAATAGACGAATAACCGGAGAAATCACCATAGATCTGGAACGCGAATGCATATACGCCAATCAGAATTTCGGTGCCGTTCAGGTCGCTGACGGGGGTGGAAAATACCTGGTTGACAATCGGGGCCATATTGTCGGCAATCACGACTTTCTTGAACATGCCGATCAGGATGTGATAGAGACCTTCGGAAAAATTTCCTTTTGTAAAACTCCGTGGGTTTACGATTTGCGGTAACAGATCCTTGGAGCGTTCAATCGGTCCGGCAACCAATTGGGGAAAGAACGATACGTAAACAGCGAAATCCAGCAGATTGTTCGTCGGTTTGGTTTTACCCCGATAGACATCGATAGTATAGGCCAATGTCTGAAAGGTATAGAAAGATATGCCGACTGGAAGAATGATATTCAGAGTCGGCATGGATGCCTGGAATCCCAATGATTCGAGTAATACAGCAAATTCTTTCGAAAAGAACCCGAAGTACTTGAAGAAACCCAGTAGTCCCAGATTGCTGCATAGCGAAAGTAAAAGCCAGCGTTGCCGTATGGGTTGTCTCGTCTCCTTTTCCAGTTTCTGGGCAACGATAAAATCAACGATTGTTGAGAATGCGATCAGGCTTAGAAATCGCCAATCCCAGTAGCCGTAAAATACATAACTGGCGACGAGTAACAAAAAATTCTGCCCGCGATGCCCAAGGCGCCAATAGATCAATATGACAGTAGCGAAAAAAGCCCAAAAAATATAACTATTGAATAACATGCATTGAAGCCTTATTAATCACTGCGGCAAAGTTGAGTGTACCTTTGCGAAATCGACAACGAGTTTTTGTGTCAATAAGGCACTGCCATTTTCATTCAAATGCATTTCATCCAGAAACAGATTGTCTGTAATAAAATCCAGGCTTCGATAATCCAGTAAGGAAATGCCCTCGCTTTTGACAAGATTGAGTAATTCCGGGTCAAGTTCATAGGTGTTTTCGCGGATCGGCATGGCCATCAATACAACATGCTTATTGTAGGATTCCATTTTTTCGATGACCTGGCTTAGCTCGCAGTATGTCAAATCAGGACCACTTGCCGAATTGCCTGCATTTCGCATCCTTCGGTTGATCTCCTGCGTGGCGCTCATGTAGTGAGGAATCAGGATGCCCAGCATTCTATTGCGAAAGGCTTCACGATGCGTAAAAAGACGGAAAGTCGAGGCAGTTAGAAACTCGCCGATTTCAGCACTTCCCATTTTCGCCTGTTCGGTAAAATGCATCAAATCACTGTAAGAGCAGAAGAAACCGCCGAGCTGGGTCGGCAGTAATCGCGATTGATCTGCAAGCTGGTTCCAGGCAAACCCAATAAACACTGTATTCGGCTTGTTCTTGAGATCATAGATACGATTGCGCAGGATGCACGACCAGGACCAAATCGTCGTTGCATCCGGTACCATCTTCTCGACGGTTGGGTAGGCAAGACCCTGGGCTTCCAGGCCGGATTTTAATAGAGAGGCATCAATTCCATTATTGGTTAAGGAGTTTCCAAGAACGAGCAGGCCAGGCTCGTTTGTTTGATCAAATCTTTCTGAGAGTTCAGGTATCTCGATAACATGGGAGATATTACCGGACAGGGAGCCTTCAACTGAACGCAACAGGGCTTCGGCACTGAAGAGTACTACTGCAAGTGTTATCAGGACTTTTGCTACAGTCGGCAGATTTTTCATTATTATACCAATGCAAGCGTTATGAGAATGCAAGTCCTTATGAAATGGTTGTAAGCAGCATGAAAAAGTATCATGCCACAATATTCATTCGGGGCAAATTTTCTTGAAATGCTCTGACTATTTCAGAGTTCCTCCAGATCATTCCTGGATTGATCAGAATCCCATTTATAGTCGTTATTCTAACCTGTTGCCATACTCTACAGTGTTAAAAAATACCATCCTTAGAGGTGAAGTCTGGCCAATTCACGGTCCGGTATACCGAATTCCCAGGCTTCATCAAAGATGGTTTGCATTCTATTGACTCTATGGCGGTCGTTGTAGCAAGCGGTGCCAAGTAGATTTTCGGCCTGTTTTCTATGCAGGTAGCCCAGTTCATCGACCAGTATGAAATTTTCCGCATACTCCAGATATTCTTCTCCGGGTATACGGATTTCGATGGTTGTGGACAGGCGCTGCGCCAATTCGACCAACCGATGGCCCTGTTGCACCACCAGAGTGTTGTCTTGCAATAAGATGCGGATACGGCTGAAACGGGATCGCATTGCCAACTGTTTGGTGGCGTCGATAAAGGGAGGGGTATCGAAAATCTGTGGATCGAGTGTCTGACTGAAGATTGCCAGGTGGCGTTTGGCCTGTCTCACCATGCTTGTGGCATGTATCTGGTGATCTTCGATGGTATGCAGATGATAGAGCTCAGTGGTCATACCAAGCTGAGCCAGAAAGAGTTCCTCGGCTAAGTCCTTGTTGAGAGATAAGACCATCATCTGATGTTCGATTCCGGCCTCCATAAAAGGCTCGCCGCTGGCTGTGAAACCTGCTTTGGCGTAGAAGGGTTCAGCGCTGCTCTGGGCATGTAGGAAGAGGGTCTGCAAGCCGATTGAGTCAGCATGCTGAATCAGGTTTAACAGCAGCGCCGTACCAATACCCTGATTGCGCCACTCGGGGACTACCGCCATGCGCCCTATCTGTCCGTTACCCAGCAAGCGTGCGGTTGCGATGGGTCTTTGGTGCTGGTCCAGTGCAAGCAGGTGATGGGCCATGAGGTCATCATCATCCCACTCCATGGCAAGCGGGACGCCCTGTTCCTCAACGAAGACAGGCTCTCTGACCTGACGCAGCAACTCCCGTTCTTCAGGCCATTTCGCCTTTCTGATCGTGTAGTCACTCTGTGTCATCTTTAAATATTATATGTCCGTCGTTGTAGAGCCGGCACAGCAGGGAGAGATACACTGGCTGTTCGAGCCACTCCTGCAGATAGCCGAAATGGAGCACTCGATAGTGGGTAACAACCGGTAGGAAATCACCGGAGTCGCTGGGCAGCGTATAGTGTTGTCCGTTCACGAACAAGGTGTCATAACCGTCATGTTCATTGCGGCTGAAGGCCATGCGGGCATAACTGTGACGGTGGATAACGGCCTGTTCCCGAAAACGGTTGTGAAACTCTTTATCAGTCAGCTGCTCAGAGCGCGGGTAGATCTGCAGATGCTCCTTTGCTTCCGTCACGAAACGGCCGAACCAACGATCGTTTTCCTGCCCATGCCTGATGCACTCTTCAAGCATGGCCTTGAACTCATTCAACGAGGGGGGGAGTATCTCTCCCGGTGCGGACTGGGGTTTCAGAGGGGGATCCCGGTAGCGCTGTCGAGGCATGCGAGATTCAAGCGCAGCCTCGAACCAGGCGGTCGCCATCTCATGCAGCGTGGGTGCGCGGAAACCGACTGAACAGGTTATGCACTCACCTTCGGCTATCCCCCAGTGGGCGACATTGGGGGGGAGGTAGAGCATGTCACCCGGCTCGAGCAGCCACTCCTGTTCCGCTTTGAACTCAGGAAGGATGCGCAGATCGAGGTCGGGTATGAACTCGTCCTCTGATACGGGGCGTGAGTGGATTTTCCAGCGGCGTTTGCCTTTGGCCTGGAAGAGAAATACATCATAGTCATCGATATGGGGTCCGACAGAGCCTTGGTCAACGGCGTAGCTCACCATCACGTCATCGAGCCGCCAGTCCGGAATAAAACGAAAATAGTCCAGCAGCTTGGCTATCTCGGGCAGATGCTTGTCTACATCCTGTACCAGAAGCGTCCAGCGACTGTCGGGCAGATCTGAGAAGTCATCCTCATCGAAAGGTCCATAGCGCGCCTCCCAGGGTGTGGCGCCATGTTTCTCAAGCACCAGGCGAGATTCAATCGCTTCTTCACAGGCCATACCGGCCAGTTCATCCGCTTCGAGGCCGCATTGAAATTCGGCCAGCGGATTGCGAAACAGCAGGGGTTTCCGTTGCCAGTATTCGGCAAGAAACTTTTCCGCATTCAAGCCATTGGGAAAATGCAGGTTTTGCATCGAATCACGCTCTGTCCGTTCAATACACTATTTTATAAGGCTTATTTTATGCCGCAAATGGACGCAATTCACCGCTAATTTACGCAAATGACTTGATGAGCAAAGTCACTACTAAATAACAGGGATCATAAACAACCCGGATATGTGAAACCTTTCTCACCTAATCACAATATGTAGATTCATTACCTAATCTATATAATTAATGCGCAATCATAGAACTAAGTATTTGCGAACATTCGCGGTGATTTGTGTCCATTTGCGGCTGATCGATTTTCATGATCCAAATGAAGCGCCCACCGAGATTTAGATCTCTGCGGTTTGTTCCTTGGCGTTGCCGATGTAGTTCATCGGGGTCATGCGTTTCAGCGACTCCTTGGCATGATCGGGCATATCCAGCTGATCGACAAAGGCCTGCAACTGGTCGGCTGTGATGCGTTGGCCACGCGTCAGCTCTTTCAGCTTTTCATAGGGTTTTTCGATGCCGTAACGCCGCATGACCGTCTGAATCGGCTCAGCAAGCACTTCCCAGTTTTGCTCCAGGTCCTCCAGCATGATCCGGCCGTCGGCTTCGAGTTTGTCCAGACCTCGTTGGATCGATTGCAGGGCAATGCTGGTGTGGGCAAGGCCGACTCCGAGATTGCGCAATACGGTGGAGTCTGTCAGGTCTCTTTGCCAGCGGGAGATCGGAAGCTTTGCTGCAAGGTGATCGAATATGGCATTCGCGATGCCCAGATTTCCTTCTCCATTTTCAAAATCGATCGGGTTGACTTTATGCGGCATGGTTGATGATCCGACCTCGCCCGCGACGGTCTTTTGTTTGAAATAACCCAGTGAAATATAACTCCAGGTGTCACGGCAGAAATCGATCAAAATGGTGTTCATGCGCCCAATGGCATCGAACAGCTCAGCGATATAATCATGGGGTTCGATCTGGATCGTATAGGGATTCCAGCCGATACCCAGGCTCTCAACGAACTGTCTGGCAAAATGCTGCCAGTCGACTTCGGGGTATGCGGCGAGGTGGGCGTTATAGTTGCCGACTGCACCATTGATTTTTCCCAGCAACGGGGTTGATGCGATCTGCTCACGTTGACGACGTAGCCGGTAGACCACATTCGCCAGCTCCTTTCCCATGGTGGTTGGTGAAGCCGGCTGTCCATGGGTGCGGCTGAGCATGGGTTGATCGGCCAGCTGGTGGGCCAGTTGTCTGATGCTGCCGATCAGTTCGTCGATTTGCGGTAACAGTACCTGGCCGCGTCCTTCGCGCAGCATCAGTGCATGCGACAGGTTATTGATATCCTCAGAGGTGCAGGCAAAGTGAAAGAATTCACTGATGCCTTCCAGTTCTTCGTTACCGGCAATCTTTTCCTTGAGGAAATACTCCACCGCCTTGACGTCGTGATTGGTGGTGCGCTCGATGTTCTTTACCCTTCTGGCATCCTCTTCACTGAAGTTATCTACGATGGCATCGAGGATGTTGACGGCATGCTCGCTGAGAGTGGGGATCTCCAGAATGTCATTATGCGTTGCCAGGGCCTGCAGCCAGCGCACCTCTACCGAAACTCGATGACGGATCAGGCCGAATTCGCTGAATATGGGTCGCAGGTCGGCACTTTTGCTGCCGTATCGGCCGTCGATGGGGGATACAGCTGTAAGCGAGGAGAGTTCCATTGAGTCAGTCCACCTGGTTGCTGAAAAAAGCGTGGATTATACCCGATCGCGGGCGACAGTTGCACAGAAAAGCGCCTCCGCTGTGTTAGGGCCTGTTAACAGGCCCTAGAGTGAATGCCATTGGCAGACCAGGCCGATATCCGGGCTTCACGACCGGTCTGCGTTCCCGTAAAGAGATTGGCAGTGTTCTCCCGCCATTGGATAATCAATCTGTTACTATTCGTTTTTCATATTATCCATGACTTCAGTCCCTGTCTCTTTCGTAGCGTCTACCATCTCACCTGTTTTGGTCTTTGCCGCATCATAGACCTCAGCACTCTTTTCACCCACAGCAGAAACGATCTCTTCTGTCTCTTCCTTTATCGTGCTACCCGCTTCGCTTGCGGCCTGTTTCGTATTTTCATAGATCTCTTTGCTGGTATCGACAACGGCATCGGCAGCATCACTCCCCATCTGTTTTGCTCCCTCGTAAGCCTCCTTGCTTGTGGTGGCAATGGTATCCGCCGCCTTACTGCCGGCCTCAGAGACTTTGTCAACCATGCTGGTTGAAGAACCTTGGGTCTCCTGAGATGTGGTGGCGCTTTGCTGGTTGTCGGATTGGCTGCAGGCTGCCAGGGTGAACAGTCCACTCAGGGCAATGACAAGCTTGGTATTGCTCATATTCGTATCCTCTCAATGTGTTGTAAGTTATATATTCCACTGCGGCTCTGCAGCGGTTACTCTTTATACATTGAAATGCTGTCTGTTTTCTGTCACTTAGTATGCCGAGTTAACGTTTTTTCACATTGGTTTGGTGAAAGGAATCGATCAGGTGTGACTCATTCAATCAATCTGATTGAATATTTGATTAAATGTCTTGATGCAGATCGTCTAGGAGAGTTCTACATGCTTGGATGTAACGCTTGCGCACAAACAGCAATTGTCTCCTTCTACCCCCTGTCTGCCGCCAAAGGGTAGCCGCTCTGATGCCTGACAACAGCAGGGCACGGATTTTATTTACATTGTCGTTGTTCTGCAGGTAAACGGGCTCACCGCTTACCATGATTCTAGGTGAGAGCTGGCTGATATTGTCTGCATAGATCTCCGCCAGGGCACCGAGAATATTGCTGTGTGTGGCGGGAAAGTGGGCCAGTCTTTGGGCAATTGTAGTGATACCCTGCTTTATCCTTTCCAGTCGGTCCAGATGACGACTGAGTTTTCTTTCCAGTTGTACCAGGCCAAGCAGATAGCGTGTCAGCTCATCGTCACGCGCCTCTTCACCGCTCAATTGCCGATAGGCCAGTCGCAGGCCGGGTGCGATTCCTTCCAGGCCTCCATACACATCCTGCACACTCTCGGCATCGATCTGAAACAGGCTATGAATATTCGCCGCAATGCTGTCTGCATCGACCAATCCACGACGCGCAACCTGTTGTACCAGATTGGCTGCCTGATATATGCCCGATAGGGCTATTGCGCGATCGCTGTCTCTATATTGCATTTCTTTTCACACTACTGGGGCTGAATTGCTGAGCCTAGGGCCTGTTAACAGGCCCTAGTTTATTGATTCCTGATACTCTCGCTATCTACAATGATACCCCCACCAAGACATCTATTGTTGTGATAGAACACAATCGACTGCCCGGGGGTTGCCGCCCGTTGAGCCGAATCGAATACTACCTGATAGCGTCGATCGTCCCGGGGAAGGATGCGACAGGACTGGAGGGGCTGACGGTGACGAATTCTTGCCAGGCCCTGCAAGGGACCGGATGGTGGACGACCCGCCACCCAGTGCATCTGATTGGCGGTCAGTTCCTGACACATCAACATGGGGTGATCATGACCCTGTACTGCAATCAGGACGTTTCGACGAAGATCCTTTGCTGCCACGAACCAGGGCGCCTCGATTGTGTCGCGTCGGCCGCCTATGCCCAATCCCTGCCGCTGGCCGAGAGTGTAGTAGATCAAACCGTGGTGCCGGCCCAGTAGATTACCCTGGGGATCCTCGATGTCGCCTGGCTGAGCCGGGAGAAAGCGTTGCAGAAAGTCTCGAAACTTACGCTCCCCAATAAAGCAGATCCCTGTACTGTCCTTCTTTTTGTGGTTTGGAAATCCCGCCTTATGTGCAATCTCCCTGACCTGGTGCTTATTCAGCTGTGCCAAGGGAAACAGGCTGTGACTCAAGGCTCTTTGTCCCAACATATAGAGAAAATAGGTTTGATCCTTATCCTCATCCTTGGCTCTGTGCAGATGATAGCCCTCGTCATCCTTTACCACTGCGGCGTAGTGCCCGGTGGCGATTATGGATGCCTGCAACTGATCGATTGCATGGTCGAGAAAGGCCTTGAACTTGATTTCACGGTTACATAACACATCGGGATTGGGCGTTCTGCCTGCACCATACTCTTCGAGGAAATAGGCAAATACGCGGTCCCAGTACTCGGTAGAAAAGTTGACCGTATAGAGTGGAATCTTTAAACATTCAGCTACCGCCTGGGCATCTGCCAGGTCTTCGGCTGCGGAACAGTAATCTTCGCTGTCATCTTCCTCCCAGTTCTTCATGAACAAGCCTTCGACCTGATAGCCCTGCTGTTGCAACAGTAAGGCTGCGACGGATGAGTCCACACCACCTGACAAACCGACGATGACTCTGCCTTTATCTGCCATGATGGGGCCTCTTTCTTCCTTGATCCGGTTCTTCACGGGCACCATCGACGATGAGCCATTCTCCAGGTTGGATATTCTTCAGACGCCAGCGGTCCACGGCTACACGGATCAGGCGCAGAGTAGGGTATCCGACAGCTGCCGTCATACGGCGAATCTGACGATTACGCCCCTCCCGAAGCTGAATCTCGAGCCAGGATGTGGGGATTGACGCCCGATAGCGAACGGGCGGATTTCTGGGCCAAAGTTTCGGTTCCTCGAGCTGCCTGACTTTTGCCGGCAGTGTCAGTCCGTCCTTTAGCTGAACACCTTTTCGAAGTCGTGCCAGGGCGTTGGCATCCGGTATACCCTCAACCTGGACCCAGTATCGTTTCCAACGCTTGCGACCGGGATCCGTAAGACGGTGCTGCAGTTTACCGTCATCGGTGAGCAGCAGCAGGCCCTCACTGTCACGGTCAAGCCGTCCAGCGGCATAGATCCCTTTCATGGTGATGTAGTCGGCGAGGGTCTCACGCCCCTCGCTATCTGAAAATTGAGTGAGAACGCCATAAGGCTTGTTGAAAAGAATCAGCATTCAAGAATGACCGCGTTGGATTCCAATTCGTTCTGATAAAAGGCGCTATCATAGTATCCCGGCGGTTAAACTGGAACCTGACGATCTTCGCTGTTTGGAAACAGGGCAGGCATATCGGCACGCTACCCCGCAATAGACAGGATACACATGTTGAATCCAAGGGCCGGGTCAAACCTCCCTTGTTTACCGCGTTGCAGAGGTATCAGTGTATTGGAAATAGAAAAGCCGGATCGGGATCACCGAACCGGCTTTTGCGTTTACTGATTCAGGGACCAGCTTTATTCGCTTGCTGCAACCCGTTGGATATTGGTTGCATGAAGTCCTTTAGGTCCTTGACTGATCTCAAACTGGACCTTTTGACCCTCCTTCAGGGTTTTGTATCCATCCATCTCAATGGATGAAAAATGGACGAAAACGTCCTGGTCTCCATCTTCCGGGGTTACAAAACCGTAGCCCTTGGCGTTGTTAAACCACTTTACGACTCCAGTCGCCATAGCTATTACTCCTCACTATCGATGACCCGGGAGGGTGGAGTGGTAGTAACGAAATGGTTGAGATTTGGAGGATTGGAGAGATCAAAAACCGACATGAAGATCGGTTCTGTACGGGATATTCGAGAATCTCCACGCAATGCCTCACTTTAGTCCATACACTCAACGTTTACCGCTACCTTTTATTCTGCAGAGAGGCTCAAAACTGCTCTGTCCACCTGCCCAAGTACCAGCCATTAAAAAAAAACAGTGGGCGTCAACATAACAGCCCGAATTCCAGTGTTCCTGTTCCTTCTAAAATGGGAACCATTATCAACACTGTAGGAGAAAGTATAGTGCTCTATCGTTGTCGGTCAACAAATATGTAAATTTTCACAAACTTTCCACGCTTGTATTGGTAATTACCCTAATAATGGGTGTCTGTTAATACGAAGAATCCCTAGTTAGCTTATACCCATTACGAGATAGTTAGAGATTTTCTGCCTGATGAAAATGTGAGTGTGTCGTTTGTTGGAACTAGCGACTTTTGACGGTTTGGTATTCAAATCAGCTCCTCAATATAGGTAAAATGGAAACTTGTAATCTGCTTACACTATCCTTCTGAGCTAAACAAATATCCCGAATATAATTCCGCTTTTCAGGCCGTTTAGGCCTGCTAGAATCAGCCATTATGAGTAATCGAGAACAAACATCACACGAAGACGGTCTAGCATTAAAGGAGGCAGTGCCAAAACTTAAAAAACCTCCATTGTTTAAGGTTATTATTCTGAATGATGACTATACACCGATGGAATTTGTGGTTTTGGTTTTGGAAACCTTTTTTGACATGGACAGGGAAAAGGCGACCCGAGTGATGCTTCATGTTCATACCCGCGGTGTGGGTGTGTGTGGCGTGTTTACTAAAGACGTGGCTGAGACAAAGGTGTCACAAGTCAATGATTACTCTCGCAGCAACCAGCACCCGCTGATGTGCACCATGGAGGAGACATAAGCGGCGCTATATGGAGTTCCTGAGATGTTGAATAAAGAGTTGGAATTTACCCTGAACCAAGCATTCAAGAATGCCAAAGAACGACATCATGAGTTCATGACGGTGGATCATCTCTTGCTTGCCTTGTTGGACAATCCCACCGCCGTCGCGGTACTGCGTGCCTGTGGGGCGGATATCGAGAGCATGCGTAAGAATATCAGCAGCTTTGTTGAAGAGACAACACCACTAATTCCGGATGGTGATGAGAGGGAGATTCAACCCACCTTAGGATTTCAACGGGTGCTGCAAAGGGCAGTTTTTCATGTCCAATCCTCGGGGAAAAATGAGGTTACCGGCGCCAATGTGCTGGTGGCGATATTCAATGAACAGGACTCACAGGCGGTCTTTTTTCTGAACGAGCAAAATGTAAGTCGGCTGGATGTGGTCAACTATATCTCTCACGGCATCTCCAAGGTTGACGGCACGATTCAGGATGAGGCGCCAGCCGAACTGTCCAGTGAATCCAAAGGGGATGGTCAGACAAGTCCGTTGGAGAGCTATGCCACGAATCTCAATCAACTGGCGGAACAGGGTAAGATCGATCCCCTGATCGGTCGTTTGCAAGAGGTTGAACGTACCGTTCAGATACTCTGCCGGCGGCGCAAAAACAACCCGCTGCTGGTGGGAGAGGCCGGTGTAGGCAAAACCGCTATCGCAGAGGGATTGGCCAAGAAAATCGTTGACAAAGAGGTACCTAACGTACTTGCCAATGCAACAATCTATGCCCTTGATCTTGGGACGCTGGTTGCGGGTACGAAATACCGTGGTGACTTCGAGAAACGCCTGAAGGCGGTTCTTGCCGAGTTGAAACGGGAAAAGGATGTGGTTTTGTTCATCGACGAGATACATACCATTATCGGAGCAGGGGCTGCATCCGGTGGGGTTATGGATGCCTCGAACCTGATCAAGCCTGTGCTCGCATCAGGGGAGCTGCGCTGTATCGGTTCCACAACCTACCAGGAGTTCAGGGGGATTTTTGAAAAAGACCGCGCCCTGGCACGGCGCTTCCAGAAGATCGATGTGGAAGAGCCCACCGTGGCAGAGACGGTGGAGATCCTGAAGGGCCTGAAGTCCCGATTCGAGGAGCATCACCATATCGAGTACACACAGGATGCCTTGAACAGCGCCGCAGAACTCTCTGACAAATACATCAACGACCGCCATCTGCCCGATAAGGCCATCGATGTCATCGATGAGGCGGGTGCGAATGTGCAACTGCAACCGCTGGAACAGCGTAAGAAGGTCATCGACGTGGATGAGGTCGAGGCTATTGTGGCGAAGATTGCGCGGATCCCGCCGAAGAAGGTCTCCACTTCCGATACCGAGGCCCTGCGCAACCTTACACGTGACCTGAAGCTGGTCGTATTTGGCCAGGATCCGGCCATCGATGCCTTGACAGCGGCCATACGCATGAATCGATCCGGACTGGTCAATGAAGGCAGGCCGGTCGGCTCCTTTCTCTTCACCGGTCCCACCGGTGTCGGCAAGACTGAGATCAGTCGTCAGCTGGCGAGGATCTTGTGTATGGAGCTGATCCGCTTCGATATGTCCGAGTATATGGAACGCCACACAGTATCCAGGTTGATCGGCGCACCGCCAGGGTATGTCGGTTTTGACCAGGGGGGATTGCTGACTGAGGAGATTGCAAAGCATCCTCATTGTGTGTTGTTGCTCGATGAGATCGAGAAGGCGCACCCGGATGTCTTCAATTTACTGCTGCAGGTGATGGATCACGGCACCCTGACCGACAACAATGGCCGCAAGGCGGACTTCCGCAATGTTGTGATCATCATGACCACCAATGCCGGCGCCCAGGAGATGAGCCGCTCGTCCATCGGATTCACCAAGCAGGATCATAGCAGCGACGGCATGGAAGTAATCAAGAAAATGTTCACCCCCGAGTTCAGAAATCGTCTTGATGCAATCATTCAGTTCGCTGGCCTCTCACCAGAGCATATCGCTAAGGTGGTCGATAAATTCATTTTCGAATTGGAAGGGCAGCTACAGGAGAAACATGTCAACCTGGTGGTTGAACCGGAAGCCAGGGTATGGCTGGCAGAGCATGGCTATGATCCGAAGATGGGCGCCCGGCCGATGGCAAGGTTGATTCAGGATGAGATCAAAAAGCCCCTGGCGGAAGAACTGCTGTTTGGTAAGCTGGCCGGTGGAGGGGTGGTTAAGGTCGATGTCGCGAATGACAAGCTGCAGTTTGATATTGTCGGGGAGCAGGTACCCGATGCCACCCTGGATGATAACTGATTGTTCTCAACGGGCGCGATAGGTGATACGTCCTTTGGTCAGATCGTAAGGGGTCAACTGTACAGTGACCTTGTCCCCGGTGAGGATACGGATGTAGTGCTTGCGCATCTTGCCTGAGATATGGGCTGTCACTACGTGACCGTTCTCCAGTTCCACGCGGAACATGGTGTTCGGCAACGTCTCGATTACAGTGCCTTCCATCTCAATAAAGTCTTCTTTCGCCATACTAATGCTCAATCATTTTAAAAAAACCGGGCGGATTATAGCACAGCGCCCGAGATAAAAATCCGCCATTATCAGTATATTTGCGCATATAGCAAGTAGTTCCGCTTTTCCGCCCTGATGCAGGGTGTTCGATGGCGATATCCGGATCCGGGATCTGGCTGGCATCGCTTCATCACCCGACAACGGATCGTTGCCCTGTCTTTTTGCGGCACAATCTGGTGTGTCCATGTGTGGCAGCTGGGGCCGGTCGACACAAATACAGTCGGTACTGTTGTGTTTTTTCCGTCAAGCAAGGAAGAGTGATTCACTGTGGTTATTCTAAATGAGCGAATGAGAGCGCCGCCGGGCAAAAAAATAACCTCATTTCTGCAGCCACCACGGAGTTGATTGGTTTTGTGCTGACAGGCCGTAAATAAGTTATTGAAAGACATGAATTTAAATGGGCTTCGCTAGGGTTTGGCAGTGCTGGTGGACTACTGATTCGCTGAATATCTTCTGCAAACAGCTCAGTGGATCTTGATCGGTGATGAATTCTTTCCCGGCTGAGAAATCGAAATCATAAGGTATTAGAGGATTTCTCAGGGTCATTCTGATTCAGTGTGACTCATTGCATCTCAGGAGATAGACAACATGAAGCTGAATGACAACTGCAATCGGCGCGAACTGCTACTGGACACTATTTCGCTTGCCTCACTATCGGTCCTGCCGGGTGCGGCTATCGCTGCTGCGCTAATACCCACACCCTATCAGACCGCCGGGCCTTTCTACCCTACCCGTATCCCATTGGACAGCGATAACAACCTGGTCGATGTCGAGGGCAGGAGCCGTCCCGCCAGGGGGCAGATCACGCACATTTTCGGCCGCCTGCTTGATTCCAACGGTCAACCGTTAACTGATGCCCAAGTCGAAATCTGGCAGTGTGATGCTTTTGGTTATTACCACCATGCACGTGATCGGGGAGGACTTGCTGATCCGGATTTTCAGGGATTCGGCCGTACTGTCGTTGACGGTAACGGTGGCTATCGGTTCCGTACCATCCGTCCCGTCTCCTATCCGGGGCGGACGCCGCATATCCACTTTCGTGTGATCGGCGACGGTATAGAGGGTTTCACCACGCAGATGTATGTGGCGAATGAGTCGGGAAACGACACTGATTTCATTCTCAACAGAGTGCGGAATCCACAATCCCGCGCCTCAGTAATCGTACCGCTCGAACCGGCACCGGAAATCGAGTCGGGTGCCCTGGCCGGCCGCTTTGATATCGTGTTAGGGCTTCATCCCTCCATGTAGCATGATAAACAGCGTTTTTGGTACAGATTTTTTTGCCGCAAATGAATGCGAATAATTGCAAATAGGAAATCATAACTCATTGGATATCAATATCTATACTGTCTCAAATCTTGGGTTTGGCGCGTTGTATGATGGTTCTGAAGGGGATATGTTCGGGTAGCGTGCCGTACATATAACTATGGTTATAAGCTAATCGGCTGAGGACAAATGACTCTGCGATGGTTGCATCCGAAAACTGAATCAGCGTAGCAGCCTGCCAGAGCAGTGCCATGCTTTCGACAAATCGGCGCAGTGCGTATTCATTCTGGCTTTTCATCAACAGCTGTTGTTTGAATTCACCCAGTGCTTCGTCATAGAGATCAAGATGATTTTTCGCTTTCTCGAGTTCGATAAGAAAAATATCGAGTGTATTCGGGTTCTTCTCCAGGGCACGGACGACATCCAGGCATTGGATGTTTCCCGAACCCTCCCATATGGCGTTAATGGGTGACTCCCTATAGAGACGAGCGAGAACATTGTCTTCCACTACGGCCACACCGCCTACCGATTCCATGGCTTCATAGGTGTGCTGAGCAGCACGCTTGCATATCCAATACTTGCCGATTGCAGTCCCGATGCGAAACAGCAGGCGTTCATCATCACTATCTTTGTCCAGCGCGTGGGCCAGCCGCATGCCGATGGCCAGTGCGGCCTCCGCTTCAATTGCCAGATCGGCCAGGACGTTTTGCATCAGGGGGTGGTCTTGGAGATTTCGTCCAAAGGCTGTGCGTGCACCAGTGTGATGCAGCGCTTGCGCGGTCGCATGCCCCATTATCGCCGATGATCCGATCATGCAATCAAAACGTGTCATGGCGACCATTTCCAGAATGGTCCTGACACCCCGGCCCTCCTCACCGATCATCCAGGCAAAGGCGCCGCCATACTCGATTTCAGCCGATGCGTTCGATACATTACCCATCTTGTTTTTCAATCGTTGAATATGGATGGCATTTTTCGTACCGTCCGGGCGCCAGCGCGGCAGCAGAAAGCAGGTCAGACCGCTATCCGTATTGGCGAGCGTGAGAAAGGCGTCTGACATGGGTGCCGAGCAGAACCACTTGTGACCCACAAGTTCATAGCTTTCACCCGGACCGGGTGCGCCAATGGGGAAGGCTCTGGTGGTGTTGGTGCGGACATCCGAACCTCCCTGTTTCTCCGTCATCGCCATGCCGATGGTCAAGCCCTGTTTTTCATAATAGGGCAGGTTTCTCGGATCATAGAGAGCTGCTGTGATCTTCGGTATCCACGCTTGTGCGATATCGGGTTGATGTCTGATGGTGGGTATGGAAGAGAAGGTCATGGTCAGTGGGCATCCGCTGCCCGGGTCCGCTTGTGTGTGTAGATATTCGATCCCGGCCCTGACCACATGCGCACCGGTTTTTTGCACAACCCATGGCAGGTTATGGTGTCCCGCATCGATTGCCGCTGTCATCAGGCGGTGATAGGCGGGATGGTATTTTATAAAATCGAGCCGATGACCGAAGCGATCATGGCTATGAAACTCGGGTTTATAGGCATTGGCGTCAAACCCCGCCTCTTGCAGCTCGTTTCCGACAAGTTGACCGTACGCCTGTAGTCTCTGCTCTCCCCATTCACCACCAAGTGTTTTTATATAGTGCTGCAATATGGCGTCTGATCGGTAAGCGTTATATTTTTCCAGGGGGGGTGGTTGGTTCAAGACCGCGTGTGTATCGAACGTCACTTTAGGTTGTTGCATAATTTGCACCTCGCTTACCCGGACACCGTTCCCGGCTTCCAATCCTTGAAAATTACGACAACTTAACGAAAGGGATGTTTTTCCAGGGATAATGGTTCCCGATCACCCATGATGCTCTGCCATGGTAAGACGGCATGAATCCAGAGAATAATATGTCTATTCCGCCAGGGGATTTTCTCCCTGTCGCCAATTGGCCAGGTATTTTTCGAAAAGATGGAAATCCTCTCCTTTATGCTCGGTAAAGGTGACGTAAATATGCTGTTTAGGAATATCAAGGGTTTTATGCAATATCTCCATAAAGCCTAACGCCAGGGTTCTTCGTTGCTCAATATTGCGACCGTCTCTGATATCTGCATTGATAACGGCAACGCCTTTCTCCGGTTCTTTAACGCGTCCAATTGAGAGATTGTGAGTACCGAGCTCACGAATCGAAACTGCAATATGATCTGTGCCTGTATCCATAACCGCGGCAAAAAGCGAGCACACCTGGGAAGCGATTGCCTGCTTCTCTATGTCTGTAATCTCTTTGTTTATTTCAAATTGTAAATGCGGCATTAACTCACCTCATCTCAGTAGTCTTAAATGCTAAACATCCGGTTTTGGTGAATATTTGAATATAGGAAGAGAAGGGGAAAGTGGCAATGTGGCAACAAGACCTAGGAGGGTTTGGTTGCCTACCCTCCTTCATTAGAGGGTATAGTCAATGCGATAGGGTAAAACCCAAGTTGTACCGTGTTGCAGAGTTATTAATTAAATTTGCGTTTATTCGCGTTCATTTGCGGATAAAACATTCTCGAGCATTTGCGGCTTGCTTTCACAATACCCCCCATAAGTAGGAAGGGGGGGAGTTGCTACAGGTTTCTGATTTTTTCCAGCTGCACGCGCAGGGTTTCGAGGGCGCCTTTGGCCTCCGCCAGTTTTTCGCGCTCCTTCTCTACCACGGCTTGCGGTGCTTTATCGACAAAGCTGGCATTGGCCAGTTTCCTTTCGATGCGGTCCACATCGGATTGCAGACGTCCGGTCTCCTTTTCCAGGCGCTTGATTTCAGCTTCCTTGTCGATCAAGCCCGCCAGAGGAATCAATACCTTCATCTCACCCACCAAAGCGGTGGCCGATTCAGGTCCTTGTTCGTCATCAGCCAACACTTCGATAGATTCGGTTTTGGCAAGGAAGTCGAGATAATGTCGATGCTGCTCTGCCAGGGCCCTGTCATGCTCACTGGCATCGGCCAGGAGTACCGGTACCGGTTTTCCCGGCGAGATGTTCTGTTCACCCTTGATCTTTCGAATGCCCAGTATGAACTGCATCACCCAGGCCATTTCAATCTCCGCTTCATCATCGATCAAGGATTTACGTTGTGTGGGAAAGGGTTGTTGCATGATCGTGGCCCCCTCCTGTTCTTCTCCGATGACACCGGCGATGGGGGCAACACGCTGCCAGATCTCTTCAGTGATGAATGGCATGATCGGATGAGTCAGGCGCAACAGATTCTCCAGTACCCTGACCAGGGTGCGTCGTGTTCCGCGCTTCGCTTCGGCAGTTGCATTCTCGTCATTGAGTACCGGTTTACTCAGTTCCAGGTACCAATCGCAATACTCGTTCCAGGTGAACTCGTAGATTGCCTGGGCGGCATGGTCGAAGCGGTAACCCTCGATGGCTCCCGTTACTGTCTGCTTGGTTTTTTGCAGGCGCGACATGATCCAGCGGTCGGCGACCGATCGTTCCAGTTTGGCAGACGGCTCGGAGTGACCGGTTGTTACCCCCTGCACACCGCAATCCTGCCCTTCCACATTCATCATCACATAGCGGGTGGCGTTCCACAGTTTGTTGCAGAAGTTGCGGTAACCCTCGATACGACCCAGGTCGAACTTGATATCACGACCTGTGGCGGCCAGAGCGGCAAAGGTGAAACGCAGGGCGTCTGTGCCGAAGCTGGGTATGCCGTCGGGAAACTCCTTGCGGGTCTGCTTTTCAATCTTTTTAGCCAGTTGTGGCTGCATCATGCCGCTGGTGCGCTTTTCCACCAGCTTTTCCAGTTCGATGCCGTCGATAAGGTCGATGGGATCGAGTACATTGCCTTTGGATTTTGACATCTTGTCCCCGTGACCATCGCGGATCAGACCATGGATATAGACCTCATGGAAGGGGACATCTCCCATGAATTTGATGCCCATCATGATCATGCGTGCGACCCAGAAGAAGATGATGTCAAAGGCCGTGACCAGGACGCTGGTGGGGTAGAAATCTTTGAGACGATCGGTCTGTTGCGGCCAACCCAGCGTGGAGAAGGGCCAGAGTGCGGAGCTGAACCAGGTGTCTAGGACATCCTCGTCCTGTTGTAGGGGGTAGTCGTCATCAAGATTGTGACGAGCGCGGACCTCCGCCTCAGAACGACCGACATAGACGTTGCCCTGATCGTCATACCAGGCAGGAATGCGGTGTCCCCACCAAATCTGGCGGCTGATGCACCAGTCCTGGATGTTGCGCATCCATTCGTAATAGGTGTTTTTCCAGTTATCGGGGACGAAGCGGATCTTGCCGCGCTCCACCGCTTCGATGGCGGGCTTGGCCAGGGGGGCGATCTTGACGTACCACTGATCCGTCAGGAAGGGTTCGATGACTGCCCCGGAGCGGTCTCCTCTGGGCACCACCAGTTTGTGATCATCGATCTTCTCCAGTAATCCCTGTTCCTCAAGATCGGCAACGATCTGCTTCCGTGCATCATAGCGATCCATGCCGATATATTTTTCCGGGATCAGGCTGCCTTCAGTCTCGCCATTTTCACGTATCGAGGCATCCACGGTGAAGATATTGATCAGACCGCCGTGGATCTGTTCACTGATGGTGATCTCATCCCGGTGGCGCTGCCAGACCGCGTAGTCATTGAAGTCGTGGGCGGGGGTGATTTTGACGCAGCCAGTACCGAACTCCGGATCCACATGTTCTTCGTCGGCGATGATTGGGATACGGCGTCCGGTAAGGGGCAGTTCGAGCAGTTCACCGATCAGGTGTTTATAGCGTTCGTCACTGGGGTTTACCGCCACTGCACAGTCGCCGAGCATGGTCTCGGGACGGGTTGTAGCGACGACTAGATGGCCCTGGCCATTTGTCAGGGGATAGCGCATATGCCACATGTGGCCATACTCTTCTTCCGACAGGACCTCCAGGTCGGAGACTGCGGTGTGTAACTTGGGGTCCCAGTTGACCAGACGCTTTCCGCGATAGATCAAGCCCTCCTCATAGAGCCGGATAAAGACCTCCCTGACTGCATCGGAGAGTCCCTCGTCCATGGTAAAGCGTTCGTGCTGCCAATCCAGTGATGAGCCGAGCCTGCGCAGTTGGCGGGAAATATTGCCGCCAGACTCTCCCTTCCACTCCCAGATCCGTTCGATGAATTGTTCCCTTCCCAGATCGTGGCGTTTTTTGTTCTCCGCCTCCAGCTGGCGTTCGACCACCATCTGGGTGGCGATTCCGGCATGGTCGGAACCCGCCTGCCACAGGGTTTTGTCGCCCTTCATACGGTGGTAGCGGATCAGCGTATCCATGATTGTGTTGTTGAAACCATGTCCCATGTGCAGGCTGCCGGTGACATTGGGAGGTGGAATCATGATGCAGTAGCTGTCACTGCCGGTCTGGCCTGGGGCGAAATAGCCGCGTTCTTCCCAGGTCTGGTACCAGCGTTGCTCAATGGCGTGGGGGTCGTAGGTTTTTTCCATGGATCTCGTTAATGGTTCGGCAACAAAAAGGGAGTATTATACTGCTTGGTACGAATGTGGGTAGTTATCCAGTGTATTAATCATGCGGCAGGCAAGGTAGTCGGTATTTTCAGAATGAATTCGGTACGGGTCAGTTCAGATAATAAATAGAGGATATCTAAGAAAATGAGTCAAAAACGACATGTCTATGCATTTCACGAGGGAGATGGCAAGAATAAGAAACTGTTGGGAGGAAAAGGGGCAAACCTTTGTGAAATGACACAGTTTGGGTTGAATGTGCCACCCGGATTTGTGATCAGTACAGAGGCGTGTCTCGATTACCTGGCCAATGAGTCCAAGACCCTGCCCGATAATCTGATGAAAGATGTGCGCAGCCACATGGAGCAGGTGGAAGCAGCCACCGGCAAAGGGTTCGGCGATGCGGAGAATCCCCTGTTGGTTTCTGTACGTTCCGGTTCGGCAATGTCCATGCCCGGTATGATGGACACCATTCTCAATCTGGGGCTCAACAGTAATACCCTCGAGGGTGTAATCGAACAAACCGGGGATCAACGTTTCGGCTATGATGCCTATCGCCGATTCATCCAGCTGTTCGGTAAGGTTGCACTCGGTGTTCCGGATGAGGCCTTTGACGAGGAGTTTGAGGCGGTCAAACAGAATGCCCATGTCACCGAGGACGTAGGACTCTCTGCGGATGACCTGAAGGAGATCTGTGATCGTTTTCTCACGGTCTTCGAAAAGCATACCGGCCGGCCGTTTCCGGAAGACCCCTATGATCAGCTGGAGATCGCTATCAAGGCAGTATTCGGCTCTTGGATGGGCAAGCGTGCCGTCGACTACCGGCGTCAATTTAATATCACCCCGGAGATGGCCAACGGTACGGCAGTAAATGTCTGTACCATGGTGTTTGGCAATAGGGGGAATGATTCCGCCACCGGGGTGGCCTTCACCCGGAACCCGGGTACCGGTGAGAACAAGCTGTTCGGCGAGTATCTGGTGAATGCCCAGGGAGAAGATGTAGTAGCCGGTATCCGTACCCCCAAGCCGATTGCCCGTCTGGCGGAAGAGATGCCGGAAATGGCAGAACAGCTCGAGGAGCTGCGTCAGAAACTGGAGAGTCACTACAAAGAGGTGCAGGATTTCGAGTTCACGATCGAACGCGGCACCCTGTACTGTCTGCAGACACGGAACGGCAAGATGAACGCCACGGCCATGGTGCGCACCTCCGTGGAGATGGTTGAGGAGGGTTTGATCAGCAAGGAGCAGGCGTTACTGCGGATCGACCCGATCTATCTTGAACAGATGCTCTATCCCCGGTTGAACAATGAAAACAAGGCTGAACCAGTGGCTCAGGGTCTGCCTGCATCGCCGGGTGCAGCCAGCGGATTGGCGGTGTTCGACGCCGACCGGGCGGAGTTGATGGGCAAAGAGCAGGGACAGAAAGTGATTTTGTTGCGGGAAGAGACCAAGCCAGAGGATATACACGGTTTCTTCGCCTCGGAAGGGATACTCACCAGTCGTGGCGGTAAGACCTCCCATGCGGCAGTGGTGGCACGGGGCATGGGTAAGCCCTGTGTGGCCGGTGCAGAGGGAATAAGTGTCGATGTACAGCGCCGGGAGGCTGTGGCCAAGGGCACTGTGATCCGCGAGGGCGACATGATCACCATCGACGGTAGCAGCGGTAACGTCTTTCTGGGACAGATTCCCATGGTCGAGCCAGATTTTACCGAAGAGCTGAACAGATTGTTGAGATGGGCCGATGAGGCAGCCTATCTGCGTGTCATGGCGAATGCGGATACGGCGACAGATGCAAGCCGGGCATTGAAGTATGGCGCCATGGGGATCGGTCTGTGTCGAACAGAACGGATGTTCAATGCGGTCGACCGCCTGCCGGTGGTGATAGAAATGATCGTTGCTGAGACACCTGCTCAGCGCCAGGCCGCCCTGGATAAACTGCTGCCGATGCAACGCAGCGACTTCAAGGAGATTCTTGAGGTGATGTCGCCCAAGCCGGTGACCATCAGGCTTCTCGATCCCCCCATCCATGAGTTCTTACCCACTGAGCAACAGCTGTTGAGCGATTTGAGTGAATTGCATCATCTGCGCAATTCGGTGCGTGGCATGAATGTGCTTGCCGGCAGCATGATGCTGTTGCAGGATCCGGAACTTGCCAGGCAGGAGGCCGATTCACTGCGCCATATGGTTGATGAGAGTCTGGTGGAGCAGGCTATCGAGAAGAAAGAGACGATGCTGCGCAAGGTGCGGACACTGACAGAGACCAATCCCATGCTGGGCCATCGCGGTGTCCGTCTCGGCATCACATTCCCCGAGATCTATAGCATGCAGATCCGTGCCATCCTGGAAGCGGCTGCGGAGTGTGCCGCCAAAGACCTTGAGGTGCATCCCCAGATGATGGTGCCACAGGTTTGTACCGCCGAGGAGTTGAAGCGTGTCAAGGCCATGGTGGATGAGATTCGCGCAGATGTTGAGGCGAAATATGGGCAGAAGATCAACTTCCGTTTCGGCACCATGATTGAAGTGGTGCGCGCCTGCATGCGGGCCGATTCGCTGGTGGAGGAGGCGGAATTCTTCTCCTTCGGCACCAATGATCTGACCCAGGCAACTTTCTCTTTCTCCCGGGAGGATGCCGAGAATAAATTCCTACCGATGTATAACCAGAACGACATTCTCAAGGACAATCCCTTCGAAGTACTGGATGAGAAGGGTGTAGGCAAGCTCATGCAACTGGCTGTGGACTGGGGACGCCAAAAAAACAACAGCCTCAGCGTCGGCATCTGTGGCGAGCACGGCGGGCATCCCAGCTCGATCGCATTTTGTCATCGTGCCGGGCTCAATTACGTCTCCTGCTCCGCACCCAGGGTGCCTGTCGCCAGATTGGCGGCGGCCCATGCCAGTCTCCAACAGCAGTAGTTTTGCATTCTGTGGGCCGGGGTAATCTCCGGCCCACCTGGTCAAGATATCGGCCAAACAGTCGACATAATCCTATGGAAGATAAAGAAGTACCGGAGTGTACCCATGGGAGATTCTTGGCCATTCATGTCGTGGCTCAGAGAGAACCTCTACAAGCCTTCCTGATAAATTCCGGTCATTCACTAGTCTTCCCAGGGGCCTGTTAACAGGTCTTGCATCTCGGGAAATACCGGGATGAGGTGGCCTTCAAGTGGATTGAATACAGCCACCCTACCGCCAACCGCTGGAATGCAGGTGTATTGGTGACGGGTTATTTGCGTTTTAAGGAACATAGACAACGGTCGATTCCAGCCTTTCTGATCTCTGCGATACTCTGGCTGGGAGTAGCGATTGCCTTTGCTGAAAGCATCGATCTGACGGATGAGGCAGTTACCTGGGCGAAACAGAATTTTGGTGATCAGGCGGGGGATCGAGTCGCATCCTGGCGCCGATTGATGCTGGAAAGCAATCATATCGATGAAATCGAGAAGTTACGGCGTGTCAACGACTTCTTTAATCAAATCCCCTACCAGTCCGATGCCGACCTGTGGGGCAAGGAAGATTATTGGGCAACCCCATTGGAACTGCTGGTGCGAAAGGGAGGGGACTGTGAGGATTACTCCATCGCCAAGTATTTCACCTTGAAGGAGATGGGCGTCGCGGAAGAGAAGTTGCGCATTATGTATGTGAAATCGGTCAAGTTGAATCAATCCCACATGGTGCTGACCTACTATCCTGAGCCCTCCTCCATACCCAAGGTGTTGGATAATCTCAATCCTCAGTTGCTGTCAGCCAGTAACCGCCTCGATCTCACACCGGTATATAGCTTTAATGCCGATGGTTTATGGTTGGCAAAAAGCCTGGGCAGGGGAAAGAAGGTCGGTTCTTCAACCCGACTTAGCCTTTGGCAGGAGCTAAAACAAAGAATGCTGCAGGAGGCGAAGCGTTGATGGGAAAAAATGCAACATACATGGTTGATTACGAATTTATGGTTCCAATAGGCCATCGATGCTGTCATCATCGATGGGTATAGGGTGAAAAGCTCATGACGTTGTCGCGACAATTGATAATTTTGATCACTGTACTGCTGGTTCTGGTCTTCGCCGGTACCTTCTACATCAGTGTGCAAAACACACGTGCCTATCTTGAATCACAATTGGAGTCCCACGCACAGGACACGGCAACATCTCTGGGTTTGTCGATTTCAAAGCATATGGCCGAAAAGGATCTTGCCACGGTCACATCCATGACCGATGCGATCTTCGATCGGGGATACTACCGTCTTGTCGTAGTACAGGATATGCAAGGGGCGCCACTGGTTGAACGCAAACTGGCAGTCACACTTGAAGGCGTGCCTTCGTGGTTTATAGAGCAATTTCCACTCAGCACGCCGATAGGTGAGGCTATCGTAATGTCAGGTTGGGTACAGGCCGGAAAAGTGGTCGTGCAGAGTCATCCCGGTTTTGCCCATCGACAATTGTGGCAGAATAGTGTCGAAATCTTCAGGTGGTTTCTGGTCAGTGCACTGGTGGTCCTGCTTTTGGGTTTACTCTCACTGCAATTGGTGCTCAAGCCGTTGAGAGAGGTGGAACAGCAGGCGAATGCCATCGTCAATCGGGAGTTTCCGATAATTGAGAGGCTACCCAGGACCTTAGACCTACGCCGCATCGTCCTGGCAATGAATCGGATGTCCACAAAGGTCAAGGGGATGATCGAAAGGCTGGAACGGTTGACCGAGGGCCTGCACCGCCAGGCATCCCGCAATCCGGTTACCAATCTTACCAATAAACGTTTTTTCAACAACACCATCAAAAATCTTCTGGCATCGCCAGAGGAGTGCTCCAGTGGTTTACTGGCACTGGTAGAACTCAAGAATCTCAAGGAGATAAATGAGAATCACGGTTATCAGGCCGGTGATGAACTGCTGATACAGACCGCAGAGGTGCTGCGGTCGGTAAGCAAGTCGCTAAACAAAAGTTATCTGGCACACTTGAATGGCGGTGATTTTGCGCTGTTTGTCGAAGACATGGACGTGGTCGAGGCAGCCAAACTGGGCCAGGCCTTGTCAAGCGCGCTGTCCGGACTTGCCGATACCAGCCATGCGCTCACTCAGGATGTGGGGCATATCGGATTGGCCGCTTTCAACGGCTCTCAGGATCTTTCGGAATTGTTCTCGCAAGCGGATATGTCACTTCGGACCGCGCAAAGCGAGGGGCCAAATTCATGGCATCTCTATATGCCCGGTGAATTGGATAACGCCAGGATCAAGGGGGCGACCGATTGGCATACAACGATAAAAAGCGCATTGGCATCCGATAAATTTGTCCTGCAATTCCAGCCGGTATTTGCTTGTTGTGACAATACAATCCTCCACCAGGAGGTCTATGTGCGAATCAGGGAGGAGAATGAGCAGGGTGAAGCTCAACTCTTGTCTGCAGGCCTGTTTATTCCACATGCGGATAGACTCGGCTTGACGTCTGAGATCGATAAGATGGTAATCGTGAAAATTCTTGAACGTTTGCGGGAAGAGGTTGACGACAATACCCATTATGCCATTAATATCTCTCCTATATGTTTGAAAAACAGTTCATTTTTTGCCTGGCTTGAACGGCAGCTGGGTGATAATTCGGAGCTTTCACAACGCTTGATCTTTGAGATGCCGGAATATGGTGCTGTGGCGCAGCTGGATGACGTCAGCCGGTTTATTCAATTGATCAAACGCTATGGAGCGGCCTTTTCCCTTGATCATTTTGGCCGCAGCCAAAGTGCATTTGGCTATTTAAAGACAATAAAAGTTGATTTTCTGAAGATCGATGGCAGTTATCTCAGGGAACTCCAGGCAAGTGCCGAGAACCAGTTTTTTATTGAGGCGTTGGTCTATATTGCGCACGGACTAGAGATAAAAGTGGTTGGAGAGAACGTGGAGGCGGAACAGACTTGGGAAATTCTGCAACGACTCAATCTAGTGGGTGGGCAGGGCTACTTTTTAGGCAAGCCAGTGTAGTCGCCGCTACCAGGTATTACTCTCTCTGTTCTGCAACACTAGGAAAATTAAAGAATTTACTTCATGTGACGCTAAGGAATTAAAGGAGTTCGTCATCGTCGACGAGAAGTGGATCACCGGGTTGAAATACTGATCGAATCTGGTTTCGCATCAAGATTTTTTGCTGGGCGGCATTAGGCAGATCAGTGAACATAATCAGGTTTTTCTGAATAAGCAACTCGATCAGATCCTCGACGATGCGGATCATCCCTGCATCGGTCTCAGAGAGTAACTTTTTCGAAAGAGTGGTGGAACTGTTGTTGAATATAAATCCGATAACCTCGTCATCTGTGGCACTTACCTCCTCATCGGCGCCAGAAGAAGGGGTGTCCGAGAGATTGATGATATTGCCATCATTATCACGTTTCGCATACAACATAGAGATTCCTCGACAAGTAATTCTTTAGATCCTGGTAGTCATCTATTGAAAAGCAAGTGTCACGATACAATCCATGTCAGATATTAAAGCACAACAACAGCAACAGGATGTGATAGAGGAGTGGAAACACCCCACAGATGGATCTGCATTTGATGATCCGCTACTGGATTGTCTGGTTTTTCTAACCCGCTATTATGGACGTGTTCACTCACATGATGCCTTGCGTGCCGGATTGCCGCTGGAGAATCATCGCCTGACACCTGAACTTTTTCTGCGTGCGGCTGAACGTGCTCAACTCAGTGCAAGGATTGTTCGGCGTTCCATACAAAAAATCAATTCCCTGGTGCTCCCCGCCGTATTGTTGCTCAAGAACAGGCAGAGTTGTGTCTTGATGGAGCGTAGTGCAGATGGCAATCAATTGACCATTATGCAACCTGAGAGTGGGGAGGGTACACATCAAATAGCCATCGATGACCTTGAGCAACAGTACTCGGGGTATGCAATCTTTATCCGCTTGGAACATCGCTTTGATGACCGGACTCCCGAGGTTTTGAGACTAAACACCCGCCATTGGTTTTGGGGAACACTGGTAAAATCATGGCGAATCTACAGAGACGTGCTTGTCTCGTCACTACTTATCAATTTGTTCGCCTTGGCAAGTCCACTATTTATCATGAACGTCTATGACCGGGTGGTGCCGAATAATGCAATTGAGACTCTATGGGTGTTGGCGATTGGTATCTTCATAGTCTATTCATTTGATGTGATTATGCGGAGCCTCCGTGGTTACTTTATTGACGTTGCCGGTAAAAAGTCGGATATATTGCTTTCTTCCATGCTGTTCGAGCGCGTTCTCGGTATTAAAATGGCGGCGCGTCCACCTTCTGTTGGTGCATTCGCCAACAATCTGCGTGAATTTGAGAGTATCCGGGATTTCATTACGTCGGCGACAGTTGTGACCCTGGTCGATCTGCCCTTTGTTTTATTGTTTATCCTGGTTATTTGGTTTATTGGCGGGCCATTGGTATATGTGCCTGTAGTCTGTATTCCAATCGTGATTCTTTATGGGATACTGATCCAGTCTCCACTCAGGCGATCGGTTGAAGCCACGTATCGTGCATCGGCACAAAAGGGAGCGACATTGATCGAATCCTTGACCGCAGTCGAAACCATTAAGCATCTTGGTGCCGAGAGTGAAGTGCAGCGAAAGTGGGAACAGCTGACTGGTCACATCGCACAGTGGGGGGTTCGTTCACGTTTGCTGTCTGCTTCGGTTTCCAATGTGGCAACTTTCTTTCAACAGATGTCACAGGTGGGAATTGTGGTCCTCGGGGTCTATCTGATTGCTGAAGGAGAACTCAGTATGGGGGCCTTGATAGCCGGAGTCATTTTGGTGGGACGAGCCTTGGCTCCAATGGCTCAGGTGGCTAATCTTGCTGTGCGTTACTACCAGGCGAAGACTGCGCTCGGAAGTCTCAACAGTGTGATGGAACTGCCAGTTGAACGACCGGAAGGAAAATCATTTCTCAGCCGTGAGCAATTCCAGGGTGATATTGAACTGGATGATGTCACATTCGCCTATCCTGGTGAGGAAAAGGCGACATTGAGAAATGTCTCCATGTCGATTTCGTCCGGTGAGAAGGTCGCCATTATCGGTAAGGTGGGTTCCGGGAAGACCACAATCGAAAAGCTTATGCAGGGGCTTTACGATCCTGATTCCGGCGCAGTGCGTATTGATGGGGCTGATCTAAGACAGGTAGATCCTGCAGATCTCCGGCGCAGCATCGGTTACGTGCCTCAGGACATCATGCTCTTTTATGGCAGTGTCAGGGACAATATTGTTCTAGGGGCGCCCTACGCGGATGACAACGATATTCTACAAGTGGCACAAATTGCCGGTGTGATGGATTTTGTCAATCAGCACCCACATGGTTTTGATATGCAAGTGGGAGAGCGTGGCGAACATCTTTCAGGAGGACAGCGTCAAGCCATAGCCATAGCACGAGCTCTTTTACTCGATCCTCCTGTACTGATGTTGGATGAGCCCAGCAATTCAATGGACAACAGCACCGAAGCGATCCTGAAACGCCAGCTTTCCAAATATGCAGAGGATAAGACCTTGATTCTGGTGACCCATCGTTCATCATTGCTCGAACTGGTGGATCGACTGATCGTTATCGATGGGGGCAGGGTGATTGCCGACGGTCCTAAAGCACAAGTGCTTGAGGCCTTGAAACAGAGCCGGGGTGACAATTCCGCCAAGCCGGCAGAGGTATCTAAATGAATGGCGTAAGTTCAGATGCTGAGACACTTGAATTGAATGATGGACACTGAGTCTCAAACAATAGAAGTCGAAAGACAGGCAGATCCTTTGTCGTTTAAGTCTGAAAAACCAGGTAATGGCGACAACGATTTCATGGATGATAAGACTGCCGCACTGTTGATGCAGGCCCCCCGGGGTGGGCGGACTATTCTGTGGGTGGTGTTTTTGATAGTCATTCTGGCCATTGTTTGGGCAAGTTGGGCCGAGTTGGACGAGGTGACAAGGGGAGTTGGTAAGGTAATACCCTCCAGTCAAATACAGGTTATTCAGAATCTAGAGGGGGGAATACTTTCTGCATTATACGTACAGGATGGAGATACTGTTGAGCAGGGGCAGGTTCTACTACAGATAGATGACACACGATTCTCCTCTTCCTTGAGGGAAACACAATTACAGTTCTGGGCGCTGAAAGCCAAAGCTGCCAGGCTACAGGCGGAGACCGACAGTATGGCATTCGAGGCGCCGTCGGGTATGGCTGAAAAGTATCCAACTTTGGTAGATCAGGAACAGGGTCTGTTCAATTCACGGCAGAAAGAGTTGCAGACCAACCGTTCAATTCTGTCCAAGCAGGTTGAACAGATTAGCCAGGAGATAAAAGGACTTGAGGTAAAAAGTGTAAGATTGAAACGGAACCTGTCATTAGTAACCAAAGAGTTGGACTTGTCAAAACCGCTCCTGGAAGCAGGTGCCATTTCTGAAGTTGAAATCCTGCGGCTTGAAAGGGAGGTCAGCGAACTGGAAGGGGAACTCGAGACAACTAAATTAACTATCCCTCGTATGAAATCCCGCCTCGAAGAGGCAGAACAGAAGGTCTCTGAGATTTTAATTCGTTTCAAAAATGAAGCGCACGCTGAACTGAATGATGTACTTGCGGAACTCTCTAAGCTTAAGGAGACCAGCGTAGCGCTGGAAGACAGGGTAACCCGTACCGCAGTCCGTTCACCTGTGAAGGGTACGGTCAAACAGGTCATGATCAACACCCTGGGTGGCGTCATACAGCCTGGTATGGAATTGATGGAAATTGTGCCATTGGACGATTCCTTGCTCGTTGAGGCGAAGGTTGGTCCAAAAGACATTGCATTTTTACACCCAGGCCAGAAAGCGATTGTAAAACTGACAGCCTATGACTTTGCCATCTATGGAGCGCTTACGGGTAAAGTTGAGCATATCAGTGCCGATACTATCAAGGAGGAGCACGAACAGGAGAGTTTTTATCTTGTACGGGTAAGAACCGATAAAACAGACCTGGGTACCCAAGAGAAGGCATTGCCGATCATCCCCGGAATGCAGGCAGAGGTCGATATTCTTACCGGGAAAAAGAGTGTTCTCGAATATCTTTTTAAACCATTATTGCGCGCGAAAGGCAGGGCACTGAGAGAACGATAAGGTGATGCAGTTATCGATCAATCCTAATACTGACGAGATTTCAGGTATTGGTTCAGATGGGAATGAAAATCGCAATGCTGATGTGAGCGGCGATTTACAACAAAAGGTCATTCCCATCACCAATAAGATCCTGCTTTGCAGCTCGGATGAAGGTATCGCGAAACGCTGGCAAGAATCACTGAGTGAGGTGGGAGAATTGACGGCCGTATCATCCCGCGAAATGCTGATCAGCAAGCTGAATACTTACCAGACCGGTGTAGTACTCGTTGATCTGGAGCTGTTCAACAAGGACTACCGGGAAATTCCACAGTCGCTCTGCCAGCGATTTACAGATGTCGCCTTTATTATTCTCTCAGCCACACCAAATGATGTGGAAGGGCTCTACCTGATCTCACATGGTGTCAAAGGGTACTGCAATCGCTATATCTCCAAGGCGCTTCTGGTCAAAGCTGTTGAGTTGGTGCGGATGGGGGAAGTATGGGTGGGACGAAGCCTGTTATTCAAACTGATGAGCAGGTTAAGCTCGGTGAGTCCGCCCAAGGGTGAAGATCAGGCAAGGGAATCGGATATAGAATCAAAACTGTCAAAGCTAACTGATCGTGAGCGTGAGATAGCGCAACTTGTAGGTTCCGGAGATAGTAACAAGGTGATTGCCAAAAAACTCGACATCACTGAAAGAACTGTCAAAGCCCATCTCAGCTCTATTTTTAGGAAAACATCGACTAAAGATCGCCTCCAGCTTGGCCTGTTGATCAACAGTTGATCACGGTTTCCATAATTCTCAAAATATTATCAATTAAATCAAAAAGATACATATTGTACCAAGGTACAATAGGCGAGCTGGTGTTTTTTAACGAAAATTATCCCTGATAGGGTGACCAGGTGTGTCTGCCTGATCCTCATAGCAAACTAAATTGATCTGAATCGTAGAGGCAAAGATGGCTACTCAAGCAACCCAGACAACCGGACAGGTTATTGGTTTCGTTCGCCAGGTAATTGGTGAAGTGAAGGCAACCGGCAGTGATGGCGTTACCAGAATTCTCCAGGTTGGCGACCTTGTCTTTGCCGATGAGCAGATCGCGACAGGTGAGCTCGGGAGTATCGAGATTGTTTTCAATGACGGTGGCAATTTGACCTTGGGCCGTAATTCACAGGGCCTGCTCGATGCCGACGTCTACCAGACAACCACTCCCGAGGATGGATCTGAATATGCAGCGTCAATCGATGCAATTCAACAGGCAATCTTGTTGGGTGAAGACCCAACAGCCATTCAAGAAGCACCGGCTGCCGGTCCTGGTGAATCCCCAACAGGCAACGAAGGATCAAGTTTTGTCACCATTGAACGGACAGGTGCTCAGACAACACCCGAGAGCGGATTTGAAACTGAAGGATTGGCAATCAGTTTTGCCCAATCCGAAGAGTCGTCAACGATTATTAACCTTCTGCCCACCATTGACCTGGATGGTGACGACAATTCACAGGTAGGTGTCGGCTATCTCAGCCACTTTACGGAGAATGGCGATCCTTTGCCCATCGCAGATGCGGATATCCAGGTCTCCAATCCGGATGGCACGATACTGGAAAGTGCGAGAATCGTATTGACGAATGCTCAGTTTGGTGATCAGTTGGATGTTTCAGCGATTACCGGTTTGAATGTTGAGGTGGACAGCAGTGTGCCCGGAGTCATCACTGTATTGTTGAGTGGAACTGCAACACCGCAAGTGTATGCCCAGGCGATACGCGATATTGGGTTTATCAATACCACAGAAAACCCTGACGAAACACCTCGAATTATAGAAGTGACAGTCAATGATGGTGAGTTCGACAGTAACACGGCTGTCACAACTATCACAGTTCAAGCAGTCAATGATCCCCCAGTTGTAGACCTCGATAGTAATGATTCGACTGACAGTGGTTATGATTACCTGACAACCTTCACCGAAGGTGATGCTGCAATCTCGATTGCAGATTTTGATGCTTCAGTATCGGATGTTGATAATGAGACATTACAGAGTGCAACAGTAACACTGACCAATCCCCAATCGGGCGATGTTCTGGCAGTTGGTAATATGCCGGCGGGCCTGTCAGCAGTGATCGATGGCCATACCATCACAATCAGTGGTGAAGCTTCTTTGGCAGACTATCAGAGCGCCATACAAGCTATTACCTTTGAGAATACAAGCCAAAATCCGTCTGCTGAGACTCGTCTGATACAAGTTACGGTAAATGACGGAGAGCTCAATAGTGATATTGCGGTTGCCCGTATTGAAGTCATTGGTGTAAACGATGTTGCGGTAATTGATCTGGATGCTGATGACAGCAGTGCGGCTGGAAGCGGTTATGAAACAACCTTCATTGAGGATGGATCAGCAGTATCGATTGTGGACGAAGATGTCGTTATTACGGATGTCGATGATGCAAATATTGAGAGTGCAACCATAGTATTAACCAATCATCAGTCATTTGATCACTTGATTGTGCGTGGTCTGCCGAATGGCATTACAGCAACAGTTGATGAAATCTCAGTAACATTAACGGGCACAGCAAGTCTTGCGGATTATGAACAAGCCCTTCAAGCAATTCATTTTGTTAATACCAGTGACTATCCACAAACTGTTGATCGTATCATCAACATTACAGTGAATGACGGTGATGGCAATAGCGATACCGCAGTCTCCATAATTCACGTTATCCCCGTTAATGATCCACCCGATGCTGAAAATGACATAGTCGCAACTCAGGAGAATACCCCGGTAGGTATTTTTGTGCTTGGGAATGATTCAGATCCAGAGGGAGATCGGCTCTTAGTTACCGGCAACACGCAGCCATCCAATGGTACTCTGGTCCAAAATTCGAATGGCTCATTTCAATATACACCTAATGTCGGTTTTACTGGGACAGATTCTTTTACATATACAGTCAGTGACGGAAATGGGGGGTTTGATACAGCCACAGTAATGATTGCAGTGGCAGGTGTAAATGATGGGCCTGTTGCCATTGGCGATAGCGCGAGTACAAGTGAGAATACTCCGATCACTATTGATGTACTTACGAACGATTCAGATCCAGAAGGAGATGCGCTGAGCATCACCTCGGTCACCCAAGGGACTAACGGATCAGTCACTATTGATCCGGTTACCGGTAATCCTGTTTATACTCCAGCCCCGGCTTTTACAGGAACCGATACTTTTTCCTACACAATTACAGATGGCAATGGTGGCACTGATACAGCGACGGTGACTGTTACTGTAGGTGGTGTAAACGATGCGCCTGTCGCAATCGACGACGCCGTGGGGACTAACGAGGATACCCCGATCACCGTTGACGTACTGCCGAATGACAGCGACCCGGATGGTGATACTCTGACGGTCACTGCCGTGACTCAGGGCACCAATGGAAGTGTTGCCATCGATCCGGTGAGTGGCAATCCGGTCTATACGCCGAATGCGGACTTTAACGGCACCGATACCTTTACCTACACCATCGACGATGGCAACGGTGGGACTGACACTGCCACTGTGACCGTAACTGTGGGTGCCGTGAATGATGCACCGATTGCCACTGATGATGCGGTGGGTACTAACGAAGACACCCCGGTGACGGTAGATGTCTTGCCAAACGACAGTGATCCAGATGGTGATGCGCTGGCAGTTATCGCCATAACCCAGGGCTCAAATGGTTCGGTTGCCATGGATCCAATCAGTGGTAACCCGGTTTATACACCAAACACGAATTTTATCGGCACGGATACCTTTACCTATACCATCGACGATGGGAATGGTGGAACCGATACCGCGACTGTCACCGTAACTGTGGGTGCGGTGAATGATGCACCAGTCGCTGTGGATGACGTTATAGGTACGGATGAGGATGTTCCTGTTACGGTCAATGTCTTACCGAATGACAGCGATCCAGACGGTGATACCCTGACCGTGACATCGGTCACTCAAGGTACCAATGGTTCCGTCACAATCGATCCGGTATCTGGTAACCCGGTCTACACCCCGAACCCAGACTTCAACGGCACCGATACCTTCACCTACACCATCGACGATGGCAACGGTGGAACTGATACCGCGACCGTCACCGTGACTGTAGGTGCGGTGAATGATGCGCCAGTTGCTGTGGATGACAGCATTGGAACGGATGAGGATGTTCCTGTTACGGTCAATGTCTTACCGAATGACAGTGATCCGGACGGTGACACCCTGACTGTCACTGCTGTGACTCAAGGCACAAACGGTTCCGTAACTATCGATCCGGTATCAGGAAACCCTGTTTATACCCCTGACCCAGATTTCAATGGCACCGACACTTTTACCTACACGATTGATGATGGCAATGGCGGGACCGATACCGCGACCGTCACCGTGACTGTAGGTGCGGTGAATGACGCACCGATCGCCACTGATGATGCGGTCGGTACCAATGAAGACACCCCAGTCACCGTTGATGTGCTGCCGAATGACAGCGATCCAGACGGTGATACCCTGACGGTCACTGCTGTGACCCAAGGTACAAACGGTTCCGTCACAATCGATCCGGTGAGTGGCAATCCGGTCTACACCCCGAATGCGGACTTCAACGGCACCGATACCTTTACCTACACCATCGATGATGGCAACGGTGGCACTGACACTGCCACAGTCACCGTAACTGTGGGTGCCGTTAATGACGCTCCTGTGGCTGTGGATGACACTATTGGAACGGATGAAGATGTTCCAGTCACAGTCAATGTACTGCCGAATGACAGCGACCCAGACGGTGACACTCTGACAGTCACCGCTGTGACTCAGGGCACCAACGGTAGTGTTGCCATTGATCCGGTGAGTGGCAATCCGGTTTATACACCGAATGCGGACTTTAATGGTACCGATACCTTCACCTACACCATTGATGATGGCAATGGCGGGACTGATACCGCGACCGTCACCGTAACTGTGGGTGCAGTCAATGACGCTCCTGTGGCTGTGGATGACAGCATTGGAACGGATGAAGATGTTCCAGTCACGGTCAATGTACTGCCGAATGACAGCGATCCAGACGGTGATACCCTGACCGTGACAGCGGTCACTCAAGGTACCAATGGCTCGGTTGCCATCGATCCTGTTTCAGGTAACCCGGTCTATACCCCGGATGCGGACTTTAATGGCACCGACACTTTTACCTACACGATTGATGATGGCAATGGCGGGACCGATACCGCGACCGTCACCGTGACTGTAGGTGCGGTGAATGACGCACCGATCGCCACTGATGATGCGGTCGGTACCAATGAAGACACCCCAGTCACCGTTGATGTGCTGCCGAATGACAGCGATCCAGACGGTGATACCCTGACGGTCACCGCGGTCACTCAAGGTACAAACGGTTCCGTCACAATCGATCCGGTGAGTGGCAATCCGGTCTACACCCCGAATGCGGACTTCAACGGCACCGACACTTTTACCTACACGATTGATGACGGCAATGGTGGTACCGATACCGCGACCGTTACAGTGACTGTAGGTGCGGTGAATGACGCACCGATCGCTACCGATGATGCGGTCGGCACTAACGAAGACATCCCGGTCACCGTTGATGTACTGCCGAATGACAGTGATCCGGATGGTGATACCCTGACCGTGACTGCTGTGACCCAGGGCACCAACGGTAGTGTTGCGATTGATCCGGTGAGTGGTAACCCGGTTTATACGCCGAATGCAGACTTCAACGGCACCGATACTTTTACCTACACCATCGACGATGGCAATGGCGGGACCGATACCGCCACTGTCACCGTAACTGTAGGTGCGGTGAATGATGCACCGATCGCCACCGACGATACGGTAGGCACCAACGAAGATACGCCTGTCACGGTAGATGTCTTACCAAACGACAGCGATCCGGACGGCGACACCCTGACGGTCACTGCTGTGACTCAAGGCACAAACGGTTCCGTAACTATCGATCCGGTATCAGGAAACCCTGTTTATACCCCTGACCCAGATTTCAATGGCACCGACACTTTTACCTACACGATTGATGATGGCAATGGCGGGACCGATACCGCGACCGTCACCGTGACTGTAGGTGCCGTGAATGACGCCCCTGTGGCTGTGGATGACGCTATAGATACGGATGAGGATGTTTCTGTTACGGTCGATGTCTTACCGAATGACAGCGATCCGGACGGTGACACCCTCACTGTTACTGCTGTGACTCAGGGCACCAACGGTAGTGTTGCGATTGATCCAGTGAGTGGCAACCCGGTTTATACGCCGAATGCAGATTTCAACGGCACCGATACCTTTACCTACACCATCGACGATGGCAACGGTGGGACCGATACCGCGACCGTCACCGTGACTGTGGCTGCGGTGAACGATGCACCGATCGCCACCGATGATGCCGTCGGTACCAATGAAGACACCCCAGTCACCGTTGATGTATTGCCGAATGATAGCGATCCGGACGGTGACACCCTCACTGTTACTGCTGTGACTCAAGGAACCAATGGCACAGTTGCCATCGATCCGGTATCAGGTAACCCTGTTTACACGCCGAATGCAGATTTCAACGGCACCGATACCTTTACCTACACCATCGACGATGGCAACGGTGGGACCGATACTGCGACCGTTACAGTGACAGTGGGTGCCGTGAACGATGCACCGATCGCTACCGATGATGCAGTCGGCACTAACGAAGATACCCCGGTGACGGTGGATGTGTTGCCCAATGACAGCGATCCGGACGGTGACACCCTGACGGTCACTGCTGTGACCCAAGGTACAAACGGTTCCGTCACAATCGATCCGGTGAGTGGCAATCCGGTCTACACCCCGAATGCGGACTTCAACGGTACCGATACCTTTACCTACACGATTGATGACGGCAATGGTGGCACTGACACTGCCACAGTCACCGTAACTGTGGGTGCCGTGAATGACGCCCCTGTGGCTGTGGATGACGCTATAGATACGGATGAGGATGTTTCTGTCACTGTCGATGTCTTACCGAATGACAGCGATCCAGATGGCGATACGCTGACCGTGACAGCGGTAACTCAAGGTACCAATGGTTCCGTCACAATCGATCCGGTATCAGGCAATCCTGTTTACACGCCGAACCCAGACTTCAACGGCACCGATACCTTCACCTACACCATCGAAGATGGCAACGGTGGAACTGATACCGCGACCGTCACCGTGACTGTAGGTGCGGTGAATGATGCGCCAGTTGCTGTGGATGACAGCATTGGAACGGATGAAGATGTTCCAGTCACGGTCAATGTACTGCCCAATGACAGCGACCCAGACGGTGATACCCTGACGGTCACTGCTGTGACCCAAGGGACAAACGGTTCTGTTACTATCGATCCGGTATCAGGTAACCCGGTCTACACCCCGAATCCAGATTTCAATGGCACCGACACTTTTACCTACACGATTGATGACGGCAATGGTGGGACCGATACTGCCACTGTCACCGTAACAGTTGGGGCCGTGAATGATGCACCGGTCGCCACCGACGATACGGTAGGCACCAACGAAGATACACCTGTTACGGTGGATGTACTGCCGAATGACAGCGATCCGGACGGTGACACCCTGACGGTCACTACTGTGACTCAGGGCACCAATGGCTCGGTTGCCATCGATCCGGTATCAGGTAACCCGGTCTATACCCCAAATGCGGACTTCAACGGCACCGATACCTTCACCTACACCATCGACGATGGCAACGGTGGAACCGATACCGCGACCGTTACCGTGACTGTAGGTGCGGTGAATGATGCGCCAGTTGCTGTGGATGACAGCATTGGAACGGATGAAGATGTTCCAGTCACGGTCAATGTACTGCCCAATGACAGTGATCCAGATGGCGATACGCTGACCGTGACAGCGGTCACTCAAGGTACCAATGGCTCGGTTGCCATCGATCCGGTATCAGGCAATCCTGTTTACACACCGAACCCAGACTTCAACGGCACCGACACTTTTACCTACACCATCGACGATGGCAATGGCGGCACTGACACTGCCACAGTCACCGTAACTGTGGGTGCCGTGAATGACGCACCGATCGCTACCGACGATGCGGTAGGCACCAACGAAGATACACCTGTTACAGTGGATGTCTTGCCGAATGACAGCGATCCAGACGGTGATACCCTGACGGTCACTGCTGTGACTCAGGGCACCAATGGCTCGGTTGCCATTGATCCGGTGAGTGGCAACCCGGTCTATACGCCGGATGCTGACTTTAATGGCACGGATAACTTCACCTACACCATCGATGATGGCAATGGCGGCACTGATACCGCCACTGTGACCGTAACAGTGGGTGCCGTGAATGACGCGCCGATCGCTACCGATGATGCGGTCGGCACTAACGAAGACACCCCAGTGACGGTGGATGTCTTACCAAACGACAGTGACCCAGACGGTGACACTCTGACAGTCATTGCCGTGACTCAGGGCACCAACGGTAGTGTTACGATTGACCCTGTTTCAGGTAACCCGGTCTATACCCCGAATGCGGACTTCAACGGTACCGATACCTTCACCTATACCATCGACGATGGCAATGGCGGGACCGATACCGCGACCGTCACCGTGACTGTAGGTGCCGTGAATGACGCCCCTGTGGCTGTGGATGACGCTATAGATACGGATGAGGATGTTTCTGTCACTGTCGATGTTTTACCGAACGACAGCGATCCGGATGGCGACAGCCTGACCGTGACAGCGGTAACTCAAGGTACCAATGGTTCCGTCACAATCGATTCGGTATCAGGTAACCCTGTTTACACGCCGGACCCAGACTTCAATGGCACCGACACCTTCACCTACACCATCGACGATGGTAACGGTGGCACTGATACCGCCACGGTGACGGTCACTGTTAATGAAGTGAATGATCTGCCTGAAATAACTCCTGCAACAGCTGCAGTTTCAGAAGAGGGTCTGGTTTACGGTATGCCTGATAACACAGGCACACCAACTGATACAACAGATAGTGTCACTGATAGCGGTAGTATGTCTATAAGTGATCCTGAAGGAGATACCTTGACCGTATCATTGGCAGAGCCTGGAGTCATTATGACATCTTATGGTCAGCCCATAACCTGGACGGGTGACGGGACTGATATGCTCATAGGTTCTGCTGTTGGTTCAGAAGTTTTACGCATATCCATA
This sequence comes from Candidatus Thiodiazotropha sp. LNASS1, assembly GCF_964212655.1. Classification (NCBI taxonomy): domain Bacteria; kingdom Pseudomonadati; phylum Pseudomonadota; class Gammaproteobacteria; order Chromatiales; family Sedimenticolaceae; genus Candidatus Thiodiazotropha; species Candidatus Thiodiazotropha sp. LNASS1. Next base: position 1,540,974 of record NZ_OZ156465.1, on the reverse strand, counting down.
GATCAGGCTGGAAATTATACTGTTACATTATCCGATAGGGTGGATCACCCGGTTGTCGGCCAGGAAGATGTTATTTCTTTCGTTGTGGATGTTACTGTAGATGATGGTACGGATAGTGTGTCTGCACCACTTACTATTCAGCTTGAAGATGATGCTCCAAAAGCAGGTAATATTTCCGCCAATATGTATATCGGAGTTGACTCACTGGGAATACAGAATCTCGCTGCTGGTTGGACCAATCCTGTGTTCATCAATGGCACGGGAGATGTAACCGAGCAAGATACGGATACAGACGGATTTATTGACAATCTGTTATGGGGCAGTGTCCCAAGTGGTGGATCTCAATCAGGATATAGTTTGGTAGACAACCCAGTATATACTGGGGGTGGTGAAAGTGTGCTGATTGGGGAATCGTTCAAGCTAGCGGATTTTTCGCATAATAACTGGCCTATATATAGCAACTCATCCACACTGGATCAGGTCACTCTCACCATTGAAATGGATGTGGTGGTTAATGGTATCCCGACTACAGTACAGTTCGATGTCTTGATGGATCATAATGAGACACCAAATAACGGTGCCGATCCAAGAGATATCATAACGCTGCCCGCTCAAGCGGTGACGATTTCCATTGGCGGTCAGGAGTATGAGGTCAGAGTTGATGGATTCATGGATACCAATGGTCAGATCGTATCCACAATTCGAACAGACGAACAGGCAGTGAACCCGTTTGAGATCATGGGTAGTATCGTTTCCACTGACCCTCTTCCTGTGGTTACCGGAAGCGTGTCAAACATAACAGGTGGTGATGGATCTACATCCAATGTCATCTGGGGTGACACATCAAGCCCATATGGCAATCTGACGGTTAACTCCAGTGGTATCTATTCATTCCAATTGAACCGAGAGACCAAAGATGATTTGGCTCCCGGAGAAACGATTACTGAATCGTTCAGCTATTCGATTACGGATGAGGATGGCGATGTTTCCAGTGCGACGCTGACCATAACTGTCGGCGGTTACCAAAGTATCGATGGATCGGCTCTCGCTGATATCCTGAGGGGTACTGCTGCAGATGAGTATCTATCTGGATATGAAGGGAATGATACCTTGCGAGGTCGTGGCGGTGATGATGTTCTTGACGGTGGGTCCGGGAGTGACCAATTACGCGGCGGCAGTGGAAATGACACGCTGATCTTCGATTCTGCAGATAGTCTCATCACTGGGAATGCCGGTTTCGACACACTCATTGCACCTGATAACAATGACCTTGACTTCAGTAGCATATCCAATATCAGAAACATTGAGAGGATAGATCTCACAGTAGGTAATCACGACATCATGAATCTGAGTGTATCTGATGTGTTGACAATGACTGACAATGATAATTTGCTGGAGATTCTGGGTGATACCTCTGACAGTGTGGAACTGACGAGCGATTGGCACGAGTCCGGAAATACAGTCACCCAAAATGGTCACACCTTTACCGAGTATCTCAATACGGATGATAGCGTGACCCTGTTGATAGAAGATCAGGTGAATGTGACGATTGTTTGACTCGTCGCAGCTGAATCGAATGTATACAGTTAAGGGCCCCAAGCGGGCCCTTTTTTTGTGGTGAGGGTAGTAGGGTGTGCAATTCAAAATTCACATAGTTTTACAGCGGGCAGCTTGATAATTGATATTCGTGTATGTAGATTGTGTATATTATTGTAACTAATTGTATTTAAATAAAAAATGCTTCATAGTAAGCTAATTCGCGCAGACAAGGTTTGGTATTTGACGGTCGAATGGGATTGATTGTTGAAGAAGGACGGTAGCGAAACCGGCACTATGCTTCACGCAATGGAAATACTCTTAATCTAGCGTTTAAGTTAGCTGCTAATATGCCGATATTGAATGCTGACTGGTTCACAATAATTAAAAGTGATTGTAAATTTAACGTATATATGGTTGGCAACTTGTTAGTGAAGTCTAGTATTACAGCTCTGTTTTTTATTCTTTTTAGTCCTGCATATGCTTTGGATCTGCGTACAGCGGTGGAGCATGCAATCATAACCAATCCTGAAGTGCTGGTTGAGTCCAACCAGCATCTATCCCGTCTTGAAGAATTGGATCAAGCAAAATCTGGCTATATGCCGTCTATCGACTTGAACGCAGCAGCGGGGTATGAGCGGACAGACAATAATACGACCCGGGCCAGCGGTGATGACTATCGCTCTCTGACTCGTAAAGAAGCCAGTTTGACGCTGAATCAGATGTTGTTTGACGGATTTGCCACTCAAAGTGAGGTAGATCGTCAGAATGCCAGGGTTGAAGCACAGCAAAGAGTGCTTGAGAGCGCCAGTGAAAAACTTGGACTTAAAGCTGTAGATACCTATATACAAGTACTTCTGCATCGGGATCTCATGGCGCTTTCATCGGAAAATCTGCAGGCCCATGCAAGAATCTACGATCAGGTGGAGCTTAGAAGCAATTCCGGTGTTGGCAGAACCTCTGACCTGGCACAGATTACAGGCCGACGTGCTTCTGCCTCGGCAAATATGTTATCGGACGAAGTGAATCTCAAAGACGCAGAGACAAACTTTCTACGCGTGGTGGGGTTGCTGCCGAAAGCTCTCAAACCCATAGCTGCAGTGAATGAGATTCTGCCGCAAACTCAGGATGCTGCCATACAGCTTGCACTTGAAAATCATCCGACATTGAAATCAGCAAATGCTGATGTGACTGCTGCTGTGGCTCAGTACAAGGCATCCAAAAGTGCTCACTATCCGCGCCTGGATCTAGAACTCGGGGCAAGGTACGGTGATGACCTGGATGGCGTGGAAGGGCGTGATGACGATGTCACGGCAATGCTTCGGATGCGTTACAATCTGTTTGCCGGCGGTAAGGATCGGGCGCGTAACAGGCAAAATGCCCATTTGGTCAACGAAGCAAAAGAGATCCGCAACAACACCTATCGCCAGGTTGTGGAAAGTGTCCGGTTGTCGTGGTCAGCCTATGATGTCACTCAAAAGCAACTGGTGTTTCAACAGGAACATGTGCTTGCCAGTGAAAAGACCCGTGATGCCTATGCCTGGCAGTTTAACCTCGGTAAACGCTCATTGCTCGATTTGCTGGACTCTGAGAATGAGTTGTATGAGGCAAAAAGAGAAAAAGCCAAGACCTGGTACGATCACATATTCTCCCAATATCGCCTGATTGTAGGTATCAATAAATTGAAGGCACATCTCGGCATAACCTTACCAGAGACCGCAGAAGATGGTGAAAAGCTCCACCAGGCTTATAGTGATGTGGCCAATAAAAGCACTGTTTCGGATGAAGTGGCTCCGTTGAAATCAGTCCTGGAACAACCGGTTTCACTACCATAACCAAAAAAGCTCTGAATAAGTCATGGACGGTTGCCTCGCAGCTGAAAAAAGCCACCTCTATTTTATCGGCCATGGTAAACGGCCGACATTCATATGCAATTGACACCTTGATCAAGGAAAAATCGTTCACATTTTGACTCGATCAGATTTGCTCTGAGCTTCCTTGATTCATCTATTCATTTCTCAGCATTGTAAGTTTGGGCTTTCAACCGAATCACTTCCCCACTGCGGTTTGGAATGGACTGCTTTACTCCTGGGGATACGCGATTTTTCGTAATCACTCGTTGTAGGATTGTTGAATTCCTGTACAAACCCTTTTGAATCCATCTGCTAGGATAGAGCGTAGATCAAAAAAAACGCATATTGTTTAGCAAGGTACAAGCCCATGAATCCCCGTAAACTGATCGTCCTGCTCATAGTGGCACTGCTGGTGTTCGCCTTTTTTCTGTTCGATCTGGACAAGGTCCTGACGCTCGACTATCTGAAATCCCAACGAGATGGGATCATCTCGTGGAAGGATTCACACCCATTACTGGCCACGGTGGTTTTCTTTATCGTTTATGTGGCGGTCACTGCGCTGTCACTTCCCGGTGCGGCTGTCATGACTTTGGCAATAGGTGCGGTTTTCGGCTTGTTGTGGGGCTTGGTATTGGTTTCATTTGCCTCCACTATCGGTGCCACACTTGCTTTTCTGATTGCCCGTTTTCTGCTTAAGGATACGGTGCAGAATCGTTATGGTGACCGTTTAAAGGCGATCAATGAGGGCATGCGGAAGGATGGCGCCTTCTATCTCTTCACCCTGAGGTTGGTACCGATTTTTCCTTTTTTCGTGATCAATCTGTTGATGGGTTTGACGCCTATCCGTACCTGGACCTTCTATTGGGTCAGCCAGGTCGGTATGTTGGCTGGAACAGTGGTCTATGTAAATGCGGGTACACAGCTCGCCACTCTCGATTCAGCATCCGGAATTCTCTCACCGGCTTTGATCGGATCCTTTGTATTGCTGGGGCTCTTTCCGTTACTGGCAAAAAAGTTAGTCACACTGTTAAAACAACGCAAGGCTTTGAAAGATTGGGAACGACCGGATGCATTTGATCAAAACCTGGTGGTGATCGGGGGCGGTTCCGCGGGACTGGTCTCGGCATATATTGCCGCGGCTGTGAAATCGCAGGTGACGCTGATCGAAAAACATAAGATGGGGGGTGACTGCCTGAATACAGGTTGCGTGCCTTCCAAGGCACTGATCCGTAGCGCGCGCATCCTGAGCCAGAGTCGCAGGGCTCAGGAGTGGGGCTTTGATGCCATTGATGTCAAGTACAACTTCAGTAACATCATGGAACGGGTGCAAAGAGTCGTCAAGGAGGTTGAGCCTCACGACTCCGTGGAACGCTATACGGGGCTCGGAGTGGAGGTCATCGAGGGTGAGGCGCGTATCACATCACCCTACAGCGTGGAGGTCAACGGCATAGAAATTCGAACCCCTCATATCATTGTTGCCACAGGTGCCGGCCCCTTCGTGCCGCCGATAACCGGCATTGATCAATTCGATTACCTTACTTCGGACAATCTTTGGCAATTGCGCGAACTTCCTGAAAGACTGCTGGTATTGGGTGGCGGTCCGATAGGATGTGAGTTGTCTCAGGCCTTTGCCCGATTCGGCAGCAGAGTCACCATTGTCGAAATGATGCCCAGGTTGATGATACGAGAGGATGACGATGTTGTGGACCTGGTGACGCAACAATTCAAGGAGGAAGGCATCAACCTGCTGGTTGGGCACAAGGCGGTGGAATTCGTCAAAGAGGAGGGTGAAAATCTGCTGATCTGTGAACACAATGACAAACAGAAAAAAGTGCCGTTCGATCAGGTGCTGGTTGCCGTTGGCCGGAAACCCAACACCAGCGGATTCGGCCTTGAGGAGTTGAATGTGGCACTCAACCCGAATGGTACCATTGAGACCGATGAGTACCTCCAGACATCCATTCCAACTATCTATGCCTGTGGCGATGTGGCGGGTCCATACCAGTTCACCCATACCGCCGGCCATCAGGCTTGGTACGCGGCGGTGAACAGCCTGTTTGGGATATTTCGTCGCTTTAAGGTGGACTACTCGGTGATCCCGTTTGCGACCTTTACCGATCCGGAGGTGGCGCGGGTGGGGCTCAATGAACAAGAGGCGAATCAGGAGGGTATCGAGTACGAGGTAACGAAATTCGATCTTTCCGAATTGGATCGGGCGATTGCGGAAGGTGAGACCCACGGTATGGTGAAGGTACTGACGCCACCCGGTAAGGACCGGGTGCTTGGGGCAACTATCGTGGGCGAGAATGCAGGTGAATTGATCGGAGAATTCACTGCAGCCATGAAGCACGGCTTTGGCTTGAACAAGATACTCGGCACGATTCATATCTACCCGACGCTGTTCGAGGCCAACAAATATGCCGCCGGAGCCTGGAAACGCGCCCATAAGCCGGAAAAGGTTTTGTCATGGGTGGAGCAATACCATGCCTGGCGAAGGGGCTAATGGGGGATTGCTCGAACCACTCAGCTTAAGGGAAAAATTATGATATTCTGATGCTGAAATAGATGAATTGCGAAGGGTGAGTAGCATGCAGTTGCGCCACATCATCACAGTATTTTGCATATTGCCTCTTGCGGTATTTGCCGATACCTCATCGTGGCAAGGTCAACTACAGGATGGCAGCCATATTTCCATCGATTCGGATACCAATAAGGTGTCCCGTACCGCAGGGGGAGAGACCACCCCACTATGGGATGGAGTACACAAACTCGACAACGGGGCAGTAATCATTGTACGCGATGGTGTTGTCGTCAAAGACCGAGTCATTATCGATGCTCAGCGGGAACAGGAGCGAGATCGCCTGAATGCTGCATGCATGCAGCTGGTGAAAAAAGTTTGCGGTATGCACAATGAGTGCGATTCCAGTCCCGCATGCGATCCCGCACGCCAACTGTTTGCGATGGAGCGTAGTGAGCTGAGCAGCAGTTGGTCAGGCGTTATTCTTGAAAGCTCCACACACTGCCTTGAAGCATTGGGAAATGAGACCTTTTTTCAGGCCTGCGATAGACGTTCGCCCGGGCATGAGACACCCTGTGAAAAACTGCGAAACAGGGTATGTGGTGGTGATAATCAATGCGCATCAAGAGAGGCCTGTAATGCAGCGAGCCAGCTGATCTCAATGGAGCAGCAGGACATGCACAGTGTTCCAGGCGGATTCACCTATGCGAGCGCGCAATGTCGTGATGCATTGGTCGATGACTCTGACTACTTCAGTGCCTGTGAATAGTCAGAGATTTTGCTGTTGACAGGCAATTGGGCGTGAAAAACCCTAGCGGCGAATCAGCCATAAAATGAGAGTGATCAGTGCGCTTACCAGCAGCATGCTGGTTAAGGGGAGGTGAAAACGAAAGTTTTCCCGCTCCACCACAATATCACCCGGTAATCGTCCAAAAGGGATTTTATCGATCCATGGCCAAAGCAGACCCAACAAGAGTGCGGTTATCGCCAATCCAAACAGGAACTTTTGCATAGCCACTCACCGATCCTTCGCTCGTTTTATTCCAGAAATCCAACATCTTGTAGCCACATAAGGTGTCGGTTAGTTTGACAGGTCTGATCAAAATCGGATTGTATTTCAATCAATAAGATAGCGAAATTTTGTTGAATATTAACGAATCTACGATTTTTTTAATGGCATCACCGTCGATTTTCTTTACAAAGCACTTAGAAAATTTTCAGCAATTTCGTATAAGCAAGCAATAAATCAAAGGGTTACTATGTTGGCAGTTTTATTGCATATATTTTAGTAAGAGGTTAATCGCGGAGTAGCGGCATGTTGAAACTACGAGAACAGCTGAATACATGGCCTGAAGATCCTGCATGGCCTGATCCATTTGATAGTGATCCCTACGATATCGGGTTTTGAGCACGCTTGGACCTATTTTGATGTCATCCGATCACTTGAAACCGGACTTCCCTCATGGCATGACGAGCAACTTGGTGTGCCGGTCGTTAATGCTAAGCGTCAAAAACGGCTAACGATTCAGACGAGACCAATCCTTCCACCTGATTTCTCCGATATTCCGGCGGGTTACCGCTTCCGATTAAAACTGTCGGATGCACTGTTACCTGTTTCTAAAAAAAAACCCGGCAGGGGATGCCGGGTAGGAAAGATCACTTGAGGGAGAAGTGATATGATTAATGGATAAACAGGCCACCATTGACAGGCAGATTGGCGCCAGTTATATAGGTACTCGAGTCGTCTGCCAGGAAGGCCACGGCATGAGCAATCTCCTCTGGCTGCCCCATGCGCCGCATGGGTATACCACTGATTATGGCGTCGCGAACGTCATCCCGCATTGCTGCGGTCATCGCGGTTTCGATATAGCCTGGTGAAATTGTATTGATCGTCACACCCTTTGCTGCACCTTCGTAGGCCAGTGCCATGGTAAAACCATGCATACCCGCCTTGGCTGCAGAGTAGTTGGCTTGACCGAATTGTCCCCTCTGACCGTTCACCGAAGAGATATTGATGACCCGGCCGAATCCACGTTCGATCATGCCGTTCCAGACTGGACTGGTAACATAGAAGGCACTGCTCAAATTGGTATCGATGACTGCATCCCACTGCTCAGAGGTCATCTTTTTCATGGTCGAATCCCGGGTGATACCGGCACAGTTGACCAGGATATCCACCGAACCGTATTTTTCGACAATCTCACTCATCAAAGCGGACCCGCCCTCAGAGGTGGAAACATCTCCAGCAATAACATCAACTTCCGCGCCCTGATCCTTCTGTTTCTCTACCCAGCTATCCACCTGGTCCACTTCCGATGGATGGCAGGTGGCGACGACTTTTGCCCCTTCCCGGGCGAGACGTAAACAGATCGCGGTACCGATACCGCCCATACCACCAGTGACTACAGCGAGTTTATCTTTACAGCTCATTCTTATACTTCCTCAATGTCTGGTAGCCTAAATCTCTAGAGTGACCAGTTAGCGTTATTAAACTAATTGACCGCTCTGGCAAAAAATACCCAATTCAATCTGATTAAGCCGTTCTTCCTGCAACATTATCCCTGTAGTCGAATCAGGTGCCTGCATGCTTCATCACCGATCAAGCTACAGATTCAGGTTAATGAAAAACCGGCGGCAGGGCCGCCGGTTATCGATAGGTCAATCAAGCAATGGCGCGATTAAGCGGCCTTCTCAGCGACTTTGCTGATCTTTTCGTTTGCGGTTGCCAGGTTGCTCTCATACCAGCCGCGGACCTCTTCGCCGGTCTTCTGGCTCAGCTCGACAGCCTCGCGGGTCTTGCTCATCAGGTCTTCACCCAGTTTACGGGAAAGATCCATCTGACCACGGACGACCTCTTGGTAGTCTTTGGCTTCGGAAACAAGCTTCAGTTGTTCCATGCTGGTGTTCATGAGGGTGTTCAGGGTGTTCATCTGAGCTTCCATAACCTGATTCCAAGCCTTCAGGCTGATGTCGCTCAGTTGACGGAAACTCTCGTAACCGGCAGTGTTGAAATCACTAATCATCTCGATGTTCTCTTTCGCTTTAGCCATGATATACGCTCCTGTTGGTTGTGCATTGCAGCATTGTTGCAGTGCAGCATAGTCCACTGGAAAGCGGCTGTCAAGAGAAATTTGTGCACCGCACAAATTTTCTGTTTTTCATGCGATTTCTTGGGTATGCTTATGAGGATCTTGATTAATACTATTAATATCAAGAAGTTATGGTGTGATTTAAGGGGGGGATACTAGGAATCTTCTTTTTTTGTGTTGGGAAAACCTGCGGCTGTCAAAAAATCTTTCTGCAAATCGGTCCACATTTTCATATTGCTCTGGGCCAGATTTGTCATCGCAGTAAACGGGTCTTCGCCCAGATTCTTTTTTAGCTGCTCCTGCTGCGCTGTAAAGAGCCCAAGGCTCTGCTCCAAATAGTTGCCGAAAATCCCTTGCAGGGTGCCGCCATAGAAACGGATGATCTGGGAAAGCATGTTGGCGGTGAATAGGGGCTGACCGCCAGATTCCGTCTCCAGGATTATCTGTAGCAGGATATTGCGTGTTATGTCCTCCTCGGAGGTGGAATCCACGACTTTGATCGATTCACCGCTGATGATCAGTTGGCGGAGCTGCGTCAATGTGATGTATTTGCTTTGTTCAGTATCGTACAACCGACGGTTGGGATATTTCTTTATGATGCGCTCAGACATGACCCTGCAACTGTTCCTGGATATCGTTGACGACCAGTTTACCTCAAACAAGGCACTGAGAATATTAAATGAGGTACTGAAAGTGTGGAAATCAGCGGCAAATCCACTTTTTCAGGCTATCGGGACTGGGGTGCCGGAACTGATGATGGGGTGGGCATGGTCCCGCCATACCCAACCCATCTGCAGGTAAAAACCGCTTTTTTCAGCAGTAACCAGCATTTTCAGGCTTGCTTCAGACTTTTTCGACCGCCATGGCGACACCCTGGCCGCCCCCGATACATAAGGTTGCGAGGCCTTTCTGGGAGCCGCTGCGTTTCATCTCATGCAACAGGGTGACCAACACACGGCAGCCGGATGCCCCAATCGGGTGTCCCAAGGCAATGGCACCTCCGTGGACGTTCACCTTCGAGCTATCCCAGCCCATCTCCTGATTTACACACATGGCCTGGGCCGCAAAGGCTTCGTTTGCCTCGATCCTATCAAGGTCATCGACCTTCCACCCTGCCTTGTCCAGACACTTGGTAGAGGCGGGAATGGGGCCGGTGCCCATGATTGAGGGATCAACACCGGCCGATGCAAAGGCGACGACCCGTACCATCGGTGTGAGCCCCAGCGCTTTTGCCTTGGACTCGGTCATCACCATGACAGCAGCAGCCCCATCGTTGATTCCCGAGGCGTTACCTGCAGTGACGCTTCCTTCCTTGGAAAAGGCAGGGCGCAGTTTGCCGAGGGACTCGGCCGTTGTGCCCGGACGCGGAAACTCATCACGATCAAAGACGATGGGATCCCCTCGTCGTTGTGGGATTTCGATAGGAATGATCTCATCAGCGAATACACGCTCATTCAGTGCCGCCTCCGCCTTCTGTTGCGATGCGGCGGCAAAGGCATCCTGATCTTCACGGCTGAGATTGAATTTACCTGCGATATTCTCGGCTGTGGTGCCCATGTGATAGTTATTGAATGCATCCCAAAGGCCATCGACGATCATGCTGTCGATCATTTTCCAATCGCCCATTTTACTGCCATTGCGTGAATTGGGCAGTAGATGCGGCGCCATGCTCATGTTTTCCTGACCCCCGGCAATGACGATTTCGGCATCACCGCAAGCCACGGCCTGCATAGCTAAATGTACAGCTTTTAGGCCGCTGCCACAGACTTTATTGATGGTCAGGGATGATGTTTCAACGGGTAATCCGGCTGCAATGGCCGCCTGACGGGCGGGATTCTGTCCGGTTCCTGCGGTCAGGACCTGGCCAAGAATCACTTCATCTACCTGTTCCGGCCCGACACCGGTACGCTCTAGCAGGCCCTTGATGATAGATGCTCCCAGCTGATGGCCAGGAATACCAGCCAGGCTGCCACCAAACGAACCGATGGCGCTTCGGGCTGCGCCGACGATGACGATATTCTCACTCACGTTGGGTAATCCTCATGTTTTATGTTTATTGAATGGTCCGTCATAACGCTCAAAACGGACACCGAATGGCGTTTCACATCAGCTTTCTGGGTATCTGAATGCTGAATGCTGCCTAAGTTGTAGCAAAAAATGTTGCAGCGCACAAATTTTATTGCTAGCTTATTTAGGCATGAGTGTTGAGTTTAGGTTTTTTTATGTCTGGGATGGCCGTTCGGCTATCTGGATTCAACCGGGCCTTACTTCGACACATTCAATCAATGATATTAATCGACACTGCGTCGCAAACACGGGACTAGACCATGAGTGAATCTGCATTCTGGAACGAGGACTGGATGAAGACCCAGCAGAAATACTGGGAAACCTGGACCGATATGAGCCGTCAGGCAATGGGCATGAAGCAGCCGGCAAAATCGCCTCTGGAGAGCGCCATGGAGCATTGGTGGCAGGGCCTGTCACCCGGGGCTAATGATATGACCCGTGATTTCATGAGCAAGATGATGGAACAGACCCAAAGTTATTTCCGAATGGCAGAGGGCTATTACAAGAATGCCGGTCAGAGTAATGACTGGATGGATGCGGCCAATCGTACGGTCGCCGACCTGCAGAAGCTGTTTAGCGGAAACATGGATGGCATTTTCGGGAATACCGAGTCTGCGGGTGACGATGCGCTGCATAAGATGATGGCGTTCTGGGAAATGCCGATGGACAACTGGCAGCGCATGATCTCCTCACTGTCACTGATGCCCGGTGACCTACTGCGCAATATGCCTCATACGGGTGATCTGGACCGCTTTCTCAGCGCTCCCGGTCTCGGCTACACCCGTGAAGAGGAGAGACAGTATAAGCAACTGACACAGCGAGTGGTTGAATACCAGCGTTGCCTGGGTGAGTACATGGGATTCTTTTCCAACCTGGGCCTGCTTTCGGCCAATAGATTGAAAGAGAAGATCGAGGCGTTGATCGATGAAGGCAATCAGGTGGATAGCGCGCGTGGACTCTATGATCTCTGGGTTGGAAGCAGTGAGGAGGTCTATGGTGAACAGGTGATGACGCCTGAATACGCCAAGATTCACGGTCGCCTGGTCAACAGCCTGATGGCGCTGAAGCATAAGCTTGGACAGCTGGTGGATGAGGCACTGGGTGGTATGAATATGCCAACCCGCAGAGAGCTGCGAACCCTGCAGGACAGACTCCAGGAATCACGCCGTGAAAGTAAGGCAATGCATGCCGAGATCGAACTGTTGAAAGAGCAGATGCTCGAACTGCGTAGTCGTGCCTCTGACAAGCAACAAACGCGTGCGGCGCCGGCCAAGAGGAGCTCCACGCCGAAGAAAAAGGCTGTTGCGAAAAAGAAGGCGGCTGCCAAGAAAAGCTAGGCTGACTGCAGTGACATGCGTTAGTGGATTCACCCGTGTGAAATGAACAAATGGCCTGTTTGCTGAAATGCTGTAGCGAGCAGATCTAGGACTTGAGGAGATTAGACGTGCAACCATTTAACATACGCCCCGATCAGCTGGCCGAAGAGATGTATGACTACAGCCGCAAGCTGGGTAAAGGGGTCGAGAATCTTTTGAATTCCGAGAAGATCGATACGGGTGTTACACCCAAAGTAGAGGTCTACCGGGAAGATAAATTACGGCTCTATCGCTATGAGTCGCCCGCCGATGTAGTACAGAGCTCCGTACCGACATTGATTGTCTATGCATTGGTTAACCGCCCCTATATGACGGATATTCAGGAGAATCGTTCGACCGTGCGCAATCTCCTTGCGGCGGGACAGGATGTCTACCTGATAGATTGGGGATATCCCGATGAGGCGGATCGGGCGATGACCATGGATGACTATATCAACGGTTATTTGGACCGCTGTGTGGATGTGATCCGCAAGCGCCATAAACTCGATAAGATCAATATTCTGGGGATCTGTCAGGGTGGCGCTTTCAGCCTCTGTTACACCTCACTGCATCCAGACAAAGTCAAAAATCTGATCACCATGGTCACACCGGTCGATTTTCAGACCCCTGACAATATGCTCTCCGCGTGGGTTCAGGAAATGGATGTGGATCTTTTGATCGACACCCTGGGCAATGTGCCGGGTGAACTCCTGAACTGGACTTTTCTCTCACTCAAGCCTTTCAGCCTCACCGGTCAGAAATATCTGAGTATGGTGGATGTGTTGGAGGACGAGGATAAGCTGAAGAACTTCCTGCGCATGGAGAAATGGATCTTCGACAGCCCGGATCAGGCGGGCGAGACTTTCAGGCAATTCGTGAAGGATTTTTATCAGAAGAACGGTTTTCTTGAGGGCGGTGTGACAATCGGTGACCGCCCGATAGATTTGAAGAATGTTACCTGTCCCGTACTCAATATCTATGCCGAACAGGACCACCTGGTGCCGCCCGATTCCTCCCGTGCACTGCGCAACCTGACCGGCAGCAAGGACTACACCGAGCTCTCCTTCCCGGGTGGCCACATCGGTATCTATGTCAGTGGAAAGGCGCAAAAGCAGGTGCCGCCGGCAATCGGCAAGTGGCTGGATGAGCGTTCCTGACAGTCGCAACAGTATGATCCTCCGCCGGTAGTCTCTACCGGTTTCTTAGGGGTGCCGCCAGGCACCCCTTTTTTTTGCATGACAGTGAATGTGTGAAGTGTGCTTGGTTCAGCGGGACGCATCATTCGTTGCTATTGAAAACTATCACCACTCAAAGCGACATAAACACCTATGAGATGTAGATCATTTTAAGCTGGAGTAGTGATAATATAAATGGATGAATCAGCGGATGTTGACTTGGTATCGCGTCATGCGGCTGATAATTTAATCGTGAGAGATATATTGTCTGTTTGCTTGACAACCTTGTTTTTCACAAGCTGAAATCAGGATTTTGCAAGAATCTACATCTTAGGGGAAGCGACGGTATATGGAAAAAGAGAGAGAGTATTCATCGGAAATATCCAAGTGGCTGCAGGATTTCATGCGCCAGGATTCCTCCAGCGGAATCCTTCTGATATTCGCCGCTATCTTGGCGATGATACTCGAGAACTCGCCTTTGAGTTGGTTCTATGATGCGTTACTGGATACACCGGTTGAGATTCGCATCGGTGAGCTGCAACTTGCAAAACCGCTGTTGTTATGGATCAACGACGGTTTGATGGCCGTATTCTTCATGTTGATCGGACTCGAAGTGAAGCGCGAGTTTCTTGAAGGTGAACTCTCCCGTCTCGATCAGATCATTCTACCCGGATTGGGTGCTATCGGCGGCATGCTGGTCCCGGCTGCTATCTATTTCTGGCTGAATCAGAGTGATCCGGTAGCGTTGAATGGCTGGGCAATACCCGCAGCTACGGATATAGCCTTCGCTCTTGGAATCATATCTCTATTGGGGAAACGTGTACCTGTCTCACTTCGGGTCTTTTTAATGGCGCTGGCGATTTTTGATGACCTGGGTGCAATTATCATCATCGCTATTTTTTACACTGCAGACCTCTCGCTTGCCAGTCTGATTATCGCCGTGGCGGCGATCGTCGTCCTCTTTGTCCTGAATATGCTGCATGTGACCCGGGTCTCAGCCTATGTGATGGTCGGTGTGATTCTCTGGGTGGCGGTATTGAAATCGGGTGTACATGCCACCCTGGCCGGTGTGATTCTCGGACTCATGATTCCTATCAAAGATCCCAAAAACAGCGATCGCTCACCTCTCCGTGAGGTGGAGCATGGGCTGCATCAATGGGTGGCAATATTGATTGTACCCCTGTTTGCATTTGCCAATGCAGGTGTTTCTTTGTCAGGTTTGACCTTTGATGCTCTGTTGGAACCCATACCCTTGGGCATTGCGGCAGGACTCTTTGTTGGCAAGCAGATTGGTATCATGCTGTTTTGCGGTGTTGCCATCGTGCTTGGCTTTGCCAAACTGCCGAACGGGGCCAGCTGGTCGGGTTTTTATGCCACCACAATTTTGTGCGGAATCGGTTTCACCATGAGCCTCTTTATCGCTTCGCTGGCATTTGAACAGGGTGGAACAAGCAGCATTATCATGGGTGACCGGCTCGGCATATTGCTCGGTTCCGGTCTCTCGGCGGTCATCGGTTATCTGATATTGAAAATATTCAATCCGTCAAACCGCGAAGCCTCTTCATAGAGTGATCAACCCTGATTTCGCTCTATCTATCCTTCACCGGGTTGGGCAGCGATATAGTTCAGGGTCTCTTTGTCAAAACTATGAGGCTGTATATCACAGAGATTGAAGATTCTCTCGCCACTGCAGATATTCCCTTTCAATAGCATGCGAATCTGGTCGCGACTGATTGGAAACCATGGAAATCTATCGAGTGCTGTTGCCGCCAAGGTGGGTGCAAAAGCAGGTACTGGCAACATAAGTTTCCTTCTTCCGAGGGTGTCGGCAATGATGGTCAGTATCTCTTTCCAGGTCAGGTTCTGTGGACCTCCCAGGGTATAGATATCGCTGAAAGTCTCAGGCTTATCTAGGCATGACACAAAGCACTCGGCGACATCCTCGACATGCACTGGAGACAGCTGAAAACCGCCGGGATTGGACGGTAGCAGGCCTTCATAAAAAAGTGGCGCGGGCAGGGGAGAGTCTATGATGTCCCGCTTCAGCATAGTGACGAATTCCAATTTTCCGTAAGGATTCCCGAAGATTACGGAAGGACGAAAAACAGTCCAATCAAGACCGCTGCCGGGAAGATGCTTTTCCGCTGCCAATTTTGTCTTCTGATAGGGTGTCAATCCGAGTTCGACGCCATTGGCGCTCATCAGTATAAAACGTTTCACCTGCTGATCGTTCGCCAGCTCGGCTGTCTTGACAACCCACTCATATTGGAGCTTTTCGAATGTTATTCCCTTCGAGGGATTTTCTCTGAGAATCCCGATATTGTAGATTACGGCATCAACCCCGGTGAGCAGACGACGGAGTGTCTTGTTGTCCTCGATGTCACCGCGTACCCACTCAAAAGGCTGAGTTTGCTTGGAAAAATGTGGCGAGCCCTCTCTGACCAACAGCCTGGGCATATGACCATGTTGCAGTAATTTCTCTGTCAGGTAGTGTCCGACAAAACCAGTGCCGCCCAGTAGTGCAACCTTCATGATGCCGCTCCCTGATTTTTTCGGCTGTGTGATCTATTCATTTTAATAGAGATTTGTTCATGCAGTGTAAATTATTATGAAGTGGACAAACAACACCCGAGGCAAATAACTCGAATCGATGAGAGGGATCACGTATGATCTGTTTTTACAGGCAGTGAAGTATATATAGTTTGTAGCAATCCACTGCATAAAAATGCTGTCTGATATGCCGTAAATTAATTAAGGTAATTGATCTGATTTCGATCTCTGATTGAACCTAGAGAGCTGCCATCATGTTCACTCGGTATTCACAGCTGCCATTTGCAGTGGGTGTATTCTCGCTCAGTCGGGCAATCTGCCAGGCCAGGGTAGATCAACCCGCACCGGGCTTCAGTTTGTCCGATCAGAGTGGAAAATTGCATGGCCTGGATGATTATCGCGGACGCTGGTTGGTACTCTATTTCTACCCTAAAGATGATACACCCGGCTGCAGCAAGGAGGCCTGTGCATTTCAAGATGAGTTGGCCCGGTTGAATCAAATGGGTGTCGCTTTACTGGGGATCAGTACGGATGGCGTGGCAAGCCATTTGCGGTTTTCAGATAAATTCAATATCGCTTTCCCTCTGCTGTCGGACGACACAGGAGAAGTTGCTGCCAGCTATGGCGCACTCTTTAAACTGGGACCAGTAAAACTGGCCAAGCGTCATACGGTAATTATTGATCCAACCGGTTGTATCGCCAAAATATTCCGTAAGGTTGATCCAAAAGTTCATAGTGACGAGGTAACCCAAGCCTTGGCCTCGTTAATATGAGCGTTTGATGGTGAAGTTGCATTACACCCTGTCAGCGAAAAGGGATCTGCTTGGCCCGCAAGCTCTCTTGCAGGCCCGTAAAAGCCTGCCCTAAATCGCCCCTGCCGCGAATACCGAGTTCAACGTATCCATTTTCACCGAGTACTGGAAGGCTGAAGAGTTTGATTCCGGGAAAACGCTCGTTGAAACACTTCATAATGTCAACAAGCGCACTCTCAGGTGTGTCGAGGACTTGCAGTGAGCGTTCATTCAGTGTGAGATTTGTTGCGGGATAGTATTCATCCAATATCCACTCGGCCATTGGCCAGGCCATCTGCGGAAACCCAGGTAAAAAATAGTGCTGATTGAGAGAAAAGCCCGGGATCTGGTTGTAGGGATTGGGGATGAGCTTTGCACCGTGCGGTAGATTCGCCATCTGTATGCGGTTTGGACGGGCTTCCATTCCATAGCGCTCCTCAATCAACGCGACTGCCTCAGGGTGAAGTGCCAGTGGGACATCGGCAGCTGCGGCGGCACAGGCCCGGGTCAGATCATCCGGCGTGGCACCGATACCACCACAGACGAATACAGGATCAGCCTGGGCCATGGAAAAACTCAAATGATCGATCAGGCTGGTTTCCTCATCCGGCAGCAACCAGCATCGGCTTAAGCGCAGACCTTTATGCTCTAGCAGTTGCTTGAAATGAGCGAGATGACTGTCCTCTCTACTACCAATAAGTATTTCATCTCCGATAATAACAAGACCAAATGTGTCATTCATGGTGTCGTTCCCTACCTGGAGGCTGTCTGGCTGAATACTAAATTGCAAAAGCAGTGGACCGAGTCAAGAAGCATCAATCAATAACCGGTGGTTACAGCGCATTTTTTTATTGATTTTAGTTTATTAGTCGCTGTTTTGAACCGACACCCACTATATCGACTACTCTTTATCATCATACTAACGATGTTCAGATTACGTAGATCAGTTGGCTATTGTGTGCTAATCCTTTCTTACGAGGACATGACAACGGATGCGGGAGGGTAAAGAATGTTGCCTGATAAATTGCGAATCCTGCAGGAGATGCCGATATTTGGTGGTGTAAGTGAAGCAACACTCAATTCGATACTCGACAAGGCTAAGAGTGTTGAGGTGATTAAAGGTGGTTATTTTTTCCGTGAAGGTGATCTGGATAATTCCATATATATCATCGAACAGGGAGAGGTGGCAGTCTATCGTTACTGGAATGGAAACTGCTACAAACTGAGAGAACTGCGTGAGGGGGACTGCTTCGGCGAAATGGCGCTGATGGATTGCAAGCCACGCAGTGCAGAGGTTGTGGCGCTGGTGGACAGCAGCGCGATACAGGTGACGGCAGCACAATTGGCAGAACTTTATAATACGGATTCAGATCAGTATACATTGATCTATATGAACCTGGGCCGCGAAGTATGCAGACGTCTGAGAGAGGCGGATTCAAGGCTGTTTGTGCAAGAGGTCGAGTCTGGTGAACTAACCTGAAATGGCATCGGTCATTCCAGGATCCGGAGAAGTCCTGTAAAAGAACTCTCATTGAAATTCAGTCCGTTTAATGGGAAATGTGCCGGGAACATATTCTGGGAATGCATCGGACCATCATGATTACATTCAGATACTCCGGGTTGTTTCAAATGCTATTTCTGAGTCCCAAGGAATCCGGGTGTGGCTGAAGATAGACCTGTTTTGACATGTAACTGTCAGGATGGAGCCTGAAGTAGTGCCTGAGCAAGGTGATCGGTACGATGAGAGGTGTTTCGCCCCGTCGGTAGGACTCGATGCTGGCCGATAATTCAGCTTTGTCATCGCGACTGATACACTCTTTCAGATAGCCCATGATATGTTGCAGTACATTGACGTGTCTTTTTCTGGTGACACGACGCTTCAGCGTATTCATCAACTCTTGAATATAATCATCGGTAATCGTAGCGAATCTCTTTTCAGGCAGATTGGCAACGAGTTTGCCAAGACGTTGATAGGCTGCCTGAGAGTGAGCCATAACCAGATATTTATGCTCAGTGTGGAAAGTGATCAGGCTTGCGGGCGTCAACTGTGTAGACAGTAGCTTTCTCCAGCGGTGATAGACGTAGACACGATTGACGAAATTTTCTTTCAGTACGCTGTCGTTGAGACGGCCCTCCTCCTCAATCGGAAGCAGAGGATGTTGTTGCATCAGTACTCCGGCAAAAACACCAGTACCTTTCCTTATGCATTGCTGTCCGGTATCAGTGTACACCTTCACCCTCTCCATACCACAGCTGGGAGAGTTCTTTTTCAATATATAACCACTGATGTGGTTCAGTTCTTGAGCCTGTTTGAGGGCAAATTGTTTCATCTTGTCAGTGACATCCCGGTTGGGATCGGAGACTCCGACAAGGCGAGGGTGCTGAATATCACCGACCAGATGTATGGTGGGACGAGGGACGCCGAGCCCGATTGCGGCTTCCGGGCAGATGGGTAGAAACTCCATATGTTTTCCCAGTTTTTCGACGATGTATCTATCCCGCTTATGCCCTCCATCATAGCGAACATTGTGCCCAAGCAGGCAGGCGCTGACACCGATTGCTGGCCGCTCTGCATACAGGCTGGTTTCGCTCATTTCAGGTGTTGTTCTCTGGCTTTAATCCGCATGATTGGCATCAAGACAGGCTATCGAGTGGCGTTTTCCAGTCTGCTCTGTTCAACTGTCGCGTAGCTATTGTCCGTGGAGATTCTTGAATTCTCTCAGCGTGCCCGGGTAGACTCTATTTATATCCTATCTTTTTATTGGATACACCACTAATAAATGCAGTTTTTTTAAGGTTAGAGTCGATGAGTCAAGATCAAACGCCCTATGAGAGAATCGGCGGCGAAGCGGCAGTCAGGGAACTGGTGGATAGGTTTTATAATCTGATGGACCGGCAACAGGAGGCAAAAAAGATACGTGATCTGCATGCCAAGAGCCTTAGGGCCTGTTAACACTAATCCAATCAGCCCTGCTGGGACTATTTTTTTGTCCAGCAAGGCAGAATGAGCGAGGTGTAGTTATGCTACATGAGCGAGTGATAACGCCGCTGGGCGGAAAAATAGCCCCAGCCCTTCGGGTTGCGCCTGAAAAAGCGCCACTCGGCGTTGCTCGTCGTTCATTTGGAATCACCAAACCTCTCTCCTCACGCCTTGAGTGGCGCTTTTTCAGGCGCAACAGGGCCAATTGGATTAGTGTTAACAGGCCCTAATATATCACGTGAAAAGCTGTTCCTCTTTCTATCCGGCTGGTTGGGTGGCCCCGATCTCTATGTAGAGAAGTATGGTCATCCCAGGCTGCGTGCCAGGCATCTTCCTTTCAGTATCGGTATCGAGGAACGAGATCAGTGGATTTATTGTATGCGTGAGGCGCTGTCGGCGATGGATCTGGATGCAAAGCTGCAGGAAGAGCTCAACCAGGCATTCTTCAGAACGGCTGATTTCATGCGTAACCGGGATGAAGAGGTGCGGGATACGCCCTTCAGGATTATCTCTTCCGGCAAGACCCAGTGACAAGACGAGCGCTCAAAAGCAAGCTGTTGAAGTCAGGTATAACATAGATATTAATAAATCGTCTTACACACGCATCCTAAAGCTTAATCCAACCAGATTCCCTTCTCTGCAAACCACTCCTTGTCAATGCGCCATTCGACCCTATCGATATCTTCCCGGTCAACTACAAGTTTGCGCACTTTGGACTGGACTGCCGCAAGCTCCTTCTGTGCCGCGATAAGCTTGGGATCTTGATCGCTCAGGTTTTTCAGGCTCGGCTTTATGAGGCCGATAAACTTTACAGCAGGCATAGCGCTCGACCTGGGGGAGGAGATAATTGCAGTCGTGCCCCTGATCTGCATCGCCCTGAAGGGGTAGGGGTAGGACGATATCAGGGGGTCCCGTTGCAACATGTCATCGATCTCACCTAGGCGAAAGTCCAGTGTCAGCAGCCACGCCAGTAGTATACCGAAGCATATGCTGGCGAGAACGGCTGCGTAGATTTTTGTGCCACGATCCAAACTCATTGCAGGTCCTCAAATCGGCATGAGGGTACAGGCAGGGTTTACAAGGGTGCAATGACAATCCTCAGTAGACGGATATTGTTATAGATTTCTACTAAGGCGACAGATTGATAATCAATGATACCGCTGGTACTGAGCGGCGTGATAGTAGAACTCAGGTATTAAAAAGATGGGTGAGGGGGTCCGATTTGAACCCGCCTCACCCCAGGTTCTTGAGCCGTTTATTCCGCTATGAATGACTGGACCTGACCCATCGAATGGACTGAAGGACGATGCCTTTGAATCATCCTTGGCAGTCTGTTCAGCGCTGACTCGGCATCGGCAGCAGTGGAAAAGTTACCGTAAATCATCGCATATTGTTGTCTGTTATTGCTCTTCACAGGCAAGTACGCAAGGTCTTTTTTCAGGTGACTGTGATAACGCTCCGCCAGTTTGTAGATCTCTTGCTTGTCACTCAGTGTGGCAATATGAATAGTATGGTTAGTGCCTGGCTGCTTGGCGATCCATGCGAAACCGTGAATGGTGTTGTCACTACCGAATGTCTGATGCGGGCGCATATTGGTGACACGCCCATCTAGGGTGTCCACCTGATCGCCAATTGTAATCAGTCGGTCGTTAATATCGGATATTTCACTCTGTATGGCGCTATCCGTTTCGGCTGTCTGAGTACTGAGATGGCTCAGCTGAGAATCGGTCGCGGCAAGATGGGTATTGGTCGCGACAATATCCGATTGCAGTGCTGTGTTGGTTTGTGCCTCAGAGTGCCAGTTGGCATATTCAGTGCCCATGAAGACGAGCAGGCCGAGAACGAGCAGTACAATCATCCCCCCCAGGATGCGGAAATGGCGCTTTTCCAACATTATCAGGGATACCAATGCCCTGGCGCCTTTTTCAACACGCTCCTGAAGATCGGTGATTTGCTCACTATGCTCTTCCGTACGGGCCCGAAGATCATCTATCGCATCAGAAAGCTCAGAGCTGCGTTTATTCAATATAGTTGTTGATCTCGAGAGCTCTCTGCTCTTCTTGGTCAGATCCCCTGCTGTACCCTCTACCTCGGTCACTCGTTTCTCTAATGCCTGATCCACTGCCTGCAATTTCAGCAGGCGGGCCTGGTTGGATTTGATTTCATCCTGCGCCTTAGTCAGGTCATTGCTGATTTCATCACTCTTGTCAGCCAGGTCTTGATCCCGCTCTTTGCTGTGCTTGGCCAGGCTGTCAATTTCAGCCACCAGTGCACTTTCGAGCTCTTGCAGCATTTTGGCGTTGTCTTTGATGCTCTTATTCAGCGTCTGAGTGGTCTGCTTCGATTTTTTCGCCAGCTCATCGGTACGGGCCAGCAGGGACTGGTAGCCATCGCTTAGCAATCCAATATCGCTGTCCGACTTTTCACTGACCTGATTGATCTGCTTTGAGACGGTCTTGATATCCTTGCTGATGGTGGCGGACTTCTCAGACAGGGATTTGTAGGCATCGTCGAGTGAACCAAGTTGCTGGTAGGTCTCGGAGACCTTGGTCGTCAAATCGCTACCCTTGTCGCTCAGGTGTGAGAGGCTGGTCTTTACACTGCGATTGGTCTTGCTCAATTGACTTCTGAGGTCATCCAGGTCAGAGTCGATTTTACCAATCTTGTTGTTGAGCTCATTCGGTAATGCTGCAGTGGGAGCTCTATCCTCTAAATCAATCAGGTTCTCTTTCTGTTCGGTATCTTTAGCTTTGTCGGTGGTGACGGATTGTTTGGTTGCTTGAGATCTTTTGGCCATGAAAATTACCCCTTTTTCTCTGCGCAGGTCGCGCAATGGTCCAATACGAACAAGAATCCTTAAGAAACGTTAAATTAGCATATTATAATATATAAGGATAATTTGATTTCTTAGGGGGATCCGAATAAAGCTATAGAAAGCCATGTAATTATATGAATTAAAAGAAAATTAATTAGGCTTTACTGGGTAGGAAGAGGGAGTGACAAAACAAATCAAGAGTAGATAATTCAACTAGATAGGCTCTCAGGATTTAACAAAGTCTATTGACTGGGGTGTTTAATGTCCTTATAGCCTGTTGTGGGAGACTTCTTTTCCGTGAATCCGGGATAATCCTCGATACGCCAGCGCTGTTCTTCATGATCACTCTCGTCAACGAAACGCAGTTTTGACCAGGATGCCAGGCTGACGATGAAAACGAGGATTAAAACAACTGCAACATTCTTCGGGGTGAACATCTGACTATTCTCCAATCAACTCCCATTCAATAATAAATAAAGTGATGGAATGAGGTGTAATATGGAGTTTACTGCAGACATCGCGATTTCCATGGGTCAATTTCACGCAATCTTAATAGGGTTTGTCGGGCTGGTTTTGTTGAGCAGCACATCGTTGCGCATAGAGGCCGGTTTGAATATGGATTTGTCGATCCAGAGGTTGAGTGCGACGGGCTGGGTCATGGAAGAGGTCAATTTAGACCTTAACCTGGAGAGCGGCCAACAATTGACCGTTCACATGACGGCCGCCTCTTTGAGACATGATGCTCTGCCTGGGAAAATCGAAGGTATTCGTCTGGACTGTCCTCTTCAAACTGTCCAGCATACCTATCACTGTCATGACGGTCGATTGAGTATCAGTGCTTCCCCCTATGGACCACAGGAACTTCGTGTGAGCGGGGAGTTTATCGACAGCGAGCAGCTAAAGCTCAAGGCTCACGGATTCAAGTTGGCGAGTGGCAGGATCAGTGTCGAACTCGAGCTGAAGGAAGGCAGTTGGGAGATTGCATTCAAGGGTAAAGATCTGAAACTCGACGCCTTGCGCAAAGAGTTTGCAGCCAAGTTTCTGCCATCGGATTCCGACCTGTCAGGTCGCGTACAAATCACTGCACAGGTTGCAGGCAATCAGTCCCGGCCTGAGCACATTGATATGGACATCCAGGTATACAAATTTTCATATGCAGATGCCGAAGGACTTCACGTTGCTGAAGACGGACGGTTCCGACTGGATATCAAAGCCAAACGAAAGGGGAATGACTGGGTGGGGAGTAGCGGTTTCATACTCACCGGCGGCCAGTTTTATGCGGATCCATTCTATGTGGAAGTACTCGAGGAGCCATTGTCGCTCCAACTGCAGGGGCGTTGGAAACCCGTAGCGCAAGTCGTGCAGGTCGGTGAGGCGATGGTCAAGGTACCCCGGGTAATGGAATTACGGGGCAGGATTGAGATCGATACGTCGAAAATGGCAATATTGGAGGCGGATATAGATCTGCAAAGTGACAATGTCGATAGCCTGTACCGCGTCTTTCTCCAGCCGATGCTGATCGGCACCATGGCGGATGATGTAGAGGCAGGCGGAATTCTGCACTCGCGGATTGGGCTCAAGAATGGACAGCTGCAAACACTGCATGCCGACCTCAAGGATGTAAACCTGGATGACAGGCGAGGCTTGTTCGCATTGTATGACATCAATGGCAGCCTGGCATGGGGTAGAGAGAAAAACCCCGCAAAATCACACATAAGGATAGAAGGCGGTCAGCTCTATCGTATCGATTTTGGCGCGCTGGATATTCACGCCCATGCGCAACAGGGAGAGGTGGCGTTGGAAGCGCCTGTGGAGATCCCGTTGATGCTCGGCTTCCTCCATATCGATAAACTTCATCTCCTGGATCTGCTAGGCGATGCTCCCAGGTGGACCACCAGTGCTCAATTCAGGGATATCTCACTTGGAGCACTCGCCGAGGCCTTTGAGTGGCCACCCATGGAGGGGACGCTGCAGGGTACGATTCCAAATGTTCGCTATCATCAGAAAAGGCTGGAGATGGATGGGGAACTGGTCGTTGATGTGTTTGGTGGCAAGATCAGCGTGGATGAACTACTTATCGAGGAGCCCCTCGGAAGGGTTCCGGAGCTTTCGGCGAATATGCATTTGCGGGGGCTGGATCTTGCCCGGATTACACAAACCTTCTCCTTTGGACATATAGAAGGTGGCCTCGAGGGTGAGATTGCGGATCTGCGTCTTGCCAGTTGGGAACCCATCGCCTTTAATGCGCGCTTTAACACGCCTGAAAAAGACCGGACACCTCATCGAATCAGTCAGCGGGCGGTGGATAACCTGACTGCCTTGGGCAATGGTGTAGGCAGTGGCCTGTCGAGTACATTTCTCGGGTTTTTCAAGGAATTTCGATATGACCGTATAGAGTTGCAGGCTAAACTGAGCGGCAATGTGGCGGAGCTGGACGGGATGAAACACCCGGATGGCGGTTATTACATCGTCAAAGGGTCCGGCCTGCCGAGGATCGACGTGATTGCGAGAAATCGCCAGGTGGCCTGGAAGACGCTGTTGGAACGCCTGAAGAGTATCCGTGTCGAAGGAATGGAAGTCAGGTAGCGGCAATCGGGCTATGTGGGATGGATGTTGAGCTTTTCTCCGTGTCAATTATAGTCATACTCATGATTTGAAAACATTAACAGCCGATTTAACGAATTAAGGAATGTAACAATGTTGAAGCGCTTTATTGGTTATCCCTTCATGGCCCTGGGCCTGGTGGCCTGTGTCACGATCAATATCTATTTTCCGGCGGCTGCCGCGGAAGAGGCCGCGCGCACCATTGTACGCGACGTACTGGGTGAAGAGGCGAAGTCTGACCAGCAGAAGAGCGTACCCAAAGAGGAATCGAAGAAGGATGATCAACAGTCGCTGCAGGAGATACTCCAATCCACATTCTCCAATACCCTGGGTGGGATTCTCGATTTCATGGTGCCAACCGCACAGGCGGCCACACCTGATATCGATATAGACTCCCCGGCAATTCGCAAACTGCGCGCATCGATGTCGAGCCGGCAGAGCGGATTGGCGGCCCATTACCGGGCAGGCGCACTGGGATTCACCAATAACGGACTGGTGGCCGTACGGGATCTGAAACTGATACCGCTACGTGAACGCAATAAGGTGAAGAAAATGGTCGCGGATGAAAATGGCGACCGTAAGGCCCTGTACGCCGAGATCGCACGTGCCAATGGGCAGCCGCAGTGGGAAAAAAATATCCGTGACACGTTTTCCCGGGTGTGGGTGGAAGAGGCGCCTAAAGGGTATTGGTACCAGGACGGGAAGGGAAAATGGCGGCAAAAATAAAACAGAAGAGAGTTTGAATGCTTATAAACACATTGATACGGGTGATAACAGGCCCTAAGAGGTCCTAATAGCCGTGTTAGAAGAGAGAACTCAAATAGAGTTTGCCAGCCTTTCCGATGCTGTCGAAATCGGTGTATTGTCCAAGAACGAAATCGAGTATGGTCTGGGCTGGAGGTACACACCAAAAAAAATCACCGAACTCATACGACACAGAAGTAAAAATGTAGTGGTGGCCAGATCAGGCTCCACCTTGGTGGGTTTTGGGATTATGACCTACTACGAACATCAGGCCAATCTGGATCTGCTTGCGGTTAAGCGTAATTACCGGCGCATGAAAATTGGCAGCGATATTGTGCGATGGCTGGAGAAGGTGGCTTTAACCTCCGGTGCTTTTAATGTGTTTGTTCAGGTAAGAGAGCAAAACAAAGGTGCTATACAGTTCTATGAGGCGCTGGGTTACTCAGTGATTGAAACAGATACGCGATATTACAGCGGTGTCGAGACTGGGGTTGTCATGGCAAGGGGTTTGAAAAGGATGATTGTTTAGGGCCCATATTCACTCTTTAGCCATACGCTCTCTGAGCGAGCAATGTCCTGATGACGAAGTGATGATTAAACAACAGGATTTCTTTATTTCACGGATTTTTTCAGCAGGACAGACGTGTTAGCTACGGTGTCTGGTGAAAAGCTGTTGATACGTCCATTTTTTCCAGTGGTACCTTAGAAAAGCCAGCCACAAAAAAATGAAGTTTATTATTGAAAGCGAAATGAGTGTATTTGATCAGTAGTTATAGAGCCTTCGCACTGCCCAGTATTGATCGTTATTGAAACCGCGCTAGGTATTCACAATTATCAGTCCTAGTATAAGTAATTGCTTCGATCGTCAGCTGGACTGAATAGAAGGCACTTCATCATGTCTGCCGGTCTCGGCCAGCAGGTCCTGAATGGTCTGCATGAACTGGGCTGTGTCTATCGGTTTGGTAAGGAAGGCATTCGCGCCTGCATCGATGGATTTTTTACGTGCTTCGTGAGTCTTATTGGCGGTTAATATAATGATTGGCACAGTTCGATTGACAGCGTTGCTTTTTCGTACTTGTTTTACGATATCAATGCCAGTGACAACAGGCATTTGCATATCAAGGATGGCCATGTCTACAGAGTCTTTTAACAGCTGATCCAGTGCGCTTTCACCACTTTCATGCATATACACGTCATAGCCTGCACGTTTCAATGTTTCATCAATGAGGTAACGGTTGATGGAGCTGTCTTCTGCTATGAGTAGCCGCAAATTTCTGTTGGCAGGCGTCACGTTACCAATCGATGCGAAACTTGAGGCGCTATCCGCTTTCAGGCAATTTACATAGTTGATTGCGTTATATAATTGCCTGGGGTGATTGATGTCATCAACAACAATGGCGGCGTTATGTATCTTGAAAAGCTCACCCATGGATTTGCGATCGTCACGAACAAGGATTGTTGAATGACTTATAACAGGATTGACAAGCAGCTGATAGTAATCACCCATAGTATCGTGCAGTAAACAGGACTCATCGAATATGACTACCGGCAATGGCGTCTTGCTCTGGTGATCGGTGATAAACTCAACGATCTCAGAATGCTCATGCATCAGGCTGAAATCTATCTGCTTATCAGAGAGGTGTTGGCCTGCAATTTCTGAAAGTTCCACGCTGTTGGTAATAATGGTTGCAGTAACTTTTTCTTTTACTTCGAACTCTTCTTCATTAACCTCCTGCAAAGCCAGATCAAAGAAAAAACGGCTACCTGCACCTGGTTGGCTCTCGACCGACAATTTACTGCCCATCAGATCAACCAGGTCATAGGCTATCGCCATTCCGAGCCCGGTACCGCCAGTCACCCTTGCATCCGAGTTATCGAGTTGTGTGAATCTGTCAAAAATCACATTGAGTTGATCTTGACTGATGCCCACTCCGGTATCAGAGACTTCGAAATGAAACAGGTGTTTATTGTCCTGTCCGGATATTTCACTGATTTTAAGAGCGATCTCCCCCGTGTTAGTGAACCTGATTGCATTGCTTACCAGATTCATTAGAACTTGCCGTAATCTGGTCTGGTCTCCGATGACATGTCTCGGGATATCAGCTGAAACTTCCATGTTGAATTTCAATGATTTCCCATGAGCGCTTGCCAAATAACTGTTACGTACGAAGATGATCAGTGCATGCAGGTCAAACGGTATATTGTTAATCCTTAGATGACCTGCTTCAATCTTCGAGAAATCCAAAATATCATTCAGGATAGACAAAAGGTGTTTGGATGCACTTTCGATAATCGAGATGTTTTTTTTGGTGCCCTTGGACTGAGGCTGGCGGAGCATCAGTTCGCTGACTCCTATGATGCCTGTCAAAGGGGTGCGGATTTCATGGCTCATGTTTGCGATAAATTGCGATTTAGCCTCATTGGCGGCCTGCGCCTGCTTTTTCGCAATCAGGAGATTTCTCAAGAGATAGGCAACGAATACGGGAATAATGATATTGGTTGCCAGCAGGCTGTAACTGAGGAACTTCAGATTCAGCCAAAATTCGGCGGTTCTAATGGCTATGAGAAAGCCGATGTTAGAGAGTGCTGTAGCTGCATACAGGTAGGGCAGCCCAAATCTGACACCGTAGCCTACAGTGATAAGCAACATGATGGCGAACAGGGGCGTACCGTATTCACCCATGGTGTAGAGACCGTAAAAGACGATGGCATTGTCACCGAACAGGGTAGACAACCGCCTCAGCCTTGAGGGAAACGGCCATGGAATAAAACTGAGCAGGATGGCGATGGAAAAGAGGGTGTAACCGGCTGACGCATACAGTTGGGGATTTCCAACGTTGTCAGGTGCCAACGTTGATTTCAGGATAAATATGTAGGTTGTAAAAAGGGTGATGAAGATCAGCCTGACAACGCCTTGATGGAGTTCCTGCCTTGTATTGGGGCTATATTCAGAATCGTGACTTGATCCGAGCATTACGATCTAGTGTGCGTGCAAGAAGTGGGATGGCAGGAGGACTATAGTAAAACGGGAACATACACTATCTACTCAGTTCTATCCAGTTGAGAGGAGATGTTACATAAAATGCAGGATCAGGCATCTTGTGTAATAAATGTACCAGTTTAATTCACTGTTTTACCTTTGAGAACAGCTATATATAGCTAATAACCGGGTAAAACAGTAAGTCTTGGTGTGGTCTATGGTGTGGGAAATAATCGAATCAGTTTTCCATCATGTGAATCAGTCAACAGATAGATAAGCCCATCCGGGCCCTGTCGTATATCGCGAATCCTACCTAATTTTCCGGTGAGTAGACGCTCCTCATGGATCACCTTCTCGCCATCAAGTTCAAGTCTCACCAGTTGCTGAAATTTTAGTGAGCCGACGAACAGGTTACCCTTCCAGTTTTTGAAGATGTCGCCGGTGTAAAAGGCCATTCCGGATGGGGCGATGGATGGAACCCAGTAGTGGATCGGCTGAACCATGCCGGCCTTTGTTGTACCTTCGCCGATCTTAGTCCCAGTGACATAATTTACCCCATAGGTGATGACAGGCCAGCCGTGATTGGCTCCAGGATCGGGTATGTTTATCTCGTCCCCCCCTTGTGGCCCGTGCTCATGTGTCCACAGTTTGCCATTATTCGGGTGCAACGCCGCGCCCTGGATGTTTCTATGACCATAGCTGTAGATTTCCGGTAAGCCACTGCCGTTTTCAAACAACGGATTCTGAAGCGGGATGCTCCCGTCGTCATTGAGTCGTATGACAGAGCCAGCATGATCGTTCAGGTCCTGTGCCTGTTCGCGATCTCCCCGGTCACCCAGAGTGATATATAAATAACCCTGCGGATCAAATACCAGGCGCGATCCGAAATGGTGACGGGATGCGGTTTTACGTGCCATACGAAATATGGTTTCTACTTGTTGAAGGCGACGGCCTTCCAGTTTGCCGCGGGCTACCGTTGTTCCGTAGGATTTTCCATCCCGCTCGGCATAGGAGAAGTAGACCCAATGGTTGTCCTTGAATTTTGGATGCAGCACAACATCAAGGAGACCTCCCTGTCCATGTTGGTTGATATCGGGGAGTCCCTCAATGGGCTTTGTCTCAAGTTTTCCTAGCGTGTTGACGATGCGCAGGGTTCCGCTGCGTTCGCTGATCAGCATGCCGCCGCCAGGTAGAAAAGCGAGCGACCAGGGATTGGAAAGACCTTCGACGACTGTCTCGTAACCAAGACGATGTTTCTCAGTGGCGATGGTTTCAGCCGATGCTACAGTCGATAACTGTACAAGCAGTGCCGCCAGTAAGATTATATATTTGTGATAGTCTTTCATTGAGATCCTCAGTTTTCCCAAGACCATTTGATAAAGAGATTGATCCTGATCTTCTGATGCAAACCGTTGTCCGATAATTGACTCAGGTGAGTATCACACGAGTATAGTTTGAAAAAAACATGGATGTCATAGGTGTAATTTCATGCGGGGCCTAATAGATAGGCCCTATTGATATTAGCAGGATAACCCGAATAGATTCTGGCTCGGTAATCAGGCGACAATATTAATATTTATATGAATTATTCATTTATCCAACTGATCCCATGACACTTGCAATATCCAGAAACGTTACGATTCCTGACAGTGAGATTGAAATAAGCGCTGTTCGTTCACAAGGTTCAGGTGGACAAAATGTCAACAAAGTCGCATCCGCCATCCATTTGCGGTTTGATATAACTGCCTCCTCCTTGCCTGAGCGTTATCGCCAAAGGTTGTTGAAACTCAGTGACAAGCGCATCAATAAGGATGGGGTTGTCATCATCAAGGCGCAGCGGTATCGGGATCAGGAAAGAAATCGCCAGGATGCCCTGGATCGACTGCAACGGTTGATCGCACGGGTTTTGGCGAAACCTAAAAAGCGCATTCCGACGAAACCGACAAAGGCATCCAACAGGCGCAGACTGGATAGCAAAACCAGGCGTGGCAGGCAGAAGGCACTACGACGCAGGGTGGAAGAATAGATTATCTCATTGACCCATCCACTCATAACTTCAGACAGTTGTTTTTGCAATTGCCTGGTACAAGAAGTAACCAGGTGGAAATCTTTTCGTACCCGCCTGTCGCAGAACATCAATAAATCCCACCTGTCTAATAATGTGATCCTTTGCCATGCTATATGTTGTGCATTGCCGAGATAGGCAAGGTAATGCCCGTAACAAATCGGGAGAATAACAATGACAGCTAAATATCAATTAATACAAAAAGATAGGGAGCAAGAAGGTATAGACCTAGATGTTATACAACCGGTCGTTGGTCCGCCGGCCGTCGATGTGACAAGGCTCTATCGTGACCAGGGGCTGTTGACCTATGATCCGGGGTTTATGTCAACGGCCAGTTGCCAAAGCAGTATCACCTATATCGATGGAGAAGCCGGGGTGCTGGAGTATCGCGGTTATCCCATCGAACAATTGGCGAAAGAGGCTGACTACCTGGAAGTGGTCTTTCTTCTGTTGTATGGCGAGTTGCCGAACAGGACCCAACTTCATGAATTCGATGACATCATCACCCACCACACAATGCTGAACGAACGGCTGAAGGATTTTTTTGGTGGTTTTCACTATGATGCCCATCCCATGGCTATCATGGTCGGAGTTGTAGGATCGCTTTCGGCTTTTTACCACGACTCCCTGGATATCAACAGCCCCCGGCATCGTGAAGTTTCCGCTCATCGACTGATTGCAAAAATACCGACAATTGCCGCCGCCAGCTATAAGCACAACGTGGGTGAGCCGATTATCTACCCGGATAATGAGCTCTCATATTGCGGCAATCTGCTGCACATGATGTTCGCAACACCCTGTGAATCCTACCATCCCAACCCAATTGCCGTAGAGGCGATGAATCTGCTGTTCATTCTGCATGCCGATCATGAACAGAATGCCAGTACTTCAACCGTTCGTCTGGCCGGTAGTTCTCTGGCCAATCCATTCGCCTGTATCGCTGCAGGCATCGCATCATTGTGGGGGCCTGCTCACGGCGGTGCCAACGAAGCGGTTTTGGAAATGCTGACAGAGATAGGTGATGTCTCCAATATCGACAAATATATTGCCAAGGCAAAAGATAAAAATGATCCGTTCCGGTTGATGGGGTTTGGTCATCGAGTCTACAAAAACTACGATCCACGCGCCAGTATCCTGCGGGAAATGTGTAAAAAAGTGCTCAATGAACTGGCAGACAGTAACAACCCCCTGTTTGAATTGGCGCTTAAGCTGGAGGAGATTGCCCTGGAAGATGAATACTTCGTGAAACGCAAACTCTATCCCAATGTGGATTTCTATTCCGGGATCATCTATCGCGCATTGAATATTCCCAACAATATGTTTACCGTGATGTTCGCAATCGCACGAACGGTCGGCTGGGTGTCTCACTGGATGGAGATGATGAGCGATCCATTGCAAAGAATAGGCCGTCCTCGCCAGGTCTATACGGGACAGCCCCGTCGTGATTTCGTTCCTCTCAACAGGCGATCATAGTGGTCCTAAAAATGAACAGGCAGAGCAAAGGTCGTATATATTGGCACTGAAGGCAACTGTGTTTAAAGCGGAGGTTGAGGTGTCCGATATGGAGCGGGGACATTATCAGACCTATAATCTGACTCTGGCAAGACATCCTTCGGAAACGGACAAGCGGCTTATGGTGCGCTTGCTTGCATTTTTATTGAATGCCGATGAGGCGCTCTCATTCACCAAAGGGTTGTCTACCGATGATGAGCCTGATCTATGGCAGAAGAGCCTGAGCGACGAGATTGAGTTGTGGGTCGAACTGGGGCAGCTGGACGAAAAGCGCCTGCGGCGCGCATGCGGTTTGGCGAAACAGGTGATTGTCTATCTGTATGCAGAAAAAAGCGCCGCTGTTTGGTGGTCGCAGCAGCAGGATATGGTGCGCCGATTCTCCAATTTACGAATAGCCATGCTGGCCGTTGTCGGTGATACGCGGTTGGAATCGCTTGCTCAACGCAATATGTCCCTGCATGCCACGGTACAGGACAACCAGGTTTGGCTATCAGACGATCAGCAGACTGTAACCATCGATGTTCAGGAGTGGTTCCCCTGAGATCCGGTTACTTCAAGAGATAGACATGCTCCAGCATATGGCTGACACCCCGGTCCCGGTAACGCTCTGTATCCTGCAGAATATTCAGGCTGTGCAGATGCTGGATGGA
This sequence comes from Candidatus Thiodiazotropha sp. LNASS1, assembly GCF_964212655.1. Taxonomy (NCBI): domain Bacteria; kingdom Pseudomonadati; phylum Pseudomonadota; class Gammaproteobacteria; order Chromatiales; family Sedimenticolaceae; genus Candidatus Thiodiazotropha; species Candidatus Thiodiazotropha sp. LNASS1. The sequence goes on along the minus strand of NZ_OZ156465.1, from coordinate 1,507,690 downwards.
GAAGCGCTCTGAAAATAACGCTCTTACTTCATCATCGGAAACACTGAACGGAGGGCCTTCCATCTCCCCCTGGGGGTACTCCATGGTAATCAGTAATACCTTTGATTGCTTTGGCAGCGTCCGCTGCAGCATTTGGGCATACCGGGTGCGCTGCTGCGGATTCAGGGCAACCAGGGAGGCACGGTCATAAACAGCATCCACATCGCTGTTGTCCAGTGTCTCCAGGTCGAAAATGTCACCGCAATATATTTCGTAGGGTCCATCACACCAGCATTCAAAGCTGCTTCTGGTTTCAATGCGGGGGTCAAGCGCATGCTCTTCGAAGAATGCCTCAACCGCCAGCGGGCTCAACTCGATCCCGCGTATCCGGTATCCCTGGCTGGCCAACCAGGCCATATCCCTGCTTTTGCCGCATAAAGGGGCCAGGACCAGCGATCCTTGAGGTAGATAGAGCGCATGCCAATGGTTGAGCAAATGCTGATTAAACTCGGTATGATGCCAACCGATGTTATTATCCTGCCAGCGCTGCAGCCAGTTATCGTTTGGCGCCTTGAACCTGTCGTCAGTTGAATTCATGATGCTGCCTGTCTTAGGGCCTGTTAACACTAATCCGATCGGCGGTAGGCAAAGATATTACTACGCTCGATGGTTCATATGAACCTGGCTTTGCAGAGAGCAACAGTCGATTGATCGATAAATATCAACAGGAAATGCGACAAAACCAGTAGATCAGCTGTCAATCATAACGGTGAAGAGTCAAAAAGAGTATCGATCAGAAGATGAAAGTGGATTCACAAGAGCAAGCGTTTGCCAACCTGACACCCGATGTGTTACTCGATGCCGTAGAATCGACAGGCGTCAGTTGCAGCGGTCAGATGCTTGCGCTCAACAGTTATGAAAACAGGGTTTATCAAATCGGCCTGGATGAGGGGGCGCCGTTGGTTGCCAAGTTCTATCGCCCAAATCGTTGGAGCGATCAGGCAATCCTGGAGGAGCACCGGTTTACCATTGAACTGGCAGAGCAGGAGATTCCGGTCATCGCACCCATCATTGATAAAGACGGGAACACCCTCCTGTATCATCAGGGTAACCGTTTTACCCTCTATCCCTGTAAAGGAGGACGCGCACCGGAACTGGATGATCCCAACCATCTGCTTCAACTGGGCAGGTTTATAGCCAGGATCCATCTGCGGGGCTCAACCTGCGGCTTTGAGCATCGGCCAAGTATCGACCTGGATAGTTTTCTGCACCAACCGAGTTCGTTTCTGCTGGAAAACGACTTTATTCCCGCCCACCTGGTGACCGCCTATGAAACCCTGCTTGCCGACCTGAACGAGCGGATAGAGGGCTGCTATGCCAGAGCCGGGCCCTTCAAAACCATACGATTACATGGCGATTGTCATCCAGGCAATATCCTGTGGCGTGATGAAGGACCGCGAATTGTCGATTTCGATGATGCCAGAATGGGGCCCGCGATACAGGATCTATGGATGTTTCTGTCCGGCGATCGCGCCTACATGAGCGAGCGGGCAGCTGATTTGCTGGAAGGGTACAGCCAGTTTTACGATTTCAATCCCGCAGAGCTCCATTTGATGGAGGCATTACGCACTATGAGGCTGGTCCACTACGCAGGATGGCTGGCCAGGCGCTGGTACGATCCCGCTTTCCCCAAGGCTTTTCCATGGTTCGATACCATGGCGTTCTGGGAGGAGCATATTTTGACGCTACGTGAGCAGCTGGCAAAAATGGATGAGCCTCCCATTGCCTGGTGAGCTCAGCCAAAGGCGTGAATTTGTCATTGCCTGTCGTCGTGTTTTCGTCATTTAACGCTCAACTCTTATCGTAGCGGATATCGACAATCCAGTACTGTTTGGTACCGTTCGGTGTTTCGACTATGACCTGGTCGTCAAGGCTTCGTCCCATCAGGGCCTGTGCAAGGGGTGAGTCCAGGCTGATGTAATCGGCTTGTATACCGATCTCATCGGGCCCAACAATCCGATAACTCTGTTCGGTTCCATCTTCGCATTCCAAACTCACCCAGGCGGAAAAAAAGACCTGTCGTTGATCGCTTGGCAGCTGATTGACGACTTTCAGGATCGGCACTCTTTTCTGCAGATATCGGATACGCCAATCGATCTCTCGCAACTCCTTTTTGCGGTAGATATATTCCGCATTCTCGGAACGGTCTCCCTCCGCAGCCGCTGCCGCCAGTGCCTGGGTGACTTTGCGTCGACGAATCCATAGGGCCTGTTCTTCCTGTTTAAGGAGGTCATACCCGGTTTGTGTAATGTAGGGGGATTTTGCTGGAGCAGGTGGTCTGTATCGTCCCATCTTTCAACCCGGCCAGGGTGCGATTTGAAACTTGTAAGTGATGTTAGGTCAAAGTTCTATATGAGCATAGCCACCGTCGCCAGTTAACGCTAGGGCGGGTTATCAGGCCCTAAAGAGAGTCAATCAGTGTTGAGCGCTATTGGGGTGCTCACGCTCAGATCATTCGGGGGCTTCAGGATTCGTCAATCAGTGACTGCCTTCTTTGACATGGATGGGGCATCATCTACAATCGATAGTCTGTTGTCTATCTGGATTGCATGGATATTACGGGAGCGGGAATAATGATTCGATTGGATAAACTCACTATTTTAGGCCTCTCCCTGGTAGTGACGTCCTTTATTGCGGCTTGCGGTGGCGGTGGAGGAGGCGGTGGGGACAATGGGGATGTACAAAGGGTAACCGTCAGCGGCAGCCTGATCATTCCATCTTTCGTTGTCACAGACAGTGATGTCAACGATGTGGTGACCACCCCAATCCCCAACCATCCATTGACTGCAGCCCAGTCGGTACCCAACCCGGTCAATATCGGCGGATATGTCAATCAGCCTCGCGAAGGTTTTCCCGGCCATTCATTCAATAGCGGTGATCCGGATGATTACTTCCTCATCGATATGCAGGCGGGTCAGACATTGTTGCTGAATATCGCCGACCTGGCGAATGATGAGGATCTGGATCTGTTCCTTTATGATATCAATGGTCAATTGATCGATGCTTCATTGGGGGTCACCAAGTTCGAATCACTGCTGATTCCTGCGGATGGCCAGTACTATGTGAATGTCTATGCCGTAACCGGTGCATCCAATTATTTGCTCTCTGTTGGATTGACGCCGCAAGCCCAGCTGCCGACCGGTGCACTCAGGCTATCTGATGAATTTTTGCCGCAGGATGTTTTGGTCCGCTTTAATGAACTGTCGGTTCAGGCCCGTATTGAGGACCCTCTGTTAGCGCAGTTCCGGTTCGATACTGAAAACTACGGCGGCGGTGTGCAGCGACTGAAACTGAAAGAGCAGGCTGGCGTGGTGGCCTCCAGAGCTGTGGCGGAATCACAGATGTCCGATCAGCAACGGCAGAAGCTCGATACGCTGCTCGCTATCAAGGCATTAAAAAAACGCTCTGACGTCGATTATGCGGAACCCAATTACATCGTTCACCCCTCAGCCACGCCGAATGATGAATACTACAGCCTGCAGTGGCACTATCCGCAAATCAACCTGCCACAGGCCTGGGATATCACAACCGGGGACAACAGCGTTGTCGTGGCGGTCATTGATACAGGCGTACTGCTCGATCACCCGGAAATGAGTGGCCAACTGGTGGCAGGATACGATTTTATCTCAGATGCGGAGAGTGCCGGCGACGGTGACGGCATCGATAGCAATCCCAATGATGAGGGGGATGCGGTCCAGGAAGGCGCCTCCTCATCCTTTCACGGCACCCATGTGGCAGGTACGATTGCTGCGCGCACCAACGACAGCCGGGGTGCCGCCGGTGTTGCTTGGGATAGCAGGATCATGCCGATCCGCGTGCTGGGTAAGAACGGGGGCAACACGCTGGATCTTGCGGAGGGGATACGTTATGCGGCCGGGCTGTCGAATGCATCCGGCACAACACCAGTAAATCGGGCTGACATTATCAACATGAGTCTTGGTGGGAATGCCGACAGCCAGACAACACGGGAAGCAGTGGCGGCGGCCCGTGCCGAGGGTGTGATCATGATTGCCGCGGCGGGAAACGAGAACACCTCCCAGCTCTCCTATCCCGCTTCAAATCCTGGCGTGGTTTCAGTGAGTGCTGTGGACATCAATCGCAATCTCGCATTCTATTCCAACTATGGTTCGATGATCGATGTGGCGGCGCCGGGTGGTGATCTGCGATTGGATCTCAATGGCGATTCGAGGCCCGATGGCGTATTGAGTGCAGGAGGAGACGATTCATCCGATACGCTCAGCTATCAGTTGGTGTTCTATAACGGCACCTCCATGGCGGCACCCCATATTGCCGGTGTGGCGGCGCTGATGAAGGCGGCATACCCCGCTATGACACCCGCAGAGTTCGATGCCATGCTCGCCGGGGGAGAAATGACCAGCGATCTTGGTGATGCGGGAAGAGACGATCTCTATGGTCATGGTTTGATCGATGCCTTCAGAGCCGTGGACGCCGCGCAACAAAGGGGCGGGGGAGGGGTGCCTGTGGATCCGGCATTGAGCGTCAACCCTCAGAGCTTGAACTTCTCCCATAATCTGCAGAGCGCCACCCTCTTCATCGAACAGATCGGAGGGGATCTGGGAAGCGTTCAGATTTCAGAAGATATCAGTTGGTTGACGCTACAGGCCAACCAGGTCGATGCTTCCGGTTATGGCAGTTACAGTGTCGTCAACGATCGATCCGGACTGGCTGCGGGTACCTATTCGGGGACTATTCAGATCAACGCCGGAAGTGCAAGCTCGTCTGTGGAAATCATTATGCAGGTGCTCGATGCATCGATTTCCGGTGATGCAGGCATTCACTATGTACTACTGGTGAATAACGATACCGATGAGGTCATGCAGCAATTCCAGGTTGATGCGGTTGGTGAGAACGTTAACTACAGTTTCGGCGATGTGGCATCGGGCGACTACCTGATCTTTGCCGGTTCCGACATGGATATGGACGGTATCATATGCGATGCCGGCGAGTCTTGCGGCGCCTATGCAACCGCTTCACAACCCAGCATAATCACCGTTGAATCGAACGATATAATCGAACGGGATTTTACGACCTCGTATGAATACCAGTCTCCGAGCTCACAGTCCCTTGGAAATCAAACCCGGACACTGTTGTTGAGACGGCTGGATGCAGAGTAAATGAGCCGCTGGAGTTGGCAACGATGCCTGATTCCAGCTCAGTAAAAACTGGAGAATGCCAGGATGTTACGATACAAGATGCAATACGATTGGAAGAGATTGGTCGGTTTGGGACTGATACTGCTGGTTTCTTCAGGGTGTAATACAATGGCCTCTTCATCCGTCAGTGTGCTGAAACAGGGGTATGTCTGCAGTGTCAACCAGACAGCGGGTCTGCAGTTGGTATCCGATGCTGTAGCGAAACAGGCGGACAGTGCCAGAATTGGCGTCGATACACCGCAAAAAAATGCGGATACCAGCTTGGGTCCGGAGCAATTCTGGATAGTCAGGGTCAATATGGGACAGCAACCCAGTGGTGGGTATGCCCTTCGTCTCATTTCCGACCATCTTGAGATCTCATCCGATACGGCAAGGGTTGCCTTGGAGTGGCTGCAGCCTAAACCCGGATCCGTGCAGATTCAGGCATTGACCTATCCTTGTCTCTACTTGAAGATTGCCAGGGGCAACTACTCACGTTTGGAAATCATCGATCAAGAGGGCGTGGTCAGACATCACCTGAATCTCAAATAGTACTTGCCCAAATAACATCGGTGTAAATCGAGTCGTAAAAATTTATATTACAAGCTGTCCCCTATCCTGCTCCATGCCCGGCCGATCGTGGATTTCCTTAACCATATAAATTCATTAACCATGTTGTCTCTGGATCTTTCATCAATATCCCTCCATGTGCTTTTCACCAAACACTGTTTATAAGAGAGTGATGGGCAGCGGTTTACGTAACAGTGACTATTTGTAATATTTTGACTGCGGTGTGAAAAAATACCGAGTAAAAATTTCCAATAGGACTAGCATATAGATATAGGCTTTTCGGTGAACAACCTGTCATAGGGGTATTCGTACCGTGTTAGTAGAAGATGCAATGACTTCATTTGATGCACCACATCCTGCCGCCGTGTGGGCTGAAGCCATCTCTCTGGATCCGCTTCAGGTGGATTGTGTTACCACCATTATGCTGACGATTCTCGACAATCAATGCGAAATGGGGCTGGAAGAGCAAATTGCACTCATGGCGATTTACGGTGTGATGAAACACCGTGACGGGATTGTTTTGGAAAAGGCTGTGCATCAGGCCATAGAACGTGCACAGCTATACAATGATCAGCGGATAACAGACGAGATTCATGAGCTTCGCCTGTATGCCGAGCGGGCCATCCCGCGGCAAATCATGCGCTATTTCAAACGTTTCTTGCAAGAGTCGCTGTACGGTTTCTGACCTGCATCCAGGTCAGCTTGGTGGAATGATGGAGAAAGAGAGCCAGAACAGGGCAGCTTCGTCATCCTCTTTCAATGACTCCTTCAGAATGACATTGCCTGACTTAGTGACCCAGTGAATCACCGATTCCATTCCCTGTATGATGGGAATCTGGGGATTTCTGTTGGCCGGTGCGCCGAGTTGTTGCCAAAGCTGTTGTTTCAATAGTTCATGATAGTTGCCGCGATAGCCGATCTTTACGCCATTGATCCAGCTGTCGTGGAAAAAAATGGTTACGTAGTGGGCCGGGATATCGTTGTAAATGCCGATGCGTGAGGCACATAGACGATTGCCGAAACCACTTAATTCATCTTTGCATGACCAGGTTATGTCGGGAAATACCTGTTTTAAATCCTCTTCGCTGATTTGATTATCCAGCGCTTCTAAATTCAATGCGATCTCATCCTCGCCCCATAAGGTCAGCAGTACGATATCCGTGCGTCGCTGTCCGTCTTCCGTAAAGACCAGCCAGAATATCGGACCGATAACAATGAAGAATACCAAGAAGCGTTTATAAAAAGAGGGTATTTTGAAATTCATGAAGTCATTGACGTTATTTGATATCGGTATTTAAAGCAGCAGCAACTTTACAGTTGTCGATCGCTGACACAATGTCATTCCCCGCTACCCCATCGGTATCTTTCAATACCGATGGGGATTCTAGGTTAGGGGCTGGAATCCATCGAACAGTAAAAAAACCGTCCGCCAGACACCAAACAGCGGGATGCTACCTGTTTTCCCTGTTGTCGATCAGGTTGTCAACCACAGTAGGATCAGCCAGGGTGGAGGTATCTCCCAGGTTTTCCAACTCGTTGGCGGCAATCTTGCGTAGAATACGGCGCATGATCTTGCCGGAACGGGTCTTGGGCAGACCAGGCGCCCATTGAATAAGGTTGACCTTGGCAATCGGACCGATTTCGGTACGTACCAGTTTTACCAGCTCAGCCTTCAGCTCATCGCTTCCTTCGGTCCCTGCCATCAGGGTGACGTAAGCGTAGATGCCCTGTCCGGTCAAATCATGGGGATACCCGACCACTGCCGCCTCTGCAACCTGGTCGTGCAGCACCAGGGCGGATTCGATCTCAGCGGTACCCAGGCGATGACCTGAAACATTCAGTACGTCATCTACACGGCCGGTTATCCAGTAGTAGCCATCTTCGTCACGACGAGCGCCGTCACCGGTGAAATAGTAGCCGGGATACATGGCGAAATAGGTTTCAAAGAATCGTTTGTGATCGCCATAAACTGTGCGCATCATCGAGGGCCAGGGGTGTTTGATGGCCAGATTGCCCTCGGCTGGATTGCCATCGATCTCTACACCTTGATCATCGAGTAATACCGGGTCCACTCCAAAGAAGGGACGGGTCGCCGAGCCGGGCTTCAACGGTGTGGCGCCTGGCAGCGGTGTCAACATGTGGGCGCCGGTTTCGGTCTGCCACCAGGTATCGACGATTGGACAACGCTCATCACCGACTACCCGGTAGTACCACTCCCAGGCCTCCGGATTAATCGGTTCACCCACGGTGCCGAGAAGACGCAGAGTGCTGCGGCTGGTCTTTTTCACCGGCTCCTCGCCCGCACTCATCAGAGAACGTATCGCGGTGGGTGCGGTATAGAAAGTGGCGACATTGTGTTTGTCGCAGACCTGCCAGAAGCGTGAGATATCGGGATAAGTCGGGATCCCTTCGAACATCACACTGATGGCACCGTTGGTTAGCGGGCCATATACAATGTAGGTGTGGCCGGTGACCCAGCCTACATCGGCAGTACACCAGTAGACCTCGCCGTCCTTGTAGTCGAACACCAGTTTGTGGGTCATCGCCGCCTGTAGCAGATAGCCGCCCGTGGTGTGGAGCACGCCCTTGGGTTTGCCGGTTGATCCGGAGGTATAGAGTATAAAGAGCGGGTCGTCCGCCGCCATCTCTTCTGCCGGACAGTCGGATGATGCACCTGACATGGATTCGTGGTACCAGACATCCCGGTCATCATTCCACTCCACCGGGTCACCGCCACGTTTTACTACCAAGCAGGTATGAACATTCGGGCATTGGGCGATGGCCTTGTCGGCATTGGCTTTCAGAGGTACCCTCTTGCCACCGCGCATCGACTGGTCTGCGGTGATCACCACCTGGCAATCCGAATCGAGAATGCGGTCGCGCAATGCATCCGGTGAGAAGCCGCCAAATACGATGGAGTGAACAGCGCCGATACGCGTACAGGCGAGCATGGCGACAGCGGCCTCAGGAATCATCGGCAGATAGAGAGAGACCCGGTCTCCTTTTTTCACACCACGCGATTTCAACACATTGGCAAACTTACAGACTTCTTCGTGAAGTTCACGGTAGGTGATTTTACGATCCTCATCCGGGTTGTCGCCCTCCCAGATGATGGCTACCTGATCACCACGGTTCTCCAGGTGACGGTCGAGACAGTTGTAGGCGACATTCAGTGTGGCGCCTTTGAACCACTCGATGTGCAGATCGCCTTCACCGAAACTCCAATCGACAACTTTATCCCATTTTTTAAACCAGGTGACGTATTGTTCGGCTTGTTCCCCCCAAAAGCCTTCCGGATCAGAGATCGACTGCCGATACATTTCCTGGTACTGGGCATCGTTGATATTTGCCTGTGCTGCGAAATCGGCAGGTACGGGGTAGGTCTTGTTTTCTGACATTGAATTCTCCTCAACGGTGGTTTTTCATTCTCAACAGCAGCTGTGTCTGTGTATGCCGTTACTTTGTTAAGAGCATGCTAGATTATTCCTAAAAAATATTAACCGATATATGAAAACGGTTTTTTCTCCAGAATTCTCACCATTCTATTGCCAGTCAACGTGTAAGGAAACGCTTTAGTTGACATTGGCTAGGTTGTGGCACCATCTCAGATGCCATGGCTAAAAACAACTCAGCAGTGGCGACAGCGTCACTTAATGCGTTGTGTGCCTTGTAATTGGGTAAATTATAACGCGGGCGCAGGTTGAATAGACGCAGATCTCCCGGTTGGATGGTGTGATTGCGGTGTTCAAAGATGCGTTGCGCCAATACCAGGGTATCGATAATCGGGATGACAAAGGGCGCACCGAACAATTTTTCACAGGCGGCGCTGATGAATTTCTGCTCAATCGCGGAATAGTGCACCAGCATGACTTTGCCGGCCATGTGTTGCAGGAGTTCCTGCAAGGCATCTTGGATCGAAACACCCGTGGCTGCCTGGTCATCGGTAATCTGATGGATGACCGCCGACTCCTCCGGGATCTCCTCGTCGATCGTGATCAACTGGTGACGTGCAGTCTCGAGTTTGATGGTCATGTGATTCATCTCGACCAGGCCAAAGCTGAGGATCTTGTCTTTGTTCGGATCGAGGCCAGTGGTTTCAAGATCCAGGGAAACGATCGACAGTTGCTGGCATTGGGTGGTTTTTGAGGTCAGCGGGGTAGAGAGATAGTCATGCAGAATCCCCGGTTCAGCTTTTGCCAAAGCCCTTTTTCGCAGAGAGTCCAAGCTGAGAAATCTTGAAAACATAACTATACGAAACGTCCACCCTGGTAGCGGTTTTCCATGGCGTCCTGCATCTCCTGGATTACCCTGAAGGCGTCTTTCAAGTGCCTGCGTTCCAGATCTGAAAGCTCCTCCGGTGACAGGTAGTTGTCCGGTTTTAGCCCTTTGCGGATCTGCTCGGCCTGGTGATAGATGCGGATACTGGCAATAAACTCCAATGCATCGACCAGGTTCTCTCCCATGTCTCGGCTGAGGACAGTCGTTTCCGCCGCAGCCTCCAGCCTCTCTGTGGTATTCACGGGTGTGAGTCCCTGATCAAGCGCGAATACGCGGGCGATATCGGTGATGGGTACGATGCCCCGGTGCTTGATGTCGAAGGTGTCATCATGTTTACCGTCATGGATCAGAACGAAGGTGCGGAAGAAACCGAGCGGTGGTCGGTGATGCAGGGCATTTGCCGCCATGTAGGCGGTGAAGATGCCGTTACCGCGGGTTTTGCTGAGAATATCGCTTTGCAATTCGTTGAAGAGCTCTACTTCGCCATAGATGGGGCGCAGGTCGAAAAAGATACTCGACAGCATCAACGCCATCGGTTCGGGTTTGTTGATCCAGGCATTGAAATACTTTCGCCAGATCTGCAGTGTCTGCCGCCATTTCGGATTCGTCGCCATGGCATCACCGGGGCAGTAGATGAAACCGCATGCATTCAGACCGTCGGAGACCCGATTAGACAGGCGCTCAAAATAGTCCGCGTGCTCAGCTTTCATCTCATCCGATATCAGCATGGCATTGTCCTGATCGGAGTGAGATGTCTGTTCACCACGTGCCTGAGAACCTCCACACAACCAGACGTAACGTACCGGTGGCGGTCCTAGTTCGGCCTCGGCCATCTCGATCAGGCGTGCAGTCAATGAATCGGTGATAGAGGATATGGCTTCGCCGATGTGTAGTGCGGAGGCATTGGAATTGGCGAGATGGAACTGAAGGTCAGGCAGCCGTTCGCTAACGTGAGCCAGGTCTTCCACAGTGGCGGCCTTGCGGATGTCACTGGCCAGGTAGGCCGAATTCGTGGATTGGTGCCGCGCCAGATCGGTTGCGGTCAACATGCCGACAACCTCATCTCCCCTTTTTACAGGAAGATGATGCACATGGAGCCGCGTCATGGTCATCAATGCCTGGATTGCCATGGTGCCTTCCTGGATGGTCTCCAGGTTGGTGGTCATGATCTGGCTGACCGGCTGATCGACGGAGACACCTGCCGCAATACAGCGTTTGCGCAGATCCCTGTCGGTGATGACGCCTGCCAGTTGCGTTCCTTTCAGGATCATCACTGAAGAGACATTTTTGTCACTCATCAACTCCGCCGCCTGACGGATGGTGCTGTTGATATCGATGGTGACCGGTGTCTTCTTGATCAGATCGGAGACCTCCACAGTCATCTCCGCGACGCAATTCTTCTCGTCTCCGTAGTCCTGCAGGGTTCTAACGGCCTGTTTCAGCCGATCCCTGATCGATTCTGCGAAATGGCGGTCGAAGGCCGGCTCCGTCTTGCGCAACGTTTTCAATACGTAGCACGGCAATTGATAGATCAGGCTATCCTCGACCGCCAGGCCGTGGCTCGCCCTGCTGAAATCGATCAACTGGCAATCGGTGGTGTAGAGGCCACCCTCAGCCAGCTTCTCCACCAGGTTATCCTCATCATCACGAAGTTCGATGGCGCCACTGCGCAGGATATAGATGAACCCCTGGGTCGTGTCAGCGGGTGGGAACAGGCTCCCGCGGCGCAGATAGCGAATTTCGAGGGATTTGGGAAGTTGATTGAGTTGCTCTTCGGGCAGGGCATCGAAGGGAGGGCGTTGTGCCAGAAAATCGCGAATCTCGACCAGTTCGATTTCCATAGGAGTGGCTCGCATACGGCTGGAATTGAATCCCAGTAGTATGGTGAAAAATGTTCATTTTGTAACTATTCAACAACCCTCTGGTACCAGGCTGGTGGATAGTCACTACACAATGTGTATACGTTGCAGTTAAAAAGGCCCCGCCGAAGCGGGGCACTTAGTTACTGCTTTAGAGTTTTTGATTAGTGATCGGTGGCAGCACCTGCGCCTTTAGGTACACGGATATCTTCCACCAGGTGCTGGATGTGTTCCGGCGGCGGAGTCGTGACCTTGGAGACAGCGATGGCGACCGCGAAATTCACTATCGCACCGATGGCGCCAAAGGCGTTTGGCGAAATGCCGAGGAACCAGTTCGGACCCAGATCACCGAGGAACGAGGTACCCGGAATGAACATGATGCCCTTGTGCTGGAACACATACAGCATGGTGACGCCGATACCGGAGATCATGCCCCAGATCGCACCTGCACGGTTCATCTTCTTATAGAAGATACCCATCATCAGTACAGGGAAGATGGAGCTTGCCGCCAGACCGAAGGCGATGGCCACGGTGCCGGCTGCGAAATCCGGTGGGTGGAGACCGAAGTAACCGGCCAGGCCGATTGCACCCGCCATGGCGATACGACCCGCCAACAACTCATTCTTCTCTGAAATGTCGGGCATGAAGACGCCCTTCAGGAGGTCATGAGAGATAGAGGAGGAGATCGCCAGCAACAGACCGGCAGCGGTGGAGAGGGCGGCAGCAAGACCACCTGCGACCACCAGTGCAACAACCCAGTTGGGCAGATTGGCGATTTCAGGATTGGCCAATACCATGATGTCACGGTCGACCTTGGTCATCTCGTTACCCTTCCAACCGTAGCTCTCGGCCTTGGCTGCGAACTCCTTGTTCTTCTCGTTGTAGTACTGGATACGTCCGTCGCCGTTCTTGTCTTCCCACTGCAACAGACCGGTCTTCTGCCAGTTGAGCATCCATTGAGGCACCTTGGCGATTTCAATGTTGCCTTCGGCGCTTCCGACTTCACCGGTCTGGATGGTGTTCATCAGGTTCAAACGGGCCATGGAACCGACAGCAGGTGCTGTGGTGTAGAGAATGGCGATGAAGACCAGCGCCCAGCCGGCTGAGGAACGAGCATCCTTAACCTTGGGTACAGTGAAGAATCGGATGATAACGTGGGGCAGACCCGCAGTACCGATCATCAGGGAGAGGGTATAGACAAACATGTTCAGCTTGCTGCCCATGACCTGAGTCGTGTACTGGTTAAAGCCCAGATCGGTCACCACCTGATCGAGACGATCCATCATGTAGGTGCCTGAACCATCGGCCATGGAGCTGCCGATTCCCAACTGCGGGATCGGGTTGCCGGTAATGTTCAGGGAGATGAAGATCGCCGGTACGGTGTAGGCGAAGATCAACACACAGTACTGGGCGATCTGGGTATAGGTGATACCCTTCATGCCGCCCATTACGGCGTAGATGAAGACTATGCCCATGCCGATGTAGAGGCCGGTGTCGTATTCGGTCTCGAGAAAACGAGAGAAGGCGACGCCGATACCCTTCATCTGTCCGATTACATAAGTGATCGAGGCGATGATCAGGCAGATGACCGCGACAATACGCGCAGTACGCGAGTAGTAACGATCACCGATGAACTCGGGTACGGTGAACTTGCCGAACTTACGCAGATAGGGAGCGAGCAGCAGTGCCAGGAGCACGTAACCACCGGTCCAACCCATCAGGAAGACGGAAGCGCCGTAGCCATTAAAGGCGATCAGGCCTGCCATCGAGATAAAGGAAGCGGCGGACATCCAGTCAGCGGCGGTCGCCATACCGTTGGCGACGGGGTGTACACCCCGGCCAGCCGCATAGAACTCACCAGTGGTTCCCGCGCGTGCCCAGAAGGCGATGCCGATGTAGAGGGCGAAGGTCGCGCCGACTACGATATAAGTTAATGTTTGCAGATCCATGAGTCAGTTTCCCCCATTAGTCCTCATGGACGTCAAATTCGACATCCAGAGCATTCATGCGTTTAGCGTAGACGTAGATCAGCACCAGAAAGGTATAGATCGAGCCGTTCTGAGCAAACCAGAATCCCAATCCGACACCACCGATCTTAATGGTATTCAGCGGTTCCACTAAGATGATGCCGAATAGGAACGAGCAGATAAACCAAATCGTCAGTAAGATGCTTACTAAGCGAATATTGGCTTTCCAATACTGTTCAGCAGTTTTATTCATGTCATGATCACTCCGCCATATAAATAAGTTCTGTCATTAAGCGTGTCTGTCACTTGCCGTGACTCCTGTCGTTATCGAGTGAAGCGAGATGATCTATCCCTGAAGTGAACAAACACCATGTTGTGTTACCGCGCCGATAGCGATCACACAATGCACTATTTTGTGGCGATAAACTGGATATTGTCAAATAAAACAATAAGTTAAGCGTCAAGTCTTTATGCTGCATGGCAGCATCTTCGTTACGATAGGTAACGTCGGTGTATAGGGTATGTAACCGAAAGAATCGCTACGCGTTTCCATCGGTAAGAAACTTTTTTTTTCCATGCTTGTGGGAAGGAGCGGAAAACGGTTGCCCGATCTCACCGGTCATACTCGGAGATCGATAGCGGGTTGGATCAGAGGATGCTTTCATTCTCCCGTGATAACATAATTTCAGACCGATCCGTAACCCGCCTGACGAGAAATGCCGGCCTGCTTTCAATATGGTGGATCTCGACGGTCAGCAAGTTGTCGACTATATGACCAGGCAGTGCGGACTTTTTTGGTAAAAACCAGATGATCAAAGCAATCAAAGATTTTTTCGATAGCTATCTCATACCAGGTGTTGAAGAAGAGAGAGAGCAGTTGGAGCATTCGACAAGGTTGGCGGTTGTGGTATTGTTGATCGAAATTGCCGAGGCGGATTATGAAAATGCGCCTGAAGAGCGGCATGCCATTCTGAATGCGATACAGAAACAGTTTGCCTTGAACAGGGTATCGGCAGAGCAGCTGATAGCGCTTGCCAGGCAGGAGCATCAGGAGTCCACCGACTATTTTCAGTTTACACGCCTGATCAATGAACACTATTCGGCAGAACAGAAGGTAAAAGTGGTGGAGGCATTCTGGCGGGTAGCCTTCGCCGATCAGGCACTACACCATTATGAAGAGCATGTCATTCGTAGGCTGGCCGATTTGATCCACGTATCTCACAGTGATTTTATCGCTGCAAAACATAGGATTATGAACTCTTCTTAAGATTGTATTTCTTATTTGACCCTCATTGATGACTCCATTTCCTAATTGGATACGATGGTTCATGGTATAGTCAGAAGTGTGAAGTTATAGCTGTAGTTTGATGGAAGCAACACTCATGCAAAACAAAGAAGATCCGAAGAAAGCGAAATCATCACTTAAGGGGCGCTTGCTGATTGTAGATGATGAATCTCGTCATGCGGATAGCCTGGCTATGATGGTGGCCAGTTGGGGGTATGATGTACACACCGCCGAGGATGGGGCAAAGGCCGCAGGTCTTTTGATTTCCAAGCCTTTCGATGTGGTGTTGCTGGACCTTCACATGCCGGTGGCGGACGGCTATAAGGTCATGGATTTCATTCACAAGCGTGGGTTGAAGACACGTATTATCACCATATCCGGTGATCCCTCCATGGATGATGCGATTAAATCGCTGAAAAAGGGGGCGGATAACTTTATCCGCAAGCCGGTGACTCCGGTCGATCTGCTCAAGGCGATAGACGAGAGTCTGAGAAAGAAGGTCAAGGAGGAGCAGAGACAGGGGGTCAAACGTAAGATCGAGATCAAGAGCAATCTACACCGCATGATGTTCGATGTCGCTCCCAATCTGCAGTTTCTACTCGATACCAAGGGTAACTTTCGCATGGTGAATACGGTCTTCACCAAAGTGACCGGATATTCAAAACAGGAGATTTTAGGCAGGCATTGGAGTTCATTGGTTGAGGGCGACCAGATCGATCGAATGCACCATGTCTTTGAAGAGCGGCGTACTGCACCGGACAGATTTCCGGAGGTCGAGCTCAGACTGCGTTGTAAAGAGCCCGATGGTGAGAATCCGGGCAGGAAGCCGAAAACCCTTCTGGTGGCCCTGCAGTCCAGAAGGCTCTACACGCAACAGGGTAAAAAACGTGTCTTTTTTGGCACCTATGGCGTTGGGCGTGATATCACCCAATACAACAAGATCGAAGAACTCAACAAATATCAGGAGTTCCATGATGAACTGACCGGACTCCCCAGCCGGGTGCTCTTCGAGGATTATCTCAGCTTTGCGCTGACACAGGCCAAACAGGATAATACGCCGCTGTGTCTTTTACATGTCGTGTTGGTGGACTTAAAACAGGTCAATGAGCGCTACGGCCACACTGCTGGTGATGAATGTTTAAAGACCATTACAGCCAGACTTAAGCGCCAAGTCCGCAAGGGCGATATTCTTTCGCGCATTGACGGTAGTGAATTCGCTCTCTTATTACCCCATATCCAGGATGAAAAATCGGTCATTCATATCTCGGAAAAGTTGCGTATCGGACTCTCCAATCCAATTGAGGTCAATGGCAGAAATATCACACTCGATCTGACCATCGGATCGTCAGTCTTTCCGAAACACGGTGAAAACAGTGACGAGTTGCTTCGTCATGCCCAGACCAGTCACGGATTCCATCCACTGTCAAAGCAAAGGCATCTGCTGCAGACATCGAACTGGATAAAGCTGATAAAGTCACAGCATTGATCCTTAACTCGCGATCGCATCTTCCAACCGTAGATACCATCTCTCCCTTACTCCCACAAGTAGCTATAAAGCGGCTTGTGGGGAGTAAACTTGCTGGTGCTTGAGTACCCCAAAGCACAGATGTACTAATTTGCGCATAACGGCTCCTAATGCGGACATTTTGCATTTTCCTCTCGCGAGCAACCGCTCGTATAAGGCCTTGGCCGTCGGGTTGTGTAGACTGGCCACGATAGCAGGCATGTAGAGTTTGGCCCTGATCCTCGCGCTGCCTGCTTTCGACAGTCGTGGTCGCTTGTTGATGCTGGATCCGGATTGATGCTCGATGGGCACCACTCCCAGATAGGCGGCCATTTGACTAGCATGCTCAAAATCCCGGGCACAGTAGACACTCATCATGATTCGACTGAGGGTCCGGCCAATGCCTGGGATACTTTCTAGCAGCTGCTGGTCGTTTTTCAGCTGGGGGTGGGTGTCGATATGCTCATCGATCATCGCTTCCAGACGCTTTTGTTCTTGCTCCAGGCCTTTGAGCACGGTCGAGATGGAGTGCCCAACCTCTAGATGACTGATCCCTGACAAGGCCTTCTCCAGGCGGTTGCGTTCACGCTGGATATCGCCTTGCAATGCCTCCAGCCGTGACAGTAACTCTTTGAGTTTACGTATCTCTGCCGGTTCCGGTCTCCACAGATGCAGGGGTTCTTTGGCGCCATACAAGGCTAACACCAGCGAGTCCTTTCTGTCGGTCTTGGTGTGCACCGCGATACCCTTGGCGTAATCTCTCACCTGGGCCGGGTTAAGCACCGCGACTTCACCACCTTGCTCATGCAGACCGTAGGCTAGACGCTCGTGGTAGATGCCAGTCGCCTCCATGACAAAGCGTAACCCACTCAGTGGCTGACCAGTCTGTTTTTGTGACCAATCGAGTAGGTGGTCATGGCCGGCTGGTGTATTAGGAAAGACCTTCGACTTGACCTTGCGTGGTTCGATACTGCGTAACCACAGACAATCCAGCTTATTTTTACTCACATCAATGCCAATTATCGCTTTCATTCTCTTCACTCACCTTGTTCATGCAGCCTCTCTCCGTAATGCCGGAGGGACTCCGATACCATTCAGTTTATAGAGAATCGGTGATAGCCTGTATCTACAAAACAGACTCGTGGTCTCAGGGTGCGGTGCAGGTCTTATCACCGTGTGATGAATTGCTAGCTAAACAATTCATCAGAAGAGATACAAGGGTGCGGCTTGCCGCACCCTACGGCACTTGGTTTAGCCGCAAATGAACGCCAAACACCGCAAATAATCGCAATTTATCTGTAGAATGAAATCGTAACTCCCCTACGCTAAGCGTTCATAACTCAGCAGGATGTCTCCCATAGACACAGCCCTGACATACCACTTGCGAAGGTTAGCGGTGATTTGCGTAAATTTGCAGCTTGCTAAAATCCCTCAAGTTTTCTTGCCCTTCTTCTCCCTGGGAATGCCGAAACGCTGTCGACGTTCCCATAGCGCTTTGCGGCTGATTCCCAGCTGTTTGGCAAGCTCCGTTTCGGTCATATGATCCTGGTTGTCGAGTACAAAATGGCGAAAATACTCTTCAAGGGATAGATTATCGGCGGGATTGTTACTGTCCATGCGTTTGGTGGTGATATGGTGGTCGATGGCCAGCAACTGCGGTGTGATATGGTCACCCTCGCAGAGGATAACCGCACGCTCGATTGTATTTGCCAGTTCTCTGATATTGCCGGGCCAATGGTAGCGCCTGATGGCTTCGAGGGCGCTCCTGCTGAGGCTCAATGATGGACGGTTGAGCTGGCGACAGTATTTGGTCAGGAGAAATTTCGCCAGCGATTTGATATCGCTGCCCCGCTCCCGAAGCGGAGGCAGGGTCATTTCAACCACACGCAGGCGGAAATAGAGGTCGCTTCTGAAAGTCTGCTGTTGGACCAATTTACGAATATCCCTGTGGGTGGCGGCAATAATCCGGATATTGGGGCCACTGTTCGACGTCTCCTGCTGAGCGCTATAGTCATCACCCTGCAATACACGTAGCAGCCGAGCCTGCGCAGCCATGGAGAGTTCGCCGACCTCATCCATAAACAGGGTACCGCCATGAGCCTTCGCAAGCAGTCCGCCACGCCGGGTCTCGCCTTCATTCTGGTGGCCGAACAACTCGATCTCCACCTGGTTCTCCGGTACAGCGGCACAGTTGAAAACGATAAAGGGTGATTGGCTGCGCTGGCTCTTTTCATGCAGTGCACGTGCGACCAGTTCCTTTCCCGTGCCCGACTCCCCGAGAATCAATACCGTGGCATCAGTGGGTGCAACCTTATCGATACGTTTAAAGACATCGATCATTGCCGGGCAGTCGCCGACCATGCCCCGTACCGGATAGCTTTTATCCACCTCCGATTTAAGAAACTCCTGCTGACGGAGCTGGCGATCTTGTTTGATGATTCGCTCCACCACAATCAATAACTCATCGTGGTCGAAGGGTTTGGCGATATAATCGATGGCCCCCAGTTTCATCGCATCCACCGCAGAACGGATACTGGCATAGCTGGTCATGATCAGAACCGGTACCGGTGCCGCGGCCTCGATGATTTGGGTCCCGGGCGCGCCGGGCAACCTGACATCACTGATGATCAGGTCGAAGGAGGCGAGGGGGCTGGATTGCGCCTCTTCTACCGAACCCGCTTCCGTGATTTGATAGCCGTTGCGCTCGAGCAGACGCTTGACTGCTCGGCGGATGACCTCCTCGTCTTCGATGATGAGTATCTGATTCATGATGTCTCTGCGATGATGGCGTTCAGGCCTGCCTTTGGAAGATCGATAATAACCCGGGTGCCCTTGTCTTTTTCAGAGTCGATGCTGATGGCGCCCTTGTGGTCCGAAACAATTTTATAGGCGATGGCGAGTCCGAGCCCGGTGCCGTCGCCTGGAGCCTTTGTGGTGAAAAACGGTTCGAATATATAACCTAAATCCTGCTCCTCGATGCCTTCGCCCTGGTCCTGCACCTGGATTCTCACCAGATCATCGATTTCATCGGCGCTCAGTTCCACTCGACTGTCGGGTGGCGAGGCATCGCAGGCATTGGTGAGGATGTTGACCAGGATCTGCGAGATGCCCTGGCGATCCGCAGTGATCGTCAGGTCGGGTGGGCACAGGTTTTCACAATGGATCTGACGTCCGTGACGGGTTAATTTCACCAGACGCATCGCTTCGTCCGCCACCTCCCGTATTGAGAAGACGCATATATCGCCGCCGATACCGCCACTGCGGCTGAAGTTCATCAGTGTCTTTACGATTGTGGTGATGCGTTGGGTCTGGTTGATTATCTCTTCGATACTTTCCCGCACCAATTCCGGATCATCCTCGTGACGCAGGTTTTGCGCCAGGGATGCAATGCCGGTCACCGGATTTCCAATCTCGTGCGCCACCCCCGCCGCCAGCCGGCCGATCGAGGCCAAACGTTCGCTGTGGGCCAATTCAGCCTCCAGTGTCTCCAAGTCGGTAAGGTCCTCCATCAGCATAACCTGGCTGGTGCGCGCCTCTTCCACGGGGTGATCCACCGGCAGCGGCGCCGGAATGGCGGCCTTGTGCAGATTGAACCAGCGACTCTTCCCTTGATGAGTGACTTCCAGATGGTGAATGTGCTCATCCGATGCGGAGGCGAAGCCTGTCAGCAGATGTCCCCATGGGGGAGGCAGTCTGTGAATCGAAACGCCGATGGCATCCCGAGCGGGCACGCCGGTCATCACTTCCATGGCCAGATTCCAAATGGTCACTGTGCGTAGCCGGTCGATGGTGCAGACACCCAGCGGCAGATCGAGCAGGACCTGCCGGTGATAACGACGCAGATTGTCGAGATCGGCACTGAGTCCGCGCAGCCGCGTACGTGAGTGCTCCAGCTGATCTTCGATAAAACGCATGGAATCAGCCAGCGCGGACTGGGTGTGGATATCCAGTTGCAGCCTTCGGTTGATGATCATGTGCGCCAGCTGCGGACCCAGCAGACCGGACAGATTTCGCTCAATACGTTCACGCAGTCGACGCAGTTGCGCCGGACGTGTCTCGTTGACCGGCAGGCTGAGATCTCTGAGCGCCTGTTCCACCTCCCGTTGAGCGGCTTCGCTACCCAGCATCTGCGACAATTGTTTGGTGAACTGGGCGGTTGAAACGGCGTTGACCATGCCCCCCAGAGGCACCAATGACTCGCTGCAACAGGCCTGCGCAGCCTCTCTTTCGCCTAGACTCTGCTTACTCAGCAGAGACCCTAAAATAAACAACAGGGTGTTGGCGGTGAGTGTCCAGAAAGTCGCGAATTCCCACTTGTCCATGCCGGACGTAGCCAGCAGGGCCGGTATATCGAATTCGGTCCGCACCAAACCTGAACTCTCCAACAGAGGGATCAACAGTGTTCCCGTCCAGACTCCTATACCGGCCAGCAGGCCCAGGATGAAACCGAGACGGGTGGCGCGACGCCAATAGAGTAGTCCGATGATGCCGGGAAGGAACTGAGCGACCGCGACGAAGGAGATCAGGCCTAGCTGGACCAGTCCCTGATGCTTTTCCAGCAAAATATAGAATCCGTACCCTGCCATGATGATCAGGGCGATCAACAGTCTGCGGCCCAACAGCAGCCAGCGATAGAGATTGACCTGCGGATCGGGAAAATTGGTGGGGAGCAGGATGTGGTTCAATGTCATCGACGACAGCGCCAGCGTGGTGATGATCATCATCGCGCTGGCTGACGAAATACCGCCGATAAAGGCGAGAAACGGTAACCAGGAGGGGCCTTGATCGAGGGTGATGCCGAGGGCGAAATAGTCGGGAGGCATGCTGAGACCGAGAGCCTCTCCTCCCCAAAGAATCAGGGGGATCGGTAGATTGATCAGCAGGAGAAAAAGAGGGAAGCCCCAGGTGGCGGTCTTCAATGCCTTGGGTTCCAGGTTCTCCGCGAACAACATATGAAATTGCCGTGGTAACAGAAAGGCGGCTGCGAAGGCCAGTAGCAACAGGGTCGACCAGGGACCCTCTCTGACTGGCTGATAGAGGCGATCGAGCATCTCAGGATGTGCGGCAAGCCATTTGTCGAGACCTGAAAACCCATCGAATACACCAAACAGCGTTACCAGGCCAATGACGAGTAAGGCCACCAGCTTGACTATCGATTCAAATGCAATCGCCAACACCAGGCCTCGGTGTTTTTCGCGACTGGTGCTGTGCCTGGCGCCGAACAGAATAGCGAACACCACCAGTGTGGAACAAAAGATCAAGGCCAGGATACGTGGTGCCACAGTATGGCTGATCATCTGCAGGGAGTCGGTGACTGCGCGGATCTGCAGTGCGATATAGGGCAAGGTGCCCACCAGCATGAACAGGGTGACCAGAATGCCCGCCAGTTGACTGCGATAGCGGAAAGCGAACAGGTCGGCCAGGGATGTCAGCTGGTATTCGCGGGTAAGGCGAAGCAGTGGTTGAAACAGGATTGGCGTCAGGGCGAATGCCAGTGTCACTCCCAGATAGATGGTCAAAAAGAGATAGCCCTGGGTCTTCGCGAAGCCGACGCTGCCATAGAAGGTCCAGGTCGTGGCGTAGACGCCGAGAGAGAGAACATAGGTCAAAGGGTGGCGTATCAGACGTTCGGGAATTCGACCGCTGTCTCCCGCATGGGCGATGACAAACAGCAATCCCAGGTAGAGAAAGCCTATGCCGAAGAGTAACCAGAGATCATGGCTCATGGTGTCGCTGGTTGATCCATGCAATGAAGCAGATAACCGCCATCCAGATGATATAGGGGAGGTACCATGGACTTCCCGGAGAAGTCCACCAGATCATAATGGGCGTTGAAAACAGCAACAGGATCAGCAGACCCAGGGCTACGGTGCGGTCTATCAGTCGGTCGGGTGGCGGTTGTTCTCGCATTCCCAGAGCCTAGCAGTTGTTACCTTAGGTAACAACCCCCCGGCAGGGAAAGCAGCCAGCTTCAGTCGCTGGCTGCCAGGGTCTAGCCGTATCGGGCGATAGAGACCGTCAAGAGGTTTTCTGGGCGTGAATATTTTCGATCATTTCATGCAATTTGGCTGAAAGCTCGGTGGGCTCAAATTTTGGGACATAGGCATCGGCGCCTACGCCCTTGCCCAATGCCATGTTGGCATCTGCCGAAAGAGAAGAGTGCATAATGATGGGAATATTGCTGAAGCGAGCATCCTCCTTGATCTTCTTGGTAAGCACATAACCGTCCATTTCCGGCATTTCAACATCAGTCAGTATGATCTGTATGAAATCACTGGGTTTATGACCGGTGGCGGATGCCCGTTCGGCAATCTCTTTGAGCTTGCTCCAGGCTTCTGCGCCATTGGTGGTGCCGATATATTTGATGCCCATATGCTCCATGGTGCGGATAATTTGGTCGCGGGCAACGGCAGAATCATCGGCGAACAGCAGAGTGATATCACTATCGCCGATATCCTGAATGCCCTCGAAGATTTCGGAATTCTGTCCAAATCCCGATGTCTGGCTGAGGACCATCTCCACGTCCATGATCATGACCAATCGCTTATCCTTCAGCTCTGTGACTGCGGTCACCAGTCCGCCATGCTGCTGCGCCATCATGGTCGGCGGCACCTTGACGTCTTCCCAGGCCAGGCGCTCGATGGTATCCACCGCATGTACCAGGAATCCCTGCACATTTTTATTGTATTCCGTGACGATTAGAATACCCGGCCTCTCTTCTGTCTGAATACCGCAAAAATCAGGCAGATTGATCACAGGTATCATATTTCCCCGCAGACTCACCATGCCCTCCACCGATGGGGGCATATCCGGTGCATGGGTGATTTCCGGTACCAGCATCACTTCACGAACCTTGAAGACATTGACGCCGTAGGTCTCTTCGCGGCCGGTTCTGAGATCTTTACCCAGGCTGAAAAGAAGGACCTCCAGTCGGTTGGTGCCAGCCAGACGCGTGCGGTCATCTACAGATTTAATAAAATTTGACATGGTCCTGTTACTCTAAAATAGAGGGCGTTTTCTGTGGTCGGAGCGGAACTTGATAATGCTGAAGCTCTGTTCCTCATGCATTTTGTAGCGGTCAGGTATCAGAAAGCTTTAGCTGGTGAGGCCTGTATAGGTGCAGAACATAGCCGTTGCACAGGTGTCATCGAAATCAGGGAGATTGGGGATGCCACACCCATGATGGCTGGCTGTATTGATCACGGCTGAATTCGTGGGGTATGTCTAAATGACTGGAAAAAAAGTAGCTTTTACACCAAGATCTGAATCATAAGTCATTTGATGGGTAAATAGAGGAGAATCGGTGTGAATCCGGAGAAGGTGGTTTTTGGTTTTTTCATTGTACTTGCCCTGACACTGAATTTTGGTTTTTTTGTCGGTGAACTGGACAACC
Source organism: Candidatus Thiodiazotropha sp. LNASS1 (assembly GCF_964212655.1). Classification (NCBI taxonomy): domain Bacteria; kingdom Pseudomonadati; phylum Pseudomonadota; class Gammaproteobacteria; order Chromatiales; family Sedimenticolaceae; genus Candidatus Thiodiazotropha; species Candidatus Thiodiazotropha sp. LNASS1. Next base: position 1,483,642 of record NZ_OZ156465.1, on the reverse strand, counting down.
CGGATCATCACCATGTCTACGAGCTGTTCGCGGTCATCGTGGTCAATCTGATCGCCACTGTACTCAAGTTCGGTGATCGGACCCAGATGGGGGCGGTACTACTGGCAACCAGTCTGGTTGCCTTACTGCAGCTGTTTGCCGCCGCCCTTGTATGGACGGTGGCGGTGCACGTCACCGAGAGCGGTCTTACCACGGTCACCACGGCCAGTATCGTCTCACTCTCCGGCGGTGCAATGTTGGCGAATGTGGTTTCCGTTGTATTGTTGATCATCGAGACTGTCATGCTGCGCCGTTAAACAGATCCAGGCGCGGTCGTTTCACCCCATGAACAATATCTTTTTTCTTATCTTCAGGCGCATGCGGGCGCCGCTGTTGACCCTGGTGATGACCTATTCGATCGCCATGCTGGGTCTGGTGCTGATTCCGGGCAAGGATGCCGACGGTAATGTTGTGTATATGGATTTCTTCCATGCCTTCTACTTCGTCAGTTTCATGTCCAGCACCATCGGTTTCGGCGAAATACCCTACGCCTTCACTGCGGGACAGCGTCTATGGGTCAGCTTTTCCATCTTCTTTACCGTGGTGGTGTGGCTCTACTCCATCGGTACTGTATTGGCCCTGCTCAAGGACGAAACCTTTCAAAACGCTTTAACTGAGCGGAGATTTACAAAGCAAATCAATAGAATGCGAGAGTCTTTTTATCTGATTTGTGGATATGGTCAAACCGGTGAGGCATTGGTCAAGGCATTGACTGACAGAAACCAGCACGCGGTTGTGATCGATATACTCGAAGACCGTGTCAATATGCTTAAGCTGGAGAATCTGCGTGAGTATGTTCCTGGCCTGTGTGGCGATGCCAGTCTGCCGGACCATCTTCTGGAAGCCGGCCTTAAGCATCCGCTGTGTGAAGGGGTGGTGGCGCTGACCAACGCCAATGAAGTCAATTTGATGATCGCCATAACAGCGAAACTGCTGCATCCCGAAATCGGGGTGATCTGTCGGGCCGACTCCCATGATGTGGAAAAAAACATGGCCTCCTTCGGCACCGATTTCATCATCGATCCTTTCGATGCTTTCGCGCTGCATTTGGCGACCGCTATTCAGGCACCGTGCCTCAGTCTGTTGCAGGATTGGCTCTCATTGGGACAACGGGATATGCTCAACGATCCTGTCTATCCCCCCTCGAAAGGACTCTGGGTGATTTGCGGCTATGGCCGCTTTGGCAAGGCGGTCTATGAAAAGCTTGTGCGCGAGGGGTTGGAGGTTGTCGTTGTGGAAGCGGAACCCCAGATGACGGGGACTCCGTCCTCACCCTACATTGAAGGCAGGGGCACTGAGGCGGACACCCTTCAACAAGCGGAGATCGAGCGGGCGGTCGGCCTGGTGGCGGGAACCGACAATGATGCCAACAATCTCTCCATCATCATGACCGCAAGGGAGTTGAACCGGGATTTGTTCGTCATCTTGCGTCAGAATATCAAGCACAATGATGCAGTGATAGAGGCTGTCGGGGCGGATATGGTGATGCTGCCCAGCGATATTATTGCCAACCGTATTCGGGTATTGTTAGGCGCTCCGATGCAGCATCAGTTCGTTAAACTTGTGTTACATCAGGATGATGAGTGGGCCTGTCAGCTGATCAGCAGGATATCCGCCCTGGTGACGCATCACGCGCCGGAGGTGTGGGAAGTGGCATTTTCCGAGCGCGATTCACATGCTGTGTGTGCTTTCGTCAAACGCGGGAATCAGCTGACTCTGGGGGATCTGATGACGGATCCCCGGGATAGAAACAGTAAACTTTCCTGTATTCCGCTGATGCTCTATCGCCACAATGACTATTTTTTACTGCCTGAAATGGACCTCAAGGTGCAAAAAGACGATCATTTGCTCTTCTGTGGATCTTACTATGCCAAAAACCGCATGCTCTGGACCCTGCAAAATGAGAATGCCTTGAACTATATTCTAACGGGTGAGTCCAGGCCGGAGGGGTGGGTTTGGCGTCGATTAAGAAAAAGAGAGGTGATATGAGACCACTACTGGAAAAACTCCACAAAGACCATATCAATCTGGCTCGTCTGCTCGATTTGTTGAGCAGAGAACTGGATGCACTGAGTGCCGGTCGTGAAGCGAACTTCGATCTCAAGATCGAAATGCTGGATTACATCGAGCACTACGCCGAACAATCGCATCACCCCACCGAAGATCAGATCAATAAAATAGCCTTCCGCAAGAAATCGATGCAGGCGCACAAGGCGCTCTACGATCGAATATGCAAGGAGCATGGCGACCTGATTGGGCTGGCTCGAACATACAGAAAAACCCTGGAAGGGGCCATGCAGGGTGAGGTGCTGTTGAGAGAGGAGGTGGAGACGAGGGGCAGGGAATTCGTCGCCCTGCAGCGGCAGCATATCGACCTTGAAGAACAAGAGGTCTTTCCTCTGGTGGAGAACGCCCTCAGCGACAAGGAGTGGCAAAAACTCGAGGGTCAGATTTCACATGGCGAGGATCCCCTGTTTCACCGCCAAGACTTCAATCGATTCCGTAGTCTCATCGACTATCTGAAGGCGCACGAAGACGAATAGCATCTGATTCACAACTACTCTCAACATCTATATAAAACATCATATATACGCTTGCTGGCCCCAGCCTGAGGGTCTAATGCAATGACAGGCAGGGTAGGCTAAGGATAGGTATAGCCTGGCCGATAAGCTCTCAAGAGTGGTTAAATTTAGATTCAGTTATGATGTTTTCGGATTACAGGCAATACACCTCCCTGTCCATTATTCCCATGAGGTTTCTGGTACTGCTGGTTCTAGTCATACCTCGTTGTCTGAATGCCGCTGATCTGGAAGATCAGCTCTACATGGCGGGTATACATGAGTCTGTCTGGGAGTTTTCCGGGTCGGATTACAGCTGTGAGCTAAAACATGAGGTGCCGCAGTTCGGTGTGGCCCGATTCAGGCGAATTGCAGGTGAGAATCTGCACTTTTTCATCACTAGCTTTCAACCGGTGCCAGAGCCGGTTGACGGGGTTGTCAGAGAGCTCTCGCCGGCTTGGGAGCATACTCCACCGGACACCCTGCAACTTTCAGTTGCGATACAGACAGGGATGCGGCCGATGGCCTTAAAACGGAAGCAGGCCGGGTGGTTGCTGACCTCATTGACCAAGGGTCAGATCGGCAGTTTCTCCTTTCCTGATTGGGACGACAACCGCAGACAGGTCAGGGTGCAATTGTCACCGGTCAAATTCCAAAAGCCCTATCGTGAGTTCAAGCGCTGTCTTCGCCAACTGCCGAATAGCGGGGGATTTACTGAGTTAAAGAACTCGACGGTTCATTTCGCACTGGATGTCGACGCCATCGACAATCGTGGAGAACAACAACTCGCTCGGTTGGCCGCTTATGTTCTGGCCGATGAGAAGATCAACCGCATCATTATCGAGGGTCATGCGGACGACCAGGGATCGACGCGATACAACAAGCGTCTTTCGGCAAGGCGGGCGGCAAACGTCTACAATTACCTTTCCGGCAAAGGCGTCAAAGAAGGGATGATGATCCAGCAACACTACGGAGAGTCCCGGCCTAAAATAGCAAAGCGGACAGCGCGCGCCAGGGCAGCCAACCGACGGGTCGAAATCAATCTCCAGCGATAGCCCCGAAAGCAAACAGCTCGTTTCGTGAATGCTGATTTATACTGCCCGGGGCTTTATACGACCACATTAAGTCATAGCAAGGGTGGCTACCACACTATACAGGTGTCGCCACACAATAAGGCTGTTGAAAGGCATAGTTATGACTCGTATTTCGTAGTCACTTAAGATTAGTTTTAACATGGCCTAGTATATGGATATGGCGCCAACATCACCCCCTGTCACAGCTCAACTGACATGGTTTGAAAAAACCTGGCAGGCATTCTGTCGTCTTGTGGTTCGGGTGTTTTATCGTCGATTTGAAGTTGTCGGCAGCGAAAATCTACCAACGGGACAGGGTGCTATCTTATGTGCCAATCATGTTAATGCCCTGGCGGATGCCGTGGTACTGCAGGCAGCGACAACCAGAGCCATTCGGCCACTGGCGCGAAGCGGTCTGTTTGATAATCCAATACTCAAACCTATCCTGGGCTTGATCGGTGCCGTCCCTATCTACCGGCGTGGTGATCCGGGGGTCGACGTCAGTGACAATAGCGCTACATTCAGACGCTGTTATGAACTATTGGCGAATGGGGAGACCCTTATCATATTTCCGGAGGGCCAGAGTCATGACGTGCCCCGGTTGATGGCATTGAAGACCGGGGCCGCGCGTATGGCGTTGGAAACGATCCAGGTTACAGGCAGTGAGCCGGCGGTTATTCCCGTCGGTCTGACATTTCCCGAAAAAGGCCAGTTTCGCAGTTCAGTTCTGGTCCAGTTCGGTAAACCGATTGACTTGACACTCTCGGAGCAGAAGACGGATGAACAACGCGTTATCGAATTGACCGATCGCATTCGCAATGGATTGGAAGCCATAACATTGAATGCCGAGAGTTGGGACGAGGTCAACCTGATCACCAGACTGGAGCGATTTTTCGCCTTTCGTCACGGTAAATATCGGCAACGCAACCTGCAGCAACGTCTGCGTGCCCAGCAACGCCTGATAGATGCGCAACGCTTGTTGAGAAAATACGAGCCCGATCGGGTGAGGGCATTGATAAGCCAATTGAAGCAGTTTGAAAAAGTCTGCCGTTACTGTGGAGTGAAGGATTACCAACTGAATATCGAATACAGACCAACGTTGATTGTGCTTTATCTGCTGCGCGTGATCTGGATGTTGTTGATTGTCTTGCCGGTGGTCATGTGGGGCGTCATCAACAGCTACCTCCCTTATAAACTGACCGAACACCTATCGCTCCGTTTTGCCAAGGGACCCAATCAGGCTGATACGACCAAAATGGTGTTAGGATTGGTTTTTTTCACGCTTTTCTGGTTGATACAGAGTTATCTGGTTTACCATAATTTCGGTTTGATATGGATGATCGCATATATTCTAAGCCTCGTTGTCAGCAGCGTAGTGGCCCTGATGGTGAGAGGAGAGATGCGCCGAATAAGGGAAAATGTCAGAGTGTTCCTGCTCTTCCTGCGCCGACGGGATCTCAAGGCATACCTGCAGTACAAGCGTCAGGAGTTGGAGCAGGAATTAGCCCGAATGGTTCGTATCGCCAACCGCCTCTCTCATCACTGAAAAAACAGATCTGAGACCTCATGAAGCATGCGTTTCCACTTACAGTGTTGTTGTTGATCGTATCATCGCAATCCCTGGCGGTTCAGACTGAGTGCGTTGTTTTATTGCATGGTATGGGACGTACTTCATCTTCGCTCAGCGCCATTGAAGAGTCGTTGCTGAGTCGACACTACCATGTATGGAATGAGAGTTATCCCAGTTTGACTCAAAGCGTTGAGGAGTTGTCCGCGCCGGCGATTGATGCAGGATTGGCCTATTGTGAAGGAAAACAAGTGGAAAGGGTCCACTTTGTCACTCACTCCCTGGGGGGGATCCTCGTCAGATACTATCTGCAGGATCATCATATAGAGAATCTCGGCCGGATTGTGATGCTGGCGCCACCCAATCGGGGCAGTGAAGTCGCCGATCAGATGAAGGATGGTTTTTTCTACCGGAACATCATGGGACCGGCGGGTCAGGCGTTGGGCACGGACGAGAAGAGCCTGCCAAACAGCCTGAAACCTATCGCCGGAGAGATAGGTATCATTGCCGGCATCAAAGCGGGGGAACCCTGGTTTCTTCCCGAGATCCCCGGAGATGATGATGGCAAGGTCGCGGTGGAACGTACCAAGCTGCCGGAAATGAGGGATTTTCTGTTGGTGAATGTGGGACATACCTTCATCATGGATGATGATGAGGTAATCCGTCAGGTGTCGCATTTCCTGCAACATGGTCTGTTCGACAGGTCGAATCAGGTCCAAACCACAGACGGTGCTGCAACGGAGTGACCCTGGTGGGGATTGAGACGTGAGAAGATGGTGGGCGCAACAGGGATCGAACCTGTGACCTCTGCAATGTGACTGCAGCGCTCTCCCAGCTGAGCTATGCGCCCGAAAACAGTGAGAGGGGCATTCTAAAGAGCTATTCGAAGTGGGTCAATCGAGTGTCCTCGCAAAGCCCGGTAGTTAAGGAATAGCCGCCAATAACGCAAATCACAGCAAATGAACGCAAACAGGTTCTGCCATGCCGGCATGGATTTGTGTGAACTCACGGTGATTTGCGTCCATTTGCGGCTTCCGAATCACTCCGGGTCTGATAGAATCGCGGTTTTGCCAGTAACCGGATTGCCTGCCTGACCATGACTGTTCGTACCCGATTCGCTCCCAGCCCGACCGGCTATCTCCACGTGGGTGGTGCCCGAACCGCCCTTTTTTCCTGGCTCTATGCCCGCAAGCACGGTGGAAAGTTCGTGTTGCGAATCGAAGATACCGATCTGGAGCGTTCGACCATGGAGTCGGTAAATGCCATTCTCGAGGGTATGACCTGGCTCGGCCTGGAGTACGATGAAGGACCCTTCTACCAGACCAAGCGTTTCGACCGTTATGATGAGGTGATTCAAGATCTGCTGGCGCGTGGATTGGCCTATCGTTGTGACTGCAGTCATGAGCGTCTCGACCGGCTGCGGGACGAGGCGATGCAGAACAAGCTTAAACCCCGTTACGACGGCCACTGCAGGCACCGTGATGTGAGCCCGGACGAGCCCCATGTGATCCGCTTTCGAAATCCGGAATCGGGTATCGTCGTGGTGGACGACCTGATCAGGGGAAGGGTTACTTTTAACAATGAGGAGCTGGATGACCTGATCATCCGACGCACCGATGGATCACCCACCTACAATCTGACCGTGGTGGTCGATGATCTCGATATGAGCATCACCCATGTCATACGTGGTGACGATCATCTCAACAATACACCGAGGCAGATCAACATATTGCGGGCTCTGGATGCGGATCCGCCCCAGTATGGCCATGTGCCGATGATCCTCGGCGATGATGGTTCGAGATTGTCGAAGCGGCACGGCGCAGTGAGCGTGATGCAGTACCGTGAAGCGGGTTTTCTGCCAGAGGCGCTGCTCAACTACCTGGTGCGCCTGGGCTGGTCCCATGGGGATCAGGAGATCTTCAGTGTCGATGAGATGATCGAACTGTTTGATATTGATGCGGTGAACAAGGCGGCCTCCAGCTTCAACACAGACAAGCTGTTATGGTTGAATCAGCACTATATCAAGCAGGAGAACCCGAAGCGTATCGCCCACCTGTTGAGTCCGCATATGGGGGATCTCGAGATCGATCCCTCGCAAGGGCCCGATCTGGTGGCCGTGGCCGAAGCCCATCAGGAGCGCGCGAATACCCTGGTTGAGATGGCTGAGATGAGTGCCTTCTGTTACCGGGATTTCGAGAGCTATGAGGAGAAGGCAGCCAAAAAGCACCTGCGTCTCGCTGCCAGGGAACCCCTGCAACGCATGCGCGATGTATTGGCCAGCCTGGGTGACTGGACAGCGGAGACACTGCATAGCGTGGTGGATCAAGTCTCTGCCGAACTGGATGTGAAGATGGGCAAGGTGGCCCAGCCCTTGCGTGTGGCCCTGGTGGGGCGCGCTGCCTCTCCGGGGATCGATGTGACCCTCTATCTGGTGGGGAAAGAGGCCAGTTTAAAGCGCATCGACAAGGCCCTTGAATATATCGTTCAACGTGAAGCCAATGCCGGTTGAGTCGGTGTTAACAGACCCCAGGGTCACAACTAAGTCAAGAAGCGAACAACATGAGTAAATCGGAACCCAGCACAACGACCAACTTCATCCGCCAGATCATCGATCAGGATCTGCAGTCGGGTAAACACGGTGGGCGGGTGCATACCCGGTTTCCCCCCGAGCCCAACGGCTATCTGCATATCGGCCATGCCAAGTCGATCGTACTTAATTTCGGTATCGCCCGGGATTATCAGGGATTGTGCAATCTGCGTTTCGACGACACTAATCCCCATAAGGAGAATATCGAGTTCGTCGACAGTATTCAGGCGGACGTCCGTTGGCTCGGTTATGACTGGGATGATCGTCTCTTCTACGCCTCGGACTACTTTCAACAGCTCTACGACTTTGCCGTTGAGCTCATCCAGGCCGGCAAGGCCTTCGTCTGCGATCTCGACAGCGAGCAGATGCGAGCCTATCGCGGCACCCTGACTGAACCTGGCCGGGAGAGCCCCTATCGCACCCGTTCCGTGGAGGAGAACCTGGATCTGTTCGCCCGCATGAAGGCGGGTGACTTCGCCGATGGGGAACGTGTACTGCGGGCCAAGATCGATATGGCTTCACCGAATATGAACATGCGTGATCCAACCCTGTATCGAATCCGCCATGGTGTGATCCATCATCAGACCGGTGAGGCCTGGTGCATCTATCCGATGTACGACTATACTCATCCGGTCTCGGATGCCCTGGAGGGAATCACCCACTCACTCTGTACCCTGGAATTCGAGGATCACCGGCCACTCTATGACTGGGTGCTCGACAACATCTCCATTCCCAGCCATCCACAACAGATCGAATTCTCCCGCCTCAATCTGGAATACACAGTTTTGAGTAAACGCATGCTCACGCAATTGGTGGAGGAGGGATTTGTCGAGGGATGGGATGATCCGCGCATGCCGACGATTGCCGGGATGCGGCGTCGCGGCTACAGCGCGGTATCGATACGGGAATTCTGTCAGCGGATCGGTATCACCAAATCGGACGGCCTGGTTGAGATGGGCATGCTGGAAAACTGTATTCGCGAGGATCTCGATGCCCATGCGCCTCGACGCATGGCGGTGCTGCATCCGCTCAAGGTAGTGATCGAAAACTTCCCAGATGAGAAGAGCGAGACATTGACGGCATCCAATCACCCCAAGGATGAGACCATGGGGGTACGTGAAATCGAATTCTGTCGAGAGGTCTACATCGACCGGGCTGATTTTCGAGAGCAGGCGAATAAAAAATATAAGCGCCTGGTGACTGGGGGCGAGGTGCGTCTACGCAATGCCTATGTCATCAAATGTGAAGAGGTTGTGAAGAATAACCAGGGCGAAATCATTGAGTTACGCTGTAGCTACGATCCTGAAACCTTGGGAAAAAATCCTGAAGGCCGGAAGGTCAGGGGTGTTATCCACTGGGTATCCGCCAGGCATGGCATAAAGGGTGAAGTCAGACTCTATGATCGTCTGTTCGGCAAGGCAGACGCGGGACGGGTCGATGAAGGCGGCCGTTTCACGGATAATCTCAATCCCGACTCCCTGCGCACCCTGACTGACTGTTATTTCGAACCGGCATTGGGGTCAGCGATCGCGGGCGAACAGTATCAATTTGAGCGTGAAGGCTATTTCATACTCGACAGCCGAGAGGCCGCCAGAGAAGAGCCGGTCTTCAACCGCATCATCACCCTGCGCGACTCCTGGGCGAAGATCGACAAGCCGGGTGAGTGAGGGGGTGTCAGGATTCATGCCGCAAATGGACGCCAATCACCGCAAATAAACGCAAAAATCAAGCTAATTTACAGGGTACACACACTTTGTAAGTTAGTTGCGTCAATTCGCGGTGATTAGCGTCCATTCGCGGCTATATAATCTCTTTACCTGATACGGTCTAAGGATCACTGGGACAACAAAAAAGCAGTGGACAAAAGTGTCATAATCCCCTAATATTCGCGGCTTTCCGGGGCCATAGCTCAGCTGGGAGAGCGCAACACTGGCAGTGTTGAGGTCGGCGGTTCGATCCCGCCTGGCTCCACCAATTTCTTGCACAGCAGGCTCCGATTCAACAGACCTGGGTATCCACACCCTTTATATCCATGGAACCCTCCTCAACGCGATCACTCGACAGGCTGGCTATATGCTCTGGATCGATATTCTGATCATCGCGATCATCGCGCTTTCGGCAATCATCAGTCTGATCCGCGGTTTTGTACAGGAAGCCATCTCTCTAGCCACCTGGATCGCCGCATTTACGCTTGCCTGGCTGTTCTTCCGTCCGCTGGCGCTGGAGCTGGAACCCTGGATCGACGTGCAGTCCATCAGACTGGGCGTGGCCTACGGTATAATTTTGATATTGGTGCTGATAGTCGGGGCGGTGGCGAACCATTTCTTGAAGGTTTTGGTGAGTACCACGGGGTTGACAGGTACCGACCGTCTTATAGGGATATTCTTTGGTGTCGCACGGGGCGCTGTAGTGGTTGCCGTGCTGATTCTGCTTGCAGGGTTGACCCCGTTCCCGAATGACAACTGGTGGCAGTCATCACAATTGATCCCCTATTTTAAGGATATAGCTCTTTGGCTGCAGAGCTATCTGCCTAGTGATATTGCTGCAAACTTCCACTACTGATCCGGAGAACTGAAGCATGTGCGGTATTGTGGGAATTGTGGGTAAGACACCCGTTAACCAGTCACTCTATGATGCGCTCTTGGTGCTTCAGCATCGTGGGCAGGATGCGGCCGGCATCGTTACCTGTGAAAAGGGCAAACTCTATTTGCGCAAGGCCAACGGCCTTGCCAGAGATGTTTTTCATACGCGCCATATGCTGCGCTTGAAGGGTAATATGGGCATCGGCCATGCCAGATATCCCACAGCCGGCTGCTCTTCATCCGCGGAGGCTCAACCGTTCTATGTCAATTCACCCTACGGCATTACCCTGGCGCACAACGGTAATCTGACCAACACGACTGAGTTGACCAGGGATCTCTTCGTCGAAGACCTGCGTCATATCAATACCTCATCCGATTCAGAGATATTACTCAATGTATTTGCCCATGAGTTGCAGATGCAGAATAAGCTGCGGATCGCTCCGGAGGACATCTTCAAGGCTGTAGCAGGGGTGCATCGCCGCTGTCGGGGCGCCTATGCGGCAGTAGCCATGATTCCGGGGGTTGGGTTGCTTGGATTTCGTGATCCTCACGCCATACGCCCCATCGTCTATGGCAAGCGGGAGACCGACCTGGGGACGGAATACATGATCGCCTCGGAGAGTGTCGCTTTCGACACCCTGGGATTTGAGCGGGTTCGCGACCTGGAACCTGGCGAGGCTATTTTCATCAGTAAAGAGGGGCAGTTGCATTCCCAGATGTGTGCCGCCCACACGGTAAAATCCCCCTGTATCTTTGAGTTTGTCTACTTCGCCCGCCCCGACTCCATCATCGACAATGTGTTCGTTCACAAAGCCCGCTCGCGTATGGGTAAGAAGCTGGCGAGAAAGATCATGAGGGAGTGGCCGGATCATGATATCGATGTGGTGATTCCGATACCGGATACCAGTCGGACAGCGGCGCTGACCCTGGCCAACGAGCTGAAACTTCGTTACACAGAGGGTTTTATCAAAAACCGATACATTGGGCGTACCTTCATCATGCCCGGTCAGACAGTGCGCAAGAAATCTGTCAGGCAAAAGCTCAATGCCATCGATCTCGAGTTCAAGAACAAGAATGTCCTGCTGGTCGACGATTCCGTGGTCAGAGGGACCACCTCTCAGCAGATCGTGCAGATGGCGCGGGAATCGGGCGCCAAAAAGGTCTATTTTGCTTCAGCCGCACCACCGGTGATCTATCCCAATGTCTATGGTATCGACATGCCCGCCGCCAGTGAGTTGGTGGCGCACAATCGCAGTGTGGAAGAGGTGAGGAGTATTATCGGTGCGGACCGCATGATCTATCAGGATATCGAGGACCTGATCGATGCGGTACAGAAAAAGGGCAAGACCGATATCGAACGCTTCGACACCAGTGTTTTCAATGGCGATTATGTCACCGGTGATGTCAGCGAAACCTATCTGGAACAGCTGGAGCTATTGCGCAACGATGGCGCCAAGAGCAAGGACGAGACGGCTGAGAAGAGTATCCTTGATCTTCACAACGATGTGTAAGGCGGATTACTGCCGGATGCGGTCGAAGTAGCGCGCCCGGTAGAGCAGGCGGGCCTGTTCCCCATCAGTGAAACCGCTCCGGGTATGTAATACGTTATTAGAGATCAAACCCTGCCCGGCCTGCAGTTTCGCATGAAATTGCCAGGGCGAGGGGCTATGCAGCAGTGATTTCATGTATTCCACCGCCTCTTTGAGCAAGGGATCGTCCAGCCACTCGATACTGCGGCTTCTGTCGGTATAACGCATATGTAAATGGCCATCCGGGTAAACGGCAAAAACCGGGCCCGTACGCGCAGGCCTGAGTTCTTCGCCGTCGACGATATTGGCCGGGATGGTCATGGCCTGAGGGTTCATCAAGGCACGGATATAGTCGGGATTCCGCTCCATTATCTGAATAAACAGGATCTCATGATCGAGCAGGTCATTCTCACCGCCTTGTTCAGCGGGATTGACGCAATGCAGCAGCAGTGCATGGATCTGTTGCTCAGGAAGGTTGTAATAGCCATCAGTGTGCCAGGCGATGGGACGGTCGGAATAGGGGATATAGCCGTTTCGTAAGGCATCCGATTGTACGGTCAGCGAGGAGATGGCGTCATCATCTGCGCACATATTGTGGTCCAGATGGCTGAGACCGAATGCCAGGCCAAGTTCGCTGATAATGTGTTTATCCGAATCATGCCCCGAGAGGCCTGCCCAGATAGCCATATTGGTCTTTCGGCAAAGGGAGAGGATTTTATCGTGCTCGGTTGTTGAGAGCCGGCGCGGATCGTGGATTTCGACGATCAGTTCTCCCACTGTTTCAGGGTAACTGTCGAGCTTTGCATCCCGCCAGATCGCATAGGCATTGTGGTTGTCGGGCAGGAATGGTGATGGATTGTGTTTGGACATACCAGCAATTTTCGCAGATTTTGTTGAGTGTTGGTATGATATTATTATTGGTCCTAAGCCGGCTGGAAAAACTAGCGTTTTTTAACGGCTAAGCATCCGAAGACAGGGGTTCAGGAAAGTTAATCTTTGAGGCGCACAATCATGCATGCAGTCAAGCAACGCCCTAAAATGCCCAAGCCGCTATCCTTGCCGCTGCGGCTGATACCCAAAAAGGCCCATGGTGTTATTCTGAGCTCAGTTTTGAACAGACTGTTTCGTAACGAGCTTCTGGAAGGGGAGTTGGATTTTCTGCTGGGGCGGGTTGTGCAGATCAAGGTGAGTGATCTTGGTCTTGCTTACAATCTGACGTTGACCAATGGCGTGATTTCGGAAGCCGGCGGTAGGAGTGCGGATCTGAGCATAACCGGGTCCGTATACGATTATCTGTTGTTGATCAGTGGCAAAGAGGATCCGGATACCCTGTTTTTCCAAAGGCATCTCGTCATGGATGGCGACACAGGACTGGGTGTTCATTTGAAGAACATGCTGTCAGCCATTGAACTCGAGCAGTTACCGTTGCCAGCCGATATCCGTCCCTATATAGAACGATTTATCCGGGTTTACGAGAATCTGCCCTATATGTCTGCCCGCTCATAATTTTTCCCGGTTATCCAGCATTCTCAACTATCCGCTCTCGCCCTACATCTCCCTCACGGTGGGTGTTATGAAGGCAAGCCGCAAATGGACGCAAATGATAATAAACCGCAAATGAAAGCTATTTTTAGCGTTTTAACTGTCCTGTTTGGAGCGGTAGGTTAGGGTTTGTGTTACACTATGTTGTACAGTAAATATAATTGTAATTGCGTTTATCGCGTTCATTTGCGGAGATAAAAAAGCATTCGCGGGTATTCGCGGCTTTCTTATACATCTCAATACCATCAAGTCACCGATTCAGTGGCTGTATACTGTGGGTATCAGGTGATTTTTTACTTCGAACGATTCGACAGTGTAGCTGCCAGCTGTATACTCAGTCCGGCAGGGGCAAGCGATTGACGATACAGGGCTGGCCTTGGAGTGTTGCAATCAGCTTCTGGGTCTTCTCAGGTGAGCCGCTGCACCAATAACGCTGTTGGCCCGTATCCGGATTGGATGAGAGGATCTCTTCATCAGACAACCTGCGTTGCAACTGCCGAGCAACCGCACGGCCGGTATCGATAATAGTGACCGAGGAACCCGCCACCTTTTCAATGGTGTCTTTCACGAAGGGGTAGTGTGTGCAGCCTAACACCAGGGTATCGACACCTTTTTCGAGGACAGGTATCAGTGACTGTTCTACAAGATCGACGGTTTTGCCGTGAGTTGCACCGTTATTTTCTATTGCCTCTACCCATCCATGGCAGGGACAATAGAATATATCGGTACCATTCGCATGCCGCTGGACAAGGCTCTGAAATTTGCCACTCACCAGTGTTCCCTCTGTAGCGAGTACACCGATCACACCGTTCTGGCTGTTTGCTGTCGCTGGCTTGACTCCTGGTTCCATGCCTATGATTGGGAGTGGATAGCTGTTTCGTAAATGCGAAACGGCAACGGCAGTAGCGGTATTGCAGGCAATGACGATCGCCTTAACTTTTTGCTCAATCAGAAACTCTACGATGTACTTGCTGCGTTCGAGTATGAATCGACTTTCCTTGCTGCCATAGGGGAGATTATCCCTGTCTGACACATAGATGAGATCTTCACTCGGCAACAGGTCGCGTATGTGCTGCAACACCGAGAGCCCACCAATGCCGGAGTCAAAAATACCGATAGGCAGGCTAGACGACATCATTGGTTTCCCGAGCTTGCAGCAGTCGATTTACCTCATATTCCACTGATCTGTACTCTTCCATTAACTGCGCTGCCTGCTTTGATGCGGTTGCATGTTCAAGTTTTTGTACTGAAAAGTCGAGCGCAGGTACACCGCATGACGATGTTGAGCCGCGCATCTTATGGGTAATCTCCTTCAAATTTGTCCAGTCCTGCTTGTGGATATATTTTTCTATGTCTTCAAGTTGTTGCGGCAATTCACTGCAGAGCTGACTGAACATTTCCTTTGCCAGAGCCTGGTCGCCGCCTGTGATATCGAGAATTTTCCTCTTGTCTATGACAACAAGCTCGTTTTCGTCAAACGCAATATTCTCATTGTCAGTCTGTGATTCATAATATTCATGTTGTTTGTTTTGATTGAAAATATTCTTAATTACAGACCACATCTGTCGTTCATCGATTGGTTTTAGCAGATAGCCATCCATCCCGGATTCCTTTATTTGATTTCTGGTGGCAGGAACGACATCAGCTGTCAATGCAATGATCGGTGTATGTCTAGTGTCTGCTTCATTATGTCGAATAACTTCTGCGGCTTTCGTGCCCTTCATTTTCGGCATATGAATATCCATCAAAATCAGGTCGAAGTTCCTGAGCAGAGTCTCTGAAATCGCGCTTAAACCATCGCTGGCTTCCGTGACATTGGCGCCATTGTTGCGCATGAGGGTGCTGATAAGTTTGAGATTGATATCATTATCATCGACGACAAGTATATTGTAATTCTCCAGACTCGGATTGGATAGGTGGATATTCTGTTCTGCGACAGATTTTGTACTGCGTAGAGAACCGGAAATGATCCTGTCCAGGGTGTCTGCCAGTTTTCCAATACTGAAAGGCTTGGACAGATAGAAGTCATCGCTGATCGACTGAAATTTCTCGATAATGACTCTTTCGGATGCACTCAAAAGTACCAGAAACGGGTTGCTGCAGATGGCGCGCAACCGGCGAATTTCACTTTCGGCATATCCGGATTGGATTTCACTGTTCTCGAAACCCATTACTATCACGTCGTATCGGTCGTCTGGCACCACGGGAAACTCACCCACTGTGGTTGTAATATCAAAAGACTCCAGGATGTGTTTTATGGCTAAGAATGACAATTTGTGGTTATCGCATATCAGCGCCTGTTTACCGCTGATGAAGTGAGTATGTGGCTGTACTTGACTCAGTATGGGTTTTTCAAGAGGTATGGTTACGACAAAGTTGGAGCCCTTCCCAGGATTGCTGATAAGCTCGATATCACCGTTCATCGATTGTGCGAGTTTTTTGCATATACTTAATCCAAGGCCGGTTCCTCCGTAAACTCTGCTGGTCGATGAATCAGCCTGCTGAAATGATTCGAACAGAGTCTCCTGGGTTTTCTTCTCTATCCCGATACCGGTATCAGTAACGGAGAACTTCAGTATGCATTTGTTTTCGGACTCATCATCGATCATCACCCGTATAATGACATCTCCCTGATGGGTAAACTTGATGGCGTTGCTTATCAAATTCACTAATATTTGTCGGATCCGCGTCTCATCGCCAATGAGTGTGTTGGGGACATCAGAGTAGACGAGCAAAATCAGCTCAAGCCCTTTGTCATGGGCGGATGGTGATAGTAATACAGTAGGCTCCTCAAAGCACTCATGTACTTGAAATGGTGTGGTTTCAGGTTCGAGTTTTCCATATTCAAGTTTAGAGTAATCGAGTATCTCATTAATAATATCCAGGAGATTGCTGGCTGACTTGGAGATTGTATTGACAAGGTCGCGCTGCTGCCTTGAAAGATCTGTCTTAAGCAGTAAATTGGTAAATCCAAGAACACCATTCATTGGAGTTCGAATCTCATGGCTCATATTGGCAAGGAATTCAGATTTGGCCTTGCTGGCCGACAATGCCCGCTTCTTTGCCAGATCGAGTTCTACATTTTGAATCTCCAGTGCTTCCATGGTTTCAGTGAGTTCCGAGGTTGCCTGGTCAATCTGTTGTTGCATCGTTTCATGTGACCTTTGTATCTGGCTGGTCATGGCGTTAAAGCCCTCTTCCAGGCTTCGTATCTCACCCTTCGATACCTCAGGAACGCGGGCAGTCAGTTCACCATCCCTCATGCGAGAGACAGCCTGGGTCAACCTGCCTATAGGCTTGATAACAGACCTGCTCAATGCCAATGAAAAGAATGCTGTGATTATCAAACCAATCACCAGCATTATGATCGAGTTGCGTATAATGATTATTCTGTTGTCGATAAGTCGTGTTTTGCTGAGGGAGAGAACCACCTTGCCCATACTGCGATTGATGTTCTCTCTGCTGTTCAAGCCCTGGTCAGGGTAATCAACAATATCGATGTCTTCAATTACGTAGATCGCAGGTGCGGAGAATTCGGCAAGATTACTCGGGTCCTCATTATATTGCTTTGTCATGCTGGACAGGAGTGTGTCGGAAGCATCATAGACATCGATACTGTAGACATCTGTTTGCAGGAAGACAGGTCTTAGGCTCATTTCCAATATAGACTTATCACGGGTGAATATACCGTAAACGCTTATGGATGCGGATTGGTTGGCTATTGACACGCCCCTTTCGTTGAATGATTCATCCAGCCTATCGAGCTGAGTGCTGATCAAGTAGACTGTCAAAATAAAGGCGAGGATGAAGGCTGGCAATAAGCTGATCATCAGTGCCTGAAATCGGAGTGATTTTATCTTAATCATGATAGTCAATTAATCTATTGATCATTGTCTCTTCAAGTTCATTGACAGATTTTGTTGGAAAATCCAATGATCTTGCCACTTCAGAATTAAAAAGTATGGAAAAATACTCTGCGTACTGTTCCCGATTATTGATTTTTTCTCCCAAATATATTTTTGCGATATTGTCCCTGACATGAAAGGCGACATCCTCAGGTGAAGAATAGACTGCAGCCAACGCACCGGCCTTGACATAGGCAGATGAAAACCCAATTAATGGAATACGCTTTCTATAGGCGGAAATCAGAATGTTGGAGACAGTGGATTTGTTATGTATTTTTGTGTCAGGGACAGCCAGCAGGATGTCGACATTGTAAAGCAAACGGTTGAGAGAAGTACCGATTTGATTGGCATCATCTATCTTCTCCAGACTGAGATTCAGTCCCAGTTCCGATGCAGACCGAATAAGTGCTTTTTCTGCAGTTTCATCATTACTGCTGATTACAACCCCTACGTTTCTAAAGCCATCGGACAGAGCATTGATTAAAAGCATGCTTCTGTGCTGCGGTTGATCCAGATATAAGTAGTAATGATCAGGAGTGTCACTGCCATCGTCAGAATGAATTTTACTGTCTTTCGGAATTAGCGCGGAAAATACGATATGTTCATTAAGGTGTTGCCTGGCGTAAGCAGCAGCTTTGAGTCCCAGAGTTACTATCACCCTGTCGTTATGATCAAGCTTGTTGTCAAGAGTGGAAATCTGGCTTATTTCAAAATTTGCATCCTGGCACATAAGCTGCCGGTTCCTGCACAGCTTTATCGTGGAATTGGTGATTGTTGTAGCCACATCAAGGTAAACATCATCGTTACCGCTCAGCAGGATCAGAATATTACTCTCTTTTTCATGCGCGGTAACAGCCATTGCGAACATGGTGATAACCAGGATGAGGATAAGATAGGAATACTCTTTGATACAGACCGCGCAATGCACGGAATCACTTTCCGGAGCAGGTGCGCCACTACGGATGGTATCACCTAGTGAGGGGTAAACAGCTGATTTATTGCTGTCAGGTAGTGGCATTTCAGTAGTAAGCTAGAAAGAAGCCTTTCCTTGTAGGTAGATGCGTCTTTCCCATACGTTATCAGCATCGATACGGTCATTATGATAAAAGTCCAAATTTTCATTATGCAGGTTCTGCAGGATCAGAGAGACGTCGATGCTGTGTCCTGAAATGTTGAAATGCTTGTTCAGCTTCAGATCAAGACGGCTGAAATTGGGTACAGCGTCCCCCTCGCCAGGCCACTCCATTTCGTCAGTAAAGTAGTAGGCGCCGCTTGCAGTGAAACCATCATCAAAACTGTGGCTGGCAATCAGGCTGAATGTTCTTTTGGGGATCTTTTCCTCGGCATTTTCACGAAAACTTGCAATACCGTCTTTGATCCGTTTCAGTTCGTTTCCGCTGATGTCGAGATAACTGAATCCCATGAAGATCAGATCCCTGTTTGTGGGGCGGAAGTCGATTTCAAATTCGATTCCGTTGATTTCCACTTCCCCGAAGTTGGTATAGGTAAATGCGCCCCGCTGATACAATCTGTTCAGTTGATTCAGCACCTCGAGTGCGATTGGGTCTGTAATGCCCCGGTCGGGATCGGTGATGTCAAAGTGAATGTATTGGTCGATGATACTGGAATACTTTTCATGGAACAGGCATACGTCAAAGTTGATGCCATAATCTGTAAAGTTTCCGAAATACCCGACTTCAACACGTTCTATCTGTTGAGGATCAAGTTTTTCCGTGCTTATTATCCAGGTATTGAACTCATCCTCTCGTGAACCAAGATACAAAGATAGGTGGGCATTGTCCTCATAGATAGTCGGCATACGGAACGCCCTAGAGCCACTTATTCTTATAGTACTTGAATTCGACAGGTGATAGTTAACCCCGAGTCTTGGAGAAAAAACATGATCTTTACCCTCAAACTTCTCGAGCATTGCTCCGGCATTGATAACCGTGGTTGGGGTGGCATACCATTCAGCATTGAGGAACAGCCTATAGAGGTCTCTGGAGATAGGATCGTCCTCCTGAAGCAGCCAAAAGCTTTCACCACGATCGTGTCTGGCACCAATTCCCCAGGCAATGCGCAGATCCTTTACCGGTTCGGAAGTATGCTCAAATTCCAGATCATAGCGGTGAGATTTCAGACCGATATATGAAAACAGCATTGGCGAGTCGGTCAGGTTCAAAGCGTTCAAAAAGGCATCGAAATCATACAGGCCGCCAGATAACGTGGCCGCAAAGAGATCCGCTCTTACAGATTCGTCAAACCCCTGCAGATCATCGAGGGATTCTATTTGTTCGGACAGGGATGGTGTCGCTTTCAGGTCATCGACAGAGTAGTAGTTGTGATAAAATTGCAGGCTGATTTTGTTTTTTTCAGATAATACCCGACTCCATTCGATAAACTGATAGTTATACTGGTTATCGAGTTCCCTTTCCTGCTGTAGCAGGCTTGGCAACCCTTCATCGTAATTACCGTATGCTACGCCTACAGTGGTACGAATAGAGTTATCGATATCGATGTTATAGTCACTGTCGAATTTCAGCCATTTTGCCCGTGATGAGTCGTCGCGGTTGTCGAATCCTTCCCCCTCTTTGTAGCTTGTCGATATCCGGTAATCCAGTTTACCGACACTGTCGGCAAAGGCCGCTTCGACATAACGGGTTCTTTCATAACCGGTTGTTGCCGAAAGCATGGTACCGGGAAGATCAGCCGGGTGCTCCGTTACAATATTAATCACACCGGCATAAGAGTTGGATCCATATGCGGCGGCATTCGGCCCGCGAATCACTTCGATGCGCAATATTTCATCCAGGCTCAGATAGATTTCTGTCCATGGAATACCTCCGAACAATGGATCATATATCGACCTTCCGTCTATCAGGACCTGCATGTCTCTGGCATATTCATCCGCATGACCATGATAGGTAACCGTGGCACTGGTGCCGGAAAAGAAGCCAACTGTGAAACCAGGTACCAGTCTGAGAAGATCCGGCAGGTTCAACGCGGCGCTGGCTTGGATCATTTTTTTGTCAATGACTGTCATGGCCGTGGGTGTATCGGATTGTGCCTGGGAAAGCCTCGATGCAGAAAGCACGATCGGCAGATCATCATAAAAATAGCTTTCTGTGAAAGCCAGGGTGTCGTCATTGCTATCGGAAGGGTTGGAAAATACGACTAGTAACAACCCAGCCAGGATGTGTCGATTCATATGGTATCTATAGTGGCGCATGTGCAAACCCTGTACTGTATGAGGTTTCATAGCAATTAAGAGATTGTGTGAGTCATTCACTTAGCTCGTCTTTCATATGGAGTTGCCAAATCTCTCTCCCCATGCATTGATTGGCGCCTTTTCAGGTGCAGAGCCAATCGGATGAGTGTTCACAGGCCCTGGTGCAGGTTGTGCAATGGCGGCAATCAATGGTCAACATTGAATATGATACACCACACACGACTTAGGGTTATATCTCAATACATGGCGTGTGCGGATGTAGGATATGGATTCCGGATATCCGCTTTCAGGGTATTGATATTCTAGGGCCTGTTAACACTAATCCAATACAACCTGCTGGGGCTGTTTTTGTGCCCAGCAAGGCACAACAGGGCGCATTGGATTAGTGTTAACAGGCCCTAGGTAGGTATTCGTACGGTGGGCGGCAGGAAAGAACGCCAGATTCAATCAGGGGAATTAAATTCTTTTTGTCCGCTTGTTCCATGCCAATAACCGTTACATGCACCAAGCGGTATAAATCTACTGAGATCCATCACCTCTTCATGGTGCAGGGCTTTATGGAAAGCATCCACGATGTTGGCTGTAAATGTGGATTGAGGGCTGATTCTTAATACATCGACCCGCAATTGTTTGAGTAAGGGTATCTCGTCAAGCAGATTACAGGTTTTCGCGGATACGGTCTGGATGCCGTTGAGGGCCAGAAAAGGTTCTTTTTCCTGGGTGGAAAGCAACCGCCCATCAGGATAATCGATACATTTGTATTGACAGTCATCTTTGGGAAGATTGTGGGAGCGTGCGGTGAAACATCTGGCCGAAAGGGTCAATGGCATGCGTCCATAGGAGAAGACCTCAGTTTCGATTCCATCCGGTCGTTTCGCTTGAATCTGTTGCAGTGTCTGATTTGAGAGTTCTATCGGAAGAACCCAGCGTTTCAGCCCTTTCGATGCCAACAGACTGAGTGTTGCCGAATTATATATATTGACACTGGGGCCGGTCACAAAGGGAAGTCCCTTTTTACTCATGATATGGATAGCGCCGATATCGTTGGCCTCAATCACGAAGCTTCCGTTGTCACATAATCGCCTGAGCGTCTTGAGTTCTGATTCAGCCTCAATCAAGGCAAGCGATGAGAGCACGATCTCCTTGTTGCATTGCCGGCTCAGGTTAGCGGCCAGATCAAGCCAGTCACTGGTACGAAGACTGCGTCTTTTAGAGCAGACAGTCTCACCCAGATAGATGATATCCACAGGCATATCTGCCGCTTGAGCATAGAAATCAAATAGTTTATCCCGTGACCAATAGTAAAGTACCGGGCCGAGAGAGAGTTTAGGTACTGTATTCATCATTATTGCCAAGGTCGGTAGTAAGGGCCCAATGTGGTGCTGGTCCCCTCTGAGACCTGATCCAGAATACTGTTCCAATCTGAGGTCGCTTGGAACTTGTCGGGATTGTGCAGGCAGTTGTCTATCGCCTCGCGCCAAACCTTGGTGACCTGGCCCACATACGCGGGAGTGCGTTGACGGCCTTCGATCTTGATTGCCTTGATGCCGGCTCGATACAGCTCTGGAAGCAGTGCCAATGTATTCAATGAGGTAGGTTCTTCGATGGCGTAGAAGGTATTGTCGCCCACCGCAAACCGCCCCTTGCAGATCGTTGGGTAGCCGGCTGTTTCATGTTTCCCGTAACGATCTGTCAACAGGCCGCCCAAGCGCGATTCCAGTCCCTGGGGGGTTTCCCGGTATTCAACGAACTGGGCGGGTGAGCAGGCGCCGTGGGTATTCGGGGATTCACCGGTGACATAGGAGGAGAGGATACAGCGTCCTTCCACCATTACACAGAGACTGCCGAAGCCAAATATTTCTATCTCGACCGGAGTGTTTTCCACCACCTGCCTGACCTGGCTGAGTGACAAAACGCGGGGCAGCACCGCGCGTTTGATCCCAAATGATTCGTGATAAAAGGCGAGCGCCTCATAGTTGGTGCTCGAAGCCTGAACAGAGAGATGCAGATTGAGCTCCGGCCATTGCCGGCTGGCGTAGTCGAGTACACCTATATCGGCGCAGATAAGGGCGTCAACCGAAAGCGAAGCGGCGCTGTCCACGGCTTGACGCCAACGCTCCCAGCCATCCGGGCGTGGATAGGTGTTGATTGCCATGAAGACGCGTTTGCCACGGTCTTTTGCATAAGCAATACCTTCCCGGGCGCGCTTTTCATTGAAATTCAATCCGGGAAAATGGCGCGCATTGGTGTCATTGCGCAGTCCGAAGTAGACTGCGTCAGCGCCATTGTCAACGGCAGCCTTAAGCGATGGCAGATTACCTGCGGGACAGACAAGTTCCATAATCGTGCATACTCGTTCAGGCAACCTGTCGACACGTCGTGCGTCGCCGTTGCAGTTCAGTCGTGATAGCGTTCAGCACAAGCCATTTTCTGGCACACCAGAGAGGAGCCAGCAGAATTGTCTCCGAAGCGGTGCCGGTAAGACGGTGCCAGACCACATTCGAGGGTGTCTGTTGCACCAGATCGGCCGCAATATCAACATAGGCCTCCAGGGTGAGCGGTCGATATTCACCCCGACGCCAGGCATTGGCCAGCTGAGTCCCCTTTACTACATGCAAAGGGTGGAGTTTCAGGCCGTCTGTACCCAGCTCCAGCACCCTTTGCAATGTTTCCGTAGCATGGTAGGCCGTCTCTCCGGGCAGTCCCGCGATCATGTGGGTGCAGACTTTGAGACCTCGGTTTCGCGCGCGTAATACGCTTTCTTGATACTCGGCAAAACCGTGTCCACGGTTAACCCTGGCGAGCGTTTCGTCAAATGCCGACTGCAGACCGAGTTCCAGCCATACCTCTTTTCCCTGGTCCTGATAACCGGCAAGCAGATCGATAACCGTATCAGGCAGGCAGTCCGGTCGGGTACCGATGGAGAGGCCGATGACATCTTCATCCGCCAAAGCCGCGTCATAAAGTGCGGTCAGTTTTTCGATTTCAGCATAGGTATTGGTATAGGCCTGAAAATAGGCCAGATACTTGCGGGCACCGGTTCGTTTTAATATCACGCGCCGGCCCGATGCCAGTTGCTCACTGATAGGCCTGGGCTGGCGCCCATTGGGACTGAACGAGACATTATTGCAAAAGGTGCATCCACCGCTACCCTTGCTGCCGTCCCTGTTGGGACATGTAAATGCAGCGTCAAGAGCAATTTTGTGTACACGTTCGCCATAGCGCTGCAACAGGTATTGTCCGAATGTGGATGCTTGCTCCGAAAGAGTTGTCATCGCATACACCCGGGCTAGCCGACCTCGTTCAGGAAGCGAGTACGAAACTTTATATTCATTGCTTTTGCGATCTCTTCACACGCGGCAATGTCGACCCCCTCCAGCCCATCGATCGCGGTTGCCGTCACATCGGCGATATATTCGGGAGCCCGACGCAGGAATTCAAGCATTGCCTCATAGGAACCAGGCAGGTTCGGTCTACAGTGAATGTCATAGATCTCACTGTTCTGGGCATTTAGTGAGATTGAGATTGCGTCCACACAATCTCCGAGCTCCGGCAATGTGTCATGCTTGTGTATCAAATTGCATAAACCATCAGTATTTACGCGCACCCGACCACCATGCTGTTTGATATGTCTGGCCACTTCAAGCAGCAGGTTCAATCTCAGTGTTGGTTCGCCATAGCCGCAAAAGACCACCTCATCGTAGCCTGCCGGATCAACGATCGAGGTAATAATCTCTTCTGCTGTTGGGCGGTGATCGAAGGTAA
This sequence comes from Candidatus Thiodiazotropha sp. LNASS1, assembly GCF_964212655.1. NCBI lineage: Bacteria > Pseudomonadati > Pseudomonadota > Gammaproteobacteria > Chromatiales > Sedimenticolaceae > Candidatus Thiodiazotropha > Candidatus Thiodiazotropha sp. LNASS1. The sequence continues at coordinate 1,459,266 of NZ_OZ156465.1, read as the reverse complement.
GATCATAACCTTTGACCATCATGTCGCCATGGGTTTTTGGACAAAACGCACACTCCAATGTGCAGCGATCCGTAATGCTGAGATAGAGGTTGTTTCCAATTTGATAACTTATCTGTTGTTGCACTTTCTACTCTGGTCTGGAAATAGGAAGTGTCATCCTAGCGTTTGCATTGGCCGAAACAATGACTTTGATCAAAGCAATCGGGTTGGGGTATCGGATATGAATAGTTAATGGAAGGTGTGGTCGGCAATCACAGAATCTTTTTTTGACATCTGAGGATGCGTGCCCGGGGATGGGTCTAGATTCGATCCCGTCACGAACTGATCGATTGCACGGTTTTCTGGCAAATAACCTTGAAATTGTCGTATTGCCGGCGTGTCACACCAGGACCGCTTATGCCGTTGTCGGCATAAAAGAGCCCCACCGGTTTGCCCTGAATAAAGACCGACATTGAGACGAATCCACTGTTGTTAATCTGCTCCAAGGCTGATTGGGGAATCATTGGCAGGTACTGTTCAGCATTGTCCCTGTTTAGTGAAATTGCTTGTGGTTTATTCATTAAGGCCTTGAATAAATTTGGTTTTGTCATATTCAATGCAAAGCCTTTCAGAGAGAGCTGCTGTTCCGACTCCACCACGAATCGGGCCCTGAGGGCGCTTTTGTCCGGGCTGAGCATGGCAAACATGGTTCTGCTCAATCCGAGCTCCTCATGCATCTGTTGCAAGGCGTCATTGAGTAGCGCCTGCAGTGGATTGACACGTTTCTTTGTTGCAGGTTGAGAGGCAGCTTTCTTCTCATCGCTGGGAGGGGGTTCAGGGCTGGTTGCGTGTTGCGGTTGTGGGGCCGATTTCGCATCGGAGCTGGATTCGGGTGCGTTAACCGGTGCCTGCCGGGTTGTCACGGGTGAAACGGCAGCATTCGCTGTCTCGGTTTCGTGGGCTGCCAGACCACCAGAAATGAGATGGAACGCCGGCAACGGCAGGGTGAGCCTGTGCAAATCGCGAGCTGCTTCCGCTGCCAGACGGTGCAGATAGGCAATCGCTTCCTCGTGTGATATCTCAAGAAACTCCGCCAACAACTCGATGTCATTATCCAATTTCTCATGCTGCCAGCCCAGACTGCTCTCTCTGGCAAGTATCGAAGCCAGCATCACGGAAAGCGGTTTTGGCAGGTGGCTGTTGGATAACCCCTGTGATTCGTGTACCAGCTCAGGCAGTTGCCACTTCAGACCCAACTGAACGTTTAACTCTTCCAGGGTAACACCCAGGATCTCCTGGGCGGCTCTCTCGCGTGGTGTTCGCTGGATGATTTTCCTTTGCACGGTGCGCATATCATCCGGTGCTATGGCCCACAATGCCATCTCTCCAATGTCGTGGAGCAATGCGGCGGTATAGAGTGAATCGACTTCCTGCCATCTCTGCATTTCAGCGATATTGCTGGCATAGATTGCTGCGTGGACTGCGCGGCTGTAGCAATCGATCAATCCGCGTCTTGGCGGACCTTTGAGTTTTTCCTCAAGAGAAGGCAGGGTCCGGCTTGCCTGTTCGATCGCATCCATACCTAATAAGGGTATGGCGAGGGAAATCTTGGTGATGGGTTCTTTCGGCGGGTTCGGCAGGCTGTTGATCTGCCGCATTACATACAGGCTGAAACCGGGATCGCGGGAGATGACTTCGGATAGTCTGCCGTGGTTGACACTCGATTTTCGCAGCAGATCCCTGACCTGAGTCAGTGTCCTTTGCATTACAAGGAGCGGCTCTGAAGAAAGTGCACGGGTCCATTCTTGGACTGTTTGGGTCATTGGGGATTGCTCTTTGAAACGGTTTTTAGCGCCAAATGATTTTACCTGTATGGATCACCCAAAGGTGGCGGTTGCCGAGCCGGATGGGTGAATGGAGCTCGATTGTTATGCCCTCAAATTGTACTTAACAGATCGGCAATTCACAGTGAATCTTAAGCCGTCTGCATTCCTCGGTTTCTGCGAGATCGGGTGGATGATAAAATGCCATATTTGAATGCAGAGTTTTGAGAGGTTTGTATGGCAGGACACAGTAAGTGGGCCAATATCAAGCATAAGAAAGCCGCCAATGACAAGAAACGCGGTAAGATTTGGACCAAGCTGATACGAGAGATTACCGTGGCTGCCCGCATGGGAGGGGGGGAAATCAATGCCAATCCGCGTCTGCGGCTGGCCGTTGACAAGGGTCTCGGTGCGAATATGCCCAAGGACACCATTGAGCGCGCCATCAAGCGTGGCGCGGGAGGCACCGACGGCGATAACTATGACGAGATCCGCTATGAAGGCTATGGGCCGGGGGGTACGGCGGTCATGGTCGACTGTATGACAGACAACCGAAACCGTACCGCATCCGAGGTTCGTCACGCTTTCAGCAAGCTGGGTGGCAACCTGGGCACCGATGGGTCTGTATCATATCTGTTCAGCAAGCAGGGAATGCTCAGTTACAATCCGGGAGTGGACGAGGATGCCATCATGGAGGCGGCCTTGGAGGCAGGTGCCGAAGATGTGGTCACCAACGACGATGGCTCGGTCGATGTCATCTCCACACCAGAGGAGTTCTCCCAGATCAAGGATACCCTGGTTACCGCTGGCCTTAACCCGGATACTGACGAGGTCACCTATAATGCCTCGACCAGCGCAGTCCTGGATCAGGACGATGCCGAGAAACTGTTGCGCATGGTTGACATGCTGGAGGACCTGGACGACGTACAGAATGTCTATACCAATGCCGAGATCTCGGATGAGATTTTGGATGCAATCAACTGAATGTTACGTATTATCGGCATCGATCCCGGCTCCCGCATGACAGGTTACGGCCTGATCGATACCGATGGCATGCATTCTGTCTATTTGTCCCATGGGGTCATAAAACTGAGTGGTGAACCGCTTCCCCCCAGACTTGGGGAGATATTTGCGACAATCAGCGGCTTGATCCGGGAGCATCAACCGGATGTGATGGCCATCGAGCAGGTTTTCGTGGCCAAGAATCCCTCTTCAGCCCTCAAGCTGGGGCAGGCGAGGGGAGCTGCCATCTGCGCTGCGGTGTATTGCGGACTGAGTGTGGCGGAGTATACGCCCACCCGCATCAAACAGGCGGTAGTGGGAACGGGGCGCGCGGACAAGGCGCAGATTCAGCATATGGTGCAGATGATCCTGGGTTTGCGGCAAAAACCCCAGGCGGATGCCGCGGACGCCCTGGCGGTGGCCCTGAGCCATGCCCATACCCATACCACACTGATGCGCCAGTCCGGCCGCGGAAAGTGAGGATACCCGTGTCCCATCCGTGCCATAATCACAGCTTGAATCGTCAACCGGATAACAACCCAGGATGATAGGCCGTTTAAGAGGGGAGCTTGTCCACAAACAGGCCCCCCACATGCTGATCGATGTCAATGGCGTGGGCTATGAACTTGAAGCTCCGCTCTCCACCTTTTTCACCCTGCCGGAAGCCGGCCAGGCGGTCACTCTCTTCACCCACCTGGCAGTGCGTGAGGATGCCCATGTCCTGTATGCGTTTGCTACGGAATCGGAACGAACCCTGTTTCGCAGTCTGCTGAAGGTGAGCGGTATCGGCGCCAAGATGGCATTGGCGATACTCTCCGGTATGAGTGCTGATGAGTTCGGCCGCTGCGTGGAGGAGGAGGATGTGGCGTCCCTGGTACGGTTGCCGGGAATCGGCCGTAAGACAGCACAGCGGCTGATTGTGGAGATGCGTGACAGATTGGCTAAACTGGGCGATCTGACGCCAGCCATCAGTTCATCACAGGGTGGCTTGGCCGCAAATCGCGGCAGTGCCACAACCGATGCCGTGGCCGCACTTGTTGCCTTGGGCTATAAACCGCAGGAGGCCGGCCGCATGGTAAAGGCGGTGGCGGAGGATGAGATGGACAGCGAGGGTTTGATACGGGCTGCGCTGCAGAGTGCGGTGCAGAAATAGTGGGGCGCTTGAGTATTGGTATTAGTGTTAACAGGTCCTAAGACCGAACCGGATAGATAAGTGATTAGTGAACCCAGATTGATCAACGGCGATGCCACGGGCGAAGACGCCGCCCTGGACCGGGCCATCCGGCCCAAACGTTTATGCGACTATGTGGGTCAGCCCGCAGTCTGCGAGCAGATGGAGATCTTCATACCCGCCGCAAAGGCGCGGGGCGAGGCATTGGATCATGTCCTGATTTTCGGTCCTCCCGGATTGGGCAAGACCACTCTGGCGCATATCATCGCCAATGAGATGGGGGTCAATCTGCGACAAACCTCCGGCCCGGTGCTCGAAAAGCCGGGAGATCTGGCGGCGTTGTTGACCAACCTTGAACCCCATGACGTGTTGTTCGTCGATGAGATCCATCGCCTCAGCCCGGTGGTTGAAGAGGTACTCTATCCGGCAATGGAGGATTTTCAACTCGATATCATGATCGGCGAGGGGCCGGCCGCACGCTCGATCAAGCTCGATCTGCCGCCCTTTACCCTGGTTGGTGCCACTACCCGGGCCGGTCTGCTGACCTCCCCCTTGCGGGACAGGTTCGGCATCGTTCAGCGGCTGGAGTTCTACAGCAGCAGCGACCTGGCCCATATCGTCACCCGTTCAGCCGACATTCTAAATATCGGTATGGATGCGGACGGGGCTGGAGAGATCGCTCGTCGTTCCCGGGGTACACCGAGGATTGCCAACCGTTTGTTGAGAAGGGTGCGCGACTATGCCCAGGTCAAACAGGATGGCCATATCAACAGAACGGTGGCCGACAGCGCCCTGGGCATGCTCAAGGTCGATGGCAACGGTTTTGACAACATGGACCGGCGCTTACTGTTGGCAGTCATCGAGAAGTTTGAGGGCGGGCCTGTCGGGGTCGACAATCTGGCCGCGGCGATTGGTGAGGAGAAGGGTACCATCGAGGATGTCCTTGAGCCCTATCTGATACAGCAGGGGTTTCTGATGCGCACACCAAGAGGCAGAGTGGCGACCCAGGCCGCCTATCTGCACTTTGGATTGTCGCCGAAACCCGGTGAACATGTACCCACCGAGGACGATCTGTTCCGCGAAAAGTAGTCGGCGAGGCCCCATCCGAATAAGGCTTATCCGGTGAACTGCAATCTGCCAGCACAGAATGTGAAATCGTGATTGAGTTAGGATCTTTGCCGCCATCGATCTCGAAGCCCGACGGATTCAACCCGGCATGACGGGAACTCCTTGCAAATCACATACTCATAGATTGGGATTCATGCAGGGGTTTAACTAATTTCACTACCATCGGTTTACGAAGCTAAGTATGATTAACCGTTTAAATGAATTGCACCAGATGAAGCTGGCGCAACAGTGATTCGGGTCTGGAAAGAGGTATGAACGACGAGTCGCCGGTTTTTGTCTGGCCCATCAGGGTCTACTACGAAGATACTGACACCGGTGGCGTTGTCTATTATGCCAATTATCTGAAATTCATGGAGCGGGCACGCACCGAGTGGTTGCGTTCACTCGGTTTCGAGCAGGATCTGTTGCTACAACAGGACGGGATCATCTTCGCAGTTCGACAGGTGGAACTGGGTTACCATGCTCCAGCCCGTTTTAACGATAACCTCGAGGTCATTGCCAGATTGTCTCAGAAGGGACGTGCCAGTCTCACCTTCTATCAAGAGGTGGTGCGACCATCGGATTCACAACTGTTGTGCCGGGGTACCATAAAGATTGCTTGTGTGAATATGGAAACAATGCGCCCCACCCCCATACCCAAGAAATTACTGATGGAGATACCGGATGTCGACTGACCTGACCATTACCCATCTGATACTCAATGCCAGTCCGGTGGTTCAGTTTGTGATTGCCCTGTTGGTATTCGCATCCGTCAGCTCGTGGAGCATGATTTTCGACCGCATGCGTGTCCTGAAGAGTGCGGTACGCGCAGCCGATGAATTCGAGGGGCGTTTCTGGTCCGGAGGCGACCTGGCGGAACTCTATCGCCAGATCGAAAGGGAGACCGACGAAGAGTCCGGCATGGCATCCATCTTCCGTGCCGGGTTTCGTGAATTTGCGCGGTTACGCACCAAGGGCCACAAGGACCCGATGGCTATGGTACATGGTGCGCAACGCTCCATGCGGGTTTCTCTGAACCGTGAGGTCGATCGCCTGGAAAATCATCTGTCTACTCTGGCCACGATCGGTTCCACCAGCCCTTATGTGGGACTGTTCGGGACTGTCTGGGGCATTATGAATTCGTTCACTGCACTGGGTAACGTCAAGCAGGCGACCCTTGCGCTGGTTGCCCCCGGCATTGCCGAAGCATTGATCGCAACCGCTATTGGCCTGTTTGCCGCGATACCCGCGGTTGTTGCCTACAACCGCTATTCCAACGATGTGGAGCGTCTGAATAACCGTTATGATGACTTTGTAGAAGAGTTTGCCACCATCCTTCAACGCCAGGCTGTTGCCTAAGCCGGCATATCGCAATGAGTCGTCAAAAAAATCGCCGTCGCCCAATGTCCGAGATCAATGTAGTCCCCTATATTGACGTCATGCTGGTGCTGCTGGTGATATTCATGATTACCGCACCGCTATTGACCCAAGGCGTCAAGGTGGAGCTGCCCCAGGCCGATGCGGAACCGTTGCCGAATGAGGCGGATGAGCCGCTGGTGGTGACGGTCAATCGAGAAGGCGAGATGTTTATCGATATCGGCCAGGACAAGGATAGCCCGATTGATTCGGACGACCTGGTCAAAAGGGTGCAGGTTGTTCTCAAACACAAACCGAAGACCCCGATCATGGTACGCGGTGATGCCGGAGTGGCCTATGGACGAGTGGTGGAGGCAATGGTGCTGTTACAGGCCGGCGGGGCGCCCAGTGTCGGCTTAATCACGGAGCCGCCGGAGTCATAGCCTTGTTCTCAGTTATAAAAAGAAATCCCGTTTCAGTCATGCTGGCAGTCCTGCTGCATGTGCTGATCGTGGTCTTTCTGGTGTTCGGCTTCGACTGGTCGAAAATTCATAAACCCGCGACACCCAATGCGAATGTGGTGCAGGCACATACCGTCGATGCCAAGCAACTCGATCAAGCCAAGGAGAAAGAGAAGGCGATAGAGCGGGAGAAACAGCGCAAAGAGGCGCTGAAGCGCAAGCAGGCGGAAGAGAAGAAGCGCCAGCAACTCGAGCAGAAACGCATTGCCAAGCAAAAGGCGGAGCAGCAGAAGCAGGAGGCGGAACGCAAACGTCAGGCACAGTTGAAGAAGGAACGCGAGGCGAAAGAGGCCAAACGCAAGGCGGAAGAAAAACGTTTGGCGGTAGTTGAGGCCAAGCGCAAGGCAGAGGCGAAACGGAAGGCAGAGGCGGAAGCCAAGCGCAAGGCGGAGCTGGAAAAAAAACGCAAAGCGGAGTTGGAAGCCAGGCGTAAGGCAGAGGCAAAGCGAAAAGCGGAAGCCGCAGCACAGGCCGAGCGTGAACGCGCCTTGCAAGAGCAACTGGCGGCAGAGCAGAATAGCCGTGAGATCGATCGCTATGTGGCCGTGATCAAACAGCAGATCGAACGAAACTGGCTGAAGCCGGGGCAGGCGGGAAAAGAGCTCTCGTGTATCGTCCAGGTGCGCCTGATACCGGGTGGGGATGTGGTGCCTGGTGGTGTGAGTATTGTCAGCAGCAGCGGCAACCCGGCCTTCGATCGTTCCGTGGAGACCGCAGTCTATAAAGCAGCGCCGCTGCAGGTGCCGAGCGGACCCTTGTTCGAGTCCTTCCGCACTTTAAGATTGAAATTTAAACCTAGTAGCTAGCTAATGGTTATGATGAAAAAAAATCTACTTATCCTGATTTTGATACTGTGTTGGCAGCCGGCGCTCTATGCCGAGCTGACCATTGAAATTACCGAAGGTGTCGAGGGGGCGTTGCCGATCGCCGTGGTCCCTTTCAGTTGGCAGGGTAAAGGAGCGCCCCCTGAGGATATCGCCGCTGTGATCAACGCAGACCTGCAACGCAGCGGTCGTTTCAAGACCCTGCCCCGGGAGGATATGCTGGCAAGACCCGCCTCGGTGGATGCAGTGGAATTCAAGGACTGGCGAGCCCTGGATATCGAAAATCTGGTGATAGGCCAGGTACAGGCCCACGGTGCCGGTGGTTACCAGATACAGTTTCAGCTACTTGACGTCTTCCGGGGGGAGCAACTCACCGGTTACAGCATACCCACCACGGCGCCGAACCTGCGCAGTACCGCCCACCGGATTGCTGACCTGATCTATGAAAAGCTACTCGGTGTGCCCGGTGCCTTTGCCACCCGGGTGGCCTACATAACCTCAACCAAGCAGACCGATGGCGGGGCACGAATCAAACTGAATATCGCCGATGCGGATGGATTCAATTCAGAAACCATCGTTACTTCCACCGAACCATTGATGTCGCCCGCCTGGTCCCCTGACGGTCGGAAGATCGCCTACGTCTCTTTTGAGGAGGGACAGTCCGCTATCTATGTGCAGGGGGTCTATACCGGCACGCGGAAGAAGATCACCTCATTCAAGGGCATCAATGGAGCGCCCGCCTGGTCGCCGGATGGGCGTAAACTGGCCATGACCCTGTCGAAAGGCGGTAATCCCGATATTTACGTTTACGATTTGACCACACGCAAGCTCAAGACCATCACCAACCACTACGCCATCGATACCGAGCCTGCCTGGTCGCCGGACGGACGCAGTATCGTCTTTACCTCGGATCGTGGAGGCAGACCGCAGATCTACCGGGTCTCCGCGCATGGCGGCAAGGCCCAGCGGGTGACATTCCAAAACAGCTACAATGCCCGTGCCTCCTTCTCACCCGACGGAAAGCTGTTAACCCTGGTTACCCGTGAAGAGGGTAAGTATCGTATTGCGGTCCAGGATCTCGAGTCCGGTGTGATGCAGGTACTCAGTCAGGGGAGCCTGGACGAATCGCCTAGTTTCGCACCCAATGGGAGCATGGTAATTTACGCATCCAAGGCGGGTCATCGTGGTGTTTTGGCAGCAGTCTCGGTCGATGGCCGTGTACGACAACGCCTCGCCCTGCAGGAGGGCGATGTGCGTGAACCGGTCTGGTCACCTTTTAATAATTAATTGCACCGCTGCTAAGGAGATATTAAATGAAGAAAGTACAAATCCTCTGGATTCCGATTTTGCTGTCGCTGCTACTGGTAGCCGGCTGTTCATCCACGCCGACCGGCGAAGGCGACGGTGCTGAAGTCACTGAGCAGTCCACAGGCGCCGATGGCAGTGGCGATGATAGTGGCGGAGCCTCAACATCGGCCGCCAGCCAGGGAGGAGAATGGCAGGGGGATCCCTTGGAGAATCCCAACAGTCTGCTGGCCACCCGGGTGATCTATTTTGATTTTGATCAGAGTACAGTGCGTTCCGAATACCTGGATGTGATCCAGGCCCACGCCGACTATTTGGCGGCCAATCCACAGGCTGTTGTCCGCCTGGAGGGTCATGCGGATGAGAAAGGAACACGCGAGTACAATTTGGGTCTGGGCGAAAATCGTGCAAATTCAGTGCGTAGCCTGATGTTGGCACAAGGTGTATCGGACAATCAGTTGGTTGTGGTGAGCTACGGCGAAGAGAGGCCCGCGGCCTTCGAGCACAATGAAGAGTCCTGGGCACTCAACCGGCGTGTCGAACTGATCTACTGATACGGGAGGGCGTGATGAGGCTGATCATCAAACGAGTCTTGCTCTGCATCTTGATGGGGCTGTTTTCCGTAGGTCCGGCATTTGCAGTAAATGGGGCCAAGCTGACGATGGAGCAACGCCTGCAACGTATCGAGCGCATACTGCAGAACCAGAGTCTCGCGGATCTGGTACTGCAGGTGCAGCAGTTGCGGCAGGAGGTGCGGCAGCTTCGTGGGGATCTTGAGGAACAAAAATACAATATGGACGGCATGAGTCGGCGCCAGCGTGATCTCTATGTGGACATTGATCAGCGACTCTCGCGAATCCAGTCCGGGGGCGCCATGTCACCCACACCACAGCCCGTAACCACGCCGGTGACGCCGCCCCCGGCATCGGTTGCTGTCGGCCAAACGGCCACCGTATCCCCGCAACCGCCCCCTGAGACACCGGCGAACGCAGCGATCGGCGGAGTGACCCCTCCCGATCCGAAAAAGGAGTCGGAAGCCTACCAGGCCGCCTTCAATCTGCTGAAGCAGGGTCGCTATGGGGAATCGATCACCGCCTTCTCCGGTTTTCTCAGGGACTTCCCCGGGGGTGAATACGAGGACAATGCCCAGTATTGGCTGGCGGAGGCCAGCTATGTCAATCGTGACTTCGATACCGCCCTGGGTGAATTCACGAAGATAATGGAAAATTATCCTGACAGCCCCAAGGTTCCAGGTGCGATGTTGAAGATAGGGTACATTCAATACGAGAAGAAGAACTGGGCCGGCACCAGAAATATTCTGAAACAGCTGATGGACAATTTTCCTGCTACCACCGAATCGCGCCTGGCGCAAAAGCGCCTGCAAAGGCTGACCAAAGAGGGGCATTGAGGGAGGATTTCGACCCTCCCTATACCTGAGAGTATGTCTCAACTCCGTATTACCGAAATCTTCCTCTCCCTGCAGGGGGAGGGGAGGGGTGCAGGTTATCCCACCGTTTTCGTACGTTTGACCGGCTGTCCGTTGCGTTGTCACTACTGTGATACTCCCTATGCCTTCAGCGGCGGTGAGAAGTACACCCTCGATGAGATCCTGCAGCAGGTTGCCGGTTATGATGTGGAGCATGTCTGCGTGACCGGTGGGGAACCGCTGGCGCAACCGGAGTGCCTCTCTCTTCTCAGGGCCCTTTGTGATGCCGGTTTTCGGGTCTCCCTCGAGACCAGTGGCGCACTTGATATCGGTAGTGTGGATGAGCGGGTCGCCAGGGTGATGGATCTCAAGACGCCAGGCTCGGGGGAGATGCAGCGAAACAGGATGTCCAATATCGACTTTTTGCGGGCGGATGACCAGGTCAAGTTTGTGATCACCGACAGGGCTGACTACGAGTGGAGTTGCGAACAGCTGAAGCGGTTCCGCATTACGGACAGGTGCGAAGTGCTCTTCTCTCCCGTCCAGGACCGGATGAACCCCACGCAGCTGGCCGATTGGATGATTGAAGATCGGGTACAGGCTCGACTGCAGCTGCAGTTGCATAAATTATTGTGGGGCGATCAGCCTGGAAGATGACCATGAGTAGACGCGCAGTGGTACTGCTTTCCGGAGGATTGGATTCGGCAACCGTGCTGGCGATTGCCCGTAGCCGCGGGTATGCCTGCTATGCGCTCAGCATGGCTTATGGTCAGCGCCATGCTGCAGAGTTGGTGGCCGCGTCACGGGTTGCCGCGTCTCTCGAAGCGGAAGATCACAAAGTTGTGCATATCGGTCTTGATGACATCGGCGGTTCCGCCCTGACCGACCAATCCATACAGGTGCCGGAGGAGATGGGTACCGGTATTCCGGTCACCTATGTGCCGGCGAGAAATACCGTGTTTCTTTCCCTCGCCCTGGGGTGGGCGGAGGTGCTGGAGGCCCAGGATATCTTTATCGGTGTCAATGCGGTTGACTATTCCGGTTATCCGGACTGCCGACCGCAATTCATCGAGGCCTTCCAAAGGCTCGCCAATCTGGCCACCAAGGCGGCTGTTGAGGGCGCCAGCTATCGTATACACACACCGTTGATCGATCTTTCCAAGGCGGAGATCATCCGTCGGGGTGTGGATTTGGGTGTCGACTACAGCCTGACGGTATCCTGTTATCAGGCTACCGAGGCCGGTATGGCCTGTGGGGTATGCGACTCCTGCCGGTTGCGCGCAAAGGGCTTTGTGGATGCCGATATCGACGATCCCACCGTCTACCTCAATGCAAAGTGACTGCGCTGAAAGGTTAACAGGCGCTGGTCACTGAAATGGACAGTGAGACACGGAGCATCAGCTATGGATAGAGACGAATACAAGAAGAGTCTTGAAGCAACGTTCAATGATGTTGCGCAGCGCTATGATGAAAATAGATTCTTTGCCATTTCCGCGTCGAAAATGGCTGGCTTGGTTCCGGCTTCCGATCGATTGAATATTCTCGACCTTTCCACAGGTACAGGTGCCGTGGCAATCGAGACTGCCCTCAAACACCGCAGTGCAAGCATCGAGGCTATCGACTTGTCACAGGGGATGCTGGAGATAGCCAAGTCAAAGGCAAGAGATAAAGGTATTACCAATATCGCCTTCAGACAATGCGATGCAGATACTATCGCATATGGCAGTGATAGTTTCGATATCGTCACCTGTGGGTATGGTCTGTTTTTCTATCCCGATATGGAAGCGACTTATCAGGTGATCTGCAATACGATAAAACCTGGTGGAATGTTTATATTTTCATCCTTTACAGAAGAGGCTTTCAATCCCCATGCCGAGCTCTTTCTCAAACGAATTGAGCGCGATTACAAAGTGCAACCACCTTCGCGATTGAGAGAGAGACTCAAGACAAAGCAACAGATCGAGGCGTTGGCAGCCACAAGAAAGTATCACGCTGTTGACGTGATATATGAGCCGATTCGTTACCCGATCAGCATTGCCGATTGGTGGTCATTGCTTAACAGTGCAGGCTTCAAATCACTTCTGGATCAACTGGACGAGCGGCAACTTGAGCGATTTAAAGCGGATCATCTTAAAGAGATTCACAACTCTGCCAACAACGGTACTGTTGAACTGAATGCGGATACGCTATTTGGCGTGGTGAACCTTTGAAGATCGATCCGGTTTATACAACCCTATTATCAGTGATAGAGCAACTCCGCCCAGCGCTCCTGTTCCACCAGAGTGGATTTCTCTTTGTTCCAGGCCTCTTCCGAACCGAATGCGTCCACCATGACTTTGTCGAATACCTGGGCAGCTTTCTCCTGCCCGGCAAGATAGAGATAGGTATTGGGTTCACGGAGTAAGCGAACACACTCCTCGACGTTGTTCTTAAGGCTGTCCTGAAGACCCTCTTCCGCGCCGGAGAGCGGACGGTCTGTCAAAACGCTGAATGCCTTGAAGCTCTGTTCGTCATAAAACTGAGTCAGGTCTTTCTGCTGGTCATTCATGTAGAGTAGATTCATGCCCCCACGATCACCGTAGAAGAGCCTGACATCGCCTTGCCAGCTCCCATGTTGAGCGTAGATCTGACGCACGAAGGCGCGAAACGGGGCGACACCGGTGCCGGTTCCGATCATCAACAGATTGCTCGAGGTATCGGCGGGTATCTTGAACGGGCTGCGATAGGGGCCGGTGATCTTGATCTTATCGCCGACCCGAGCGTCACAGAGATAGTTTGATGCGATCCCCGGGTACTGCTCCCCTGAGATCTCATCCAGATAGAAACAGCGTCTGACCAGCAGTTCCAGTTCGATACTCTGGCTGTTGCCGCTCTCCACCGGATTGGCTATCGAGTAACGGCGATGGTGAAACTCGTTGCCGAACTGGTGCGGACCGGGCACCAAAACGCCAATCGACTGACCGGCCGTATAACGGAATGACGGTTCGTCGATCTTCAGAACGAGTTGGCGAACCTCATCCGTCGTTTCGGGAGTGATGCGTGTGGTTGATTTGAGCGTCGCGACACAACTGCTCTCAAGGTGGATCTCGTCAGCGCTATCAGACATGGTAAATTCCCATAAAAACTATTAATTACAACTAGTTATAGTGTTTGTTCAGTGCAGCATCGTTGCATTATAAAGTGAAATCCATTGATGCTCCAGCATTAGACGTAAGCCAGTTGTCGTCACCGCGATACCGGGTGTTTTAATAACCGGACCCGCAGGGTCGGGGGATTGATTGAGACAGTATGAAATGATATGTGACGAGTGGGGGTCGGATCGGCGAGAATGGACTCATGTCTTTAACCCATACCGAAAATATTGTTGCCGTCACTGTCACCTACAATGTCGGCGGCGAATTTGATAACGCCCTGCGGAGCTATCTGGATCAGGTATCGCAGGTCATCATTGTCGATAACAGCAGCGATGCAGACGCCAGGGAATTGTTGCAGGCCATTGTCAGGTCGGCAGGCGATCGGGTGACACTGATACAAAACGGTCAAAACCTTGGGCTTGGCATGGCGCAGAATATCGGAATCCGTACCGCCCTGGATGCGGGTGCGACCTGGTTGCTGATGATGGATGATGACAGCCATGCTGCACCCGACATGGTATCGACCTTATTGCAGACGGCACAGCGACAAGCGCCGGAAGTCGCAATTCTGGCGCCACGATATGATGAGCAGGGGGTCTCCAGGGAAGCACGCTATGTCACCGCACCACGGGGCGCCTACGGTAGTCCCCGCTTTACCATTCAGGATTTCTCGAACAAATCGATACTCCAACATCTGTATATTGCGATCAGCTCCGGTAGTCTGATCAGGGCATCACTGTTTCGTGAGATAGGCCTTATCCGTGAATCCTTCGACATCGATTATCTCGATGTGGATTTCTGCCTGCGCGCCCTGCGTGGTGGTTACCGGATCGTGGCGGTGGCCGATGCGGTGCTCTACCATCAATTGGGGGCACAGTCGGAACACCGCTTCCTGGGCCGGCGCTTCCTGGCGTGGAATCACTCCGCCACCCGTCGTTATACCATCTATCGCAACCGCACCCGCATCTGGCGCGAAAACCTGTTCGCCTTTCCCGGCTTTGTCCTCTACGATTTTCTCGCCAGTCTGCATGACCTGTTTCGTATCCTGCTGTTCGAAGAGTCGAAGATGAGCAAGCTTTGGGCTGCGACGAAAGGGATGGGTGTAGGCTTATTGGGCGGCGGACTCTGCTACGAAGATTAGCTGCCGCCTGGCACTCTTACATGCGGCCTCAGCCGTTGAAGATATGGACCAGTCAGTGGATGTAAACAAACTTGAGCGTATCGACTTCGATAAGATCGCGTGATTCAGATTAAGGGATTGGCGTTCACTGGCGGTTGGATTGTTTTATTTCCCAAATAACTGCAATCGAAAGAAACCCTCTCCCGATCTCGGAAGAGTCAACTCTTGTGGATGATACCTTATCCGCAGAGTTAAGAACGGAGTGAATGGCCCGGTCGGGCTGAGGCATGGGTCACTTGGTAGCTGCCGGCTTCCGGACAACTGTTCTCCGGCTGCAATCGATACTTGGGCAGCAATGGCGGATAATGACTCTACAGCAACGCCCCATAATCATTCCGGCATTGAAATAAGCGGTCCGGGTTCATCCATTTCGACTATCCTCCCATCCTTGGCAAAGTTGAAGTGCAGCGGTGATTGGGTGATGGGCCACTCCCCCTTGAACGCTATCTGTGCCTGATCTCCTTTGAATACGAGATAGCTGTACTTTCCATAGTGAGGCAGTTTTCTCGCCAGTCGCATGACCGCCGTGTCAGAGTTGCCGGCGACCCACGCCAGGGTCTGGCCGTTCCCCGGATTGCGCCGGCTAAGGACAAAACTGTGATTGCCGGTAGAATATTCGGTATCAGCAAGTTTGATATTCTCAGAATTCAGGGAAAAGGGCAGGTTGGAGAGCTGTTTTACAAACTCATGGTGAAACAGGTTTTCCCGACCGAGCAGCCAAACGGGACGATCCCGAGGCAGCTGCTGCAGCTCACTGTCGAGACGTATATCCGCCTCATCATAGCCGTCGCTCCACTGTTGGGCCAATGCTCGATAGGCCTGCAGCATCCGCTTGTCCGCACTGGCCGGGAGTATGATCAATACCCGTTCGCTGCCAAACAGACGACTCAGGGTCGCCGGGGTTTCCGCGGGATCGAGTTGTCTGAAAAGGTCGAACCAGGGATCGATCTTTAGCTGTTGCGGTTCACCAGTCAGTTCGATTACGAAGGGAGTCTCCCGTTCATGGGTGGAGAGCTTGGTCTGTAAAACACTTCCATCCGTTAGGCCTGTGAGCATGGGAATCTCCAGGGGAAACGGGGCGGAGGCTTGGGTCTGCTGCAAAGTACCGTGGATGCGGAAACCATCCGCCACCCGCTCCACAGCGAGATCACTGACCGCAAGCCGGGGGGCGCCGCTTCTCCCGGTCCATTGTTGGAAAAAAGTATCCAGAGAGTGCCCGACGGCCTCTTCGAAGGCCTGTTTCAGATCGGTATAGCCGGCAGTTTTAAAACGGTTCTCCCGGAAGAAGATCTGCAGACCCTCGATGAAGGCCTGATCGCCAAGATGGCGTCGCAGCATATGAAACAACATCAGGCTCTTGTCATAGCCTACCGCCTGACTGGCGGTTGTATGGCGGGCCTTGAACGCCGTCAGCGGAAAGTCATTCTCGTTACGCACGAAATCGCTATAGCGTTTCAGTGCCGTTCGCCGATGGTTGGCACCCCGTCCCCGCTGTTCGGCCAGCAGATGGTCGGCCAGATAGCTGGTCAATCCCTCTGCCCAGTTACCACTTTGGTATTCGATGTAGACGCTGTTTCCCCACCAGTTGTGAAGGATCTCATGGGGATAGGAGGTGTGCAGGATAAAGGGGAGGCGCAGTACGCGCGGTCCCAACAGGGTGAAGGAGGGCATCCCGTATCCGCTCTCCCAGAAGTTCTCCACCAGCGCGAACTTGGCGTAGGGATAGGGACCGATCAGGGATTGATAGAGACGCAGATAACGCGCAGTGGCCTGCATGTAGCGCTCCGCAATCTCCGGATCCCGCTGGCGCAGATAGACCTGTGCTTCGATACCGTCCGAGGATTTGCGGTAGAGCCGGTAGGGTGCGGCGACCAGATAGATATCATCCTGGGGAGAGTTTTCATGCCAGCGGATCAAGCGTCTCTGCCCCTCTCCGCCTATCTCGGGTCCCTTGCCCTGGCTCACTGCCAGCCAGGATGGGGGGAGATCCACCTGTAGCTCGAAGGTATGAAGTGTATCGGCAAAGTAGGGGTACCAGCCGGTAGCCGCATCCAGATAGACACCCTGTTCCGATATGGTGCCGCGCAGGCGTTCGCTGGCCCGTCCCGGGCTCTCTCTCTGTGTGGTCAGCCGGTGTGCGATCTTCCCGCCATACTCCAGGGTGAAATGGCGTTGATCTTCAGGCATGCTGAGCTGGTATGCGATCAAAGGAGCGCTATCAGAGATCGGTCCGATCTCTTTCAGGGCCACTTCCGCCGTCATGCTGCGTGGGCTGAGACCGCGATGAAGCAGGAATCTCAATCGGCCCTGATGGGCTAGGGTAGGCTGCGTAACGCCACCATCCTGCGGGGAGGCGAGAGAGATTCGATCTGTCACCTGCAGCTGCTGGCTGTTCGGGGTGAGGGAAACCTGCAGCTGATGGTGAATCGTTGCGGCGGCGATAGCCGGTTTGCAAAATAGCGTCAGCCACAGCAGGATGTAACGGATCGTGGATTTATTGGTCATAAGGCGCATTGAGTCAATCGTAATGGGAGAATGTAGTGCTCTATTTTCGTTTGCTGTTTTTTATCCTGGCCTGTGCAATGACAGGTGCCCGGGCTCATGAACCCCCGCCTGACCCAGTGATCGATCTCTCCGCAGTGATCGATGTTTCGAGCCTGATAGAGAAGGTCGCGGACCGACGTGTGGTCTTTGTCGGCGAGTCCCATGATCAGTATCAACACCATCTGAATCAGTTGGCGATCATCAAGGGGCTGCATGCAAAGCACTCAGACCTGGGAATCGGACTGGAGTTCTTTTTTCAGCCCTACCAGGATGTCCTCGACCGCTATATCGCCGGGGAGATCGATGAAGCCGACCTGATTCGGGAGTCGGAGTACTTCGATCGCTGGCGTTTCGATTATCGACTCTACCGGCCTATTTTCCAATATGCCAGGGAGCATGGCATCCCGTTGATCGCCCTCAATCTGGAGAGTGAGATCACCCGGCAGGTGGGAAGGGAAGGAATCGAGAGTTTACCCGAGGAATTGAAACTGAGATTACCCGCCGAGATAGACAGGGATAACGAGGATTACCACAAACGATTGCAGTCGGTCTTCGATGCGCATCCCCATAAAGAGGGGAGGCGTTTTGAAAACTTCCTTGAGGTTCAGCTGCTGTGGGACGAGGGAATGGCGCAACGGGCGGCGGAGTGGATGCAACGGAATCCCGAATCCCACCTGGTTATTCTGGCGGGGGTTGGTCATCTGATGTATGGCGACGGTATTCCCAAGCGGTTGTTGCGCCGTATCGACGCCAGCCAGGCAACCATTCTTAATGTCGATACAGCCACGGAGTTGGATCAGGCGTTAGCGGACTACTTGATTGTGGCCGAGAGACGCTCCCTGCCGCCTACCGGAAAGCTCGGTGTTCTGCTCGATACCACAAGTTCACCCCCCAGTATTAAGGATTTTATCGAGGGCAGTGGTGCCAGGGAAGCGGGTGTGGAGAAATTGGATCGGTTAATATCCATCGATGGACAGCCGATCAAGAGCTATACCGATATCCGTATCGCCCTGATGGATAGAGAGGTTGGGGAAAAGGTCGAGTTGGAAGTGGAGAGAGAGCGGCTGCTTCTTGGTACCATTGTGGAGACCATGCAGGTTACCCTGCGTTGAGCTCTATAGTTGAGATATGAAACGACCCGAACTCCTTTCACCCGCGGGCACACTGAAGAATGCCCGCTATGCCTTTGCCTATGGCGCCGATGCCGTATATGCCGGTTTGCCCCGTTATAGTCTGCGGGTCAGGAACAATGACTTCCTGCAGGACAATCTGGCGATCGGCATCGCCGATGCACACGGCCTGGGACGCCATTTCTACCTGGCCTGCAACGTGATGCCCCACAACGCCAAGCTGAAGACCTTCATCAAGGATCTGGAACCGGTGATAGCCATGGGACCGGATGCCCTGATCATGTCCGATCCGGGATTGATCCTGATGGTCAGGGAGGCCTGGCCGGAGATGCCGGTCCACCTTTCGGTGCAGGCCAACACGGTGAACGCGGAAGCGGTACGATTCTGGCAGCGGCAGGGACTGAGCCGTGTGATCCTCTCCCGGGAGCTTTCCCTGGAGGAGGTGGAGGAGATCAGGCAGACCGTCCCCGATATGGAGCTGGAGGTGTTTATCCACGGTGCGCTCTGTATTGCCTACTCTGGCCGTTGTCTGCTGTCGGGCTACTTCAACCATCGGGATGCCAATCAGGGTACCTGTACAAACAGCTGCCGCTGGGATTACAAGATGTCACAAGCGGTGGAGCCGCCAACCACCGGCACAGGCCCTGCGGGAGTTGCCCGGCACAGCGAGGCCGACCAGGTCTACTACATCGAGGAGAGAGGCAGGCCCGGTGAACCGATGCCGATGTTCGAGGATGAGCACGGCACCTACATCATGAACTCAAGAGACCTGCGCGCAGTTGAGCATGTGGCGCGTTTGGTGGGTATCGGGGTGGATTGCCTGAAAATCGAGGGCCGAACCAAGTCGCACTACTATACCGCCCGCACCACCCAGGTCTACCGGAAGGCGATCGACGATGCTGTTGCCGGACGCCCGTTTCAGGTCGAACTGATGGCCGACCTGGAGAGCCTGGCCAACCGGGGTTATACCGATGGGTTCTATCAGCGTCATGAATCCCAGGAGCTGCAGAACTACCGCTACGGCAGTTCACAGACTGAAAGACAGCAGTTCGTGGGTGAAGTGACCGGTGTCGACAACGGCTCCGGCCTGATCGATCTGGATGTGAAGAACAAGATCCGCGTGGGGGACAGACTGGAACTGATGACGCCTGGAGGAAACCACAGTTTTGTATTAGAGCGTATGGAGGATCAAAACGGCAATGCCATGCAGGAAGCGCCTGGCGGTGGTTATCGGGTTCGTGTGGAACTGCCTACCCGTAAGGTGGAAAACGCCTTGTTGTGTCGTTATCTTGATCCTGTATAGCGACAAATTCCATTTATGAGGGTAGGTCTTCGAGTATGCGTCAACACCCTGCAAGGCGCCCTGTTGGGAATGCCCGCGCTGCTGAGGCTGTTCGATGAATATAAGATTCGCGCCAGTTTCTTTTTCGCCACCGGCGCGGATAAAAGCGGTCGTCGCATCGGTCGCATCCTGCAACCCTGGTATCGCGATCTCGATATCGCCTCACGACTCTACGGCATAGCGCTGCCGCCACCGGTTATTCACCGAAGGGCGGCGGAGGTCATGCGCGCCACGCTGGCGGCCGGCCATGAGACAGGCATCCTCTGTCATGACCGCTCCCGTTGGCTGGATGAGATCGCCCATGCGGACGAAACCTGGACCCGGCAGGAACTGGACAGGGCAATCGACGCCTACACAGACGTGTTCGGTGAAAAACCGACATGCATGGCAGCCGCGGGGTGGCAGATCAATCCCCACCTGCTGGCGCTACAGCAGAACAAGGGCTTTAGATTTGCGAGCGATGTCAGGGGCAGGACCATCTTCTATCCCCGCCTGCAGGGTGTGGAATCGAACTGTCCCCAGATATCAACGACACTGCCGACCCTGAGCGAGTTGCTGGGCCAGGGTGGTGAAATCACAAATCTGAATGTGCATGAGTACCTCTATGCAGAGAGCCAACATATCCTGCCCCATGGTCATGTCTACGCCTGTGACGCGGAGATGGAGGGTATGTCCCATTTGCCGTTGATGGAGAAACTGATTGTGATGTGGAAAGGCATGCAGGGGGGTATTCAACCCCTGGGGCAACTGATCGAGGAAAAGGATTTGCCCCTGCTGCCAATACACCAGGTGGGGTGGGCGCAGGAACAGAGTGGCGACATATATTATGCAACTCAGAGCGTGGAGTTGAAGGGATCTGCAGAAGGGTAGATCCATTCGGATTGATTTTGATCTACTAATCCTGTCACAACGGTAGTTCTATCCATCAAATAAACTACCTTAATGAACACAGAGAAGAGCTCGGTATTGGAAACGGACAGACTGATGCTCCGCCAGTGGCGAGATGAAGATTATCTGCCGTTCGCACGGATCAATGCGGACCCCCGGGTAATGGAATTCTTTCCTCAGCCCCTATCGCGGGTTGAGAGCGATGATCTGGCAAGGAGATGTCGTGATTTGATCGCTCGGAGAGGCTGGGGTTTTTGGGCTGTCGAGTTAAAAGGGCGTAGTGACTTTATCGGCATTGTCGGTCTCAACGAACCACAACATCGTTTGCCATGTTCGCCCTGTATCGAGATCGGATGGCGGCTCTCATTTGGGCATTGGGGCAGGGGTTTTGCCACCGAAGCTGGAACCACAGCATTGCGCTTTGCCTTTGAAGAATTGAATCTGGATGAGGTAGTGGCCTTTACCACATTGATGAACAGACGATCCAGAGAAGTGATGAAGCGGCTTGGTATGGTCAATACGAACCGAGACTTCATTCATCCGGCATTGACGCCTGGCCATCCTCTATCAATGCATGTGTTGTATTCTATTTCCAGGAGCGGATGGAATGAGAGAGAAGAAATAAAGCGTGAAAGTACCCGGTAATAAAAAGGATTTCATGGCATGGCCGCCTCGCTTTTATCTTCTATCTTGGTGGTCTGCTGGTATAGTTAATCTCCATTGAGGAAGTGATGGGACACATCTATACGGTCCTGATAAGTTGCGCAATCATGTTTACGCCACAATCACTCTTCCTCTACATCAAACGACGATTACAGAGCGAATATCCATCCTAAACAGACTTGTAGGGTGCGGCTTGCCGCACCGTATATCTGTCAATAGTCGGTACGGCAAGCGGCACCCTGGGTTTTCGCTTATGCTTTGTCAGCTAATATAGATACAAAAGATCCGCAACCCGATGAGGATATGTGATGCCAGAAAACAGAGTTACCGGCAGTTGTCTATGTGGTGAGGTCAGCTATGCCATCACGGGCAATTTGGGGATATTTCAGTACTGCAATTGTTCCCGCTGCCGAAAGTTCACAGGCAGCGCTTTTTCGTCCAACCTCTTGGTAGCGCCGGATGACTTTGAATGGCTGAAGGGTGAGGAGTTCGTAGGCAGGTACGAACTGGCGGAGGCCAGGCACTTCGCCACATGCTTTTGTGAAAAGTGCGGTTCTTCCCTACCCTGGCTGGCGCAAAGCGGGAAGACAGTTGTGGTGCCGGCAGGGACTCTTGACAGTGATCCGCAAATCAAGCCGATACAGAATATCTATTGCACCTCCCGGGCGGTCTGGTACCAGGATCCGGGTGAACTGCCCTCCTATGATGAATTGCCGATTAAAAAAAAAGGACGTAAAAAGCGTATTAACCACCACAAATACCAACGGGATAACCGAAGTTGTAAATAATGGGTATTCGGCTATATAACAGGATGAGCGAACTAGATTGAACTTTTGATTTAGTCAAAAGGATTCTAAATCAAAAAGCAACTGAGCTATTTTGTATATTTTTGGTTGCCGGGAAACTCATTCCCGATTTAGGGTCTTTTATTATGTTTCGAAGCTCGCTATGGCGGCTCTATCTCTTTCTTGTCTGCTGCTCCGTCGTGCTTATCTCCAGCATGGGGCAATACGTATGGTCAGACGTTAAAAACGAAGAGCTGAGAGAGCTTAACTATCTGCATAGGTTGATTTCAAGATCGGCCCACGATCAATTACGCCTGCAGGCGGCAATGTTGAAAATACTCAGCCGCCGGTTAATCGATATCGGACTATTTGACGATATAAAGAGATCCAAAACGATCATGGATGAGATATTGCAGGATAATCCGGTTTTTATCGCATATGGATTGGCCACCCTGGATGGTGAGCTGGTCATTACCTCCTCTAACCTCAATCCCGATAATCTTCCCAACATACTCGAAAATCCAAAATCCAGGGACAGCTTTTTGCACACCTTGGAAAGAGACAACCTGACGCTTGGCAGGACATATTACTATCAGCCTCTTAGGGAATGGATTATTCCGCTCCGCTATGCGATTCGTGACAAGCAAGACAGGCCGGTAGGTGTAATATCAACTGCAATAACCATTGATGGGGATTTCAATCCTTGGAGGATGATGGATCCAGATGATGATACGTATGTGGTGGTGACGAAAAATGCCACTTCCGATGACGGCTTTTATACACAGTACTCCGATCCATCACTATATCCTATAGGAAATGAGGAATTATATGATGTTGCATATCCCGAAGAGGCGATAAAAGAAATCAAGAGGAATATTATTGGGCAGTCGGGTATGGATATTGAAACTTTTATGCGGAGCGAGAAGATAGTTCAATACGAATTTTACGATCCAATAATTGGTCAATTGTTAATCGACTCGGCGGCCTATAACAACGAATTCGAAATATTTACATCCGTTTCTAGGAAGTACTTATCGATCGTGGAAAAGTTCAAAGCAACATTTCTCAAATACGTCTTTCTGTTTTTTCTTTTTAATCTGGTTCTCTATTATATCGTTCGATATATCGACAAGATTCAGGCTGAGTCAAAAAAGGTTTTGGAATTCCAGGCATGTCACGATCAGCTGACCTCGCTGCCGAATCGTTACTATCTTGAGATGTTTTTCGCTTCATGGCAAAAAAAAAATAGGTGATAGATATTCGGTGTTATATTTGGACTTGGACAATTTTAAGATCATAAATGACCGGTATGGTCATAGCGTAGGCGATAAAATCCTAAATGTGCTGGCCAGGAGATTGTTATCTTACACTCCGCAAGACGCAATGATGATTCGTCAGGGAGGGGATGAATTTATATTTCTGATGCCTTACTTCGATACAAAAAAACTTCACCAATTCGTTGAAACGATTTCTCTCAGGTTAAAAAAGAAAATCAGAGTCGATACATTGGAGTTCTCTCTCAATGGGAGCATCGGTATAGCGGTTTCCGATAAAAGTGGCCATGTATTGGATGAACTCTTACGCAAAGCCGATTTAGCCATGTATGAAGCCAAGCGATCTCATGAAAACTATGTTTTCTATTCAGACAGGCTACAGGAGATCAGCAATGAGCGTGCGCAGATTGAGGAAGCTTTGCAAAATGCCCTGGAATACAAAGAAATGTACATGGTATACCAGCCTCAAATAGACGCAGAAAGCGGGCATGTGATTGGTGTCGAAGCACTGATTCGCTGGGTGCACCCAACGCTTGGTGTAGTGCCGCCCCATAAATTTATTTCCGTCGCAGAATCAACCGGGCAGATAAATCCTATTGGGGACTATGTTATTGATACGGTTTTTCGAGAATTTAAAGAGATCCAGTCAATATGGCAATCGCTAAGGGTTTCAGTAAACGTTTCAGTGAAACAGCTCCTACGAAACGATTTTCACAGCTATTTGAATAGCAAGTCGGCCGAGTATGGCATTTCCCCATCCAGGTTGGTTGTTGAAATTACTGAAAGCCTCTTTATCGAAGATTTTGACCAGATTCAAGCCCTGCTGACACAAATCAGGAATGATGGCTATACAATTGCACTCGATGATTTTGGAACCGGTTACTCTTCATTGAGTGTACTGCGAAGGCTGCCTATTGACGTGGTTAAAATAGACAAGAGTTTTATCCATGACATTCTGACCGATAGTCATGACATTGCCCTGGTCAAAAGTATTATCGGTATAGGTAAAAGCCTCAATATTCCAACCTTGGCAGAAGGCGTGGAAGAACTTGAACAGGTTGTATTGTTGGAATTGTATGGCTGTGATCTCTTTCAGGGATTTTTTTTCGCCAAGCCGATGAACATGCAAAGCCTGCATAGCTTTTTGGTTAATTATACACCGCAGAAATATCTTAAGAGTAAAGATATGATGGTTTGACGGTAAATATTGCAAGTTTAGAACGTCTGGAATTCATCCGGACAGCAGTATTAACGCCGAGCATTTCAACTTTAATAATCACAATAAATACTGAAAGTTGAGAAAATCACCTCGGTTCTCCACGCCTATTATCATTGATGAAGACTTTATGAGATATATAACTTCAAATTACAATGCGCAGGCTGTGAGCCATATTTTCAATGCCCAGCGATTCGCGATCTATAAATCCAACTCGGGCATTGCCTCGATCAAATAGGGCTTCGCATGCAGATAGTGGGTGGTTTTGCGCTTGTTTTCGATGTCCTGGTAAACGAATTTCGCCTGCTCTTCCGTGATGCCGAGCATCTCTGCCAACTCGTTGGTGGGGGCGCCGATGTTGTGGGCCCACAACGCCTTGTCCATCTCCTGATAGGGAAGGGCGAAGTAGAACTCATCCTGTCCCTGGGGCAGGCTGTAGGTATCGGTGGTCGGGGTCGCATTGCAGATTGAGTCGGGCAGGCCGAGGTGTTCCGCCAGTGCGTAGACCTGGGTCTTGTAAAGATGGGCGATCGGTTTCAGGTCAGCGGAACCATCACCATTTTTCACGAAGAAGCCCTGGTCGTATTCGAGCCGGTTGGGTGTGCCGATTACCGCATAATTCAACCTGTCTGCATGGTAGTACTCGATGGTCTTTCGAATGCGCTGTTTGTAGTTGGTGGCGGCCACAATCTGCAGGTACTCCCTGAGGTCGAGGCGTTTTTCGAACTGCTGACCCTGCGGGTCCTGGACCACCAGCGAGAAGTGGTTGACCTGTCCGTCCAGACCCCCCTTAATGACGATCTTGTTTTTCCAGCCGTCGGCATACTCGGGGAATGTTTTCACAATCGCCTCGTCACGGGCCTGGTAACAACCGATGGCCTCCAGGGTCGCGGCGATGTTGTGGGTGGCATGATCCACGCCCAGGTGCGCTATCAACTGGCTGCCGCGGGATTGTGTATCCTGGGCCGAATCGATTTCCGGCAATTGAATGAAAAAGGCCTTTTTCGGGCCAAAGGCCTTGACCGCCAGGGCCGCTGAGACAGAACTGTCTATTCCCCCCGATACCGCGACCACAACGCCGCGACGGCGCAGCCTGGTACGCATGATATCCCGCATGGATTCACAGATTCTTTCGACCTCTTTGTCCCGGTCGAAATCGAGGATTTCAGCTTCGTACCGTTCTGCTAATGTTGGCATTATTTTCTCCGGATAGATTCTGCTCGGTATTATTAATTATGGTTCGCGGCGTCCGATTAGGATGTACTTGCATTCAAAATATTATCCCACTTTGGCATGATCAGGCGAAGCTTTAAAAAGACATCTATTTCAGCAGGAACTTCTTTATCTTGCCTGAAGCCGTTTTTGGCAGCTCTTCGATAAACTCTATGAACTTTGGGATTTTATAAATAGCCAGATTGTTCTTACAGTGGCGCTGAATGTTTCTCTGTTTCAATTCGCTGCCCTTTTTCAGCACGACATAGGCCTTGATGATCTCCCCAAGCATCTCATCGGGACTGCCGATCACAGCCACCTCGTGCACCTCCTCCAGCTCCTGGATCACCTCTTCGATCTCCTTCGGGCTGATACGGTTGGCGCCGCTCTTGATCATATCGGATGAACGTCCGTCGATATAGAGATAGCCGTCGGCGTCGGTATGCGCCAGGTCGCCGGTATACAGCCAGCCGTCCTTGAGGACTTGGTCGGTCCTCTCCTCGTCCTTCCAATATCCCTGCATGATGTTTTCACCGCTGGCGCATATTTCACCTGTCTCACCGGGCGCTGTGACCTCACCTGTTTTGTTCCTGACCTCAATAGTTGTATTTGGGATAGCGATGCCGATCGAGCCCCGCTTTTTCTCCAACATACCAGGAGGCAGGTAGGTGAGACGTGCACTGGCCTCGGTCAGCCCATACATGATGAATAGCTCAGTATGGGGCAGGGCAGTACTCAGTCTGTCAGCCAGCGCGGGCGCCAAGGGTCCCCCGGCCTGCGTGATATAGCGCAGTTTTGATAGGTCATAATCACCGATGTTGACCCTGCTGAGCAGCAATGCGAAGGTTGAGGGTACGCCGGAAAAACCGCTCACTGCCTCCTCTGACATCTTCTCCATGACGCGATGGGGATAGAGCAGGCTGTTCTCCAGAATCATTGACCCTCCAATCGCAAGGTGGGTGTGCAGAACGGAGTTGCCATAGGAGTAGTAGAAGGGCAGCACATTGAGAATGCTGTCCTCGGCTCTTAGATCAAGATAGGCCAGGATGGATTCGATGTTGGCGCAGAGGTTGCCATGGCTGAGGGTGACGCCCTTGGGATTGCCGGTGGTGCCCGAGGTATAGATGATCGAGGCCAGGTCCGACCGGCCCGGCAACATTTTCGGATTGGCCGGTTCCAAGTCGACTATCCGTTGCCAATCCACGGTGATGTTGTCTGACTCTCCGGTGTCATCGCTGCCCACATCAATCAGTGTGAACTCCCCGCCGGCCTCGTATACATCTTTGTATTCCGGGTGTTGCAGGTCCATGAACAGCCACTTGGCATCCGAGTGCGTTACCCAGTTGATGATATCCTTGGCTTTCGCCTGGGTGTTGAGTGCGACGGTGACTCCGCCTGCTGACCAGATTCCGTAGAAGATAGCGGCATATTCCGCCGAGTTGGCGACGACCATGGCGACCCGGTCACCCTTCTGCAAGCCCGACGACATCAGGTAATGACTGACTTTTCCGACGAGATCGGATAGCACCTGGTAAGAGACCCGCTGTGTGCTGTCGGCAACGGCGAGCGAGTCAGGATGTTTTGCAACACTCTCTCTGAAGCGATTGACCAGGGTAGCCTGCATTGAGGTCACTTCACTGCCTTTTTCTTCCGATAAATGCAACGATGTTTTTAACGGAATCGAGATTCTCCGGCACCATTTCGGTATCTTCAACCTTGATCCCGAATTCATCTTCCAGAAAATAGATGACTTCCAAGATACCGGTTGAATCCAGGATGCCCTTGTCCAGGAAGGAATCCGCGCTGTCTAATGCGGATTGGTCCTCGGTGAACAGGTAATTTTCAAGTATGTAGTTTCTGATTGTTGCTTCTGTTGACATGAAATTTCCCAAATGTTCTGACAGTTTGATACTGAGACTAATGCTCGCCATTCAGTATGTCGACTGATCAGTGAACTTGTTTAGTCCAAGGGTCAGTATTGTAAAGTGGCCAGTTTAAATGAAACAGGTAATTTTTCACTCATATTTATACACAGATCCTGTCAGGTCTTTGTGTCCCTCAGTGATATATATTTATACAACAGGTTTGATGTGAATGAGTATTAACCGTCCTGTCAGGTTTCAATTGCCGCTTGTTCAATGAACAGCTCATCCACCAGCATACTGGAGAGGATACCCACAAAGGCCATGTTGTCGGCGAATCCCAGAGCCTTGCCCCGGGCGCATTTTTTCAACAGCAGATTGACGGTTTTCGGATTATAGTATCCCGCTTTCCGGATCCGTTCCTCACTCAACAGGTAGGCGACATATTCCAGCGGGGTCTCGCCGTCGAAGAAGGATTGACTGTCCGGTGCGCGATAGGGTTGTTTGCTGCGGTTTCTGATGCTTTCCGGTATCAGTCCCTGCATCGTCTGCTTGAGCATATATTTTTCATTCAACCCCATGATCTTGTAGCGGCTGGGGAGGGTTGCCGCAAACTCTATCACCCGGTGGTCGAGGAAGGGGTATCGGCCTTCGATGGAGTTGGCCATCGCCACTCGGTCTCCCTGAGAGCTCAGCAGATAACCGGATAACAGGGTATTGGCTTCGATGTACTGATCACGGTTGAGGGATTTCCAGGCGTCGATCTCCGCCGGCAGAATGCGATTGATGGCGTCAAAAGCTATCGGTTTGACGGCTGCCCGTGCCTCATCGGAAAAGAACTGCATGATGCGCTGGGTCGTGGCCCAACGCGGTATATGGGCAAAATAGGGCTTGTCGAGATGTTCCATGCCCTGTTGAAAGAAACGTTTGGAAAAGGCCCCGCTGGTGGTGGGCGAATGTTTCAGGTAGGGGTAGAGGCGCTGCAGGATCAGGGGGCGCCACTCTGAATCCGGGGCATGGCTCCAGAAACGCCTTACCTTGGCCTCTTTGAAGATATCGTAGCCGCCGAATACCTCATCCGCCCCTTCGCCGGTCAGGACAACCTTGTACCCGGCCTCGCGAACCGCGCCGGAGAGGAGCATCAGCGGAGTTGGCGCGGTCCTGACGATCGCAGACTCGGTATGGGAGATGACCCTTGGAAAGGCGGTCCCGATATCCGAGCGCTTGCACAGTACATGGGTATGATTGGTGCCCAGATAGTCGACCAGGTCTTTTTGAAAACCGCTCTCGTCGAACTCTTCATCCTCGAATCCGATGGAGAAGGTCCTGAGCGGTGTATCGGTGAAGTTCTTGATCAGGGAAGTCAGCACCGAGGAATCCAGGCCGCCACTGAGGTAGGCACCCACCGGTACATCGGAGCGTAGCTGCAGCCGCACCGAGTCGATCATCAACGCCTTCAGCTCCTCACTCCACTCCGCCACGGATTTGTGCTGATCGATCTGCTCGTTGGGATAGGTCCAATCCCAATATCTGGAGAGGCTCTTAACGCCATTTTCGATCACCATCAGGTGACCGGGGGGGACAACCTCCACCGACTCGAAGAGCGAGTGAGGAGGCAGGGTTGTCCAGAAGGTAAACACTTCCTGCAAAGCGGTCAGATTGATCTGGCGTGGAATAGCGGGGTGAGCGAACAGGGACTTTACCTCCGAGGCGAAATAGAGCCGGCCTCCGGTTTCGACGGTGAACAGCGGGCGAATCCCCGTTCTGTCCCTGGCGAGTATCAGTTTCTGCCTGGTGCGGTCCCACAGGGCGATGGCGAACTGCCCGTTCAGATGGTCGACGAACTTCTCTGCATACTCTTCATAGAGGTGGACGATGACTTCGGTGTCTGAGTGGGTGTAGAAGCGGTGTCCCTGCTGCTTGAGCTGAGCGGTCAGTTCAACGTAGTTGAAGATCTCCCCATTGAAGACCACCTGCACTGACTGATCCTCATTGTGGATCGGCTGGTCGCCCCCCGCCAGGTCGATGATGCTGAGACGGGCGTGGGCCAGCCCCACTCTGTCATGACAGTAGTAGCCGTAACCGTCTGGGCCGCGGTGATGGACAGTGTGTATCATGCCCTCGAGTTCGCTTCTGGAGGGTGGAATGCCGTCTTTGAGATTTAAGATGCCTGCAATACCGCACATAGTATTTGTTACTGTTTTATGTTGTTTTAATCCAAGTCCTGGCCTTGCAAAATCGGGGCGATAAGGGGGAACCGCTCAATAGTCGACACGCTTGTCACTCGTCTGCCACTGCCTGAACAGGGCGAGACTGCGTTCCCTGAGAAGTTGTTGGGTGGCCATGGCTCTTCCATCCCTCGGCTTGTGCAATTCAGCCTGTATGAAACTGTCGTTAAAACCGATGGCAGCGGCGTCATCCGCCTCAGCGGCATAGACCAGACGATCTATATGGGCCCAGTAGGCGGCGCTCAGGCACATCGGGCAGGGTTCACAGGTGGTATAGAGTACACTGCCGGTCAGGTGATAGCTCGCAGCATGAGAGCAGGCCTCGCGTATCGCCACTATTTCCGCATGCGCGGTGGGATCGTTGCGCTTGATTACCTGATTCCAGCCACGCCCGATAATCCGGCCATCCATGACCACCACCGCGCCGAAGGGACCGCCATCGCCCTGCTCGATGCCCCGTTGCGCAAGCTTCAGCGCCTCGGTCATGAATGTCTCGTCCTGATGATCCATCCTGTCTACTCCCAGCGAAAGGTTTTTGAACCTATGATGACAAAGCATAAGGTAAATAGCGTGAGGATGAACAGCTGGGAAGCCACATCCATAAATCCTGCACCCTCGATCATGACCACCCGGGCAGCATCCACCATGTGGGTCAATGGCAGGGCCAGTGCCAGGTTCTGCACAAACGGATGTGAGCCTTCCAGCGAGAACCAGACCCCCGACAGCAACATCATGGGCCAGCTCATCAGATTCAGCAGCCCGTTTGCCGCTTCTTCGCTGGTGATGCGGGCCGCCACCAGCAGCCCGACGCTGATCATGCTGAGCGCACCGAGAATGAGGATCAGAAAGAGCAGCCAGTAGGAACCGACCATGCGGAAATCCACCACCAGGTCAGTCCCCACATAGACCAGCACGGTGACCGCTACGATCATCAACAGGCGCGATGCAATCTGTGCCGATATAAACTCGAAGGCGCTGAGCGGGGTTGCCCGCAACCGTTTCAAGACGCCATTTTTTCGATACCTGACAATGACGTAGCCTACGCCGAACAGGGCGCTGAACATGATGTTCATGCCCAGGACACCGGGAATGACCCAATCCACATAGCGTATCTCCGACCCGCTGAGCGTCTCGCGCTGCAGCCCGTAGGGCGACAACAGCTGCTCAAGCAGGTAACCCTTGGGCGAGGTGCTGTTGACCCAATATCGGTTGCTTTGCAGGTCCAGCAACAGATCTATCTGGTGCCTGTCCACCTTGTCGATCATCCTGCTCAGGTCATCCACCGGGATGAAATCCACATACCGGGTCTTCAGGAAATCATCCACGCTCTGATTCTGTTCAGGATCCCCATACAGTCCAACCTTGTAGAGTTCCTCCTGTCCGGTGGTGAATGCAAAGGCGAAACCCATCACGATCAATACCGGCATGATCAGGTTCCAGCCGAGTGCGGTGTGGTCTCGCAGGAACTCCAGGTTGCGTGCTTGCAGGGCAGCCAGAAAGCGACGAAGCGACATAGTGAGAGCGATCCTAGGTGCGCAGATGATGCCCGGTCAGTTCCAGGAACAGATCTTCCAGGGTCGGCGAACGCACCTGTAACTGCTGCAAAGAGATCTTCTGGGCTGCCAGGTGGTGTATGGTGGTATCCACATCCTTAGAGAGGATCTCCATCTGCCCATCCTGGGGGTGGAGTGTGGAGCATTCATCGGCTTGAAAATCCTCGGGCAGGGCGGAGAGTGGCAGGGTGATCACCGATTTGTCGAAGTGGTTGGCCAGCAGGGTTTTCGGAATGCCCTGGGCGATGATCGTACCATGATCCATGATGATGATCTCATCACAGAGTTCAAACGCCTCTTCCATATAGTGTGTGGTCAGCACCAGGGTTTTGTTTTCCGCCTTGATGCGGCGAACCTGATGCCAGAGATTACGCCGCGACTGCGGATCGAGACCGGTGGTGGGTTCGTCGAGGAATACCACTTCCGGATCGTTTATCAGCGCGATGGCCAACAGCAGCCGCTGCTTCTGACCACCTGAGAGTTTGCGCGTATCCCGCGACAGGAACTCTTCCAGAGCGCAGATCTCCACCAACTCATCGATAGGGCGAGTCTTGGTATAGAACTGCTGAAACATCTTCAGCACCTCGTCCACACGGATATACTCCTGTAGGGCGGTGTGCTGAAACATGATCCCCGCCTCGTTACGGAAACGTTTGCCCAGGGGCTCGCCCTTGTATCGTATCTGGCCCGATGTTGGGGTCTTGATCCCCTCGAGCATCTCCACGGTGGTGGTCTTGCCCGCACCATTGGGGCCAAGCAGACCGAAGCAGACACCGCGGGGGATCGAGAAGCTGACTCCGTCCACCGCTTTGATACCCGCATAGTGCTTGCAGAGGTTTTCCGCCTCAATCATGTTTGGACCCTGTGGGGTGTGAGGTTACGATATGAACATGACCTCGATATTCTGGATATCGTCTGCAACGCCCTCGATTTCGATGATATTGACCTCGGGTTCCAGACCGACCTTTACGAAGGCCGGGATCTGCGACAGGGTCGTTGCGTCAATGGAGCCGTTGTCGTTCATCTGCGATTCGAGCCGCGCCACCAGCACGATATCCACATAGTCCATTTCCCCTTCGCTGGTGTAATCGAGATTGAGAAAGTTCGCCGGTACCCGGATCAGGGATTCGGGGAAGTCCCACATTTCGAGTATGCGTTGACCGATCCGGGGGCTCAGGGCATCGATAATCCGATCCAGTTCTTCGGCATCCTCAAGCAGCTCATCATGGCTCTCCGCAAAGGCGAGAATCGGCAGGGCGCCGATGTTGTGGATCAGGCCCGCCAGCATCGCCTGCTCCTTGTCCAGGTGGTCCGTATTGGCGGCAAGGACACGGCTGAGCGCGGCAATCTCCACACTCTCTTCCCAGACCTGTCTGAATTTGGCGTCCAGCAGATCGCTGGTGGCCTGGAAAATCTGCTGCATGATGAGGCTGATCACCAGGCTGCGTACCAGGCGCACCCCCAGCCTCGCAACCGCCATCTGCAGATTGTCGATGGTCACCCGGCCGCGGTAAAGGGGGCTGTTGGCGACTTGCAGAAGCCGGGCCGAGAGGGCCGCGTCAGAGGCGATGATGTCGGCAATCTGGTTGGCCGAACTCTGCTCTCTCTCCACTGCATCCCTGACCTTCAGCGCCACTTCCGGCAGTGTGGGAAGAGTGATGCGGTTATGGTCGATGGCGTCGTTGAGCTTTTGCAGAAACTGGTTTTCGTCGATCATTTTTTACCTGGGTTTCCAACGATTGATTATCGTCCTTGTTAACGGTCAGTCCGGGTTATTCTGAATGGTTGCGATGTGTGAAGCCTACTCTTCAGAATAGCTGTAAGGGAGGTTGAGGATCTCCAGCCTGGGACCGCTCTCACCCAACCTGACCTGGTTTTCCTCGGCACTGGCGATTTCGATGACAGCCAGAAGGTCGTAACCTTCGCCGCTGGCCTGCGCATCCACGACCTTGCCCGCACCCTGCCCCGATGTGCTTTCTTCCGCAAACAGCTCATCGCCAGGTTGCGGTGGGGTCTGTGTAACCACATGGGCCAGATACATCCGGCGTTTAAGTTTGCCCAGGTATTGCATCCGCGCCACCACCTCTTGACCGGTGTAGCATCCCTTGGTGAAACTGACCCCGTCGATCAACTGCATATTGGCCATTTGCGGCACGAAAGACTCCCGGGTTTGAGGATAGAGGGTCGGGATGCCCGCACGAATCTCATACAGCGACCAAAGTCCTCTCGTTGCAGGCTGTGCCTGGCCTTCAGCGGTCTGCCAGATCTCCTTTACCTGTGGGCTTGGCCCGATGACTTCAAAGCGGGGTGTGGTACCCGGCAGGCGTATCAGGATCATCCCGTCCTGCTGTTCCACACCATTGACCTGTTCGGGCAGCTCGTTGAAAAAGGGCTGCAGCAGGGCCTCGGCGCAGTCACCGGTCAGACCGATCCGTACCCATTCGTCACTGACATCGCTGATCTCGACCTTGGATCGCAGCACATACATGGAAAGTCGTGGCAGTAGTGCGGGGATGGCATCGGCCGGGGTCTGCAGATAGAAACTCCCGCCTTGGCGAAAGCAGCGAAAGCTGGCTATCATGCGGCCCTTGGCGTTACACCAACCTGCCAGGTTGCTGTGAGTCTCAGTGACCTCGCGCATGTCGTTGGTCATCTGGCCCTGAAGGAACTGCTCTGCATCTTCACCCTCGACCCGGATAAGGCCGTAGTGGGAGAGATCGTTCAGGGCACAGTTGATGTCGGCACCATCGCTGCCGGGCGTGCTTCGGGTGGCAAGGAATTCAGACCATTCTCTATTCATGGCAGGAAGCGGCTCCTGGGTTTGACATTCAACAGTGCGTATCATACCCGATCCCGCTGGTGACGAAACTCCCTGTGTAAATCGGGAATTAACTATTTTTTTGGAAAGCTTAATGAGCAGATTGACGACAGGCGCACTGGTTCTATACAAGATTCGGCCGGCCCGGGTCATCGAGGTCACGGATAAGATCACGATTGAACTGGAGGGGGGTAAGAGCAAGCGGGTCAGGGATAAAGATGTAGTTCTGCTGCACCCCGGCCCCTTGAACGACCTCAAACAGTTGACACCGCAAAACGGTGAGGTGGAGGAGAATTGGGAATTACTGGAGGGCGCGGAGACCGATATCAAGGAACTGAGTGAGTTGGTGTTCGGCGACTACACGCCCGCCATGGCCTGGGCCAGCTGGCAACTGGTGGCAGAGGGGATCTATTTCGAGGGGAGCCCGGCGTCGATCCACCCCCGTTCAGCCGACGCGGTCGAGACCGAGATTGCCGAGCGCAACAAAAAGGCTGCCGAGGCGGAGGCCTGGGAGGGCTTCATGCAACGCGTGCGGTCGGGTACGATCATCGAAGAGGACCGCAAGACCCTGGGCGAGGTCGAGGCGCTGGCCCTGGAGAAGCGGGAGAACAGCCGTATCCTGCAGGCCCTGGAGATCCAGGAGACGCCGGTCAACGCGCACCGCTTGCTGATCAAGACCGGTTACTGGCCAGCTAATGAAAGTCCCTATCCGCGTCGCATGGGTGTAGACGAGACCATTCCCGATTATGCAGTCCCACCCTTGCCGGAGGAGGAGCGTCTCGATTTGACGCGGCTCCCCGCCTATGCCATCGATGACGAAGACAATCAGGACCCGGATGATGCCGTCAGCCTGGATGGGGAGCGGATCTGGGTCCATGTGGCGGACGTCGCCGCCCTGGTCGCACCCGACAGCGAAATGGATCTGGACGCCCGTGCCCGGGGAGCCAACCTCTATCTTCCGGACCGGGTGATCCCCATGTTGCCACTCCAGGTGACCGATCGGCTGGGCCTAGGCCTGCAGGAGAAATCGCCCGCCCTGTCGATTGGTTTTACCCTCTCGGTAACGGGCGAGGTGGAGGATGTGGAGATCCATCCGAGTTGGATCAGGGTCGAGCGTATCAGTTACGCAGCTGCGGACCAACGCTTGCAGGAAGAACCCTTTGCCGCATTGTTGGCGCTGAGTCAGCGTTATCGGCAAAGGCGCCAGCAGGCGGGTGCTGCGACGATTCAACTGCCGGAGGTGAAGATCAAGGCGAGAGAGGATAAGGTGGAGATCCAACCACTGCCCCGGTTGCAGAGCCGGGAGATGATCACCGATCTGATGCTGATGGCAGGGGAGGGGGTCGCCGGTTTCTGCCAATCCCGGGAGATAGCCGTGCCATTCGCCACCCAGGCGCCACCGGATCAGCTTGAACAACCGGAAGATCTGGCAGGCATGTATGCCTATCGCCGTTACTTCAAACCAACCCGGATCAAGACCCAGGCGGAACCCCATGCCGGCTTGGGACTGGCGGTCTATACACGCGCCACCAGTCCCTTACGGCGCTACTCTGATCTGTTGGCCCACCAGCAGCTGCGCGCCCACCTCAAGGGCGGGACGGTACTCGATATCCATGCAATCTCCGAGCGTATCGCCCAGTCCGAGCTGGGCAGTATGGCGAACCGCAAGACCGAGCGGGTGTCAAACGATCACTGGCGTCTGATCTATCTGCGCGATAATCCCGGATGGAAGGGCGAGGCGGTGATCGTGGCCAAGGAAGGAGAGCGTGCCACCGTACTGCTGCCGTCCATTGCCATGGAGGCCAGGGTACGCATCCGCGGCGAAGCAGGATTGAACGATCGCATCAGGCTCAAACCCCGCGAGATCGACATCCCCGATCTCAGTTGCTATTTCCGGGTGGTCTGACAGAACGCCGGCTTTTTCAATAGCCTGTTCAACTGAGGTGGATAGCTATGCGATGGATAGTACTTCTTTTGCTGCTGTCGGCATGCAGCCAATCCTACATGGTCAGTGACAACCTGGCTTACCCCTACAACTTGCCACCGGTCGGCAGCAAACTGGTCCTGATGCAAGAGGTAGCGATCGAGCCGGGTACCACACGCACCTTCCTGCAGAGGGGTAGGACGACAACGCTTGGCGATTTTAATCGTTACCGCGCCAATTGCAATTTCGAAGTTGAGAACCTGAGCGACAAGGCGCAGCGGATCGAACCGGATACCTTCATCATAAAAAAGGTACAGCGCTTGATGACTGAGGTTGTGCGGCAATACAACCATCGGTCGGGATATATCAACGTCGAATTTGGCGACCCGGGTTCGCCCATGGTGACACACGGTTACCACCTCTGGCTCAGCTCAGAGAAACAACCCGATGTCATGCGCATGACCTGCCGAGGCGCCTTTGACGATTTGTCGCGTTCGGAACCGCCCTCCATCAATGAGATACGGAAGGCGTTGGGTGACATTGCCGAGTTGGTATTGGCGGCTTAGCCAGGCATTTGTCAGTCCGCGAATGAACGCTAATTAACGCAAATGGGATTAGATCCTCAGTGAGGGAATGGTGGGCTCAGGCATCTATTTGTTGTTCCATGCCATATTTTTTACAGAACATAATTCAAGAACAGCGTCCACCTGACGGCTTACCTATTAAAGAAGGATGAACCAATGCCATCGATCACTATAAAGACGATGAAGGGATGCTCAAAAGAAGCAATCAAGAAAACGATGAAGGAAGCAACCGGAATCGTTTCAAACAACCTTGGATATGATCCTGCTACAGACATGATTAGACATCCGGTTTCAGGCCATTAATCAATTAAATAGATTCATACCAGAATGGCACGAGTCAGATTCCTGTACTTGGGCATCGAATTAGGCCTTTAGAAACCAGATGCTACGGCTACGATGGGAATAGCGCTTTGTACAGATCCGGCCAAACAGCTGTGGTGCTATACTAGCCGTGAGGGGATTTCCGAATGGCAGTCGTCTTCAGTGGCCAGTGTGGTATCCGCTGCTATCCATAATAACCTTACTTTTATAAATGTTATATGCATTGTCCTTGAACTACGGACTTGTGGCATGGGTTCGCTGAAGCAGATATAACCGGTACCGATCCATATCCACTGCATACCTGCAAGGCAAACGAGGAAAAAAACAGATTCCAGGTTGAGCTAAATCAATACTATTGCTCAGGAGATTGCAAATGCAGGGATACAGGCGTTAGGCGCATAAAGTCGACGAAAAATCTGCCGCTACCAATTTAGGCAAACTGCTAGTGACCACCTTGGCCAAACGGACCATGTCGAACAACGAAAGCGGGCAGCAAGCAACTGTCAAGGCGTTGATTGCCGAAGAGCAAACCCGGATACTCTTTCAGCAGGCACCGATATCTAACGTAACAGTCTATTCAGTTGCGTTACTCTTTTACTTCATATTGAAGCCCCGGATTGACTCGGCGATTGTCGAAATATGGGTTCTGGCCCTGTTTGCTACAGCCACCTTTCGCCTCGCACTTTGGCTGCTGCACAAACGCAACCCGCAAAAAAGGACGACTGCGCAATGGCTGCGTGCCTATCTGATTGGCTGCCTGCTGGTGGGTACCGCTTGGAGTCTGATTGTTCCCTATATCTATCTCGCAAACAATCTGACAGTCGCGATTGGCTTGAGCATGCTGCTGTTCGGCATCGTTGCTTCCGCTGTCGTTATCCTATCGGTATACCTGCCGGCCTTTGTGGTCTATGTCTACCCGCAGGTGCTGACACTCATTGCCACACTGTTCACTTATGGGGATGCGGGGCATAACGCTCTGGCTATTGCGACCCTGGTGTACCTGGTTATGACCACATTGTTTACACGTAATGTGAATCGAAACCTGTTGGAAAATATCAGCCTTCAGGTACAGAACAGTCAGCTGATCCAGGAGCTCGGTGAGGAAGTCAAGAATCGTGAAAGCGTCATAAAAAAGCGTACGCTGGAATTACAGGATAAAAACAGCGCGCTGAGTAAGGAAATCGGTGTGCGGAGGCTTACGGAATCCGCATTACGCAAGAGTGAGGAACGTTTCGAGCTGGCGATGCGTGGCGCCAACGATGGCGTTTACGACTGGAATCTCCAGAACAATGAAATCTATTACTCACCACGCTGGAAACGTATGCTGGGCTATGAAGACCATGAATTGCCCAACGAATTCTCCACCTGGGAGAGTCTGATTGATGAAAAAGATCGTGATCGTTCCTGGGAAATGTTGAATGACTACATCAACGGCAGGCGTGATAATTTTCACATCGAGTTCAAAATGCAGCATAAGGACGGACATTGGGTGGATATCCTGTCCCGTGCATTTCTGGTCCGCGACGCGCAGGGGAATGCGGTCCGTACGGTCGGAACCCATGTGGACATCTCAGAAAAAAAGCGCCAGGAAGCCCATATTCTCAGGCAGGCTCATTACGATGGACTGACTGGGCTGCCGAATCGGTTCCTCGCCATGGATCGTTTGGCCCAGTTGCTTAAAGAGGCATCCAGAGATATAAGCAAGGTTGCCATTCTGTTCCTGGATCTAGACGGATTCAAGCGCGTCAACGATACATTGGGACACGAAACCGGCGACCGGCTGCTGGTGCAGGCTGCAGAGCGTTTGCAGTCTGTGGTGCGTGAAGGTGACAGCGTCTGCCGACTGGGTGGAGACGAATTTGTCGTGCTGCTGCGCAATCTTGGGGAACTGACCGATGCCAGGACGGTGGCGAGCAGCCTGATTTCACAGTTTCGGCACCCGTTCAGTCTGGATGAACGGGAACTGGTGGTGACCACCAGCATCGGTATTGCAGTCTACCCCAGCGACGGTATTACACCGACAGAACTGCTGCGTAACGCCGATACCGCGATGTATCACTCCAAGGAGCAGGGCCGAAACACCTTCAATTTTTTTACCAACGAAATGAACCTGAATGTTTCGCGAATGCTGGAAGTCGAGGAACAGTTGCACGGCGCTCAGGAACGGCATGAGTTCTCGGTGGTATACCAACCGGTTGTCGAACTGAAGAGCAATCGGGTAGTCGCAGCTGAAGCATTGTTGCGCTGGAACAACCCGCTATTGGGGATTGTATCACCCGATGAGTTCATACCGATCGCAGAACAAACCGGTGTGATTCTTGGCATAGGTCGATATGTACTGCAAAAAGCTGTCGAGAATGCCCTGCGTTGGCGGGAAATGCTTGATTTCGAGTTTAAAATTGCCATCAATCTATCTCCCAGGCAGTTCCGCGACACTACCTTGGTCGACTACATAAAAGACCTCCTGGAATGCAATGGTCTAAAGGCAAATGCACTGGTGCTTGAGGTCACAGAAGGGGTGCTGATGAGCGGTCAGCAGGATATCGAAGATGCTCTGTCCCGGTTGCATGACAATGGCATAAGCCTGGCGATGGACGACTTCGGTACTGGCTATTCGTCACTGAACTATTTACGTAAATACCCCTTCGACGTATTGAAAGTGGACCGGAGTTTCATCAACGATCTAACGGTAGACCCGGCCGATTGCGAACTGGTCAACGCTTCCATACTGATGGCTCACGGTTTGGGGCTTGAAGTTGTGGCTGAAGGTGTGGAAATCGAGGATCAACTTAGCCAATTGCGTGATATGCAGTGTGAGTACGCCCAGGGTTATCTGTTCAGTCGGCCTGTCAGTGCAGAGGCCTTCACTGAATTGTTGCAGAACAGCGCTAAAATGATGTCTTCAGTCATATAGTGAAACTGAAGAAATGAGGTTTGTCGTATAGCTGGCATTGTATTCTTTGCTGACAGCCTGCTGGGCAGTGACAGTCGTCAGGTCCAGTCTGCGCTCTTCAGGAAGACACACTGCGATCCTCCTTTCCAAGTTGGGGTAAAAAATACCTGTTTCCAGTGGTAATTTTAACTGTTGAAATACGCTGTATAACGCTGAAATGTATAGGCATTGGGCTACAATTGACTTAACCGAGGCTATCATTGGCCAATGGATTGATACAGCACGGTTGCATGCAGCAATCAGGTTATCGATGTCCAGGATTTGCAATAACAATGACACTGTTAGAGGAGAATCAGCCATGTTTTGTCCGAAGTGTGGAACTGAAAACCCAGATAGTGCGAGATTTTGCGGAAACTGCAGACATGAACTCTCAGGTACGACCGGGGGCGCTGCGGGCAGCCAAAATAGTGTTGTGGTCGAAGTCGGCAGTAAACAGAAATCGGTATCGGATGGGTTGAAGTACGGCATTCTTGGCGGCTCACTGATTATCCCGTTCATCGGCCTGATCATGGGTATCATCTATCTGGCACAAGGGGAGACCGAAGAGAAAAAGGATGTCGGTAAGCTGTGGCTATACGGCAGTATCGGTATTATTGTCTTCTATATGATTATCAGTGGTGAGTTCTGAGTAAACGGATAGGGTTCCTGTTATGAATAAGCCAGCCGCTTTTATTACCCTAAAAAGAAAGAAAACCAGCTCATATCAAATCCGTCAATTCGCAATTACCATTGATGAGAATGTGGTCGGTAAGATCAAGTCGGGAGAGACAAAGCAATTTAAAGTACCCTGTGGCTCCCATGACATAGGGGTTAAAATCGATCTCTACAAAAGCGAGCCGCTACGGGTTGATCTGAATCCTGAACAAACGCTGGACCTGGAGTGTGGTGATCGATCGCCTGAGACCTTCAAGGAAGCATTTACCCTGAAGGGTATAGAAAAATCTTTGAATTCTTTGATCAAACCAAAGCAATACCTCTATGTGCAACCGGTAAGCGGTTCTCCGCGTAAATTGACGCCAAACAGGGCGAATCGATCCGTCAAGCCATCAAATAAGACCTGCAGCCCGGGAAAATCCTGTACTGTCTTTATCTCTTACCGACGGGAGGATAGCCGGGAAATTACCGGTAGGATATGTGACAGACTTACGCACGAGTTCGGTAAAGAAACGATTTTCAGGGATGTCGACTCGATACCTGGCGGTGTGGATTTTCGCAAGCACATCAATAAGACCATCGATCAATGCACTATGCTGGTGGCGATAATAGGGGACAAATGGTTGGAAGCCAAAAATAAGAAGGGTGAACGTCGACTGGACCTCTCCAACGATCACCTCAGGGTGGAGATAGAGACTGCCTTGAAGAAGGAGATCCCGGTGATCCCGGTATTGGTAAAAAAGGGCATCATGCCGGATGAGGATGATCTGCCGGAAGACCTAAAGCCACTGGCATATAGAAATGCTATCCCGATACCTGAAGAACCTTTTTTCCATAACGGTGTTGATTTGCTGATCAAGGAGATGAATAAGACGTTTTCACCCAGCGAACCAGTCAAACAGCAGAAAGGGATGAGTTTTTGTATCTATTGTGGCAATGAAATCATGCCAGGCCACAAGTTCTGTATACAGTGCGGTAAGCCAGTGTAGTGTGCCTCTGATATCTTTCCCAAAGGTCAAGGTAATAATTCACTCCATACAACTTAAACATTACCTAACCAGGTTACCACGGCATGCTGTAT
The DNA here is from genome assembly GCF_964212655.1 of Candidatus Thiodiazotropha sp. LNASS1. NCBI lineage: Bacteria > Pseudomonadati > Pseudomonadota > Gammaproteobacteria > Chromatiales > Sedimenticolaceae > Candidatus Thiodiazotropha > Candidatus Thiodiazotropha sp. LNASS1. The sequence continues at coordinate 1,417,406 of NZ_OZ156465.1, read as the reverse complement.
AGTCCCTTCACCCGAAATGGAACTGCTTAAGAGACTTGCGGAATATAGAGGGAGGTGTGAATGTACGTATTGCGACACCACATGTTTATAGTGACTGGATTGCTGTTGTCCATGATTGCCGGGTGCAGCGATGAGCAAGCCAACCAATCGGTTGTGCATAAACAGATCAATGTTACCCAGCCGGCGAATCCTCAACAGCCTATACAGCAAGCGTTCGATCCATGCGCTCTGATCTCTCACGCTAACACTGAGGAGATCGTCGGTGCATCGGTCACTGCACCTTCAGCTTCGGTAGACAGGCTCGGCAATGTCATGTACCTCAATTGCAGCTCCGATGATATCCATATCAATATAGAATCCTGGGGCGATGCATCCAAGGCAGCTGCGAGTTACGATTTTAGTGGTAAACATCCATCGATCGATGGTCTCGGTGACAAGGCTAGAAACACCCAGCCATTGGGCGAAATCGAGGTGCTGTACGGTTCATACATTATCAGCGTCGATCTCTTTCTGGGTCTAAGTAGAAAGGACGAGTTGGATGCTGCTCAAGAAATTGCCCGGGTCGTGCTCGAGAACTTACCGGACTGATTCATGCTACGCAATACGGCGGCTATCTATCATCGCTAAAAAAAGCGTGTAATGGCCAGCTCAAAGTAATCATCGCGATGAAATGTGAACAGCGGGTCGTCTATGGGAATATCCGACCATAGCCGTATCTGCGCAGAAGTCTTCCAGTGATTGCCGATGCGCCGGCTGGCCTCCAGGTTGAACATCCAACCGTCATCGTCGAGATCCTTGATCACGCCGGCCAGGAGTTCGCTGCCGTCCACATCGTTGGCGGTGAGGCGTAGTCCGACGAACAGATCGTTTTCGAAGGGGGTGGTGGCGTCATCGTGTCTGTCGTCGTAGAGATACTCCCCCAGGAGGCCCAGATCCATATCACTGTCGGCAATACCGACCAGGGTATATTCGAAGCCGCCGGTGGCCGCATTGTAACTGCCGCTATCGCTGGCACGGTGGATGGCTTCCAGTTTCCACAGCCAATCGCCTTTAGTGGCCTGCAGATCGAGACTGGTTTGCCGCATCTGTTCATAGAAGGGGATCAAGATGATCTCACCGCTGCTGTTGAGCCCCGGTGTCAGCAACGGATCTCGACTGGTGCCGTCGAAGTGGGCAATGCCGATATCCCAGTCACCGATGAAGTGGGACCAGCGCAGCGCCAGGTCGATGTGTCTCTCCTCCCTGTCGGACTGGTATTCGGCCAAGTCTGTATCGACGCGTGGACGGGTTCGCAGGCGACCCGCTTCACCGGGAAAGGTGCGCTCTCGGAATCCGGGCAGGGCATAGAGGTCGATGATGCCCCAATCCTTTTCCAGGGAGAGCTTGAACATGGGCTGTCCCAGTTTCTGTTCGCCGTCAGGGTTCTCTATCAAGTCTGTCTGGTTGATGATATCCACCAGGTGCAGCGCCTCTGTGACCCCCCAGAAGACCTTGCCGATACCGGCTTTGGCCTCCCAGCCATCACCGGCGTAGGTCCAGATCAGCTCCCGGATATCGCCATGGGTGCGCTCGTCGTCTTCGCTGTCCCAGCGCAGGAAGGGAATGAACAGCAGGCTTTGTCTGTCATTATTCCAACGTTGATAGTATTCAGGCTGGATGACAATCGACAGCAGTTGATCGGATTGATTCCTGTCCATCGCCTGTTGTGGGAAATGCCGTGCCTGCAGTTCGACAAAGCCGCTCCATTCGCCTGCCGACAACAGTCCGGGCATCAATAACATTAACCGAAGCAGTGGTGCGGCAAGCCGCACCCTGCATCGGTGGAAGAGGCAAATCAATAACTTGCTCCTGTTCATCTTGGTGGAGCGCTATCGCGCACGTTTTAGACTGTTCTTATTGAAATCACCGTCACTCAGGCCGGTACGAAAATTATATTCCTTCCATGTCAGCAGGGTGCTTTTTCCCGTCTGGTGATTTTCCATGAACATCTCGTCAGCGCGCCAATATTGATCCAGGTATTGCTGATAGCCGCGAAACACCAGGGTCTTCAATGGGGAATTCTTGCGATCGTAGTACTCGATCTTGAGCGGAATGTAACGTGCCTTGTCGACCCATACCTGCTGGCGGGTGTAGCCGGAATTGGGATCCACCGGATAACGTTCGAGCAGAAAGCAGGGCGTACCCTCATACTCGGTCTCCTCGATGTACTTGTAGGTGTATTTCTCCACCTCCTGGGATGAGATATCCTCATAGGCGAACTCGCTGCCCATGAACGGTCCAGATTTGTTGCGTGAGGCGATGCGCTTGACCCTTTTCAGTGCCGGAAGGTAGAGCCACTGATCGTCGTCACCGACCTTGTGGGAAAAGCTCAACAGGGCGGTGCCTTTCACATCCCGTGGTTGATCGAAAACCACCAGTGTCTTGTCACCGTCGTTTTCTACTTCCAATGTCTGATTGCGCATGTCGCGCAGGCTCTCCTCACCATGCTTGTTGCGCAACAGCATCGTCATGGTGGCCTTGAAGTCGTGAAAGCCTGTATCACGATCTTCGATCTCCGTGGCGATCTCCAGACCGCGCTCTTCCGCAGTCATTGCCAAAGTCAGTGCCGGTGTCAAAACCAGCAGCAGTGGTAGAAGGGTGGACTTCATGATTTTTTTCCTCCGAAATAGATCAACAGCGGGGGCAGGAACAGGAAATCGGCAACCAGCGCCAGGCCGAGTGTTATGGCGGTCAGCAATCCCATGCCGGCATTCAGTTCGAAGTGGGAGAAGGCGAGGATGCCGAAGCCGACCATCAATACCAGTGTCGTAACCCACAGAGCGGTACCCACTGTGGAGAATGCGTAACGAACTGCGTTTTCGCGGTCCATATCCTTTTCACGGCGGGCACGCAGATATTTGCTGAGAAAGTGCACCGTATCGTCGACCACGATGCCAAGGGTCATGCCGGTTACCACCGAGAGAGCCAGTCCAACCTCGCCGACAAAGATGCCCCATAATCCGAATGCCATTCCCATCGGCACAAGATTGGGGATAAGACTGAGTCCGCCCACTCGCAGCGAACGCAGGGCGAAGATCAATATTACCGAGATCATCACCAGTGCCAGTGTGGTGCCTTTCAACATGGAGATGATATTTCGATTGCCGATATGAGCGAACATGATCGTGGGACTGGCGCCATCGATACGCATGCCTGGTGCATTCTCCTGCAGCCACGTCTGGGCGCGCTCTTCGATCTCCAACAACTGGGTGGTGGAGATACTCTCCATGGTGACGGTAAAACGCGTCGCCGACTTTTTTACATTGATCTGATTATTCAGATCGAGGCCGAAGGGGAGAGAAAACTCATACAACAGCAGGTATTGGGCCGACAGGTCCCGTTGATCCGGCAGCCGGTACCAATCATCATCGTCAGCGTGCATATTGCGATTGAGCCGCTTCATGATATCGGTAATGCTGTTGACGTGCAGTACATGGGGCTGTTGCCGATACCAGTTGGCGAACTCCTCCACTCTCTGCAGAAACTGTGGATCGCTGATGCCTCCGGTCTCACCACTCTCCAGGGAATACTCTATGAGATAGATACCGGTTAAATTTTCAGTGGCGTAATCGGTTGCCTGCCGAAAGGTGATGGTCTCGTCGAAATATTTTACAAACTGATCATCGAGCCGGTTGTTGGGTATCTGCGAAATGAGCAGCAACACAACCATGCCCATGCCCCATAGCAGCTGTTTTTTGTAACGCACGACGAAGTCAGAGAAGCGTACCATGGCAATGCTGCCCAGGGTGTCTCCGCTGAGGGCCCTGACCGGTAACAGCATCATCATGGCAGGCAGGAAGGTGACGGAGAGAAAGAATGCCAGCACTACCCCCATGGCCGCCATGTTGCCCAAATCACGAAACGGCGGCGCTTCGCTGAAATTGAGACTGAGAAAACCGATGGCAGTGGTCAGGGTGGTGAGGAAAATGGGCTGCAGGTTAATGCGCAGACTCTCCATCATAGCCTCGTACTTGTTCTGTCCGTCTCGCATGAAATGGAGAAAGTTAACCAAAATGTGCACACAATCGGCGATCGCCAGGGTCATGATTACGATCGGTACCGTGGTGGTGGGTGGTGACATCTTGATACCGAGCCAGCCAGTCAGGCCCATGGTGGCGATGATCATCAGAATAATGATGATCACGGTCGAGAGGGTACCGGGAATGGAGCGCAGCATCACTACCAATACCAGGATCACCGCGGCGAACATGATCGGGTAGAGGCTCGTCATGTCATCCTGGGAGGCGGACGGAAAAGCATTGTTCATCATCACCATGCCGGTGAGATGGATGTCGATGTTGGGATAGGCCGCCTCGATGTTTTTTGCCATCTCCCTGGCCCGGTTCGCCACTTCAGGTACCTCGGTCAGTTTTTTGCCCGGCAGCTGTACCGTCACATTGACGCCGGTGGTGTGGGCCGAGGGCGATATCAAACGATTGACCAGGAGGGGATCGTCGGTGGCGATCCGCTGTTTCTCAGCCAGCTCTTCATCGCTCAGGGATTGGGGGTCCAGGACAAGATCCTCGACGATCAGATCATCCCCTTCGGCATGGGTATGCTGGAAGTTGGTGATGGAATCGACCCGCAGGGAGTAGGGGATCTGCCAGGACTCCTTGGTCAGTTCCGCGACGGCGGAGAGGGTTTCACGAGTAAATACCTTGCCATCCTTGGGTGCGATGACAAACAGTACATTGTCATTTTTCGTGTAGGTATTCTGCAGTTGTTCGAAGGCCTTCAGTTGCGGATTCTCTTCGCTGAAAAACATGCGGTAATCATTGCTGAATGCCAGGTGTTGTACACCACTGCCCATCAACAGCGAGATCGTGATGGCAAGAAAGATGACCAGCAACCTGTTGTTCAGTACGAAGCGGAAAAAGGATTCTTTCATGTCATTTCCCTGTTGCTGATTTGTCGGTTTTGATTGGTTGTTTATTCATTTCACGTTCCTTGCGATGGTTGTTTGGTTTTACTTTGCAGGTTTATGTGCGAAGGCTGTTCAGATAGCTTGAGAGCGCCTTGCCGCAACGCATCAGCTCATCGTGGCTCTGGGCGTTTTTCGCCATACTCATACAACCCTCCAGTGAGGCTAGAATGAAAAAAGCCGTATCGGCCGGATCGATTGCGGTGGAGATACTGCGTTCCTGCTGTCCTCGGGTAAGAAGCGTTTCGATACTCTCCTGCCAGCGTTTGTAGATCGAGTCGATGCGTTGACGAAAACCGTCATCGATGGCCGACATCTCCTGGGCCAGGTTGTTGAGCGGACAGCCGAGGGTGATCTCTTCGCACTGGTAGTGCTCGCCCATCTTCATGATGGTTCCCATCAACACGTCGATCGGGTGTCCGGGTTGTTGCAGGGGTTCGAACCAGAGTCTCTGCAACTCCTCGGCGATATGTTCGTCCAGTACGGCGTAACCGAGTTGCAGTTTGCTGCTGAAATGGTGATAGAGGGCGCCTTTGGTGACGCCGGTTCGTTCCAGGATGGCATTCAGACTGGCAGCCTGGAAACCGAAACGATGAATCTCCTCATAGGCGGCTTCCAGCAGTGACCGTCGGGTAGCGTCAGCATCGGCAAGCATGGCAGCGGGAATCCCGTTCATGGAACATACCGACCAGTATGTATCTTGATTCGAAGTCTGTCAAATTTCATTTTTCCGCTGATCGGTTTCATCTGGTCTGTTACCTGCCGAAAACCCTAAACACCCTGTTGAAGGACTGATCTGCAATCGGTAAAGCACTCGGAATGGCTTATGGTCAGAGCTAATTTTGGCCGCCGCTGATGGTTTAATCCTCTCTGATCGGTAACGCGTTGTAACAAGATGTAACATGGAATATGCCGATATCTTTTAGGACTTCAATCAACGAGGCCGATTCGAAGCCACATGCAGCTGTTCATTGGCGAGGGTTCTGGCGTGAAGCAGTTCAACAGCACACACTGCATTACCATTTGCTAGCGGCAATGATTATTACGGTGTTTCGGGTACTTTGTACTTGAAGTACAGGGATTATTACTGCGGAGGCTTCTTAACTTGCTGTTTGATTGAATCCAACATGCTTTCGATGTCGGTGTTCTCTTCGTATCTGCAGTCACGAACCTTCAATTGATTTGCAATTCTGAGCGTGCCATCTTCGTTCAGGATGCCCAGCACTTTGTTGTGTTTGTTTCTGAGAATCGTGGTCGCACTCTCTCCTGAGAGACGCCTCACGCAGAAGGTTGTCCAGCCATACTCTCTCAGGTGTATCAATCCCAGCTGTTGTTGCTCGTTGAGATAGCTTTTTGGGTTAGAGGGAATCGCGCTGATACCAATACGTCTATCCACAGTCGTCTACCGGTCAAATATTTGTACGTTGTTATTTTTACATAAACAAAAAAAATGCCAAACATTAAGATGTTCTTTTAAAACAGTAAGATAGGGTCTGACACATTTTCATTGGGGTTGTTATGCTTCGTAAGCGTAAAAAAAACCGACACATTTCGGCTATCCGCCACAAGGCTTTTAATTACTAAAAAGCAATAGCATAAGTTATTGATATTATAGGGCATGAAAAGGGAAACTGTTTAAGTCAGCCATGCAATCGTCCCTTAACAGTTTGTTACCGATAGATATTTCGAATTGTTGCAGATCCGGCAACGGGCTGTTTCGGTGATGACCTGCTGATCAGAACTCCCTATACTGGGCTGACGACCGGATGCGCAATCTAATGGGGATAACGACGGCAACTCATCGATGGGTTGCCAATACGGTTTGGCATCAATATTTTACTGGTTCAAGCAGTTCAGGCGGTACACAAGAAAAAAGGGGAGTTTTGTATGTCTTCGTCAGATCAGGCAACACAGCAAGAGAATCTGTCTCTGGGGGCGTCTGCCCAGGAGTTTCTCGACTACTGCAAGGCAGAAAAAGAACGTCGTCTCAACTCCGGGGAGGCGTTTGACGAGGAGACATTCGATCAGGCCATGCAAATGGTGATCAACAAACTGCGTGTGCTCGCGGATGAGGGTTGGTCATGATCATAAATTCCATCAAGGCGAATAATGTCCTGAAGTATACCGACCTGAATCTGGAGAATATCCCCGGGCAGGGCTTGATCGCAATATCCGGACCCAATGAATCGGGCAAGAGTACGATTGGTGAAACCGTCTGTTTCGCGCTCTTCGGCAGGACCTTCTCCCTGGATGTGGATGATTTGACCAAAGTGATACGCTGGGGTGAAACCCACTGTTCGGCGCAGCTCGAATTTACCCCGAGGGACGGCAAGCGCTATTGCCTGGATCGTTTTCTCGATGATGCGGGTAACCACAGCGCCAGACTTACCCTTACGGCATCCGATAATAATGAGGAACCGATCGCGCGAGGTGTGGAGCAGGTTGCGGACAAGGTCTATGAGCTGGTCGGTTATGAGTTTGAGGAGTTCGTTGAATCCTTCTATCTGGCGCAGCGCGAGATCACGACCCCCCATCCCCATAGCTTTGCGGTAAAGACCATGGCTGGATTGGTAACCCTGGAGTATGTCAACGAGGCCTGCCAGGAGGACAAGGGCTCCACCCTGAATGAGGTTGAACAGCGTAAAGCGGAACAGACCAGTGTGCAGACTCAGATCGATGAGATCGACATCGATCACACCCTGATGCCGGCGTTACAGGGCGAACACAATGAGGTGACCCGCCATATGGAAGATTCGATGGATCTTATCGAACAGCTGGAGAATGCATCCATTACCTACCAGGATGCCGTGCCGAGGCGGGAGTCGGATCTGAGTACAGCCGCGCGCGCCGGTTTTCTGGCGTTTCTGTCTCTGCTATCGGCATTGATTGCGGGCGCGGCCTGGTATCTGCTGGCAAAACTGCCCGAGCAGGCCTCTGCACAGCAATTGAATGAGATACTGAGCAACAATTTCTCTGCCTGGCAAGATTCGATGATCCCCTGGCTGCTGTATGGTGCGGGCGGATTTGTGCTGTTGTTTTTGATCTTCTGGGTTCGTCGCGCCTCCAAAAGACGCAGCGCCAGAGCCTATGATGAGGCAGCCGACGGGTTGGTGAATGCCTTGGGCAACCTGGATAGCCTCTCCAGTGTGGTTATCCGCAATGAACTCGTGGAGGAGGCTGAATCCAACCAGGCAGATAGGGATACGGAGAGCACGGAAGAGACAGAGAGTGAACAACCAGACGAGGCTGAGGCGGAGCCGGCGATTGTCGATCGTGCCGCACGGGAGCGCCTGAGTCAGCGGGTGAGCGACTGGAACGTCACCATCGCCGAGGTCAGAGACGGTGTGGCGCTGGAAGAGGGCCAATTGCGGCAGGGTGTGGAAACGGACCGGCGCCGGTTGGGTCAGCTCGATTCAGTCATTGACCAGGAGCAGGAGCGTTTGGATAAGTTCGAGCAGCTGAAACTGATCAAGGGTGATCTGCAGCAGAAGATCGATGACAAACAGCGCCACATGGAGGTCTGCGCAGTGGCGGATCAATTGATTCAGGGCGCGACCAGGGAGGTCTCCCATAAATTCAACCACAAGCTGCGCGGTCTGGTCAGCAAGACCCTGCCCCTGTTTACCGAGAACCGTTATGAGCATCTGCAGATCGACGACGATCTGAGTGTGCGCGCCTTCTCCAGTGAAAAGCGGGACTTCATGGACCTGGAAGAAATATCCAGCGGTACCCAGCGTCAGATCATGTTGGCGGTACGTCTCGCGCTGTCCCAGGAGCTGGTCAACAGGGCCATACAGGGGAGCCAGTTTCTGTTTCTCGATGAGCCTTTTGCCTTCTTCGATGAGAAGCGTACGCGCAGTTCACTCACGGTACTGCCGACTTTGAGTGAGGATCTGACTCAGATATGGATCGTTGCCCAGGATTTTGCGGATGACCTGAACTTCGATATGCATGTACATTGTGACAGAGAGAGCAATTCCATATCGCTGCAACAGGGATAATCTGCTTTTCCCCACGCTCCATTAAGGTGTAGGGTGCGGCTTACCGCACCATTAACCCTATGGCCTCATAGTACGGATCAAAAGACGAAACCTTCGGTGCGGTAGCGCCGCACCCGACCATGGTGCCGATGGTGTCTGAACTCCCCGTCACACAAATCATGCCAGCACTGGATGATGCGCTTGCAAGCACCGGCAGAGCCGTGTTGTGCGCCCCGCCCGGATCGGGTAAGACGACCCTGGTTCCAATCCGATTGTTGCAGGCTGCCTGGTTGAACGGGCAAACCATTCTGTTGCTTGAGCCTCGTCGATTGGCTGCCCGCACAGCAGCAGCCCGCATGGCCCATTTATTGGGCGAGGCCGTCGGTGAACGGGTAGGGTACTCCATACGCCTGGAAAGAAAGGTCTCCCGGAAAACCCGTGTCGAAGTGGTGACCGAAGGCATCCTGACACGCCGTTTGCAACAGGACCCTCAGTTGAAAGGGGTTGGCCTGCTGATCTTTGATGAGTTCCATGAACGCAACCTGCACAGCGATCTGGCTCTGGCCTTGGCCCTTGATGCCCGGCAGGGACTGCGGGAGGATCTTCGGCTGCTGATAATGTCGGCAACCCTCGATTCGGATCGTATCTCCGCGCTGATGGATGGATCACCGATCATCTCCGCCGAAGGTCGGCAATTCCCTGTGACCCATCACTATCTTGGAATAAAGCCCGAGAAAAGAGCCATTGCCGAACAGGTGTCGCAGGCCGTTGCCAGGGTATGGCATGAGGAACAGGGTGATATCCTCGTGTTTCTGCCCGGTGTCGCCGAAATCAGACAGGTGCAGACGCTGATCGCGAGCCGCTTCGCCGAATCTGAACATTCGCCCCTGATTGCGCCGCTGTATGGCGACCTGCCGAAGGCGGATCAGGATCTGGCGTTGCTCCCAGACAGGAGAAAGAGGCGTCGTATCGTGCTCACCACATCGATTGCGGAGACAAGCCTGACCATTGAGGGCGTGAGCGCGGTCATCGATTGCGGTTGGTCGCGACTGCCGCGTTTTCTGCCCGGGATCGGGCTGACCCGGCTGGAGACCGTGGCGGTATCGAAGGCTGCAGCCGCCCAGCGGGCCGGACGGGCGGGGCGTCTCGGCCCTGGTAATTGTTACCGTTTGTGGTTACCCCACTATCAGGATCAATTGCCTGATTACCATCCGGCGGAGATCCTGCAGGCCGATCTGGCTCCACTGGCCATGGAACTCGCTGCCTGGGGTGTGGCTGATCCCATCGATCTGCGTTGGCATGATCCACCACCACAGGCCGCTTACAACCAGGCCTGTGATCTGTTACAGCGTCTCGGTGCCATGGATAGACGGCGTCTGCTCACAGCAACGGGAAAACGGATGGCCAGGTTGCCTGCGCATCCACGATTGGCCCATATCCTGACAAGTGTGGTCGAGGGGGATCGTCAGCTCGCCTGTGACCTGGCAGCTCTGCTGAGTGAGCGGGATATCGTAAAACGCCAGCGGGAGAGCCATCCGGGTGCGGACCTGGAACAGCGTTTACACTTGCTCGCATCGTGGCGCAATCGAGATCACGGCGGCAGTGCAAACGGCATCGACACCCATGCATGTAAAAGGGTCGACAGGGTAAGCAGGGATTGGCACAGGCGCATACAGCGTCTCGATAGGGACACGAACAGTATGGAAATGTCTGCAGCACAACTTCTGGCGCTGGCCTATCCCGATCGGATTGCTCAGCGGACAGGGCATGCCCGCTTTCGCCTGGCCAATGGTCGCGGTGCATTACTGAACGATTCGGATCCCTTGGCGACACAGGATTTCTTAGTCGTAGCCGAGCTGGATGCCGGTAAAGTTGAGGGGTGGATCAGGCTGGCCGCTGCCATCACTGAAGCGGAGATCCGCCATCTTCCCGATCTCGAAATCGAAACAACCTCGGCTGTTATCTGGGATAAGCGGGAACAACGGGTTACGGCCTTTGAGGAAGCCCGGGTCGGGGCAGTGGTCCTTGATCATCGTCCACTTACCGAACCTGACCCGGAAAGGGTTGTCAGTGCCATGCTGCAAGGGCTCACATCGATGGGATTGGCTGTATTGCCTTGGAGTAAACGGCTCCGTCAATGGCAGATGCGGGTCTGTTGGCTGGGTGGCCAGCTGAATGATTCCAGCTGGCCAGATCTTTCGGATGAATGGTTATCGACACATCTCAGTGACTGGTTGGAACCCTGGTTATCGGGGATCAACAACAAACAACAACTGCAACGACTCGACCTGAGTGGGATACTCAAGGCAAGTCTTGATTGGCAGCAACTACAGCTACTGGACCAGGAGGCACCAAGCCACATGAAGGTGCCAAGTGGATCCAGGGTTCCGCTTCACTACACTGTGGAAGGGCCGCCGGTTCTTGCAGTCAGGTTGCAAGAGATGTTCGGTCTGGCGGATACACCCAGAATAGGGGGCGGTAAGGTGCCTGTCATGTTACACCTCCTCTCACCGGCGCAAAGACCCATGCAGATCACCGATGATCTGGCTGGATTCTGGCAGAGGACCTATCCGGATGTGAAGAAGGAGTTAAAGGGGCGCTATCCGAAACACCACTGGCCTGACGATCCGGTTAATGCAAAAGCAACCGCCAAGGCAAAACCCAGAAAATCATGAATCAAAGATACTGATGGATTTGTCGGTCGACTAAGCAGAATCAGTTCATTGGGACATATCGCGTATCTGATAATGTCAGGCAACAAACCAGTGATTATGCAAACGTATAAGTGGGTAATCTGTTGTTCGGGTTTGATTCATCAGGTATATGCAACCATAAAACGTACGATCAATATACCTGCGATTACCCAGAGCAACCCCCGTAACAGGGTCACGTAGCGTTCTGCTGTGAAGCGTTTACGTAGCTGCATGCCGATAAACAGCGAGGTCAATGCAAAAGGTGCGAGCAACAATGTACTCAACAGAAAGACGCCGATACCGGGAATGTCCTGCTGCATAAAGATCAGACTCTGGGTCAGTTTACCGGTGAAGAAGTTCAGGTTGAATAGAACCACCATGGTCGCTGTGGCGATACGCAGTTCCATGAATAGGATGATCAATACCGGCAGCATCACATTCACCATGCCGGCCATCAGTCCAGCTGTTGTGCCAAACACGATATAGGCGGTCAGGGTGTGATTTCTTACCCAGGAAAATTCGATGCTTTGCAGGCGACCCTGATTCAGATAGAGCAATACGGCCACGGCGAGCAGCAGCAGAAAGGGACGAGGATCAAGCCAAAGCAACAAAAAAGTGCCGGTCACCGTGCCCAGTAGCGCGAAAGGTATTATCAGCAGATAAGGACGGACGTTCCTCAATTGCGCTCTGCCGCCATGCCATATGGTCGTAAGGTTGACCGACATGGTGGGAACCACACAAATCAGCACGGCGGTAAACACGTCGGTGAACAGGGCTATCAATGGCGTCGCGACCATTGGGAAACCGATACCGAAAGTGCCATGAACCAGTCCTGCCAGGAAGATAACGGGTGCGGCTAGCCAAATGAGTTCCCAGGATAGCGGTACCAGTTCAATCAAGGGATAGTCCAACTGTTACTGGCATGATGGGCAAGCGGGTAACTATTTATCTATGTGGCGCCGGCCCCGCGCATACTTCAGCCGAGTGGTCGCGCCGATATCTTGCCGTTCAATCCAGATGACGTGGAGGTCTCCCCTGGTATCCAGCACGATACTTGGATTACTCTGATGGCCTTCTCCGGATGCAACAGGCAGCAACCAGTCATCACTCCACGCTCCATCATCTTGCCAGCTCAACACCACGTCGGTATTGCCTTCCCGCTCATCATCCCAGGCAGCGACCAAGGTGCCATCCTGATGTCCGGAGACCGCAGCATGACGCTGTTTAGCCAGTCCACCAAAATCGTCCTGGAGCTTTACGTTGCTGCCGAAACGGGATTCTGCGGATAGAAAAGGGGCCCCCCAGATATCGTAGCCGTCGCGAAAGTCACGCTTGTCTTCCCATGCTGCGAATGCGCCACGATGGCCGTAATGCCCCAAGGCGACTCTCGACACCCCATGGCCCGACCCGTATGGCAGGCCGCGAATCTCAGGTTTTTCACTGATACGATTTGCGGCACTGAATCGGCATGGGTTATCGGGATGATCGACCGCAGCCATGATAATCGTATGCTTTGGACGACGGTCCTCCCAGGCCACCAGCAGGCGACCATCGCTGATCACTGCTGCTGGGTATAGTTGCTCATCCGTTGGAGGTGTGGCATCAACGGGACAGGCCATACCGATTTCCAATACGCCTTTTTCATTCGGTCTCAAATCTGTGGCATGAATCCGCCCGAAGCGTCCGCGGCGTTGTGACCAGACAGCATAGGCCCCGTCACCATGGGTGGTCAGATTGACCTGCGACGAGGGATTGCTGTCGACTTTGACGATTGGCCCTAGAACAGGAGTACCGCCGAGCGAGGCCATTCGAGCATGAATATACCCATCCTCCTCCCAGGCGATGACGAAGCGGCCGCCACTGATGGCGACCAGTGAAGGTTCGTATGCCTCACCACCACCACTGAGTCGGGTCTCATGGTTGAAAATGCTGTCGGCGGCCTTTTTGTATGCCAGGTAGATACGTGGGGTGCCATCCCGATCATCTTCCCATGCGATAGCAATGATCTGCTCTGAGACGGCGATATTGCGCCGACCAGAGGAATCGATATGGTGAAAGTAGCCGGTGTTGCTGTTGTTGGAGCCCGAGACGTCGATTGCCCGTTCGAATTTCCAGGGAGAGGCAGTAAGCGCCGTCGGTAACATGAAACAGAGAGTGAAAACAACGAAATTAGCGATTCTCACTGCGCTTCCTTCACCAGGGCCGATTGAATCCTTCTATCCGCCTCGATAAGGTCCTCAATACGCTGAACACCGATCATGCGGTAGATGGGCTTTCCATCCGGAGTAAGAAAAGAGAACACAGGGGTGACCAGGGCATTGTAGCGGGTTCCCAGTTCACGCTCGGTGATCCTTTCCCCGCTGTGAAGTCGAAGTCGGCGACCACTCTCTGCATCCACGTAGGCAAGGGCATAGTTGGCTATGTAGCGCGCTCTGACGGTTGGATCGATAAATGCTTCCTTATTGGTTTTTTCGCAATAACCGCAACCGTAGCGCCCAAAATAGACGAACATTGGCTTGGTGTCGCTTTTCGCTTGCGCCATGGCCTGATCGAATGGCAGGAATGGGTAGCCATCAGGAGCGTCGGCACTGCAGATTGCGGGCAACAGTAAAACTGCTGCGACAAATATAAAAGCCGGTCTGGTAACGCGTGCAAGCGGCAGATGCCACCTGGCAAGATATTGTAAGCAGGTTGTGTTCATGACCTACATAATAGCAACAAGCTTTCAAATCAGCTCTGTTTATTTGGTGCTTGTCCAGACAGGCTGATCGGGGATCACAGGAGAACGCCTTGCCCTTTCGTTTGGGTCAAGAAGTGTGCGACACAGTTAGATTGCTTTATATTTGATGTCATCCAAAGAGTAGCGTTTAATCATGCGATAAATACTTCGCTCGCTGATCCCCATGACTTCCGCTACTTTTCCACGGCGACCAGAATGTTTCTTTAATTGATACGACAGGTAGTGAGCTTCCAGTTCCTCCAAGGAGGGATCGTGATCAAAATTGAGAGTCACAACCCCCTCACCCTTGCCCAGTACCCGGGTGAAGGCAAAATGTTCCGGTTTGATCGCCTGTCTGTCACCCGAGAGAATAATCGCTCGTTCTATTACATTCTTTAACTCTCTGATATTACCGGGCCAATCGTAGGAGACGAGTGAGCGAATGGCCGATGATGAAAGTGTTTTGTTGACCCGGGTGGAAAAATTATGATTTGTCAGGAAGTGCTTGGCCAGCTCGGGGATATCGTCACGCCTGTCGCGCAATGTCGGTACAATAATATTAAAAGCATTGAGCCTGAAGAAGAGGTCGGAGCGAAAATCTCCCTCAGACGACATGGTTTCCAGGTCGCGGTTTGTGGCGGCCACTATCCTGACGTTGGCGTTCAAGTCCTTTGTGCTGCCCAGTCTCCTGAATCGCCCGGTTTCCAGAACGCGTAGAAGCTTTGCTTGGCCACTGCTGTTTATTTCGCCGATTTCATCTAAAAACAGTGTTCCTCCCTCCGCTCCCTCAATCAATCCCTTTTTCTGTTTGTCCGCACCGGTAAATGCCCCTTTCTCATGGCCAAACAATTCTGATTCAAAGAGATTTTCCTGCAGAGTACAGCAGTCTACTGCAACGAAATTATGCTTTTTGCGATGGCTGTGTGCGTGAATGGCACGCGCTACCAATTCTTTACCCGAGCCGCTCTCACCTTGAATCAGTACAGTGATGTCATTGGGAGCGACAGCTCCGATTAATTGCCTGACCTTTGTCAGTGCCTCGCTGTTTCCGACAAGCGATGAATTGCGTTGGATGCTCTGCTCTAATTGTCGTTTGCAAAACAGGTGATCTTTCCGTAGTGCAGCATTATCAAGAGCTCTCTCGACAGTCAGTGAAAGTGTATCGAGACTGACCGGTTTCAGAATGTAATCGATCGCTCCGGCTTTTATGGCGCCTACGGCATCTCGAACGGAACCGAATGCGGTGAGGATTATTACAGGATAATTTATGGATAGATTTTCGATATACTCAAGACTGTTGGCGTCGGGTAGACGGGCATCTGTGATGATTAGCGATGGCTCATACTTTTCCAGATAACCCAGTACGTTGTCCCAGCGACTGAGACCATCCGCCTCATATCCTAATTTAATGAGGTGTTGTATGATGAGGTTTCTGAGTATGTCGTCATCCTCTACGACGACTATTTTAGATGTCATGTCTTTACCTCTAGTTCATGCGCGGCATCCGGCAGTTCGATAGTAAAGACGCTGCCAGCGGAAAATTCACTCTCAACTCTTATCGTTCCACCATATTTTTCTATGATGGCTAGACTGATTGAAAGGCCAAGACCGGTCCCTTTAACATCGTCAGCGCGACGACTGAAAAAGGGATCGAATATATATGGCAGGTCTTTGGCGCGGATACCGGCGCCGGTATCGGAAAACTGCAGCAAAATCTTTTTACCGTCGGAAAAACTGGAAACGGTCAATATCCCGCCTTCAGGCATCGCATGAAACGCATTTTGTGCCAGGTTAAGCGCAACCATTCTGATTTCACTATCCGATGCCAGAGTACGAAGCAGATCGATTTTATATCTCTCTTCAACAGTAATATGCAACTGGTCGGCCTGCCATTGTAATAGGCTTAGTGTCTCATGCAGGGCGTTATTGACATCGACCAACTCAAGGCTTTCAGGGGGAGGTGAGCCTAGTTTGAGCAACTTTCCGGTGATCTCGATACAGGTGTTGATCTCGTCGTCGATAAGTTCGAAATGCTGCATGACACCTTCCGTATAGTCATTATCGGCAATAAGCGCGTTTTTCGTGGCATCCAGGGCCAACTTGACAGATGCGAGTGGGTTATGGATCTCATGGGCCACGCCGGTTGCCAGACGTCCCAATTCAGAGAGTTTCTGTTCCTGGGAATATTTAACCTCTTTTGCAAGATCCCTGATCGACTCGACGATCAGGGTTGTTTCACGCCTGCCTCGCTTTATTTCCATGGGTGCTGCGAAAATTTCAACCTCAAAGGTTGATTGATCGGAGCGATGGTGTTGATGCACCACTTTGATCGGCTTATGGTGCTGCAGGATTTCATGAACCGGACATGTGATCAGAGTAGGTGGGCAGGGCTTGGTTGTTTTATGTGTGAGAGTGTAGCAGTTGCTTCCGACTTCTGTCGTTTGCGGCAGTTTGTGTTGCTCTCGATAGGCTTTGTTGGTCAATACGATCTTGAACTTATCGTCGATAATTCTGATGCCGTCAGGAACGGCGTCCACAAGCGCCTGTAAAAAACCTTTCTGTTCTTCCAGTTCAAGGAGCTTCTCCTGCAATCTTTCCGCCATTAGATCGAAGGTGTCGCCCAACCTTGAGAGTTCATCGGTACCCCGCATTGAGACGCGGGATTCTAGATTGCCGTGGGTCAACTCTTGACTTGCATGAGTTAGATGGTTCACAGGTCTGAGGATGTAGGCATGGATGAACCACCAGCCTCCAACCAGGTTCAAAATGACGATCAACGCGCCAGCCCCCATCAGCATCAGGGTGGTGTCACGAACCCTGTTTCTGATCGGCACGGCGTCGTAATCCACGTACAGGATGCCATTGATGGGATTTTTCTCTGCAGGTCCGTGACACTCCTTACAGGGTGCTTTGTTGTGTACCGGATTGATGCTGCGCAGGATTTCCTGGCCATCGCTGTCTTCGAGGAATTGGGTTGTAAGGGATGTGGTGCGGTAGGGATTGGCCAATTGTTTGCCAAAGTCGCCCACTCTGCTGCTGAATCTGATTTCGCCGCCAGGGTTGGTAATGAATACGGATACGATGCCCTCCTGCTTGCCCAGTTTTTTTACCATTTCGCTCAAACCGGGCAGGTCTCGCTTCAGCATGGCGTTTTCCAATGAGACCTGCAGCAGATTGTTGACCTGGTTGGCTGTGTGTGCGCGTTCTCCCTCCAGTTCAGACTGGTAGAGCGAAATATAGAGTAGGAGAAAGACCAGGGAGCTGATGGCAAGACCGGAAGTGGTGCCAAGGATGAATTTCCGATTCAGGCTGTTGGCTATCCAGTTCATCATTTATGACGGTTCAGATTTTCAGTGTCAACTGCTTAGATTTTAATGCCAAAAGCAGCCATTTTTCCTGACATTTTGTCAGGTTGCAGGTGAGGAATCGACCTTTTTTGCGGATCCATGCCCCGCAAATGAACTCTTGGCGCATGTTTTGCTGATTAATCCTGGATTCAGTGGATTACACAAATCGGAGGAGTCCCGAAAGTGAAAAAAAACAGAAACAGTCGATATCGTTGCATCAGCGTTCATCTGTTGTGGCTTGCACTGTCAATACCCACAGCAGGCTTGGCAGAACAGGGAGTTACCCTCTCTCAGTCACTGCGTGAGTCGCTGCTTCTTCAAGGGTGGCAAGAGTACATCTCCGCGGATGGCAGTGTTATCTATCGCCAACCTGCAAAAGAGCCGGCAACTGACAATCAGTCACCTGAAGCTGAATTGCCGAAGATCAGACAATTTGGCAATGCGCTGCAGGAGCGCGGATGGCAGGTTGAATGGGACAGTGACGGCACATTGATTCTGCGGCCGGGCGATACGGGCGATGCGCCGGCAGAAACGGTAACTCAAACTGTTGAGAGTGGCTCCGTGACGTTACCGGCAAATTTAAAAGGCTTCGAATACTGGCATATTGAAAGGGATGAAAGCGGGGCACTGCTGTTTCATCCAGTGGAGTTGCCATCCACAAACCAGTCAATGACAGTGGATACAACGGCTAATATGGCTGAATGCCGTATTGACTATTTTCAACTTGACCCTGGCGTACTGCCTCTTGATGAGTGGTCGGAAGTACATGAACTCACAAAACGATGGATAGACACCACCCAGGAGTCTGGCCTGCAGGTTGGTAGGATTCGTAAGATTAATCGTGTCTATCTGGTCAGTGTGGTCGGTGATTCCGAGCCATATCGATTGAAGTATCAGCTGGCGATTCGTGTATCGGATGGTGGTGTCATACGTATCTTTTAGTTGACCGTTTGACCCGGGTCTTTGGGTGGAGGTCTCTATTGACCTCCACTCTGTGATACGACGGATGCAAGCATCAGTCATACCTTGTATGACGAAATGTCAGTCAAGCGCAATAACGTTGAATATTGCGGTAGTCAGTTGGATATTGTTTCTAACCAAATGAAAAATATGACTTATATTCTGCGCCCATGAAAATCTTCCGGCCGCATCCCTGAGACAGGCAAAGTATCAACTTCAATCAGCCTGACAGAACGTCAGGCTATCCGATATCCCATCCGGCATGTATGTATAGGTGCTGGTGAAAAAATCATTGTAAAACAAAGGAAAAGAGGTAGATACAGCATAATGGCACAGCTGTTGCCTGCATAGACATGCCAACCCGTACTGATACTAAAAGATAAATCGAGGAGGGTGTTGGAATGCGGTTGTTTCTGTCTGCCGGCTGTGGTGCGTTGATGCTACTGTCGTCACATCTCATGGCTGACTATCCCATAGCTGGGGTAGAGCCTTCCAAACGGCCTGTTGATGCGCCTGTCATTGAATGGGTGATGCGAGACAAGGTCTGGTATCAATCTTCCTTGACTGGTGTGCAACAACCCTATCCCAAAAGTCTCTACTTCCTTGACAACCAAGGAAATTGGCACACGCCTTTCAATCAACCCGGCATGAAGGGTAGATACGATATTCGACAATGGCATCAGTAGTGTTGGCATAAATAGGGGGTCAGGATTATCTGCTGGTTCAGGCGGATGACCGATTAACGGCCCTGAATTGGGAGAAAATATTTACTACAACGTGAGGCAAACAATTATGAAAAAGTTTCGAATGCCGAGTTTGAAAGGAGTGATCAAAGCTATGGGGATGGCCGTTGCACTAACTGTCGCTCCATTGGCGTCCGCAGGCATGTACGGCATGTCAGGAATGGACGGAATGTCCGGTATGGGTGGCATGAGCGGCATGTCTGGCATGGGCGGAATGTCGGGCATGGGTGGCATGAGCGGTATGTCCGGTATGGGCGGCATGGGTGGCATGAGCGGTATGTCCGGCATGGGCGGCATGGGTGGCATGAGCGGTATGTCCGGTATGGGCGGTATGAGCGGCATGGGCGGTATGTCCGGCATGTCCGGCTATTTCAAGATCACCCCACAGGGACAGATCTTCTTCTATCCGGCTAGTGGCATGAGCGGTATGTCCGGCATGAGTGGTATGAGCGGCATGGGCGGCATGAGTGGTATGTCCGGCATGGGCGGCATGAGTGGTATGGGCGGCATGTCCGGCATGGGTGGCATGGGCGGTATGTCCGGCATGGGCGGCATGGGCGGCATGAGCGGTATGTCTGGCATGGGCGGCATGAGCGGCATGTCCGGTATGGGCGGCATGGGTGGCATGTCCGGGATGTCAGGCATGGGCGGCCAGTGGGTTTGGGTGCCCAGCGGTATGTCTGGAATGAGCGGCATGGGCGGCATGTCCGGCATGGGTGGCATGGGCGGCATGTCCGGTATGGGCGGCATGCCGGTATGGGCGGCATGAGCGGTATGTCCGGCATGGGCGGTATGTCCGGCATGGGCGGCATGTCCGGTATGGGCGGCATGAGCGGTATGTCCGGCATGGGCGGTATGTCCGGCATGGGCGGCATGAGCGGTATGTCCGGCATGAGCGGTATGTCCGGCTATTTCAAGATCACCCCACAGGGACAGATCTTCTTCTACCCGGCTAGTGGCATGAGCGGTATGTCCGGCATGGGCGGCATGAGTGGTATGTCCGGCATGGGTGGCATGGGTGGCATGAGCGGCATGTCCGGCATGGGCGGTATGAGCGGCATGTCCGGCATGGGCGGCATGGGCGGCATGTCCGGCATGAGCGGCTGGCGCTAATCGGCTCCGTCCGTTTTGTGAATAGGATGTAATTCAAGGACGTCATGGGGCGCAGGGAAGCGCCCTCTTCTTAAGTAGATTCCCCTATTGAAATAATATCTGATCGCTTCAGATGAGGGAGATGAAATGACTTTGGGTATCAGGCTCCTTATTCCGTTGCTACTGTCGATGGCGCTACTCACCATCGGTCAGGTTTTTGCCCGTGATATTACAGTCAAGGACTATGACCGAGCTAGTTGGCACCCCATCCACACGAAACCCTATATTGATAATGCAGGTGATGAGCAGTGTCTCAGTTGCCATCAGGAGATTATAAGCAGGAAGCTGCTTTATCAGTCACCTGCCGGTGTTAAGGCTTCCGAGGTATTGGCCTGGTATCAAACCTTATCGACCTATGAGGGTGAACAGGATACCTTTCATCGTCGGCACTTGGTGACACCCCTGGCCAAGGAACTGATGGACTTGAAATGCAATACCTGCCATCAGGGAAACGACTTAAGGGAAGAAGCAACGATACCCCCAGATCATTCGAATCGGGAAAAGACTCTGCGTAAGTCGGTGAATCCCGAGATTTGTCTGATGTGCCATGGGAGAAACCCCTATAAATTGATGGGCTTGCCGAAGCCTTGGCCGGAGTCGAGAGCGCTCTTTCAAAACGACTGTTTGCTCTGTCACGCCAATATCCGCACCAATCGGCACCAGGTCAATTTTTTGAAAGCTGAGGCCATCGAGGCCGCGGCCAAAAAGGATCCGGACATATGCTATGGCTGTCATGGCGGGCGGCAGTGGTACCGCATTGCCTATCCCTATCCCCGACATGCCTGGAAAGGTATGTCGAGCACCACCCCAGAGTGGGCCAAAGATAGGCCGACCGAATCGGAACCCAGGTTCCGCATTAAGAATCAGCAGGCTGCGAAATAGTCAATTGCCGACAACGAGGTACTGATGAGTATCGATAATCTGAAAAAGAATCTACATGAGCGCTTGAATCTCTCCAGGCGGTCATTTCTGAAGTCTGCTGCGGCAGGCAGTGCGACTTTGGCTGCCGGAGGCTTGGTGGAATTGAAGACCGCAAAAGAGGCCAAGGCGTTTGCTTACGAACCCTATCCGACCGACGATCAACTCGAGACGGTGGTGACCAGTTGCGCACATAATTGCGGTTCGCGCCATATGCTTGTCGCGCATAAATGGAAGGATGTCATCGTGCGCCTTTCGACTGACGATGGACGGTATCAGCGCGGCGGTTATTTCGGAAAGGACGATAATGATGAGCCGCAACTGAGGGCCTGCCTCCGGGGGCGCTCCTATCGCCAACGGCTCTATTCGGCGGAACGGCTGCTCTACCCGATGATGCGTGTGGGCGAGCGGGGTGAAGGAAAATTCAAGCGCATTTCATGGGATGAGGCCCTTGATTTTGTGGCCAACAAGATGGTCCACCTTAAAAATACCTATGGTCCCACTGCCTTGGTGGATCAGAGTTATGCCGGCGCTTCATATGGGGTGTTACACAAGTCTGACCAGATTGAGGGCTTGTTGGGTCGCTTCCTCGGAATGTTTGGCTGCCGCACCAGTTCCTGGTCGGTGCCCTCCTATCAAGGTACCACCTTCAGTTCTCGTATGACCTTCGGCACCATCGAGGATGGGAATGAAGACGATGCTTTTGCTCACTCTAAACTAATGATCATGTGGGGTTGGAATCCCGCCTATACATTCCACGGTGGCAACACCTTCATGTATATGCGCATGGCAAAACAACGCGGTTGTAAGTTTGTGTTGGTTGATCCGCAGTATACCGACTCTGCCGCCGCCTACGATGCCTGGTGGATACCCATCCGTCCGAATACCGATGCGGCAATGATGGCGGGCATGGCCCACTACATCTTTACCAATAACCTGCATGATCAAGCCTTCATCGATCAATTCTGTCAAGGCATGGATGCGGGGACAATGCCGGAATGGGCGAAGGGTAAAGAAAATTTCAAAGATTACATCCTGGGCAAATATGACGGTGAGGCAAAAACCCCTGAGTGGGCGTCCAGGATCTGCGGTGTGCCGGCGAAGGATATTGTCAAGTTGGCGGATATGTACGCCAGGACCAAGCCGGCCGCGCTGAAGGCATCCTGGTCACCGGGAAGAAACGCCTACGGTGAACAGTACAATCGTATGGCGGCAGCACTCCAGGCGATGACCGGTAATATCGGTAATCTAGGCGGTTGCGCCGAAGGTGTCGGCAAGGCCTGGCATGCCGAAGCGGTGGCCTATCCCTATGATCAATATTCCAATATCTGGTTTCAGTCCATTAAATCGGACCGTTGGGCGCATTGTGTGCTCAACTACCCTAATGTAAAACGGGAAGAGATAGGCCTTTGGCAGAGGGAGGACAATACAGATGGCCAGATACCCAATATCAAGGGTATCTTTTGGCAGGGATCCGATTGGTTCAATCAACTGACTAATATCAATAAAGAGATTGAGGCGATCAACAAGCTGGAGCTTGTGGTTTGCATGGATTCGACCATTACGCCTTCCGGCCTCTATGCCGATATCCTACTGCCCATTGCGACCCACTTCGAACGGCACGATGTGGCGTTGCCTTGGTACAAAGGCCATTACTACATTCACCGCCCGAAAGTCATCGAGCCTATGGGTGAGTCGAAGACCGATTTCCAGGTCTTCACTGAACTAGCCTATCGAATCGGTGGTGATGTCTTCGGTCAGGCATTCAATCCGAAGGCGAATCGTGACTATTTCCATGTCAATGACCATGTGGACGAGGCCTACCTGAGAGAGTGGTGGGAACAAAAGGTCATGCATCATCAGCATGTGGATATGTCCTGGGAAGAGTTCAAGCAGAGAGGCGTCTACAAGTTTACATTCGACCAACCACACGTAGCGTTCAGGGATCAAATAGAGAACGGCACACCGTTCCAGACTCCCTCCGGCAAGATTGAAATTCTCGCCACACAGCTGGCGCAGATCACCGACTGGAAACGGACCATGTACGGTTATGAAATCCCCTACATACCGAAGTGGATCGAGCCGTGGGAGTCATTGAACAGTCCCAAGACAGCTAAATATCCGTTTCATCTTATTTCTCCTCACCCACGATGGCGGACGCATTCTATTTTCAATAACTGCAGTTGGCTGCGCGAGACCTATGAGCAGGAAGTGACTATGAATGCCTCCGATGCAAAAAAACTGGGCATCAAAACCGGTGACACAGTCGAGATTTGGAACGAGCGCGGCAAGGTTGTGGTACCAGTCTATGTAACGGAACGATGCATGCCCGGTGTGGCTGTGCTGCATGAGGGGGTGTGGATTGACCTGGATGAAAACGGTGTGGACAGGGCAGGTAATCCGGACATGCTGACATTGGATGAGCCTAGTCCGGCGGGGGCATTCGCATACAACACCGTGTTGTGCGATATCAAAAAGACGGATCTTGAACATCGACCTGGCTGGGACAAACTGGCAACTTCTCGTGCCCATGTTTTCAGGCGTGACCTTTAATCTTGGAGGAGAGACTTATGTCTGTTAAAAAAGAGAAGGCCAGGATAAAGGAAGCGGTAAAACGCCGTAAGCGCCAAACTTATACGCCAGTGGTTCCCGACATGCAGTTGGGATTTATACATAATAATGTTGATTGTATTGGCTGTCGGGCCTGTGAAATAGCCTGTAAGGATAAAAATGGATTAGCAGCCGGACCAAGATTCAGGCGTGTACAATATATCGAGGGTGGAAAGTACCCGGATGTGTTTGCCTATAAGGTCAATATGTCCTGCAACCACTGTGAATCGCCTGCCTGTCTGCCTACTTGCCCCACCGGTGCGCTCTTCAAACGTAAGAAGGATGGCATTGTCGATATCGACTCCACCCTATGTATCGGCTGCCGGCGTTGTGAAGCTGCCTGTCCCTTCGGTGCGCCTCAATTTGATCCAAGCGATAACATCGTAAAGAAATGCAACATGTGTGTGGATGAGATCGAGGCGGGTCGAAAACCCTACTGTGTCATGGCCTGTATGATGCGTGTTTTGGATATTGGTCCAATAGAATCGATCTGGAATGGCGCATTGGAGACGGTGGCGATTGGTCCCAACGACAAGGTATCCCGACAGGTAAAGAACATGTCGAACATCGAGTTGACCAAGCCCTCAATCGGCTTTGTCGCTCACAGCAAAGGGAAGGTCAAGTGATGGGGAAACCATTAGACCTGCGCGACAAGTCGAGCGTTAAACTATTACAGACTTTCTATCAGGCGGTTGCCGATGACCTGGAGATGCTTGCACTGCTCCATGTGAAAGAGCCGGACTGCAAGATTCTCGAGGCTTTACGTGACTGTAACTTCCCGTACTCTATGGGATTGAAACTGGTCACAGAAGAGGGCGTCGATGCGATTGACTTGATGGGGCGAGTGGTTGAGTCATTGCCCGATACAATCGATGATGACTTCCTCGATCTATTGGCGGCAGATTACGCTGACATTTATCTGAACCATAGCCTGCAGGCATCACCGCTGGAATCGGTCTGGCTGGATGAAGAACAGCTTACCTGTCAAGAGAGTATGTTTCAGGTAAGGGCCTGGTATGAAATCTATGGTCTTATGGTGGAAAACTGGCGTATCAGGCCCGATGATGATCTGGTTTTGCAGCTTCAGTTTGTTTCCCACCTATTCTCGATTTCTGAGTCCGAAAAGCATCTCAAGGATGCGGCAAGATTTATGGACGAACATCTGTTGCGCTGGTTGGGTGAATTCTCCAATCGGGTGGCAAGCCGGTGTGCAACCCCATATTTTGCCGCTGTGGGCTTATTGACGGCCGCCTATTGCGAGGAGTTGAGGGATCTTTTGGCAATCGTGATCGATCAGCCCAGACCGTCACGGGAAGAGATAGAAGAGAGAATGAAGCCCAATGCCCCAAAAGAAGAGGTTTCTCTCTGTTACATGCCTGGTATGGGCCCAGCAGTCTAGGTTCCGGTCTGGTCAAGTAATATGCGTTAGGAGAGTATCGAATGAAATTGGATAAAAGACATTGGGTGGCTGTATCATCCCTTGCAACACTGTTGGTTTTCAACTCACAAGGTACCCTTGCGGATGCTGCTGCAGGCAAGGGTGTCTACGAGGGTACGGGCGGTTGTGTGGCTTGCCACGGATTGTCCGGGCAGGGTGATGGACCGGCAGCAATGGCAATGAATCCGAAGCCACGTAGTTTTGTAGAGGGTGTGTTCCTGTATGATACAGATGGCGATGGACAAACTGGTACTGATGCGGATCTGGTCAATATAATAAAAAATGGATCAGCCAAGTATGGCGGTGCACCGACGATGCCTGGGCGTGCCGATATTCCTGATGGAGATATTAAAGCCATTGTCGCTTATCTAAGAAGCTTCAAAAAATAAAATGTCAAGCTGCATCTCTTTATCAGGCTAATGGTTCACTTAAAAGAACTGTTCGATCGTATCCGACAAGAAGAGAGATTGCCGGATGTGGTTTCAGAGCGTTGTGTCCATGCAAGGGTAGAGGTGGCGAGCTGTTCATCATGTGTGGATGCCTGTCCACAGCGTGCATGGTCTTTGGATGATGATGCGTTGCAACTCGATACCACACTGTGTGACGGGTGCGGTTTGTGTGCGCCTGTTTGTCCTGAAGGGGCGATCTCATTTCAATATGAGATTCTTATTGGTGAATGGAAACAGGGGAAGATCGCGTTGTGTGCCTGTGAAGAGGTGGGATTTACCCGGCAGAAAGGCACCATCCCCTGTATCCATCTCATCGGCATACACGATATTCTTAAGTTGTATCGGCTGGGATATTCCGAGTGGCTAGTGGCAACGGGTAGTTGTTCAGAGTGTCAACGCAACAGTGGGGAAACGTTCTTTGAAAGAGTCGATCGGATCAATCCGGCACTTTCCGATGATTTGAATGCACCAATCGGTTATCGCCTATTGAGTGGCAATAAGTGGCTGCGTATCAGTTCTCTCCTGGTTGCAAATGACGCGGCATCCAAGCTTAGTCGTAGAGGATTTTTAAGGGGAATGATCGATGGCAACGTTCAGGCCGCATCAGCCATATTCAAGCTGTATGAAACGGAAGCTGATGAATTTCCAGCACCAGGAGAGTTGTTGCCGGAGAGAGGCGGGTCTTCAATTTGGCCGTATGTGCCGCAAATTGACGCCTTTAAATGCAATGGCTGCGATGCCTGTATCAGGATCTGTCCTCATGGTGCAATAATACTCACTGAAAACAGTGAACAGATGTTTTACCGAATGGAGCCGCAGGCATGTACCGGCTGTGGCATCTGTCAGGATATATGCAATGCACAAGCCATATCGGTCATTCAGTGGTCGCAGTTGGATCAACGGGATCTGATCTTAGCGCCGATAAAATGTTCATGCTGTGGCAACCAGGCGCATATGCCGGTAGAAAGTGGCACGCGATCGCAAACACATTGCAGAATTTGCGCTCAAGTCAACCATCATAATAACCTTTTTCAAGTCATGGAATAGGGCCCCGTTTTTACAGGTAATTATGGGGTCTTCTCAAAATATAAAGAATTCATAACATCTTATAAGCAGCTAAAGACATATCAGGCTCCCTATGCTCTACTTGTAGTCAGGAATGGCTATCAGGGCAATAAAGTAAATGATTGACAGTGGCAATCCGTTATCAATATATCGCAGGTTGCAATGGTCGCTGTTTCTATTAGTGCTCTTGAGCTTTAACGGCTGCTCTTCAGAGACTGCGGATCACGGGCAGAGTGATGAATTTCAGAGAGATCTTGTCGATACCAGCGCGGAGTTTGCGCCAGGCATGCCATGGTTGAACGTTGAGAGGCCTCTGACATTTGACGACATGCTGGGAAAGGTCGTTATTCTGGACTTTTGGACTTACGGGTGTATCAACTGCATCCATGTGCTGGCTGACTTGAAGAAGCTGGAAAAAAAGTATGGGGATCAGCTTTTGGTTATTGGTGTGCACACACCGAAATTCGATAATGAAAAGAATCTCGATACACTCAGGAGTATTGTAATCAGGTATGGTGTCGACCATCCGGTCGTCAACGATGTCGACTCTCTGTTGGCAGGCTATTATGGTATGCGTGCTTGGCCCACCCGGGTATTTATCGATCCTGCCGGAGAAGTGCTGGGACGGGTGACAGGTGAAGGAAAATACCAGCCGATAGATAACAAAATCACTGAACTGCTCGAACAGCACAAGAGTATCCTTAACCTCACTCCAATCCCTTTACGACTGGAACGTGAAAACAGTAAACCAACCCCCTTGGCTGCACCGGGTAAGATTGCGGTTTCCGACACCCATCTGGCGATAAGCGATACGCTACATAATCGGATTCTTGTGACAGATCATCAGGGACAAACACAGCATGTCATTGGGATGGAAGAGCCAGGAAACGAGGACGGCGGTTTCAACCGGGCAAGATTCAACATGCCTCAAGGTCTTGTCTTTGACAGCAATGGAATCTATGTGGCCGACACGGGGAATCACACCATACGATACATTGACCTGATAGATAAAACAGTGACTACCGTTGCAGGTAATGGTGTCCTGGAAAGAAAACGTGAAGGCTATTATAAGGCCACATCGATTGGTATGGCGTCACCTTGGGCGCTGGCGCTCAGGAATGATCGACTCTTCATCGCAATGGCGGGCAGCCACCAGATCTGGGTTTACAATACCGCATCAAAACAACTCATTCATTTTGCGGGATCGGGACGTGAAGGTATTGCTGATGGAGATATCGAAAAAGCCACATTCAGCCAGCCAAGTGGCTTGAGTCTTTTCGGAGACTGGTTATATATTGCTGATTCAGAAGCCTCGGCGATTAGGCGCATTCACCTGAAAGACGAAGTCGTGGAGACATTGGTGGGCAGGGGGTTGTTCGATTTCGGTGATGTGGATGGAACATTGCACGAAGCGAAACTACAACACGTGTTGGGCATTGCAGTGGCCGGTGAACATTCGGTTATCCTGGCGGACACATATAATCATAAAATCAAAATCGTTGATCTCGGGAAGGATGTGATTAAATCGATAATAGGCGATGGCAGGCCGGGTTTTCTCAGTACCGTAAACGGCCAGTTTCAGTTGAATGAGCCAGGTGGCCTGGCACTGCATGACAAGACATTGTTTATTGCAGATACAAACAATAACCGCATTGTTGTTCATGAACTTGGTGGCAAGAGTGTATCTGTCCTGGAAATAAAAAAGCAGTAAAAATGACAGTATGTGCCGGATTAGGATTTTACCAGTACATACTCTGGGTGGTATGTGATTGCTATCCCATGGATACCAATGAGGCGAAATTCAACAGTCACGCTTGAGACATCGGCAGTGCAGTAATAGCTACATTGACGATCCTGACAAGTTCTTTGCGGGATTTACCCTGTCTTGCCAGTACAGAGAGGCCATACAACACGGACAGCAGATATTCAGCGATATCCCTTGGCTTGGCTGCTTGAAGCAGAAGGCCTCTTTTCTGCTCGGCTTGCACTGCCTTAGTCAGCAACTGGGCGTTAACCTGTCTCATTTCCTGCAATGACAGGGAAACGTCATCAGGCATTGCGGAGCTACCGGCCTCGCAACAGCTTTTCACAAACAGACACCCTTTGGGTGAATCATCGCTGTTGATCAAGTCGATAATGCCAAGCATATAGGCTCGAACCCGGTCTGCGAAGGGTATGTCTGTGGGTTGTGTGAGTCGTTCCAGGAGCGGTGCACCATAGTGCGACATGTAGTGTTCCAGCGCTGTCGCGAACAGCTGCTCTTTGTTGCCAAAGGCTGAATAGAGGCTGGGTTTGTTGATCCCCAGCACCTCAGTCAGATCACTCACGGATGTGCCGGCATAGCCATGTTCCCAGAAAACACGCATCGCTTTGTCCAATGCATCCGACTTATCAAACGTTCGTTTCCTGCCTGCACTCATCGTTCGCCTCTTCACCATGTTTCATGTTGACATTATGTACCGATCGGTATAATAATTCAAATATGTACCGAACGGTACACAATATTGATCAACCAAAGGAGCTATCCCATGCAATCAGTGAAAGGTCGAATTGTTCTGGTAACAGGCGCCAACCGCGGTATAGGCAAGAGCATAGTGGAGGAGTTTTTACTTGCCGGTGCGAGCAAGATATACGCCGCGGCGCGTAATCCCGAGTCTCTCAAACCCTTGACCGATGCCTATGGTGAACGCGTCGTTGCATTGCGCATCGACCTCAACGATCCGGGTAGTATCACCACCGCCGCGAGCCTGGCCGGCGATGTGGAGATAGTAATCAACAATGCGGGCATGTTGAATATTGCAAATCCCATGGCCAGCAACGCGGTTGCTGCGCTGCAGGACGAGATGGAAGTGAATGTATATGGATTGATGCGGATGGCACAGGCCTTCGCACCCATTTTGAAGGTAAACGGCGGTGGTGCGCTGGTACAGCTCAACTCCGTCGCTTCCATGAAGAACTTTGCGGATTTCGCCACCTACTCGGCGTCAAAGGCGGCATCCTACTCCATGACCCAGGGCCTGCGCGACGTTCTCAAGGAGCAGGGTACTCAGGTGGTCAGCGTACACCCGGGTCCGATAGCGACGGAAATGGCCGCGCATGCCGGGCTGGGTGAAATCGCAGAGCCGGCGGAGCTCGTTCCCCAGGCGATCATCAATGCCCTGGAATTAGATGAATTTCATGCGTTTCCGGATTCCATGGCCAAGCAGGTCGGTGCCGTCTATCATGACTTTGCCAGCAATATAGTAGAAGCGGATCTAATGGAGGGTTGAAGCGATATTTTAAGAACAACCGGGCATGCCTGCGTGGTGAGCTTGACGCTTTCAAATTCAGTTTGGGCCGATTGGATGAGTGGTAACAGGCCCTAACAAAGGGAGGTTGCGTATCAGGCTCGATCACTGTTCAACGCCGGCTCGGCATTGGCGGACACCGCGATGCCGGCAGCCTCTTCAGGTTCCTCGTGAGTGTGCTCCTTTGCCAACAGGACATAGATCGACGGCAGCACGAAGAGGGTGAATAGCGTACCGATGGCCATGCCGCCGACCAGTACCAGGCCGATGGAGTTGCGTGCTGCGGCGCCGGCGCCGGTTACCAGGATCAGGGGAAAGTGACCGGCGACCGTCGCCACGGTCGTCATCAATACCGGGCGCAGACGGGTCATGGCCGCCTCGCGCACGGCGTCGATCTTTGATAATCCCTGTTCCTGCAGTTTGTTGGCGAACTCGACGATGAGGATGCCGTTTTTCGCGATCAGGCCGACCAGGGTCACCAGTCCCACCTGGGCATAGATGTTGAGGGTGGTGGTCCAGCCGCTGGTCCAGAAGGGCATGTTGGGATTGGGCATCTTCAGGAAGGTGAAGATCAGGGCACCGAACATCGCCAGCGGCACTGATCCCAGGAGGATGATCAGCGGGTCGCGGAATGAGTTGAACTGCACCGCCAGCGCCATGAAGATCATCACGATGGCCAGGGAAAAGGCGGGCAGGAACTTGTTGCCCTCATGGCGCAGCTGGCGCGACTCACCGGTGTAGTCGATGGTGTAGCCGGGTGGCAGGATCTCCCGCGCCGCATCTTCCAGCACGGTGAGGGCTTCGTCGAGAGTACGATTGGTCATGCCCGAGAGCTTTACCGAGTTGAGCTGCTGGAAGCGGTTGAGGGAGCGGGGCACCGTGCTGTTTTCGATGCGTGCCACGCTGCTCAGCGGGATCAGTTCGCCTTGCGGGCCGTTGATATAGATCTCGGTAAGCTGCTCCGGATTGAGCCGCTGGGCGCGCTCGATCTGCGGAATCACCTTATAACTGCGCCCCGCGATATTGAAACGGTTGACGTAGTCGCCACCCAGGGCGGCAGCCATGTCGTTGCCGACCTGATTCAGATCGAGCCCGAGGGCGCCGATCTTATCCCGGTCCAATACCACCTGAGCCTGGGGCTGATCGTATTTGAGGTCGATCAGGGGTGGAAAGTGGAACATGCCGCTTTCCGCAGCCTTGCCCTGTATCTGTTGGGCGAAGTCGAGCAACCGCTTGGCGTCCCCGGTGGAGGCGATGATGAACTCGACGGGGAAGTTGCTGCCGCCAGGTAGGGCGGGTGGCGTGGTGGCGAAGATCTGGAAGCCCGGGATCTGCGACAGCTTGGCCTGAATCTCGGGTATGATCTCAAAGACAGTGCGCTCACGTGGATTGTGCCATGGCTTGACCACCATGCCGGAGAAGCCGTCGGTATCGTAGAGGGCGCCGACGGAGGGGGCGAGCAGAATCTGAAAGGTGAGATCCACCTCCTCCGTACTCAGGAAAGCCTGCTCGACGGCCTTGCCGTAATACTCCTTCTGATTGGCTGTGGCGTTGGCCGATGCGTTGATCACGCCGAAGATAACACTCTGATCCTCGCCGGGCGCCAGCTCCTTGGGCGACATGTTGTAGAGGGGAAAGGCCGCCGCGGCGACAGCGAGCCATATCACATAGACGAAGGGGCGAGCGTCCAGGGTGTTATCGATCAGGCGGCCGTAGGCCAGTCGCATGCGATCGAAGTGGTGATTGACCCAGCCGGTAAAGCCCTTCTCCTCGTCCGCGGCACTGCGCAGCATGTGGGAGGACATCATCGGCGAAAGGGTCAGTGCGACAAAGCCGGAGATGGTGACGGTGCCGGCCAGGGTAAGGGCGAACTCGCGAAACAGGGCGCCGGTGAGCCCCCCCTGCATGGCGATAGGTATATAGACCGCCGCCAGGGTGATGGTCATGGCGATGACCGGTCCCACCAGCTCGCGTGCGCCGAGCAGGGCAGCCTCCCGTTTGCTGCGACCCTCCCTTAGATGGCGCTCGATGTTTTCCACCATGACAATGGCGTCGTCCACCACCAGGCCGACGGAGAGTACGATGGCCAGCAGGGTGAGCAGGTTGAGGGAGAAGCCGAAAATCTGCATCAGAAAGATGCTGCCGATCAGCGAAACCGGTATCGCGAACATCGGCACCAGGGCGGAACGCATCGAGCCCATGAAGAGGAAGATGACGACGATGACGATCATCAGGGTGTCGCCCAGGGTCTTGGTGACCTCGGTGATGGCATTGGCGATATATTCAGAGGCGTCGTAGCCGAGCTCCACCTCGAGGCCGGTCGGCAGGTCGCGGGATATGGCATCGATCTCCGTGCGCACCCGTTTG
The DNA here is from genome assembly GCF_964212655.1 of Candidatus Thiodiazotropha sp. LNASS1. Lineage (NCBI taxonomy): Bacteria > Pseudomonadati > Pseudomonadota > Gammaproteobacteria > Chromatiales > Sedimenticolaceae > Candidatus Thiodiazotropha > Candidatus Thiodiazotropha sp. LNASS1. Next base: position 1,384,718 of record NZ_OZ156465.1, on the reverse strand, counting down.
ATGACATCGATGGTGTTGGCGGTGGGCAGGGGAAAGATGCCCATGAAGACAGCTGTCTGGCCCAGGTAGCTGACCGTAGTGTCGTAATCCTCGGCACCGAGGGTAACCTCGGCGATATCCTTCAGGCGCACGATAGCGTCGTCCTGCTGCCGGATCACCAGGCGCTCGAACTCCTCCACCGTGTGAAGATCCGTATTGGCCGTCAGGGTGACCTGGACAAGAGAACCCTTTGTGCTGCCGACGGCGGCGAGAAAGTTGTTGGCGGCCAGTGCCTGGCGCACCTGTGCCGGACTGACGTGGTAGGCGGCCATCTTGTCCGGCTTCAGCCAGATGCGCATGGCGAAGGTGCGGGCGCCGAATATCTCGGCCCGCTGAACTCCCGCAACGGCGGCCAGGCGCGGCTGTATGACACGGATCAGGTAGTCGGTGATCTCGGCCTGGGAAAGGATATCGGAAGCGAAGCTGATATAGGCTGCGGCGAATTCCGAATCGGCCGACTGCACTGAGATCGCCGGCACCTGGGCCTCGGCAGGCAGCTCGTTGCGCACCTGGTTCACCTTGGCGGTAATCTCCGCCAGGGCCTTGGTAGGCTCGTAGTTGAGCTTCAGGCGGGCGTTGATCATGGAGAAGCCCTGAAGGCTCTTCGATTCGATATAGTCGATACCGTCGGCCGAAGCGATGGCCTGCTCCAGCGGCGTGGTAATGAAACCGCGCACCAGCTCCGCGCTGGCGCCCACATAGACGGTGGAGATATTGACAGTGGCGTTGTCGCTACGCGGATATTGCCGGATGTTGAGACTGTTCCAGGCCTGAAAACCGGCTATGACAATCAACAGATTGAGCACGATCGCAACCACCGGCCGCTGGATGAACAGATCGGTAAAGGCTTTCATCCTTGCCATATCAAAGTCCCTTGCTCAAAGTTCTTACAGCGCATCGTCATAGCGTTGGATGGATTTACTCATTCTCGGGGGTGGGCTCCATCTCCGCTTCGGGTGCCAGGGTGTTGTCGACGATTACCGCCATCTTCGGCCGCAGTTTGAAGACACCGCTGGTGACCACCTTTTCCTCCTCCTCGAGCCCCGTCACCACGGCAACGAAATCGCCCCGGGTGGCGCCAAGGCGGATCACCTGCTGACGCAGCACGAGCTGTTTTTCACCGCTCTTTTCATCCTCGACCTGGTCGATAACAAATACGGTATCGCCGTAGGGCGCATAGAGCACCGCGGTGGCGGGGATGGCGAGCACTTCCTCATCATCCGACAGCATCACCTCCACATTGGCAAACATGCCGGGACGCAGCAGTTCGCTCTGATTGGACAGGGTTGCCCTGACGCGCACGCTGCGTGTCATCTGATCGATCTCGGGATTCACGGCGATGATCCTGCCGCTGAAGGCCTTTTCGGGGGCCGCATCGGTTGTCACCTGCACCTCGGTGCCGGGTTCCAGGATGGAGAATTGCTGCTGAGGCAATGAGAAGTCAACATAGATCGGATCGATGGTCTGCAAGGTCACAACAGGCGTGCCCTGCTCGACAATCTGTCCCAGATTGACCTGGCGCAGTCCCAGCTGACCGGCAAAGGGGGCGCGCAGCGTCTTTTTGGCAATGGTGGCGCGCACATTGTCCACCTGGGCGGTGGCCTGCTTGAAGTTGGCCTCGGCGGTGTCGAGATCGGCCTGAGAGACGGTCTTGTTGGCGCGCAGATCCCGGTTGCGATCCAGGTTGATACGCGCCAGTTTGGCCGCGGCCTCAGCTGAGCGGAGCTGCGCCTGCTCAGCGGAGACGTCGATACGAACCAGTAGATCGTCCTGCTTGACTCGATCACCTGATTCAAAGGCAATCTCTTCGATCTTGCCGCCCAGTTCGGCGCTGACGATTACCCCCTGAACAGCGACCAGCGAACCGGTTGCGCTCACTGTGTTAGGCCAACGCTGGCTGCGGACCTGATCTGAGGTTACTGTCTCGGGGGGCATCTCCATCTGTGCCGCACCCATGGTTTCGAATTGTTTCAACTTGATAAGGGTCGGTACGCCTATCAGGATAGCCAGACCTATCAACGTGAAAACCAGTTTCTTTAACATAAGGTTACATCCATGCGCGATTCACTGGGTGCCCAATACATAAATGTGAGTATAAATCTCTTAAAGTCTGCCCGGGATTTGACCGGCGACATGAGAGATGACTTTGATTTCAGAGTCAAGTTCCACCCAGTATGAAATAATTCAATAATCACACTATTCAGATGTGATTAGTGAAAGTAATGCATAAGGGTATGGCATAGGTGCGGATCAAAAAATAACAATCCAGGCTATTTACAATGACGAAAGTCACTATGCCAGACAATACCTTACAGCATCACCCCGCAATAGACCAGATTTCCCTTTGATCGCGCAATGACATTTGTTGGTTTTGTCCGGAATATTCTACGATTATGGCTTGATGTCGAGCACCGGGGTATCCGGAAAGGCGTCGATACCATCGATCTCGATCCGGTTACCCTGGATTGATAGGATGCGGCATCGGCTCAAAGCAATCAGGTTAGGCCTGACCGGTGCCCGGGTGGCGAACACGCCACGCAACGGGTTGTCCGGGTCGCCTCTGGGATGTACCTGCAGAATCTTGCGCTGCCTGGGCGTGTCGTTGCGATCGAACCAGTAGAGCACCCAGATGGCGTCGAACTGGTCAAGACCCAGCAGTGCCGGTATGTAAGCCTCATCCACTTCGATCGCCGTTGTGCCTCCAACCTTGCGGACCCAACCGATAGGCCATACTTCATAGGTAGGGGGGAGGACATGGTCCAAGGTATCAGCGAAGGCGTTTTTTCCTGCCGGACAGATCGAGAAAATGGACAGAATAAAGATCAGAAGTCGTAAGTGTGTCATTGATCAGAACAGTAAATGGATGGCACTTAATAAGTGTGGTGCAGAATCAAAAAACGCATCGCATATTTTTAACAGTAAAACGAGGCCCGGGCAACACACTGAACCCTATCCGAGGAGTGAAGAAAGATGATTAAATTTGTTATGTGTTTAACACGGCATCCCGATATGACGCGAGAAGATTTCAAGGATTATTGGATGAATAAGCATGGGCCATTCTTTATGAGTAATACTGATGCAATGGGCGCAAAAAAATATGTGCAATCGCACACATTGGATACACCATTGAATGAAGTTCTAAGAACATCAAGAGGGATGATGCCTGAATATGACGGCATTGCTGAAGTGTGGTTTGAATCAGAAAAGGCGCTCATCGAAGGAATGAGTTCACCCGAAGGGCAAAAATTAGGAGCTGCATTGCTGGATGATGAGAGAAATTTCATCGATCATTCAAACTCTACAGCATTCATTGTTGAGGAGTATGAGTTTTGATTTTTTAGGAACAAAATAATCTACATAACGATTTAACGGTCAAAACAGGTTCTGATTGATTTGTTTCTTTTTTCGAAAAGGCATTATGAGTATAAACAAATAGTAATGGGGATGATAATATGGCGTGGATATATCTGGTTGTAGCTGGATTGTTTGAATGCGGATGGGCAATAGGTCTCAAGTATACAGAAGGATTTACAAAACCTGTCCCCTCACTGTTTACAATCTCAGCAATGGCGATAAGTTTTTGGTTACTGTCGGTAGCCATGAAAACAATTCCAGTGGGTACGGCCTATGCAGTCTGGACGGGAATTGGTGCGGTTGGCGTGGCGGTATTGGGTATGGTTATGTTTGGCGAGTCGAGAGACATGCTGAGAATAGTCTCATTGCTTCTCATCGTATCGGGCATAGTGGGGCTCAAATTGATCTCGCCATACAAGGTATAACCATATAAGCAAGGAACATTAATGCGTGCCCACTATTTACAACATGTGCCATTTGAAGATCTAGGCAGTATCGAAAACTGGTTAAAACACTCCGGCTATGAGATTACCAGTACCAGGTTATATGAATCAGAAGAATTACCCGGGATTGAGAGTATTGACTTGCTCGTGATTATGGGTGGGCCGATGAGTGTCAATGATGATCAGAACTTTCCCTGGTTGGTCGAAGAAAAGGAGTTCATAAAAAAAGTTATTGAGTCCGGTAAGCCTGTATTGGGTATTTGCCTGGGGGCGCAACTGATCGCGTGTTCATTGGGTGCAGAAGTGTTTTCAAATTCAGTGAAGGAAATAGGCTGGATTCCAATCCGTGCGGCAGATTCAAACAGCCAGTCAGTATTTCTTTTTCCGGAAGAAACAGATGTTTTTCACTGGCATGGAGAAACATTCAATTTGCCCATGGGGGCGACCCGAATCGCAGAAAGCGCGGCCTGTAAAAATCAGGCGTACCAGATAGGAAAGCATGTTATCGGACTCCAGTTTCATCTGGAAACAACCCCAGCTTCAGCTCAGGCAATTGTTGAGAATTGCCGTGATGAATTGGTTGAAGGTGAGTATATTCAAACGGCAACGGAGATACTGTCCGTGCCACAAGCGCAATACGGATCGATAAATAGCTTAATGGAGGATGTGCTTGAGTATATTACCAGGAATGATCGCCCAGGGAGGCAAGTCGAATTTGACTAACTATTCATGACCGGTTCATTCGCGACGTCCGCACTGTTGCGCACACTCCCCGGTGATACACCAAATACCCGTTTGAATGCCCGGCAGAAGGCTGCTTCCGATTGATAGCCGAGCCTTTTGGCGAGTAGCGAAAGCGGTTCTGTATTTTCCAGCAGTTGCGCTCTGGCCATTTGCATGCGCCACTGGGTGAGATAGCGCATCGCCGAGTCTCCCACCAGGTCGGTGAATCTTGCGGAAAATCCCGAACGTGACATGCCGACCTCTTTGGCCAGCGAGGCGACGGTCCAGTGTCGGTCGGGTTCTCGATGGATCGCGGCGAGTGCCTTTCCCACCTGTTTATCGCGCAAGGCGGCAAGCCAACCACGGTTGGCTTCGGGCGAAGCGTCCAGCCAGGATCGGATTACCTGAATGATCAGGATATCGGCCAGGTGAGTGATGACGGTCTCTCCTCCCGGTCGCAACGCTCGGGCTTCCTGGGCGATGAAGCGCAGGGTGCTGTGAAGCCAGCTCTCCTCTTCGTCGGCCCAGCTATCGATCATCAAAACCTTCGGTAGGTGTTCGATGAGCTGTTGACCGGCGACATGGTCGAAACGTACCACACCACAAGTGAGGTGGGTCAGTTCGCCATCGCCACCGTGACGCATAATCTCGTAGCGATCGCTGACCCGTTCAACGGGTATATCGAAAAGGGGCATCGTCTTGTCGCTAGGCTGACTGCGGATGACATGGCCATTACCGTGGGGGACCAGCGCAAGACTGCCTTGCCGAAGCTGATGGGGTGCTTCGCCTTCAACCTCCAGCCGGCATTCGCCTGCGGTAACCACATGAAACATCATACGGCCTTCAAATGGGGGCAGCTCTATGCCCCAGGGTGCCGTCAGCTCGGAGCGGCAGTAGAAGGTGCCGTTCAGTCTAAGCAGATGCAGGGCCTCGCCGAGGGGATCGGTGAGGTCCGGTATCCTTGTATTGGTTCGTTGATTCATGATTGCCAGTCTGCCATAGGCGCTGATTTTTTGTCCAAAGAAATGGACAATCTGCATATAAATATAGACAAAGTGTGATTGTGAGTCTGTATTTCCTTACCTAGCCTAAATCCATGTAAGTTGTTTGCTTGCACTGACCCAATCTTTTTTCGACACAGGAGACTGATAACATGATCCCTTCACCTATTCTCATCATCGGTCAAAATGGTAAGGTCGGCCGCCGGGTCGATGAGCGACTGCTGACCCGGGGATTTGCCACCCGGGGTGTATCCAGGTCCACAAACCCGCCATTCGACTGGAAGAGACCTGAAACGTGGCGGTCCGCCATGGCTGGGACTTGTGCCGCCTATGTGGCCTATCAACCCGACCTTGCGGTGCAACAATCAGAGGCGGACATCAGCGCCTTTGTGGAGGTCGCGCGCGAAACCGGTCTGGAACATATCGTGCTGCTCTCAGGGCGGGGAGAAGCCGGCGCGCAACGGGCTGAAGAGATCCTCATGTCAAGCGGCCTCCCATGGAACATTGTCAGATCCAGCTGGTTTTTCCAGAATTTCAGTGAGAGCTTTATGCTGGACGGAATATTGACTGGTAATCTGTTATTGCCTGCGGGCGATACGCTTGAGCCCTTTGTCGACGCGGATGACATTGCAGACGTTACGGTTGCGGTATTGACCGAGCCCAAGCTTCGTAACCGGGTCTTTGAAGTCTCCGGGCCCCGCGCGATGACCTTTGCCCAATGCATGGCTGAACTCTCCGATGCCCTGGGACATCAGGTGAAATACACCCGCATACCAGTGGATGACTATATCGAGGGTTTGGAACAACAGGGTGTTCCGGAGGAGACGCAGTGGCTGTTGCGGGAACTATTCACGGTTGTCCTGGATGGCAGAAACAGCAATACGGTCTCCGGGGTTGAAGAGGCATTGGGACGTCCGGCAACGGACTTTAAGCGTTATATTGAGATGACAATCGATGCGGAGGTCTGGTCTGTCGATAGGGTGAAGGAGATGGCGTAAAGATCACCCTACATATACTGCGACAGAGCCTGCCTGTTATCCTGGAACTACCTGACATAGTTTTTTGCGTCATCGGTAAAACCGGTAACATCGGAGGAGGTTTGCCCATAAAAAAATCTCGACCTTCAGCCGTCTCGCTTCGATAAGTTGTACGAGTACCACGGCATCGATGAACGCATAGTTGTCCATGGTTAGGCCGGGTGTGAAACTCAGTCGGTCCCAGGGTAGATCGCCTTCGTAGTATTCATAGCTGACCAGGTCGTACATGACCAGACCATTTGAGACGGTGACCTCAGCGGGGTCCGGGCTGTTGCCAAGCACGCCGAACTGCCTCTGTTCCCCTGCATAATCTCCGAATGAGGCGATGATGTGGTTGGGGACTATGTAGTCGTAGGCAAATGATAGATGTCCCAGCCAATAATTGCCGGAATCCAGACCGGCATAACCGTTGGTGTTTTCAAGGAACCAGTTGCCGACCAGGTGGCCGTCGATGTCGTGATCGATTTTCCCGCCAATCGGTTCAGCGGTGCGCAGGGATTTTGCAACCAGGGTCTGGCGTATGGTGTCGTTGAAATAACCAAATGGATCAGGGGTATGGATTTTCCAAGGCTCTGCTGTGTAACTGTCGGGATTGATGAATCCTGCAAGGGTTATATCGTAGTCAACCAGGTTGTAATCCACCGAGCCAGCATAGTTGCCCAGGATTTCACCCGCTGATACGGCGATGTCGGTATTGACATACTGGCCGTTCATCGGTGCATGAGCCGCCAATTTTTCCGACAGATTATCGACGTGAATATAGATCGATTGCACAGTGTCACTATGATCGACAACCAATCGATAGTCATCGTTATTGAAGTTTCCCATGTGCTGCAGACTGCTTACGGTGCCATCAGCAGGTGAATAGACATCGATCTGTATGGTTTCCGCAGCGCCGAAATCGGGCGCCACATAGTATTGGTGATCGATCGGGGTAACATGATTGCCGATCATCCCGCCGAGGGGCAATATGAACTCGACCTTGGACAGGCCTACCGGAGGATAGTTGAAGCTTGTCGGCTGATTGTTGATGTCTGGTGTCGTGTCATTATCGCTGTTGCCGTCACCACTACTGGCGTTGCCACCACCACCGCCACCGCAGCCGATAAGTAAAATGAGGCACAACCCTGTAGCAGTGGATCGATAAAGCATTTGGCTTATTGAAGGGTGTGCAAAATCGTACTTTGAACATCTGCCTGTACTTGGTTCCTGCTCTATGTTGTAGTATAGACGCACCAGGTGCGGGGATAAGACGCACTTGTCATGCAACCAGTCAGGCTTGCTGTTCGACTGCTGATATAAATAATCACCAACTTTGCCTATAGTTGCCAGATTTAAAATCCTGTTCCAAGGTGGTGTGGCTGATTTCTGCTCTCCTGTCATACAATGAACCCTGCAACGGGGACACTTTACATCTGATATCCAATATGGGAAGAGATACATGTCTCTGGGTAGAGCAGAAACGCCGGGTTATTCAATTGAATTTCGTCTGGATATGGTTCAAATATTTGTTTGTGTAGCCGCTACTTACGCTTTAATAAGCTGAGGGGTTTTGGTGCATCTTTTGAAATGGAATATTCATAATGATCTCGCTGCCTTGGGGTAAATTGCCACAAATGATGTCAGCCCTTAATCTGAAACAAATTCAGACCACCGAGGTCGAGACTGTCTCTGCCGATTCCCCCATTGGCGAAGTCCTGTTGCGAATGGAAGAAAAACAGATCAGTTGTATTGTGGCGATTGATAAGGATCGACGTCCCGTCGGTATCTTCACGGAGCAGGATGCAATCAGACTCATGGCAGAGAATCTGTCCATCAATGATATCTCGATGGGCGATGTGATGAGTCTTACCCCCCTTACGGCCGAAGAGAACACTGACTTCCATGATGCATACCGCATCATGACCGAAAAGCACTTTCGGCACCTGCTGGTTGTCGATTCTCAAGGCTGTCTGGTCGGGCTGGTCAGTGAAGCCGATTTTCTCCACCACATGGGGATGGAGTATCTGGTCGAACTGAAAACTGTCGAATCCGCCATGACACGTCATGTTGTGACACTGAATCCGACTGAGACACTGGTAAAGGCTGTACGCCTGATGGCTGAACGCCATATCAGCTGCGTGGTAGTCTGCGAAGAGGGAAAACCGGAAGGCATATTGACTGAGCGTGACATCGTCCATTTGGCCCAGACACTGGATCAAAATGATGAGGTAACTGTAGGCCAGGTGATGCAAGCTCCGGTGGTTTCCTGCCATGCCAGCATACCCATGCAGGAAGCCGCACGAATGATGGAAGGCAGGCATATCCGTCGTCTCACAGTTGTCCGTACAGATGGTCAGTTATGCGGCCTTATAACGCGTCACGATATCGTCAAGGCCCTGCAGGGACGATATGTGGAGTATCTGCACGAAACCCTTGCCCGCACCAGCCGTGATCTGCAGACAACACTGAGTAACTTGCGTGAAGCCCAGCAAAAGGCCTTTCTGTTGAATCTTATGGAACAGATCGACGATGCCATCTATATCATCGAGTCCGAATCGGGGCGTATCATCGAGGTCAATGATAAAGCCTGCAACATGCTGAAGTACAGTCGGGATGAACTCTGTAACAAGATGGCATGGGAGGTCAGTAATACTATTGAGAATGAGAGCAGCTGGAGGCGATTACAGGCAAACCTGAAGATACAGGGCAGCCTGACCACAACCACCTTCTATCGCAAAATGGATGGTGGACTCGTGCCGGTGGAAGTGAACTCGAAATACCTAAGGCATGAGGAATCGGATTATTCCCTCGATGTTGCGAGGGATCTGACAAATGTAAATCGGCAAGAAGAAAAACTGTTACTCTTGAGGGAGGCGTTGGAAGCGACGCCCAACGCTATAGCGATCATAGACATCAATGCATCGATATTATGGGCAAATCCGGCATTTTATAAGCTGACGGGTTATCAGCATGGTGAAATCAATGGTCTCACGATTGATGATATTGTGGATCCTGATTTACAGGACAGAATGGTTCTGAGTGAATTTTGGCAAGCGTTGAACTCAAACAGGACCTGGCGCGGTGAGATTTCCAACACCCGAATAGATGGTACCGATTATCAGGCCGCTTATACTTTGACACCGGTCATCGATAACCAGCAGGAGGTTACTCACTATATTGCGGTAATCGAAGATATTACCGAGCGCCACAAACAGCTGACCCGCCTGCGCCTCTACGCAACACTGTTTGAGAATACTCATGAAGGGGTGATGGTAACCGATGGGGATGGATTCATCCGTATGGTGAATCAGGCATTTACAAAATTAACCGGTTACACAGAATCGGAAACCCTCGGAATGCGCCCAAATATTCTGAAATCGGGTAAACACGAACTGAAATTTTATAAAAAACTGTGGGGCGAACTGCAATCCAACGGCCATTGGCAGGGTGAGATCTGGAATCGGCGAAAGAATGGAGAAATCTTTCCCGAGTTACTGAGTATCAGCAGTGTCTACGACGATCAGGACAAGTTGAAATATTACGTGGGGGTTTTTTCCGATATCAGTCAACTAAAGCAGACTGAGGCCGAACTGGAGTATCTGGCCCATCACGATCCGTTGACCCGTCTGGCCAACCGACGCCTTCTCATGTCCCAATTGGAATATGGCCTGAAGGCAGCCCACCGCAAACAGGAGCGGGTGGCGCTCCTGGTCATGGACCTTGAGCGTTTCAAGGATATTAACGACAGTTATGGGCATCTGATTGGTGACGAATTGCTGCAACTGGTCGCGGGTCGACTCAACCACCGCTTGCGCGAAAGTGATCTGGTGACGCGCCTCGGTGGAGACGAGTTTGCGGTATTGATGCAGGGGATCGATCATCTTGAGGATGCTGCCATACTCGCCACCGATATCATCCAGACTTTGAGTGAACCCTGCCAACTTCAGGAGGGACTCGAGCTGCAGATTGGCACCAGTATCGGTATCAGTCTGTTTCCCGAGCATGGTGTCACTGCGGAAACGCTTCTGCAGCATGCGGATTCCGCACTCTATCAGGCGAAAAAGGAGGGTCGTGGTCGTTTCTGTTATTTCTCTGAAGAGTTGACCCGGGCTGCTCGCCAGCGCATAGAGATCCACAACAACCTGAGGCACGCCCTTGCAGAGAATAGCCTGACGATATCCTATCAGCCGCAGATCGAATTTGAGAGTGGCAACATCGTAGGCGCCGAAGCGCTATTGCGTTGGCGCGACCCAGAGCTGGGTGATATCTCGCCCGAGCTGTTTATACCTGTTGCTGAAGAAACGGGGTTGATCAATCGTATCGGTGAATGGGTGCTGCGTGAAGTCTGTACACAGGGTAAAAAGTGGCTGGAGCAAGGGCATCCCCCTTTATCTCTGGCTGTCAATCTCTCCGTGCACCAACTGCGTCAGGGAGATTTTGTGGAGAAGGTCGGTCAAATAGTAGAGGATACCGGGTATCTAACTGGGCAGCTTTCGTTCGAAGTGACGGAAAGCGCCATTATGGAGCGGGAGACTGAATCACTTGAGGTATTGAATCAGTTGCGCAGGATGGGGTTTCACCTCTCAATAGATGACTTCGGTACCGGCTATTCCTCTCTTGCTCATCTGCAACGTATGCCATTGGACGAACTGAAAATCGACAAAACCTTTATCGATGAAATACCACACAAACGAGAGGATATGGAGATCACCTCCACCATCATCGCAATGGCAAAAAACCTGGGCCTGATTGTACTTGCAGAAGGTGTTGAAACCGATGCGCAGTATCAGTTTCTAAGGCGGCAGGGCTGTGACTTTTTTCAGGGGTATCTCATCAGCCCACCAATTGATACCGTGAAATTCGCGCAACTCCTTGAAATGGAGCCTGACCGTTTGAGTGGTGGTACACGCCGTTGGCTTCCAGTCGTCCGCTAAACTTGAATCAGCAAACATCCGAACATATTCCATAATACTCTCAAGCACTCCGGTATACTTGCAATCGACTGAAATTTACGAGACAGATCGAGCAGGATTGTACAAATTACTCAGAGTAATGAAAAAGAGTGGAAAAGGGGGGGTGCTCTCCCTGATACCTGCTTCTTGGCAGCTTTGATTGATAATGATTAATTATATCACACGACTGTTTCCTGTCTGGGCATTGCTGTTTTCTCTGGTTGCCTACGGTGAGCCCGATCTCTTCGTCGATATGAAACCTGCGATCGTGCCACTGCTTGGCGTGGTGATGTTCGGCATGGGTATGACCCTTACCTGGAAGAACTTCACTGATATATTGAAAAAGCCCGTTGTTATCGGATTTGGTGTTTTGATGCAGTATATGGTGATGCCCTTTGCAGCCTGGTTGATAGCTGTATTATCGGGATTGCCGCCCTACCTGATGGCAGGACTGGTTTTGGTGGGGGCCTGTCCCGGCGGCACGGCATCCAATGTTGTCTGTTTTCTGGCTCGTGGAGATGTTGCGTTATCCATTACCCTGACAACGGCCTCTACACTACTCGCGATAATTGCCACGCCGATTCTCACCTGGCTCTATGTGGGACAGAAAGTACCTGTACCGGTAACCAGCATGCTCTGGTCCATCTTCAAGATTGTGCTGTTACCGGTAACATTGGGTGTACTGGTAAACACTCTTTTCGGTCGTAAGCTTGGTGCTTTCAAGCACATCTTTCCCTTGCTCTCGGTGTTGGCGATCGTAGTGATTATCGCGATTATTGTGGCACTCAACCGGAGCAACCTGGCCAATATGGGTATGGCTATTGCTTTGGCGGTTATTATGCACAACCTGCTCGGTCTGGTGGGTGGGTATTGGTTACCGAAATTATTGGGCTGGGACGAGCGGGTGTGCCGTACTCTGGCGATCGAGGTAGGCATGCAGAATTCAGGTCTTGGTGTGGCGCTTGCAGTAAAATATTTCTCTGTAGCTGCGGCCTTACCCGGCGCGTTGTTTTCCATCTGGCATAATCTTACCGGTTCGATGCTGGCGGGCTATTGGTCGCGTCGCAATCCCTGATGGATGCGGCATGTTCAGAAATAGTATCTCCTTGATACTTGAGTGCCAGTATGTTGTCCTCCGACACGTCACACCTGACCACTACCGTATATTGACCTCCGCTTGTTTTATACATTGAACCGGTTGCCGATGAGTTGCCGTTGAATTTTTTCCATACTGTCAATCGGCAGGGAGAAGTGTCCTTCACCATCCACGATGTGCATCTCACACTCAGGCAATCTTTCGGCAAGTGTGAGGCCATGTAGAATAGGCACTGTTTTATCGGCTGTACCGTGCCAGAGTTGTATCGGTATGGTGATCTCTGCCGGGTCGAATCCCCAGGGTTGGGTATACAGGGACATCTCTTGCAGCACTCCATCTGCCCCTTGACGTACCGCTTCACGGATAGAGGCGGTTATCGCCTTGCGTACGGTAGAGCGGTTGAGGACGGCAACATCAGGTGGTACTGCCATGCCAAGCATTATCTGATATATCCACTGAGGCCAGAGTTGTGTCAGCGGTACGATCGTAATCCGGAAACTGATATTCGAAAGCCAAGGGGTGTCTCGAATTGACCTGAAATTGATCCTGGCGGGCCAGCGCATGGATTCGAGCAAAGCGGGTTGATCCAGGGGGCCAAGTGGACAGACCAGGGTCAGCCCATCCAAGCGTTCAGCACATTTGTGCGCACAGGCCAGGGCGTAGGGCCCGCCACCTGAGATGCCTATCAGAAAGAACCGCTCTAGCTTCAGGTTATCGGCCAAATCCTCCACATCCACCGCCCAGTCAATGAGCCGTCTTCCGGGTTTTGGGTCCGACAGCCCCAGACCATTACGGTCCGGCGCTATTACCCGCAGTCCGTGTTGACGCGCCGGCAGGTCAAACAGGCGAGCCTCAAGGCGGGAGCCGGGAAAGCCGTGTAAGTAGATGGCCGGCACCCCCTCAGGATCTCCATATTCGGCATACGCCAGATGCCTGTTGTCCGGGAGCTTCACCAGTTTTGTTTCATGAGCCATCGTTTTGTGTTTGACCCGATTTTTGCTGTATGGATTGCGTGATGATCATTATCAGGCATGACAGCTGCGTGAAATCAAGATGAGAGTCGATTACATACTTATCATTTAATGTACTTCAATTCTTTGACTGATTAATCATAAGATACCGGTCCGGTTATGTGGTCGATCTGCTTATTGTTGATATGATACACAGATCTCTACTGTGCCGTACAAAAACTCCCTCACCTTCAATGACCAGCCTGTCACTCTCAGATTCATAGTGTCAGAAGGTGATCCGGTGTATCCATTCTAGCCGGCATGTCCCGGTTTTTTGTCTTTATTTACTGCTTGCGTAGGCCTAAGAGAATCTGGTTGATTGTAAAAAATCCCTCAGGAAATAGTCACCCTAATGAAACAGAATTGAGTCAATATCGCGACTGTATCGTTCCGGTAGTTGAATACAATCAAAGTGGAGGCTGTGATGGATGAGATAATCGCAATCCGTTATTACAAGATCAGAGTACTCGCCAATAAGATCATCGATCGAATGTATGAAGAGACTGCCAGGCTGGGGTTTGATCAGAAGGATATTGACTTGAAAAAACCGATCGAAGCCAACTACCGGCTTGAGCGCGATCCATCAAGCAGTGAATATGAACTGGTCGGTGACTGGCATGACAAAAAGGGTGTGAAATTCGGGCAGCTCCGTTTTTACAGCGATGGCAGTTTCGTTGTAGAACAGGATATCATCCGTCCGCATCCGACGCGTCAGGGTTGGTTTGTGGAAGCGGTAAGGGCGTGGGGCAATGGTAAGCGGATCGAGGCGGAAGCAAGATTGCATCCCATGACCGAACGGCCCCCGGAGACTGCAGCATAGCCTTTTAAAGCCGCCACGATTTCACTTTTCGCTACTTCTTTGGCAGTTTTGGTTGGCCGCCTTGTGACTTCGCAATCTCGACGATGGTTTCCAGGCGAACCACCCGTTTGTCTACATCGAGCATGATCGATTCAACCCGTTCGATGTCCTTATTCATGCGCTTTACTTCGTCTGTCAGACGCAGTACATCCAACAGCATCTCTTTAAAACCTGACACTATTTCGTTTCCTGTGATTCCAGTTTTTTGAGCGCTTTATTGAGACGTCTCCTGGTGCTGGCTGTCTCCTTGATCGCTTCTTTCAAGCGTTCGGAAACTAGTTCCAGCAATTCATTTTCCTCTATGTCCGCTGAATCGGGATCATAGGATTCTATCGACAGTCTTACGATCTCCGCAGCAGAAGTGCCGCGTTGCTTGGACAGTTTGTCGAGTTTTTCAATGTTGTCGGTAGACAGCATGATCTGTTTGCGGACCAGATTTTCGGCAGTGGCCATGATATTGAAGACTCCGCTGATACAATGATTTAATTATACACATACACACATTTATACACAAGTCATATTGAGTGGCGGATTGTTGAATAGGCATGGATCAATAGGTGAACCGCATATCATTCCGTAAGAAAAACCGTAGCGGCATTCTCCCCCTCTCTGGCCATACACTGCATACACCCAACAGAAAGGTTTCTATAAGATTCGCAAGCCATCGGCAAAAATGTGATAATGATCGGATATCCATTAAAAATCAGTGACCTGATACCCGTTGCATTAATCAACAGGGTAACTACAGTTAACTCGATCCGAACATCATATATTTTAGCCTTGCATATACAGTCTCAGTCTATGCCTGAGTTATAGGATGTACCGCACTATGAGATTGCGCGTTTTATTGTCTTTACTCATCTCAGTGATTTCTGTCTCCGGGCTCTTTGCAGCGGAAAATTTAGTGCAGGTGAAGGCCGCAGTGCAAAGAGAGATACAGTCTGGTTTTACCCGGGCCCACTCAAAGCTAACCCTCTCCGCGGAACAAGCGGGGCGTATCATATCCGTAAATGCTGATATTGGCGACCGTATCGAGGAGGGAGTGCCGTTTGCTTGTCTTGATGATACCTATCTGGATCTTGAATTGCGTGCAAATGAAGCAGAACGCAAGGCATTGAAGGTTGATAAAGCCTATTTTCGAAAGGAGGTGGCCCGTTACAGCAAATTGTTGAAAAAAAACAGCTCGACCCAAAGCCAAATGGATACGGCACAGCGCAATCTGGACAAGACCCAAACCCAGATCGAAGCGTTAATTATTGCGGCCGAGATATTGAAAGAGCGCAAGGAGCGGCTTTGCATTGAGGCACCGGCCGGTTGGCGGGTAATCGCGCGCCATGTCGAACCGGGCAAGTGGGTCAGCGCCGGAGAACCGGTGGTCGAGATTGGCGATTACAGTCGTCTGGTGGCGCCATTTGCGCTCAGTGTGGTGGAGTATCAGGCCTTGCAGACACAAGCGGAGGCGGGACTCATAGTCTATCTGCCGGAACTTAAAGAGGAATTGCCGGCCAGGATAATCAGGATATCACCTGCATTCGACGAGCAGTCACGCAAGATACATCTTGAACTCGAACTCTCCACCGGCCTGCCTGCATACAGGGGGGGATTGAGGGTCGACCTGGCACTTGATATTCCGATGCGTTCCGGCGCCGTGCTGATACCCGAGCGTGCGCTTCAGCAACGTTACGAGCAATACTGGTTGAAGCGTCCGGATGGAAACGAGATTTCAGTGGTCTACCTGGGGCGCTCCAATGGTCCGCAGAAGGGATGGGTAAGAGTGGTGTCACCCGAGATCAAACCGGGTGACCGGTTCCAGGTTTTCGACGAGTAAAATTTCAGTACGGGCGCTTTCATCTACCGCTTAATCAGCGGAAAGTCTCTAAGGACTATCCTCAGGACGATATCGGCGCAGGTCAATGCCGGGCTTACATGGCCTTACTTTTTATACTTAACCAGCTTTCTTCCCGACCTGGGTCTCAGCGCGACATGAAGAGGTCAGGGCGCTTGATCCGCTTCAGTAGGTCGGCGCCTATGAAAGTTGTCTTCATGGTCCGATTAACAGCCGCCCGGTTCAGGCTCATCTGTAGATCCACAGAGTGGATCGCCATGGCACGAAATAGATCATAAAAAAGGAACACTTGCTCCTGAGTGATCGGGGTAGTCTCCGGATCCTGGCGGGGAAGGTCGGTTTCGGCAATCATGATCTCACCGTCAGAACGGGTCTCAACAACACGGCAGACCTTCTTTACCAGGTTTTGCATCTCCTGGTTATAGGCCAGACACTCGAAACGAAATCTCAGAATGCCCCGCTCGATAGCAGCAGTGGTCAGGCGTTCCAGTAACATGCGGCCGATTCCCTTGCCCTGCATTCGGTCGATGACGGTAATGGCGACTTCCGCGCACTCGTAGTCTTCCTGCAACCGGATGTAACGGGCCACTCCCAGCCCATCCCCTTCACGGCCGTCTTCACCGATGACTACCGCCCCCAGAGCAAAATGGTCCCAGCCGTCAGTCTCGGTGAAATAACGCAGATCCTCCTTGGTGAGGGACTGTTTTGCACCGAAGAATCGTTTATGGCGGGAAGGTCCGGAAAGCTCAGTAAAGGCGCGCTGCATTGTCGCCTTATCGGTAGGCCGGACCATCCGCAGACAGACGCAATCACCGGAATCCAGGATGATTCGTTCGCAGTACTCTGCATCGATTTTCAGTTGTTTGCTCATCGCCATACCTCCGCGGAGCAATTGCATATAGTGCATAGTATAGGTGAAAATTGTGCGGTGCAACATAGTGGCGGGGTTAAAAATATGAGATACAAGATCGAAAGCTGAATGTAAGTCGCAAAAGTTACTTCTATAAAAGCAGTTATGGAACTTTTACAAAGATCTGCACGCCATGTGAAAGCCTATGCGTATGAATCTGATTCAATATTTAGCGAAGAGCTGCGTAGTACCAGGAACAATGTTGTCGTGTATTGCTGATCCAGTATGTCCCGGTATGTCAGATGTAATCAGATATAATTGAATGATCTGACTGCTTAGCATGCGGCCATACTCCAATGAATTATGATGGACAGTGATTATTTGCGATGGATGATATCTTTATCTCATATTCCAGGGTGGATACGGATTTCGTAGTTAAACTACGAGAAAGCCTTACACAGAGAGATTATCAAGTCTGGGTCGATCAAGACAGCATTCCTTATGCGGTTGAATGGCGTCCGGAAATCCAACAGGCAATTGATTCAGCCCAGGCCGTGATCTTTGTGATCAGCCCTGAATCGGCAGCATCCGCTGAATGTGAGAAAGAGATAAACTATGCGTTGTCAAACTATAAGCGATTGATTCCGATAGTTTACCGTCCTGTCGATCCCGCACAGGTACCACAACAGTTGAGAAAACTGAATTGGCTGCCATTCGATCAAGGTGAAGCCTATACCGATGGTCTGGAAAAACTGATTGAAACCATTGAGACAGACCATGATTGGGTGCGCCGCCATACACGCTTACACATACGCGCACGCGAGTGGGATATAAAGGAGCGGAATTCGAGTTATGTGCTTCGCGGCGATGATCTCATCTCGGCGGAGGAGTGGTTGAAACAATCCATTTTAGGCAAAGAGCCGGCCTCAACCGAACTGCAAAAAGAATATATTGAAGAGAGCCGGACGTTCGCGACGCGAATACGTCGAAGAACCATTGTAGTCGGCTCGATCGGGCTCTTCATTGTACTGTCTCTTGCAGTGCTCTTCCTCATACAACGTACAAAAACGGCAGATAATTTCGAACAAGCCCAAGTCAATCATCGCCGAACTGTTGCCCTTAACCTGGCATCGGAAGCGGAAAATCTGGTGAGTGCCAATCCTCAGTTAGCGATCCTTCTCGCGGCGGAGGGTATGCGTATTACCCAGCGGGCAGGCGAACAAACGGTACAGGAAGTGCGCAAGACTTTGGCAAAACTGCTAACGACTTACATGGCAAGGCCGATGGCCAAAGGACTGGCTGGTTCCTATTACTCATCATTTTCTGTCGACAGTGATTCAATCGTATTTGCAAGCAGCAACGGACTGCATTTTATCGAACTTGATGCATATGGACTATCCAAATCGTATCACTTGATTCCCTGGTCAAAAGGCAAGGTACAGCGTACCTATGGACCCGTAGGCAACTGGTTTATGGTGCAGGCTGAATCCGACGATGAAAACAAGCCAACTCAATATCTCGTGAACCTGGAGAGCAAAGAGGTAGTGGAGGTCGATGCTCAACCAGTAGCGCTCACGCTGGATGGGCGTTGGTTGATCGTAGTTGAAGGCAAATATACGGTCCGCCTCATGGATACACAAAACATCCGTACTGAATTGCCTCTATCAAAGATTGGTGAACACTGGGGCGATTTGGACGATATGGTGTTTACCGACGATGGAAACTGGTTGGCTATACTCGATCGCGATCTCACACCGAATCTGATCGATCTGCGCAACCTTGATGAAGGTGGAGCCGGTATGTCACAAAAGCTGGCAGGAAGTGCCGGTATACGCCTTTTGCGTTTCAGCGCGAACAGTCGATGGCTTGCCGCTGCCGATACTGATAACAGCCTGGCGGTAAGCGGCAGCAAGATTGACTTATGGCGCCTTGACAATAACGCATGGCGGATTGCCATCGATAAGAAAGACTTTCTACAGTCCAGGGCCATCTCCATGCTGGATGTCAGTACCCATGGGAATTGGCTTGCGGTTGTCGGATGGAAGGTTGGCGATAGCGGTGACAACGACAGGGGTGTGACACTGTGGCACTTGGGAGATGAGTCGTATCGGGCCTATTTGACACTGCCGGAAGAGGTGAATCATATTACATTCAGCAGTGACGATCGCTGGATCGCCGCGGCAAGCCGATACGATTCCAAGGTGCGCATCTGGGATTTGAACGACTATGCCGAATCGAAACGCGACAACAGGGAGCTGCGCATGATGCGTGAATTTGATGTCAAGGGACGCGGGGTATCTTCACTGGGGTTTTTCAAAAACAGAAATGCTCTCTTGGTGTTGGCGGCGGAACCGATGGTATGGGATTTCGACATGAGTAATCCGGCACAACAGCCCTTCACATTCTTTGGCAGGCAGATAGAGACTGAAGAGATCATTTTCGCACCAGACAAAGACTGGCTGGTTACACTGGATGAAGATGGTCCGCCTTGGTTATGGATGTTCGAGAAACCTGCTGCAGGCTCAGGAATTAACAATCGTTATGCGCAACTCAGCGATGTTGAGCTCCTGAGTCTGGCGAGGCAGGTTGCCGGGAGAAATCTTACCCGGGCCGAATGGAGTGAATATATCGCTAGTACAGGTGTTGATGAAGTTCATCAACAAACGTTTTCGGATTTTTGAAATGCCCTAGGACCTGATAACACTAATCCGATTACCTCACTTGTATTCTCTGTAGCCGACAAAATCAGTGACCAATGTTTATCGTCACCCAACAATGCAAATGAAATAATTAATCCAGCACGATCTGATGACGCCATGACCTCGTATTATTTGTCGGTACCTGCAAATTCGTTCCCAACACAATGCTGAGGATCGGCTAAAATTGATATAGAGTCCTTCATCGATTCAAAACGCTGTCATTTTTTTGTGGTATACCGTAAATAACCCTATGCGAAGTGGCCTTTCATCTGACTAGCCATTTGGAGGTAAGCCATGAGTGTTTCCAATACCGTCCGATCCTATTTGGAGGGACAAGCCATACCCTATGAGCTGATCGCCCATAAACATACCCAATCCAGTATGGAGAGTGCCGGCGCCGCCCATGTGGAGAGTGACCATCTAGCCAAGGCAGTCATCGTCAAGGAGGGGGATGAGTACATGATGGTGGTTGTGCCCTGCGATTACCATGTCCACCTGGGAAAACTGCATCGCTTGCTCGATAGAGAGGTAGGCCTTGCCACCGAGAATGAGTTGATACAGCTCTTTCCCGACTGCGAACGGGGCGCCATACCACCCCTCGGTACTGCGTACAAGCTGATCACTCTGGTTGACAGAACATTGTTGAATCAACCCGAGGTCTATTTCGAGTCGGGTGATCACGAACACTTGATCAAGGTTTCAGGTGAACAGTTCGCCCACCTGCTGGGTGATGCTGAACCGGTGGATATAAGTCGCCATCACTGAAACACAATCAGCGGCTCCGATGGGAGCCGCTCAATTGAATCTACCTGATCACCGATCGATAATTTGATATATCGAAATATCTTAGGTGTTTATTTAACAAAGCAGATCAGTTTTCATCTGTATAAACCACCAGTACAGGTGATGGTTTACAATTGAGCATCATTCCAGTAGGTTCACAGAAAGCGATGTGATAATGCACTCCTCAGACAATATCAGTAGCTTTTCGAATTCGAAGAGATAAAGGTGGAACTTATTCCGGATGCTTTGACTATCGTTGCAAGAAGATCCGTCGAACGGGGTGCGGGTGCAGGGGACCGAAAGCAGACATGGAAGGCCCGCAGCATTGGGTTATATTCGAGCAAGTCGTAAACATTAGTTCTGTAAACGTTGAATTATAATCCCATACACTATTCCTCGCTTAAGTAACTATACTATTTGCAGTGTTAACAGACCCTAATACCCGATAGCCGGGGAATCTGTCGCCTATGCGATAGATTGATATGGTAATGTTAACTGATTATCGCATGGTTACTACGGAACTCAGCTCGAAAACGTAATCAACCATGATGCAAATATGGTTAATGCCCGTGATTCTCTCTCGGGGTGTGATGAATAACTGTCACGGGGCTTGAAGAACAATTAAGCAGGACGCAGTAATAGTCATGCAACTCAAAACAATCATTGATCGACTGAAGTCCGCCCCAGACCGGGAGTGGGAGCAGTCGATTGTGCGCGTCGTGATGGCAATACTGATGCTAATCTATTGCTTCGCATTGCAACTCTTCACGCCACCGGATGACCTCTTTCATCAGCTTCGTTATATTGCTTCGCTATATTTCTTCGTCGCAATTTGTATTCTCATTGCGATTACCATCGATCCAAAGCGCTATCTTTTACGCCGTCAAATGACCATGCTGTTCGATGTGGGGATGATCACCTGGTCAATGTGGATAGGCGGAGAATATGCGGCAATGCTCTATGTCTTCTATCTCTGGATCAGTTTGGGCAATGGTTTTCGTTTTGGTACCACTGCACTCGTCCTGACCAGCGGGCTTAGTCTGATCGGATTCAGCATTGTGATAATGAACAATGAATTCTGGTTTCAGCACAAGCTTATGAGTACCGGCCTGTTAATCGGGCTTTTGATAACCACCCTGTATGTAACACTACTGTTGAGACGCCTGGAAAAAGAAAAGTTACGGGCTGAAGCCGCCAGCACGGCAAAGAGCCGTTTTCTGGCGAATATGAGTCATGAAATTCGTACTCCTCTGAACGGTGTTGTCGGGATGACCGATTTGTTGGCGAGCACGCCAATGGGAATCGAGCAACGGGAGATTATGCGCACAATTCAGGCATCAGCTGAGACATTGTTGAATCTGATAGAGGATATTCTTGATTTTTCGAAAATCGAAGCAGGTAAGGTGGAAGTGTTACTCAAAGATCACGACATCTTACGACTTATTCAGGATGTCCTGGCGATGATGCAGCCTAGCGCGGATGCAAAATCGATTAAGTTGAACAGTTGGATCGATATGGCCGTAACGCCTGTGGTTCGGACAGATCCGCAACTGGTGCGACAGATACTGATCAATCTTCTAAATAATGCTATCAAGTTTACCGAACAAGGGAGTGTAACACTGCGGCTCTCTCCAACCGCGGGAGAGCACCTTAAAGGAGAAGATTCCTGGCTGCTGTTTGAGGTGATCGATACCGGTATTGGTATTTCGGAATCCCAGCAACAGCGGATATTTGACCGTTTCTCTCAATGTGATGAGACAACAATTCATCAACAAACCGGCAGCGGACTTGGGACAACGATTACAAAACAGTTGGTTGAGCTGTTGGGAGGGGAAATCGGAGTTGAAAGCCGGCCTGGCGAAGGCAGTCGTTTCTGGTTCGTATTACCCGCGCTGCCAGGGAAGCTGTTAGATGATGAGATATGTCTCGATGAAGTCAAAGTGCTTCTGTTTACTGATTTGCTGTCAAATGAAAACCATGTACTCGATTATCTGCAGGAACGGCAGATGATAACAAAAGTGTGCACCAGTGTTGCCGATGGCTTTCTTGAGTTATTGAATGCGGAGAAAATGGACTCTCCGTTTGATATGGCAATTATTGACGAAAACTACACAGGTCTCGCTGTTGATGAGTTGATAAGCGCGATCAGGGCGGAAAAAAGTCTGGACAGACTTTCTATAGTCTGTGTAAGGGATGATATCAAGGCAGGTGATAGTGATGGATGTTCCGCCATCGTGTCACCTCCCGTCACTCATAAAAAGCTCCACCATGCATTCATGTATGTACTTCACAAGACACGACAAGGAGTAGATGCCGGGTCTATGGTGTTTAAGGGGTTACCTCCGAGAGAATCCACACACTCTTGTATATTGTTGGCGGAAGATAATCTGATCAACCAGAAGGTTGTAAAGAAAATATTGGAAATGCAGGGTCATACCGTTGATGTGGCTTCCAATGGAGAGGAGGCGATAGCGCTATTGGATACAAAACCCTATGATCTGGCGATAGTGGACCTGCAAATGCCAGATGTCGGTGGTATTGATGTCATAAAACACTACCGCACCATGCATGTGGATGAAGCGCAGATGCCATTCATGATTCTTACAGCGAATGCAACGACGGAAGCTGTTAAACAGTGTGATGAGATTGGTGTCAGCGCCTATTTGACTAAACCGGTCCGTTCATCTCACCTGCTTGAAATGGTGAATCGTGTATTGGGTATAGAAATGATGGACATTCCACCGGGTACATTGATGGATCAGCCTCTACGAGAGGCCAATTCGGTGAGGCATCTTCAGGTGCTCGATCACAAGACACTGATGGATTTGGAAAAACTGAGTAAAGACCCAAATTTTTTGCAGAGTATGGCTGATAGCTTTTTACGCGACAGTGATGCCCAGCTGATAAATATGCAAAAGTCATTGGAGGAGGGGGATCTTAATCAATATCGGGATAGTGCCCATGCCATCGCAGACAATGCCTCGGGTATGGGAGCCTTCTCTCTCAAGACGGTGTGCTCTGCCGTGTCAGGTATCGAACAGTCGGATTTACATAGCCGCGGAGTAAAGATGTTGGCAAAAATATCCTCGACCTATTCCGTAACCTGTCAGGCACTGAACCACTATCTTCAAAAGAGGCAACCTTAGCTATATACCGCAGCGACGTTGCAAAATCTAAATTCGGTCCTTTTTCAGCGCTGCGGCACGCTGAGAGAGATAATGGGAGTAGGCTTGTAAGGTGAGGTTGAAGGTCTTTTCTATTTCTTCCAATACTTCATAACCTCTATATTCGAATTCATATGCTCGTAACCTGGTCGCATTACGGTTCAGCTCATACAGGGCAAATGCGCCAAGTTGGCCGGCACTGTCCAGTAGTATTTGCGCTTGATCGAGAAATAGCCCAAATTGTTTCCTATCCACAGCTTGCCGCATGGTGCGTAGTATTACTGACCCTTCCGCCTCAAAAATTTTGATCAAGTCATTAATGAATGTGATGCCGCTATCCAGCCGTTCCAGACGTAAAAGTGTCATATGATCCAGCAGGCTGGCGTTTTGAAAATGCGTTAGATTGTTCTCTTCAGGTAATATGTGGTAGTGGTTGAGGTCGGTATCTATTGATTGATGCTGGGTGAGCAATGTAGAAATCATCTCCAGCAAATCGGTCGCAACCACAGGTTTGAAGAAGCAGGCCTGTACTCCGATTGAACGGCAGAGCCGTAACGTATCCGCATTGTTTTCATTACTCAAAAATACAAATGGCACCCACTGTTTATAGGGTGTGGTAAAGCGATGGAGTTTGAGTACTTGGGTGCCGCTCATAATTGAGAGGTTGATATTGACAATCGCAAGGTCAACGGATTCTTCTTCAAGCGCATCAAGTGCCTGATCGCCATCATCCACCATATGCACTTTATAGCCTGCCTGAATAAGTGCTTTACTGAGAGTGGTTCTTTCAGAAGACGCGGAATCTGCAAGCAGGATAATTCCCTGTTTTTGTTTGCTCTTTTTGTGTGCTCTGTGTTCTGAGAGGCAGATAATGTTGGTGGAATCCAGGTATTGCTGTTGCTCCCCGTGAAGCGCACTGAACAGTCGGGCTTTATTCAGGGGGCTTTCGAGGAGTGCGGCATAGCCCGCTTGGTATAACTGATGTGATTGCTGATGAAGAACAGAGGGAGCCTTGTAGCAGATCAGTCTTGTACCTGCCAGCCTGGGTTCATTTTGTATCAGTTGCGCCAGTGATATCGGGTCGAGATCCAGCCCCTGCTGATCAACTATCACAGTTGTGTAGGAAACGAATTTATTGAGCTGATAACGTGACAGCATGTGCCTGAACGCCTGAACACAATTCCTGCTGATTGTGTAGTCATAGCCCCAGTCGTTGAAGTGGTCGGTTATTGATGTCAGCCGATTATCGTTATTTGATATTATCAGGATACGCGGCCCTGATTTCTCCATGATAGGAGAGAAAAAACGTGTATTCTGTTGTGGTGCTTGCTCAGATTCCTGAGATTCGTTCTCCTGTGAATTGCGTTTTTCCGATGGGCTGGATTTGCGTATTGCCGCGATGAATAGTGGCAGCAGTATATTGAGGCTGGCAGTGAAAACCATCGCCAGTGATATGATGATGGCAGTCGGCGCATTCAGCTGAAAACCAGAAAAGCCGATCAGTGAATAGAGCACAATGGCAAAAGTTACGGGTATGGCGATTAATACATAACTCACACCCAGTGATCTCGTCATAAAGAGCAATAGTCCACTCAGTGGCAATGTCAAGTAGACGGGTAGTCCGGACAGTGTCATAACACCCAGGTATATTTGATCGAAAACGACCAGCGGACCATGTAAATGCAGCGGGAGATGATACGGTTTACGAATTGTGATGAGCTGGATCATCCGTATCATGGCGTAATAAGCAGCCAGGGTGACGGTTGCCAGTTGGTCTGCAGACGGTTCCAGCCAGAGAAACTGACTCACCATATAGCAGACCACAATGCTGCTAATGATAAAAGCCGTACCGTGGTATCGGCGTCCCGTGATGGATGGATCAGCCGGGGATGGCAGGCGGTTCTCCGCAGGTATGCTCACGCATCGGTCCTTCTGGGGGCGGCTTTTAATGCATGGTGAATCAATTCTACCTCCTGTAGTTCACTGAGAAAGGCTTCGGCACAGTCCGGATCGAAGTGTTTGCCTCGCTCCTCATTAATATACTCAATCGCCTTCTCCATAGGCCAGCTCTTTTTGTATGGCCTGTCGGTTACCAGGGCGTCAAACACATCGGCGATGGCCACGATACGAGCTTCCAGAGGAATGCTATCGCCCTTCAGGCCGTGTGGGTAGCCCTCACCATTGAATTTTTCGTGGTGATTGAGCGCAATAACTGCTCCAATCTGAATATATTTTGAGAGGCTGTCTTTAAGAATCTCATAGCCTACAAGCGTGTGGCGTTGCATGATTTTGTACTCTTCCAGGGTTAATCGCCCTGGTTTCAGAAGAATGGCGTCAGGTATGCCGATTTTGCCTATATCATGCATGGGTGCGGACTGGGCGATCAAATCACATCGTTCGTGAGATAGACCAAGGCGATGGGCAATCAGCTTTGAGTAGCGGGATATGCGCAGGATATGGTTCCCGGTGTCTTCATCCCGGTACTCCCCGGCCTTCGCCAGCCTCATCAAGGTCTCCTGCTCCCGGTCATGCAGCTCCTGAGTGGTTTTACGGATCTCCCGCTCCAACAACAACGCCCGGTCCTTTATCAGTTTTCGCTGCAGACTCATGGTGAGCATATTATGGCAACGGGCGCGGCACTCCGTATGATCAATGGGTTTGGTGATAAAGTCGTTGGCACCGGATTCCAGTGCAAGATAGCGAATCGATTGATCCTCCACACAGGTGACGATCATCACCGGAACATCATTGCAGCGAGGTATTCGCCTGATCCACTTGATAAATTCAATGCCATCCATCTGCGGCATTTTGTAATCCGTGATAACCAGATCGATTTCATGGGATTTTGCCCATTCGAGCGCCTGGGTGGGGTCGGCAAAGCAGGTTGAAGTGATATCCTTATCTATGGAACCAACCAATTCCTGTAAAATCATTCTGGTTATTGATTGATCATCAATGATAAGTACGTTTGACATAATGACAAGGTTTCGCCCGATTTTCGCTTTGGTCCCAGGATCATCGACACCACATCTGTGACCATCGGTAGAGGTTGCAGGCGGATTCGGCGCGATTCCCGGCCGCCACACCTAATGTTGGGTATTTCTGATGGTCACTTTCCTAGCTCATTAACGGCATCGATGTTCAATGCTTGACTCTTCCTTGATTTGTCGACATGCCAACCCCTATTGCCAATTGGACAGTATCAGGTATCCACTTCGGTTTCGGCACGCTTTCCATGCCGCTGTATATGCTCTATGGCAGCTGATCTAAGGTTGTGGGATGGCTGCATACGATATTCATTATGGTATATCTATGTGTGGGGTGAATTAACTTCCTGAAATGTTAAATGAATTTATCTCTTAATGCGAGTGTTTAAGTTTATAGATCCAACAGAATCTGCTGTAGCAGACTCTGTATGGACTCTGTTGTGAAGGGTTTGTCACAAATTGCTGAAACACCGGATTTCTGTACTGCCGCCAGTCGGTTTTCATTGGACTCACTGGTTACCATGAGGATAGGGAGGCCGGGTTGCCCGCTTTGATCACGGATATGATCGACCAATTCCTGACCATTCATTTCAGGCATGTTGTAATCCGAAATGACCAGGTCGTAATAATGTTGGTCGATCAGGCTGGCGGCTTCGGCGCCATTGCCTGCCTCGGTAATGCTCTCAATCTCCATAGCCTCCAGAATGCGGCGTATATGTTTGCGGGACATACCGCTGTCATCGACTATCAGAATTCGTAGGTTTTCGGTGTCGATGTCGTGCAGTTCCAGATCGGGCGTCTCTACATAGTCCAGGGTGGCCTGCATGGCCAGATAGAGGTCGTCGTGGGTGAAGGGCTTTGGCAGTATTGCCACGGCGCCGGCCTGGCGGATCGGATCCAGGTAGGAAAGGCTGGTTTCACTGGAGATCAACATAAATGCGGTTTGCATGAGTTCCTCATCGTCACGCATCTCAAATACAAGGTCGGTCCCGGTCATGTCCGGCAAATAGAGGCTGCTGATAACTACGTCCGGTTTACTTGTAGGCAGGGCCTGCAGCGTGTCGCTACCGTTGCTGAATAATTCGATATGGCTGATTCCCAGTGCTGCGAGTTGCTTGGCGATGAGTTTTCGCTGGGTCTGCGAGGGTTCCACCAGGATGACTGAGAGGTCTTTGATATTCATCTGCTTGTAATCAAATACTGGCTGATGCCTTTATTGTTGTGTCAAAGTCATCATAGCAAGCAAGCCGGTCCGATTGTAGCTGGAGCTATTTCAGGCGTACCCCAAGGGCACTTCCTTCTGGGCGCACCCCAAGGGCACTTCCTTTGTTGCCCAACCCAAAGGGCTGGGGCTATTTTTCCGCCCAGCGGCGTTATCATTCGTTCATTCTGCCTTGCCGGACGAAAAAATAGCCCAGCAGGGCTGATTGGATTAGTGTTAACAGGCCCTAGCCCGTAGAATTGGCCTCTCAGTGAATTGGAGCGTAGATATCGTGAGATTGAGTGTTGAACAATTTCGTGCCTGGGATCGGAAATGTGTGACCCTGCTGGGTATGTCCGGTGTGGGTAAGACCCGCCTGTCGAATCTACTGAGACGGAAGGAGTGGTTTCACTATTCGGGAGACTACCGCATCGGTACCCGCTATCTGGACGAACCCATTCTCGACAGCATCAAAGATCAGGCCATGAGTGTGCCTTTGCTGCGTGATCTGTTGCGCTCGGATTCTATATTCATCCGCAACAATATCACCTTCCATAACCTTAAACCGGTCTCCACCTTTCTCGGAATGCTGGGCAATCCGGAGTTGGGAGGGATGCCGCTGACCGAATTCAAGCGGCGTCAGAGTCTGCATCGCCAGGCCGAGATCGCCGCCATGTACGATGTGCCAAGCTTCATACGTAAATCGCGCATGATCTACGGCTATTCACATTTCATCAATGATGTGGGTGGCAGCCTGTGCGAACTGGATGAACCTGGTCTGCTGGAGTTTCTCGCCGAGTACTCGCTGATTCTCTACATCAAGGCTTCCGAGGAGGATGAAACGGCACTGATCGCACGCTCCGTGTCACATCCAAAACCACTCTATTATCGTGAGGCGTTTCTTGACGACCACCTGGCCGAATATATGCAAATCAATGAGTTGGAATATGTTTCGCTAATCGATCCGTTTGATTTCACGCGCTGGGTTTTTCCGCGCCTGTTTCGCGCCCGGATACCGCGTTATCAGGCAATCGCCCGTGATTACGGCTATACAGTGACGACTCAGGAGCTATCCATGGTCAACAGTGAATCCGATTTTCTGCAGCTGCTGGAAGAGGTCATCGACAGGGAATCCAGTACTCAGTCCGTAGCGCTTTGAATGGGGGATCGTCATGCCGTTGGTTGCACACACTGAACTGCCTACCTTCAATCGCCTGCGACAGGAGGGGCAGAACGTCCTCTCACCGGACAGGGCGACACATCAACATATACGCGAGCTGCATATCGGGCTGTTGAATATGATGCCCGACAGCGCGATTGAGGCGACTGAACGACAATTTTTCCGCTTGGTGGGAGAGGCCAATCCCATCGCGCAGTTCTTCGTCCACCCATTCACCCTTGATGAATTACCGCGTAGTGAAAAGGCCAGGACTCATATCGAGGCCTACTACGAGACCTTCGGCCAGATCAAACAGGATGGCCTGGATGCGCTGATCATCACCGGCGCCAATGTCACACACCCGGATCTGGCCCAGGAGGCATTCTGGCAGCCCTTGACCGAAGTGGTCGACTGGGCCTATGACAATGTAACCTCCGTACTCTGCTCCTGTCTGGCGACCCATGCTGTTGTTCAATCACATCATGGTCAGAAACGTACCCATATGGGGGATAAGCTATGGGGTGTCTACAGCCACCGGGTCATGGATCCGAAACATCCTCTGGTGAATGATGTCAATACCCGCTTCGATGTGCCGCACTCCCGTTTCAACCAGATTACCCGGGAGCAATTCCAACGGGCTGGACTCAAGGTCCTGGTGGAGAGTGAAGAGGGGGGGGTCCATCTGGCTGTCAGTCAGGATGGCCTGAGGGTTGTCTACTTTCAGGGGCATCCTGAATATGACACCATCAGTCTTCTCAAGGAGTACAAAAGAGAGGTTACCCTCTATTTCAACCGCATGCGCGAAGATTATCCACCCTTTCCGGACAACTATTTCACCCTGCGTAATCAGGCGATTTTCAACGAGTATCGTGAACATCTCGAACAGGCCATGTCGAAACAGCAACCCATGCCGGCCTTTCCGGAGGCGTTGGTCACCGATACGCTGGATAATACCTGGCATGATACGGCTGAAGCGGTTATCGGAAACTGGATAGGTTTGGTCTATCAAATTACCCACCGTGACCGCAATATCCCCTTTATGGAAGGCGTGGATCCCAATGATCCGCTCGGTTTGACACAGGGTTAACCGGACCTAGACAAAAAGCCCGGTATAGGCTGATTCGTAATCGGTCCCAGTCTGGAAATTCACCAGATTGGGGAACAGTGACCGCATCAGGAAATCATCCACACCGAACCATTGGGCAATGGCGGCATTCACCTGATCCTGAGCGGTAGTGGGAATGTAGCGCCCCTTTTCACCGTAATCATCGCTACCGCCGAGTCGCAGGTCAGGAGGGGTGCCGAACAGCTTTCCACCATCCAGACTGCCTGGCGAATGATCACCAAGACCGCCCATTACCAGCTGGTTCGATGCCCAGGCATGATCGGTGCCATCGCCGTTATTTGTCAGGGTCCGGCCGAAATCGGACATCGTGAATGTAGTGACCTGCTGTGAATAACCAAGCTCCTCCATCGCCATCTGAAATTTCCACAGGGCAAGGCTCAGCTCCCGCAAAAGCAGGGGGTGGTGTTCTGCCTGGCCGGCATGTGTGTCAAATCCACCCAATCGGACAAGGAAAATCTGCCTGTTGTATCCTGGTCCCAGGATGCCCGAGGCACCCATATGGATCATCTTTGTCACTGAGGCAAGCTGCCTGATCAGTTCTCCGCTGATATTTTTGGTAAAGCCCAGTTGTTGATTGGTGGGAATGGAAAACAGCTCCCGGCCATAAGAATCGGGGGTTGCAAAGTCCATGTGAATCGCCTGCCAACTGCTGCTTAAAAAGTCAAATGTAGAGAGTGATTTCAATAACAGGCGATTGTAGAGGCTTTTGAAATAGTCCCCCGTACTCGCCGTATTCGCAGTGTTGAAATCGAGTCGGCTGGTGTTGCCTTGCACACCGGCAAGCGCCTTGAAAAGTGCACGACGATCATCCCGGTAACGATTGACTCCTGTTCTCAGGTGGCCAATGTTGGGTGGGTTGTTGGCCTTCAATACCAGGGGGGAGCTGTTTCGACCGACCATCATGCGATCATTGTTGAAATAGGACAGGTTGAGACCCACCGGATTTCCGGCGTTGATGTCATTCCAGGCATCCGCGATTCGCCCTGCCCAGCCAATATGTCCAAGATCATCGGCCCGCCCGGTTTGCAGCTCTCTTTGCTGGTGGTCGTGTGCAAAAAGGAATTTTGGCAGTTCAGCGCCACCCGCGATAATATCTGCACGGCTCACGGGTTCGACCAGGGTGCCGGTATTTGCCACGATACTGACCCGATTATCGACAATCAATTGGGCCAGTTCCGGCATTACACCACTCACAGCGAGATCGATGCCCTTACCGGTCAGTGGATAGAGGCCTCGTGTATAAGCAGAGCTTTGAGTTTGGTTCACATTGTAGGGATTGGCACTGTCCGATCCTAGATTGCCCCGGTTCAGATCTGTGTTGCCGGTGGTCACTGAGCTGAGGTCAAGGTCTCTGTCAGCGACTGCCAGATCTCTTCGAGCGGAGGCATATTCCATATAGCCTTTTCCCGGCGCGCCGCCATAGGGAATCAACATATTGAATGTGTCATTACCGCCATAGAGAAAGATGCAGACCAGTGCCTTGTAGTCTGAAAAGTCCGGTGCAGCGGCCAGGCATGGGCTGGTATATGACAGTTGGCCGAGGGGAGCTAACAGACCGAGACCTCCCATAACCGTTGCTTGTTTTAGAAAATCCCTTCGATGCATCACCATAGCCTGATCGCTTCCTTGGATTACCGGGTTATTTTTGAATCATGTAGCTGCTGGAGGTGGCTATCATTGTGATTGCATCACGAATCACAGAGCGCGCCTCCATGAATGGTCTACTGTGGTTGGTGCCAGCACTTGCCACGAGATAATGCTTGAGTGCGGATCTGAACTCAGGGGACATTTGTCCACCCAGCAACAATAGATCGAGGTGGTCGAGCAGGGCGTCAATGGCAT
The DNA here is from genome assembly GCF_964212655.1 of Candidatus Thiodiazotropha sp. LNASS1. NCBI lineage: Bacteria > Pseudomonadati > Pseudomonadota > Gammaproteobacteria > Chromatiales > Sedimenticolaceae > Candidatus Thiodiazotropha > Candidatus Thiodiazotropha sp. LNASS1. The sequence goes on along the minus strand of NZ_OZ156465.1, from coordinate 1,352,565 downwards.
TCGCCTTGGGTGTGTCACCCTCTATATCCGTAGATGTGTCATTGATCGATGCAAAGTCCCTGTCATTGTCCCCCTCGAGAGCTTGTTCAAAGAGAGATATTTCGGTATCGAAACTGGTTAATAATATCTTTTCTGAATGGCTGTTGAATGAAGCGCCGAATGCCGCCAGGGTTTCACCCGTAAAGTGGATGATATGATTTTTTTCGAAACTGTTGAGCAGACTGAAAACCAGGTTGTTGTATTCGATCAGCATTTGATCTGTCTGTATCTGCAGCTCCGGCGCCACCAGATTATGCACAATAAAGCGGTTGTCTCTCGGGATGTGGCCGGGGCTGTAAAAGTTGAACACGGATGGGGAACGCAGTGGCCCTTGTCCTAATATAGTCTGGGGTGCCCTGAACCAATAGACACCGTTCATTGTCACGCCGCTTTGGCTGCTCCACCCGTTTAACGGCGAGGTATGGACAGCTCGAAGCAGTTGGGTTATCGCCAGCAGGGGCTCCTTTGCCTTGCCAAAGGATGGATCGATCAAGTAACGATCATCCCGTGCTTCAGGGTCTAGAAGGATGGCGCGCACTACCGCCTTAAGGTCACCTTTTACGCCATTACCGTTATTCTCGAAAACCTGTGCCACTCGGGCCAGGTAGGCTGGGGATGGATTGGATGTGACAAGCCGCTGGATGAGGTGTCTGCTGACATAGGGGGCAACATTCGGGTGGCTGAACAGAACATCCAAAGCACTATCGAGTCCACTCTGATCATTCCCCGAATTGAGGGAGAATGTCTGTCCCAGTACAGTGACATAGCCGTCTCCGCCAGTGGCTGACTCGTTTTCATGTTGCTCGGCATGAAACACCATCTGGTGCGTGTAGTCGCCATCTCTACTGCTCACTCTGCCAAACCTGCTGTTACTTGCCAGATCCCAGCCTGTCATTACCTTGGCTAATTCTTCAATATCGTATTGGGTGTATGTGGCTGCCAGGTTGTGACCGGGATCCGGATAACTGCTACTGTCACCGTCCCGATTGGGACTGCCGTCCAGGTTCAATTCATAAAGTCCGATAGAGAATAACTGGATGACTTCACGGGCGAAGTTTTCATCGGGTCGCGAACCTGTCGCGGGGTTGCTCTTGCTGTTACCCTGGTGCGATAGGTAGACACCCATGGCCGGACTTCGGGCAATTTCTCCCAGCAATGTCCTGTAGTTACCGAATGCATGCTCCGCCAACAGATCATAGTAGGCGGCCAAGGCTTCACCGCGGGATTTCAGGACCGGTACACTGTCGGAGGTAACCAGCAACTGACTCAGTGCATAAGCAACGCGTTGACGCAGTTGATCTGAGCCGGTCTCGTTACCCGGGATCGAAGGTGAACCCAGGGTATTCTCCCACCATGCGGCCATTTGATAATCCAAGGCTGATCGGTCGCCGGTCGATTCATTGAAAATACCGGTGGCGAGCCAATTGTTGGTGGGTTCCGCCTGTAGTGCGATTTCGCGGGTACGTTGCAGATGGCTCAGCCAGCCATCGCCAGAATTGGTATATGCCGATCGCATGGAGAGCTGATGATCAATCCAACCCGCCACTCCCAGCTGCTTGACGCTTTCGATTTCATTCAGTGTCGGGCCGAAAGTGGCTTGTACCAATAGGCGATGGGCCATGCTGTCTGTGACAGGCCACCTTTCCACGACAGTGATGACGAATCGGTTTTCAATACTCACTTCATCGTCATTGACAGTGATCGTTACAGGGTATGAATTTCCCAGGTCGGCCCAAGAGGGCTGCCCGGACAAGATATGTGTATCGGTTGAGAAATGTAACCAATGAGGAAGATGGGAGACCGAATAGCTCAACTCATCGCCGTCAGGATCCACAGCTTCAACGGATAACTCGTAGCGTGTGTCGATGGGCAGATGGATATCGTTACCTTGGCGGGTGAAACCGGGCGGTTGGTTTACGTGTGTGATGGTGATAGAGACATCTGCGCTGGCGGAAAGGGCATCCCCGTCACTGATGATATAGCTGAAACTGTCAGCGGTTGTATTCGAACCGTCGTGCCGATAGGTGACAGTGCCATCAGGTTCCAATGCCACTTCACCGTTCCCGGGAGTACCCAGGGTTTCGATGCTGAGTGGGTCATTCTCTGCGTCAGAATCGTTGACCAGCAGATCGAGGGAAACAGCACCGCCTGTTGGCACCGCGGCCTGATCATCGACCGCAACCGGTGGTTGGTTGGTAGTTGGGGCTGTTGTATTGTCATCGGTGGAATAGGGAGGAACTAAAATCGTTACCTGTACCTGGGCAGGTGCGGAATAGGCAGCGCCATCATAGGTAAGATAGGTGAAACTGTCTGATCCGGCTGTTGAGCCGTCATGCTGGTAAACGATCAGACCGCCATCTTGGATGATTAAAGTACCATGAGAAGGTGGTTTGCCGGCGACTACGACAAGTGGATCATGATCCTTGTCCCGGTCGTTCTGCAATACATCGATAGTTGTGCTTCTGCCCTGATTGAGGATGGTGCTGTCGTCAGCTGCCACCGGTGCGCTATTTTTATCTAGACATCCTGTCAGAATGAGGATTAACAGAATAGTCAGTAACAGTTTGACAGATTTCGACACTTCCATTTCTCTCTGCTTGGTAGAATATGCAGCGGTTGCAATGGCAACCGGGAATCGTGTACTTGATTGTTCGTTAGCGCCAAGAATAGGAGGTTGTGACCAGGGAATTTGAGTAGTGCTTCAAATTTTTCTGTTTTATCTGACTCCATGGCGAGTAGAGAGTGGTTCTGCGAAGGCCACAAAAAATATGACACTGTTTGTTTCGCTGGCTGATAGACAGATTAATCTGCTGGGGCTATCCGGCTGTTGAAGACACACTCCGCCTGCCCGGTATTGATAAGGGAGTAAGCCTGTCCAGTGAGGCGAATAATCTTCCTGAAATGTAATCTATTTTTTTACACAGGCCCTAGAGCGGGGATAATTCAGTGTTTTTCAGACGATCCCTCTGGGTAAGGTATGCGGGTCTTTGGGGTCTGCAACCGATCGGACCGATTGAGTCTTGTGTTGAAAAATGGCGGAGCGGACGGGACTCGAACCCGCGACCCCCGGCGTGACAGGCCGGTATTCTAACCAACTGAACTACCGCTCCAGAGTCGAGAGCGCGATAGTTTAAGGTATTTCGTGCTCAGGTCAACTAAAACCTTGCAACCAGGCGCGCCAGGCTTCAAACAGTTGTTGGTTGGCCGCACCGACCGCCATCTGCGGCTGTATTTCGGGATTTACCTGACTCTGCGCCATGGCTGTTGATTCGCCCAGCCAGAAGTGGCCGCCGGCTTCGCGAAAGATAAGCGTGCCAGCAGCATAGTCCCAAATTCTGGCACCGCCATGCAGATAGAGTTGCAGACGTCCCGCCGCAAGCCAGCACCAGTCGAGGGCCACACTGCCTATACTGCGTTGGGAGCGGTAGGGAGGATCGGTTGCCAATTGACTGGCAAGTGCAGGTGCGAGTCGCTTGAAATCGATCATTGCCACACACTCTTGCAATTGATCCAACGCACAGTTGATTGTCAGCCTGTCCTGATTCAGCCAGGCTCCAGAACCCTTTGTGGCATGAAAAAGCTCATCCCTCAGTGGGTCGTAGATGATTCCGATTTGTACTTCTCCATTGACCAGATAGGCCAGAGATACGGCAAAGCAGGGCATACCGGATAGATAATTTGCAGTGCCATCCAGTGGGTCAAGACACCAAAAACCCCTGTTTTCGTCACTTAATACGGCTGCCTGCAGGTCAGCCGGCATCTCCTCGCCCAACAGCGGAATATCAGGGTAGAGATGTTTCAACTGGGTCATTATACGCTGCTGCATTGCCAGATCCGCCTGGGTTACAAGGCTCCCGTCTGTCTTGATCCGGCCTTCGCAGCGATTGAATCGAGGTATCAGTTCCGATTGAGCGCTTTCAACAAGCAATTCACCTAATATCTCGATGTCAATGGTCATGGCTTTAGTTTACCTTCAATATCCGGTTTGCGTAATATCAACGCCAAGGTTGGATAATCGTGTCATAGTCGATCACAAGATGATCGGATGTGCGGGAGAGAGCATACAATGATTTTCGATGTCGAAGAGTCGGTTCGCAAGCGGGCCAAGACGCCTCATGAGCTGTCCATGGTGAACCTGGTGGGTTGTCATCTGATTGCGGCACCCGCGGCAATCGTGCTCGATATCGGTTTCTTGGGATTTCTGATACCGTTGCTGCTTTCATTCTCCGTCATCGGCTTTATCTGGTATCGTGCAAGCGTGGAAACAGCACCTGGAGACTGGTTCGCCGCCGCCCATTGGCGACTCTCCGCCAATCGTACCCGTATCCTGATAATCGGATATACCATCAGCGCCGTCATACTGGGAATGGCAATGCTTGCCACCAGCGGCAGCTCGAAAGGCGATATCATGATGGTCGCCATTACGCGTGTCGCTGTTGTGCCGACACTGATCACAGTCATGATCTGCTTTGTGCTGGAGTCGGGCTCCATCTATCAGGCAGGGAGAGGAGAGGTGCCTGACGGCATCGTCAAGCGCATGCCACCGCCTGAAACACTTTCCGTTTCGGAGCGTGCCGTGGGTCAGAGTTAAAGTCGTTGAAAAACGGCTATAACCATTGCCTCATATAAATTATCCGATATCGATTCCCTTTCAGTGGAACCGCTTTGCACAGTTATCCGCAGACATCGGTCTTCCATAGCGAAAACCCTGAGCCATACGATAATCTGATAGAATCAAATAGGTTTCCTGTTCGGGAGTTTCGACACCTTCCGCAAGCACTTCGATTCCCAAGCGATGCCCGAGATCCTGGACGGTTTGAATGATCGCCTGATTTGCCGAGTCAGTGGTAAGGTTCTGCAAAAAAATCTTGTCTAACTTCAATCTGTCTATCGGCAACTGCTTCAAACGTGCCAGGGAAGAGTGTTCGATACCGAAATCATCGATCGCGATGGCAATTCCAAGTTCCTTCAGTTGCTGCAGGATTTCGGCGGCAAGTTCGATTTGACCGGAGTAGGAGCTTTCTGTAATTTCGATTGTCAACCACTCTCCCTTGCAATTTGTCTCATTGAGCATCTTCTGAATCGAGTCGACGAAATCCTTGTGCAGTAATTCACTGGCGGAAATGTTCACCGCCATCGGCGGCGGTATCAGATCCATGCTGCGCCAGGACTGTATTTGTCTGCAGACATTCCGCAATACCCACTGTCCGATTGGGAATACCAGTCCCACATCCTCAGCCAATTCCAAAAAATGGGTGGGCGATACCAGTTCCCGGCCCTCTTTGTTCCAGCGCAGCAAGGCTTCCACACCGATCAGTTTTTTTGTGTGCAGCTCATACTGCGGTTGATACAGCAAGACGAAATCATCATCATTGACCGCGCTTTGTAGTGCTGTAATCGTATTCAACCGTTCTTGTATCATCAGTGTCATGCTGGGATCGTATAGTTGATAACTGTTCTGTGATTCCCGTTTCGCGCGGTACATGGCAGTATCGGCGCTCTGCAACAATAGTTTGCCGGTCCGGCCATCATTGGGAAAAAGGCTGATACCGATGCTGACGGAAGGGTGGAGGCGGTTACCCTGAATGATTACCCTCTGGCGTACGGATTCAACGATATGATCAGCCACTAATGTGGCATCGTCCGGACGCTTGATATCCGCCAGCAGGATCACAAATTCGTCTCCACTGATGCGGGAAACCACATCCCCCTTACGGACAGCCTTCAGCAAACGTTGTGCAACGATCTCGAGGAGTGTATCGCCTGCATCATGACCCAGACTGTCATTCACTTCTTTAAAACGATCCAGGTCAAGAAACAGCAGGGCGAGCATGGAGTGGGTTCTGGCGGCTCGGGAGACCGCCTGATCCAACAGCCGATTGAACATGAACCTGTTGGGTAATTGCGTCAGAGTGTCTTTTTCGGCAAGTTGTTGCAGTTGATGTTTATTACTTTGCAATTCATCCAACAACACCAGATGATCAGTGAGGTCCCTGTAGGTGATGATAATCCCCGTGTTGTTATTGCTGCCATCTGATAACGGGCTTGCCTGAAGTTCCATGCGCAACAGTTTATTCCTACCCTGCGGTATTTTGTGGATGCTTTTTACCGGTCTGTTGTTGGTAATCACATCACGTATCAATGATATCGGGGGAAGAATATATTTCTGAAACTCCGCCTCATCCATGCCATGATTGGATAAAGCAAGTTTATGTGCAGCCTGGTTGTGTAAAACCATTTTTCTGTCTGTGGTATAGACATACAGGGGGTCTGCGACGCCATCGATGATTGATTGCAGATTCGACTCATTCTTACGTAATTTTCGTAGGAAATTTTCGATCAATAACCAAGCAGATAGCACAATCAAAGTTACGATAACACCGGACCACCAGAGCTTTTCCCGGAAATCATCCTTCAATGCGGTAAGAAAGTTCCGATTGACATGGATTCGGGCGCTGCCAACCGGTTTACCTGTCTGTTCATTCAACAGTGCGACTTCTGAAACAAGACAGTTCTCGCAGTTAGACAAACCTCGAGCCAGTTCCAGCGTATCGAATTCCTTGGCAGCAGTTACAAGTCTGGTGCTGACCTCTATGCGTTGCACTATCGGCTTTTGCGTTGCAGGGTCTTGCAGTTGGAGTATTGTATCCATTGCCTGCTCCAATTCCTGCGAGTCGGATGGTGTTTTGTTGCTCAAAAATCTAGCCAGGATTCCAGCCTGGGCTTGTGCAAGTGTATTGGTTTGTGCAGTTAATCTGGGCTCCAGACTGAATTGCCAATAGGCTGTGATCAAAAGATTTAAGAGGATTGCCAAGGCTATGAATATGACTGCAAGCAGATGGCTGCGGGCCAGCATATCAAGATGAACTCTCAGGTGCTGACCTCTTTTCATATTAGGAAACAACCAGGCTGATACAACTTATCCATCCATGAGGTGAGGAAGGGGAATGTGACGTAGTTCACGTTTTACTGCATCCGGCAAAACATGAGTTTTGCCCTGTTCCAAATGGAAGAGTTGCGGAGCGACTCTGGATGAGTTTCCTGTGAGCCAAGCCTTGATTATCGGGTTCTGAGGATAGGCTGTGCGCGTATTGCTTTGCCGATCATAGAGCCATGATCGCAATAAAACTGAATTTGCGCAATGACGGCTGGTTGGAGACATAATTCCTTTTGGCTTTGGTTAGTTCCGCCTGGATATCGCGCTTTTTACTATGTCTGCCACTTTTTTACAAATCAATGAGTTTTATGGGATTTTTGATCACATCATAGTATCGAAACGGGACCCTTGTTGCCCGATAATAACCAAGTAAATTACTGGAGATAAATAGGGGGGTTGAGGCGGTAACTGATCAATCGATCAGCAAATAGATCAAAGAGGCGAAGAGGCCTGCTATCGGGAGGGTGATAATCCACGCCAAAATGATGCGTATGAAGGTGGAACGTTTGACGATTTCATAGCGGTAGAGTTTTTGTAGTGAGGAGCGTTTCTTTTTACTGAGTTTTAACTGTTTGTCTGAATCCAATTCCGCCAAAAGACGACCTTTTTCACTGAAACTTGCCCGATCGAATCGTTGGATAAAGGCCTCAATCTGAGCTTTATCCCGGCTTTGGTGCTGCTGCCTGAGGGTTTCCAGGAGAATGGCATAATTTGTCTTTAATATTTCGCGTAAAAAGCCGATACCGAAGACTGCACCGACAGCGGTATGTGTACTGCTCACGGGAAGGCCGAACTGGCTTGCAAACAACACTGTAATAGTGACAGAAGTGACAATGCAGAATGCCCTCACTTGATCGAGTTCAGTAATTTCGCTGCCAATCGTCTCGATAAGGCGCCTTCCATACAAAATCAATCCCAGGGGTATGCCAACCGCCCCGATCGACAATTCCCACAGTGAGAGGTCAGGCAGTGCGGTCTGGCTGTCTATCAGCGCCTCTTTGATCGCAATAACGGGACCAATGGCGTTTGCAACATCATTTGATCCGTGGGCGAAACTCAGAAGACCGGCACCGAACAATAGCGGGATATTGAACAGTCGGTTGACGGCGGATTTGGTATTGGGAAGTATGTCGGTACGCTGCACGATATGGGGTTTTATCACCATGTAGACACCCAGGCCTATGGCAAAACCACATATCAGCGCCGTAAAAAAATCGACCCGCCAACTCGCTTTGACGCCTTTGACCATCAGGTAAGTGGTGAAACTCCAGGCCATGAAACCGACCAGCAGCGGCAACACTTTTCCGGCGGCCCGTGACATCTTTTCCTGATAGGTGATCGTACGCTTGATCAGGTACAACAGGAGTGCGGCGATGATTCCACCCAGTATCGGTGATAAAAACCAGCTGACGGTAATAGAGGCCAAGGTGTGCCAATTGACGGCGGAAACTCCGCCAACGGTTATTCCCGCTCCCAGGACACCACCCACGATGGTATGTGTTGTGGAAACAGGCGTGCCTGTGAACGTGGCTAAATTAAGCCAAACAACTGTGGCTATCATGGCGGAAAACATAACACGTGTTATCGTTTCCGCATCACTCAGTTGATTAGGATCTATTATGCCTTGCTTTATGGTGCTGATCACCTCGCCGCCTGAAAGAAATGCGCCGGCAGCTTCAAACAGTGCGGCGAACAACATCGCTCCGGTCATGCCGATGACTGCGGAACCCACCAAGGGCCCGATATTGTTGCCTGCATCGTTGGCGCCGATATTCAGGGCCAGATAACCGCCGAGAATGGCGGCCAGTATCATTATCAAGCTGTTGTCGATGGTGCTGTAAATGAAATAATAACTGACGCCGATGGCGATCAGAAAGAGTAATGCGAGCGCGTGATTCGCTCTGTAGACAGCAGCGTTGTGTACCTTTGACGACATGCGTTGATTTGTCTGAAGTCTATGCGGTTCTCCAAACGCTAGGAGCTCTGCATACCACGAATAAATTCATCTGATTGTTTGATCGACTGGTTCATTCGGTTGATCAGGTTATTGATATCGGCCTTGAGATTACCGAATTCACCGCGCAGGGATCCGATTGCCTGGGCATTGAGGTTATGCTTCAGAAACAGCACATTATCACGGAAAGTATTGATTACGGGCTGCATACTCCGTTCTGCCTTCTTCATTGAGCTGAGCATGGTCTGATAGCGCTGTTTGGTCTGTTTGAGTTTCCTGGCGCTGGTGGCTTTCAGACTCTTGTTCTCATACAGGTCCAACTCTTCCTGCCACTCTTCAAACAGGTCTTCGGCCACCGATTCCACCTTGCTGATGCGTTCCGTAACCTCTGCCGCCGCCGCTTCACTGGCTTCAAATTCATGATTGAGGCTATCGTAGGCACGCTTCAGATCACTCTCCTCAAGATTGATGACAGAAGCGAATTGATCCAGTGCCGATTGAAACTGCTCCTGTGCCTCAGCCTGGGCGTCACGTGCGGATTCCACCCGGTCGACCATGATGTCGCGTTTGTGAATGCCGACCTTTTCCATGGTGTCGTAGTAGACGCTCGAGCAACCGGAAATAAGCGTTACCAGGCCTAATAAAGTGTAAAGGCGTATTGAGAGCATGTGAACAATTCTCCGCATAATCTGTTAGATTGTTCAATTCTGCCATAGAGTGATCGGCGATTGCGATATTTTGATATGTCAACATTTATTGCCGGTAACCGGCAAGATCCTCCTGTACTACTGAATCCCGGGCAGATAACAATAGGGGGGATGCATCGGCAATACGAAGATTCAGGTGTCTCAATGGTTGATATGGGTTGGATTGGCTTGTATGCAGAGCAGAGTCGTTAACAGCGGGGATCAAGGCAGTGCTGTATAGGCAAAATCTCCTGTTGGGAGCACTGTTCATACTGTTGTCTGAATTAATGTTCGCCTCGATGGGGGCGTCTGTAAAATATGTGACACAAACATTGCCCAGTGATATGGCGGTCTTTATGCGCAATCTGTTCGGGCTGGCCTTGTTGATGCCATTGGTCTGGAGTAACGGCTGGGTCAGTTTACGCACCGAGATCATCCACCTGCATCTGTTGCGATCGGTCGCCGGTGTTTCAGCGATGTACTGTTTTTTCTATGCCTTGGCCAACCTGCCGCTGGCGGACGGTATGTTATTGAAGATGACATCGCCGCTCTTTATGCCGCTTATCGCCTGGTTCTGGCTCAGCGAACCTCTGCGTCAAAGGATACTGCTGGCCATCGGCATCGGTTTTATCGGCGTGATTCTGGTGCTTAATCCGGAAGGGGAGTTCAACCGTATAGCACTGATCGGTTTGCTGGGAGGCGGTTTTGCATCCCTGGCCAAAGTGACGCTCAGGCGTCTTGGACGCAGTGAACCCTCAGTACGAGTGGTATTCTATTTTGCGCTGCTAAGCAGCCTGATTTCATCGATCCCCATGTTCTGGGGCTGGCGGCAGCCGACCGCGGCCGAATGGGGCTGGTTGGCCTTGATCGGTCTATTGGGCACCCTGGGTCAGTTGATGCTGACTCGCGGTTATGCCATCGCATCCGCGGCCACGGTAAGCCCCATGACCTACACATCCGTATTATTCGGTGCCGGATATGGGTATCTCTTCTGGCAGGAGACCTTGACCGGGCAGTTCATTGCAGGGGCGTTGCTGATCGCCGCGGCAGGCCTCCTGGCAATAGGTTTTCGTGAGCGTATCGATGACACCCTGGTGAGTGACCCGACCCGGCCCTAGTATAGGACACTACACTCGCGTTCCAGGCCTTTGTATGAGTTAGCCGCGAATGAACGCCAATCACCGCACAATTAGCACGAAATAGTATGAGTGATTGAGAGGTAATCGCCTGCATTCCCATGCAGGAATGAGATGTTTACGATTCAACCGGAGTGATATCCATTTGCGTTCGTTTGCGGTGATTGGTGTTCATTCGCGGCTTGCTGCTTTAAGGCTGTATCCCAACGGACACTAGGTTAGAATGGCCGCATGTCGATGAACTGGACTCAATTACTTTCTCACAAACGCCTGGGTTCGAGCGATCACTCGACTGCCAGCTCCACGCGTACTGATTTTCAGCGTGATCTGGACAGGATCGTCTTTTCCTCGGCATTCAGGCGGATGCAGGATAAGACGCAGATCTTTCCCCTCTCGAAAGTCGACTATGTCCGTACCCGTTTGACCCACAGTCTCGAGTCTTCCAGTGTTGGCCGGTCACTGGGTACCCTGGTCGGGGAACAGATCATCGCCCGCCACAAGCTCAAAGAGAATGAGGCCTCGGATTTTGGCGATATCTGTGCAGCTGCATGTCTGGCCCATGATATCGGTAATCCTCCGTTCGGCCATTCCGGTGAAGATGCAATCCGGCACTGGGCGGAGAATGGTGAATACGGTAAACAGCGTGTTGCCGTATTACAGGGCAGCCAGCGCGAGGACTTCCTCAATTTTGAGGGTAACTCGCAAGGCTTTCGTGTCTTGACCCGGCTGCAGAACAGGGATAATCACGGAGGACTGCAACTGACTTGCGCCACACTTGCGGCATTTACCAAGTATCCCCGCGAATCGTGTATCGGAAACGGGCGTTTCCAGGGTGTCGGTGCGAAAAAACCGGGTTTCACAGCGGAGGACCAGGACCTCTTCAGCGAGGTCTCCGAGACAGTGGGGTTGTTGCGCCGGGATCCGGTGTTGGCTATCTGGCATCGACATCCACTGGCGTTTCTGGTGGAGGCGGCCGACGATATCTGTTATCGGGTCATCGATATCGAAGATGGCTATCGCCTGGGACATCTCAGTTATCACGAGGCGATGGAGCTGTTCAGTGCTGTATTGCCTGATTCGTCGTCACGACATAAACGCCTGAACCGCATAACGGGGGATAAAGAGAAGATCGAGTTTTTACGGGCCAAGGTGATCAGCCAGGCGATCAGTGAGATTCTGCACTGCTTTCTCGATCATGAAGAGGCGATGCTGGCGGGCCAGTTCGATCTGCCGTTAATGAGCCAGATTCCACACCGTGCCGAGATGGACCGTCTGATAGAGGTTGCGCATGAAAAGATTTATATCGCTCCGGAAGTGATCGAGATAGAGACTGCCGGTTTTCAGGTAATCAGTGAACTGCTGGAGCGTTTTATCCCTATCATTGATGATGTGGCGGCCCAAGGTGAGCGCGCCAGCCCGCGCAGCCAGATGATGATTCGACTGATTCCGGAACAGTTCGTCGGGCCCCATGGTCAACCGGCCAAGGATCACTACACACGTTTGTTGCGTTTGACCGATTTTGTCTCCGGAATGACTGATTCCTATGCGGTTTCACTGTATAAGAAGGTAACAGGCATCTCACTGCCGGGTTGATACTTATAGCTGTCTTGTATCTTATACCCCGGGCTTTGATGGTGATCCGGTAATTGCCTCGTCTAAAGGCAGGGTGATGAGAACCCGGGTTCCCATGTTCGGTTCGCTCTCAATATGCAAGCCTCCTCGATGCGCCTCGGCGATGACACGACAGAGATAGAGGCCCAGGCCATACCCACCGGTCTCTCTTTGGCGTGCCTTATCGACCCGGTAAAAGGGCTCTGTGAGATGTGGCAGGTGTTCCTTCGGGATACCTTCACCCTGGTCCTTAACACTGACTCGCCAAATCCGGTCGCTAATCCGGCTGTCGATCCGCACCGGTTCACCGGATTCAGGTGTATGTCTCAGCGCATTCTCCAGCAGATTTTTTATCAGCAGACGAATACGTACCGGGTCCAATTGAATCGATACACTGTCGTTTTCATGTTTACAGCGAATGGTTGCGGTGGAGAAGTACTGCTGAATGACGGAATCGATGATCTGTCCGGGATTGACCGGCTGTAGATCGAGTTTGGCATGCCTGCTGCCGAGGCGTTCAGTCTCCAACAATTCAGCGAGTTCCTGCTCCAGCAGCTGCAGATCTGCAATAATCCTGTCGCGGGGTTCACCGGCCTGTATCAATTCAGCATTCAGGCGTGCACGGGTCAGCGGGGAGCGAAGTTCATGGCTGATGGCCAATAGCAGTTGACGCTTTGCCTCCATCATCGCCTCGATATCGTCCGCCATGGTATTGATGCTGTTGGCCAGATCTCCCAGCTCATCCCGGCGTTTTATGGCGATACGGTGGTCGAGTTCACCGGAGCCGAATCTGGCTACACTCCGGCCTATGTCCTGTAATGGTTGAAACAGACGCTTTACCAGATGGTAGGTGAGGGCAATGAGGAGCAATACGGTAATAATTGTCACTCCGATCACCAGTGCCAAGGAGCCATTATCCAGACGCTTCCGGGTCATCAGCAGAATGGTACTGTCGTTATCCTGCAGACGCAGCATAAATCGATGCTCGTCATGGTTGATTTCGACCAATCGGCCGGTGCTGAGAGAGTGGGAATGAAACACCAATCTCTCTGTATTGACGATGCCACCGTTGTTGGACCAGGTCTGACCCTTGGCCTGGATCTGAATATCGATTTGCAGGCGTTCCGCCAGTTTTTCCGCGGCTATGGGATCGGGTGGGGAACCGATCTCTTTTACCAGGTGTTCGATATATTCCGACAGATGGGGTTCTGCCAGGGAACGAAACTCTCCCTGGATGCCGTATCGGAATCCTGTTCGCACCGTCAGCGCGACCAGGATACTGACACAGATAAACAGTAAGATCAGGCGGCCGCTGAGACTATGTCGTCTGTTCATGTTTCAGGGCCCACCAGGCGGTATCCGGTTCCCCATACTGTCTTGATATAGTCAAGCGGTTTTAGTTTTTGCCGCAGACGGCTTACCAGGATATCAACGGAACGGGTATAGAGATCGGCCTCTATCCCTTTTACGGCAGTCAGTATTTCGTCACGGCTGTATACCCGGCCCGGATGTTGCGCCAGCAAGGCCAGCAATCGATATTCGAGGGTTGTGAGATTCAGGCTTCGCTCCTCGATAAAGGCATCCTGTCGCACCAAATCGAGTTTTAGTGCGCCAAGCACGATCTCTTGCTCCTCATTCGGTTGTGACCGGCTGCGTTTAAGGATGTTCTGTATTCTGGCAACCAACTCTCTGGGTTCGAACGGTTTAGCCAGGTAATCATCCGCCCCCAGTTCCAGACCGACAACCCGATCCATCACTTCTCCCCGCGCGGTAAGCATAAGAATGGGCAGGCTGCTCTGTCTGCGGATGGTGCGGCATACTTCAAAACCATCCATCTCCGGCAACATGATGTCGAGAATCACCAGATCCGGATTTGAATGCTCAATGCGTTTCAAGCCTTCGGATGGGAGCGTAACCGCTTCCAGCTCCAAGTCATACAGGGAGAAGTACTCTTTCAGCGGTGTGGCCAGTGCCTGGTCATCATCGATCAGCAAGATGCGGGGCATCACTAATTCCAGTACTCGGTTGATTGTTTAAAAAATTTGAGATTGATTTCAGGATTCTGCTATGTGTGATGATCAATCAAGATTCAGTCTGCCTCCCCCCCTGTGAGAGGAGGGGGCATGGCTATTCACTCCTGTGTCAATTGCTTACTATCGCCGCAGGCGAACTTGCAATGACGACGTTCACGGTGATGCATGATCATCGATTGTAGTTTATCCCGTTGGCTTTGATTGAGATTATTACTGAAATCGGCGAAGGCATCTATGACGTCGGAACTGAGACTGGCCAGTTGAGCCTGTTTTTGCATCAGCAGAGTGCGGGCCTTTTCGCGATCAAATTCTGAGCTTTCAAGCAGGTCGATGGCTTGATCCACATAGGTCGATCTATCCCTCCTCAATTCATTTGCGCTGACTACTATCTGATCTTTGAGTTGAGCAAGATATTGCTGCTGAGAGTCGTCGAGATCGAGTTGCCTGCCGATACGGTCCGTCATCCAACCGATACGCCCTTCAGGTCCGGCGCAATAACCTTTATAACGTGCAATTGCCACACCGCTGATCAGCAGCGCAACCAATACGACAAGTGTGATAATTAGAGTCTTTCCCATGATGATCTCCTTGTATGAACGATAGTGTTGTCGGACGGGTTGTCCTTGAGATCGAGTGTGCACCGCCGGGTAAAGAAGATCCTCTCACGGGTGTATCCACTTGTAACAAGATGTAACCGCAGCTGGGCTGTGAAAAAGCCCATGCTTCAAAGCGAGTCCAATGATTGTTATTATTTATCTTAATAAACAATAAGATACATTGATTTATTAATGTTTAATATTTGGATTGTATAGTGCTTCTGCCACTTATTGGATCATGGCTATTTCAGAGTGGCGCTATTTTGCCGACAATATACTTATTAGGCATTACAATACAGTTGCCTCAGAAATGGGTTGCGATTTCCGTAGAGGCATCTGTGTCTAGCCCAGGTATCTTGGTAAGGCCTGTTTGATATTTGCCTGATCGATGCAGGAAGCACCGGTTCTATTTGACTGCGTTCATCCGGAGGTGTACTTGTTATCATCAGTAGCAACTCTGTCCCGTTACTGCCTTGTTTTGCTGCTGCTGGTTGGAGCTGGCGAACTGTTATCCGCTCCACAAACCGGTAGGCTCTATCGCCTGTTCATTCTTGATTCCCAGCAAGGCAGCCCCTATATGGATGTCCGCCTCGCAATGTTGGAATCCCTCGAGCAATACGGCTATGTAGAGGGAGAAAACCTTCAGCTCTATTTTCATACAGCGGGCAATGACATCAACAGGGGTGCGGCGATCCTGAAAACGGAAGCTGCCAAAGACTATGATGTTTATTACATGGGCGGCACCACAGCAACCGTAGCCGCCAAGCAGGTGCTGTACGGCGGAACTCAATCGGTTGTATTCGCTTCTCCAACCGACCCGGTGGGTATAGGTGTGATAGATGGTTTCGATATTCCACCGAAGAGTAATTTTACCGGTGTCAGCTATCCTGTACCTGTAAAATCAAGATTCCGCTTTATCCGGGAATTGATGCCCCAAGCGAAACGCATCGGGTTGATCTATGCCGATATGCCACAGTCCCACAGTTATAATGCCTGGATTAAAGCAATGCTGGAAGATGATCCCCAGTTTAAGGATCTGGAAGTGATTTTCCGCAGAGTGCCTTTGGTAAAGGGGGAGGAGGGTGACAGGCGTATGGCAGAGATGGCGCTGCCTCTCATCAAGGAGCTCGATTCTCAAGTGGATCTGTTCATAAAACCCAATGATCAGCTGGGTGCCCGACGCCAGTTTGCAGAAATGGTCCATGCATATTCAAGTAAGCCGCTGATCGGTCTCGTCAAGAACGATGTTATGCAGGAGTGGGGAGCAATGGCGGTTGTATTTCCCTCTCATCGCAGTATGGGACAACAAGCAGCTGTTATGATCCGTGATCTTTTCGAAGGCAAGCCAATCAAGCGGATTTTTCCCCAATGGCCGGCACGATATGGTTATGCGGTCGATCTGCGCAAGGCAAGACAGTTTGGTATCGCTGTACCGGTAGGCCTGTTGCAATTGGCGGGAGAAAATATTCGTAAATGAATATCCTGCTTAACACATTGCCGAGGCAGTAGTTAATGAGACTTAACCAGAAGATACTGCTGGTGACTATCGGTACCCTCGTGCTCTCGTTACTGCTCAGCTCTGTAGTGAATATAAACAGTTTTCGCACAAATTATACCGATGCTCTGTTGACGGGTAGTTTTGGTATTGGTCATAGCATTGAAAGTGTACTTGATGAACTGCTGGCTTTGGGATTGCCGCTCGAGTCACTCTCCGGGATGGATGGAAAGCTTAAGGAAGTAGTCGATAAAAATCCACACATTGAGTATGCAAGCGTTACTGACCAATCGGGCCTGGTGCTTTTTCACAGTGATAATGCACAGATCGGGCAGAAATATAACGATACTGTGACAGTCAATACCTTGTCTGCCGACCAGCCTTTGTGGCAGATCCACGAACGGTCCGATGGCAAGAGCTATTATGATGTTTCCATACCCATCATTGACGAAGCTCAAACAGTAGGCGTTATCCGGCTCGGTTTTTCTACCAAAGTCATCGACGACAAGGTCATGCAGGCAGTCAGGCAGGTTGTTTTCAATTTTTTGCTTACATTCATCGCTATCGCAATACTTCTCAATTTCTTTATGCGTAAACAGTTTGTAGAGCCTGTTAAGCAGCTGTCCGAGTATGCGGCATCCATAACAAATGGCAGATTCGAACAACCGGTTAAGATACATAGTGAAGATGAGATCGGTACTCTCTCCCGTGCATTGCAGGAAATGGGAAGTACAATCAAAGGACAGATCGATGCCCTCAGGCGTTCAGGTATTGAGTTGGAAGAGAAAGTAGAAGCGCGTACACGACAGCTTGAGACGGCAAATCAGACGCTGCAGGCAAGTAATCATGATCTGCTGGAGGCGCTTGAACGGGAGAAAGGTTTGTCTGAAGCGCTGCGTATGAGTGAAGAACGCTCCAGAATGTTATTCGAGGCTAACAAGGCGGTGATGCTTACGATCGACCCCGACTCAGGCTCTATTCTCACAGCGAACAGGGCCGCAGCTGAGTATTACGGCTATACCATTGAACAGCTCCTGAAAATGAGTATCAATGACATCAATACGCTCAGCGAAGAGGAAGTTGCTCAGGAGATGAGCAGGGCTAGAAAAGAAGAACGCAACCACTTCATTTTTCGTCACGCCCTGGCGTCAGGGGAGGTCAGGGATGTCGAGGTACACTCTGGTCCCTTCATCTCGGATGGCAAGCAGGTGCTCTATTCGATCATTCACGATATAACTGACAGAAAAAAGGCTGAAGCGGAACTTGAACATATCGCACATTACGATCCATTGACCGGCTTACCCAATCGGCGTCTGAAAACCGACAGGCTACGCCAGGCGATTGCATACAGTAAACGAAACGCAACCAGTGTGGGGGTTTGTTATCTGGACCTCGATGGTTTCAAGCCGATTAATGACCGGTTTGGCCATGACTCAGGCGATAAGATATTGATTGAAATAGCAAGTCGGTTAGAAGGTGTATTGCGTGAGGAGGACACGGTATCGCGCATCGGTGGAGACGAGTTCGTATTGATACTGACTAATCTGACGAGTATGGATGAGTGCATTTTGGTTTTGGATAGGGTATTGGAGGTTATAGCAGAACCCATACACTTGGATGATACAGCTCTGGAAGTCAGTGCAAGTATTGGCCTGACCGTATACCCGGAGGACGATGTGGACGCGGACATCCTGCTACGGCACGCTGATCAGGCGATGTATTGGGCAAAGGAGGCGGGCAAGAACTGCTACCATCTGTTTGATCCACTGCATGACAAGAAGATAAAGGCCAATCGTAAAAATATCAAGCTGCTCAGGAACGCATTGTCGAAGCAGGAATTCACGCTTTACTTTCAACCAAAGGTTGATATGTACAGTTGTGACGTTATAGGCGTCGAGGCCTTGATCCGGTGGCTGCATCCGGAAGCGGGCATTACCCCGCCAGGTGATTTTTTATCAATTATTACTAAAACAGACTTGGAGATCGAGCTGGGTCAATGGGTTTTCGATCATGCATTGCAACAGATGAGTCAATGGCGAAAAATGGGGCTTCAGCTGCCGGTCAGTATAAATATAAGTCCACACCATCTGCAGTATCCCGGTTTCACCGAGTATATTCGGGAGCGGTTTGCAAAGTATGCTGATGTAACTCCCGATATGCTTGAACTGGAAATTCTCGAAACCGCCTCTATAGATGATACGAATGTTATCTATCACACCCTGTCGGAGTGCCGTGAGTTGGGGGTTAAGATCTCTTTGGATGATTTCGGTACGGGTTACTCTTCCCTCGCCTATTTTCATCGTCTTCCTGTCGATATACTCAAAATAGATCAGAATTTTGTGCGGGACATGCTGGATGATCCTCAGGATCTAACCATCGTTGATAGCGTGGTTCGCCTTGCGCATGCTTTTCAGCATCCGGTCATTGCGGAAGGTGTGGAATCCATGGAACATGCCGTTGCACTACTCCAATTGGGTTGTCGATTAGGTCAGGGTTATGGCATTGCCAGACCGATGCCGGCAAATGAGATCCCAGCATGGTTGAAGCAATGGCAAGGCAATCAACTGTGGCGGAGCCTTAAAAACAGAGTGACTCAGAGTCATCATGTCGATATTGAAGTGGCGCTAACCAGTCATCAACGATGGGTGGACAACCTGATTGGGTATGTGAATCGTGATGAGGCAATAAACCATAGCCAGTTGGATAGCAAACACTGCAACTTCAGTTATTGGTTCAATGGTATTGGTTTTATTCAGTATGGCAGTTTGCCACAATACACTGAACTCAACAGGCTGCATGAGCAGATACATGCACTCGGATATAAAATAATCAGCATTAATAATATGGGGAACACAGAGTATGCACAGAAAAGAATTAACGAGTTGGAGGCGTTAAGTGCCCATTTCGCAGAACTCATGAAGGAACTAAACAAAGATCAAGCAGCTATTTCATAATCAATTATATATAATTAGTGTTTTTTTATTTTTAATGAAATACATTTCTGGTGCAAACATCCAAGGAATTGTCTAATTTGTACAATGAAAGGCGATTTGGCGGTATAGCGCGTCTCTATGGCAGTCGGGCATTGGAGCGTTTTTCTCATTCTCATGTCGCCGTGGTTGGCGTGGGTGGGGTCGGCTCATGGGTTGTGGAAGCCCTTGCGCGCAGTGGCATAGGTGCGATTACTCTCTATGATATGGATCATATAGCTGAATCGAATGTTAACCGCCAACTGCATGCGGTTGAGGGTGATTTCGGTAAAGCCAAGGTATCGGCACTCGCAGAGCGGGTCTTGGCCATCAACTCCAGCTGTCGGGTTAATGCTGTGGAGCAATTTATCGAGTTGGAGTCACTGCAAACATTTACTGCCGGTGGGTTTGATTACGTGATCGATTGCATCGACAGCTATCGCATCAAGGCTGCTTTGATAACCTGCTGCCGCAGAGACAGGATCGCCATCATTACGGTAGGTGGTGCAGGGGGGCAAAGCGATCCTACAAAGATCAAACTGGCTGACCTGAGCCGCAGTGAACAGGACCCACTGCTTTCCAAGTGCCGCAAATTGCTTCGCAGGCAGTACGGTTTTCCAACCAATGTCAAACGTCGATTCGATGTACCCTGTGTCTACTCAACAGAGCAGCAGCGCTATCCTGATGACAATGGGGCAGTTTGCCTGAAAAGGCCGACGAACATGGAAGGTTCATTGAACTGTGGTGGATATGGTTCTGTAGTGACCGTCACTGCCAGCTTTGGTTTGGTTGCGGTATCTCATGTATTGAAGCGTCTTTCCAGTGAATAGAGTGTTGCATTTGCAGACTATTGACTAACGATGCCTGTGTGGCAGTTTCAATATCACAGGGATCACTTGTTGACCGCCAACGCTACGGTATAACTTTTACCTTGTTTAAGCTTTTCATAGTTACCGAAAATCTCGTTGAGATTGCGTTTCATGTACTGTCTTAGGCCATTGATGGTTACGACATAGAGTCTGCCGCCCGGTTTGAGACGTTGCCTGGCATCATGCAAAATCAGACTGAGCATCTCTTTGCCCACTTTGGCAGGGATATTGGATGCGATGACATTGAAGCGCAAGCTAGAATCTATGTGATCAAAAGCGTTGCTGAGGATGGCTTTGGCGTTTGTCAATCGGTTACGTTCGGCATTGTCATTGCTGTAGTTGACCGCCATGAAATCCTTGTCGACCATCAGGGTTTGTCCCTGCGGAGCCCGTCGGGCCATATAGAGGCCTATTGGACCGTAGCCACAGCCCAGGTCTAGGCAGTCGTCTGTGGGAGCGATCCGTAAACGATCCACCAGAAGCCTGGTCCCTTCGTCGATCTCGCGTGGTGAAAAGATGCCCCAGGTGGAATGAAATTGCAGACGCTCACCGGACAGCTCTTCTGTGAACACGATATCTTTGCGGAGTTTATCTAGATTATCTTTAGTCAGCATGATGGCTGAGTGTTACCCGTGAGAGTTTTCAAGTCAATCCCCCGGGTTAAAAATCAGTATCAATGAGATTGTGAATGAGTTCCAGCATCGGCTCCGCATTCAAATAATCAATGGCCACCGGCCAGTAGCTCTCTTCATGCTGAAGCACAAGCGAGGGGAAGCTGCGCACACCCAAAAGGAGTGACTGTGCAATCTCAGAGTCGAGCTTTTGCTGTGTGGAGGAATGGTTCAACAGTTTGGAGAATTGCTGTTCGTTCAGACCTATCTCCATCGCAAGTTCGATGAGAGTAGTGTCATCCGAAGGATTTCTTGCCTGCAGGTAGTAGGCCTGCTGAATAGCCACTATCATGCTATCTTCCATTTCTGGATCAATCGACCTGGCGGCGATGACCGCGCGGCAGGCAGGGTAGGTGGACCTTCTGGGCGTATTCCGAACCCAAAAATCAAAATTGAAGCGGGTCGACGGTATACGCTTCCCAATCTTCCGCCATGTGCTCTGCAACCTTATCCGCAGATCATCCGGCATCGGTTGCGATGAATCCGCCGCCAGCCCGCCTAACAGGCGGCTGCTTGTGATGTTGTCGGGGAGCCGTGACATAAGTACCTCGAGTACCGGGCGAAATCCCCAGCACCAACTGCACATTGGATCATGGATGTAGTAGAGGTGAGCCATGTTCAGGATTTGTTTCGCAGCTATATCGGTTGTGATATAAGAGTATATCCGATTCAGGTAATACATTTGCCGATATATATTATTGGCATTTCATGATCCATCAGGCTTGGCCACGCTATGGTTGTCGTCTGTCAGGGTGATAATAGTTTGAAATCCGCACTCCTTGGAAAAATCTCATTCTGGTTGATAGTCGTCGGCAGCGCGGCACTTCTGACACCGCAACCCGCCTGGCCCGAGTGGTTGGCGCGTATGATATTGTCTGCCGGTATTGCGTTGGGCGCGACCACACTCGGTGTACTGCTGTGGCAGAAGCGTGGTCGCAGCAGCAAGAAGTGACAGGGAAACACTATGCCTTGAACGGTCCCCGTCAACCGGCCGCTATTTTCCGTTCGACCCTATTCAATAGGCCAATGATTTCGCCTGACAGAGGCTCGATTTCACTATAAAGATCCTCCGCTCTGTCAGTATCCCCACTTTCCATATGCTTGATAATTTCTCTTATCAGTGAATGTAACTGCTGATGGGGTTGTTCTATCGCATGTATTTCAGCAACATCGCCATATCGATTAAGCGCTTCTGAGTAGTACCATTTTCCGAGGGCGCAATCATGGTGCGAGACTGCTTCTTCATGGGAAAGGGATTGCTTGCCATCGAGAAAGGAACGTACTCTTGTTTTCCATGCCAGGTGGGCCGATTTTGCAGAGCTGAAATCAAACCCTCTATCGCCGGAAAATTTAAACTGCTGGACAATCCTTTGCAGATCGGAGGCTAATGTCCCCAGGTCATTGGCAGTATCAGAGGTATCTTTTGCCCGTTGCGAGGTCTGCTTGCCGTTTTCGCTGATATTGATTATGTTCTTGTTGATCTCTTCCACCACCGAGCACTGCTCCTCTGCCGCGGTGGCGATCTGGGTGTTCATGTCGTTGATTGTCTCGATAGCCTTATTTATCTCGCTCAGCGAATGAAGTGCCTCTGTTGCCTGCAGAACTCTGCTGTCCACTTTCTCCCTGCCGGATGCCATCACGGATACTGCCCGCTGTGTGCCACTCTGCAGCGCTTGTATCATTGACTCGATCTCGCCTGTCGATTGATGCGTGCGATTGGCAAGCCCACGCACTTCGTCGGCTACAACAGCAAAACCACGCCCTTGCTCTCCCGCTCTTGCAGCTTCGATGGCGGCGTTAAGGGCGAGTAGGTTGGTCTGCTCGGCAATGCTTTTTATGACATCCAGGACCGATCCGATACGAGCGCTCTCCTGCTCCACACCCAGAATCGAATTTTCTGCAAGTTCCACTTCATCCGCCAACGCCTGCACGGCATCTGCTGTCTGCTTGATTACTTTGCAGCCTGTATGTGCTTCAGCAGTGGCTGCCTTGGTGGCTTCTTCGGCGGTAGTTGCATTTTGTGCTATGTTGGCTACGCAGGCAGTCATTTGGGTCATAGCCGTAGCGACCTGGTCAGTTTCATTTTCCTGCTGTTGGATGCGACGACTGATCTGACTGGTATTGTCTGATGTTTGCGCAACAGCATTGATTACCGACTCAGTGGATTGCGCGGTCTGTTGTATCAGTTTGCGGATTTTGTCAACAAACTGGTTAAAGCTTTCAGCAAGCAGTCCAAGTTCATCATTACCTTTCTTTTCCAATCGCTTCATCAGATCACCATCGCCATTGGCGATGTCTTGCATGGTCTTGACCGCGTCCAGGATCGGATTGTAGATAAGACGCGTGGTCAGCCAACTTATCGATAATCCGATCACAAGTCCAAACAGCAACAGACTGATTACAAGTGTTGTGGTTGAACTGGCATCCTTGATCAGGCGTTGGCTGGTGTGTGAGATAGTCGACTCATGATGAGCAACCAACTGCTCGAGATGTTGATCCGTTGTCATCAATAGTGGTGTGATCTGGCTACGTACGAGCCATGCATCACTGCGCCATTGATTACTCCCGTGTATCTCAAGAAGCCTCTTGTAGTGTTCATCGAAACGGACCATGTTATCCATAAATTGCTCAATGGAATCAGCTTGATCCAATGTCAGTTGATCACTCTTTGCACTGATTAGCCGGACCAGTTTTTTTGTCCTGTCCAGGTAAAGGTTCAAGTCATTAATATTCGAATCACTGCGAAAAGCGAGATAGCCGCGGATGCCGTTCATGATATTGCTCCAGGCATACCGCAGCTCGGTAAGATGATGCAGGATCTGTTTCCGTTCTTCGTCCGCGTATTCTTCCATTTCGGAAAGAATCATTTGGGATGTCAGTTGCATCTGTTCCCGGCTGATAGGATTAATGTGCGTGTTGGCATAGGCAATACCTGGAAAGTTACCTTCATGCGTGGCTGTCTGATTGAGTAACGCCGCAGCTGTTTGTTCATACTGCTTCAGTTTATCGTCCAGCTGCTTGAGTAGTTGGGATGAAGTGGTATCCTCCGCCTCTATGCTCTTGGTTATCAATGATTGAAGTATATATTTCGTTTGGTCCCTTTGACTTGAGAAGTCCTGTAGCTGGGACTCATCCTTCGTAAGAAGATAAAAAGCCAAGGATTCTGTAGATTGTTTCAGGCTTTTTGCGAGGTCTTTCGTCAGGATTAAACGTGGCTGACTCTCGCGCACCACCTGGTTCACGCTTTGTTCAACATTACCCAGACTGATGAGTGTGATAATGGATGAGGTTGCAAGCACACAGAGAATGAGCCCGAAACCGAACCACTGCTTTGTGCGAATCGAAATATTATGAAGAACTGACATGATCGTTTCCCTGATATGGATGATCCATATCCCAATTCCTGGCGCTGGTATTTTATAATTCGTATACGCCGTATAACCTTGCCCACAAGCCGCCTGTGGACGATTCATTACGGCAAATAAGCTTATTGTTTTGCTTTGCCGTAACCATATACTCCATGGTTGCAAGACATATCGTCTTCGATTTGTAAAACTTTAGTTACATTTTGACCCATCCAAACTCTCATGCGGATATAGAGTGAAGTTTAAAAATCTACTTTTTTATCATTAAGCTAGAGACCAGTTTTTATGTATTATTTAAAGTTAACGGCAGGAATGCTATTCCGTAATACTCTGCATCAGGCGGGCGATCAATTGATACTGACTTAAGAAAAAAACACCATGAATCTGCTCAAAAGATCATATTTGATCAATCTCATACAGGCGCTGATCCTGTTTTCATTTTCAGTAAGCGGCCTGACGCATGGTGGCTGGCTTGAGGTTGTATTGCCGAATCATCCTGCCCCCTCCCTGGTGCTTCAAGACTTAAAAGGCAATCAAGTCAAAATCAGCGATCTCAAGGGCAAAACGGTTTTACTCAACTTCTGGACAACCTGGTGCCCTCCCTGTATTGAGGAGATGCCGTCCCTGATCAGGTTGAAAGAGGCGATGAACCAGTCCGATTTTGTCATTCTGGCCATCAATGTCGAGGAGAGCGAACGTCGTGTAAGTAAAATGGCGGCACGCCTGAAACTTACGTTTCCCGTTCTACTTGATCCAAGCCGGGTCGCAGCCAACGCCTGGGAGGTCAAGGTCTTCCCGAGCAGTTTTCTCGTTGATGGACAGGGGCGCTTGCGTTATAAGGCGATTGGTCCTATCGAGTGGGATAGTGACGAAGCCACTTCGATTGTTCACCAGGTCATGCAGAAGTAGGGTGCCTGCGGTGAATATGCATCGGGGACTGTCAACTGAGCGAAGCGTAAGCGCCGTCCTGTCAGATTTTAGAGCATGAACTGGGTCACATCTTTAAACCCAGCCTAGTATTTCTTTTCCCAAATCCTCAACTTTTTAAGTTTCTTTTAATCTTGTTTTGCTAATTTTGGGACAACCTGCCCAAAACGGCCAATGTATTAGTAATGAGTGCTGGATAAAAAAACAAATTAATACAAGTGGTTATTGTTGGTTGCTCATTTATTTGGTAGCTATTGGACAGGAGGATCATCACATTCAATGTGAGCTAATCGTGGACGTATAACGCCGCCGGAGTACTCGTCCCACATAAAAATCGTACAGCTTCATGGAGGGGTTCGATTATGAAGTTCAATCAATCACGACGTAATAAATCCCATCGCTTCGTAACACTCGCGATTTCGTTTATCTTTATGCTGATTTTCACCATGGACAATGGCTGGGCGAGCAGTGATGAAGAAGAGGAAAATCACGAGGAAGACAAATACAGTAGCGAAGAGGATGAGCGCAGGAAGGACGAGGAAGAGGAAGAGAGACATTCCGAAGGTGAGGGTGACGGCGATAACGGCTTGGCACTGCGCCCAAAGAACAGTTTCAATATCATGATGAACTACGAACTCGGTATGCACTGTACCGGGTTTGAGTTCGCCTACTGTTGTGTATTGCCTCCTTACAACTCTATCCTTGCCCAGGTTGTGAAGACGCAGCAGAGTGACGAAGGGCAGACGGCCTTCGCGCGCCTTCTGGAGGGAGATCCCTCGGTAGGCCTGGATGCTTTGGGACGCCAGACTGTTTTGCGTGATCCCGATCTCGATGCGAATGGGGATTTCCAAAAGTATGTGCTTGAATATTGGCATGATGCTCAGCCCCGTGAAACCCGCCCGCAGGTTGTGCCTCAGACCTCAACGCTGATCAGTGCGACAGAGGGCAATTCACTGCTGATGTGGAATACCCTTGCCGATTCGGCAGTGGTCAATCCGGACGGTTCGCTCAAGACCTCCGGTAATGGCAATCCGACCTGGAACGGTGTCAGCGGCGCTATGGTGGGTGATGGCGATTTCGATGATCCGACCGACAACTACTGGAATGCAGTCTGGAATCATCTCTATATCTATGCCGACCTGGAGGGGGCCAATCCCAACAATTCAACCGCGGAGAGCGATAAGATTCGACTCGGCGTAACCGGCCATATCGAGTATCCCGCTGATTGCGGCGCCGGCCTCCATCCCATGGGGCCTGTTTCTCATCCCGATGGTGTACCAAGCAATCCTGCCGTACCGAATGATTGTGGTGGCGCATCCAATGGCAATGTACTGACTTTCTCGGGTGAGCATGGCACTGTTGTCTACACTCAGATGAAGGTATTGGAGAACCTGCCGATCACCCTGACCTCACCCAGGATCTGGGAGGCCTTGGGGCTCCCGTTGACTCCGTTCGAGGATTCCATCAACTTCTTTGCCGATCCGGGCGCGATGTTCGAGGACTCTGTACGCCCCTTTGTCGCGATGAGGGCCAAGCTGCGCCATTACGATCCCGCTCAGCCGGGCGGCATGGGTGAACCTGTGATGCAGAATGGTGTGCCGGTGGAGGGCTTCGGTACCGCCCCCATCGATATCCCCAACTGCGAGCGCTGCCATTCAGAGGTGGATACCACCAATTCTCCCCATAAGAGCGGGGATGAAATCTGGGCCAAGGTTCAGCAGGAGTACAATTTCTGGATGAGCTATTATGGTATAGGTCCTGGCGACTCGGACTGGTATCCGCGACTCAAGAGTGCGGCCATCAGTATTCTCGGCCTGCATGACATGAGCCATGGCACGGATTTCCTGGTCAACTATCCGGCCTGCGGCACTCCGGCAGAGTGCGATGCATTGGCTGCCGATCTGTCGGCGCAAAACAACCGGCCCGTGTTCGCGCAAAGCACCCGAATCGGCAATACCACCGTGCTGTGTCAACGTTGCCATGCGGATAATGTCATCGCCCAGGTCAAGTCGGCCTCCTTTATCGATGATGAGGGCAACAATAAAGTTATTCTGCCCATGTCCGAGGCGATTCATCAGACCCATCGCGGTGTCGGCGAGGGCGGTCCGATCGCATTCAGCGACAGTCTCGGCCGTTTCGGCGGTTGCCAGGGATGTCATCCAGCCCATCGTTCCAATGGCGACATGGCGGGCTATCCCATCACCGAGACGGGGGACAACTTCTATGCCGATACGGATAACCGTTTAGGCGCCGGCGGTTGTTTCGTCGGCCGTGATGTTCACTCCAATCCGTTCAAGGATATCGATGGTGCAGGTACGCCTGAGCACCTGACAGCCATCGGCGAATGGTTGCGCGACAATGTTTCACGCAATCAGGCAGGCCTTGCGGGCAGCGATCGCGACGACCGGGGTATCTGGTGTACCAACTGTCACAATCAGTTGAGCCAGGAGATCTGGAAACGCGAGAACATGGAGAGCCTGATCGATGGCATACCCGGCCCAGGCGCGAGCAATATCCGCGCGCTGGCTTCATTGGATGACATTGCCGCCGCAGTGGGCGTCGATACGCAACAGGCTTTGGACTGGCTCGATCCGAGAGATCCCAATGTCTTCCCGGCCGATGGTGCGATTCGCACCTCGGAAGAGACCATGGCCATCTGGCGCCGCGATCCCGGGCTCTGCGCCTATTTGGGCGGTAGTACCGACCCGGCGCTCGACGCCAAGCTGGCCACCATCGAGGTGGCGGGAGACGTCACCGCATGTACCACCGGTGCCGCAGCACCAGGCCCCGACTGTGATGGCAACGGCGAGGCGGACTTCCAGATCTGCGGCAGCTTCGATGGCGACGGCGATTTCAGTGTCAGTATCCTCGATTTCTGCACCACCGACGATTGCGTGGCTGCAGCCCAGCAGACCCTGAGTGGATCGATGGCGGCCGCGGTACCCTTCTCGGCGGCAACCGACGGACGCGACCACTGGCTCGCTGCCGGCGAACCTCATTGCGCCGACTGCCACACCGCACCCTATGTGGAGCCGAGCGGCCATCAGCCGGGTAATGACCATCCGCCCTTCAACTATCCACGCAAGGCGGGGTTGATGCGTTACTCGCGCGGTCACCGGGACATCACCTGTCAGGGTTGTCATGAGTCGATCCACGGCCTCTATCCGGTGGCGCCTCATTTGGAGCAGGGTCCCGGTGTGGATGGTGTTGATGCCACAACCTATGCCCAGGCGGCCTATCTCAACAGCGACGACAGCCATGGTCCGCTGAAGTGCGGTTCATGCCATATGTACGAGACCCTGGCCGACAATCCTGATGCCCAGATACCCACACGGGTCTGTGCGCCGGGCGAGGATGGAGACAACTGTGACGAGGGTGAAGGTCTGCGCTTCGACGGTACGCCGATCGCCGGTGATTTCGACGCGGCAGTGAGTTGGGCCCATACTTTTACCGATAATCACGATCCTCGAGACGACTTCTGTATCAGCTGTCATGAAAACGAGAACGATGAAGTCAGTGTATCGGAAGATGAGTGGCTGGAGCATGCCATGAAGGGGCGGGTATCGCGAAAGACCATGGACCAGGTGGAGATACTGATCTCAGGCTCTGTATTTGGCTCCACTGATCCGCGCACTACCGTCTGTCAGGGTTGCCATGATGATGAATGGCAGGAAGTGGCCTGTAACGGCGAAGACGGTCGGGAGTGGAAACTCCATCTCGCGGAAGGCCGGGTGTCGGAAAGCGTATGGGAAGATGTATCCCTGGATCGCACCGGCTCAACCTGTGGCTGGTAACGGCAGTACAACCCAGTCTGTCAAATAGGCCGATAGACTGGCTGCATTAGGGAGGGGAAACAGCCTGTTTCCCCTCCCGCTCAGTTCACAGCCATTTAAGGGTAAGTTGAATCGCTCAACTGTTTAACCATCGATTATATACCGCAGACCTGTTCCGCCACTGATGCGGCCGGGTACCTGGTTGGGCAGGGCAGTCGGAGGCAAAAATGAAAAATCTTGTAACACTGGCGGCCGGTTGTTTCCTGGCCGCTTCCGCATGGGGAGAACCTACAGCAAAGCCTGTACTATCCGATAGCAATATCCTGGCCCGGGTTGACGATCGAATCATCACCTTCCCCCAACTGAACACACAACTGAACAGTACAGCCGTAGTGGGCCTGTCAACGCCGGCACTGGGTACACCCGAACGACGTACTGTGGTCCTGACACTGCTGGACAGGGCGATCAGCGTCAACCTGCTCTATCTGGATGCCGTCGGCAAGGGAAAGCTGGAGGACCCGAATTTCAAACGGGAGTTGCAGGAGTATGCCGATGGCATGCTTGCAGGACTCTATCGCAGACACTACCTGAAAGCGGATACCGCTGTCAGCGAAGCAGATATTGCCGACTATGTGAAGAAACACTTTGCCAAGGATACCGAGCTGGATGACAAGATGCGTCCCCTGGTCGAGGCAAAGGTCAAAAAAGCAAAATATCTGGCACGCAAACAGGGATTGCGCAAACATCTGCATGCCGGGACTAAGGTAATGATTCACACCAAGCATCTTGAGATTGAAGATGACGGTATACGTAGCGATGAGCAGGTGATCGCCGAGTATGACGGTAACGTAATGACATGGGGCGAGAGTAAGAAATATCTCACTACCTTGAACAACTCGATCGATATCAACAGACGCCTGAAAACCCTGAATGGACTGATTGACAACTATCTATTGGCGAAAAAGGGGCGAGAGGCGGGGCTGGATCAGGATCCGGGTTTTCAGGCCGCCCTGGCCGAATTCAGCATGACACGCCTGGTCAATCGGCATCGTAGTGCGCTGACGCAAGCTATGCAGCCGACGGAGCAGGAGGTACGGGATTATTTTACGGAACATCAGGGGCGCATTACCTTCAATGAGTACCGCAAACTGCAGATGGTGGTGTTGAAAGATGAGAAGGCGGCGCTGGATATTATGGAAAAACTGGGGAAGGGTGAAATGACCATCTACCAGGCGGCGCTCAACCACTCCATCGATCCAAGGGCAAAGCAGACCCTGGGTGACTTCGGCTGGGTCGAGGAGGGCAGCGGTTTTCCCGCTCTGGATGAGTTGGCCTTCGCCCTTGAAATCGGCGAGTTGGGAGGCCCCGTAGAGACCCCCGCCGGCTGGCATATTGTTCGGGTGACTGATCAAAGGGCTTCGAAATATACCGATATCAATGATCCGGATACCCGGCAACAGACCCGTCGGCTGCTGCTGAAAGAGCGTCTCAACGACTATGTGGTGGAACTGCGTAAGCGAGACTATCCGGTAGTCGTCTATGAAGAGAACCTGAACCGGTTGCTGCAGGAAGAGGCGCAGTGGATCGCCGCCAAGAGCAGGGAGATGGAACAACACCCTGAGCGAGCCAAACTCATCCTGGATGAGATGAAGGCGCTTGTGGAATAGTGACTGCTTCCATCAATTTACCATTTATTACGTAAAATTATGGGTTTTTCTACAGCTTCAATGGCTTGGGAATGTCGTCGATCGAGTGGCGAGGTTCCAGCGACGTAGGGAATCATGATCCGCTGGTCAGACAGGCTGGCCGACAGTAATGTTTTGCATCCACGCTGATGATTCTGTTTTTGCCCTGTTGCTTGGCTTCCAGCATGGCGTTATCGACCCGCTTCACCAGGCTTTCCATACTATCTTCAGCACCGAATTCAGTAACACCAAAGCTTGCAGAGATTTTCTGCACCACGGTGAATTCTTTTTTATTTATCAGATCGAGCATTTTTTTTGCAAGTTGTCGCCCGCCTTCAATATCTGTTTCAGTAGAAAGTATAATGAATTCCTCACCACCCCAGCGTGCAAAAATATCTGAATCCCTGAGGGCATCTTTTATCAGTACAGAAATTTCTTTGAGTACAGTGTCTCCAGCAATGTGACCGTGCTTGTCATTGATCCGTTTGAAGTTGTCGATATCAAACATGATTGTCGTCAGGGGTCTTTTGTACCTTAAGGATTTTTCAATCTCATGCTTCAGTTTTTGCTCGAAACTCTGCCGATTAAAGATGCCGGTAAGAGCATCCGTGCTCGCCTGAATGATGAGGGCTTTGTTGATGGTTTTAAACTCAAATTTTTTAGCTTGATAACCGAGGTGTAAAGTTATCAGTGCTGTTATGAAGAATGTTGTAGGTACAATACTAGGAATTATCGCCGGCTTTTCCGGTTTTTCCGGTTCAGGATTGGGTGCCGAGGGGATACCCATTTTCTGTAGCAGGCCAATTGCTGAATAAGTCGTATAAATGTCTCCACCATATTGACCATTCGGGGTTTTCATCGACATGACATACTTGCTTATTCTATGTATGTCGACGTGATCAAGAAGTTGCATGTCATGCAAAAGCCACACGGTCAGGTGGGTAGCTTTAATGGAGGCTTTTTTCTTTTCAAGCTTACTATGGCGGGAATAGCCCCCCAATTCGACTAGATAGTGATTATTATTGAAATAGTCAATAAGCGTATTCAAGTCGATGGTATCGCTAACTGCCTGACGTTTGATTTCATTACTGCCATTGGTGGTATCCCAGATGGATTTGAATGCGCGAAACGCATTGTAGCTATCGTCAGAATTTTCTCCCGGTTGACTGCTGTAGCCGCCGGTAACAATATCGTAATTATTCTGGACAAACTGAATGATACCCTTACTCAGTTTCTCCGGTATCGGTCGACCGGTATGTTGACTCAGTATAGCGAGAGCCCGTGCTGCAAATGAGGTGCATTTCATACTGGAGTTTTTTAGGAGCATTGGATAATGCTCATCCCAGAATCCTCCGTCCTGATTTTGATGGGCAACGATAAAGTTCCAGATGCCATCCAGATTCAGTCTCGGATCGTCCAGAAGGTCGAGTCTATTAAGTATCATGAGGGCATCCATGGTTGGCCTCACCCCGACGTCCTGGCCAGGCAGGGTTTTAAATCCATCATAGCGGGTACCGCGTTGGTATCGGGTATAGGTTTCCGCCCTAGTCTGTTTGATCTCCGTTTCATACAGACCCAGGATAAAATCAATGACAGCAAGTCGATTTATGCTGTACAGCCCGTCCAGATCTCCCAGGGTGCTGATAGCATAGCGTGTACCTCGCAGTGTGCTGTTATTGAGCTGGGAGGGTTCGAACAGCATATCCGGATTGGTGACAAAGTAACCTGCCGGATTTTGCCGTTGGACGATCCATTGAGTAGTGGCCTGGGGTGAATAGTAGATATTATTTTCACTGTAATCATCCATCGCTTGCTGATACTGCGCTTCCAGTTCAGAAGCGTACACAGTATCGCTGCTGATTTTCCATTGAAAGGAAATCGCCATAACAACCAGAATCCCTGCAAGCAACATCAGAACCTTATTTATTTTCATATCAATCCAAACAGCAGGAAATCCCAGTAAAATTATAGGGATATTCGGTGTAATATGAGTCGGTTTATTGTAAAGGAAAGTAAAATCTCTAATCCCCGATCGACCGGGTTGGATCTTTCAGAGGCCTGAGCTGGCTTGCACCGGTTACTAAGCAGTATGGTTTACGGAATGCACGCCATGCGGCTAACACAGATGATCTGTACCCGTGCAATACGGTGTTGCTTAGTCGAGTCCGCTTAAGGGAGGCGTCTCACGCAGGCTCCGTTGGCATAACGATGGGCGTTCATTAGCGGCTTGTACTTTACCTTGATCAGCGACTGTGGCTGAGTATGCGCGGCCAACGTTCATAGGCGGCGTCTTCCATCTCCGGGGTGATGGTGACCACATAGACACGCCTTTCGTGTTCCCAGTGGGCCACCAGTCCCTGGATCCATTTGCCCGGGGTGACGTCGAACCAGTGGCTGGAGCCCTCCATGTCCACCTCCATGAACTGGCTGACGAGCAGTTTTACCGGAATCGGCCGCCAGCGGTCCCAATGCCCGCTATAGATGGCATCGAGCCTGGCCCAGCCCCCCAATGGCAGTTTGCCGAGCTGGTGGGTGCGCCGTCCCCAGGGTAGCAGGTCGGCACCGCCGTGCCTGTTCTTCACCGGCAGGCAGGCCCTGGCATTGGGGAACTTGGTGCGTACCTCCTGGCCGTTGAGGGTGTAGTAGACGGCGGTGCACATAAATCAGGCCGCGATACATATTGGGAGGGGTTGAGTTTTTAGTTTTGAGTTTTGGTGTTCGCTACGCTCACGGTTTTTCTTTCCTTCCCCCAAACCCTTTCCTTGTGGGAAACGTCATGCTTTACGCAATCGCAGAACGGTGCTTTCCCTCCCCTCCAGGGAGATGGGGTCAAAAAGTTGTGAGTGTAGCGAACACCGAAACTAAAAACTAAAAACTCATAACTCATAACTATCAACCATCGTTTTGCCAGGGTGCTGCAGAATTGTTTCCCTGTGCCCAAACGGCTTCCAGGCCGGGGCGATGACATTGGGCATTTTCGATCGGCTGAGCAGGCGAACGGGGGCCAGGGTGAATTCACCGTAGCGCTGGTTGATATGGTCCATGGCCTGGTTGAGACGATCCTGACGTTGGTGGTCCGGCTGCAGAAAGTCGAGCTGGTAGTCGGCGTACTTGGGATCGAGGGCGGTGATCTGTACCTGGTGGCAGCCCTGGCCGGCCCAGTGGTTATCGAGGAAGTCCTGGCACATGGCAACGATCTCCGGGCTGTGGTCGGTGGGTGGATCACAGCGGTATTTGCGGCTGAGATAGCCCTCGTCGATACGCACCCCGATGTAAAACAGGCTGGCGCGGAAGTGGTGCAGGCGCAGTCGGGTGGCCACCTTCTCCGCCATATGCAACAGGAAAGTTTCGACCACCTCGCGCCGACGGGTGTTGGGGGGCATGACCTTGCCATGGCCGATCGACTTCGGCGCATCGACATCGGTATGCACCGGCTCGGGATCGAGTCCCTGGGTCATCAGCCAGATACGCCGTCCCGGGTTGCCGAAGCGGCGCCCGATCTCGCCGATAGGCAGGCGGCGCATGTCGCCACAGGTATAGACACCCCGTTCCGCCAGGTAGCGGCCGATGCCCTTGGCAATACCGCACAATTCAGTGACCGGCACCCTGGTCAGGGTCTGCTGCGCCACACCAGGAGGGATAAGGGTCATGCCGTTGGGTTTGTCGAGTTTGGCGGCATACTTGGCGGTGGTCTTGTCGCCACTGACGCCCACCGAGCAGAGCACCCCCCCGGAGGCCTCCAGCACTGTCTGTTTGGCCCGCTTTGCGATCTGGTGCGGGGTACCGAGAAGGCGTTGGCAATGGGTGATGTCGAGGAAGGCTTCATCGACGGAGAAGATCTCCATGTCCGGGGTGATACCTGAGAGCGCCTCCATGATACGGGAGGAGACCTGGGCGTAGCGCTCCGGGCGGGCCGGTACTTGTAGAAAACCGGGGCAGATCCGTTGGGCTTCTTTCAGCCGCATGCCGGTATGCACGCCATAGGCGCGTGCCTCATAGGAGCTGGTAATGATGCAGGTCCCCTGGGAGCCGTTGGTAATACCGATAGGACGTCCCTGTAGCTCCGGGTGGTCGACCTGTTCCACGCTGCAGAAAAAGGCGTTCATATCCACCAGGATCATGGCACGGGACCAGTAGGCGTGGGGCTGGGTGTTGTCGTAAAACATGACTGCTCAAGAGTTTTAAGTTGTGAGTTTTGAGTTTTTAGTTTCGGTGTTCGCTTCGCTCACACCAGATAAAAAACGTGTGCGTAGCACACTCATCAACTCAAAACTCATAACTAAAAATTCAAAACTTTCCATTCATTGGTATCGCCTTAGCTGACACACCAATACCCCCTGAATGCGTACCCGCTTTGCCGCATAGATCATGGGGGGTATATCGGGGTTTTCGGCAATCAGTTTGATGCGGCCGCTCTTGAGACGCCTGAGGCGTTTGAGGGTGGCCTCCTGGTCATCGATCAATGCCACCACGATGGTGTTATCCTCGGCGGTATCACAGCGCTCGATGATCACCAGGTCTCCATCGAGAATGCCGATACCGATCATGGAGTCTCCTTTGACCTGCAGGGCATAGCGGTTGTCGCCGAGCAGGTAGTCGGCCAGATCGAGGCGGTCCTGGCCAGGGATAGCCTCAATGGGCTGACCTGCGGCAATGGCGCCCAACAGGGGCAGGCTCAGTTTTGACGCCTGTGCCGTTTCCACCAGTTCGATGCCACGCTTACGTCCGGCTATCAGGCGTATAGCGCCCGCCTCGGCCAGGGCCTGCACATGGCGATGGGCAGTGCCTTTGGAACTGATGCCGATGCCTTCGGCAATCTCAATCAGCGAAGGGGCGTATCCCCGTCTTTTCAGGTAGCGGCGGATAAAGGTCAGGGCCCGGTCCTGGGTAGGGGTCAGCATGTTCGTTCTCCAAATGTTCCATTCGATGCTTTGGAGTATAGAACATTAGGAGAACTCTAGATAGGGGGGTTAATTTTGAATTGTGAATTGTGGTGTTCGCTACCCGCACACCCCCTTTATAAATCAGTTGTGAGCGGAGCGAACACCACAATTCAAAATTAAACGAAGTTCTTTGTAATTGATGGAGAAATTCTCTATATTCTCATGATAAATAAAAGATATTTGGGGATAATCATGCCTAACCGGACCCTGCAGCGTCTTGCGCTGATTCTCGCTATCGTGATGTTGAGTGTGTGGGGAACGATCCTGATTGTCGATCCTCATCTGATCGCCGGCTATTTCAGTGTTGAGCCGGTCAATCATGCGTTTGCCGGTATGATGGGAGGGGCCCTGCTGGGATTGGCCATTATCTCATTGGCCGGTGTTACCCGATGGATGCAAACACCACGGGCATTGGGCGTAGCCATGGCCATTCTGGTGGTGGAAACCGCCTATCTGATGCTGGGCTCCGGCGACATGCTGGTGACCCTTCCCACCACCATCAGTCTGGTGACCGCCGCCGCTGTAGCCTTCTTTCTTCTCGTCTGAATGCCTGTGTCTGCCAACTATTGGCGGCTCAGGTATAGATACGGATTCGAAATGTTACAGAGCAGAATCGTGTTCATGCGAGGAGGCCTGATGCGGACTGAGTCAGTGACCGGGCTCGTAATAAAAAAGTGCTTTCAAATCAATAACAAACATTATACGGCATGCTGGGAGCCATGGCTTTGAGCGAAGCGTAGGGAATAGAATTCGCGAAATCCGTCATAAATCGCAAATATTAGCTTCTGATATTGTGCGAAATTGGTATATAATTCCCAATTAAGGAACCTGCTGGACTGATAAATTAGAAATTAATACTAATCTTTACGGTATGCGGGCTTAAGTCAGTAAGGAAGGGAGCAGCACGAACAGGAGAATAACCTGCTGTGGCAGGGCGGGATTGTCCCGCATCCACCTGATTGGCCAGAGTAAAAAATTGTTGCGTGGGGGATTTATGTCAAGTGCGATAAATCTGCTGCTTGTCGAAGACGATGAAATGTTGGGCGATGGCATCCAGACCGTGTTGACGCGGCGTGGATTGTCGATCGACTGGGTACGCGATGGTCTCTCAGCCATGCAGTCTTTGAAGACTACCCGGTATGATGTGTTGTTGCTCGATTTAAACATACCCTGGCTCTCCGGATTGGAGGTCTTGGCCCGTCTTCGCTCGGATGGAAATCAGATACCCGTTCTTGTATTGACGGCACGCTCCGAGGTTGTCGATCGCGTACAGGCGCTGGATGGCGGTGCGGATGACTATGTGGTCAAGCCATTCGATATCGAAGAGCTATGTGCGCGTATTCGCGCGCTCCACCGTCGCCACAGTGGTCAGGAAGAAGAGATTTTGCGACATGGTGATCTTATTCTGGATCCATCTGCCCATACGGTAACCATACAGAACAGCGAAGTGTCACTGTCGGTAAAGGAGTTTGATATTCTCCAGAGCCTGATGGAGAACATGGGCCGCGTTATGTCACGCAGAAAACTCAGTGAGAAAATATACTGCCTGGATGACGATGTTGAGAGTAACGCCATCGAAGTCCATATCCATCATCTGCGTAAGAAGTTGGGAGAGCATCCGATACGCACTGTCAGGGGAGTGGGCTACGTGATAGAGAAGCCCGCAGGTGGAGTGGCAAGACGTTAGGGCCTGTTACCGGACCTGGACTCATGGCAGCTTCATGAACCGTTTTATGTCTGTACATATATCCCGCGTAACGGTAGGTCTCTGACGGCCATTCCCGGTATTTCCATGACACGTCGTACCGGGCATGCCTGCAAGGACCGGCATCATATCGAATTTTCATTCTTCGAGCTTGACCTCTGCTACATGGTATGTGGCGGATAATCTGGAGTTATAGATGGTTGTGCGATCCATAAGCCTGCGCCTGTTACTGATGCTATTGGTATCGACGTTTCTGTTATGGGGCACGATACTCTATTTCACCTGGTGGAAGGCCGGTAGTGAGATCAATCGGGTCTACAATGCCGAGTTGGCCTTGGTTGCTCAACTCCTTGCGGTTGCAACGGAGCACGAATCGGAAGAGTTTGATCTGGATGAGTATCAGACCGATTTAAGTGAGTCGGGGTATCGGTTTCCGTTGCTGTTTCAGGTCTGGTCCCATGAAAACAGGTTGATGATAAGGGGTCCGGAAGCACCCGCTTTCCCGCTTTCCGGCTCCACTGTCGATGGTTATACAGACAGCGAAATTGATGGTAAGGGATGGCGTGTCTATACCATGAATCTGAAGAATCACGACTTCCGTGTGCAGGTTGCGCGCAGTCATATGACAAGTCAGACGTTGGTTCGTGATTTTGTCGTAGATGTCATAAAACCCTTGTTGATTGCCCTGCCGCTGTCGGGAATCCTCTGGTTGATTGTGCATCAGGGCCTGCGACCGCTGAGAGAGGTAACGCACCTGATCAAAGAACGTGACTACGATCATCTCAGTCCCGTTCATCCGACACATGTACCCAAGGAAATAGCTGGAATGGTGGATGCGTTGAATGGACTGTTGGTGAGATTGAAGCTGGCCATCGACCGAAACAGCCGGTTTACCGCTGATGTGGCGCATGAGTTACGGACACCGATAGCCGGTATGCTCGTCCAACTTCAGTCAAGCAAAGACGGTGATAAGGAAGCACATGGAAAAAGTGGGTTTGAGCAGATTAAAAAAGGCCTGAGTCGTCTCAATCATGTGATTAATCAATTGCTGGTGCTGTCTTCTATTGAACCGGGAAAGATCCGTCGTAACTTTACTGAACTGGATCTCGATTTGCTGGCGCAGGAGGTATTGGCGGACATCTCACCACAGGCCTTGAGTAAAGAGATCGATATGGCGCTGGAGTGTGATGAACCCGTCACCATGGTGGGTAACCGGGAATTGATCGGACTGTTACTCGGCAACCTGGTCAACAACGCCATAAAATTTACCCCCAACAAGCGTCATGTCACGATCACAATCACCCATGCCGATGGTGGTGTGGAACTCACCGTTGAGGATGAGGGACCGGGTATACCGGATGACAAGAAAAAATGGGTTTTTGAACGACTCAATCGCCTGCCTGGAGGGACAGATACAGGTGCTGGATTGGGCCTCTCCATAGTGAAGGAAATCTGTGAACTCCATCAAGGAAAAATCATTTTGAGCGATCCTGTTCAGGGGGAAGGGCTTATTGTGAAACTGTTCTTCCCAGGCTTAAGAAAACCTTAATGATCCCCTGCTAGGTTAGCTGATAGCTATAGGACTGCCTAACGAAACGACCTTAAAACAATTTTCGCAGTCCGGTTATCCAGCCTTAAATATATGCCTGGGGAGAATGTATACAATGCCAGCCACAAGTATATTGCGATCCGGTATCAGTTTATTGATGCTGTTGTATGTTGCGATGAGTGTCGTTTATTCCGGCAATCTTTTAGCGGGTGAAAAATCATCCGGTTTTGATATTGAAAAGGCGAAATGGGAGGCGGAAAAAGACCGCTTGCTGGTAAAAGGCAACGGCGGTAAGAAGCGGGAAGTCACGCTGACGAATAGCGCAACCGGGGAGGTTCTGGGCTCGGTTGTTTCCAAAGATGATGACTGGGTGCTCAAGATAACCATTTCTGACAGTGCAGACGTCCCCTGTAAGGTGACTGCCATGCGCATGGCAGATGGAAAGACGGATGAAAAAAGAGTGCGCAAGGCACCTGACAACTGTGATGACGGTACAGGCGGAGGCACGGACAACAAAGCACCGACAGCGAATGCCAATGGCCCCTACACAGGCAACACCAATGTGGAGATCGCATTCTCCAGCACCGGATCGAGCGATCCGGAAAACGATACACTCTCATATCTATGGGATTTTGGTGACGGAAACAGCAGTACCGAAGCTGATCCTGTACACGCATACGGCAACGCCGGTAATTATAATGTCAGTCTGACCGTAACCGATGCGGATGGCGCAACCGGCAGTGACGGGACGACAGCGACCGTTAGCGATGAAGGCGAGCCACCGGTGGTATCGGATGTCTCCATCAACTCCACCAGTCAGAACGGTACGCCCTCTGAACCGGTGCCCGAGCGGCCCATCATCAACAGTAACGGCTACAAGGTCTTTGCTGTGAATGACCTGGGTATGCACTGCGGAGATTTCGATACCCGCGTTTCAAGTATCCTGCCGCCCTTCAATGTGCTGCATGCAACGGTCATCGAGCGCGGTCCGGAACCGAATATCCTGGGCCGGGATGACGGTGTCGAGGTCTACTATTCTGCCGCCTCCAATCCAGCTGATCCGATCCTCACCGGCGTCAATTCCGCCGGGTCAGGTCCGGTATACTCCAGCATGGTCAATGGCGTGGTCTTCAAGACCAACTTCTGGGATGTGGCACGCACGGCCTATGATCCCTTCTATCCGCCGGGCATCCTACCGGCGTTTTATCCTGCCAGCCCGGTGGACGGTATTCTCGATCTGGGTCTGCCGATGCCGAATGTGGAGCAACTCTACCTGGGTGACCATGCGCTGACCGCTGATCAGCAGTCGATGCCTGGCCGTCACGGGCCGTACACCGAGAATGCCGAGGAGCGCTTCGAAGCCTACGTCGTCGATCAACCTTTCTTCATCGATATCCTGACCACCACCGGTGGCGCAGAGGTCAATCGCAACTTCCAGTTCGGCTATGTGGTGGAAGGTGTCAACTGGTTCGAGGCGCCGGGCATACCGGTCACGGCATTCGACGATTACGGGCGTGAGAATCCCTGGCCGCTCTATCGGGTACAGGCAAAGATCGGGGGTAGCACTGTTGCTACGGTAGACGCGGTAGTGCCGATATCCGGAGAGGCCAACTGCGGCGCCTGTCATGGCCATCCTGATGATGGCGGAAATGGTGCGGCTACCGGTCAGCTCGACACGGTCGCATCCGCCTTCAATGACGATCCTCTCTATGGTGAGGTGCCTATAGAGGTGAGCAAGGAGTATGCGGCGGATATCAACCTGGTACGCCTGCATGATATGAAACACCAGGACATGTATCCGGAAGGATACGGCACCCTAGAAGAGAACGCGCCTGTCGTCTGCCAGCAGTGTCACTATACGCCGGCGCTGGATCTGGCACAGCTGGGGCCGTTGGGGCCGGAGTTCGATCCCTATGGCGGTTTTGCCAATGGTCGCAATCAGATCAATGTGAAGAGTATGTCGAATGTCATGCACAGCCACCATGGCAGCCTGCGGGATAACAGCGGAGAGCTGCTCTTCCCGACCATGCCGGCGGCTGACAAGGACGAGTTCGGTATCGTCAGCAATAATGACGAGCGCAGGCAGGTGCTTGAAGAGACCTGTTATCAGTGTCATCCGGGCCGCCGTACCGACTGTTTGCGGGGTGCCATGGCCAATGGCGGAATGCTGTGTCAGGATTGTCACGGCGACATGATGCAGGTGGGCAGTGACTTCACCGATGATGTGTCACCGTCAAATCCTGGGGCATTCGTTTTGGGTGGTGATTACTATACCAATCCGGAAACGCCTCGCGTACCCTGGGCCAACGAGCCGGGCTGCGGTTCATGCCACACCGGTGATGCGATGAATAACCTGGCGGGGACGGAGGGAACCGTGGTTAATCCGGCGGATACCGATGGTAATCCTGACCATATCCGCCTGTTCCAGGCATACCGCACCGGGGACGTCAAGGCGACACCTATTGTGCCGGCCAACAAGCGCTTTGCGGAGAATGTCATTGAGGCCGACAATCCGGCGGTCAGCGGTTCGGATGATCCACGTATCGGCAACCCCATGCTTTATCGTGTGAGCGTTGGGCATGAGGGGGTTTTCTGCGAGGCCTGCCATGGTTCGACCCACGGTATCTGGCCGAACAAGAATGAGCTGGCAAATGATAATGTTGCCGCCAACCAGTTACAGGGCCACAAGGGTACTATCGTCGAGTGCAGCACCTGTCACGAGGGTGATCTGGGGAACACTCTGGGAGGTCCTCATGGTATGCATCCGGTGGGTGCTACAAGATTCGCCGATGGTGGTCATGCCAGCCTGGTGGAACGTCAATCAGATCAGTGCAAGGCATGCCACGGTACCGACGGATTGGGCACCGTGCTCTCCCGTATGGCCACAGACCGCATCCTGGAGTGTGATGATCGCACCAGCTTCTGCCCGGATGGCGATAATGCTGAATTTCCCAAGGGCTATATGGTCGGTTGTGTCGAGTGTCACGAGAATGAAATAAACCACGATTGAAAAGTTGGTTTACCCTTACCCGCGTGTCCTCCCCACACGCGGGTTTTTTTTGCCCTCAATCACTCAACTCGATCGGAGTTTATCAGTTTCTCATACTCCTTTTTGAGCACGCGGGCCGAGAGTAAATCCTGATTGGATATCTTGACGATACCTTTCCCTTTGAACAGGGATAGCAGATGGAGAGTTTTAGGTAGCTCGTGTAACCGGGCGGCCATCTCATCGACTTTTTCGGTAAATTCCGAGGGAACGAATTTATTGATGCCGATGACCATTGGCACGATAGGTTCCGAGGCGACCAGGACCTCCAGATGATTGGCAATCTGCGTATTTAATTCACTCGCAGTATCAAAGGAAAAATCAGTGACCAGGGCAGCATCGGCTTTGTTGAAAAACAGGTCAATGATTGCAGTGTTGACATCGCCGACCGGTGTGGATGTCGAGAAAAACCGCTTGGCGATGGGAAGCCTTTCTTTCATCAGTGCCACATCGAGAAACAGTAGTCCGAGGTTAATGCCGGAAGGGTGGGTCAAGCGCTTTTGTCTCAGTTGCTCCAGGCTGTTGATCTTGTCTGATCGCCGGGTCAGAAGAATTATTTTCTGCAATTTACTTGGGCCAAAAACTACTGAGTAGCGGTGGTTTTGGTTGACCATGTGGTCGATTTTCAGGTAGTCCAGAGTGTCGGTCAGGACTGCGTCGAGTCTATGCTGTTGCATCGCTTTAATCACATCATTAGGTGAATCGAAGTCGAAAAACTCGCCCTTTTTACCTATGTTTTTCATGAACTCGGTGAAAACCAACTCGGTTGCAATTCGGGTATCGTTAAGGTCGGTCGAAAACATCAAGCGGGACATGATGCCGATATAGGCGGTATCCCGATTGTATGGATCGGCGAGACAGCTCTCATGACCGAAGAGCAGTGCCAGGTTTAAACCAATTACGAAACCTTGTTGTAATATCTTGATGATCGGAGGATGCACTGACGATGTGATCACTATTTAATGGACCCAGCTTGCTTCAAAAGCGCCTCATGTTCATCCAATAAACTACGGCTTTCGATTAACTGGTTCTGTTCAAGTTTGACGAATTTCTTGGCGCGAAACAGGGAGAGTAGATGCTTGATGCGCGGATTTTCATGAGCCTTGACGAGAAATTCGTCAACTTTTTTGAATATGGAATGAGGGACATTTTTATTAATGGCAATAATCTGTGGAATCATGTAGTCAGACGCGATGAGTACTTCCAGATCCTGAGGTATCTGTTTGTTCAGTTCAGCTGCCAGTTCAAAGGCGACGTCCGAGACCAGTGCACAGTCGGATTTCCCAAAAAAGAGATCGACCACTGCTGTATTGGTATCTATAGTCTGTTTGATGCTGGAAAAATAATTGTCAAGACCTGGGAGTCCCTGTTTCCTCAACTCGACATCCAGAAAAAGCCTGCCGAGATCATGGCCATTCGGTATGGAAATTTTCTTTCTGCGCAGATCCTCGAGATTATTGATACGGTCGTTTTTACGGGTCAGCAGATATGCTTTTTGATGGGCGCTCGATCCATAGATGAGTGTATAAATATAGTCTGAGTTGATCAGATGATCCAATGCAAAGTGGTCGATAGTGTTGGTGAAGACGGCGTCAACACGGTTTTCCGACAAATCATGAATCAGTGCATTTCTATCCTCGTAAATCTT
Organism: Candidatus Thiodiazotropha sp. LNASS1; assembly: GCF_964212655.1. Lineage (NCBI taxonomy): Bacteria > Pseudomonadati > Pseudomonadota > Gammaproteobacteria > Chromatiales > Sedimenticolaceae > Candidatus Thiodiazotropha > Candidatus Thiodiazotropha sp. LNASS1. The sequence goes on along the minus strand of NZ_OZ156465.1, from coordinate 1,308,928 downwards.
GATCGCGGATTTCATATCCATCATACCGAAGACCTTTCTGATGATCATATCAGTGGCAATCGTAGTGTCCGTTACGTTGGCGTCAAACAGGATTTTAGACATGCGGCCGAAATAGCCGATACTGGGATTGTCGGTATAGCGATCGGGGAGAGGGGCAGAATGAGTCAGTATCGTTGTCAATAGTAAACAACAACTCAGTAGGTAGGAATAGGCTACTCGGTATTTCATGGTCAGCTGAAATGCAGTTTATTAATTTTCAGTTGATTGTTTATGTTGGCTTGGAACTGAATTAGTTGATCATGTGGTCTTCCGTTTTTTTCGTTGAGGATCGAACAATGTGACATTGGTTTTACAGATCAGTGCCTCAAGTTCACTGGCGCTCATCGGTTTGTAGAAATAGTAACCCTGAATCAACTTGCAATCATGAGCTCTCAGCCATTCCACCTGGGCCTGGTTTTCAACACCTTCACCTATGGTCAGAATCTCCAGATTGTGCGCCAGAGAGATGATGGATTTCGATACCGCGACAGTTTTGCGATCGTGGGGTATTCTGCTGATAAATGATTTGTCGATTTTTATGACATCGATGGGCAGTTCGGTAAGATAACTGAGTGATGAGAATCCGGTACCGAAATCGTCAACCGCCAGATTGAAACCCATTCTTTTCAATTGATTCAGTACAGGAAGATTCTTGCCCTCCTTACTGACCAGGACATGTTCCGTGAACTCAAGCTGAATATGGTGAGGAGAGATGTCATACTCGATGAGCGTGTTATGCAAACGCTCCGCAAAGTGATTGTCCAGCAACTCACTGCCAGATACATTGACAGAAACATTTATGTCAAAATCCCATGCCTTGATTTGTTGGCAGACTTTAGCGAAAACCCATTGGCCGATTTCGCCGATCAAGCCCGACTGTTCGGCAATCGGGATGAATTTTCCCGGTGGTATCAAACCGCGTTCAGGTTGTTTCCAGCGTAGCAGAGCTTCGCAGTGATGGATCTCACCGTCATCGGAATTGATGAAAGGTTGGTAGACCAGATAGAGCCCAGTTGAAGTAATAGCTTGTCTCAGCGCTCCTTCTATGTCGAGAAAGTCACGAATGTCATGATGCATCTCCTCGGAAAAGAACCGGTATGCATTCTTACCGCTTCTTTTAGCCGCATACATGGCTGTGTCGGCATTCTTGATCAACTCTTTTGTGTTGAGCCCGTCATCCGGATAAATCACTACGCCAATACTGGCGCTGACGCGTAATTCACGATCATTGCAATAGAACGGTATTTGAAAGCGCTTCAAGATGGCGGCAGCAACCTGGCTGATGGATTTTCTATTATTCACACCCTTTATAATGGCGGTGAATTCGTCACCGCCCAGGCGGCATACGATATCATCACTGCGAAGAGCCTCCTGGATGCGCCAACCGGCGTCGCTCAATACAACGTCGCCAACCTCATGGCCGAGAGAATCGTTGATGATCTTGAAGTTGTCCAGGTCGAGAAAAAAGACGGCCAGGCCGCTATCGAAGGCTTCGGATTCTTCAACTGCCTCGGTGAGACGATCCATGAAGTAGCGGCGGTTGGGCAGTTTAGTCAATTTGTCGATATAGGCAAGGACTTCCAGTTCGTGTTCAAGTTGTTTACGCCGGGTTATGTCGGAGAGAATGACAAAGTAGCCTCCGCTATCGATTTCATCGATATCAAAGCGCTCGATGCGCATAGTCATGTGGGTCAGATTGTGTTTGAGTGTTCTGATAGTGATATCGGTCGACCAGTCATGTTGGTCTACACTGGAGAATTCATTTGCGATTTCAAGTTGCTTGTTTCGGCCTACTTTCAAATGATTGAGGAAAGTGAAGAGTGACATGCCATTGAAGTAGTCATCATTCTGGTTGATGATATTTTTCAATGCGGCATTGACGAAGATTATCTTGTCTTCATTATCGAATATGGCAATGGCATCATTGGTGTCTTCAACAAGGCGTGCGAGGCGGCGTAAATCCCTGGTATTACGGTCCAGACTTTGCGCCATGCCGTTAAGCGTATTGGCAAGTACGCTGACTTCACCGATCGCATTGGTGGGCGCGCGAGCAGTGAGTTCCCCATGTGCCAGTCTGTTGGCGGTATGACGCAGATTGGCCAGTTGTTGCCCTAGCTTCAGAGAGCTGCCATGCAACAGTAAAAGGGATATGAAGACAAGCAAAAAACTGAATATCAGGACATTCCGGAAATAGCTGAATAACAAGGCCTCGTATTCCGTATCAGCCAAACCAAGTGAGAAGATTCCCCATTCGAGGCCGCTGATATTGATCGGTTTGGTAAAGACAAAAGCATTATTACCACTCTTCACATGTTCTATCTTATAGGGCGATGAATTCTTGAATTGTGAAAAATCCAGGCTCTTTTCCAGGCTTTCAACATTCCAGCCGTCATTTGTGAGTTTGATCATCCGACCTTTGACCGAGGTGAATGTCACAAAAGATATTTCCGGTGTTTGTTGCAGTACCTTGTTGACATAAGAGATGATAAAGCTGAAGTCTTCCGTATATAGCGCTTCACTGCATGCGGCTATCGTCGAGTTGGCGAATGTGTCTCCCTGGATGGCGATCATCCGCACCAGCTTGTCTTTGTATATTGGCAATAGAAGGATGGAGAAAAGCAAATTGACACTCAACAAAATCAACGCAACTCTCTTGAAGAGGTGTTTGAATATTGTGGTTTGCTTCATGGGAGTTCTCTCTCGCTTCTCAGGCGGACATACTTTTCACTTAACTGGCGCACATCGTATACCTCGTCCGTACTGATCCTGTGCAGTCCCTGAAACCGGAAACTCTTTCTCAAATGTTGCAGGCGGGGTATCTCTTCGAGATTTTCAAGATAGGGGAATATTTTGTCGACACGATGCCTGGGGAAATCCTTTCGTACAGAAATAACCATGTGAATCATTGGCGGTGATGTTTCGATTATTTCCAAACTTTGGGGAATTTGTAGATTCAGCTCACTGGCGACTTCGTAGGAAAAGTCGGTGACCAGAGCCGCATCTACCTGGTTGAAAAAGAGTTTGATGATAGCTGTATTCGACTCCTTGGTCTGCCGTATTTCGGAAAAATGCTCATTCGAAACAGGTAGTCCCGCGTGCATCAGCTCGACGTCCAGAAAGCGCTTGCCCACAGCATGTCCCGAGGGAATGATGATTTTTTTATTTTGCAACTCATGCAATGAGTCAATTTTGCTGTCACGCCTTACAAGCAGAATATATTTCGGTTTAATGGATTGACCGTGCTGAACGGCAAATGCGATCTCAGGATGAAGGTATTCAAAATTGTCGAGATAGAGCACAGTATCCATGAATACTGCATCGAGATTGCCGGCGGCAAGTTCCCTGGTTAGTGCCTGATCGGTGTCGTAGATCTTGATCTTGAACATTTCATTCTGATCCTTGAACATCTCATTGAAGAGTACGGTGAAGAGGATCTCCACGTCTGTGATCCGGGAATCATAGATCGACTCGGCGCTACCGCCGACACGCATGATATTATGATTGTCGGCAACGGCAGAGAGCGATGCCAATAAAATCAGTCCAATGATCCAGTTCAATCCATGGTGATTGATGGGATGTATGTTCACGATACAGAGGCTATTGATTTACTCGATAACCTCGCTCCCCAAGAGGTAGGCAATTTCAGCCAGATGGAGCGCCTGATCATGAGAGGCGCGGGCAAGGTTGGCGCGTACCATGGCATCCAGCAGATTTGCCTCGATTATCTTTTCGGTTTTTACCGCACCGGTCTGGTAGGCGCGATTGCTCAGGTCAAGGTTTTGTTGCGAGGTCTCGACTGCCTGTTGGGTGATGTCGACCTGCTTGCGGGCAGCTCCGGTCTTGATGAAAAGGTGCTTGATCTGTGTCGCGGTGCTTTCACTGAGCAGTAGCCTCTGCTGCTCTTTTTGCGCCTTTTCCGCTTTGGCTGCCGCAACACGATGTTTGATCAGGCCGCCGTCAAACAGCTTCAGCTCCATACCGATGGCCAACTGCCAGGAGTGTTCGTTTTCTTCAACACTTAGGCCACCATCCAGATCATTATTGAACTCATCCACGGAGGCCATCAGGCCGATGGTAGGGTAGTGGTCACTCCTGGCTTCGTCCACTTTGGCCTCATAGGCCTCCACGGCCAGCGCCAGCTGTTCAATCTGGGGATTGAATTTCTCTGCCTGACCGATCAGCCGGTCAAGCTCAAGACTGTTCGCAGCGTCCGGATACTCCTGTGTGCCGAGCTGAATCTGTTCCTGCCATTCGAGCCCCATGGTAAAGGACAGTGCGGCCAGAGCAGCCTGGTGTTTTGCTGCGAGTTCTTCATAGGTCGCCTCAGCCAGGGTATGCGCAAGCTTGCTTTGCAGCAGGTCGAGTTTGTTGACCGATTCTGAACCGCCGTCGTAGAAGGCCTGGGTGATATCTCTCAACACCTCGAAGGAGATGGTGATATCTTCGGCCAGGGCTGCAAGCTGCCGGGTATAGAGTGCGGCATAGTAATAGCGCTTCACATCCTGCACGATCTGCAGGTTGGTTCGATGGACCTCCTTGGTGGCAATATCGACACCGAGTCGCGCCTGTTCGATCAGACTGGAACGCTTACCCCCGGTATACAGCGGGTAAGTCATTTCGAGTGAGTAGTGGGAGGTGTCCCTGCCCAACAGATCCACATCCAGCGCAGGTACTTCCACCGGTGGCAGCATGCCAGGGGCCACATCGAATCGCTGGGCCGGGAACTCGAATATAGCGGTCTCATCCCGGCGAATGAAATTGGCGTTCAGGCTGAGTGTCGGCCAATAGGTGGAGCGGGCCTGTTTGTACTGGGCTTCCGCAATCGCCACCGATTTTTGTGAAATGACCTTCAGTCGATTCTTTTCCAACGCCGTGGCAACCGCCTCATCAAGTGTGTATGACTTGACGTCGTTAGCCAAAACCGGGTTGAGTGACGCATATAAAAGGAATAAAAGTAGTAAACCTGAAAGTGTTGTTAAAAGCTCAAGGAGAGTCGAGACAGGCTGAACAGCCTGCCTTATGAGTCGTTTTTTCACGTTGTCCTCTGCACTAAAGCATAGGCTTCTGCCATGAACGCACTATGCAAACTGTCAACAGAGTCCTTCTTAGCTTGCCAACCAAGAGGTGTAGTGTTCCATTTACTACAATAATATTAGACTAAATCCAATATGGGTTTGTAGCAAATAAGCTAATTCTCATATTCTTTCTGGGCTATTAAACCCCACCACTGTGGATCGTCTCGTAATAGAGTTTTTCCAACTGGTTCTTATGCAGGGTCTCCTCGTTGGCGAGGAACATAAACAGATCCTTGACCGGTCCAGCTTCTGTGCTTTCTGCCAGTGCATGGTACTGCTCCATGGCCGCGTGCTCGCGGCCCAGGGCATATTGCAGCACGGTCTGGTCGTCAGGCTTATCCCCCAGCTCCGGGAGGTGGATACAATCCGAAAAGCGTTTGTCACTGGCCGGTGCCTCTACCATCATCTGAATATGATGCTCGATATCGGGCCGTGACCTGAGCTCGTTGAAGAGATCGAAATGGCGCTGTTCCTCGTCGGCGAGTTCCTCCACCAGGTAGCGGATCTGCTTGCTGACCTTGGGGATCAAGGCTGTATAGAAGTCCCTTGCCGTCCGTTCGAACTCGATCGCAACCTCGAGAATTTCTCCCAGGCTTTTTTTCGACTTAAGCTTTTGGTAACCGCTACTCTGTCCTTCTTTCATAACCAACCCCGGTGTATGAGTTTTGAGTTTTAAGATTTAAGTTTTGAGTTGGATGAGTTCGCTTCGCTCACGATTTCTTCTTGTTAGAACAAACGCGTGTACTAAGCGCATGTGTTAACTAAAAACTCGCAACTCAAAACTATTTATTATCAAGCCATGCTTCGATACTCGCCGCCACCCGGTGGCCGTCGGCAACCGCATGCACCACGTCCGGCCCATTGACGCAGTCGCCGGCGGCCCAGAGCCAATCGACCGATGTGCGGCCGTTTTCATCCACTTTGAGACGTCCCCGGTGCCACTCCAGTTCTTCACTGAGGGCTTCTCCGAGCAAGGAGACATCCGACATCTGGCCAATGGCCTCGATCACCATGTCGCCTTCGTGGATCTGCTCGTCAGATTCGTCATAGGCGGGTGAAAAGCGACCCTGGTCATCGAAAATCGAGCGAACCTTCCAGGTCTTCAGACCCTTCAGACGGCCCCTTTCGACAATGCAGGCCTGCGGGCCCCGCGCATCGAAAATTTCGATCCCCTCCTCGAGACACTCTTTAACCTCCACAGGGTCGGCCAGGAAGTGCGCCTTGTCTTCCAGGGCGGTTACCGTCACTGTCACCTGCCCATGTGCACGCCGCTGCATGCGGGCGATGCTGCGGGCAATGTCCATGGCCACATTACCGCCACCGATCACCACGGCCTTTTTCGGCAGTTTGAATTTTTCATCGTTGGTAATCATGCGCAACAGATCCACTGCCTTTGCGACCTGTTTATGATCCGCTCCAGGTATCCGGGTTGAGCGCCCCAGGTGCAGGCCGATCGCCAGGACGACCGCATCGTAATCGGCTTGCAGCTGCTGCATGCTGATATCCACGCCAATCCTGGTGTTGGTCTTGATTTTTACACCCATCGATGTGATGACATCGATGTCCCGGTCGAGCATATCGTAGGGCAGACGATAGGAAGGAATGCCGTATCTGGGCATGCCACCCGCTGCATCCCTGGCCTCGAATACGGTTACCTGATGGCCCTTTCGCACCAGATCGAATGCGGCTGTGAGACCGGCAGGCCCGGCACCGATAATTGCAATCTGTTTGCCACTCAGGTAGTCGGCCTTCTGCTCCGCGACGATCTGTTTGACTCGTTCGTGATCAACCGCATCCATGGCGTATCGCTTCAGCCATCGAATGGCGACCGGTTCACCCCGTCGGCCGATGGAACAGGCCTCTTCGCATCGGTGGGTACAGACGCGGCCGCAGACATGGGAAAAGGGATTGGAATTGTAGATCCAGCGTACCGCCTCTTCAGGTTTCCCCTGCCAGATAGCGCGGATGTATTCCGGCGCATCCATATGAGTCGGGCAGGCGTCGTGGCACATACCGCACTGGACGCAGCGCGAGGCCTCGATCACGGCCTGTTGTTCGCTGTATCCATGGACGATCTCATCGAAATTGTCGATCCTGGTCTCAGGACTCAGCTCTTCCATCGCTTGCCTTTCCAGGTCAAGCAGATCGGAGTCGACACTCTTCTGCCAGCCCAGGCCGTAGTGTTTGCCGTGAATACCGGTTTCGTCGGGCAGAATAAAATAGCTGTCGATCTCTGCCTGGGTACAGGTGTGGACATACTCCCTGGAGAGAGAGATGGCCCCGGTGGGGCAGATATCGACGCACAGGGCGCACCAGCAACAACGTCCGTAGTCGATGGCGGGGCGGAGGTTGCGAATCCCGTTGACCGGATCTTCCGGCAGGTGAGGGACCTTCACCATGGTGATCGCGGCATTGTCGCAGACCTTTTGGCAGGAACTGCAGCCAATGCACTTCTCGTGATCATTCAAGTGAAAACCGCGATAGTTTGCTGCCGCCGGTCTGGGTTCCAGCGGCACGGTTACGGGTTTGCGTGCAAAAAACTGGAGCGCCTTAAGCGGGGAGAGGATGGAGCCGTGGTCCTCGTGTGCGATTGCTATCGAGTTTTGAATTTTGAGTTTTGAGTTTTGAGTTGTGCCGCTCATATCAGGGCTCTCTGCGCCGTTTGTGCTTTGGTGCATTTTGAATGGGTTTTGAAGAAGTGGATGTTCATGTATTGCTTGCCATTGCTGTAGTTTTGACGATGGATGTCAAGAGAGAAACCAGTTCTTCACAATCTCGAATTAATGAATCAGCCATGCGTTGTTCAAGATAATCTGTCTGTTTCAATAATTTGAGCCAATACAAAGTCTCACGCGCCTCTTTTGATGCGACGGACATTTTTGATTTGAAATCCTTTCTCGATTCCCCGGCCCTCGCCTCTTCAATATTTGCACCAATGCTGGTACCTGAACGCAGCACTTGCTTCGAAAGCACAAACTCCTTCTTCTCACGTTGCAGGTACCTTGCCAAATGCACCACTCTTATTGCAAATTCGAAACTCTTCTCCTTCGAAATATGCCTGTTCTCATTCATTCAGCCACCTCCCTGTGACTCTTCATTAACTAAGCACTAAAAACTCACAACTCAAAACTCGTCGAGCTATCTGTCAACTTCCGGCGGACATGCATCAAGCGAGAACATAGTCTGCGCAATATCCTCGATACGCGAGCCTACCGATAGTTTTTCCAGGACCTGTACCGCATGCATCGACGAGGGTCCCCGTACGTGTACACGGTAGGGTTTGGGGCCGCCGTCCGATACCACGTAGTAGCAGAGCTCGCCCTTGGATGATTCGACCCGGGTATAGGTCTCGCCAGCCGGTACATTCCAGGCCAGCGGGTTGGGTATGGGTGCGCGAATCGGGCCATGGATATCCGGGAGTGTTTCGACTACCTGACGAACGATGCGGATGCTCTCCATCAGTTCGTGCCGTCTCACCAGGGTACGGGCCCAGGCGTCGCCGCTCTCTTCGGTTGGAATCTCAAAATCGAGTTGATCATAGACCAGATAGGGATCGTCTCTGCGTACATCGAACGCGAGACCGGTGGCGCGCAGGTTCGGTCCCGTGACGCCCCAGGCGAGGGCCTGTTCCTGACTCAAAACACCGACACCCTTGGCACGTTTTACGAAAACCTGGTTTTTGAAGAAGAGATCATCATAGTCAGGCAGACGGGATTCGACATAGTCGAGAGTATCACTCACCCGCTGCAGAAACCCGGTTGGCAATTCCCGCCTCACACCACCGGGGATATTGTAGATGCTGTAGACACGGCCCCCGGTGAACTCCTCGAACAGGTCCAGGATCAGATCGCGATCCGCCACCCCCCAATACATGGTACTGTACATGCCGGTGGTCGCGGCATGTCCGCCGAAGGTGAACAGATGGGCGGCGATACGTGACAACTCCAACTGCATGACGCGAATCCAGTTGGCCCTTTGTGGGACATGCAAACCGCAGAGCTGCTCAACGGCCATGGAGTAGCAGAGCTCCATGGGGGATGGGTCGGGTACACAGATACGCGGCACAAGCGCGATATTTTGAATCCATAGCCGCTGTTCCATCAGCTTTTCGAAACCCCGATGGAGGTATCCGCCGTCAGCCCTGGCTTCCAGCACCACATCCCCGTGCAGTTTGACCTTCAAGGCATAGTTGCCTTCGATACCGGGATGGTTGGGGCCGAAATTGAGTTCGAATTCATTGCTCGGCGGCTGGCGTTGGGCTTCGTAGTTTTCGGGTCTCATACTCGCTGCGCTCGTAAGTTTTAAGTTTTGAGTTTTTAGTTATGAGTTGTCGGTGTTCGCTTCGCTCACGCTTGTAAATAAACGTGTGCGGAGCACACTCATCAAACTAAAAACTAAAAACTAAAAACTAAATAAACTATTTTTTCTTCTGACTAAACCGCTGTTCCTCAGGCGGAATAATCACACCACCACCCTCGGCCACGAGTTCCTGCAACCACTCCGGATTGTAGTTCTGCCAGCTCAGGTGTTCGTTGATGTAGGCTTCACTGTCGAACTCTTTGCGCATCGGCGGTGGTCCGTCCCATTCGGTGAGGATAAATTTCTCCATATTCGGACTGCCTTCGAAGTGGATGCCGTACATTTCGTGAATATCCCGTTCGAAAAACGCGGCAGGCTGGTAGAGGTCATAGACCGACAGATAGACCCCCGGCTCCCGGGCGATACGGATGTGTGCGGAGACCAGGGAGTGACTCTCGTAGGACCAGACATGGTAGACCAGCTCGAACTCATCATCATCAATCCAGTCGACACAGCTGATGGCGGAGAGATGAATATACCCGGCACGTCCCTGCAGCAACTCAAGCAAGGCCGGCAGGGCATCGGCCGGCACGTCCACGCGTACCCGGCGGCTGCTCTTGCGTCGCACCACGATGCCCTCGATCTCCTCCAGCAGATCATCCAGCCAGTGGGCGATTTCCTTACTCATTTGCGTGGCTCCTTTAACTCGTGACCCAGGCGCATATCCAATGCCTCCAGAGGTTTCTGGTGTTGCTCCAGCAGGCGGGTATGCTCACCCAGGGTCCCCTCGCTCAGCAGGTCATAGTGATTTGCTTCGCTGATTACATCTGTGGGTGTCTGCCAATCCTCGCCAAACAGCTTTTGTTGATTGCCAAGGTAGTAATCATAATTGCGGTAGTAATCCTCCCAGCTGTTCGCCTGGCCTGAGTGAATCCGGTCCATCAGCTGTTGCAGACCGGTGATGACCGCCTCGGGTCTCGGCATGCAGCCGGCGATGTAGAGGTCCACCGGCATGTATTCGTCGAGTTTTTTTGCGGTGGCGTAGCTTTGCCAATACATACCGCCGTTGACGGTGCAGGAACAGATGCCGATGACATACTTCGGAGATCCCATCTGTTCATAGGTCAGGATCACCCGTTTCAGGGTCTTGATCGAGACATAGCCGGTGATCAACAGGATATCCGCCTGACGAGGCGAGACCATGGGTTGAATGCCCAGACGCTCCATGTCGAAGCGGGAGGTCATCGCCGGCGGCAGTTCGATCGCTCCGCAACCGGTACAGTAGTGCAGGATGAAGAGGGAGCGGGAGCGGCAGAAGCGCACCAAGTCGTCGAACACGCGTGCCAGTGGATTGGTTCGCTTTGTTTCTACCACCGGAATCTGTTTTATTGAGCTCATCATAGCTCCTTTTAATTATGAATTTTGAATTTCGGTGTTCGCTGCACACACATCAATTCATAATTCACAACTCAAAATTAAATAACAAACGCAATACCGATCAGTCCCAGCATCACCGGCCATTTCCACATCAGCCGCAGTAGGTCCTCGGTACGGTAACGTGGGAACAGATAGGCGATGCTGACCGGTATCGCCAATACCAGGAAACTCTTCAGCAGAAAATCGAACCAGGTGCTACCACCGCCGAGAAACAGGCAGACATAGAGTACGGAGGTGGTGTAGAGCTGAAAACACTGCATCACGAACAGACCGCCAAGATACTTGCCACCCATTTCGACCATCGGGCCGGTGGCTATTTCCGCCGGCGCAATGTAGATTTCAAAGGGCTGCTTTCCGAGGGAAGCATGCATGGCGACAAGACCCGCGATGGCCAACAGCGGCATCTCTACCGCTCCCCAGGTTTCGAATCCGCCGGCTTGTTGGGTGGCGATGATGTCGATGAGGTTGGTCGTACCAGCGGCGTAGGCGACTCCAAACACCACGATCACCAGTGGGATGTCGTAGGCGAGCATGGCGGTCAGGGCGCGGGCAATCCCGATTGAGCCGTTAGGATTTGCGCATTGCCCCACACCCAGCGCGAGACCCAGGGAAGGGATCATCATCAGATAGAGCAGGGTGATGATCCCGCCTTTTTCCGCAATACCGTTCATGCCGGGTACCGGGAGCAGGGTCTCGGCAGCGATATATCCCCCCATTGCCATGACGATGCCGATGTCGTGGATCAGGCCGTGTGATACCTGGGTCCTTTTACTGTGCAGTTTGACGATGTCATACAGTGGTTGGAAGAAGGGGGGGCCGATACGCCGCTGCAGCCTGGCGGCGATACGCCGCATCATCAGTACCATCATCATGCCGACGATGAAAGCGACCAGGGGCATCAGGGTCAGTTCGATAAGCAGTTCTGTGGCTGACATCAGATCACCGCCCAGGCGATAACGAATAGCGCCGTGCTGAGGAGATAAAACTCTGCGTTTGCCCGACGGTAGAGGCCTTGCATACCCAGGGAGAGAAATTCGATCATCGAGGTGATGCTGCGCTCCAGCCAGAGGAAGCTGCCCCGATACCAGCCCCCTATGAGGTGCATTAAACCGGCATAGAAGTTATCGCTGTACTGATAACGCACATCGGCAGAGAGGAAGTGTCCACCGGCATAGTTGTCCAGTTGATGGACGCGCTTACTGCGCCCGGCGGAGTAGAAGATAACAGCACCGATGCCGAAGCCGGCGAACAGGACGCCGATCACCCAGATCATGTCCAGGGAACCGCTGTTCGATTCCACGCCACCCAGGGTATATTGCGGGACCGGCAGACCGACTGTCTGCAGGACTGATGCAATCCATTCCAGCGGTATACCCGGCAGCAGGCCGGTAATGAATATGATCGCGCTGAGAATCAACATGGGGATCATCATACTCCAGGGGGCCTCGGCGACATGTTCATGTTCCACTCGCAGCTGGCCCAGGAAGATGTTATGAATCAATTTGTAGACGGAGAGGATGGTGCCCAATGTGCCGATCACAGCTGCCAGGAAGAGTAGGGGCATGCCTTGATTCAGCAGTGAGCGATAAACCAGCCATTTCGAAACGAAGCCATTCATCGGCGGTAGTCCCGCCAGGCCGATGATGCCTATCAGAAGAACCATGAATGAGAGCGGCATGCGCACCACGAGCCCGCCGAGTTTGTTCAGATCGGAGGTGCCGGTACGGTAGATGACCGCAGTCACGGCCATGAACAGCGCAGCCTGATAGGTGGCGTGGTTGAAGACATGCAGCAGCCCGCCTGCGCCACCCATGGCATCCGCTACTACGATGCCCAGCAACATATAGCCACCCTGTCCAATGCCGTGCCACGCCAGCAGGTGACGGGCATCGTTCTGTTTCATGGCGGTGAAGGTGGGGAGGATGATCGTCAACACGGCGAGCCATGCCAGCAGGTCGCGGGCATCTATGAGCGTAAATGGCACTTTTAAATTATCGATGTTGACGATGCCGAAGAGTTTAACCAGAACCAATAAAATGGCGAACAGACCCATGCGGGAAGAGATCGCGCCCAGGAAAGCACTACCGGGGCCGGGTGTCTCGGCATACGCGGGTGCCTGCCACAGATGGAAGGGCAACAACCCCATCTTGATGCCGAAGCCGCCACCGAAGAGGATCACCAGCAGCCAGAGTTTTGTGGTGCTGATCTGTTCCACTGCCGTGATAACCGCTTCAAGCTGCAATGAACCGGATGCACTATAGACCAGGGCAAGGCCACCGAAAACCGCCATGCCCCCCGCCATAGCGTATGTGATATAGCGCATGGCTGCCTTTGTGGCGACGCCACCGGCCAGGGCCATGAGCAGAAAGCCCGCCCAGCTTACAAGCTCCCAACCGATAAACAGTGAGAGCAGGTCGCCGCTGGCGAGCAGGATCAGCATGGTGAAGACGTTCAATGCCATTGCGGTGTGGAAGAGCCAGATATTGCCACCCTGCTTGATATAGTCGCGCTCCCAGGCGCCGCATGAAAACCAGCTGCTGAGCAGGGCGGAGCCGAGGGTGATCAGGGCGAAGAACCAGCTCAATGCATCGAACCGCCAGTTCAGCGTCTGTCCCATCACCTCGAAAGAGAGGGAGGAGGCGATGGCGCCACCTTCATAGCCGAGTACCGCCATCTTTGTCAGTGCGAGCAGCTGACCACCGTAGAGGATCGTAACCATCCAGCCGGCCGCGAGGCCCCGCCCGATCGTCAACGCCACCAGCAGGGTAACGCCGGAGAAGAGCAGCAGTTCGTCCAGAAGCGTCAGAATCATTGGTTGCCTCCGGGGAAAACGGTACTGATATAGAGGTCAACATCCTGCACTTGTGCGGCGATGGTATTGAGACCGTCGCCAACGGGTGCGATCATCACCGCGGCAGCGATCAATCCGGCACCAAACAACGTAGCGGTCACCAGGGAGAGTCCTTCGTTTTTTGGTATCTCATGATCGAGGGTTTCCCGCGGGGCATCCTGATAGAGTATGGCGGCAACGCGGAACAGATAACTGGCCTCGATCACTGTGGCCAGCAGAAAAACGGCAAGCCCTATCATATAGAGGGGTTCTGACTGACCTGCCAGTTCGGTGATCAGGGTGAACTTCGCCCAAAACCCGGGAAGCGGCGGCATGCCAACGAGGGAGAGGGAGAACAGCACGAACAATGCAGCCCCCAGCGGCGCCATTTTGGCGCTGCCGCGCAGCCGCTTAATGGCTCCCCCCCAATCCTCGGCCAACATGAAGAGTCCCGATTTAATGATCAGATGATGGAGAGCAAGTGCGAGCACTGCCAGAACTCCCTTGCCATCGGGCAAGGCCATGGCAATGAACATTACACCCAGCTGGCCGATGGATGAGAAGGCCAACATGCGCCGCAGCTCCTTCGCGCGCCATGCCGCCAATTCACCGCTGACAACACCCAGAATTCCGAGGATCAGCAATACCTGCGTTGCTTCGGGCTGGTGGAAAATCAACAACAACAGACGCAGGATGATCAGCAGGGCGAGTTTGGATAACAGGCCGACAAGAAAGGCCGAAAGTCGTGTCGAGGCGGTGGCATAGATCTCAGGCACCCAGGTATTGACCGGGAAAAGTTCTGCCTTTACCCCGATGCCTATCAGGATGCTCAGAAAGGCAGTGAGACCCAATTCGTCATTCAGTTGTGCCGGCGCCAGCTGGGCCAGATGGGCCAGGTTGAGGGTGCCTGTTTTGCTGTAGATCAACGCAATGCCGAATAGAGTCAACACCGAACCGATGCCGCTGAGTATGAGATAACGCAGGGTCGCCACGTAGGCAGCGCTATGGCCGGATGCGGAGGCCAGTCCAAATGTGGCGACAGCGGCCAGTTCGTAAAATACATAGAGATTGAACAGATCGCCGGAGAGGGCCAGTCCCGTTGAGGCCGCCACCAGCAGCAGCATCAGGGCCTGGCGTCGGGCGCTGTCCTGATCCAGCGTAAATGGCCAGAAAATGAGTCCGAGCAGCTGTACGGCAAAGGCGAACAGCAGGGCGAGCGAATCGATATAGAGGTTGATGCCCAGGGGTGGAGCAAATCCGCCAATGGCAATGGAGACTGGTTGTGTCGAGCCTTGCAACCAAATATCGGCAATCGTCCAACAGCCGTAGATCAGGATGGCCGGTCCGCTCCAGAGAGCGATCGCGATTGAGCTGCGCATCAGAATCGGCAGCAGGAAGGCGCCGAGCAGGGGTAGCGCAATGGTCAGCACCAGATAGGCGTTCATGGCGCATCCCCTCCTCGCGTATTGACTTGATCAGCAGGGATCGGAGGCAGGGGACGCTCTCCCAGCGGTGCATCCTGACTCACGTCTCTTGCGGCACCCATGCTGGCGGCGATCTCACTATCCATGCGCTCAGCCGCCTCTTTACGATCCAGTGTGGCGTAGCGCTGGCGGATTCGGATCAACAGACTTACTGCAAGGGCCTGTATGCCGACACCGATGACGATGGCGGTGAGCACCAGGGCTTGCGGCACCGGGTCAACCATCGCGGCAGGTTCTGAAAGCGAGGTGAGTATCGGTGCGACCGCATCCCAGCGGTAGCCCGCCAATACCAGCATCAGATTTGCGCCGGCCTCTGCAATGACCAACGCCAGTACCATGCGAAACAGGTGAGACGACATGACCACGCCGGCCAGACCGATCACGATCAATCCTATCGCTGTGGAGTATAGAATCAATTCCGGATCGAATACGGAGATCATTGCGGTGCCTCTGTCTGTATCAGACGTGACAGCAGGCTGGCCAGTTCGGCGCCCACCTTCAGGCCGACCGCAAGATAGAGCAGCGGCAAGGTGCCGGCGGAGGCAAGCTGACCCAGGGTGTCCTGTACCAGCAAGGGTTGCAGAAACGCCTTACCCTCCATCATAGCCAGCAGGCCGACAAGGATGAAACTGGCGCCGGCGAATCCCTCGATCAGACTCAAGGTCTTATGGTGCAGTCTGGCTCCGGGTCGGGCCAATAGGGGGAGGAAGAAGGCCGCCGCCAGAATAACGCCCCCCTGGAAGCCGCCACCGGGGGTCAGGTGGCCGTGAAAAATGATGTAAAAACCGATAGTCATCATCAGCGGAAAGAGCAGCGAGCCTCCCGTGTATAGAATAAAACCGCCTTTTGTTTGCGTGCCTGCAGTGGTATGCCGGCGTCCCAAAATCAGACCGGCGGAAACGGCGGCTGCAAAAAGAATCGAGAGTTCTCCCAGGGTATCGATGGCGCGATATCCCAACACGACCGAGGTGACGATGTTTACGGCCCCGGTCTGCTGTGGCGCATGTGCTTGAATTTCACTGCCAACAAGCATCGGCGGGGTGCCGAAGTCGAGTCCGCCGGCCAGCGCCAGCAGCATGAAACCCAGGCCTCCGGCAAATAACAGACCGGTGAGGTTACCCATCCTTGTTCTCCCCGCCATGGCTCAGCAGATTATATTTCACCTGCTCGCTGTCCACTTTCCAAAGGCCCAGGCGGCGCAATGCAAGCGCCAGGATCAGGCTGCTCAATCCGACCCCGACGGCTGCTTCCGTCATGGCGACATCCGGCGCTCTCATGAGGACGAAGAGCAGAGCCAGGCCAAGGGAAACAACGGAGGCGGCGGCGACAGCGGCGATATGGTTCTTCACCAACAATACCATCACCGCGGCACTCAGCATCATCAATGCCAGGAGCAGTAGGATCCAGACTTCTATATCACTCATGCTTGATCCTGTTCGGAGGTTACAGTTTCAACTTTTTTCCACGGCTTCACCCCCGCCATCATAAGTGCCCTGGCGATAGTGGATGAACCAATGGGATTGGTGACCAGGATCATTAGGGCAATGACCAGCAGCTTGGACCACCACTCCGGATAGAGCAGTCCAATGCCCAATAACAGGGAGAGTGCACCCAATGTTACTGCCTTGGTTCCTGCCTGGATTCGGTTATAGACATCCGGCATGCGCAGCAGTCCCAGGGCACCGAGTAATGTGAAGGTCGCGCCGATGAGCAATATGATATCCGCCAGTAGCCTCATGATCCGTTTCCCTCGATGGCGCGGGCAATAGCGACAACACCGACGAAAGCGAGGGTGCCGTAGATGAGTGCCACATCAAGATAGAGCGCACTGCCAAGCAGCGCAGCCAGTACCACCAGGCCCGAGGTTGTGATTACTGCCAGGGTATCCGCCGCTACCACCCGGTCCGGCGCGGTAGGTCCCATCAGCAAGCGAAGCAGACTTAGTAATACCGCCCCACCCAGCATCGTAAGGGCGGCTGTTTCCATTAATGTCAGTATCATTTAACGAAACCTACCAGATGACGTTCAAATATATCGGTCACATCACGGGTTGCGCTTTCGATATCGCTTCCCGGAGGAATGTCGACCCAATGTATCAGGATGCTGTCACCTTGCAGGTCCACAGTCAGCGTACCAGGTGTCAGGGTGATGCTGTTTGCCAGGATTAACCGACCAAGCGAAGATTTCAGCCTGGTTTTGACTTCGACCACGCCGGGATTGAGAGGGAGAGAGGGAGAAAGTACGCGTCGAGCCATATCGAGATTGGCGCGTATGAGCGCTGCCAGGAAGACCGCCAGGTAGCTGATAAAGGGCAGGATTGCAGCGGGAGAGAGGCGCAGGCCGGAAAAGAGAGGGAGATGGGGCCGGCTTGCCAGAGTCACCACGGAAGCCACAACCAGGCCGGTGACCACCTCAGCAAGAGCAAGGTTGCCGGAGAGCATCAGCCACAGCAGGAATATCAGGACGAACAGAAACAGGCCATGGGAAAATTGGGCTTCTTCTTGTTGAGCAGGTGTGGCTGACATACGCTGATTCACCTCGAAATAACGGTTACTTGCCGAGCACCGATGTGTCGACAGTTCAACATGGGAAAGCGGGAGAAAATAGTGTTAAACATCCAAACAAACAAGGAGATATCTCTCGTTTTGAAATATTTTTTTCTGTCGTGATTGTTAATTGGGTTTACGATGACTAGGATTTAGATCTAAATGAAAACATCTCATTATTACTCTTTCATGTCCTTTTTGTTGACAAGGGCGCACAGGCATCGGCAGTCTGATCTTCGAAATGTCACCGCACTTTATTCGAAAGAAGGTCTGTGAGGCTATCCTTTTTGGGAATGACGGATCTGAATATCGGGATTGATTCTCAGAATTCCATCTTCACCCAATATCCCAACCGCCTTATCATGACCATTCTTCATCAGTGTTTCACAGCTCCCGTTTGAAGGTCTTCTGATGCAGATCAATTTCCAGCCAAACTTTTTTAGTATTGATAGCCCGTCTACCTGCTTCTCATTGATATATCTTTCTGGTGAAGCCGGTATTGGGCCCATCCCTAACCGTTTATCGTAGTGCATGATTATTCCCAAAATATAAATATTTACCACTATCCAGGGGATGCCCTGATTTGTTTTATGAGTAGCAACCATGTTGATACGGCAGTGGTACCCCTGTCGAAATGATAGCGCAAAATGAGCAAGTTGATAGCCCTCCCATAATTGGTGATTGATCGCCACTACGGGAACCACACATCCATATTTAGCCTCATGATGGTGCGATCGAGAAAAACAGTAGATGAGGGGTTTCTCAGAGATCGAATTATCTGGTGAGATCGGAATTATAATCCATATTTGGCCATGATCTCTCTGCGCACAGGACATCCGCAGACCGTGCCATTGCCAAACGATACCTTGTAATTGCAGTTTTTGCACTGATCATTGAATACGAACAGAACGGACCCAGCCGCTGTCACGTAATCGATCTTGCAAAGTTGGAAGTTGGGGTCTTTGACACAGCGATGACAATCCTCGCAAAGACTGGCTTGCTCGATGATCCGGGGATCAACTTCAAGTTGTTTTGCGTTGCCCACAGCACTCATCTCTTGCTAAATGCCGATTATCCGCCTTATTTTTGATTATACGTGTTGAGCCGCTATCACGCATTGAAATAGGTCAATCGAACCTTATATTTTCAAACACAGTATTTTAATTATGTATGTCGAGTCATTCAGTAACCAGTCCCTTTAAGGTGAGTAAATAGCACATTTACACATGGCAAATGGCATATGTACATAACAGGCTACCCTGGTATGAGCAGTTCCAATTTCAGAACGATAGAAGGGATTGTGACGTGGGGACCGACAGATTTACGAAACTTTAAGCCGGCGGGGTGTTAGCATCGAAAATAGTGTTGAAGAAGGTCAACTCCGTTATATGTTGTTGTTTCATTCTCGGCGGGGTGAGAATAGAGATCTGAGATGGATACAAGAGATAGTTTTGAGCTTATAACAGATCTTCTTCCAATACTGTCATACACACACTCAAGGCCATGTAGTATAGAACCGTCAGGCCAATCGTTGATTGATACTCCCCAGATATTCACATAATGTTTTTTTGATCCGGATAGCAGGTCGAATCGCCTGTCTGATTCGAATCCTCGATTATAGGTAATAAACGACTCTTTCTGTTGAGAATCAAATTGATTCAGTGTGTGGATTCTGCTGCCATTGACGAGACGGGTGTAAAAATAGACCCTTAGTCTATCGTTATCGTAGGTAAAGGTGGATCCGTCATCTCCGGTACGGGTACCTTCCATTTCACGATTGATTAAAAAGGTGTAACGGATCTTATCTCTAACCGTGAGACCGGCGAGAGTGAGAACTCCAGAGTTATCATCCAGACTGATTATCGGTCCTTCAAAAGTGTAATAGTTGAACATGTTTATGAGTACACGCTAGACACCCGATATGGCAGCATCGTGACCTCTTGAAACAAGAGATTATTTACCTTTTTGTTCGTCGTGGATGACTTGATATTTATAACAGCAATATTTATGCCTGATAATGAATGTATAATGAAATCAAGGAGATGGTGATTTTTATCGTAATGGTCTGTTAAATTTCCCGACAAAAATTATCCTTAATATCCCCTCGTTTTTAATTCCACTCTATTCTGACGATATTTCACCTATGAAATGCGATGATCCTAAAGGCCCGGCGATGTGATTTGAAAAGCCGGTAAAGGAGCGTTGCGCACTGTGAGCTCTATTCTGATTGTCGGATATGCCGGGATTTATACGGCGATAGTGTGACATTCCGGTTGGACAATGCCGTTTTAATAATGGAAGGAGCGATATCATTCGCAAGATAGTGTTTTTTAGGCTTGCCTAAAAACAAAAAGGCCTACATCATTGTAATGTAAGCCTTTGTTTTATATGGCTCCCCGGGACAGGCTCGAACTGCCGACCTAGTGATTAACAGTCACCCGCTCTACCGACTGAGCTACCGGGGAATTATTCAAGAGGGGCGCATAATAAAGAGACTGGGCCTTAGCGTCAATAGTTCGACCTTAAATTTCGCCGCTGCAGCTGAGTTGTGATCCGTCCGAGCGGGTCTTGGAAACCCTGACGCGTCCCAGGTTGCTTACGATCACCGCTTTGGGGGGGATCAGGTTGTCAGGATCACAGAAAGTGAGGGTAAGATTGTAGCCGCTGGGCCGTCCATCTCCCCGGTAGACTACATATCTGCGGTGTCGGCTGGAGTCTATACCGATACTCATACCCTGTATCGGCTGATGTACGCCTTGCAGCAGCTCGTTCTGATCCCGAGATCTGTTCCGGTTCAAATCCTCATACAGAATATACCCATCGCTCCAGTCCGCGACGTTGGTACAACTCTCACCATTACTGCTGGGACAGAGTACATGGTGAGTCTCTCTGGAGATCGAGAGGGAGCGGGCGAGATGGCAATGGTGAACAAAGCTGTTGATCTCGCTTGCCTGAAGGTTCTTCACCGTTAAGGTGCGAAAGGAGGGTATAACCGTGATTAGCAGGATCAGCGCGATACCCAGGGTGATGATCAACTCGATCAGGGTGAATCCGAAACCTCGGACATAAGAGTGGGTGACAGTGTGTGGCATGTTTTCTCCCTCCTTGGAGATCGGCAGGGCGCATCCAGCGCCCTTGATACTGTCTGGCCAGACAGGCGCGAGTATCAGGCCTTGAGTACGCCTTCAATCCGGTCCAGGGCCTTTTCCAGATTTTCCTGACTGGTCGCGATGGAGATGCGCACATGTCCGGAAAGCCCGAATGCAGTACCTGGCACCAGCGCCACGCCTGCTTCCGTGATCAGGTACTCCGAGAGTTCCAGATCATTGCTGACACCTTTCAGAGAGGCCAGAGCGCCTTCCACGTTCGGGAAGCAATAGAAAGTGCCGTCGCTTGGCAGGCAGTCGATGCCAGGCATGCCGTTGAGGCGCTCGACCACGTAATCATGACGTGCCTTGAAGGCGGTCAACATCTCCTGAATACACTCCTGCGGTCCTTCGAGTGCCGCCTGCGCCGCCACTTGCGAAATGGAGGTGGGATTCGAAGTGCTCTGAGACTGGATTTTTTTCATGGCTTTGATGATATCTGCGGGACCACCGGCATATCCGATGCGCCATCCGGTCATGGAGTAGGCTTTGGAGACCCCGTTCAAGACCAGCGTGCGATCCTTGAGTTCCGGGCAGGCGTTGAGAATATTGACGAAGCTGTTTCCTGGCCAGAGGATATGTTCATACATATCATCGGTTGCGATCAATATTCTGGGGTGATCCTTCAGCACCTCACCCAGTGCGGCCAGCTCCTCCCGGCTGTAGGCCATGCCGGTGGGGTTGGAGGGGCTGTTGATGACGAATAGCTTGGTCTTTTCAGTGATCGCCGCTGCCAGTTGCTGGGCATTGATCTTGAAATTCTGAGAAGCACCGGCGGAAACCAGCACAGGCACACCACCTGCCAGAATCGATATATCTGGGTAGGAGACCCAATAGGGTGCGGGGATGATTACCTCATCGCCAGGATCGAGTACGGCCTGGGCCAGATTGTAAAAACTCTGCTTACCCCCGCAGGAGACAAGTATCTGATCGGCTGCGTAGTCAAATCCGTTGTCGCCCTGAAATTTGTCTCTGATTGCCTGCTTCAGGGCCGGTGTGCCATCGACCGCAGTATATTTCGTAAAGCCGTCATTGATGGCATTGATGGCGGCGGATTTAATATGGTCAGGCGTGTCGAAATCCGGTTCTCCCGCACCCAGTCCGATGACATCCTTTCCTGCAGCCCGCATCTCGGCGGCACGGGCGGTAACTGCAAGGGTGGGAGAGGGTTTGACGGCTTGTACGCGACTGGAGAGTTGTGCATTCATTACTGTTTTAATCCCTGGTTCTCAAACATCAGCGAAGCGGCTGATCGACGGATTGATAAAAAAAGCCACTCGGTGATGGCGTTGTCGGGATGTCATAATAGCCAATTCAAGCACGATGAAGAATCCCCAAATGAGCAAAGCGTTCAAATTAATTGCAAATTTCTCTCCCGCAGGCGACCAACCGGAGGCAATCAGTCGTCTCGAGGAGGGTTTGCGGGATGGTGAAGCCGGCATGACCCTGTTGGGTGTCACCGGTTCAGGTAAAACCTTTACCATTGCCAATGTCATTCAAAGGCTGCAACGCCCAACCTTGATGCTGGCCCCCAACAAGACCCTGGCTGCCCAGTTGTATGGGGAATTCAAGGAGTTCTTTCCCGAAAATGCGGTCGAGTATTTTGTCTCCTACTACGACTACTATCAGCCAGAAGCCTATGTGCCCGCATCCGATACCTTTATCGAGAAGGACGCTTCCATCAATGACCATATCGAGCAGATGCGCCTGTCGGCAACCAAGGCCCTGCTGGAACGCCGGGATACGATTATCGTGGCCACGGTCTCTTCTATCTATGGTCTGGGCGACCCGCGTGCCTATCTGGGGATGATGTTACACCTGAGTCGTGGTGAGATCATCGATCAGCGGGCCATCCTGCGACGTTTGGCAGAGCTGCAATACAAGCGCAATGATGTGGAACTGCATCGAGCGACATTTCGTGTGCGGGGTGAAGTGATCGATATCTATCCGGCGGAATCGGACGCCGAGGCGGTACGAGTGGAGTTGTTCGATGATGAGATCGAGAGTCTCTCCGTGTTCGATCCACTCACCGGTGAGATCAAACGCAAGGTGCCGCGCTACTCGGTCTATCCCAAGAGCCACTATGTGACACCGAGGGAGACCCTGTTGCAGGCGGTGGATCAGATTAAGTTGGAACTGCAGCAGCGACTAAAACGGCTGGATTCGGCGAATAAGCTGGTGGAGGCGCAACGCCTCGATCAGCGCACCCGTTTTGACATCGAGATGATTACTGAGCTCGGTTACTGCTCAGGTATCGAAAACTACTCCCGCTATCTCTCCGGACGGGCTGCCGGCGAACCGCCTCCAACCCTGTTCGACTACCTGCCGGATGAGGCCTTGCTGGTGGTGGATGAGAGTCATGTCACCATACCGCAACTCGGCGGTATGTATCGTGGCGACAGATCGCGCAAGGAGACATTGGTTGAGTACGGCTTTCGCCTTCCCTCCGCACTCGACAACCGGCCGCTGCGGTTCGAGGAGTTCGAATATCGAGCACCACAGACCATCTATGTCAGCGCGACACCGCGCGATTATGAGATCGATCACTCGGGGGCCATTGTCGAACAGGTGGTCCGTCCAACCGGTCTGGTCGATCCTCAGCTCGAGGTCAGGCCGGCGAGCACACAGGTCGACGACCTTCTCTCCGAGATACGGCTGCGGGTGGCGAGAAAAGAGCGTGTTTTGGTGACCACCCTTACCAAGCGTATGGCGGAGGATCTCACCGACTATCTCGGTGATCATGATGTACGCGTACGTTATCTCCATTCCGATATTGATACGGTGGAGCGGGTTGAGATCATTCGTGATCTGCGCCTGGGTGAGTTCGATGCATTGGTCGGTATCAATCTGCTGCGCGAGGGCCTGGATATGCCGGAGGTCTCTCTGGTAGCCATCCTGGATGCGGATAAAGAGGGATTTCTGCGCTCTGAAGGCTCCTTGATCCAAACGATTGGCCGTGCCGCGCGCAATGCCAACGGCATGGCGATCCTTTACGCGGATCAGGTTACCGGCTCGATGGAACGGGCAATCGATGAGACCAATCGGCGGCGGGCAAGGCAGATTGACTATAACCGGGCCAATGGCATCACACCCCAGACCATCCTGAAATCGATTTCGGACGTCATGGAAACTGCCTATCCAGGGGGACAGCTCAGCGCCAAGCGTTATGCCAGGGTGGCGGAGGAGGAGATGGAGTATGCGGGCCTCTCGCCATCACAGATGGCAAAACGGATCCAACAATTGGAGCAACAGATGTATCGCCATGCCCAGGATCTTGAATTCGAGGAGGCAGCTAAGATACGCGATCAGATCAAGAGCCTGCAGGATAGGGGATTGGTAGTGTAAATGCTTGACAATGAGCAACATTTACCCTGGTGGCAATATTTACCGGTATTAAGAAGGGAAATATAAAGTATTTAAAATAAATACTTTATTTCTCTCATCTTTCTTCTAGAATTAAAGTCATTCCAAATGGCATATCTGTAGTAGACTCAAACAGGCAAACACACTGAGGCATAAGTACTGAATATGGGCGATGTTCAAGGAATGCTCAGTGATATACAGGCGGAGGCGAACTATGCCTGCCGCATGACGGGCCTGGACGATCTCAATGATCATGTTCTGGCCGCCATGAGTCGAGTGCCGCGACAGCGTTTCGTCAGTAAATCCTTTCGCCCCCATGCTTACGACAACAGTCCGCTGCCTATCGGCAAGGGTCAAACTATTTCGCAACCATTCATCGTCGCCCTGATGACAGATCTGATGGCGCCGAATAGAGACGACAAGATACTTGAAGTAGGTACCGGATCGGGCTACCAGACTGCCGTATTGGCGGAATTGGTCGATCATCTCTATAGCATCGAGATCATCCCGGCGTTGGCAAAGAAGTCCCGCCGTCGTCTTGAAAAAGCCGGTTACACAAATATAAGCTTCCAGGTGGGCGACGGTTATTACGGTTGGTCAGAAATGGCGCCCTTCGATGCCATCATGGTGACAGCAGCCGTTGAGCATATCCCACAAACGCTGATCGATCAGCTTGCCCCGGGAGGGCGTCTTGTACTACCGGTGGGAGAACGGCGCTACAGCCAGGATCTGCTTCTGGTGAAGAAAGATCAATACGGGGCCGTAAAAATAACCAGACTGCTTCCTGTTTCGTTTCTGCCACTTAGCGGATCACGCTAATCCACCATCGAACCCTTCTTTAAGGTCGCCCTTTTCCAGGTTGCATATCAGGTCAAAGGATAGCTCCGGCATGGATCAATTGGTGGTCTGAAAGGCTCCAATTCATTCGCTAGGGTGGTGGGGTTGCAATGAATATGGGGCAACCTGTATGATTCGCCGTCTCAAAGGCGCGTAGCTCAGTTGGTTAGAGCGCTACCTTGACATGGTAGAGGTCGTTGGTTCGACTCCAATCGCGCCTACCAATGAAAACAAGCACTTACAGTCAGGCTGGAGTGCTTTTTTTATATCTAAAAGGTCTTGGGCTGAAAAATGGGCTGAAAAATGGAAAGTATAAGGAGGTTTATGTATGAGCTCTGGAAAAAATCGTCGTAAACGAGGTAAATCACAAAGACCAATAAGAAATCCTGTACAAAATAAAGCTAACAGTACACAGGCAGTTCGTAGCCTTTATGATGCCGTAGTAGAGGGGAGAGAGTACGAGAGCCTAATTGCATCAGGAGTCGCAAAATTCGATCCAATTTTAGATATTCGTAGAGCACTAGTGGATATACAAAATATTCGAGGTCGCCCCTTGCTGATCTACGCAGGCAATACTGTAAGCACATCTGCAGGACCGCTAACAGCAATAACAACCGATGATGATTTGCCATTTATTGAAATGGTCCAAAGTGTACCAGATGGTATTGATGCAGTTGATATTTTGCTTGTCACTCCTGGTGGTATGGGACCCCAAGTTGCACAATTTGTAGAAGCAATACGAAGAAGATTCTCTGATGTTGCGTTTTTGTTACCTCACCTAGCAATGAGTGCTGGTACTATATGGGCTTTGTCTGGCAATGAAATCATCATGGATGAAAGAGCTTTTATTGGACCAATCGATCCTCAAATGCCTGGGAAAAGTGGTCACTTTGTACCATTGCAGTCCATACAAGTTTTGATAAAAATTATACAAGATCGGGGCGCACAAGCTCTTGCTGCAAAAAAACAACCAGACTGGTCTGATGTCCATATATTACAAAGTTTAGATCCGAAAGAAATTGGTAATAGTTTTTCTGCTAGTAATTATGCTATACAACTTGCAAGTACCTATTTATATAACCATAAATTTAGAGATTGGGATCACCATAGTGATGGTAGAGTAGTAACTGACCAAGAAAAACAAGATAGGTCGCAGGAAATCGCTCAATTACTATGCAAACATGATCATTGGAAAGCGCATAGTCATGGTATTTCTAGGGAAGTTGCATGGAAGGAGATTCAGTTAAAGATTACTCACCCTGAGTCGATAAAAGGATTATTACCTGCATTGCGTAGATTGTGGTCCATAATGTATTATACATTTCAACCTACAGAAATACATAAAATTTTTATATCAGAAAATTATTCTATTATCAGACAGAAACAAATTGCATAGGAGGGATATATGATTGAAAAAGATTTAAAATCTAGCCTAAGAAATTGTGGTTGGTCTGATGATTTAATTGAAACGTTTGCTGGCTCAGAACCCGTCCGATCAATAGGGGTTATTGGTGTTAAGGCATTTGACCAATCTTCAGGGTTTGTCGATAAATCGGAGTTAATCATCACATCGACAATTCCGTATGAAATAACTACAACTTATAAGCCTGATTAAGATAATAAATAATATTAATTATTGTTTGACTATCCATTTATACGCCGATGCGATTGAAGCTCGCATCGGCATGACATGAAAAGCCACTCAATTATTAGTTGCTTTATCGGACTGTTCTGAATTGAGATTGGATCCTAAGTCTACTGACTGTGCCTCCCCTGTGTCGTCCTTGATATTTATAATAACCTCAACAAGTAAGCTGATATCATTTGCAACACTGCTGATGAATTCTGGAAGTAACTTTTCATTTTCGCAGTCCACAATTTTGCTCACTGAAAGCAACCTGCTCATATCTTTGACGGCAAATAAAAGGGTTTCCCGCAGGTCCATAGGGTCGGTGTTGTTAATAGTGCATGTCATGACTGTACCTCCGTACCCTCAGATTCCTTGATCGCCTCTGATCTCAGGTCTATGTATGACTTCCCAGTGGTTGCTACGAGAAACTCTTGAATCTCATCGCATTCATCAAATATGCCAGAAATGGCACCGCTCAGTGCGTCAGATGCCAGTGCAGTGAATGAAGGTGGAGAGGGATTACCATCGAGTTCCTCAATATCGCCGTTCACAATCCCATCTAGAAGGATTGTTGCAGCTTGGATCCGGTACAGTTTTTGGTAGATGTTCTCCAGCGCCAGAACGGCGCTATGATCGAATGCGTTCATGATGAACTCCTGTGTTTTAGTGCGTCACCAGATGAGGGTGACGGGACTCAACTACCGACACAGTCGGCTGGGCTTATTCCCCGGAGGTCTTTTATTCAGCCCTATCATCCCGTCATAGGAAATCGGAGCGCCTGAGATACAGGCACAAAAAAACCGCAGGTCTGACGGGTGCGGAATCCGCTGTGTTTTAGTAGTGGCTTTAGAATACCGCACCCAGCCAGAATTTCAAAGATTTTCCATCCTGACCATGTATCTGATTGACACAATTCCCGATCGGTGACATACATAGACTCCGGTCAAAAAATCAAAGATTAAGCCAGGGAATCCCCCATGAAATACACTCCCCCAACCACCGATGACCTGCAGGCGATTCGCAAGGAGCTTGGTCTCACTCAATCCGAGATGGCGGAGTTTATTCATGTTGCCGGCGGTCAGCAGTGGCGAAAATACACCGGCGGTAAAAGCCCCCGGCAGATGAGCTTTCACATGCTCTTTTTCCTTTCCGCAAAACTCTGCCTCGAATCCGATGAACTTGACCGCGTGTATAAGAAAATGGTCGAACTCGGTGCGTCGCTTGAGTCAGATTAAGCCAATAGACGTAAAGAATCTTTTATATTGCCTGCCACGCCCGAAGAGTAAAACCGTAAGGTTACTCAGGAGGTTCGGACCGCAGGCTGTCGGGGTTATTTCTATGAACCAGGCACTCGCCGACTAATACTGGCCCTCTAGGAGGCTCTACAGAAATTGGGTAGTTTTTTTAGCCATGCCCAGGGCCGTATATAAGTTTAGGCAGGTACCACCCCCTGCACATGACAGAAACTCTGTGGGTGGGCAAGCGCAACATCGGCTCTTAGGTGGGCGATAAAGCCTACCTGAAGGTTGTCCATGAACTTCTCACGTAGAACCTCTATCCGAAGTTGTTGCCTGATCCCAATCCACAACTGACTAAAATCACCGACTATGATGGAGCTGGCGTTATTTGCTGTACCATGCGTCTCAGTAATCGGCATCGTAGTTGTTGATAGGAAGGGTAGGTCTTTGATCATCGATGGCCGCTGTAAAGGCTGACCGGTCGAATCGACCAATTTTGCAAATTCCATTTCCGTTCTCGGCGCCATCACTGCGGCCGTAGCCTTTCCTGCGTTTGCATTTGCCAATTCGTAGAATGAATTGATCATCGGGTCATAGTTGGATAAGGCTGCCCCATCTACTCCCATGTCGACTGTTTTGATACCCGGCGTATTAACAATGCCTAGTGGCTCATTCGCTGATCCTGCACCATTGAGGGCGGCTTGGTCGAGCGTTAGCGCAAGACTCTGAGCAAAGGCATTCATAAGTGCCTGTTCGACATTTAACGAGTCCTGTAGGAGTTCGAAACTAACCTTAACCAACACGGCCAAGCTTTCCGCATTGAATTGTACGTTGCCAAACGTCGGATCGCTCTCCACGACGAGCGCTTGTTCAGCACGCCACGCGGCTATAGGATCGGCATCTAGCCGGGCTACGTTTGTCTCCTTGGTGTTGAGTACAACAGTTTGACATCCCGCAGCATTACACACACTTTTTGCTCGTAATGCGTCTATGAGTTGTGCCAAGAGCGCCTTAGGTACCGTATAACCACCGGCGGTATCTGTCCCGATACTGAGGGCGTTTTGTATAACCGGTGTCGTTCCTGCACCTGCCATCGCTCGCAGAATACCGCCGAGTGTGACGCCTGGCGAAGGTTGCGGTGCGTCCGTTGCTTCAGAAAATATTTCACTTGCTGGAACAATATTTTTTGGTTGATTACCCTGACCAGCAGCACCACCATTTAGCGATCGGTTATTTTGTAATGGTTTCCATGGTTGTGATAGCTTGTCTTCAAGGGTGTCCTGACTTTCCATCAACTCAGCTTGTTTGCCAAGTGCCTCTTGCTTCCGTTCTAGAGCTTCATATTTCTCGATCTCTTCAGGCGTTAAATCACGGCCTTCTAAAGCGGCCGCATCAAGCATGCCACGCATTTTATCGACGACCTTTCCACGGTCTTCGAGATAATCTTGTACTGATTTAAGTTTCATGAGTCACCTCATAATTGAGGCATCGGTGACGTATTGAATTGAGTACACGTGATACCGATGCCGAATTAACAAATTCAACATTTATCGGTAGCGTACACTCGAGCCTATGACGGGGCGGTGGAGGGGAGCTACTACAGCCAACTGTTGGGATATGACGGTCCGTTGTTGGCTCCGATAGAAGAATCAGTCCGAAGTCTTCTATATGTTTAATTTTACAGGTATTCATAGAATAAATCACTAATTGATTTCACGTGGTTTGATATCTTTAGGGGTTAGCTTGGGTAAAAAATTGATTATTTTTATCAATTGCCCCGTTGCTGCAATCGGCCCGCCAGCTTCAATAAGGCGCTTAACAGATACAGATAGCAGAGCAAGACTAATGTCATTGAAACTGTACTGTTTCGAAAGTGGTTCGCAGGCTTCCTCGATTTTTCCGGCAAGTTCTTCTTCGAAGTAGTTGTGTGGTTCATTCATTGCCAACTCCCATCAGTTGTAAATGTCTTTCGTTCATGGAGTGCTAAAATTCATGTTCAAATCAATCAGTTGATATACCCCCCCTCTATAATTCCCGCTTGTAAATACGTCTAGTAGCAGGCGGTCTAGATCCGGTAGCACTCTAGACTTTTAACCCCCCCTCCCTGTCTGTGGATTTCGATGAAATAGCAGTAGTAGCAAAAATAGCAGTACACCTACTGGTGAATATTTCTGTGTTTCTAATCATTTACCTATAAAAAAATAAGTTTAAAAATACTTTTAATAGGGAGCTGCTATTTTTGCTATTTTGCTACTTTTTACCGCTGCTTTTCGTAACCCGTTGATAGATCTGGTATCTGCAACCAACTAAAAATAGCAACCCGTTTTTTACGTATTGCTATTTTTCGATATCCCTTTATTCAGTAACCAGGGATTGACTTGAACCAGTTTTCTCTTGCCCTCTTTTATGTATCGAATGTGGTTTATTCCATCAGCCATAAGCTCAATGAACGCCTGGTCACGCCGCTGTTGATTTCGTAGTTGATGGGGTCCATATCGCAAAATTTCTGCCGGCGATACTCGACCTTGTTCATCCATGATGGGGGTGCCCTCTTTTCGTGTCAGGGTGGCTGCATGGGAGATGAGCCAATGACTCATCAGTTCTGCATCGCTTATCTCTTGTAGTTTGTTGGCGTCAAAGAATATGCGTGCTGCCTCAGTAAGGTGCCAGCCCGCTACAGCGATACCTGACATCATGTGGTCTATTGTGATTTTCCCGCCAGCTCCCTCGGCCCATACCTGGAATACACAGGCAATACGTGCAGCGTTTTCCGCGCTCTTTGAGCCGACATCCTTCACTAGTTCATACTCCCCATAAACCCCCAGCTCCTTTTCTACTGAGTTGTAATAATCCACCCAGGCATTGTGAGCGGGTTTACTGAGCTTCATGGTGGGTGGTTTCAGCTCGTATCGGTCATTGACCGGTAGTGGCAGCGAGAGAAGTTCCCGTGAGCGTAGATTGAAACGATCAAGTCCAGGCATATGCGTAGGAGGGACGGTGTAGAATCGTGTACCCATGAGCGATTCAGGGGATGCCAGCAAGGAGCGAGCTAGGAAGCCACTGCCACGCCCCCCTTTCTCTGTGATCTTTTCAAAAAAATCAGGCTGGATCTGAATTGAGAGTGAGAATCGCCTTCCGATAACATCTATCGCCCCTGCCTGTTTTCTGGTCTGCTTAATCGTATCCCCATCCCAAAGCTTATTAGCTACAGCGAGAAACTGGAGTGCATTTTCATCCTTCATGGAGTGACCACCCAGGATCACCCCCCCTTCACTCGAGTTGATCATTGCCGTCGGATATCCGGACCCTAAGCTCTTAATCAACCCCTCGGTGGTGGTATCCTCATAGTAAAGATGGGGTATCGGATCGATAAACAATTGCGTTGCTTGATCTTCCAGATCCATCAACCGCGATTCGTGTTCTTTTCGTTCCAGCTCCATTTCTGGGCCACCTTTCGCTTCCAACGCGCCGATTTTCTTGATACGGGCCTGTCTGCGTTCATTCAGGGCCGCCTGCATTGCCTTGCCTCTACGGTAGCGAGGCAATTGCTCCTCTCTTTGCTCTGATTCCCATTGCCGGATACCTTGAGAAAAGGAACCATCAACAGCGGTTTTCCGCTCGCCACTCTGAGCAGTGACAACTGAGAAGAGTGAACAAGGTGAGGTCAACCTGTTATCTCGCGCCACATCTGATAAGCCCTGCGCGACTAAGGCCATTTGTGTGAGAGCAGAGCACGCTACCATTGGGATGGGAGCTTTGACATACTCATGTACTTCAGATGCCGCATCTCGCGCAATTTCGGGAAAAGCATCAATCGGGTAGGGCTCGTTTGTAGGCGCCGTTGAGATCTGTCCGGGTTTTGGCGCACCGATCCAGCTACTCGCTGTTACATCCAGGATTGATTTTTCCTCAGTTCCCATAGCGCATCTCCAATCCTCTACGAATGCGTCGTACAGCGAGCAACTCTCGATCCCAGGGGTTACCGGGCATAGGACGGAACTCAGGACGTTGGGCACGATAGCGTGGATCCTTCCAGTTTTTCCGGTCACTTATCCGGACCTGGAGGACTTGAAGCAAGACTAAGAGTTCATGCCAAAGAGCGTATTCAATCTCCTCAATGGCTTTACGGTGGCGATAGTGGCGCTTTTCGACTGCGCTAAATGTACTTGGTTGGAATAGATCTTTCATTTCCAAGCCCAGTGCATTCACCACCGCTTGTGTCTCACACCCACCAAAACATCGAATCAATACACGCCCATCATCACCCTCGGCAATACTTAAAGATGGTGATTTATCATCATGTGCAGAGACAGGGCAGAGCGCAATAAAACGTCCATTACCAACCGAGCGAACTCTTTCAAGCCGACTGACTAGCAAGTCAATAGGGGTGGTCATTTGTAATCACCAGGTAGTGCAATATTGTAGGGACCACGAGCACATCTGGCTGAATCATATTCCCTTGAAAAGTCAGAAAGCACCATCAAACCTCTGTCTTTTCTCCATTGCCGCGATCCAGGGTAATACTTAAACCTGACACGCTTGAGATAGTGATTTGTTAGAGATGATTCCATTTATTTGGAAGCATGACGTTCTTCATATGACTGCATGTGCTTGCGGTCATGTTCATCCAGCTCATCATCAAACCACTGACGATAGCCATTAACATAATGAGGCTTGGGGAAAATGCCTTTGGTATACCAGCGCCAGATTGTTTGCGGGTGACGATCGTATCTGCGGCCAACCTTACGGATTCCGGATCTTGTCCTCACTTTAGGCTCCAAATGTATTCAGTCGTTATTGACTGATATGAAGCATAAAGCTATTTTTTCCGAAACTAGGAGGACTTGCGGAAAATATTTCCTGTGTAGCGTTCCACCGTGCGAAGGCAGACACCTTCTTTATCGGCGACCGCCTGTCGAATCGCGCCGAGTTTCCAATTAGGATGCTCGCGTTTTAATTGATGACATAAGTCAATATAACGTTGTTTTTTCTTTGCTTTATCTTGCGGCGAGCCGTGAGCTTTTTCATGGCCTTTCTTTCCGGCGGCGCGTTGCTTGTTAGCGCTTCGCACATTTTTTAGTAATTCATCAGTGAGGATCGGGCGATCACCATACTCGGTGAAACGAAGCAACAGTTCCATTTCATCGCCATAGGTTACCAATCTGTAACAACAGTCGATTGCTTTTTGTGCGTCACTCAGACAACGGAGTTTTTTTTCATTAGCAACGACCAATTCAGCGTATAGGCGTAACCTTTCATTTTCATTGTCAGATTGTTGTAAAACCTCCAGCGCTTCTATGGTGTATTTTGCTATGCTATGCCCCGCGTCTGGTTGTTTCTGTTTCCAGAAATTCATGAGCTCCTGTTTATCCTTGGAATCCAGGATGGTCCAGATGTAATCTTTAACCACAGCAGCCTCCAACAAAGTCGGCCCATTTCTCAAGGGCCTGGCGCCGTCTATCGAGCAGGGTGTTCTTGTTGTAGGTCTTATCTATCCGACCCAGGCTGTGGTTAAGGCACTTTTCAGCAATGTGAGGTTCTATGCCCAGATCATCCAGGTGAGTCCTCAGAGTTCGTCTGAAGTCGTGTGGTGTACATCGCGGTATAGGGAGGAGGGGGACCATCTTTCCGTGCTGATCTTGAGTTTTCAGCTCAAATAACCTTCGCATGGCTCGGCCTGTCGCCTTATCGCTAATGGGGCCATCTGTCCGTCCTGGTAACACCCAGGGTGACTTGCCTGCAATATCCTTGAGTTCAGAGAAAAGATCTTTCACATATGGTGAGAGAGGGACCGTCCAGGCAGTAGTTTTGCTGTTTTCTTCTGGGATAAACCAGGTGCTATCCTTCAGATTGACATGTTCCCACCTGGCTTTGAGCAGTTCATTGGTGCGGACACCTGTCAACAGAAGGATTTTAAATCCCGACCTGATTTCTGCGGACATACGGGGTGCCTTTTCAATTGCATGCCACACAGCCCTGATTTCATCAGTTGTGAGGTATCTATCTTTGATCCCCTCCCTGACACCCAGGTCTTTCCGGTCCAGTGAGTAGGCTGGGTTTCTGTCCATGAACCCCCGACCTTCTGCATACCTGAACATCTGTTTGAGGATCGCCAGGACCTTACCGGCGTGGGCAGTAGCACCCCGGTTGACCACTTTTTCAACTGCGCTGGCAATCACAGGGGTTGTGATGACTGATAGTTTCCGCTTGCCAATCACAGGCAAGATATCCCGGTCCAGGATCTCCCTGACTTTCTCAGGACGTTTGCGCTGGGGTAAGATCCGGCCAGAATAGAAATTTTCGGCCAGCTCACTGATTGTTTTGGGGTTGTCAGCTTGGGGTGCTGCGGGCTCTCCCTCTTTGTGGCGCTCCTTCGCCTTTTCCAAGGCATCCCTGGCGGCCTTCAGGCTGGTTTCTGGATATACACCCAAGGTGAGCATCTTGGTGGTTGTGCCGACCTTGTAATACCAGGCAAAGGATTTAGTGCCGGCGGGGGTGACCCTGATCCGAAGCCCAGGACAAGCCTTGTCAGGTAATTCATACCGCCTGGATATCGGTTTGATGCTGTCCAGGAATTTTGGTGTAAAACCCCGGGATGGTGTTTTTGGTTTAGAATCTGCTCTAGCCATGGCGGACTCCTATCAGTCTGTCTTGGTTAGAAGCCCGGTAGTGTTGCCGCACTGCTGGGCTTTGTTTTGAGTGAAATCAGCTTAGGGCTGAAAATATGGGCTGAAAATATTTTTCAATTAACATCCTATAACACACTATAACAGACTTTTCGTGATAGTGGTCAATAGGGTGAAAAATCACTGAAAAACAATGATAAATGGGCAAAATATGTTATGTAATGTTATGGGCTGAAAGCATCCCCTGAGCTCTTGACATGGTAGAGGTCGTTGGTTCGACTCCAATCGCGCCTACCAATGAAAACAAGCACTTATGGTTTGCCCTGAGTGCTTTTTTTTTACCTTTCGCCTAAACGGGATGCAGTGTCAGTTTAAGCTGCTGATCGTGTTTGAAATGGTGCAGGTGGAGAGTGTAGCGGCACTATATCGTCTCTGTGTTTTCAGACCGAATCCAGTTACTGAATATCTCATCAGCCGGTAGTGGGCGGCTGTAGAGATAGCCCTGTGCAAGATCGCTGCCGGCCTGTTGTAGAAACCGGGCTTGATGCGCCTCCTCCACACCTTCGGCGACCGATTCGAGGCCAAGGCTTTTCGACATCGCGATGATGGCCCGTACGATCGCTTCATCATTGTCGTCTTTACCGATATCCCGGACAAAGGATTGATCGATCTTGAGGTGGTCCAGGGGCAGTAACTTGAGGTAGGCCAGACTCGAGTAACCGGTGCCGAAATCGTCGATTGCAAATTTGACTCCGAGAGTCCGAAGTTCGCTGAGTACAGTGCGGCTCAGTTCAGGATTGCGTATCAACATCGACTCGGTGACCTCGAGTTCCAGCCGTTCAGGTGACAGTCCACTGTTGTCCAACTCCTCGGATACCATTGTGATCAGGCCTTCACGGTCGATTTGTTGCACTGATAGATTGACCGATATGCGGGGTAC
Organism: Candidatus Thiodiazotropha sp. LNASS1; assembly: GCF_964212655.1. Taxonomy (NCBI): domain Bacteria; kingdom Pseudomonadati; phylum Pseudomonadota; class Gammaproteobacteria; order Chromatiales; family Sedimenticolaceae; genus Candidatus Thiodiazotropha; species Candidatus Thiodiazotropha sp. LNASS1. The sequence goes on along the minus strand of NZ_OZ156465.1, from coordinate 1,273,438 downwards.
TTTAAAACCGTCGCGGTCCCATCTGGCGAGCTGAGAGCATGCTGCACGCAGAACCCACTGACCGATTTCGCCAATGATACCGATCTCTTCGGCGAGTTCGATGAATAGACCGGGCGCGATCAGGCCCTGTTCCGGATGCTGCCATCGAACAAGTGCCTCAATTCCCTGCAACTGCCGGGTCTCCAGGTTGACGATAGGTTGATAGTGCAGGATCAGTTCGTTGCGGGCGACGGCGTGTCGCAGGTCATTCTCCATCATCAAACGTTCAAGCGCACCCTCGGTCAAGGCATGGGTGAAAAAACGGTAGGTATTGCGGCCTTGCTGTTTGGCTTCGTACATCGCCCGGTCGGCATGGCGGATCAGCTTGTCCGAATCGTCGCCGTCATTGGGATAGAGGGTTATGCCGATACTTGCAGTCACCACCAGTTCATGCTCACCGATGATCATGGGTCTGGAAAACAGGTCGATCAGTTTACGGGCCACCACGGCGGCATGTTGAGCGTCGGTCTGTTCCTCAAGCAGCAGCACGAACTCATCTCCTCCCAACCGCGCCAGGGTATCGCTGGCGCGGATGATTTGATTCATGCGTTTGCTGACCTCCAGGAGCACCTGATCGCCCACGGGATGTCCGAGGGTGTCATTGACTGTCTTGAAGCGGTCCAGATCGAGAAACAGCAAAGCTATGGAAGCTTTTTCACGCCTTGCATGCATCAGGGCGTGATCGAAACGCTCTCGGAACAGGGCACGGTTGGGTAACCGGGTCAGGGCATCGTGGTGGGCGAGAAAGTTGATTTGATCCTGCGCCTCCTTGATCTGGCTGATATCTGTGAAAACACCAACATAGTGCGTTGTCTCGTCGTTGCCGTCTTTTACAGCACTGATGGTGAGCCATTCCGGGTAGGCATCACCGTTCTTGCGTCGATTCCAGATCTCTCCACGCCAATGGCCTGTTAATAAGAGGGTGTCCCACATCTCTTTGTAAAAGGAGTCTGGATGATGGCCCGACTTCAGCACTCGGGGATTCTGTCCCAGTACTTCTTCATGAGAATAACCGGTGATGGCCTCAAAGGCCGGATTAGTGGAGACGATGTTTCCACTTGCGTCGGTTACTGTGATCCCTTCTGCGGTGTTCTGAAAGGCCCGGTCTGCAAGACGGAGTTTTTCCTCTGCGATCCGGTGCGCCATTCTCAGTTGTTTGTCGATCAGAACGCGTCTTACCGCTTCTCCCAGTCTCGCCGGGCGGTCTTTCAAGACATAATCGTTGGCGCCCTGCCGCAGGGCATCGACGGCAGCCTCTTCACCTATGCCGCCTGAGACGATGATGAAAGGAATGTCGAGATTCTGTTGCCGCAGCAGGGAGAGGGCCCGTCGTCCACTGAACTGAGGCAGGTGCCAATCGCATAATATAAGGTCCGGTGATTTCTCAAGGGCCTCCAGATAGGCGGTTTCCCTCTGCACGCGGGTGTAGTCCAGGTCGAATCCCTCGTCCCTGAGCCGTAACGCCATCAACTCGGCATCATAGGGCAGGTCCTCGACAATGAGTATGTTAAGTGACATGTTGGGATCAGGTGGATTCGTCTGCGGTCATTGGCGCCCCGACATTGAGTGTCAGCCAATAGTCTTCGATCTGACGGACCACCTCGACGAACCCTGTGAAGGCGACAGGCTTGACCAGGTAGGAGTTGGCGCCGATATCGTAGGAAAGCGCTCGGTCTCCCTCTTCCTTTGAAGAGGTGAGAATGACTACCGGTATGCGTTTGATCAGGGGCGTCCCCTTGATACGCTGCAATACCTCGAAACCGTCCACACCCGGCATCTTAAGATCGAGCAGTATCAGGTCGGGAAGGGGATGCTTGGTACGGTCAGCGAAGTGCTCGTTGCCAAACAGGTAGTCCAGCGCCTGCTGACCGCTGTAGGAGACCTCAATACGATTGGAAAGGCGCGCTTCCTTGAACGCATCTAGGGTCAGTTCAACATCCATCCGGCTGTCGTCAACCAGTAAGATTACGGCGGGTTTGCTCATGGTCCTCGGCCTTTATTGTTTTCCTGGTCCACAGGATAGGTTGCGACAATTGTACTTAATCTGTCAACAAACTGGTTTCCTAAAATCTGATGCAGGATTAATGGATCTCGGCTACAGGCAATACGATGGTGAATTTACTACCGGCACCGATGGATGATTCCACCCTGACCTCGCCGGTCATCATACGCGCGGCCTTGGCCACGATGGCCAGACCTACTCCGGTGCCCGGGTATTCATCCTGACTGTGCAGGCGTTGAAAAACCTGGAAAATCTTCTGATGGTATTCAGGGGCGATACCGATACCATTGTCCTCGATCGTGATAAAAACCTGGTTTTCGTGCCGTTTCGACGCGATGTGTATCACCGGCGCGATATCCGGGTTGCGGTAGGTGAGGGCATTGTCGATCAGGTTGCTGAATTGTTGTCCGATCAGTGTGGCATCCCCCAAGGGTGTGGCAAGGGGTTTTTCGATGATCAGCCTGGCGTGGCAGTTTTCGATTCGTTCACTGAAAGTGACCTGCAGTCCATCGACGATGGGCGCCAGCTCTATCGGTCGCATCTGCAACGTGCCACGTCCGGTACGAGAGTATTGCAACAGGTCATCGATCAGGTCGCCCATGTGGCTGCCTGCCTGGAGGACGTTTTCCAGATAATGGCGCCCCTCTTCGTTGAGGGAATCGGCATGACGTTTGACCAGGATATGGGCGAAACCGGTTACCGCCCGCAGGGGTGCCCGCAGGTCGTGTGAAACGGAGTAGACAAATGATTCCAGTTCCTTGACGGCCGATTCCAGTTCACCGGTACGTTCGACCACGCGTGCTTCCAGCTCGTTATTCAGTCGGCTGACCTTGATTTCCGCCTGCTTGCGTTCGGTGATGTCCTGACCGATGGATTGATAGGATAGGATCTCGCCCTGAGGCGTGAACAGGGCGCGGTTGGTCCAGCGTTGCCAGCGTGTTTCCCCTGACTTTGTGATGACTTGATGTTCGTATGACTGTGTTGGTGTAATGGGTGTCAAGGCTCTGATATGGCTCATGACCGTCTCTCTGTCCTGAGCCGGGACCAAGTTGGTGAACTTGCCGCCGATCAGCGTATCAGCACTTTTTTCAAAGTAGTCGCAATAAGCCTGGTTGACGAATGTGATTTCGCCATCCGGCAGAAATCTACAGATCAGAACCGGTGTATCCTCCACCACGGCGCGGTAGCGTTCTTCGCTCTCGCGTAAGGCTTTCATGGCCTCAATCCTGTCCGTGATGTCCCGGCCCACACCGATGATGGCGGCCACATTCCCATCTTTGTCGAGCACAGCGGCATCCATCCACCCCAGCCAGCGCCACCCGGAACTTGTCATGGCGCGCTGTTCGAGGTAGGCGGTGTAGGGGGGGTGATAGAGTTGTTGCATCGCTTCAAGCGTCTTTGCCTGATCGTCCTTATGCACCAATGGCATAAACTTTTTACCCAACAACTCCTCTTCACTTGTTCCGAACATTTTACAGTAAGAAGGGCTGACGAAATCGAATCGCCCCTCCGGATTGATTTTTACTACCAAGTCGGTCTGGTTCTCCACCAGAAGGCGATATTTCTCCTCGCTCTCAAGTAAGGCGTTTTCAGCCAGCTTTCGGTCGGTAACATCGTTGAAGATCGCGACGATTTCACCACCGGGCAGACGGTAGACATAGTTTTCCACCCACAGTTGCAGACGCTCATCCCGGTAGCTGTCGATAGGAAAGTGCTCCGCCTCACCGCTCTGCCAGACACGCCTGAATACCGCCAGCAATCCTAGCGTATCGATACCCGGGAACACCTCGGTTACCCGTTTACCAATCACATCGGCGCGGCTGTTTTTGCCGATACGTTCACCCGATTTGTTGTACTCCCGGAAGACAAAATCATTGCCGTCATCCACCGCTTCGTAGACCGCAACCCCATCACTCATGCTATTCACCAGTTCACGGTAGCGGGCTTCGCTTGCGGCCAGCGCCGTTAGGCTCCGTCGTCGTTGCACGATGTGCCAGATCTCATTGGCGATCAGTTGTATCGTCTCCACATCGAGTTCCGTGTAATTGTCCATTTTATTACCGACCCCGGCCAGCATGACAACCCGATCGTTCTCAATCACGGGTAGGCTGATAAGACGGGTGAGAATGGCATGACCGTCGGGGAGTCCGTGTTTTTCCGATGTTCTCTGATAATCATTGAAAACGACCGGCTTGCGCTGACGGAATGAATCGGCCCAGATACCCGCATCCTTGATTGGGTAGTGTTTGTCATGAACCGCTTGGCAATACTCCTCCTGGGTCCGTTTTGACCAGGTCACCAGTTCGATACTCTCCTGATCCTGATTGACGAAGTGGATGAAGGAGATTTGGCTGTTGGTCAACTCTTCGGTCAGTGCCAGGCCATGTTGCATAAATTCGGTATCATCAAGTTTTTGGGCTACTTCCGGTAGTTCCAACAAAGCAGAGGCGCGCCGAGCCTGGATCTCCATATACCTTTCATGCTGTTTCCTTGCGGTAATATCGTGTAGAACGCAGTGGGTCTGCTTGAATGCACCATGAGCATCGTGACCGGTACGTCCATCAACGGAAACAGTGACGATATGGCCGTCACGATGGATAAAATCGTACTCCTTGCCCATCACCTTGCCATCAGCCAGAAAACCACCGAAGCGCTGTTCCAATAGTGGGTGTTGCTCGGCTACTATGAAATCGGAGATGTGCCTGCCGATGACTTGATCGCGGTCATCGGTGTTAAAGCCGAGTAACTCCAGCCATGCTGGATTGACATCGAGAATAGTGCCATTCTCATCCAGGGACTCGTAGGCTACCGGCGCATTCTCGTAAAACAGACGGAAGTGCTCCATGCTCTCCCGTAACGCCTCTTCGGTCTTATGCAGGGATGTAATATCCCGACCGATTCCAAGCACACCAATCAACGTACCTGAATCGTCATATAAAGGGGTTTTCGTCGTCAGCAAGAGGGCCTCATGGCCATCATCGGCAAAGGTGATCCACTCTTTGTTTGATACCGGCTCTCCTGCATCTATTGCAGCTTGATCTTTGGTGCGGAAAAAGTCGGCCAGTTCCTGATTTACGAAATCGTAGTCAGTCTTTCCCAAGATTTCTGATTCAACGGCACCAAAAAAGCGCTCAAATGTTTGATTGCACGAAAGGTAGACACCATTCGGATCCTTCAACCAGATCAGGTCGGGAAGGGCTTGAAACAAGGCGTGCAATCGCGACTCTTTTTCGCGCAGATTCACTTCGATCAGATGTAAGGCTGTTATATCCCGCGAGATACCGAATACACCGATTATTTTGCCGTTTTCATCCCTTAGTGGACCCTTTGTGGTTAAAAAGGTGGCAGCACCTTCATCGGTATCCAATGTTTGGTGAAAAGAGATAACTTTATCTTCACTGATCAGCAGTCTGTCGTTTTCCATGATCTCCTTTGCCTGATCGTATGGAAAGAGCAATGTGTCGTCGTGACCCAGCACCTCATTCCGAGATCTGCCGATAAAGTATTCCGCTTGCTTGTTAAAGAGCGTGTAGCGACCCTCTTGATCTTTGGCATAAATTGCATCCAATGAACAGTTTGCAATTGAGGAAATCAGGTTCAATGCTTGCAATCGATCTGCCTGCGCCTGACGTACACCATTGGCCAGTTCAAGCTGCTGGCGCTGGCGTAGCAGATAGAGTCCGAAAATACCCAGGAACAGGGCTAATAAACCGCTAAAACCTATCCAGACAGCATCCTGCAATGCCTCATTATAGACTTCGGACCAGTCCATCTTCGCCAACAGGAACCAATCCGTTGTGGGTATTCTACGTCCCACACCTAATACGGGCTCATTTCTGTAATCATTACCCTCGACAACATGTGCCATACCCGGATCACTCCGGGCCATTTGAACCGCCAGTAATTGCTCATCGGCAAGTGGCCAGCGGAGCCGCATCGACGATTCAGGGGCATGTTTCAGTTTATTGAGATAGACAACCTCTGTTCCATCCTGGCGGAATAGCACTACCTCACCACTACTATTGGGTACCGGCCATTCACTGACCACGGTAAAGAGGTAGTCGTTGGGATCTATATGCATGAGCAGAATGAATTCAAGTTCCTGATGTTGATTCAAATAGGGCACGATGAAATCCAGATGCTGCTGCCCTTGACTATCCTTGTAAGGTCCAAATCGTTCCACATTACCGGATTGTGACAGGTGCAGAATCGCGCTGATCGTTGCGGCATCGATGTCGGTGTGGACACCTGCACTCTTCCAGAGGCTTGTGCCCGAGCTGTCCAATAAATTTACCCCCTCAAAATGGCCGATCTTTTCTATTGCTTTCAACTGCAAACTAAGACGTTGCAAGGCGTCGTTATCATTGTTCCGATGCCAGTTCTGAAATTCTGTGTATATGGCTTGGTTGATACGAATGAAATTTGAATCCTGTAACTGCGCCTTCAACCAATCATATACAAGCTCGATCTTTAGTTCTGAAATGGCTTGTAGATGTCTGATTTCAGAGGATTTTTTTTCTTGGAATGTTGAATAGACAAGGAATGCGGTGAGGGGAAGTATAAAGAGTGCCAAGAGCAGTGTCGGCAGCCAGATAGAACGTATTCCGATTGCCAGGTTCTCATGTTGGCTATTAGCGTCACGCTGCAGGCGTTGAATCAACCAATAGAGCAGCATGGAGGTCAATATGATGAATAGCCAGCCTTTGAGTGTGCTGGCAAGCGCCATCTGGTTCGGTGAGCTGGTTACTATTTCGATCAACTGGTCGGATAACAAAATCCACACTGCCGAAAGTACAGCGTAGATAAACACGATAGTGAGTGCATGCTGTGTGGGGCGTCTATTCATGTGAAGAGTGAAATCATGCTGTTGATATAGAATATATCCTGACGATTGATGAAACGTCGCATACCTATTCTTCATGGTAGCTATTGGGATCAAAATTTGAAGGATTCACCGGGGTTTGAGCCCGTAAAATGGTGTGTTTATGGCCTCCAACAAAATAAATATTGACCTATATCATAGTGGGTTGATGAATAACTGTTGCTTATTGTCCCTCGGTATTCGGAGAAAACTACGGAATGACAGTGTTTGCATCGAGACAAAGCCAGTTACCCAATGTCATCTGAAAGTATTAGTGACCGGGACAGGTTAATTACGGACATGAAATACGATTGACGAATGATTGACATGGAATGACATTTTAGATCCATTCTAATGACTTGGGTCAGTGTAATAGTGGAACGGGGGATTCTTTTCGAAATTATCGATTATTATTAAAATCGATAGCAATTGGATATAAGACGATGTATCGTAAGCCCTGGAAGAGACACTATCTTTCGCCGGGTGAAACAGCGGAGATACTCAAGGTCACACCAGCCTCGTTGCGAGGTTGGACGCGCAAGGGAATACTCCGTGCAGAGACAACCAGAGGGGGACATCGACGCTTTCCTGTCAGTGAGGTGATCCGATTGGCCCGGATTAAAGGTCTCGATGTAAAGTCGTCACTTTTAATGTCAATCAGATTGCTGATTATCGACAGTGATATCGAATCCTGCATGACGCTTCAAAAGTCACTGAGCAGATCTGACGGTGTATCAAAGGTTGCGGTTGCGCACGATGGTTTCACGGCGGGGTGCCTGGTGACTCAATTTCATCCCGATGTAATACTCTTGGACCTTAATGTTCCGGGTATCGATAGTACTCAAATATGCGGCTTCATAAAGCATGACCACCGGACAAAATTCATCAGAGTGATTGCTATGTGTCGAAATTGTTCAAAAAAACTTCAAAAACAGATTGTGAATCTCGGTGCTGAAGTCTGTTTTTTGAAGCCCTTGCCCCTGAATTTGTTCAAGCAGGCACTGGGATTGGAAGACTTGGGCGATTAATCACTTCCTCAATGAACGACTCCGGCTTCTCCATGATCAGTCAGCCTGACAGGCCTTATCGTATCCTTGTCGTTGATGATAACGAGCTGCATCTCACGATGCATGTGGAGACACTTCAGAGTCTTCCGTGCCAGGTTATGACCACTGATTCGGGATATAAGGCACTGACTCTGGTCGAACAGGAGGACTTCGACCTGGTACTGCTGGACAAGCGGTTGCCGGATATCGATGGCGACGAGGTCTGTTACAGGATTCGCCGGGATCTCGGCAACCATCTGCTGCCGGTGATAATGGTGACCGCTTTCGGCAATCCCGAGAGTCTGCGGCATAGCCTGTCGAATGGCGCCAATGATTTCATCAAAAAGCCCTATGATCCCCTTGAACTCAAGTCGCGCGCCAGGGCAGCCATGGAGATGAAGCATCTGATCGATCAGTTGGATAATGCGGCATCGGTGTTGTTTACACTGGCAAAGATGGTTGAGGCGCGAGACCCTACAACGGGAGAGCACTGTAACCGTCTGATACGGACCTGCCGGATCCTTGGGGAAGACCTGAATCTCGCAGTTACGGATCGGGAGGCGCTGCGAAAAGGGGCCATTCTGCATGATATAGGCAAAATCGGGATACCCGATACCGTGTTGCTGAAACCCGGTGAACTGACGCCTGAAGAGTGGCGGGTAATGCGCAGACATGCTGTGATTGGTGCAGATTTGTGCAACCGGCTGAACAGCGTGCGGGATGCAGTACCGATCATACGACACCACCATGAGCGTTGGGACGGCAGCGGTTATCCTGACGGCCTCTCCGGGGATCGAATCCCATTGATTGCACGGGTATTTCAGTATGCTGATATCTATGATGCATTGAGACACGATCGTGTCTACAGTAAGGCGCAAACAGTCGAATATGTTATCGAAGTAATCGAGGATGAAATCAACAAGGGTTGGCGAGACCCTGAGATAGGCAGGGTTTTCATCGATTTGCTCATGCGTGACCCGGGCAGATTCGACGCGGATTGAGCCACAGCCTGTTGATAGCAATCCTCATCTCAACCATTTTCAGCATGAATAATATGAACCGCTCACCGTTATCTACTGATGCTGGATATACTCTATCAAGTTGGGAGCTTTAGACTGAGGCGCCTTGGGCATGGGTAAGCATAGAATCAAACGTGAAAAACAGACTATATCTGCAATGATGGCAATTTATTGTCGTGATCATCATGATACCGATAACGCGTTATGTGAAACCTGCGATCAGCTCTTGGATTATGCTCACAGACGCTTGGATACCTGTCCCTTCCAGGAAAAGAAACCGGCATGCAATTATTGTACTGTGCACTGCTATTCCAAGGATATGCGCCTAAGAGTTCAGGATGTGATGCGCTACGCCGGGCCAAGAATGCTGTTTCGCCACCCGATTCTGAGTCTATATCATATGTTGGACAAAACGCGCGAGGTTCCGGAACTTTCCAAACCCGGGAAATAACAGATCAGCCTACAACTTTTTCCTGCTGAGCGTTGGCAATATAGTCTGCGAAGTCTTGATGCGGCATGGGTCTGGAGAAATGGTAGCCCTGTGCGAAATTAACGTTGAGTGAGTTCAGAAATCTTGCCTGATCAAGGGTTTCGACACCTTCGGCAATGATCGACATACCGAATTTTTTCCCCATCAGTACTATCGTTTCCGTCAATACTCTATTGTCCACATCCGCCGGCAATCCATTGATGAATGAGCGGTCAATCTTCAGATGATTAAGTGGAAAGCGTTTTATATACGCCAATGAGGAGTAACCGGTTCCAAAGTCATCCATTGCTGATTCGACGCCGAGCTTTTTCAAATGATGGAAGATCTCAAACACCTCTTCGTCGCTCTGTAACATAAGGTTTTCGGTTATCTCCACGCATAATTTCAGATCGATATCATTAGCCTGTTGAGCAATACGCGACATGAACTTAATGAAAGATGCATCACAGAAGTAGTTTGGTGGTACATTTACCGATAACCAGAACCGCTTGGGTCGTTGATCCCAGGACTCGGCATGGTCCAGAACGATTTGAAACAGCCAGTTCGTAATCTGTTTGATCATACCCGACTGTTCTGCTACGGGTATGAAATCCGAGGGCGGAACCGATCCCAATACGGGGTTTTCCAACCGCAGAAGCACCTCGGCGCCGACCAATGAGTTGTCTTTAATATCAACAATGGGTTGGTAGACCGGGTAGAGTTCACCTGCTTCCAGCGCATGGCTCAATTGCGTCTCAAGTTCTATTCTCTCTGAAACCTTTTTATTAAGGTCATGGGTAAAGAAACGGAACGTGTTGCGTCCTGCGTGTTTGGCCTCATACAAGGCGATATCGGCATTACTCATCAGGGTGCTGACATCATCGCCGTCATCCGGATAGATGGCAATACCCAGACTGGACGTAATACTCACCTCCCTATTATTCAAGTGAAAAGGGTACTCTGTAGCCGCAATAAGTTTACTGACTACACGATCCAAATCGGTGGAAAGATTAATGACATCAGGTATCAAGGCCAAAAACTCATCTCCGCCCAAGCGTGCCAGGGTGTCTTCCGATCTCAACTGTTCCTTTATACGTTTGGCCACCTTTATCAATAACAGATCCCCTACAGGATGTCCCATCGAGTCATTGATATTCTTGAAATTGTCAAGATCGATATATATGACAGCAACATGTTGATTATTACGCTTGGCGTGTTGCAGCAGTTGCTGAAGACGGTCAAAGGCGAGAAACCGATTTGGTAACTCTGTTAGCTGATCGTGTGTCGCCTGTTCAAGTAATTTCTCCTCAAAGGCCTTTCGATCCGTGATATCCTCTTTTACCGAAAGGTAGTGGGTCATATCTCCATTGCTGTCGCGGATTGGAGCAATGACGACTGATTCCCAATACACAGAACCGTTTTTTCGTTTATTACAGGACTCTCCTTTCCAGATTTCACCCCTTTTTATCGTGCTCCACATTTTGTCCAGCATCCCGCTGTCGTTTACATCGCCCTCCAGCATGCGTGTATGTTTGCCAATGACATCATGTGCCGGGTAACCGCTTACTTCAGAGAACTTCGGGTTGACATATTCAATAATTCCCTCAAGATTGGTGATAACGACTGACGCGGGACTTTGCTCCACTGCCATGGAGAGTTTTTTCAGGTCTTCCGAGGCTTTTTGTCTCTGCTCAATCTCTTTTGCTAGCTGGGTATTTATGCTCAGCAATGTTTCTCTGTCGATTTTAATCTCGTCCATCATCTCATTGAAGCTTTTAGCAAGACGGCCAAGTTCATCTTTAGAGATGATGGGGACATCCTTTTCCAGGTTGCCCTCAGCAATCCGGGATGCTCCCTGGCTTAAAATATCCACCGGGTGCAGAACCTGCATTCGAAAGATGATGAATAAGACACTTCCCAGAAATATCACGATTAAACTGTAAATCAGAATCAGATCGATAACGGCATCACGAGTAACCCGATTAATACGTGTTGTATCCAGTCCTATCAATACCCAGCCCAATACCTGATCATTGTCCTTGATGGCATACTCCAGAATGATGGGAACGGCAGGTTGATCAAATGCACCCTCCGTTGGCCTGTATTGATTTCTTATCCATTTCTCAATTTGTTCGGGTTGTACGCCATCAGGGATAAAAGTGGTTATCGGATGACCTTCCAATGCTCGTATCTGAGCAAATACGACATCGACATCGTTGGATATCTTATGGACCAGGCGATCCAGTCCGGAGACATCATAGCTGTAGATGGCGCCGGGGCTGATCAATGCTATGAACTCTCCAATTGCATTGCCCTTGCTGCGCAGGCTGTTTTCAAGCAGGTCATGCTGGGTTTTGTAGACATATAGCGCAGCTCCACCCAGTGTAATAACAAGAGTGATGGTTATCCAGATAATGAATTTGAAACGCAGACTCCTTTTATAAACTGGAGGGATGCGTGGTTTGGTTATGTGTTCATCGTCAGGGGTCATGAATAGCATCGATGATAGCACGGTGAGAATCATAGTCCTTGTCATCTACCGGATTGAAGGCGCTCAAGCGCGCTTGTCGAAGGATCTCCTCTCCCCGAGGTGATGCTTTTAGGCCAAGCAATAGATTTTTTATTTTTGTTTTCAGATCGTCATCCATCTCTTCTTTTACTGCCCAGGGAAGATGCGGAAGCGGCTCGCTGACGGCAATTACAGCCAGTTCATTCACATTGATCTTCTTGGTTACCATCGGCAGCCGTTGAACCACCTCTCCGGCCCCACCCGCGTCAGTGCGTTTGAGATAAGTGGATAATACAGCGTTAGGTGGGTTGATGGCATAGGTCTCCTGGTAGTCGCCCGCCTCCAATCCGGCCTGGCGGAGAAGATAGGTAGGCACGATATAACTCATCATTGCCCTGGGGCCGCCACCGAAGAGTATTTTCTTGTCCCGTAGCTGTTCAAGCTGCCTGATTCCGGAGTCACGGCGTACATAGATTGCTCCGCGGATCGTCTTTTCTCCGAACTCTTCGTTTTGAACCAGTGCATCGTAACCGAGTTTTTCATGGGCATTGATGTATTCGAGTTGATTCATATGCACCAGGTCATAGTGGCGCTTTTGCAAGCGTTCGAGAAAGATATCGTAATTCGGAGACAGTTCCAGATTAACCGGACGTTGCAGTTGCTCCTGCAGATAACGCGTCAGCGGACGAAACAGGTTGGCCGTGACTACAGCATCACGTCGGGGAAAAATCCCGACAAGGAGGGGATCAGCCATGACGCTGGTAAAGAGATTAGCAGCGAGCAGCAATAATAGGATATAGACTTTGAGGGCACTGCGGCTGATTTGGCTTACTATATAGCGATAACCCATGATTTATTCTTTAACTGATTGATAATCAATGGTAAATATGTAAAACCATGATTTAAGTATTGTTAGCGGCAGCAACAACGCTATCTTAAAACATTCGTAATATTTATATATAGCATCTGGTACTGTAAATATCAGGCACTATGTCATTATTTGGACAAAGACTAATTCTAAAATTGTGCAGTCCGGATCTCCCATTCGGATCATTACGGACATTCAGCTAAAACAGATAATCAGGTGAGGGGAGAATGAGCGGTAAACAATCAGACTTGCTGGCCGGTCAGCGGGCCTTAGTCACAGGCGCCAATTCAGGCATTGGTGCGGCCGTTGCGCGAGGGCTCGCCATGGCGGGCGCCAAGGTGGTCATTAACTATGTCGCCAATGAATCGGATGCCATAAAACTGGTTAATGAGATTGAGAAGTCCGGCGGCGATGCAATGGCGTTATACGGTGATGTCAGTAATGAGGGTGATGTGCAGGCAATGTTCAACCAGGTGATCGATGCGTGGGGGAGTATCGATATCCTGGTCAACAACGCCGGAATTCAACGGGATGCGCCTTTTGTCGATATGACACTGGCGCAGTGGAATAAGGTGATGGATGTGAATCTCACGGGACAGTTTCTCTGCACCAGGGAAGCGACCAAAGAGTTTGTCAGAAGGGGGGTTGTAACAGAGTTGTCATGTGCCGCCGGCAAGGTGATCTGCATGTCCTCTGTTCATGAAGTGATTCCTTGGGCCGGACACGTTAATTACGCGGCATCGAAGGGGGGTGTGATGATGTTTATGCAGAGTGTTGCTCAAGAGTTGGCGCATCAGAAGATTCGTGTCAACGGTATCGCACCGGGCGCTATCCGTACGCCGATCAACCGAAATGCGTGGGAGACGCCGGATGCGGAGGCCTCATTGCTGAAACTGATCCCCTATGAACGTATCGGCGATCCCGCCGATATTGCCAAAGCCGTGGTCTGGCTTGCGTCGGATGAGTCAGACTACGTTACGGGAACAACACTGTTTGTGGATGGTGGAATGACCCTCTATCCGGGGTTCAGAGAAGGTGGTTGAGTTGCCGATGCCGATGCCGATGCCGATTCGCTTCGGTCGTGCTGTCTGCGGGGATCTCAAGCAGGCGGAATGCCGCGAGTGGTTGTTGACCAATGGCTCCGGCGCCTATGCGGCGGGTACCGTCGCATCCAGCCTGACACGCCGATACCATGGGTTGCTGATCGCTCCCCTGACCGGTGCTCTCGATCACCATCTTATGATGGCTAAGGGGGATGCCACCCTGCGACTCGACGGCAGGGAGTGGCCGCTGTTCACCAATCGTTGGTATGGCGATGTGATCGAGCCCCATGGTTATCGATATCTGGAGAGTTTTCGACTGCTGGGCAGGATGCCGGTGTGGCGTTTTGCCTTCGGTCAAATGAACCTTGAGATGCGCATCTGGATGGAGCACGGGCAGGCAACCACCTATGTGGCTTATCGGCTCTCCGGCTGGAATGGGAAGGCCGAGTTGAACGTCAACATGCTGGCCAACCGGCGTGATCACCACGGCAATATGCATATCAGGGATACCACCGCTTCGGTCACTGAATCGGATTGCGGCATGTGCATCGAATGGCCCGAAGGGGATCGTCTCTCGATTCATACCACAGAGGCCGCCTTTGAACCCTGGCAACACTGGTACGAAGGCTTTCTGCTGAGCAGAGAAGAGCAGCGTGGACTCGCTTCATTGGACAACAATCTGTCGGTCGGCCGGGTGATCTTTCGATTGCAGCAAGGCGAGTGGGCCGGGTTCGCTGTTTCGCTTGAGAATAGAATCGACTTTGATATCGAATCATCGATGAAACGGTTTATCGAACGGGATGCGAAACTGATAAAAGGTAGCAAAGGAAGCATTGATAGTACGGCCCCTGACTGGATACGCCGGCTGCTGTTATCGGCGGATGATTTTTTAATCGAAAGGACATTGCCCTCCAATCATACCGGTCATTCGATCATTGCCGGTTATCCTTGGTTCGGTGACTGGGGCAGAGACACCATGATCTCATTGCCTGGTCTGACCGTTGCGACGGGAAGAACGGATATCGCACGCTCGATTCTGCTGGGTTACGCGGAACTCGTCGATCAGGGACAACTGCCCAACCGGTTCGTTGGCGCCGGTGAGCAGGCCGAATACAATACGGTCGATGCCGCCCTCTGGTATTTCGAGGCTTGGCGGGCCTACATTGATGCGACCCAGGACGACAAGCTCCTGAAGCAGTGTTTCACGATACTGGAGGAGATGATCGGTTGGCACCTTAAAGGTACAAGATACGGGATCGGTATGGATCCCGACGATCACCTGCTGCGTGCAGGAGAGCCCGGCGTGCAGTTGACCTGGATGGATGCGATGGTCGGCGAATGGGTGGTCACACCGCGCATCGGCAAGCCGGTGGAGATCAATGCGCTCTGGTACAACGCGCTCACTGTCATGGCCGATTTGGCAACGCGCCTGGGCAGGCCTGATCAACCCTATCGAGATATTGCCATTGCGGTAGGCGACAGTTTCAAACGTTTTCTGCGTGAAGACGGACAAGGGCTATACGATCTACTGGACGGACCGGCAGGTGATGATGCATCGATCCGTCCCAACCAGATCCTGGCAGTCAGTCTTTCACATACACCGCTTGACGAGGCAGCCTGCCGAAGTGTCGTCGAGGTGTGTGGTAACGAGTTGCTGTGCTCTTATGGTCTGCGCTCCTTGAGTCCCCGTGACAAATCCTACCGTGGACACTATCGGGGAGGTGTCGCGGACCGGGACGGCGCTTACCACCAGGGTACGGTTTGGGCATGGTTGCTGGGTCACTACGCCCTGGCGGAATATCGCGTGAAGGGCGATGCGGAGGCGGCTCAACAGCGTCTTGAACCGCTGGCCGATCACCTGCTGGATGCGGGGCTGGGTTCGATCAGTGAGATCTTCGATGGCGATCCACCGCATAGGGCGACCGGTGCGCCGGCCCAGGCCTGGTCTGTCGCATGCACGTTGGACGCCTGGTGGCGCCTGGAGCAGGCGAAGCGGGTTTGAAGGAGTGGTCATGGCTTCGGATCAACAACAGCTCAATGAGGAACGCAAACGATTGGAGCAGCAGCGTCTCGGAGAAGCTGACTGGCGACTCTGGGGACCCTATCTCTCGGAACGTGCCTGGGGCACCGTACGAGAGGATTACAGCAGCCAAGGCACTGCCTGGGAGTATTTCGATCACCACCAGTCACAATCCCGCGCCTACCGCTGGAACGAGGATGGACTGGGTGGTATCTGTGATGAGCAGCAACGACTCTGTTTCGCCTTGGCCTTGTGGAACGGTAAGGATCCCTTCCTCAAGGAGCGAGCCTTCGGCCTCACCGGTAATCAGGGTAACCGGGGCGAGGATGTCAAAGAGTACTATTTCTATACCGATGCCTTGCCGAGCCACAGCTGGCTTCGCTATCTCTATAAATACCCTCAGGCGGCCTATCCCTATGACCGCTTGGTAGAGGAGAACAGGCAGCGCAGTCGGCTCGAGCCCTCATTCAATTTGTTGGATAGCGGGGTATTCAATAACCAGGAGTTCTGGGATGTGGACGTCTGTTATGCCAAGGCCACGGCTGAGCGGATTGCGATTCGCATCACCCTGCATAACCGCTCAGACAGAGATGCCGAAATCGATCTGTTGCCTCAACTCTGGTTTCGCAATACCTGGTCATGGGGGGATGAAGACGCTGAAAAGCCGGAATTGCATCGTGATACGCCAACATCTGACGAGGCCGCGTGGAGCGTAAAATGCCATCACAAAACCTTGGGTGATTATTGGCTCTACGGTGAGCAGGATGCTGAACTGCTGTTTACGGAAAACGAGACCAATACCGCACACCTATGGGGATTGGAATCGCCCACGACCTATGTGAAGGATGCCTTTCACCGCTACGTGGTGGCGGGTGAGACCGAGGCGGTCAATCCCGAAGCCAGGGGAACCAAGTTCGCCGCCAGATACCATCTCAACGTGGCCGGCGGCGAGTCGAAGAAGATCGATTTAATACTCAGTGCACAGCCTTTGCAGCGACCTTTTCATGAACGGGAGAAGCTGTTCGCGCAACGGCGCTCCGAGGCGGATATCTTCTACGACCAGCTGCTGCCGGATGGCGGTGTGGAGGATCACCGGATCATGCGCCAGGCCCTGGCCGGGATGATCTGGAGCAAACAGTTCTTCCATTTCAATGTGCAACGATGGCTGGAGGGGGATCAGCTGGAACCGCCCCGGGAGCGGAGACAGGGACGCAATCATCACTGGCGGCATCTGCGCGCGGCGGATGTCCTGTCGATGCCGGATGCCTGGGAGTATCCATGGTTCGCCGCCTGGGATCTCGCCTTTCACTGCGTGGCGCTCGCGCTGATGGATGTGGAGTTCGCCAAACAGCAGATCGAGGTCGTATTGGGGGAACACTATCTTCACCCGAACGGACAGATACCCGCCTACGAATGGGCCTTCGGGGATGTCAATCCGCCGGTCCATGCCTGGGGCACACTCAAGGTCTATCGCGCCGAGCGGGTGCAGCGGGGAAAAGGGGACAGAAACTTTCTGCAGCGGGTGTTCCACAAACTGCTGTTGAACTACGCCTGGTGGATCAACCGCAAGGACAAGCATGGGCACAATCTGTTCGAGGGAGGATTCCTCGGTCTCGACAATATCTCGGTCTTCGACCGCTCGAAGCCCCTGCCGCCGGGCTATGCCCTCAAACAGGCGGATGCCACCGGCTGGATGGCCATGTTCGCTCTCAACATGACCATGATCGCCCTGGAGCTGGCGATCGAGGACAGGGATTACGAAGCGATCGCCATCCAGTGTTATGAACAGTTCCTGTCCATTGCCAAGGCGATCAGCGGCGGTGACGACGGCGGTCCGACCTTGTGGGACGTGGAAACGGGATTCTTCAAGGATCTTCTGATCACCCCCGAAGGCCACCACCACCGCATCGATGTCTACTCCTGGGTCGGTCTGATTCCACTGTTCGCCACCGAGGTTGTCGACCGGCGCCTGCTGGCGAACGTCCCGCGCTTTCAGGAGATGCTGAAGACACACAAGAAAGGTCTGTTTCAGGGCAGCTATGTCTGCGCCTGCCCCGATTGGGAGAACGACCGCGGCGAACACCTTCTGGCGTTGGTCGATCACAACATGCTGCCCCGCATATTGAACCGCCTGTTGAGCGAGGATGAGTTCCTGTCGCCCTATGGCGTGCGCAGTCTCAGCAAGCTGCATGAAACCTATCAGGATATGGGCCATCTGCCCGGTATCGGTCACACCGGTATCCGTTATCTGCCTGGCGAATCGGAGAGCGGGCTGTTCGGCGGCAACTCCAACTGGCGCGGCCCGGTATGGCTGCCCACCAACTATGCCCTGGTGCAGGCGTTGGAGAAGTTTCACCGTTTCCTGGGCGACGAATTCAAATATCCGGTGCCCTCTCTGCCCGGCCAGCAACTTACCCTGCGGGAGATCGCAACGCTGATCTCGGAGCGGCTGGTTGATCTCTACCGGCGGGACCCGCAGGGCAAGATCCCGGCGCTGCGCCGCGACAGTCCCTTCCAGACCGAAGAGAGCTGGCGTCATCTCAACCTGTTCTACGAATATTTTCACGCGGAAACCGGACAGGGGCTGGGCGCAGCCCACCAGACCGGCTGGACGGGATTGCTGGCCAACCTGGTGATGCGGCGCTACCGTAAGGATATTCCGGTCTTTCTCGGACACGAGGATGAGTCATTGGCGAGATAGCTGTGCCGGCTAAACTCTCAACACCTCAATTCTTCCACTCTTTTGATGTTTGGCAGACTCCGGATCATCGGTTTCTGAGCTGGTGATGAAAAGACGATCGCCATTGCTGCCTCCCAGCATACAGGCATAAGGCGCCCCTAACGGCTTTATCGTGCGCACGATCTCTCCACCCTCGCGTACCAGAAGCAAAAGCGATTGATTAGGTGCGGCAATCCACAGCAGACCATCCTTATCCAGGCAGATGCCGTCAGGATAGGCATCGCCGAGCTCGGCCCATACCCGCCGGTTCGATAACCGGCCGTCGGTTTGCACATCGAATGCAGTAATACGCGAGGCAAATGTCTCGGCTACTAACAAGGTGGCTCCATCGGGGGAAAGGGCGCAGCCGTTGGGAAAGATCATCTCGTCAGCCACAACCGAACACTTGCCTTGCCCATTTACAAGGATCAGCTCGGCCGGGCTTTGCTCGGCACCGCCGTGCAGATCGTAGCCGAAGTTGCCCACATAGCAGCGGCCCCGGGCATCCGTCAGCATGTCGTTGCAATGGAATGAGGCGAGGCGGGAGAGATCGGCATAAGTTTGTAAAACACCCTCTTCGAGAACAAGCACCTGCCGTTTGGTCATCGATACCACCAGCAGACGCCCGTCCGGCAGCCAGCCGAGTCCGCCAGGCAGATCATCCAGTGTGGCGACGGTCTCGGCTTTCCCTTGGGGCGTGACCCGTACAATGCGCCCGGCATGCTGGTCGGTGAACCAGAGCCAGCCGTCCCTCCAACGAGGGGCTTCGGGGAACATCAGACCATCCAGAAGCAGCTGAGTGGCAGGCAGTGAGAGTTGGTCGATGATCGTATCGACGATGCTATCGGGTGGTTGGCGAATGTCGATCGCCAGGGTGTCGGCGGGTCTCTCCAGGGCTTCGAACTGGCTCTGTAACATGTCCGGTTTCATGAAGTGGCCGGTACGCTGCTTAAGCCGCTCCAGGATCAGCTCGTAGGAGCCGCTGAGATAGATCGGCCGAACCTGTTCATGGTCCACCCGGAGTTGATTTCGATATCGGCTTTTTAACGCCGAACTGGCGAGGACCATGTTGTCACCAGATTCGAGATGGTCTGTTATCAGCTTCTCCAACGCATTCAGCCAGGGTTGACGATCCTTGTCATCAAGGGGAATATCCGCTGACATCTTTTCTTTGTTCCCTGCCGGGTGGTAGTCGTCCCCTTCGATATAAGGCCAACCCAGGCGCTTCGCCAGCAGCCTGCCGATGGTTGTTTTGCCGGAGCCGGAGACTCCCATGACGATCAGAATCAAGGGATTTTACCTGTCTGTAAATAGATGCGGGTGTTTGCTGGATTAGTTGAGCCAGCTACATCATAAAATTTATGGCGGTAAGCGGCCAGCGATTGATGGGAGTCCAGGTCAAAATGTATGGGATGATAAGATGCAAATCTGACATTAAATTTCTTGGAGGCTTTAATTGATGGAGTACGGACCCCGCGAGATCACCACACCGTTTCGTCCCATTCCCCTGGATGTGCCGGAAGGGATGAAACCCAATGAGTTTTTCAACAGCACGGAAAACCTCAATGACCTGGTGCACAACAACGGTCTGTTGATGAATCCGGAGAATCTGCTGCTCTACCGCAAGGCCCTGGGCCACAGCAACGAGTTCGATACCTCCATCATCTACAATACATCCCAGGTGATACTCGATCCCCTCGGCAGACCGGTGCGGCGAACCCAGGTGCCGGAAAACGTGCGGCATGTGTGGAACCGCATGAACCAGATCATCATCGGTTACATGCTGGAGACCTATCCCGATCCCACGGAACATTTGCTGTTGGCCGGCGAGGCCAGCCTGGATGCCACCTGGCCTTTGACTTCGCCGGGTGTGCCGAGTATCCGCATGCTGCATAACCATTTTATCGTCTTCCCCATGCAGCGGCTGCGTGATGCGGTGTTGGCCGATTCCGCCAACCCCAACCTGACCGACGGTGGGCAGCACAGCCTCTTCCAGTCCTACATGCGTGATGTCTATCGGGAGTTTTTCGACCGCGCCCTTGATCTCAGGGTGCTTAAGCCCATCAGTTCGGAGGATTCTAATATCAAGCTGACCGGCTATCCTCAGGGGCTGCCCTGCTGGGAGATAAGGGGCGGGGTGGAAGCCCTGAAAGACATCCGTTTCTGGCAAGAGTACGATGCCGTTCTCGAGGGTTTCATCGATTTCTATCGGACATTTTTCAGTCAGGTCTCCACCCGCAACGCACCCATGCCGAAGGATATCTACTATCCGGAGCAGGTTGAGAGCGTCCTGCTGTTCAATAACGATTTTCTCGCCACGGCGAAGCGGGTCAGGGATCAATGCATCGTCGACGCCAAGTACGCCAACTCCATCCGCTGGCAGCCGGCGTTCAAACAGCTTATCTATCGCAATGAGGAAGGCAAGCTGATCGTTACCATCAGTCAGAACTCCATCGGCAACGCCATTACGGAGCTGCTGGGCGTGGTGGTGAAGCGGATGCCGGACGCGGACGCCTACGGTGCAGCCGAACCGGCGCTGCTCGAAAAGCTCCTCGAAGTGAGACGGCGTCTTATTGAAGCCGATCTGGGAGATGGGATAGAGACCGACTACTGGTCAGCCACATAACTCATAGAATCAGGCATTAGGTGTTTGGTCGTCACCCTGCGGTGTGACAGCTTCTTCAACGGCTTCGGGAGACGCAGTAATTGCGCCGCTGATCACTCTTCTTTATGCGATCAGAATGTTCTCTGTCATATCAGGTTCATAAACCATAAACAACCGGTCAAAGCTTAAGACTATGTCGTGAAAGCACCGGCCAATAAGCAGAATTAATTAAACTAAGGAGATACATATGCCGAATCTCCCACACATGAGATTCAGTTGATGAAACAGCGGATCCAGGAACTGGAGACGCTGTTGAAGAGGAGCCATGTGGAAAACAGGACGATGCCCAATCCGAAAAGGCTGCTTGGAGTGAAGCATAGCAGCCGGCGGTATCTATACCTGTATCGATCTTATCAGCGCTGAGAATCAACCCTTTATCGGAGGCACTATGGGAAGCGATAGCGGGGAACCGAGCATCGATTCAATATCAATCTGGGTTACTATTTTTAAAGCAGTCCTGATCAGGTTTGGGTGATCCGGATTGTGTGTCATTAAGTTTCCTGATTAATGAGATGGGTCCATACCATTAATCAGGTTTACTTTTGAATCTTGGCATCAATCGCAACCGAAGTGGTTGAGGTTATCCTTGCGCAGCACTCGCATTGTCAGCTGTTTTCACCTGATTGCGCCCGGCTTTTTTCGCGGTATACATAGCCATATCGGCTGCTTTGAGCAATTCCTTCAAGGATTCGGCATGGTCCGGATAGGTGGCGACGCCGATACTGATGGTTAAATTGATATCTTCGTTGTTCTCCAGATGAATAGAATGATCGGCGACTTGCTTGCGAAGTCGTTCTGCCAGGTCTTTGGCTTGGTCAAGTGGCGTCTCGGAAAGGACAATGACAAACTCCTCGCCACCATATCGAGCTGAAAAGTCCGTTTTACGAATACTGCGTTCTAATAACGATGATAAATTCGTAAGTACCGTATCTCCGATCTGGTGGCCATATTGATCATTGACACGCTTAAAATGGTCAATGTCCAGCATAAAGACCGATAGCATGTGGTTATACCGATTGCATCGCGCAATCTCCCGGGTTAACCGGGTTTCCAGCTCTTTACGATTATAAAGGCCGGTTAGGGGGTCGTGTGTCGCCTGCTGTTTGAGCCTCTCCTCGGTCTCTTTTCTTACTGAGATGTCGTGCATCGTCACGAATGTCTGGAACGGACTGTCTTCTCCCGGTAGGAACTGCGGGATGGCGGTGACATTCAACCAGACGTAGTTTTTTCTTTGAGGATTGAAGACGCCAAGAATAGCGCCTTTCACAGGTTTGCCCGTGCGTAAGGCCTGCATCGAGGGATGCTGCTTGCCCGGTATCTCCGAGCCGTCTTCCCGGACCACCTTCCATTGTGGATCCATCGAGGTCCTTCCCAGAAATTGTTCACGGGTGATGCCGAACAGTTCGAGTCCGGCACGATTGATATCGAGCAGGGTTCCGTCAGCTCGCTGATAGAAAGCGCCCTGGGCCATGTTCTCGAACAATGCGTGGAATTTCGCTTCATTGATTTTTAGATTGCGATGTTCCCTCCAGTGTTGATAAACAAACAGGGCCAATAGCATGAGGGAGAGTGACACCATCAATCCGGTGGCAATCTGGAAGTAGAACAGCTGATGGTCATTCTCCCTGTCCAGAATACCGAGCCATTTTTCGCGTAGTCGCTCATAGGTTCCGTCGGCGATGACGACCGATAGTCCCTCGTTGAGTAGCGCGAGCAGCGCCTTGTCTCCCTCGGTGACCGCAAAACAGAAATCCTGTCTAAGGCCCGGCAGAGGTGCAATGGCCGTTGTTATGTTATCCAACCCAAGCGTGTCGATCAGCGTGAGACCGACCAGCCGTTGTGCCACGACAGCATCGATTTCCCCTTCCGCCAATTGCATGAATGCCTCTTCATAAGATCTTGTCGCCACAATCCGATCGGTAAATCCTTCCCGTCGTAGATACTCTTCCGCATTGTCACCCTGCAGGACGCCGACATGAAGTCCATCCAGGTTTTCCGGCACCTTGATGCGATTTTCGTCATCACGTACGAAAACCGCGCCATAAAGACTGATGTAGGGTACGGTGAAATCGAAGAACGCTTCCCGTTCCGGGGTGCGGCCCACGAGTGGCAGTGCCTCCAGGTGGCCCGCCTCAAGATTTTGTTTGATTTCCGCCCAAGGCCCGATCTCGAAGGTGACTTCGCGACCCATGGCCTGGAGGGCGGCCCGCATCAGTTCCACAGAGAAGCCGCCGGCAATGTTGTCTTCGCGCACGATGGAGAAGGGGGGGTAGTCGAGTTCACTCGCCGAGCGTATTGGAGGCGGGTCAGCCTGGCAGAATAGGGGCAGCAGCCAGACGGTAAATGCAAAGGCAAAGTGCGCAGTACTCATCCTGAGATAGCGGAGACTGTTTCTTGCTAATCTAAAAGACATAGCTATGAATATAAGGTTCTCCAAGCGGCCCAATTCGCCATCCTGGCTGAATTGTGTAAAACACTTACACCCTAATATGGTTAATGGCAGGATGCATCAGATATGTAAGATTGTCGAGCACTCATCACTGGACTAGTTTCATGGATGCGATCATGCCGACTGTCGTACAAGCTGGGTCAATCCGAACAACATGGCCGCCGCCACGACAACCGAAGGGCCGGCCGGCGTATCCCATTGCCAGGAGCCGGCAAGTCCCAGGACCACGGCGAGTGCCCCGACCGCCGCTGCGACCAAAGCCATCTGCTCCGGGGTGCGGCTGAAACGTCTTGCCGCCGCTGCCGGGATGATCATCATGGAGGTGATCAGCAGTACACCGACGATTTTCATGGAGACCGCGATCACCAGGGCGATCAGCAGCATGAAGATCAAGCGCATCCGTTCCACGGGCACCCCTTCCACCTGGGCCAGCTCTTCGTGCACTGTCAGGGAGAGCAGGGGACGCCAGATCAGGATCAGGACTAACAATACCAGCAGCCCACCGCCCCAGACCCAGAGCAGATCACCGGCCGTCACCGCCAGGATATCGCCGAACAGATATCCCATCAGGTCGACCCTGACTGATGTTTGAAAGGCCATTACCACCAGGCCCAGGGAGAGTGCGCTATGGGCCAGGATGCCGAGTTGTGTATCCTGGGACAGCTGACGATTGTCGCTCATGCCCACCAGTAGCAGCGCCAGAAGAATACCCAGTAAAATGACGGAGAGGTTGAGACTGATACCCAACAGAAAGCCAAGGGCAACCCCCAGCAAGGCGGAGTGGGCCAGGGTGTCCCCGAAATAGGCCATGCGCCGCCAGACAACGAATACACCCAATGGCCCTGTCACCAGGGCGACACCCAGACCGGCGATCAGCGCACGAGTCAGGAAATCATCCATGCGTATGCTCCTCGCCGGTTCCTTCGACATCCCCATGGATATCGTGGGTGTGGTCGTGGTGATGGGTATAGACCGCCAGCTTGGCACTGGCCGGTGAGCCGAACAGCTCCAGATAGGCGGGGTGCTGGCTGACGCTCTCCGGATGACCGGAGCAGCAGACATGCTGGTTAAGGCAGAGTACCTGGTCCGTGGTGGCCATGACCAGATGGAGGTCATGGGAAATCATCAATACGCCGCAACCGAATCGATTCCGGATATCGGTGATCAGGGCATAGAGGCTGGCCTGGCCTGTGATGTCCACCCCCTGTACCGGTTCATCGAGGACCAGCAGGTCGGGTCGACGCATGAGTGCCCTGGCCAGCAGAACCCGCTGGCGTTCACCACCGGAGAGTCTTTGCATCGGTTGTTGCATCAACTGTGCAATGGACAGTTCATTGACGATCCCCTTGATTTCAATGTCACGCCGCTCGGTCCCCAGGGATAAAAAACGGCTGACCGTCAAAGGCATATTCTCGGACAGGGCCAATTGCTGCGGCATATACCCGATACGCAGATCCGGGCGCAGGGTTACCTCTCCCGTATCAGCCTTGAGCAGGCCGAGTATGATCCGGACCAGGGTTGTTTTGCCTGCGCCGTTGGGTCCGATCAGGGTGACGATTTCTCCCGGGTCAACTTTGAGACTGACATTTTCAAGAAGTTGTCTGCCTTGCAGGTTGACACTGATCTCTTTGGCAGCCACCAGTGGAGGTCCATCGCTATGCATTGCGATGCTCACCCTTGCAATGTACACAGATACCCGTGATCTCAATGCTCCTTCGCTCGATGCTGAAGCCGATTCTTTTGGCATGATCGGCTATGGCGGATTCGATCTTGGTATCGTCCAGTTCGGCAGCCTGACCGCATCTGTGACAGATAAAAAACTGCGCGCTATGGTCAGGCCCCGGATGGTCGCAGCCGACAAAGGCATTCAACGAGTTGATACGGTGAATGAGTCCGTGTTCGAGGAGGAAGTCGAGCGAGCGGTAGACCGTGGGAGGTGCCGCCTTGTGTCCGTCCAAAGTCAAATGTTGCAAGAGATCATAGGCGCCCACCGGACGATGATTGGCCCAGATCAGCTCCAGGACCCTGTGGCGCAGTTTGGTCAGACGGACCCCTCTCTTGCGACAATAGTTTTCCGCCTCATGCAGGGCACGCTCCACACAGTGCTGGTGATCGTGATCGGCTGTGGGGAACTGTTGATGTTGCTTCGATAAGCTCATTTAGGTAACTCTCCGGACAGGCAGTTGAGCAGATTGTCTGCAAGCCCCCGCATCAATGAGAAGTAGCAATCGGGCCCTGGAGGCAGCTGTTCGCCCAGTGGATCCAATTCTCCGATCTTCACTGCAAGGCCCTCCACCAGGGTATGTGCAAGCTTGGGCTCGAACTGAGGTTCGGTGAAGAGACAGCGGGCTCCTCTCTGTTCGATTGTCTGTCTCAACCGATGAATATGCCGTGCACCGGACAATTGATCCGGGGTTATGTTTACCGTACCAACGGTATGCATGCCATAGTGCGCTTCGAAATATTGATAGGCATCGTGGAAGACGACGTAGGGCGTGTTCGCGACCGGTTTCAGTTGACTGCGAAGTGCATTGTCGAAAGTATGCAGCCGGTTCAACAGATTGCGGCTGTTTTTCCGGAATATTGCACTATGGACTTCATCCAGTTCGATCAGCTTTTGGGTCAGGTGGCGAACCATCGCTGCCGCATTATCCGGTGACAGCCAGATGTGATTGTCAAGCATGGCTGAAATCACGGCTTGATCCGGGTGACTGTCGTTGAGGTCGTGCGAATGCCCATGAGAACGCCACTCGCGCCGGTTTCGAATCGGCAATAGATGAAGATCGGGGGTTTCGAGTAAACTGAGAATTGGCGCCTCGAAGGATTGCCGCTGTAAAAGGTGGGAGAGGGCAGGCTCCAGTGAGGTCCCGACCCAGACGATCAAATCCGCCTCGTTAAGCATCCTGATCTGGGAGGGCTTGAGACTCATGTCGTGTGGTGACTGACTATCGTCCAGCAGAAGCCGCGGCTCCGCCACATCTTGCATCAGGCTTGCTAACAGTGAATGCACCGGTTTCAGACTGACCACTACGTTCAGTGCTCCATGGGCATTACCCACCAGGCTGCAGAGCACCATAATTAGACTAAAGTAATGTCTCAAGGGCGTCATATTATTTCGATAGCAGGTTGCTTATTATGCATCGGGGAGTTGTCAATAATGTTATGTTATATTATAACAACATGAATAGACATCAAGACAGGCGCTTATGCCGACCCATGAATGCCAATAGTCACGATCAGGTATGGGAAATCCGTGGGTGATTTGACTCGCCTCCTGCGAGGCGTATTTGCGCTCAGTTTCCTGATAGCTCAGGCCGGGTGGTTGGACCATTTATACCACCAGCACGACCTGAATCATGATGAGATCTGTGAACTCTGCCTGGTCGGGTATGCTCAGGAGCATGCGGCGACCGGTTCAGAGGGGTACAGTATCCAGAATCCCACCTATATCCTTACGCCAAGCCTGACCGGCTCGGATCATATAGGGCTGAAGGCAAATCCCTATCACAGCAGGGCTCCACCACTCTACTTCTGATCAAGAAACTCAAAATATACTCATGTTTTCTATGTGTGTGCATAAGCAGCACACACCAGTGTGTGTTGGAGAACCGTCATGCCTTTACGAATTTCAATCGTGTCAGCGCTATCGCTGGCAATCGCTTCCACCGCGATAGCGGAAGAGAATCCATTCAATCCCGAAATCAGCCTGATCCTGGATGGGCGTTTCGGTGCTTTCGATAATGAATCCGACTATGAGCTGCCCGGTTTTATGCTGGGTGGTGAAGCTGGCCGCGGGGAAGAGGGATTCCACCTTGGCCATAACGAGCTTGCCATCAGCGCCAATGTGGATGATCTGTTCTACGGCAAATTAACCGCTGCGATTGCCGATCATGAAGGTGACACAGAGGTGGAACTGGAAGAGGCGTTCATTGAGACAGCGGCCCTGGGCAACGGCGTGAATATCAAGGCCGGCCGCTTCTTTTCAGCGATCGGCTATCTGAATCAACAGCATGGACATGCCTGGGATTTTGTGGACGCACCGCTGATCTACCGGGGTCTGTTTGGTGAACAGCTTATCGATGATGGTATTCAAGTCAGTTGGGTGGCCCCGACCGATATCTATCTGCAACTCGGTGGCGAGTTGCTGCGTGGTGAACGTTTCCCCGCGGGCGGTGCGAGCAATGATGGCAAGGGGGCCGGCACTCTCTTCGCCAAGATCGGCGGTGACATCGGGGAGAGTCATGCCTGGCAACTTGGCCTCTCCCATTGGCGGGCCGAGGTGGAAGACCGGACGTCCGGTGGTCACCACCACGAGGGCGAAGCGGAAGAGGTGCCCACCTACAGCGGAGACAGCGAGGTCACAGGCATCGATTTTGTTTGGAAATGGGCCCCCTTGGGGAATGCCAGTCAACGCAATTTCAAACTTCAAGGCGAGTATTTCATGCGTGACGAGGATGGCGATGTCATCATGGACGATGGATCGGATTCACCGGAATCGACCACCTACGATGGGGAACAGGAAGGGTGGTATCTGCAGGGGATCTACCAGTTCATGCCCCGTTGGCGCGTGGGCTTGCGTTACGATCGGCTCGAATCGGACAACAAGGGGTCTGACGAGGAGGTCCTGGCTGAAGCGGGACTTGACAATGAGGGCCACAAACCCGAACGCATAACCCTGATGGGCGACTACTCCCACAGCGAGTTCAGCAGGCTCAGGTTGCAGTACGCCAGGGACGACTCCTATGAGGACTCCGACGACATCCTGATGCTGCAGTTTGTGATGAGCCTCGGACCCCATGGGGCGCACCGTTTTTAGGAGTCCTGACATGATGCACTACTATCGTCGCTTTCTGCTTTTGATATTGGTCATGGGCATCGCGGAGTCATCCGCGGCGGCCCTGAGCGTTTTCGCCTGTGAACCGGAATGGGCGTCCCTTACCCGGGCTTTGGGTGGCGACCGGGTGGCGGTGGTTTCCGCAACCACCGCCCATCAGGATCCCCATCGTATCGAAGCGAGACCCAGTTTGATCGCCAAGGTACGGCGTGCCGACCTGCTGGTCTGCAGCGGTGCGGAATTGGAGATCGGTTGGTTGCCGATGCTGCAGCGCCAGGCCGGCAATCGCAAGGTCATGCCGGGTCAGGCGGGTTATTTCGCAGCGGCGGATCAGGTCGAGCGCCTGGGGATTCCCGACAGGATCGACCGTTCGATGGGCGATGTCCATGCATCCGGCAATCCCCATGTCCACCTGGATCCGCGCAGGTTGAAGACGATCGCAACGGCCTTGGGTGAACGCCTGGCAAGTCTCGATTCATCGAATGCCGAGCACTATCGTGAACGGCTGGCGAGTTTTATCCTGCGCTGGGATGAGGCGACGATGCGGTGGCAAGAACGCGCACAGCCTCTGCGGGGCAAGCGCCTGGTGGTTCACCATCAGGATTGGGAATATCTCTTCGACTGGCTGGGTATCGTAAGAGCGGGATCGCTGGAACCGAAACCCGGCTTACCGGCATCTTCGGGCCATCTTGCGAAACTGAAAAAAGCGCTGCTGGCCGAGCCGCCACTCGCCATTATTCACACCCATTACCAAAGCCCGAAGGCAGCCCGGCGTTTATCACAGCTCACCGGCATACCGGCTGTCGAACTCCCCTATACCGTGGGCGGCGCCGAGAACGTGGTCGATCTGTTCACCCTGTTCGACGAGACCTTGCAGCGTCTGCTTGAGACTGTGCCATGAGCTGGGACGGGCTCGATATCGATATCCTGGGGCCGGCCTTCCTGGCCGGCCTGCTGGTGGCTTCCACCCACGTTCCCCTGGGACGACAGGTGCTGAAACGGGGGATCATCTTTCTCGATCTGGCGGTGGCGCAGACGGCTGGTATGGGGATCGTGGTGGCCCACACGCTGCATTGGGAGCCCGGCGGGTGGCAGGTGCAGCTTGTCGCCGTCGGGGCTGCAGTATGTGCGGCCTTGCTGCTCAACCTCACCGAGCGTCGCTGGCCCGAGATTCAGGAGGCGTTGATCGGTTGCCTCTTCATCCTCGCCTCCAGCGGCAGCGTGCTGCTGTTGGCGGCCAATCCCCATGGCGGGGAACACTTGAGGGAGCTTTTGGTCGGCCAGATACTTTGGGTGAATTACCAGCAGATCATTCCAGTGGCGCTGCTCTATAGTGTATTACTCGTAATTTGGTTCTCTCCCTTACGACATCGCTCCTTGCTGCTTTTCTACCTGTTGTTCGCGGTCGCGATCACCGCCTCAGTGCAACTGGTGGGTGTTTTTCTGGTTTTCGCCACACTCATTCTTCCCGCACTGGCAGTAAGGCAGCGGGAATCGGGCGCCGATCTGATCGGTTACGCTGTCGCGGCAGCGGGTTACGCTTTGGGTTTGGTTATGGCCGCGCTACTCGATATGCCGGCCGGGGCGATGATCGTCTACACCCTGGCGATGGTGTCGCTCATCGGCAGTTGGCTGATGCGACACAAGCCCTCAAACCACAAATTGAGTCAGACACAGTAGATACCATCTCTCCCTTACTCCCACAAGTAGCTATAAAGCGGCTTGTGGGGAGTAATCTTGCTGGTGCTTGAGTACCCCAAAGCACAGATGTACTAATTTGCGCATAACGGCTCCTAATGCGGACATTTTGCATTTTCCTCTCGCGAGCAACCGCTCGTATAAGGCCTTGGCCGTCGGGTTGTGTAGACTGGCCACGATAGCAGGCATGTAGAGTTTGGCCCTGATCCTCGCGCTGCCTGCTTTCGACAGTCGTGGTCGCTTGTTGATGCTGGATCCGGATTGATGCTCGATGGGCACCACTCCCAGATAGGCGGCCATTTGACTAGCATGCTCAAAATCCCGGGCACAGTAGACACTCATCATGATTCGACTGAGGGTCCGGCCAATGCCTGGGATACTTTCTAGCAGCTGCTGGTCGTTTTTCAGCTGGGGGTGGGTGTCGATATGCTCATCGATCATCGCTTCCAGACGCTTTTGTTCTTGCTCCAGGCCTTTGAGCACGGTCGAGATGGAGTGCCCAACCTCTAGATGACTGATCCCTGACAAGGCCTTCTCCAGGCGGTTGCGTTCACGCTGGATATCGCCTTGCAATGCCTCCAGCCGTGACAGTAACTCTTTGAGTTTACGTATCTCTGCCGGTTCCGGTCTCCACAGATGCAGGGGTTCTTTGGCGCCATACAAGGCTAACACCAGCGAGTCCTTTCTGTCGGTCTTGGTGTGCACCGCGATACCCTTGGCGTAATCTCTCACCTGGGCCGGGTTAAGCACCGCGACTTCACCACCTTGCTCATGCAGACCGTAGGCTAGACGCTCGTGGTAGATGCCAGTCGCCTCCATGACAAAGCGTAACCCACTCAGTGGCTGACCAGTCTGTTTTTGTGACCAATCGAGTAGGTGGTCATGGCCGGCTGGTGTATTAGGAAAGACCTTCGACTTGACCTTGCGTGGTTCGATACTGCGTAACCACAGACAATCCAGCTTATTTTTACTCACATCAATGCCAATTATCGCTTTCATTCTCTTCACTCACCTTGTTCATGCAGCCTCTCTCCGTAATGCCGGAGGGACTCCGATACCATTCAGTTTATAGAGAATCGGTGATAGCCTGTATCTACAAAACAGACTCGTGGTCTCAGGGTGCGGTGCAGGTCTTATCACCGTGTGATGAATTGCTAGCTAAACAATTCATCAGAAGAGATACAAGGGTGCGGCTTGCCGCACCGTAAAAGGAATGGGAGAAATGGAAAGACTACCAAACTCAGGGCCAAAGACACACCATTCCAGGTAGGACGGTGAATATATAAAAATTTGTATATTATATAAAATCTGATATACTTTCGATCATGGAAAGGAAGCCAATGGCTTCCATTGGCAAAGGTGTTAAGGAGATTCGAGTAAAAGAAACTACAGGTGCTTATCGAGTAATTTATATCGCCAAACTGGAAGATGCGATTCACGTACTACATGCTTTCCAGAAAAAAACGCAAAAGACTCGTAAAGCAGATATTGATCTCGCAAAAAAACGATTAAAGAAGCTTAAAGATAATCATGGCTAAGAAATATGAAAGTGCATTTGATGCAATAGCCGATACCCCGGCAGAAGCTCTGAATATGCGTCTGCGCGCTGACATGATTCATGAAATCAGACGCAAAGTTGAGGCTAAAGGGTGGACTCAGAAGGAAGCGGCTGAACGTCTTGGGATTACTCAACCCCGTGTTTCTGATTTGTTCCGCGGAAAACTGTCGAAATTTAGCCTTGATGCGCTTGTAAATATGCTGGCTGCGATTGGCAGTGATGTAAAACTAAAGGTTGCCTAAGCCCTGTGCAAATTGGTGCACATCAACACAATTTGTCTCGCGGGTTGGCGATCGAAACACGGGCACGGAATATGAAATATGCCATCGCATTGAAGTGCGTCTGTGTATCCACTGATGTCGACATAAAAAAAGATTCTCTATTAGGCTATTCAAGGACTTTTTCAATCGATTTGTCTTACATGAGATAGGGTATTTAATGTGTAAGAGGTCAGGGATAGGCTATAGATTAAGAGAAAATAGGATCGGAGAGTTTGTTTAATATTAGCGAATATTGTTCTCTGACCCGATTTTTTTTATTTTATCCACTCAGGCCCGGACAAGGCAGAAATCGCTCTAAGATCGGCCGGCGGGTTCAGTTGAAGCCTTATCGTCTTGTCCAGAGAGGCGGCAAGCCATTTCTTTACTGCCGTAGGTTTACCAAGCAGCGCCAGTAAGTCTCTATCCACTTCACGGTCCGAATCCGCGGCACTATAAAAGACCTTTAGGGTATTGGAAATAATCTCCATCCGGCGGCGAATCGGTAACAAGGTTATGTTCCTGCCACAGGCTGCAAATGGCTTCTCTGGATTGAGCTTCCCGCCAATCGCGTTAAGAACAATTCGGAGATTCTCCACAAACCGCCAGTGACATGGCCAAAGCATGTCGATGGCGAGGGCCAATGAAAGGTCGGCCTCGTCACCATTTTCAGTGTCATGAATCATGGTGTGAACTGTCATCCGCCAGTAATCTTCGTGTTCCTTATACTGTTCCGGGCACTGGTTAAGGTAAGAGAATTCATACTCGCCAACGCTCATGAGGATCCACGTGTACTGTACTGCTGGATCTTCACAAGACTGCGGCCAATGGATCAGACTGCGGATTTTCTCAATCACCCTTTGTACTTGCCACTCTTTCAACGGAGAACGCTCCCCAAGGCAAGCAAGGAGTTGAGCCGCCGGGATGGCGCCAATGGGCAAATCAACCTTTGTACTCGGGGATCCTGCACACCACACTGAAAGGGCGGCACAGACATTTTGCCACACCGTTTCACTGGTGTGCTGTTGACCGCGTAATCGGGAACCTAACCCTTTTGCTGTCTCTCCTGTACCGATCGCCTCCACTGTAGTGGTCAAGTATTTTTGGCCACGGTTTTCTGTGCATTCCAGTACTGTTGCTCAACTACCCTGGGTGCCAATCCATCATTGTGAGTATGTGGCCTAAACTGGCTATAGTATCCAATAATATACTCCGTGATATGGTGCTTCGCTTCCTCAAAAGTGCGATAGCCGATCTCAGGCATCCATTCGGTTTTCAAGCTTCTGATAAATCGTTCCACGGGACTGTTGTCCCAGCAGTTACCACGTCGACTCATGCTCTGTACCATTTGATAACGCCATAGCTGCTGACGAAACGGTAGACTAGTGTATTGGCAACCTTGATCAGAATGAAACATCACGCCTTTTGGTTCACCACGAGACTCATAGGCCATTGTCAGAGCTTTTTTAGTCAACGCGCTATCTGGGTTCAACGATAATGCCCATCCCACCGGCTGTCGCGCAAATAAATCCAACACAATGGCCAGATATGCCCAACGTCGCCCAGTCCAAATATAGGTAATATCGCCCGCCCAGACTTTATTGGGTGCAACCACATCAAACTGTCGATCCAGCCGGTTTGGTATATTGGTATGCGGCTGCTCGGCTCTCTTGTAGCGGTGTTTGGGTTGCTGGCTACTCACCAGGCCCAGCGCCTGCATACGGCGTGTCGCACGATAACGGCTTAACGGGCAACCCTGTGCTGTCACCATGCTCGCAATCGTCCTGGCGCCGGCTGAGCCATTGCTTAATTCATAGGCAGACTTCACATGCTCGCGTAGCCGCCACTCTGTTTCTGACAACCGCTTCGGGCGATCCCGCCATGCCCGATAGCTGCTACGGTGTACACCGAACACGCAACATAGCTGCTTCACTGGATAGCTCTCTCGATGTAAACGCTGAATTAGCGTGAATTGTTCAACGAGTCCGACATCAAGAGAGCGGTAGCCTTTTTTAGGATTTCTTTCTCCGTCTCCACCTGTCGTAGCCGTTTTTCGAGCTCTTGTATGCGGCGTTGATCGGGTGTCATTGCTGATGCTTTGGGTGTTTTGCCTAGTCGCTCCTGCCGCAGCTGACGTACCCAATTTTCCAATGAAGATTTACTGACCCCCATCGCTTCGCAGGCCGCTCTGATTGAGTACTGCTGGTCGACAACCAGTTGGGCCGCTTCAAGTTTGAATTCCGGGCTGAATCTCCTGCGTGTTTTTGTCATTTGATCACCTATTTATCATCTGGGGTGATAATATCACCCATAATCAGGTGGCCAAAATAACTATACCACTACACACAATGTTGTAGACCCATCGATCGGCCTTGTGATGGCACAGTTCGAGACTGGAAATGAGTTCTCGAATCTTCGATACGTTCGCGCCAATGGGTGCAAGACGGTCCTCCATTCCATCGATGGAGATGATTTCCGAATCAGCCTGCAGGGCACAATTACGCCACCATATTCGGCGAGATGTTGTCAATTTCTCTGCTCTCCTGACATATGTGCTGCCGAACGTTTTGAATAAGCGGCGCGCGTAGCGCGTCCAGTGAACGCAGTGTGCGCTTAATTTGCTTGTATGGTTTAATTCCCTTCATATGACCAGATCCCTAAGAGAGGAGTAAAGTGAAGCCCGTAACTTGTAGCAGCAAGTTACCGGTTCAGTAGCCCGATGATGCCAGGGTCTCACAGACCGTTAACAAGCGGGGGCACTGAACCGACCCGATTTATCTCGAACAGTCGAATGGGCTTCAAGCCCGAATTTAGCAAGGTAGAGCAAAGATGACAAACCTTAAAAAGAGAAAATCCACCGTCAATGTGGGGGTCGATGTGGGGAAATGGATGCTGGACGTTCACATTTATGAGAAAGATATCCACTGGCAGGATAAGAATACCCCAGAGGGTGTCAGTAGGATACTCAAACGCCTCGCCCACTATCGGGTTAAACGACTCGTCATGGAGGCTACAGGGCGATATCAGCTAGCTTTAGCAGCGGCTGCCTACCAAAAGTCCCTGCCGGTTTGTATCGTCAAACCCATGTCGATTCGTCGCTATGCTGGTGTGGTAGAACAATTGGCCAAAACCGACAAGATCGATGCCCGCGTCATCGCCGAATATGCGGCCATCATTCAGCCGGAACCTACGCCCAAAGTCAGCCGCAATCTTCGTACGATCAAAGACTTATTAACTCGCCGGAGACAAGTGATGGAGATGCGCACCCAGGAACTCAATCGTCTACAAATCATGGGTAAGGCCTTTGAGACCTCCTGCCGCCGTATCTTGCGATGTCTCGATGCGGAAATCTGCTCGATCGAGAAAAAACTCAACCAGTTAGTCGAGAGACAGGCTGAGTGGGCAGAGCGTAAATCCATCTTACTGTCGGCACCGGGTGTCGGCGATACACTGGCCTATACACTATTGGCTGATCTCCCCGAGTTAGGCTCACTGAACAACAAACAGGTTGCTGCCCTGGTCGGTGTTGCACCGATAAACCGAGATAGCGGAATGTCACGTGGTAAGCGGCGCATCAAAGGCGGTAGAGCTGGCGTTCGCACAACACTTTATATGGCCACATTGAGCGCCACTCAATGCAATCCAGTCATACGGGCTTTTTACCGACAACTCGTTGATCAAGGCAAGCATAAGAAGGTTGCTTTGACGGCATGTATGCGTAAGTTTGTTACCATGTTGAATGCCATGGTAAGGGATCAAGTTGCTTGGGCTTACTGATGTTTAATCGCAGGGTTGACGCCACAGTCGCTTGTTATGCATTTGCGCTATTCAACTTAGTAAAATATTCTTTTAAATTGTGCTTACCATATTCAGGGGCAAGCATATCCATTGCCATGACTGTCATGAAAAATTCAACTGGTCCATAAACCTTGCTTCCAGTAAGTGACCTGACCAGTTTGAGGATAGCAATCCTTATCCAATCTGGAATATGAGTTATTTTCGGTTTATTACCCAAAACCTCAAAGGCTATCGATGCAATCTCATTTTGAGTGAGAGTTTCGGGGCCACCTATTTCAACTTCTGTATCAGGTTTATCGATAGCATCTACGCAAAAAGATGCCAAATCTTCTCCATGTATAGGATTCGCTTTAAACTTTCCTTTTCCGAAAAGATATATTCTTCCTTTTTTTGCCATTTTAAAAAATTCTGACATATCAGAGAAAAATCCATTTGGACGAACAATACAATAATTCATCCCTGACTGTTTCAACTGCTCTACAAACAGCTCTTTTGCGTCGCAGATTTTTAAATTTCGTAGCTTTTCACCATTTAGGACTGAAATATAAATAAATTTCTTAACTCCACTTTTTTTGGCCTCTTTCAGCAAATTCATATTGGCTTGATAATCTACATCCATATAGGTGAGACCATCTTTTTGTTTTGTGATACCAACAGTTGAAATAACAATATCGATACCTTTACAGCACTCTTTGATGGAATCTGGATCAGTCAGTTTAGCCTTAAGCATTTCATTGGCTTTAATATCATTTTGCTCAAGTTTTTCTGGGTTTCGAGCAATAGCCTTAAAAAAGCAGGATCGTTGTTGAAGTTCCTTTGCAATATAGACTCCCAAGTACCCCGTTGATCCTGCCAATAAAATTCTTTTCATATCAGCCCTTTCTGCCCACGACGAAAAGAGCCTTTGTTCGATTGCCAATGAGCTTCGACTGCTCGACGACGAAGCCTGTCTCCTGAAGCATAGATTCAACGTCCTCCGGGGAGAAAGAACGAATGTTTGGAGGGGGTTTCCCCCAGGTCTTGGCGAACCTCACGCCCATCTTGATCTTCTGCCACAGACTCATACCGTGACCTGTGAATGTCACAATCACAATCCGTCCCCCGCTCCTAAGAATCCGACTGCTTTCCTCAAGCGCCTTGGCAGGGGTCGCGAGCACGTGAACCAGATTGGCCATGAAGACGCTGTTGCATGACTCAGGCATAAGCGATGTTTCCAGGCAATCCTCTTTCTGAACTGTGACTTCCGGATGGTCCCGCAAACGAGTCTTTGCTGCCTCCAGAAGATTGTCCGAGAGGTCCGTGGCCAGGACGCTCGTACTCTTCTCGGTAATTGCTACCGTGAAGTATCCTGTACCGCAACCGAACTCCACTACTTCACCCAGTTCCGCAAGTTGATTCAACTCGCCGGTGATCTCGTCGAGGAGTTCCCTCCCTACAACGTACTCCTGATTCCGGTCGTAGGTTTCGGAAAATCTGCCCCAGTAATCCTCAGTCATGTTTTCTATCTACTACTAGCCTCCGCTTAAGGTAATGTGCATAACATTAAAGTAGAAGGCAACTTACCTCCTATCCCACCTATTTCTGTATTCAACAGGCAACATGCCTTATAACCAGCCAATAAAAACTGCACGAAAATAATCCTGCAATTTGCCTGCAAGTTGCAGTAAGGGGAGGTGTTGGATTCGAAGAAACCTCCCTGTTGGTTCTTATAATTACTCTTTTTCCCATGCGGTTGCCAGTCCTCTGTCAAGGCTTTATATATATGACCAAAGCATCCTGCTTGTAGGGATCGGGCAACTTGCCTGCTATCTCCGGATTTTTCGTAAATTGGTTGTTGACTAGTAGGTTGATGCTTTTAGTCTGGGAGAATAAAAGGAGAAAGAGCGCATCGATGACATGGTATCGAGGATGAATCAGAAATTTAACTGTTTTCTTGATGTGTTGGTGATTAGGAAGTAGTTTCTGCTTTTACAGGGTGTTTGGTGTGGTGGGCTATATCCTACGTAGGGCATATATTAAAGAGTGAAGCGGTTTGCAGGATGGGTAGGCTGTCAATCGTTGGGAATGGTGACAGTATGACGGGGTCCTCTCCGCCGGTATCCTGGCTTTGACTTGCCGCGTGGGACTGTATTAGACTTCGCCTGCAATAGGCATTGCCCGATAAGCCTTTGATTTCATAATAACTAACATGGATATGAATCGAATGGCCTGGTGATGGGCAGTGCCGAACTGCACAATCCGTCCATTTGGATTGTCTGACATCATAGGGCCGGCCCCAAGGCGCCGGCTTTTTTAATTTTCAAGTGGCCTCTCGTATGGGCCACCACTGATGAGGAAGTAATATGCCCGTTATCTCGCTCCCCGATGGTTCCCAACGTGAATTCGATCAAGCGCTGACAGTCTATGAGATCGCCGCGGATATCGGTCCCGGACTCGCCAAGGCCGCCCTGGCCGGTCGGGTCGACGGACGCCTGGTCGATACCTCTTTTCTTGTCGAGAAGGATTGCGAAGTTGCCATCGTCACCAGTCGTGACGATGAGGCGCTGGAACTGATCCGGCACGACGCCGCCCATGCCATGGCGCAGGCGGTACAGGAACTCTATCCCGGTACCCAGGTTACCATCGGTCCTGCCATTGAGGATGGATTCTATTATGATTTTGCCCGCGATGAGGCCTTCACCCCGGACGATCTGAAGAAGATCGAACAGCGCATGCACGAGATCGTCAAGCGCAATCTGCCGCTGCAGCGGGAGGTGTGGGACAGGGAAGAGGCGATGCGGACATTCGATTCCATCGGTGAGAAATATAAGGTGGAGATCATCAAGGAGTTCATCCCGGAAGGCGAGGAGGTTTCGGTCTACCGCCAGGGTGACTGGTTCGATGTCTGCCGTGGACCCCATCTGCCCAGTACAGGAATGTTGGGCAAGGGATTCAAACTGATGAAGGTGGCGGGCGCCTATTGGCGGGGCGATTCCAACAACGAGATGTTACAGCGCATCTACGGCACCGCCTGGCGCGACAAAAAGGAGCTGAAGACCTATCTGCACCGCCTGGAAGAGGCGGAGAAGCGGGATCACCGCAAGATTGGCAAGGCCCAGGATCTCTTCCACACCCAGGAAGAGGCCCCCGGCATGGCTTTCTGGCACGACAAAGGCTGGCGCATCTACCTCGTGATTCAGCAATATATCCGCGATAAGTTGAATGATCACGGTTACCAGGAGGTGCATACACCCCAGGTGATCGACCGTACCCTGTGGGAGAAATCGGGCCATTGGGAGAAGTTTCGCGACGATATCTTCACTACCGAGACCGATGACCGGACCTACGCCATCAAACCGATGAACTGTCCGGCGCATATTCAGATCTACAACCACGGTCTGAAGAGCTACCGGGATCTGCCCCTTCGGCTGGCGGAGTTCGGTTCCTGCCATCGCAACGAGCCTTCGGGTACCCTGCATGGCCTGATGCGGGTGCGTAACTTCGTACAGGATGACGCGCATATCTTCTGTAGCGAAGAACAGATACTCGGTGAAGTGCAGGCCTTCAATGATCTGCTGCTGGATGTCTACAAGGATTTCGGTTTCGATGAGGTTTTGGTGATACTGTCTACCCGCCCTGAAAAACGTGTTGGATCAGATGAAGTATGGGATAAAGCTGAGAAAGCACTTGAAGAGGCGTTGAACCAACAGGGGCTGGATTGGGAGCTGCATCCGGGGGAGGGCGCCTTCTATGGGCCGAAGATCGAGTTCTCCCTGCGTGACTGCCTCGGCCGGATCTGGCAGTTGGGTACTATCCAGCTCGATTTCTCCATGCCTGAGCGTCTTGGGGCCAGTTATATCGCTGAAGACAACAGTAAAAAGGTGCCTGTGATGCTGCATCGGGCGATCCTCGGATCGCTGGAGCGTTTCATCGGAATCCTGATCGAACACTATGCCGGCGCGCTGCCGCTCTGGCTCGCGCCGGTGCAGGCGGTTTTGATGAATATCACCGATCGGCAGGGCGAATATGTGAAAAAATGCCACAAATCCTTGCATGATAACGGTTTTCGAGTCGAATCGGACTTGAGAAATGAGAAAATTGGCTTTAAAATCCGCGAGCACACGTTGATGCGCGTGCCCTATCTGCTGGTCATCGGTGATCGGGAGATGGAAGAGGGTACGGTAGCTGTTCGTACGCGAGGGGGTGAAGATCTTGGCGCTATGCCAATCGAAGCTTTTATCGATCGTATGAAATCTGAAGTTACACAACGTGTGAGCTGAGTGTAAAGCACCGGTCAATCCGGTGCTTTTCTACTTTTCGGGTTTGGACTTTTTGGAGGAACCGGTTATCGCTGCTGTAAAAAAGCACCGTCTTAATGATGACATAACAGCTGTTGAGGTAAGACTCATAGGAGCTGATGGTGAACAGGTAGGTGTTGTCTCTATAGAACAGGCTCAACAAGCCGCTCAAGAGGCTGCACTGGATTTGGTGGAGATCGTGCCGAATGGGGAGCCCCCCGTTTGCCGCGTCATGGACTATGGCAAGTTTCTTTTTGAACTGAAGAAGCAGAAGCAGGCCGCCAAAAAGAAGCAGAAACAGGTACACATCAAAGAGATCAAATTCAGGCCAGGGACAGGCGAAGGGGATTATCAGGTAAAACTGCGCAACCTGATACGTTTCCTTGAAGATGGGGACAAGACCAAGGTAACCATGCGTTTCCGCGGTCGTGAGCATGCTCACCGCGAGTTGGGTTTGGAACTTCTTGAACGGGTTGAACGGGATTTGTCCGATTACGGCCAAATCGAACAGAAACCCATCATGGAGGGCCGCCAGATGGTGATGGTGCTGGGTCCTAAGAAAAAGTAACTTTCTGACGCCGATGAGCGTCACAAATAGCGGAGTTTAAAGACAATGCCTAAGATTAAGACAAATCGGGGTGCGGCCAAGCGGTTTAAACGCACCTCATCCGGTTCATTCAAACGCAACTGCTCCCATCGGCGTCATATCCTGACCAAGAAGAGCACCAAGCGGAAACGCCAGTTGCGTGCCCCCAATGCCATCGCAAAATCCGATGTGGCTATCGCCCGTCGCATGCTGCCATACGCCTAAGTTAACGAATCGGATCTGAACAATGTCAAGAGTAAAACGTGGTGTACAAGCACGCACCCGCCATAAAAAGGTGCTTGATGAGGCGAAAGGCTATTATGGAGCCCGGAGCAAGGTTTACCGTGTCGCCAAACAGGCGGTCATCAAGGCAGGCCAATATGCTTACCGTGACCGTCGCCAGAAAAAGCGCCAGTTTCGCGCACTCTGGATTGCCCGCATCAATGCCGGCGCGCGTGAAAACGGTCTCTCCTACAGCCGCATGATCAACGGTTTGCACATGGCCAATATCGAGGTCGACCGTAAGATGCTTGCCGATCTGGCTGTTAACGACAAAACGGCATTTAGTGTGCTGGCAGAACAGGCCAAGGCCGCTCTTTCCAGCTAAGTGCATGTCGTGAGGCCGGGTTGAATCCGGCCTGATTGTGAACACAGAAAAGGGAAAGGCCTTGGGGCTTTTCCCTTTTTTTATCGCTAACATGAATGGATGAGTGTTTAGTGCGAGGTCACCTTGATAGTTTGTGGGTTATGAGTTTTTGGTTTTAAGTTACCAAAATAGCATTGCGAGTGTAGCGAGTGCAGAAACTAAAAACTCATAACTCAAAACTTAAAACAATTATTCGTTTGAGGTTATTAGATGGATGATTCCACGCTGGATATAGATACGCTTGTCGAGGCGGCTGAGACTGCGATTGCGGGTGCTGACAGCCTTTCTCTGCTGGATGAGGTACGTGTCA
This sequence comes from Candidatus Thiodiazotropha sp. LNASS1, assembly GCF_964212655.1. NCBI lineage: Bacteria > Pseudomonadati > Pseudomonadota > Gammaproteobacteria > Chromatiales > Sedimenticolaceae > Candidatus Thiodiazotropha > Candidatus Thiodiazotropha sp. LNASS1. Next base: position 1,231,765 of record NZ_OZ156465.1, on the reverse strand, counting down.
GCTACCTGGGTAAGAACGGTCAGTTGACATCGCAGCTGAAAAAACTCGGCGCACTGCCCCCCGAGCAGCGGCCACAGGCGGGACAGGCGATCAACAAGGCCAAGCAGGCGCTGCAGCAGGCCATCGAGTCCCGCAAGATCGAGTTGGAGAGCGAGGCGCTCAGTAAACGGCTTGCCGATGAGAAGATCGATGTCACACTGCCCGGCCGTGGCGTGCAACGGGGTGGCCTGCACCCGGTTTCGCGCACATTGGAGCGTATGGAGCGGTTATTCGAGCATGCGGGTTTCGAAACGGTGGAGGGACCTGAGATAGAGGATGACTACCACAACTTCGAAGCCTTGAATATCCCGGCGCACCATCCAGCGCGTGCGATGCATGACACCTTCTATTTCGATGCCCACCTGTTGTTGCGCACCCATACCTCTCCGGTGCAGATTCGCACCATGGAGAAGGGTGAGCCACCGCTGAAAATCATCGCTCCGGGACGGGTCTACCGTTGTGATTCGGACCTTACCCATACACCGATGTTTCATCAGGTGGAGGGCTTTCTGGTTGACCGGGATGTCTCTTTCGCGGATCTTAAAGGCGTACTCTACGATTTCTTCAGCAGCTTTTTCGAGCGCGAGCTGAAATTACGTTTTCGTCCCTCCTATTTCCCCTTTACAGAGCCGTCCGCGGAGGTCGATATCGAGTGTGTGATGTGTGGCGGTGATGGGTGCCGGGTGTGTGGCCAAACCGGATGGATAGAGGTATTGGGCTGCGGCATGATTCATCCTGAAGTGTTCAGGCATGTTGGTATCGACAGTGAAACCTATACCGGTTACGCCTTCGGCATGGGCGTCGAGCGGATGACCATGTTGCGTTACGGCGTCAACGATCTGCGGTTGTTCTTTGAAAACGATCTGCGCTTTCTGAAACAGTTTGCATAGGGTGAATAGAGCGTCATGAAATTCAGTGAAGCATGGTTGCGCGAGTGGGTCGATCCTTCGGTAAGCACTCAGGAGTTAGCCGATCAATTAAGTATGGCGGGACTGGAGGTCGATTCTGTTGAACCTGTGGCCGCCGAATTCAACGGTGTGGTTGTCGGTGAGGTGCTCAGTCGCGATCAACATCCCGATGCGGACAAGCTCAGTGTTTGCGCGGTGAATGTGGGAGAGGGCGAGCCGCTGCAAATTGTCTGTGGCGCAAAAAATGTGGCAGCGGGCATGCGCGTGCCTGTCGCGACCGTCGGGGCACTGTTGCCTGGCGATTTCAAGATCAAGAAAGCGAAACTACGCGGTGTGGCGTCGTTCGGTATGATCTGTTCCGCCAGTGAGTTGGGTCTGGCCGATAGTTCCGATGGGATTATGCCGTTACCCGCCGATGCGCCTGTCGGCGAGGATTTCAGGCGCTTTCTGCAGCTTGAGGATAGCGCCATCGATGTCGATCTGACGCCTGACCGGGGTGATTGTCTCGGTATGGCAGGGATTGCCAGGGAGGTTGGTGTGATCAATCGATGCCCGGTGACGCCCCCCGTCATGCAGGTGGTTACACCGGCTATCGATGATCGGGTCGCAGTCGATCTGGAAGCGGATGCCGCCTGTCCCCGGTATCTCTGCCGTGTTGTGCGTGATGTGGATGTCAATGCTGAGACCCCCCTGTGGATGCAGGAACGACTGCGCCGCAGCGATATCCGGAGCCTGGGGCCCGTGGTGGATGTCACCAACTATGTGCTGCTTGAACTGGGCCAGCCGATGCACGGATTTGACCTGGAACGGATAGACGGGAAAATCCGCGTCCGCATGGCGGAACAGGGTGAAAAACTGGTTCTGATCGGTGGTCAGGAGATCGAACTGGATGAGCAGACGCTGGTGATCGCTGATGCGCAACAGCCGGTGGCGTTGGCAGGGATTATGGGGGGGGATGACTCTGCAGTGTGTGATACGACCCGTCATATCCTGTTGGAAAGTGCTTTCTTCGCCCCTATAGCCGTCAGCGGCAAGGCCCGAAGCTATGGCCTGCATACGGATTCATCCCATCGCTTTGAGCGCGGTGTCGATCCGCAACTTCAGGCCAAGGCCATGGAGCGTGCGACCGAACTGCTGCTCGAAATTGCCGGTGGCAAACCTGGACCGGTGGTGGAAGTGGCGAACGAGGAGCAGATCGAGCAGCGCCCACTTATCGAGCTGAGAGCCCAGCGGGTCAATAAGGTTCTGGGAGTCGAGATAGCAGCCAACGAAGTGAGCGACATCCTTGCCCGTCTTGAAATGGGACTAGAGAAGACGGATCAGGGATGGCGGGTGAAGGCCCCCAGCTGCCGTTTCGATATCGCCATCGAGGAGGACCTGATTGAAGAGATTGGGCGTATCTACGGTTATGCGCGCATCCCGACCAATCGCGGACTCTCCGCAATGGAGATGCATGACCGGCCCGAAGTCGATTTCGATCTGCACCGGGCAAAGCTGCTGTTGGTCGGTCGCGACTACCAGGAGGTGATTACCTACAGCTTTGTCAGCCCCGAGATTGAAGCCCTGGTCGATCCGCAAAAGAGCGGCATCCGTCTGGCCAATCCGATCTCTGCCGAGATGTCGGTGATGCGCACGTCAACCTGGCCTGGTTTGTTGCAAACGGCGCGTTATAACCAGTCACGGCAGCAGCAGCGGGTGCGAATCTTTGAAACCGGGCTCTGTTTCTACCGGCAGGATGGCGAAATAAGGCAGGAACGCGTGTTGGGTGGCCTGGTCTCGGGAGACGCTATCCCGGAGCAGTGGGGAGGCGAGAGCCGGCGTAGCGATTTCTATGACGTCAAAGCGGATATCGAGGCGCTTGTTTCACTCACCGGACAGCAGGATGGGATCAGTTTTTCAGCAGCCGAACATGCGGCGCTTCACCCAGGCCAGACCGCTGAAATTGCCATATTGGGTGAAAAAGTGGGCATGATTGGGATGTTACATCCTGAGATCGAGAAACAGCTCGATCTCAATGGCGCAACCTTTGTATTCGAGATCAAACTGGATAATCTGGCGCAAGGAAGGCTCCCGGCCTTTGAAAGTCTCTCCAAATATCCCTCGATCAGACGGGATATCGCCATTGTTGTCGACAAATCTGTCACTTTCGAGTCAATTAGGAATCTCATTCGTGACGTATCCGGCAAAATAATTACAGACATACTGTTATTTGATGTCTATACTGGGGAAAACATAGATTCGGGACGAAAAAGTCTCGCATTGGGATTGATTTTACAGGAAAAATCACACACCCTTACTGATAAAGAAGTTGATGATGTGGTCGCTACGGTGTTAAGCCGTCTGGGCGATGATTTAGGTGCAAATCTTAGAGAGTAGGGTAGACGGAGATGGCATTAACAAAAGCAGACATGGCCGCCAGGCTCTTCGATGAGCTTGGTCTGAACAAACGTGAGGCCAAAGAGATGGTGGAGATGTTCTTCGAGGAGATCCGACAATCTCTTGAAAGAGGGGGACAGGTCAAACTTTCCGGATTCGGAAACTTCGATCTGCGTGAGAAAAAACAACGACCCGGGCGTAATCCCAAAACCGGAAAGGAGATCCCCATCTCCGCACGTAGAGTGGTTACTTTCAGACCCGGTCAAAAATTAAAGGCACGAGTGGAAGCCTATGCTGGATCCGAGCAGCAGTAATCTAGATCTACCCGCAATTCCGGGTAAAAGGTATTTTACCATTGGTGAGGTCAGTGACCTCTGTCAGGTGAAACCCCATGTACTGCGTTACTGGGAACAGGAGTTCCCACAACTGAAACCTGTCAAGCGGCGCGGCAACAGACGTTACTATCAACGCCATGATGTGCTTATGATCAGGCAGATTCGCAGTCTCCTGTATGAGCAGGGGTTTACCATCGGTGGTGCGCGACAGCAGCTCTCCGGTGATACAGCGAAGGAGGATCTGCAGCAGAGCCAGCAGATCGTCAAGCAGTTACGTAGTGAACTCGAAGAAGTTCTGCAAATCCTTAAAAGATAAAGCCCATCTCAGATTGACATAGGCCGATTAACTGCCTAGTATTGCCGCTCTTTCCGGGCGTAGCGCAGTCTGGTAGCGCACTACAATGGGGTTGTAGGGGTCGGGTGTTCGAATCACCCCGCCCGGACCAAATAATTAGGGTTACCTGTCTCAGGTAGCCCTTTTTTTTGCTCTTCCGCTCCCGGTTTGGGGTGAGCGATCAACATCAATCCACTATCAGGACGCCATTGTTTCTTAACTGCGAATGAACGCGAATCACCGCAAATATACACAAATTGATTTCGACGAAATTTCGCAGAGTATTGAGCAGCAACCATTCACATCCTCATACCATTAGCGATAAATTGCGGTGATTCGCGTCCATTTGCGGCTTGCATAAAAAAAGGCTGCCTTGCGGCAGCCTTATTACCTAGATTGACAAAACAACAGGTCTATTTATTGACGGTTGTAAGTCCCAGGCTGACCCAATCCTGCATACCGCCGCGATACCACTTTAGTTTATAGGTAGGGTATCCCAGCTTGATCAGGGTTTTGATATTGGTGGACGACTGCGGGCACCAGCTGCCGTTACAGAACATCACCAGGGTCTTGGCGTTGCGGAAGTCTAGACTGCCGTTGATCTCTTGAACCCCAAGTTGATTGACCAATATGTCATGTACGCCTTCCGCTTCTGCAGCGACTTCAAAGGTGCCTTGAAGATCCACGTTGATCTTATTCCAGGGGATGTTGACCGACCCGGGAATAGTACCGCGGATAATCCAGTCGGGAGTACGCGAATCGATGACCAGAACCTTACGGTCACCGTCACCGATTCTCTTCAGGTAACCGAGAACCTCCAGTTCGCCAACTGTTTCCACACCGGCGGCAACGGTCGCGGGTTGGATACAGAAAGGAGGGCAGTGACGGGAAACCTTGGCGAATGTACCCGGGATTTTCGCCCCTTTGTCGGACGCTCGTGTGATGATCACCTTTTCGCCGCTATGTGTCACTTCAACGGATTGCAGACCGGGAGTGATCTGATTGCCATCGGCCGCAAGTAGTTGGGACGAGAATGCAACGCCACTGACAAGTGCGGTAAGCATGAGTGCTTTGACAAACTTCATTATGTCTTCCTCCAGGCGTTAGCCATTATTCGTAGTGTAGGTAAGAGGGCATTTTCAGATCTTTCTGGGACATTGCCTGTTCATAACCCAAGTGTCCCTGTTTGGCGGCCTTGTTGGCAAGCTTGGCGGCTGCCACAAAATCACCTTTCTTCAACAATTCCTTTGCCTTCTTGATCATTTTACCCGTGTCACGCCATTCACCGTTAACACTGGCGGCCTGTTTTCTGGCTTCATCCGCGGCTTCAATCAATTGTTTTACTTTTTCGGCAGAGGCTTCATCCGCCATCGATGTGGTTGCAAGGCCTGAACCTAATATCCAGACCAGCAAACTTGAAAAGAGAACTGATTTTTTGTGCATCGTTTTTACTCCGATCGCGTAAATCTTTTTTTAGCAGTTAGCTGATTGCGGTTGCTATTTTCTGGCGCCAGGTCCGTTTAACGGCAGTCCGTTGCTCATGTAGGTAAGGAAGTATTCGAGATTGCGATACTCTTCACCATGGGCTTTGAAAGGCTTTGCACGGACCTGCTTGTTACAGCCAGTGAAACGACGATGCAGTGTGCCTACGGTACCCCATTTGGAACGATAGACGGGGAAGTGAGTGGTGTGCCCGAGCGCGGGGCTGAGGATCTCTGTTCGCAGAATCATGCCGGCGTTCTGCAGATGGCAGTGAGCGCAGGCGAAATTGAGCTGACCGCGACGGGTATAGTAGAACTTCTTACCTGCCTCATAGGCCGCAAGGGCGCCGGGATCATCAGTGGGAATCTCCACATTGGTGATCTGACCACGCGATTCAAATGCGATATAGGAGAGGAGATCATTGATTGGCCCCTTCTTATATTTCATGGGCTTCTCACCGTTAGCCTCGAGACAGTTGTTGAGTGCCAAAGGCAGGGTCATGACCATGCTTTTTTCCTTGTCCCAGCGCGGGTACTTGCCGCCAAGGGCAGGACCATCCGGAAAGCAGTCCTTGAAAGTCTTGCCGTTGGCAAAAGGTTTTTCCCATATGGCCTGGCCTTCATCGATGAATGGCTCATAGGGTGGAAATTCTTCGATGGCCTCCCAGTTTTCCCGGCCCACCGGATCGATAGCATAGGCGCCATTGATGTAGTCGGCAGTCTCTACATTGGGAAAACGTTTTTCATAAAATTTCTGGAAGGCCTTAAGGTCCTCCTCAGGGGTTGTTGCCTGTGCTGCAGCGATAAAGCAACAGCTTATAACCATCGCGGTTAATTGACGAAATAGTTGTTTCATGATCTTTCAATCCTCAAAGGAGTTGCTGTCTGGAGTAAAAATCGCGGAAACACTCAGAGTGTCCAGATGTACTCGACGACTTTTTCGAAATCAGCTTCGGAGAGGATTCCGTGTTTGCCGAAAGGGGGCATGGCTGATTCGGGATTCTTGATGGTTGCATCCCAAATCTGCATGCGCAGATCTTCCTTTTTCGGAAAGCGGGATTTCATTGCGACCAGTGCGGGTGCGATGTTACCCGGTGAAGGCGCGCCAATAATATTATGGCATGCGAGGCAATTCCCTTTTTTTCTGTCAAATGAAATCTTCTTTCCCTCCGCGACAGCATTGCCTCCTTCGGCGAAGATTGCAGGGGAGACCAGAAACTGACCGGCTAGGACGCTGATCGCGCCGGCCATTCCTATCCACTTTTTGGTATTACCAATCATCGTATCCTCCAGATGGGGGTGAATGTGGTTCTAACCTGTTGTTATTTAGGCGGTAATGCCTGATATCTCGTGTAAGTATGGTACAACAAGTCGCTTGATTGCCTGTGCCTCTTTAGGACGTTTTTTAGGCATTGAGCATTGTTATCTTTATAACAATGCCGTGTAAAGTCCAGAAAATGGTGAAAAAGGTTGTGGTTTACCCCGGTATCACCTGTGGAAAAACAGGTTTTTTGTATAATATGAATGCAATTACCACTCCTAACGGGCCCAATTTCATCCGATGACGCAGAGGAATGACCCTCAATCCTGGTATGTCTACATACTGCAATGCTCTGATCGATCCCTCTATACGGGCATCGCCAAGGATCTTGAGAAACGCGTGGCGCAGCACAACAGCGGCACTGGTGCTAAATATACCCGAGGACGCACCCCGGTTGAACTTGTCTTTGTGGAGGGGATGAGATGTCATGGCGATGCACTGCGCCGCGAATGCCAGATTAAGCGAATGAGTCGGGCGCAGAAAAGAAAAATAATCGAAGCGGCAACATTTTGAAAGGAGAGGTGTCGATCTGACATCAATCCTGTGGTAAGTCAGATTTGAGTTCATCTTAACTGAGAACCACAATGTCTACAGAGGTAGATGGTGCCTTGTATGAGCCTGTTGTGACGAATGGCGCTCAAGCGATGGTCCCGGCAGTCGCAACGGTAATCGAAATAGCGTAGCTTCTTTCCCCCCGCCTGTTCCGTATCGAAATTATGACAGCGTTTCGGTGAAGCGTGGAACAGCTTCATGATCTTTTTCCACTCTGTGCCATGGGGTTTGATTCGTGGCCCATGCAATGCGTGGGCGATCAGGTGTGAGACCTCGTGGGGTACAGTGGCTTCGATGAACGCCTCCCGGTATCTCGTGAGCAGTGGCAAGTTGTAACGAATGATGCTGCGGCTCTTTGCCGGAAACAGCACCATGCCGGCGGTCTTGCCAATCAGGTCAAACCGGACCTCGGGATACTCGATGCCGAGGTCGAAATGTCGGCAGCCGGTCCGCAGCAGTTCTCCGGTTTTCTTTCTCACAAGAGATTGCAGTTGATCGCTCTGCATTGAGGCGTATTCCAAATTACCCCAAAAGATACAGGAATCAGCGTATCCAACAGGGGAAAGGTTAATGACTGAAGAGGGGTGAATGCCCCTGGATTCAGAGGCAGAGCCTATCACATAAGATGTATGGCTTCTTCAGCTTGAGAGCCGCAGACGCGCCAACACGCCAGGCAATTCCCTATCAGGCTTCATTGCTGGTCTCTGTCATCAGCGCCTTTCCCAGTCTCTCTGCCAACATTGTCGGGCCGCTGGGTGTTATGGCAATTAAGACAACGCAACAGGCAAGGAGATCGAAGCGTGCCGTAGTGGAAGCTGGGAGTGGTGATCTGACATCAGAACACTAGGGCCTGATTGCATGATTGCATGATTGCATGTTGCCACTATCGCGCCTGAAAACTCGCCAATAAAAACGGCTTTAACAGGAAACGGATTTTAGGATCAAGTATCAACGACTGCTTTGAATCCATATTAATCCTATGGACGTAGACATAAGATCAGTCTCTGTTTTATTCATAAATAACTGAATACACTTCCAAGCCGGAATTACTGATTCGAGACGATTTCAACGGGAGCTTAAATGGAATACGTACTGCCTGTATTGATTGCCGTTGTGGCAACGGTATCTATCATCATCACTCCGAAAGCTGATAATGGCGGTACTTTTTTTCAGGGTCTTTCACCGGCTGGCGGGGTACCGGGCCTGTTGACCTTGACCTTTTCCCAAGTGACAACATGGATCTTCGCGCGATCCTTGATGAATGCCGCGATACTGGGTTTTTACTATGGGCTGTGGGGTACCCTTGCCTACGTCTTTTATTATCTGTCGTTTCTCACCGGCGGCCTGATTATCGACGATCTGCGCTTTCGTAAGGGTTATACCAGTATTCAGGGATTTTTATACGACCGTTTCGGGGATTGGGGGACTCGCTGCTACAACCTGGTGATCGGGATCCGTCTGAGCAGTGAGGTATTCGCCAACTTGCTGGTGATTGGCATACTCTTCGGCGCCGCCGGGAGTGGCTCCTATGCGCTGGCGGTAATCGGCCTGGCAGCCGTGACATTGCTCTATTCCATGCTGGGCGGTCTGCATGCGTCACTCAGGACCGATCTGTTCCAGATGCTGATCTTCATTTTGATTCTGGGTATTCTGATCACCCTGGTGATGGGCGGAGGACACCTCACCTTGCAGAACATTCTGTTCATACCGTTCCAGTTCGATCAACCGGGTCCGGTATTGATGCTGGTTGCCTTGCTCCAGATCTGGAGTTATCCCATGCATGATCCGGTGATGATGGACCGGGGGTTTCTTGCCGATCGCCAGACAACTCGAAGGAGTTTTCTGCATGCTGCCTGGATCAGTATCATTTGTATTCTGCTGTTTGGCAGTCTGGGTGTATTGGCGGGTGCCCAGGCAGCGAGCGGTGAAGCGATGACCGAGGTGCTGACTCGGCTGCTGGGCGACCTGCCCATGTTGCTGTTTAACGCGACCTTGGTGATTTCAGCCATGTCGACCCTCGATAGCACCCTGTCGAGTTCAGCCAAGTTGGTGGTGGTTGATATGCGGCTCCTTAGGCCCAGCTTGAACAACGGCCGCTTGGTAATGGCGCTCTTCATGCTGGCGGGATTGCTTTTGGTATTTACCGGAAACAAGGATCTGTTCAGTGCGGTGGCGGTTAGCGGCACCGCCTCCATGTATCTTGCGCCGGTGATCTTCTTTTCATTGTGGGGTGATCGTGATCGCATACCCCTGTGGAGTTATCTGGGTAGTTTTACCCTGGCGATTAGCGGGGCTGCCCTCTATTTCACCGAATCGACAGGTTACAGCCAGTGGTTGGGGGAGTGGCATAAATACACCAAGCTGCTGTTTATCTCCCTGACGGTATTGACCCTGGGCTGTCTGATGTTCTGGTTGGGCAACAGACAGGCAGATACGCTGGCCGACTATCCGGCCAATGCCACCGAGTATTGAGCATGTCGGTATCGGGTTTGCTGAATCTCGGTGAAATCTCCGAATCCGTCACCATTTTTGGCGGGCCGTACGGCAATCTGCAGGCAACCCAGGCGTTATTGGAACAGACAGATGTATCTGGCATCGCCAGTTCCAACGTCATCTGCAATGGTGACCTGGTTGCCTATTGTGCACAACCGGCGGAGACGGTTGATCTTATCAGGTCGTCAGGCGTCAGGGTGTTACGGGGGAACTGTGAAGAGTCCCTTGCCGAGGGGAGTGCGGATTGCGGTTGCGGCTTTGAGACTGGCACTGCGTGTGCGCTACTGGCGGAGGCATGGTACCCCTTTTGCTCCGAGCAGCTCTCCAGCGAGACCAAGCAGTGGATGGGAAGCCTGCCTGCACACATATGTTTCACAATGGCAGGAAGATCCTTCTATCTGGTGCATGGTGGTCTGAGCGCCAGTAATCGCTTTATCTATGCTTCCACGCCACAGGAGGAGAAACAGGGAGAGCTGGCATTATGCGATGCGGATGTGGTGATAGGGGGGCATGCGGGGATTCCGTTCGGGGAGGAGTTGGGTGGTCGATACTGGTTGAATAGCGGTGTGATCGGTATGCCGGCCAATGATGGAACACGAGATGGTTGGTATCTTGTATTGATCCCGGAATCGAAGGGTGTACAGTGTGTATGGAAACGCCTTGGCTACGATGCCGAAGCGGCATACGCATCCATGCAGGAATCGGGCAGGTCCGATGGCTATGCAAAGGCCTTGATCACAGGCCTCTGGCCGAGTATGGATAGTCTGCCGACAGAGGAGAGGAGACTGCGGGGCAGTGCCTTGTCGCTATCACCGCTGACTATCTCAAGCGGCAATTGATACTGCCTCCAGCAGGTTCATCGGGCCCTTACGTTTTACCGTTTCCAGTTCACCGTGTTCCTTTACAAACAGTGATCCCACATACCCCAGTGCATTAATCGATATGCCATGATAGTGCTCTTGCGAGCGGGGCACCAAAAGCATCCAGTCTCGTGTCAGCAGCAGGTTGTATGGGTCGGATTGATAGTCACCATCTGCATTTTTCACAATAGTGATTCCAACCTGTTTCAACATCTGACGATAACGGGACAGTGTCTGTTTGGCCGCCGCCGAGGGGTTGTCGGCGAGTTCACCCGGCAATGGGGACCAGCAATGCAGGAATGGGAGTTGCTTCAGGCTATGCAATGCCTCCCCCTGTGGGGCATTGTTATAGAGAGCGTCAAACGGGGTGCCGGATTGCCCCTGATAGAGCGGCAGCGGAACCAGCTGCAGGTGTTTATGTCGTTGGCTGGCGCCGGCTGCGGCACCCCCATTATAGAAACCGAGTGAAGGGTACTCCCTCAGGCAGATCCAAAGCGCTTCGAAGTCATCAAGGGTCAGCAATTGCTCCTGATGCTGAAAATCACGGGTCACAATCAGTAGATGGTTCTCGACAACGTTGAATTTATTCAGTACCGAGAGATGGGTCGCTGTAATATCCGCAACCGTCATCTCAGGTTCCGGTGGCAGGAAAGGATTGGAAGGGACACTTGAAGGAATGGCGGTTTGTTTTACTTTATCCCGTGCTTTGCGATTCAGGTTATGCGCAACGCGCACCATAAACTCGAGTCCACCCTGTTGCACGACATGGAAATCTGTCGGAATGGAGTGAAGCGCACCTTTGGCGATGGCTGACTCTGTGCGTGTGCGAATCTTCTTCCACAAGCTCCCGGATTCCAGTAACTGTGTCATCAGTGTTTAGCGGCCTTCGTCTGTTATGTTCCCGTTTTTAACGTATCGATACTGATCACCGGCCGGTCGCCGATGACTTCGGCGGATTTGCGTCAATTTTGCGGTGATTGGCCTTCATTTGCGGCCTGCATTAATTCCGGATTTAACACACCTGTTCCGGGGAAGCGCCAAAAAAACCGCAAGTCAATGGTTTGGCAGGTTGAGTCGTTGTAAAAGATCCGGTAGTAAGTTGGTCACAGTATCGACAATCGCCTGTGTCTGGGGATCAATTTCGATATTCACATGATCACCGATCTTGCGTGTGCCGATGTTGGTGCGTTGCAGGGTTTCCGGAATCAGATTGACATCGAATTGATCGCCTTCTACCCGACCGATTGTCAGGCTGATGCCATCGATGCCGATATAACCCTTGGTAAAGATGTAGTGACGCCATTGGGGCGGCAGTTTGAACCGTACACGGTAATTGTTTTCACTGCGCTCAATATTGACGACTTCCGCTGTGCATAGGATATGTCCGGACATGGCGTGTCCGCCGATCTCATCGCCAAAACGCGCGGCCCGTTCAAAATTGACCCGATCCCCGATATCAACCGTCCCGAGGTTGGTGACGCGCAGCGTCTCCTGCATCAGGTCGAAATCTACCAGGTCATCCTCGATGCGGGTCACTGTCAGGCAACAGCCATTGTGCGCCACCGAGGCTCCCGGCTTTAGACCCTGCAGCGCGGTCGAAGGCAGGCGTATCCGATAGGTACGGAATGCCTCTTTGCTTTTGATGTCGACAACCTCTGCGGTCCCTTGAACAATACCTGTAAACATAAATTTAGTTACTTGTAAATTCAATCGGTCCGCGCAACACACTGCTGTAATGTATCTGCTGGTGTTTGAAAATCCAATACCTTTCTCGGTCGTTGATTTAGCTTCTTGGCTACTTGGCTAAGCTCCCTTTGTGTATAAACTGATAGATCCGTCTTTTTAGGGAAATATTGACGCAACAATCGATTGGTATTTTCGTTAGTCCCGCGCTGCCAAGGACTACTTGGATCACAAAAGTACACCTTTGCATCAGTCGCTACGGTAAAGTCCTTGTGATTGGCCATCTCGGACCCACGATCCCAAGTGACTGATTGACGTAGCTCAACTGGTAGTCTTTTAATGTGTCTGCTGATTGCGGAAACAACAGTATTTGTATCTTTTCCAGTCACCTTGATTAGCATAGCAAAGCGAGATTTTCGCTCAACCAAGGTCGCTATGTGCGTATTTGCACTACCTGCAATCAAATCACCTTCCCAATGCCCTGGAATCGCACGATCTTCTATTTCAGGTGGGCGTTCACTAATTGAAACGGCATCAACAATCTTCCCCCTGGGAATACCTCTAAGATTATTGTAACGGGACTGACGGAAAATTCGCTGAGTTCTCAGATGCTTCTGTAGTTCCTTCTTTAGTACACCTCGTGCCTGGATATAGATGCTACGGTAAATTGTTTCGTGTGAAACGTACATATTTTCATCATCTGAAAATGTCTTCTTAAGCCATCCACTAATTTGCTCTGGTGACCAGTCCAAAGCAAGTTTTTCGGTAACCGTTCTTCGAAGACGACCATTTAATGCCAGTAAGCATAATTTAGGGCGTCTAGCCCTGTCCCAAGCTTTCTCGTCGGCCTGGATCGCTCGGTATCTCTGAGCACCTCCATTTCTAGCAATTTCTCGACTAATAGTCGATGGCGAGCGCCTTAAGTCCGTAGCGATGGCACGCATTGACTTCCCGGCACTTAGCCCTCTCGATATCTCTTCACGCTCAGATAGTGTCAATGAATTCTCTGCTCGACAACGTTTAGCTGGTGAAATACCGCCATGAAGTCTTAATATCCCAAAAATCGAACCAGGCTGGCTATTTACCGCTCTCGCAATGTCGCTGAGAGACTCACCTGATCTCCATCTTCTCCATACTTCTTGTTTTAGGTCATGGGATAACCCTGGTCGCCCTCGTTGTGCCATTATTCACTCCAAATTCATCATTGAAACATGAAGTGTTGCATTGACCAATTGAATCTACCCTACCCACGATTAAGAAAATATTATCTAACGGCATGAAGAGGGCGTGTCGCCCGCTAAGAATACCGGTGTACCCAGGATAAGCTATAAGTATACCAACCCTCTATCCCGGATTGTGCAGGTCAAAGCGGCTTAGGGCGAAGTAGAATCTAAACTACCATATCGCCAGACAGATGTGATTGCATCAGACTGCCTGAGACGATCATTGCGGCAAGTGGTGTTTCATGTCTTTGGTTTGGCTTAGAATAAAGTCGATAAATGCCTGGTTCGCCCTTGACAGATACCCCCCTTTTTTCCACGCCAACGAGAGATCGAGAAATACCGGTTCGTCGAATGGAACCGCCACCAGATCGTTCTGTGTATCCTGCTCGACCACCATGCGTAAAAAGGTGGTAATGCCAAAGCCTTGGCGCACGATCGCCTTGGTGAGGGGAATCAGATTGGTTTCAAAGGCTATTTTCGGTGGCAGACTACGTTTCCGGCTGTAGCGATCGATAAACTCGCGCAGGAAATAGCCTGTCTTGAAGACCACCAGTTCATGGCTGAAGAACTCCTCCATGCATATACTGTTGCGTGTCGCGAGCGGATGTTCTCTGGGTACGCAGACAACCATCTCTTCACGGGTCAGCAGGCGGGTTTCCAGATCCTCCGGGGGTGGATCCGCAACCACCACGCCAAGGTCGAGTTCGCCTGTCCTGATCATATCCTGAAGACGGCGGGTGCCCTGTTCGTAGACAGAGAGACTCAACGCCGGATAGCGATGCTTGAACCCCATGAGTATCGGGGGGAAATAGTAGGAACCCAGCATGCTGGGGATCCCGATGCGCATCTCTCCCTTTGCCAGCCCCCTGAGTTCGCGCATCTCCAGTTCAGCGGTCTCTGTCATTTCGATGATGCGGACGGCATGGCCCAGCAACACCTCACCCTCTACCGTCGGGGTGATCCGGCGATCGCTACGATGCAGCAGGGTAAGATTCAGCTCTGCCTCGAGTTTGCGCATAGCGATGCTGATGGCGGGCTGAGCGATGTGCAGTCGACGGGCTGCTGCGCTAAATCCGCCATACTGGCATACGGCCTTGAAATAGGTCAGTTGCTTAATGTCCATATGCAAATCGAATGAAAACTATATAAATTATATATTTTTATTATAGTTAAATCGGGGTTAGGCTCAATATACTCCAGTCATAACCGTTTCAAGCGAACATGATTCAATCCAATTCACCGAAATTCTGGTATGCCACACTGGCACTCTGTATCGGTTCGGTGATGGTTTTCAGCAATCTCTATATCACTCAGCCGTTATTGCCGGTTTTAAGTGATGCCTTCGACATAAACTCCCTCGAGGCGTCCCTGAGCCTCTCTGTGGCGACCCTGTCGATGGGGGTCTGCCTGCTCTTCTTCGGACCTCTTTCCGATGCCATAGGCCGCAGAGTGGTCATTCTTGCCACTCTGCTGTTGCTGTGTCTGGTGACGTTCGCAACCGCATTCGCCGCCGATTACACCAGTTTGTTGATATTGCGATGCATTCAGGGGGCTTTGATTGCCGGGTTACCTGCCGCCGCGCTTGCCTATATGGGTGAGGAGTTTGAATCAAAGGCCTTGTTGCTGGCCGTCGGAATCTATATCGGTGCAAACACCCTGGGAGGCGTTGCAGGCCGACTGATCAGTGGCCTGGTTGCGGCGGAGTGGGGGTGGCGGAGCAGTTTTCTCTTCCTCGGCGCCTTCGATCTGATTTGTCTGCTTGTGGTGTTTCGCATGATGCCGGCATCGCAGCGTTTTGTAGCGAGGCCGTTTCGCTTCCACCAGGTTATAAGCGACCTCATGCTGCATCTGCGCAATCCGATGATTCTTGCCGCCTGCTTCATCGGAGGGTTGAATTTCTTTATCTTTGTCAACCAATACAGCTATATCACGTTTGTTCTGGCGGATGAGCCCTATGGTCTATCCTCTGACTGGCTGGGCCTGTTTTTCCTGACCTATCTTACAGGCACCTTGGCGGCTTCAATATCCGGCCGCCTGGTGAAAAACCGATCTCAAACCGGAGCAATGGGCGTGGGTATCGTGATTTTTGTGGCCGGTACATTATTGACCCTGATACCCAATCTGATTGTCATCATCGCCGGTTTTTTTATCAATGCCCTTGGCTTTTTCTTTACCCACTCCCTGGCGGCCGGCTGGGTTACCGGCCATGCTCAATGGGCACGTGCCAGCGCAACCTCACTCTATTTAATGTTCTATTATGCCGGAGCCACCCTGGGGGGATTTTATCTGGAACCGTTTTGGCGCTGGGCTGAGTGGGAGGGGGTGGTGATCGGGTCGTTGTTTGTACTGAGTATCACCTTCAGCATCACCCTCTGGTTGGGCAGACGCAAGCCGCTGTTTGACGGCTATTCTTCCGTCGTCGAGACCATGCCGGACTGAATACTGAATGCAGAAGTTTGGCGTAATCTAAACGTGTCTTTAAGTGATTAATGTAACAATTAGAAATTATTGAAAATATCCGTTGTACCTAAGATTTCTCTTGAGCCTCTGAAGGACTAAAAACCCTGTGCATCGACTCATGACGTGAGCCTTTGGCTGTGTGATAATTTCATCCGATCATGACAGATCGCCGGACTCGGATGTCCGGCGCATCGCTTAATTTCAACAGATGAGGATTGACCGAATGGATGAAAACCGTGCAAAAGCGCTGAGTGCCGCTCTGGGGCAGATTGAAAAACAGTTCGGCAAGGGATCTGTGATGCGGATGGGTGACACCAGTGCAGTCCGTAACATCGATGCGATCTCGACCGGTTCCCTGAGCCTGGATATTGCGCTGGGTATCGGTGGGCTGCCCAAAGGTCGTGTTGTGGAGATCTACGGACCGGAATCGTCAGGCAAGACCACATTGACCCTGCAGGTGGTGGCCGAAGCGCAGAAGATGGGGGGTACCGCCGCTTTCATAGATGCGGAGCATGCACTCGATCCGCAGTACGCTGAGAAATTGGGCGTCAATGTGGATGAGTTGCTGGTGTCACAGCCGGATACCGGTGAGCAGGCCCTGGAGATCACCGATATGCTGGTGCGCTCCGGTGCGGTGGATCTGGTTGTCATCGATTCCGTGGCTGCCCTGACCCCCAAGGCGGAGATCGAAGGCGATATGGGGGATTCCCATGTCGGTTTGCAGGCCCGGTTGATGTCCCAGGCGCTGCGGAAACTGACCGCCAATATCAAACGCACCAATTGCCTGGTGATCTTCATCAATCAGATTCGCATGAAGATTGGTGTGATGTTCGGCAATCCGGAAACGACCACCGGCGGTAATGCGCTGAAATTCTACTCCTCAGTACGTCTCGATATCCGCCGCACAGGCGCGATCAAGAAAGGCGATGAAGTGGTGGGCAATGATACCCGGGTCAAGGTGGTGAAAAACAAGGTCGCGCCTCCCTTCAAACAGGTACAGTTTGAGATCATCTATGGTGAGGGGATCTCCCATGAGGGTGAGATCATCGAACTGGGTGTTCAACGGGGCATCATCGATAAATCCGGTGCCTGGTATAGCTATAATGGCGACCGTATCGGCCAGGGCAAGGAGAATGTGCGTAACTTTCTTAAAGAGAATCCCGACATCTCAGAGGCGATCGAATCCCGTATCCGGGAGGAGTTGCTGCCATCGCAAGACAGTGAAGAAGAACTTGCCGAGGCCGAAGTCTGAACGAGGCGGGCTATACGGAGATAGAGGCGGCGGCGATCCGCTTGCTGACTCAGCGTGAACACTCGTTGCAGGAGTTGCGGTTCAAACTGCAATCCCGTGATTTCGAGGAGCACAAAATCGATACAATCCTGCAGCGTTTGAGCGAGTCCGGTCTGCAGAGTGATGACCGTTATACCGAAAGCTATATCGCCAGCAGGACAGAGAGAGGCAGCGGACCTGTGCGCATCAGGGCTGAATTGCGTGAGCGTGGTATCGATGAGGCGCTGATTGAAACCTATCTCGAGGGATATGCCGAGCTATGGCCATCCTTGTTGCAACGGGTACACGATGCCAAGTTCGGCACCGAACCCTGCACGGATCGAAAGACGCTGGTCAGAAAGGCGAGATTTCTTCAACATCGGGGCTTCCCTGGCGAGCTGATCCGTCAATTCCTTTTCGATTGATTACCGGCTTGCCCCAGCTGAGGGGGTATCCAATACCCCCTCATCGCCGTCCCATATTGGTGACTGACATTCCGCATGCGTGGCTTTTCCACCCACTACCGCTCCCGGCGAGGCGGTGATAGCTGGAGTATGTAACTTTTAATGTAACCTGTACGGGCTTTTTATCTCCGTTCCTGTTATCTTTTAGGGTTTATTTCCCGGTTAATTTTTTTCCTTCATGATGAAAACCAGCGCCGACATACGTAAAGCTTTTCTGGACTATTTTGCCGATCGCGAACATGAGGTGGTCGCCAGCAGCCCCTTGGTACCACAGAATGATCCCACCCTGCTCTTTACCAATGCGGGCATGGTGCAGTTCAAGGATCTGTTTCTCGGTCGGGAAAAGCGCAACTACCAAAGAGCAGCGAGTTCTCAACGTTGTGTACGCGCAGGCGGAAAGCATAATGACCTAGAGAATGTCGGTTATACCGCTCGCCACCATACCTTCTTCGAAATGCTGGGAAATTTCAGTTTCGGAGACTACTTCAAACGCGACGCCATCAACTATGCCTGGGAGTTTCTCACTGAAACCACCGGCCTGCCGTCGGAAAAGCTGTGGGTGACCGTCTATGAAGAGGATGACGAAGCAGCAAAAATCTGGCTCGACGAGATCGGAATCGATCCCGCCCGTTTCACCAGAATCGGTGACAAGCCGGGGGGTAAGCGCTATGAGAGCGACAATTTCTGGTCAATGGGTGATAGCGGACCTTGCGGCCCCTGTTCGGAGATCTTTTTCGACCACGGAGAGGGTATATGGGGCGGTCCGCCCGGCACTGCGGAAGAGGAAGGTGATCGCTATATCGAGATCTGGAACCTGGTATTCATGCAATACAATCGTGATGCCGATGGCGTGTTGACACCACTACCCAAGCCGTCTGTGGATACGGGTATGGGACTGGAGCGTCTGGCTGCCGTCTTGCAGAACGTACACAGCAATTATGAAATCGATCTGTTCGCCCACCTCATTCAGGCCGCTGCAGAGTTGACCGGTTGCAGTAACCTGGAAGAGAAGTCCCTACGGGTCATCGCCGACCATATACGCTCCTGCGCCTTTCTCATCACCGATGGTGTCCTGCCGTCCAATGAAGGCCGTGGATATGTATTGCGGCGGATAATTCGCCGTGCCATTCGTCACGGCTATATGCTGGGCGTGAAGGAGCCGTTTTTCCACAAGCTTGTAGGTTGTTTGTGTGATGAGATGGGAGAGGCCTATCCCGAGTTGCTGTCGCAACGTGGCCAGGTAGAAAAGGTACTGCGCCTGGAGGAGGAGCGGTTTGCCCAGACCCTGGAACAGGGGATGAAGATTCTCGAAGAGACCATTGATGAGCTTGATGGCAAGGTTATACCCGGCGAACTTGTATTCAAGCTTTACGATACCTATGGGTTTCCCAGGGATCTGACTGCCGATATCGCCCGTGAGCGCGAACTGACCATCGATCAGTCAGGTTTCGACGAGGCTATGTCGGCACAACGAGAACGAGCCCAGGCCGCGAGTCAATTCGGCGTAGTGGCGGATGTCGACCTGGGGTTGGAAGAGGAGACCCGGTTTTCCGGTTATGATCACCTTGAGGATCAGGGGAGGGTCGTGGCTCTCCTGCGTGATGGCGAGTCGGTCAGTTCTCTGCAGCAGGGGGAGTCCGGCATGGTGTTTCTGGATAATACGTCATTCTATGCCGAATCCGGTGGTCAGGTGGGAGATCAAGGTGTCCTCGAAGGAGATGGCCTGCTGTTCGAAGTGGACGATACACAAAAACAGGGTGGTGAGCTCTTTGCTCACATCGGCAAGCTTGAGGAAGGCACCCTCACTGTTGGCGACAAGGTGACTGCACAGGTCAATGCCTATACCCGCCAGGCCACTGCGCTCAATCACTCGGCAACCCATCTGTTACACGCAGCGCTGCGCCGGGAACTGGGCGAGCATGTCACTCAGAAGGGTTCGCTGGTCGATGCGGACAGGCTTCGTTTCGATTTTTCCCATTTCGAACCCATTACTCGTGAACAATTGCAGACGATCGAGCAACTGGTGAATCTTCAGATACGCCACAATCACCTGGTTGCAACTCAACTCATGTCCCTGGATCAGGCAAAGGCATCCGGCGCCATGGCGCTCTTCGGCGAGAAGTATGCGGATCAGGTACGGGTGTTGAGCATGGGTGATTTTTCCACCGAGCTTTGCGGTGGAACCCACGTCAATGCGGTGGGGGATATCGGGCTTTTCAAGATTACCGCAGAGAGTGGCATTGCCGCCGGTGTACGCCGAATCGAAGCGATAACCGGTCAACGAGCTGTTGAATGGATGGAGGCGGACGAAGAGCGGGTGCAGCGGATCGCCGAAATGATCAAATCAGGGCGCGATGAGATCGAGGATAAGCTGGAGCAGATCCTGGTTCGCAACCGTAAACTGGAGAAGGAATTGGAGCAGCTGAAGGGGAAACTCGCCAGTGCCGCAGGCACTGATCTGGCAGCAGGCGCTGTTTCAGTGGGTGAGGTGAAGGTGCTTGCGGCCAACCTGGATGGTGCCGATGCCAAATCACTGCGCGAGACCATGGATCAGCTGAAAAACAAGCTTGGCACTGCGGTTATTCTGTTGGCTGCGACAGCAGGGGGCAAGGTTTCATTGGTGGCAGGTGTGACCAAGGATCTTACCGCGCAGATGAAGGCGGGGGATCTGGTGAAGCTGGCTGCAGAAAAGGTTGACGGCAAGGGTGGTGGAAGGCCTGATATGGCGCAGGCGGGAGGCAGTAATCCCGCTGCACTTCCACAGGCCCTGGAAATTGTCGAACCCTGGGTCAGGAAACAACTGGGCCTGGAATAAAAGTCTCAACGTTAAATCGGATTCAATATATGGTTCCGTTGTGGGCCGGTTTGGTGTTTAATGTGCAGCTTTTTTAGGCGCTTGGATATTTGGGGTTTAAAACTGTCATGGCAATGATTGTGCAGAAGTATGGCGGCACCTCTGTCGGCTCGATTGAGCGAATCATGGCCGTTGCGAACAAGGTCAGGGGATGCATAGACAGAGGTGATCAAGTTGTGGTGGTTGTCTCCGCAATGTCGGGTGAGACCAACCGGCTGATCTCACTCGCCGGAGAGATCGATAACGCACCTGATCCCAGGGAGATGGATGTATTGGTCTCCACAGGCGAGCAGGTCACGATCGCGCTGCTTTCCATGGCCTTGCACAAGGTTGGATGTCCTGCCCGTTCCTATACTGGTGGACAGGTGCACATTCTCACTGACAGCGCATACAGCAAGGCACGCATACGCGATATCGATGCCGCCCGTGTTCGTGCGGATCTTGAGGCGGGCCGGGTGGTTGTGGTCGCCGGCTTTCAGGGTGTCGATGAACACGGCAGCATAACCACACTTGGCCGAGGCGGATCGGATACGACGGCAGTTGCCATGGCCGCCGCCCTTAAGGCTGACGAGTGTCAGATCTATACCGATGTGGATGGTGTCTACACAACCGATCCCAGAGTTGAACCCAAGGCCAGGCGGCTGGAGCGCATCACCTTCGAAGAGATGCTGGAGATGGCCAGCCTCGGTTCCAAGGTGCTGCAGATACGCGCCGTCGAATTTGCAGGCAAATACAATGTTCCCCTACGTGTCCTGTCCAGCTTCGAAGAGGGCGATGGCACACTGATTACCTTTGAGGAAGAGAACATGGAACAGGCGAAGATTTCCGGTATTGCATTCAATCGCGACGAAGCGAAGCTGACCATTCTGGGGGTTCCGGATCAACCGGGTGTGGCATATAAGATAATTGGCCCAATATCGAGCCAGAATATCGAAGTCGACATGATAATTCAGAACATCTCTCACGATACCGGGCGCACGGATTTCACTTTCACCGTGAATCGGGTCGACTTTAAACGTGCCAGGGAGATTCTTCAGCAGACAGCCGATGAAATGGGTGCACGCGAAGTGTTGGCAGATGACAAGATCGTCAAGATCTCCCTGGTCGGTGTCGGTATGCGTTCCCATGCGGGGATCGCCAGCAAGATGTTTGAGGCACTTGCTGACGAAGGTATCAACATCCGTATGATATCCACATCTGAAATCAAGATTTCTGTGGTGGTCGATGAAAAATATCTCGAACTGGGTGTTCGGGCGCTGCACGAGGCATTTGAGCTGGAGAAAGAAGTACAATCCTAAAAATCGGGATTAAGAGCATTTAGGCCCTATAAACAGGTATTTTGAGTCGTATTTTCCCTTTTTTACCCATAGTCCAGTTGCTAAAATAGAGCTACCAGTCCCGTATTATACGGAGGCTTGGTTGGCAATGGCGGTGCTGAGATTGAATCGTTACAGAATCGAAGCCTGCCAAAAACTCAAGGAACAACATGGAGACTGGACATGTTAATACTTACTCGCCGTGTCGGCGAAACCCTGATGATTGGAGATGAGGTTACGGTTACTGTATTAGGTGTTAAAGGAAATCAAGTACGTATTGGTGTCAATGCGCCGCGTGATGTGACCGTACACCGGGAAGAGATCTACGAACGTATAAAAAGAGAGCAGTCGGAAGAGTCGTCCTAGAGGCGTCTGGTCTGAATAAAAACGACAAGCCTTAATCCCAATAAATAACTTTGCCATGGAAGGTAAAGTTTTTTTGTTTGTGGAAGAAGAAATCTGTACAATCTCAGCACCTTGAAGGATCAGGGGAACCAGGTCCCAAACCTTGAGACCGCCTCAATCCTGAAAAGATGTAAAAGTCACCCATACGGGTTTGACTGCATCCAAAATCAACTACACCCGGAGAGATGGCCGAGCGGCTGAAGGCGCTCCCCTGCTAAGGGAGTATGGGGTTAATAGCTCCATCGAGGGTTCGAATCCCTCTCTCTCCGCCAATTAAAAGGGGGCCCAACAGGGCCCCCTTTTAATTGGCGGAGAGAGAGGCTTTGATTAGAACCCTTCGTTCGACCAGGCGCGCAGCGCCGCAGGACACCGAGCGTAGCGAAGGTGCCCCGAAGGGGTGAGCCGAAGGCGAATCAATCCCTCCCACCAGCCGGCACCCAAGCTCAGGAGACCCTCAGCCCCCTTTTAATTGGCGGATAGGGAGGCTTTGATTAGAACCCTTCGTTCGACCAGGCGCGCAGCGCCGCAGGACACCGAGCGTAGCGAAGGTGCCCCGAAGGGGTGAGCCGAAGGCGAATCAATCCCTCCCACCAGCCGGCACCCAAGCTCAGGAGACCCTCAGCCCCCTTTTAATTGGCGGATAGGGAGGCTTTGATTAGAACCCTTCGTTCGACCAGACGCGAAGCGTCGCAGGACACATAAATATCTACCTACAAATGGCTAAATGGCCATACCCCCTAAGCTCAGCCAGGTGTGCATTTTCCACTGTCTTCCAGTGTCATATATCACTTTCTGTTTAAAATTAAAGGGTTATAGTTAATTTAGAGATACGTTTTTACCTGGTGCAGTAGTATCGAAGACAACAAGATTGTGAAAACAACCTAAATCGGTGGCCGATATGCTGAATGAGAACGGAAATCCTTATATACATACAGCCGATGATCTTGTCAGGCAGATCAAAATGGGTGCGGCGATCACTCATCGTAATCGCAAACGGGTCAAAGGCAGCATCCGGGAACTTGAGCGCTTGGCAGCAAATCTTCGTCGCGACGGTGATTGCAGCAGAGCAGATGTAATAGATCTGGAGATCATGGCGCTTTTGGACAAGAAAATCTGCAGAAAAATCATCAAACGGAGCAGAAAAGAACAGAAGCTGCTTCACCTGGGACCCAATTGAGGTTTGGTCACTGCTTTCATTAAGGTGGATTAACAGGATTGGACTAGGATATGCTTAATAAACCCCTTATAAATAGTAGGATTGGGGTTATGGATTAAGGTAACTATAAAAACCTGAACCCGGGATCGGGAGCGCATGCAAAAGGTACTAAGGAGCAGACTGGAGATAGGGCGGCTAGTTCGAATAGCCGCCATCTTCTTTGTCTGTATTTCCACCACAGCTCATAGTACAGATTCACTGATTCTCGGCATCCATCCCTATCGTTCCCATGATGAAATCCGTGAGATGTTCACGCCATTAGCGGAGTTTTTGAGCCAACGCATAGGGCAACCTGTCGAGGTGCGAATCGGGGAGTCCTATGAATCCCACATAAATGCAATTATTCAGGGGCAGTTGGATCTGGCATACATCGGTCCGGCGCTTCTCGTTCAATTAAAGGATATGGATTTTGTTCCATATCTGTTGGCTAGATTGGAGATCGACGGGAAATCCACATTTACCGGAAAGATTTTTACCAGAGAGGGGAGCGATATACGTACCCTTATGGACCTCAAAGGACGCCATTTCGCATTCGGCAGTTCATCCTCCACGATGAGTCATCTTGTACCTAGACAGGTGATATTTGAAGCGGGTATCGATGTCGAAGATTTCGCAAGTTATAATTTTTACAGTAGCCATGACAATGTTGCGCTAGCTGTGCTTGCTGGTGATGCCGATGCGGGCGCTGTAAAAGAGGCGGTGTTTGATAAATATCATCACAAAGGGATTGTCGCTATCGCTACTACACCTGAGATATCGGAACATCTCTTCATTGCTCCAGCCGATACAAATCCCGATAAGGTTAGGTTGCTGCGGCAGCAATTGCTCAGCCTATCCACCGACAGTCCTGAAACCAATCAGGTACTCTATCCCATCAAAAAAACTGCGACAGCCCTGGTTAGTGTTGAAGAGGATGATTATCAAAAACTCAGGGATGTAATTGCTGAATTACGAGCCAGGGGAGTGGTCAAGTGAGCAAGGATCAGCATGCGCCAACCCTGGTGTGGGTAGTGCTGGTGAGCATTATATTTTTCCTGGTTCTGGCACTGGCATCAGGGATTGTGTTAAGGAATGAGCATCACCAGCATGTGCAGTTCACTGAAGAACTGGCAAAGGGTCAAATGGAGATCATTGCTTCGATTGCAGAGGCAGAACTCCAGAAAGGCAATTATGAATCCTTATCCAAAATCATCAATCAATGGGCTGCCAAGTATAGCGAAGTCGATGAGATAAAGTTGGTATCACGAAACGGATTCATCATAGCGGGCTATGGTCCTGTTCAATCATCTGTACGACGGTATATTCTTGAACAGGATGTACCATACTCATACCGTGGCCTTGCAAAATTGACACTGGCCATCAGTCTCGAAGGCGCATACAAGCATACCCTGAAACAGGGGTTAAGGGTCGCAGTGGCGGTTTTTTCACTGACCGGTCTGTTTGCACTTCTAATCTATCTTTTCCTGACTCGCCGTCACAAGGCAAACCTGCTCTCTTTGATGGTTGAAGAGTTAAAGGATACAGAATCCCGAAATATACAACTGGCTGCCTATCCTCGTGAAAACCCAAATCCTATTATCGCATTCGATCTAAATGGGAAATTAACTTTTAAAAATCCAGCACTCAGAAGATTACTTGTCAGACTTAACATCACAGATCCAATCAGCATACTGCCGGACAGCCACAAAATGTTCATCGATCGTCTCGCTAACGGAGAGCGTCAGATATATGGAGAAAAAGAGATTGGTGAATTACATATGCTTGCGCATTATCAGATGATCGATGTTGCTGATGAGGTCTACGTCTATATCCAGGATATAACCGCTCAGCGGAAGGCAGAGAAGGAATTACGCAAGGAGCGCAATCAGGCTCATATAACCTTGGCGTCGATTGGTGACAGTGTGATTACTGTCAATATGGACGGATTGATCAGCTATCTGAACAATAAGGCGATGAAGCTGTTCAACACAGATGCTGAACAGGCAATTGGCCGGCATTTTTCTGACATGGTAAGGCTGGTGGATGATGGCGAGGAATGGGATATTGACAGCCTGTTAGCACAATGTCGCACCAGCAAACCAAATCAGATTGTCAACGAACAGGTCTCGCTGTTAACAGATGAGAGAGAAACGCTGCAGGTTCAGGTTACTGCGGCTCGGATCTTTAGCCAGGATATAGAGACTGATGGTGTGGTTATCGTATTGCGTGATATTACACGTGAATACCGACTGCAGGAAGAACTGCATCGTCAGGCAAATCATGACAGTCTCACCGATTTGATGAATCGCAGTGCATTTGAGACCCATCTGGAGAACGCTTTGGACTCGGCGCGACATCGGGGTCGCGAGCATATCCTGTGCTTCATGGATTTGGATCAATTCAAGGTGGTTAACGATACCTGTGGACACGTTGCAGGAGACGAGCTTTTGCGACAGCTGGGGCGCCTCATGCGCAAACATTTCAGAGGGAGTGATGTGCTGGCGCGGGTGGGAGGCGATGAATTCAGTGCAATATTGATCGACTGTCCGCTAGTGCAGGCCATAGAGCGAATCGATTCCTTGAGGGAGGACGTTCAACAGCACCATTTTTACTGGGAAAATCAAACTTTCAGGATCAGTCTCAGTATCGGCATCTCTCCTATAAATATGTATAGCGAGAATATCGCCAAGTTGATGAGTGCAGCGGATGCCGCTTGCTATTCAGCGAAGGATTCAGGCCGCAACCGTATAATAGTCTATGAAAAAGACAGCGTGACAACTAAACGCAGATTGGGAGAGATGCAATGGGTTTCACGCATTAACAGTGCAATGGATGAAGGGCGCCTGGTTCTCTATGCTCAGCCAATTGTAAAATTTGACAGTGATGAACAACTGATTGTTGCTGTAGAGGTTCTTATAAGGATGCGGACCGTCGATGGAGAACTGATACCACCCGGTGCTTTTCTGCCGGCTGCCGAAAGATATGATTTGATAGAGCGTGTCGATCATTGGGTTATTGAGGAAGTCATGCGACTGTTGGCAAATTGTAGCAGTAACTACCCAGACTGCTTTATCAATTTATCCGGTGGCACACTTAGTCATAGTCGAATTACACCATTGGTAAAGAAGCTATTGCAAAAGTATGGGATTAGGCCAGAAAAAATCACTTTTGAGGTTACCGAGACCGCAGCTATTCAAAATCTTTCGAGCGCTTTGAGAATGATACGTGAACTGCGTGAGTTGGGGTGTCGTTTCGCATTGGACGATTTTGGTTCCGGACTCTCCTCTTTCGGTTATTTAAAGAACTTACCCATTGATTTCTTGAAAATCGACGGCATGTTCATAAAAGATATGAATACAGACTCTCTTGACAGGGGAATGGTAGAGGCAATAAAAACGGTTGCGGACACAATGAGGTTGACGACCATAGCCGAATTCGTTGAAAATGACGCGATTATTGAGGAATTGCGCCGGGTGGGTATAGATCTTGGTCAGGGGTACGGTATAGCTAACCCTAAACCGTTCGATGATTTTATCTCAGAAACTGACGACAGTAACGTGATTTGGCTGTCGGCAAAAACCTGATTCATAGAATTCAAGCACTAAGGCTGTCTTGAGGATATTAAGGAGTACTGAGACGGATTTATTGCATCAATAAACAATGATCTCAGATACATTTTTAACGGGGATGCTCTCTGGCTGTTAGGATATCGCGATCAACCGGGATGCGACAATCATAATTAGTGGATTATTGGTTATATACAAACAGGAAACATACTTGTTTGAAGGGCTGTGTAATTAATATTACATGGGCTACCACGGATATAGGAACAGTATCGATGGATGAAGATGTCTATAGGACACCGAAATCGGATTTAACCAACCAAATAGAGAAAAAAGGATCTGCAGTAAAAGCTGTCTTTATCGCAACTGTCGTCGATGTTACGGCCACTATTTTTGTCGGAATTGTGATATCAATCGTTTACGGCATGATACTCGCATCAAATGGTGATTCCATTGAAGTTATAACTTCAAAGCTTTCCACCATGGAATTGACGTCCAAGTTCTCGTTGGTAGCCTTGGTATCCGGTTGTCTGATAACTACTTTTGCCGGGTATTTATGTGCAAAACTGGTTAATCATTCCGAGTACAAAATTGTAGCGGTATTTGCAATCATTGTAATTGCTTTCGGATTGGCCATGGGCTTGTCTTACTATTCGGTTGGTGAAAATATACTCTTGAGTTTATTGACGCTATGTTGTGTCTATTTGGGTGCATGGCTATATGTCAGTAGGAAAAAACGCCTCCTGCAACACTTGAATGATTCATAGATATCTATATTTAGTCTTGGGTTGTCATACGAACTGATTTATAGAAGGAAACCGCATTTTCTATATCTCTGACGATATGCGCCAGATGATCAAGTTTTGTGAGACGCATGATGCTTACTATTGGCTGGACAGATATAGACAGTTAAAGATTATCATCTTGATAGAGATCAATCGGATCCTGAACGGGCTCATCTTTTGCATGCTGGTGACGAGGTCCGAATTCTTTTTCCAACCGTTGTTCAATGAGATTGCGAATTCTATGGGTTATAGTATTGTCGAGTTCATCGTGTAGTATCTGGCTAATACGGTCAGTGGCTTCATCGATTGCACTATTCACCGCTTCGGAAACGATTAACCTCAGGTCATCCCCGAGTTGCTTGGCGATATCGTCCCGCATGGATAGCAGTTCTTCGTCATACTCAGGAATATCACTATCCTCTATATCGGCTTCTTCATCGCTGAATTCGATATACTCCGATTCAATTTCATCCATTGAAACCACATCTTCCAGTAGCGGAATGTCTGAATCCGGGTCGTGTGTTTTGTCGTCTGTGCTCATCTATTTTATGTCGTGCTTGTTGAGTGGATAGCCCCTGTCACGGTAGAAGCGAAAACGTTCCCGCCCGGCAGTTACGACCTGTGGCTCCTTGTCAACGATCTCTGCAACACGATCAAATCTGCTGAAAAAACTGGGTACAACACTCGCAAGATTGATCAGAACATCCTTTTCTTCACCACTCTCCTTATCATGGCTGATAATCACAGGTGTGGTCAAAGGATTACACTCTTTAGCCATTCCATGGGGTACGAAACTGCCCTGACGAAAGGTCCATAACAATCTATTCATATGTCTTGACTCTTCTTCTGACTCGGTATGAATAAAGATCCTACGTCCTTGATGATAGATCTTTTCACTCAGGCGGCAGGCCAGGGTAAAGCGATTTCCCATGGCACGTTCATCGAGTACATAAAAGTCGACTTGCGTCATGGTATCTCCGGCTGGCAACGGCTGAGTGCGATCGATGTATTTGGATAATAAGCCATAATTTATTTATGGTTAAACATCACAGGCCACAACGCTTTATGAGAAATTGGGTGAGTAGTCCCACAGGCCTGCCGGTGGCGCCTTTATTTGTACCACTACGCCAGGCGGTACCTGCAATATCCAGATGAGCCCACTTGAACTTTTTTGTGTAGCGGGAAAGGAAGCAGGCAGCTGTGATTGTACCCGCACCTTTGCCGCCGATATTCGCCATGTCGGCGAAATTACTGTCAAGTTGCTCCTGGTAATCATCCCACAAGGGTAATTGCCAGGCCCGGTCACCAGTATCGCTGCCGGCGCTCAACAGTTCGTTTGCCAGGGATTCATTATTGGACATTAATCCGGAGGCCTGGTTGCCCAGGGCCACGATGCATGCACCGGTAAGTGTGGCGATGTCAATTACTGCAGCGGGGTTGAAGCGTTCGCAATAGGTGAGGGCATCGCAGAGTATGAGGCGACCTTCGGCGTCGGTATTGAGTATCTCAATGGTTTGACCGGACATACTGGTCACGATATCGCCCGGCTTATTGGCATCTCCATCGGGAAGGTTTTCCGAGGCAGGCACGACACCAACCAGATTAATCGGTAAATCCATGGCGATAGCTGCCTTGACGACGCCAATGACCGTGGCGCCACCGCACATGTCATACTTCATTTCATCCATCGCCGCTGAGGGTTTGAGGGATATACCGCCTGCATCGAAGGTTAGTCCCTTTCCAACCAGTACAACGGGTTTTGCAGCGGGTTTTCCCCCCGAATACTCCATGATGATCATTTTTGCCGGCTGTCGACTGCCACGGGACACGGAGAGCAGGGCGCCCATGCCCAACTTGGCCATCTGCTTTTCATCCAGTATCCTCACTTTCAGGCGGCTGTCGTTGCGCCCCAGTTTTCGTGCCTGATCGGCGAGGTAGCCAGGAGTGCATATATTGCCCGGCAGGTTGGCCAGGTCTTTGGTCAATTCCATGCCATCGGCGATGGCTACTGCCTGATAGAGCGCCTTCTGCGCTGCTTTTAAGTGGCGCCGATCGTGCAGGAAGAGTGCGAGGCGCTTAAGCGGGCGTTGGTTTTTTTTGACTTCACTCTTGGTTTCGTTGAATTGATAGAGGCCGGACCCGGCGCTGATCACGGTCTCTCTGACTGCCTGAGGCAGCGAAAAATCCTCATTTACAAGTTCACTGAGACCCCAGACTGCCTCTATTGCATGTTTCTGGTTCAGACTCTTGACTGCGGCATTGACACATTTGGCGTACTGTTTTCTGCCGAAATCGCGTTGTTTACCCAGCCCGATTAAGAGGATTCGCTCTGCCTGGATACCGGGAAGGTCATAGAGTAATAACTGCTGTCCGCTCTCTCCATTCATATCACCGCGTTTGAGGATACGTTGCAGTGCACCCTTGCTGGACTTATCCAACTGCTGTGCCAAAGGTGAGAGTTGACGCTTGGAGAAGATGCCGACTACCAGGCAGGCAGTGTTAAGCTTGGCGGGATCTCCGGTTTTAATGCTGTATTCCATGGAGTGGATGGCCTTTCAGTTTTATGTTGCAGATCAATAAGTAGGATAGACAGCCGATGTAATGTTTTATATACACTATGGGTTATAAAAAGTCAGGATCACGACTCGGCAACGATTGACTCAAGTCTACCCAATCATAAGCTAATTAGGGCCTGTTAACACCTTGTGTGGTGTAATCTAAGTAGAATGAACAGGACACATAGAGAGCATCCCCTTATGCAGTTCTGGACAGGCACTTATCATTAAACATAAGCTTCGTCCCTGATCGATAGAGTTAACGCTGACCAGGATATGATATTTGATCACACTGATTGACCGCTACCTGCTGAGAGACTTGCTCAAGGCGCTGTTTGCGATTCTGCTGGTACTCGCCTTGATATTGCTTGGTAACAGTTTCATCAAATTACTGAAAGAGGTGGCTTCCGGAGATCTCAATAGCAATCTGCTTTTCCAGTTGCTCGGTTTGCAGATGGTGGTCTATATTCCACGCCTGATTCCACCAGCCTTTTTCTTTGCCGTACTGTATGTGATCGGCAGAATGTACCGTGATAGCGAGGTGGTTGCCCTGGCCGCCTGTGGCATCGGAGACTTTCGACTCTACCGCTCCCTGATTTTCGTGGTGACACCGATCGCGTTGTTGACGGGCTGGTTGTCGCTCTATGTTCAACCCTGGGCGAGCCGCCTCAGTGCGGAGCTGATCAGCATGCAGCGTGGACAGGCCACTGAATTGGCCGGAATAAGTGCTGGGCGCTTCAATGAATACAGTCGGGGCGACCTTGTGCTCTATGTGGAGTCGATCGCAAGTGAGAAAAGGCGGATGCGTAATGTCTTCGTGCAACAGCGCAAAGCGGGTGTTCTCAGCCTGGTGACGGCAAGGCAGGGATATCAATATGTCGATGAGGAGTCGGCTGAACGCTACCTGGTATTGGAGGATGGTGTCAGATATGAAGGTTCACCTGGGGAGGCGGACTATCGGATCAGCGAATTTGAACGTTATGGCTTGCGTATCAAGGGGGCCGAAGGAGTGGTCGCCAAGATCAACCGCAAATCCCTTTCGAATGAAGCGCTATTGAACTCCAAGTCGATCAGGGATCGAGCTGAATTCCAGGTCAGATTCGCACAAGTACTCGGTCTATTGGTGTTTGCACTGCTCAGCCTGCCTCTCAGCCGTTCCATGCCCCGCCAAGGTCCTTTTGGCCGCTTGGTGTTGGCCTTTATCCTCTACACACTCTACCTGAGCCTGCAGGGGGTGGCGGAGAATTGGATGATCGATGGCACGACAGCGGAGTGGCTGGGAATCTGGTGGGT